>NZ_OZ026473.1:0-1381161 GCF_964019975.1 Spiroplasma endosymbiont of Monopis laevigella | reverse complement strand
TTTAAAAACCTCTTTAATTAATATAATTATTGTGGATGAATTGTGGATTAATGTTGATAACTTTTTTATAATTATAATCTGTATTATACTTTTAAAAAAATAAAAAAAAATAATATTTATTATTTAATATTATAAATGATTTATTTTTTTGTTAAACTAATATTGTTTTTATTAAAAATAAAATTAAAAATAAACAGAATAATTTGTTAAGATATAAATATTATGTTAGAATACTCTTAATGATTTTTTATTAGAATTTTTAAAAAAAGGAGAAAAAAATGAAACCGACATATCAACCAAGTAAGAGAAAACATCAAAAAACTCATGGTTTTTTTGCAAGAATGAAATCTGCAACAGGGATTAATGTTATTAAAAGAAGACGTCAAAGAGGACGTAAAAAATTAACAGCATAGTTTAAAAAATAAAATAAGGTGAACAAAATATGGAAAAAAAATACCGCCTTTTGAAAAATCATCATTTTAAATATTTAATTAATGAAGGAAAAAGTATTTCAAATGGTCAATTTTTTATCTATTATATGAATAGAGTAGATTTTGAAACTATACGAGTAGGCGTATCAGTAGGAAAAAAACTAGTTCGTTTTGCTTTTGCACGTAATAAGATTAAACGTCAAGTACGAGGAATGTTAGTAGATATTAAAAAAGATTGACCAGTAGATATAGTAATTATGATTAGAAAAAATTATTTATCTAATACATATGAAGAAAATCTTAGTTCTTTATTACATCTTTTAATGAAAATCCCATTATAGGAGAGTAAATTTAATGCAATATAAAAAGTTTTTATTTCCTGAACAACAGAAAAAAAACGTTTGATTAAAAATAACATGAAAATTAACTAAAATTATTTTAGGAACTTTTTTATTGATGTCAACACTTTGAGGTTGTGGTCAGACTATGGGTGATCCTAATGTTGCAACTAGTGATGTTATTTCAGCTTATGATTTTCAAAGATATAATGTAGCGGCTGTTTTTTTTGAATTACTTATTGGTAACAGTGATGTGGCAAAAAATCACATTTTTCATTTTAATGGTAATAATATTTATGAATATGGATTTACAGGGATTAGAACATGAAGTGAAGCTTGAACGCAAACTAAATCACCGTTCTTTGGAATGTTTGTTTATCCAATCGCTTGAATCTTAGTTAGTATTTCTGCTGGATTAAGTGGTGGAGTTGATGTAAATTCAAAATACTGATCAGTAAGTGTTATTTTTGCTATTATTTTTACAACGTTAATTATTAAACTTATTACATTAGTATTTACTTTTAAAGCCCAACAAAATCAAGAAAAAATGCAATCAGTGCAAATGAAAACTTCCGAAATTCAAGCCAAATATAAACATTCACGTGATCCAAGTGCAAAACAAAAACAACAAATGGAATTAATGGCTATTTATAAAAAAGAAGGAATAAATCCAATGGCTGCTTTTATTCCAATGTTTTTATCACTTCCTTTCTTAACAGCTATGTTTACTGTTATGAAATCAACTAATTTATTAAAAAATACTGTTGTTGGTGCTATTAGTTTAGTTGAACAACCATGAACTATGGTTACTCATGGCCAATTTATGTATTTAATAATTATTGTTATATATATACCAACACAATTAGTTTCTATGTTATTACCGATGTTTTTAAATCGTTCACGACAGAAGATTAAAACTAAAGAAGCAAAAGCTGCATTAAAAAAACAAGTTATTATTCAAAGCGTTATGATTTTTATGTTTTTATTTTATGTATGTGTTGCTCCTTCAGGATTAGGCATTTATTGAATTATTTCTGGAATATTACAAATATTTCAAACTCTTGGTTTTCATTACTATAATAAACATAAACGTAGTCGTTATAAAAAAAATGGTACAATTAGTACACCATTTTCAAGTAAGATTAAAAAGATATTTACAAAATCTGAAATAGTTGTTCAACCTAAAAAAAATAAGTAATTTATTATAATGTGGAGAAAAAAAGATGGAAATTAAATCATTTAAAAAAAATATTGATTTAGAAAAAACTATCAAAAATTTGCCCCCCAAAACATTTTATATAAAATTAGGTATAGAAAAACGTTTATTTAAAACTATTACTAAAATTTTTATTTTTAATGAAAATGATGTTAAAAATTATTTTAATGATAAATGACATGATTTATTGGAACTTTTTAATATAAAAAATTATCAAGAAGAAATAATATTAAATGGTAATAAATTTTATATTAATATTAATTCTAAGTATAAAAATTCAATTTTAATTGGCAAAAAAGGTTATACAATTAGTGCTTTACAAAATTTACTTATTACTTATTTAGAAATAAAATTTAAAAGAAACTATCAAATAGTAATAAATGTTAATAATTATTTAAATATTCAAAAACAAAATTTTAAAATTAGAATATATGAAATTATAAAAAAAATAAGAATAAGTAAAGAAATGTTTCATTTTGAATCAATGCCTAATAACCAAAGAAAAATTATACATGAAATAGTTAAAAATATTGAAGGAATATCAAGTTTTTCTGAAGGTATAGGTTATAACCGACATGTAGTAATTAGATTGGAAAATTAGAGTAATCTAAGATTTAAAATCTTAGATTGTTTAAATGAAAAGAGGAAAAAAATGTTAAATGATACTATTACTGCAATTGCAACCGCACCTTTAAATCAAGCAATCAGTATTATTAGAATTTCAGGAAAAGATACTTATGAGTTATTAAATAAGGTTTTTGATAAAGATATTTTAAATCAGAAAGGTCACACTTTAATAACAGGATATATTATTGATCATAATAAGAATAAAATTGATCAAGTTGTTTTGGCATGTTATCGCGCTCCCAAATCTTTTACAGGTGAAGATACAATTGAAATTAATTGTCATGGCGGAGTGTTAATAACACAAAAAATTTTGCAATTATTACTATCTACAGGTATGAGAATGGCAACAAGAGGAGAATTTACGAGAAGAGCTTATTTAAATGATAAAATTGATTTAATTGAAGCAGAAGCTATTAATGATTTAATTATGGCTGAAAATAATACTATTTTAAAAACCGCTATTAATAGTTTAAGTGGTAAAACAAGAGTACTAATTTATGAATTATCTTCAGAATTACTAACTTTAATTGCTAATATAACAGTTAATATTGATTATCCTGAATACGATGGAGTTGAGGAAAAAACAATTAATAATGTTATTCCATTAGTTGAAAAATTTTTAAATAAAATAAAAGTTATTAAAGAACATAGTAAAATTACTAAAACTATAAAAGAAGGAATTAATACAGTTATTATTGGAAAACCTAATGTTGGAAAATCTTCCCTATTAAATGTGCTTTTAAATGAAGATAAAGCTATTGTTTCTAATGAAGAAGGAACAACAAGAGATCTGGTAGAAGGCAAAATTAATTTGGGTGATATTAGTTTAAATTTAATTGATACAGCAGGTATACGTCATACTTTAAATGATATCGAAAAAGCAGGTATTGATAAATCACATAAGGCTTTAAATGAAGCAGATTTAATAATATTAGTACTTGATGGTTCAAAAGATTTAAGTGTTGAGGATAAACAATTATTAGAAAAAATAAAACATAAAAATTACCTTATTGCTATTAATAAAACGGATTTAAGGTTAAAATTAAAATTAGACATTAAAAATAATTTTAATGTGGTAAAAGTTAGTGCAATAATGGGCGAAATTGAAAATCTAATTTTAGGAATAAAAAATAAAATTATAACTACTGAAATTAATTTTGATAAAGAATTACTTTTTGCTAATACAAGACAATTAGCATATTTGGATGAAATTGAACTTAGTATTTCAGAAGCATTAAAAGATTTAAAAAAGAATATTTCAATAGACTTAATTATTGTTCACTTACAAACTGCATGAAATAAGATTTTAGAAATGCAAGGTAAAAAATTTGAAACTGATTTATTAGATGAAATTTTTAAAAGATTTTGTTTAGGAAAATAAAAGGGAAGGTAAAATATATGGCTAATAATGGAATTTTTGATACTCATTGTCATTTAATGTCAAAACATTATGATGAAACAGAAATATTAAAATTATTAACTGATGCTTATTCAGCAGGTGATAGCATTGGTAGTATTTGTAATGTTGGTTTTGACTTAAATACTAGTAAGCAAGCTGTTAGTCAAATTTATGAATTTGAGAGTGAAGAAAAAATTCCTAATCTTTATGCAGCTGTAGGTATTCATCCAACAGAAGTAAATACTTGCGATAGTAATACTATTTCAGAATTGAAAAAATTAATAGCAACCGGTAAAGTAGTTGCTATTGGTGAAATTGGATTAGATTATTATCATAAATTTACAGAACCACAATTGCAAAAAAAATGATTTATTGAACAATTAAAATTAGCTAAAGAACATAAATTACCTGTATTATTACATATTCGTAATGCTTTTGAAGATGCTTTTGAAATTATTAAAAAAGAAAATATTACTAATGGTGTTCTTCATTGTTTTACAGGAACAAAAGTAATAGCTGAAAAATTTATAAAACAAGGTTTTTATATTTCTTTTGCAGGTAATGTGACATATAAAAATGCTTTGAAGTTACAAGAGGTGGCAAAAAATATACCAATTAATAAAATATTAGTTGAAACAGATGCGCCATATTTAACTCCTGAACCAAAAAGAGGCAAAAATCCCAAAAATGGATTAACAATTAATCATCCAGAAAATATAATATTTACAGTTAATAAAATAGCTGAATTAAAGAAGATCCCAAAACAAAGTATTATTAATGCAACTAGGGAAAATGCTATTAATGTTTTTAAATTAAATAATGAATTGAAAAGAAATAATGAGTAATAATGAGAAGTTTAAAGTAGCTATTTTTTTAGCAACAGGCTATGAAATGGGTGAAGTAATAATTACTATTGATCTATTAAGAAGGGCTAATATTGTTATTGATTTAGTAAGTATTGAAAATGACTTAAAAATCAAATCAAGTCATAATGTTTTTATTTTATGTGAAAAGAAAATCAGTGATATTGATTTGTTAAGTTATAAGATGCTAATTTTACCGGGTGGTAAAGTTGGAGTAGAAAACTTAAGCAAAAATGAATTATTAAAATCAATATTAGTTATTTTTGCTAAAGATAGTAATAAGTTTATTGCTGCTATTTGTGCAGCACCCCAAATTTTAGGTCAATTAAATTTAATAGATAACAAAAAAATTACGCATTATCCAGGCACTAATATTGGTTTAAATAAAAGTATTATTTTAGATGAAAAAGTAGTAGTTGATAATAATATTATAACTGGAAAATCAATTGGTGCTGCATTTGAATTTGGTTTAAAGTTAATTGAAGTTTTAGAAAGTAAAGAAATTTCTGAACAAATTAAAAAACAATTAGTTTTTTAATTTGTATTTTTTATATAAAGTTAAAGTTATTACTTTTAAAATAGTTAATGACCTATACTTTTTATACAGTTAAAATAATAATTTTAAATATAAAAAATACATTTTAATTTAATCAATAAAAAATATTGTTGACATTTAAAAATGTATTTTTTTAATTTTTTTTTAAAATAATAATATAATAAGTGTATAAAAAGGGGGTTTTTATAAAAATGAAAAAATGATTAAATATTTTAGGAACGATTGAATTTACAACAGTAAGTACAACAGCAATAGTTGCTTGTAAAACATCAGAAAGTATTTTAAGTAAATCATTTGCTTCTAGTTATAATGTTGATGACTTTAGTAATTTAGAAGGTTTTGGTATTAAATATAACGAAGAAAATAATACATATGATTTTGTTTGATCAAAATTAACAGTAGATTTAGCAACAATTATAGTACCAATTAATAATACAGTTCCAGTTCAAAAAATTTCCAAAGATAAAAATATTGAAGTTAAAGAAAATGAATTAGTAGCAATATATTCTGCAGAAGATCAACAAGGTTTAATTATTGGTTCAGAAAATTTTATTACAATTAAAATTAAATTAAATTTATATAAAGGAGTAAAAGAAGAAACAAATAAAGTTGAACTAGTAGATCAAACAGTAGGATACGATGTTTCATTAAATTTATTTGTTAAACAAAACTTAAAATTTTTAACAACTCCAACTGTAAATTGTAAAGCAGATATTGCTGAATTTAAAACTATTTTAGTAAAAGAATTAAAAAAACAAAATGGTTTTTCTAAATTAGATATTAATATGATTAATATTGTAAAAGTAGATGGTGATCCTTTAACTACAGAAGATTTAAAAGAACATGATACACATGTTAAATTAACATTAACAGATGAGGGAAAAAACCATTTTATTGGTGAAAATAATGATTTAAAAGTTAATTGGGTTCCAGAAGTTTAATAAAATAAATTATGGAATATTTATAAAAATAAAAATGTAATATTTTAATTTATGAAAGGAAAATATATATGAAAGCTTTAGTAACATTATTAGGAACGATTGGTTTAACATTTACAAATGCAAATAGTTTTTTAAATATAAATAATAGTCCAATAAAGTGTAACCCACCCAATTTTTTTTCATTTCATTTTGAATAGTAATTTATTATTTATATAAGTAAAAAATGCACTTCTATAAATTTTAAAAGTGCATTTTATTTAAACTTATTTTTTATCCTAAATCTTCATCTTTTGTTAGAATTTCGCGGTTAGGATTTTGTTCAGCTATTAATTGTTTGTAAATTGTATCACGATATTTTACACAACCATCAATAACATTATCTAAAGGATTTTGAGCAACACGTACTTCAAAAATATCTCCCTCATATTTTTGACGAATTGGTTTTGTACCTTTTTCAGCTTTAACTTCGATGAAATATTCCTTAGCCAATTCTTCTTTAATAAATTCATCAATTTTTTTAATGTAAGCTCCACCACCACAAATTGTGATTCCCTTACCTTTTTTCTTTAAGTCACTAACACTACCAGCAGCTTTTTCCCCAGAAGTTCTTAGTACTCTACGAATTGATGGAATAACATGTTCTCTAAATTGAACTTGCATTACATTTTCACGAATTTCTTCTGGTGTAATTTCAATAGTTTTAGAAATTGACATTGTTTCTCCTGGCTGAGAGTCTAATCTAGGTAATGAAACACCTGAAATAGTATATGGTTTTTCATCTTGATATTTCATAAGTGAACCGATGTTCTTTTTAACATCTTCTGCTTCTTTAGTACCAATTTTTAAAGCATGCTTTTTAGCTATGTATTCTTGAATTTTTTGTGTTAAAAAATCTCCAGCACAATGTGTTGTATATGAATATAAAATTGAATCATTATTAATGACAGCAATATCAGTACTTCCTCCTCCAATATCAATACACATAATTGCTGTTCCAAAAATATCTTGTCCTGAACCTAAAGCTGCCATTTTAACTTCTTCTTGTACAAAACCACGAAGTGCTCCTAAACGATGAACTATATTTTCTAATGCTTCTCTTTGTACTGAATTAATTTCACTTGGTGTTGCCATTAAAACAATTAAATTACGGTTTTTATCAGCTTGTTTTGAATCTTTAATTTCAAGTCTAAAATCTTGAAAAATTTTAGCAAGGATACGTTGTAAAGCATCTGGATCAGCAATATTACCATCACGAACTGGACGCTTAATAACAACATTTTCATTTGTTTTATCAATTAAAACTTTAGCTTCTTCACCATAAAGAATAACATTTTTTTCATAGTCTTCAGCAATATAAGTTGGAGCATCATATGTAAGTCCAATGTTAACATACCTTGCTTTAAAGTTTTCTGTTCCAACATCTAAAGCTAATCATTGGTAGTCATTAATAGACTTAATATTACTTTTTTTATTTAAGTTTTCTTTGGGTTTTTTATCAAATAATCCCATTTTTTTCCTCCTTCTACACACCTGGAATTTTAATTACTTGGTCTAATGAATCCTTTTTCATATACATCTTGTTTATGAGTTTCATAGGCTTGAGTCCCTCTAATTACACATTCTCTTGGATTATTAGCAGATACCACATGTTCTAAATTTAGTCGTTTTTTTAGATAAGTTGTAATATTTTCAAGCAAAGCACCCCCACCAGTGATAGTTAAACCGTCTTTCATAATCATTTCTGAAAAGGCAGGTCCAGCTTTATCAATAATGTCACTACATAGTGCAACAATTGGTTCAAAGGCTTCAGTAACTACTCTAGCTACTTCTTGCTTAGGAACTGTAATTTGTTCAGGTTTTTTAGTTTTAGTACTTTTTCCATGGATAGTAATTTTATTTTCACTATCTTTTTCACCATCTATTCAAATACCAGCACTAATTTTTGTTTTTTCAGCCTCCATTGAGCTAAGAGATATATAGTGCATTTTTTCAAAATGTTCTTTAATACTACGTTCAATAGCATTTCCAGCAATTGGAATTGAATCTTGAACAATAACTTCTCCACTTGATAAAATGGCACAGTCAGAAGTTCCACCACCAATATCAAGAATAAATACTCCTGAAGCATCTCAAAGTGCTTCCCCAGCACCAATAGCTGCCAATTTTACTTCAGGAACAATAACAACTTTTTCAGATTTCATTACGCTTTCATTACTTGCATTATATCTATTGGGAAATTTATCACTATAAATTGGAATTTTAGCTATTTTTTTTCCTTGTAGAATTTCACGTAAAACAGTTCTATCTAATTTATAAACCTTAGATGGAATAGCTACAAGCGCTACTGAATTTTCTCAAATTTTTTCAGCTTTCACATCAATAATTTGTGTAAAAATTTCAGTTAATAAAGCAATCAAAGCATTATTGTCACTAATAACACCATTAGCCATTGGTTCTCTGAAAATTTTATTCGCTGGAGTTTTTTCCTTCATTAATAAAGCGGCTTCACCAATGAATACTTCTCCGTTTTCTGTATCAAATACAATTGCTGATGGTTGACTATAAACAACCCTTCCATTAACTCTGACAATTAAATTTCTTGTTCCTAAATCTAGAGAAACAATATTAACGTCTTGGTTATTGTGTCCGTCATTAGCAACCTCTATTTTTGTTGCCATATAAAAATCATCTCCTTTTCCCACTCAAATTAATATTTATTTATTAAGTTGATATATGTTAATATTACCACATGTAGATTTGCTAGTAGTAAATTTAGCATATATGATTAGTTGGCTAACTATTTGTTTAATTATTACTAGTATATAATTAACTAAAAATGTGAATTGGAGAATAATAATGGAAAATCCAAAAAAAATATTGAAAAAATACGACTTACATGCAGTTAAAAAGTTTGGACAAAACTTTTTAATTAATAATAATATAATTGATAAAATTGTTAAAACTAGTAATTTTAAAGATGAAGATGGCATTGTTGAAATTGGAGCGGGCATTGGTCATTTAACTAATAAATTACTCAGCACTGCGCAAAAAGTTGTGACAATTGAAATTGACAAAAAATTAATTCCTGTTTTAGAAAAAGAATTAAATGAATACAAAAATTTAAAAATTATAAATGATGATTTTTTAAATTTAGATTTAAAAAAAATCATTAATGAAGAATTTGCAATAAATCAAAAAATTCATGTAATTGCAAATTTGCCTTATTATATTACTTCACAAATTGTTTTAAAATTATTAGAAAATATTGAATTATTTGATTCATTTACATTAATGATGCAAAAAGAAGTTGCACAAAGATTTTGTGCTAAACCTAAAACTAAAGTATATAATAATCTTTCTGTTATGTGTCAATTTTATTGTGATGTTAAAATTATTTTTGATGTTAGTCCTAATAATTTTACTCCGATACCTAATGTTACAAGTAGTGTTGTTTATTTTAAAGTAAATCCTAAATTTCAACTTGATGAACCACAATTATTTTGAAAATTTGTAAGAAGTTGTTTTGTTAATAAGAGAAAAACATTAGTTAACAATTTGGGTATTTATTTAAATAGCAAAGAAAAAGCCGTTAATTTAATTAACGACTTATCTTGATCATTAACAATAAGATCTGAAGAATTAACATTTTCAATGTTTTACCAGTTATTTACTATTATTAATAATAAATACCTTTCAAAATAATTATTAAAATTAATGATATTAGAATGTGGATAATAAGTATATAAAACACCTCAGCAATAATCCTTGTTTATTAATAAACATATTTTTAAATATTTATTATCCGTTAACTATTATAATGATTTTATTTTTTCTTGCAAAAGATATAACTTTTTATTAATTATTTTTAATTAATAGTCTTTAAATTTAATATACTTAAATTGTAATAAACATTGTATAATGAAATTATAATTATAATTTTTAGAAACATGTAAAGGAGGATTTAATGAATAATGTAGAAAACATTGTAGTTTTTGGTTTAAGTGCTAGTCAAAAATTTACACAAGAAGTTTGTAAAAAACTTAATATTGAACCTGGAAAAGCAGAAATTAGTCGTTTTACTGATGGTGAATTTAACATTCAATCTATAACATCAGTACGAGAGAAAGTGGTATATATTATCCAATCAACTTCGCCGCCAACTAATGATAATTTAATGGAATTATTAATTTTTGTTGATGCTTTAGTTCGTGCATCTGCTGCTAAAATTCATGTAGTAATTCCTTATTTTGGTTATGCTCGTCAAGATCGAAAACAAGGTGGTAGACAACCTATTACTTGTAAACTTGTTGCAAATTTATTAACTGTTGCGGGTGTTGATCGTGTTATTACTGTTGATTTACATTCACCACAAGAACAAGGATTTTTTGATGTTCCTGTTGATGATTTACGAGCAACTCAAGATTTAGCATCTTATTTAATTGAAGAAAATTTAACTAATTTAGTTGTTGTATCTCCAGATCATGGTGGTGTTACTCGTGCTCGAAGATTGGGTAATTATTTAAGTGTACCTTTGGCAATTATTGATAAAAGAAGAACAACTCCTAATCAAAGTCAAGTTAAGTTTGTATTAGGAGATGTTAAAGAAAAGAATGCTATTATTATTGATGATATGATTGATACAGGTGGTACTATTATTAATGCAGCAAAAGCTATTAAAGAACATGGTGCAAAATCAGTTTATATTTTAGCTACTCATGGTATTTTTAGTGGTCAAGCTTCAAAAAATTTGAAACAAGCTGTTATTGATGGAATTATTAAGGAAGTTGTTATTACTAATACTATTGAAATTTCTGAGGAAAAAAAGTTTAATGGTTTAAAAATTATTTCAATTGCTGATTTTATTGCAAAAATGATTGATGCTTCAATTAATAATAAATCATTAACAAAAGTTTATGATGATAAAACAAATGAATTAATAAAAAAAATTAATAATAAAAATAGTAAAAAATAATAAAGAGGAAATTTAAAATAGATGAAATTAGTTATTGGATTAGGAAACCCAGGTAAAGAGTATGAATTGACACGTCATAATATTGGTTTTATTATTATTGATATGATTTGTGAAACATTACAATTAAAAATTAATCAAACTAAATTTAATGGTCAATATGTTAAAACTGTTGTTAATGGCACTGATGTTATTTTTTTAAAACCATTAACTTTTATGAACTTATCAGGTTTTTGTGTTTCAAATTTTATGAATTATTTTAAAATTAAAATTGAAAATGTGTTAATTATTCACGATGAAGTTGATTTAAATTTTGGTCAATTTCAATACAAACAAAAATTTAGTGCTGCTGGTCATAATGGAATTAAAAGTATTTTTAATCAAATTGGTAGTAAAGATTTTCAAAGATTAAGAATTGGTGTTGGTAAAAATCCTAATTTTAACACGGCTGATTGAGTTTTGAGTAAGTTTAGTAATGATGAGTTAAAGAATATAAAAGATCATAAACAATTTTTTGTAGAAAGCATTAGTAGTTGAATTACTGATAGTAAATTTGAAAATATTATGAATAAATATAATAAAAAATAATTAATATATTATAAAAATATTAAAGAATATTTTCATTTTTATGTTTTCTACATAAGTAAACATAAAGTTGTGTTTCTTTTTCTTTTTTAATTTTTTCTAATTCTTTTTTTATTTCTTCAATTAATAAAATATCATTTTGTGTTTGCTGATATTGATTTATTTCATTTATTTTTTCAAGTTTTGCTTCTAGTAATTTTTGCTTACAAATAGGACAAAGTTTGTCAAAATCATCATTATTATCATTTTGAAAACTGTCATTATCAAAATTTCATTTCATTTTTTAAGTTTCCTTTACTAGTTTATTTTAATAACAATATTTTGATAATCATTATTAAATAATTATATAATTAATTTATAAATTTATAAATACTTTTTTTGAGTATAAAGGAGACAATATGAAAGCAAAAAAAAATATAATCAAACCAACAATAGAAAAGGCAAAAACTAAAGTTGAACAACTTAATAAAACTATTAAACCAAAAGTTAAAGATGTAAAAAAAGCAACTAAAGTAAAAACGCAATCAATAAAAACTGACACTGTTAAGCCAATCATTAATAAGATGAAAGTAGATTTTGAAAAATCAAAAAATATAATAAAAGAAGAAAATCAAAAAATCGCTAATAAAATTGTTAATACTAAAAATATTTTAATATCAAAAATTGATCAACCAAAACCATTTAAAACTACCGCTATTATTGGTTGTCAATGAGGTGATGAAGGAAAAGGTAAAATAACTGACTATTATAGTCAAAATTCTGATGTTATTGTTCGTTGAAGTGGTGGTGATAATGCCGGACATACAATTGTTTTTGATCATCAAAAATATAAATTAAGTATTATTCCTTCTGGTATCTTTAATAAAGATTCATATTGTGTTATTGCTAATGGTTGTGTTGTTAATCCAGAAAAATTAGTTTCTGAAATTGAATATTTAAAAGCTGCCGGTTTTAGTTGTCAAAATTTACGGATTTCTGATCGTGCTCATATTATTTTACCTTATCATTTAGCATTTGATGAATATGAAGAAAAAATTAAGGGCGATAAAGCTATTGGCACTACTAAAAAAGGAATTGGACCTTGTTATGCTGATAAAATTAATCGGATTGGAATTCGAATGGGTGATTTATTAGATAAGGATCGGCTATTAGAATTGATTACTGATAATTTGTTAATTAAAAATAAAATATTAAAAAATGTTTATGGATATGAAAAAGAATTTAATGCGCAAACAATATATAATCGTTTATTAGAATTATTACCATACTTTAAAGATTTAATTATTGATACTGGTCAATTTTTAAATGAACAATTAGTTAGAAATAAAAAGATATTATTTGAAGGAGCACAAGGTACTTTATTAGATTTAGATCATGGTACATATCCTTTTGTAACATCTTCTAATCCAAGTGCTAGTTCAATTGCTATTGGTTCAGGTATTTCTTTAAAAGCAATTAACGAAATTATTGGTGTAACTAAAGCATACAGTACAAGAGTTGGTGCTGGTGCATTTCCTAGTGAAGTTTTTGGTAAATTAGCAGATTATATTCGTATGACTGGTAATGAATATGGCACAGTTTCAAAAAGACCAAGAAGAATTGGATGATTTGATGCAGTTATTGCTAAGTATAGTGCACAAATTAATGGATTTACTAGTTTAGCTATTATGTTGTTAGACGTGCTTACTGGTATTGAAACATTAAGCATTTGTACGCATTATACTTTAAATGGCGAAATAATTAGATACATACCTTCTCAAATTAATAACTTTAATAAATGTCAACCACATTTTATTACTATGCCTGGCTGAAATGAAGATATTACTAATATTACTAGTTATGATGAATTACCAGAAAATGCTAAAAATTATTTAAAAAAAATTAGTGAGTTGGTGGGTGTTCCAATTAGAATATTTTCTGTTGGTCCAGATCGTAAACAAACTATATTTATTAAGGAGTAAAAATGATTGAACGTTACGAAACAAAAGCAATGACTAATATTTGAAATATGAAAAATCGTTTAAACTTATGAATGAATTTTCAAATTGATGTTTGTGAATCATTACAACATTTAAATATAATTCCTCTTAAAGATTTTCAATTAATTAAAAAAAATGCTAAATTAGATATTGAATTAATGAATAAATTAGAATTAGAAACTAAGCATGATGTAGTTGCTTTTACTAGAATGTTGAGTGCTAACTTAAAAACTGAAAGTCGTTGAATTCATTATGGTTTAACTTCAACTGATATGGTTGATAGTGTCCAAAATCTACAAATAAAATTTTCAAATGAAATTATTGAAAAAGCTTTAATTACTTTACAATTGAAATTAAAAGAGTTAGCGTTTAAATATAAAAATCAATTAGTAATTGGTCGCAGTCATGGTATTTTTGGTGAACCAACTTCATTAGGATTAAAATTTGCTTTATGATACGATGAAATAAATAGACAGTTAGTAAGGTTGGAATTAGCAAGAAAACAAGTTGAAGTTATTAAGATTACGGGTGCTATGGGTAATTTTGTTCATATTTCGCCAAAAGTTAGTGAATTTATTGCTAAAAAATGAAAAATGGAAGTTGACAGTTGTGCTACGCAGGTAGTACAACGTGATCGTTTGATTTTTTTAATTACACAATTAAGTTCAATTGCTACAACAATTGAAAAAATAGCTTTAGAAATTCGTTTGAGTCAACGTAGCGAAGTTAATGAACTTTTAGAGGGATTTTCTATTTCACAAAAAGGTTCAAGTTCAATGCCACATAAAAAAAATCCAATTCGTTCTGAAAATATTTGTGGTTTAGCAAGATTAGTTCGAAGTTATAATAGTATAGTATATGAGAATAATTTATTATGGTATGAACGTGATATCTCTCATAGTTCTAATGAACGCATTATGTTACCTGATATTTATCATATATTAGATTTTATTATTAATAGAATGACAAATATTTTAGATAATTTAGTAATTAATACTAGTGCCATGGCAAATAATATTGCTAAAGCTAATGAACTTTATTTTTCACAAGTAATTTTATTGACTATTATTAAAAATAATCCAAAAATAACACGTGAAATTGCTTATGATTTTATTCAAAAATGCACTTTAGAAGCACAAAATAAAATGATTAATTTTAAAGATGTATTAATAAAGAATAATATTAATCAATATTTAACTAGTGAACAGTTAAATGAATGTTGTAATAATAATATTTTTTTAATAAATGTTGATTATATTTTTAAAAAAGTTTTTAAAGATAAATAATGTTTAATATTAAATTTAATTAGCATTTAATTTATTAATTTTTATTTTTTTTATTTTATCTAATAATCAATAAATATAAAAGATTAAGAAAATATTGTAATTAGTCACTAGATTATATAAGTTTAAGGAGTGAAAATTATGAAGAAATACAAAATCGATAATAGTTTTCCTTTTATAAATCAACATTTTAATTTTATTACAAGCTATGATGATAATGAAGAACATTTTTATGATGTTTTAGATGATCGATACTTAAAAGATAATGGAGAATTAGATATTAATTTATTAAAAAAGAAAATTAATAAAATAAAAATAATATTATATTATATTAGTAATAAGAAATATAAATGTGAAAAAACATTGCAGTCATATATTAAAAAAACAATCTATATTTCTTTCTTATAATATAAATATTATTAAAAAGTTAGAAATTTTCGAAAAACAAAAAACAAGTAAAATTTTTAAATTTAAGAATAAATTAGTTAAGTTTTTAACTTTTGGTTATTATAATTTTGAAAAAAAACGAATTAACAAAATAGTATGTGAAAAAGTTAATATAAGTAATCAAAAAGAAGAATTGAAAAAGGTTGGATTAAAAATTTTAAAACTTAATAATATTTTAGAAAAAATAGAAAAAGAAAAAAGAAGACAATGAGAAAAAAATGATCTTTTGAGACATTGATATGATTTTGCAATTTCAGGAAAATTACAAAATCAACCATTAATGAGTAATGGTAATCAGTATTTACCAGTAAATAATTATGATAATGAAAAAAGTAGTGTTCTTTCACACGTAAATAGTGATTATCAGTTTTACTTAAATGTTGATATAGATGCTGTTAACTCTGATAATGGTTTTAATAAAAATCAATATCAACAAAAATGTTCGATTTTATAAAAAAATAAAGATTAATAAAATATTATTAATTTAAATAAGTATTACAATAAAAAATACTATTTTAATGTAAAATTATAATTATTAAATTTAGGAGCAAATAATGACAAAAAAATTTTATATTACTACCCCTATTTATTATCCTAGTGCTAAGTTACACTTAGGACATGCTTATACAACAATTATTGCTGATGTTTTAGCTCGCTATAAGAAAATGCAAGGTTATGAAGTATTCTTTTTAACTGGAAGTGATGAACATGGTCAAAAAATTGCTAAAAAGGCGGATGAAAATAAACAAACTCCACAAAAATTTGTTGATGATATTGTTGTTGGGTTTAAGAATTTATGAAAAAACTTAAATATTGATTATGATAAATTTATTAGAACAACTGATAAAAATCATATTTTAAGTGTTCAGAAAATATTCAGCAAATTATTAAAACAAAATGATATTTATTTGGGAAAATATGAAGGCTCATATTGTATTTCTTGTGAAGAATTTTTGACAGATAGCCAAATTAATAAAACTAATAATACATGTAAAATATGTCAAGGTAATATTACTACTTTATCAGAACCATCATATTTTTTAAAATTGGAAAAATATACTAAACAATTATTAAAATATTATGATGAACACCCATTATTTTTATGACCACTTAATCGTAAAACGGAAATGATTAATAATTTTATTACGCCAGGCTTAGAAAATTTAAGTGTTACTAGAACGAGTTTTACTTGAGGGGTACCAGTATTAGAAAATCCAAAACATGTTATTTATGTTTGAATTGATGCATTAAGTAATTATTTAACAGGATTAGGTTATTTACAAGATGATGACATTAATTTTAAAAAATTTTGACTAGATTCAAATTGTGAAATTGTGAATTTAGTTGGTAAAGAAATTAGTCGTTTTCATATGATTTATTGGCCAATTTTATTAATGGCATTAAACTTGAGACAACCAAATCGAATTTTGGCTCACGGTTGAATTACTAATGAAGAAGGAAAAATGTCAAAATCAAAAGGTAATGTTATTGATCCTTTAGTATTAGTAAATCGTTATGGTGCAGATGGATTACGGTTTTTTTTAATGAAAGAAATTATTATTGGTCATGATGCAAAATATAGTCATGAATTATTTTTAAATTGTTATAACTCTTATCTTGTTAATGATTTAGGTAATTTGCTTTCGCGAACAGTTACAATGATCATTAAATATTGTGATGGTAAAATTCCCAAAGTTAATTTAAATAAGTTACAACCAGAAGCAATAGAAATAATTAAAATTATTAAAAGTACTATTAATGATTTTAATATTGAAATGGATGAGTATCAAATTCATGAAGCAATTAATGTCGTTTTTAAATTAATAACTAGTGGTAATAAATTAATTGATTTAACAAAACCATGAGATTTACATAAAAATAATAAAACTATTGAATTACATAATATTTTAAATTTATTAGCAAATATTTTAATTATTAGTAGTGCTTTATTAAGTCCAATTTTGGTTAATAGTTCATTAAAAATTCATGAACAATTGGGTGTCTTAAAAATTACTAAACCAATAGTCAATATTAACTTGAATGAAGTTTTTAATAAATCTGTTAATAAAAAAGAGTTATTATTTCCAAGATTAAATATCGAAGATGAATTATCATTTTTAAACAATGCATTTAAATAAAATATAAGAGTTATTAAAAAAATGTCAGTTATAGATAATAAATATCCAATTCATTTTGTATGAATTGGAGAAATACCAATTACTGTAAGAAATAATATAATTTATGCGGCTTTATTACACCAACATGAACGTGAAGTTATTTTATGAATTTCTAAAAATGAAAAAAATAGAGAAATTACTGAAAATGAAAAACAACAACATAAGTTACTTAATAATATTAAAATTATTAGTTTAAAAGAAATAGAAAATTTAGAAAATAATGATGTAGTAATATTTGAACAAATATTTAAAAATAATAGATTAGCAATTAAAGAAAAACTAAAATCAGCATCAGATTTTATAAGAATTGTTATATTAAACCAATATGGAGGCATTTATTTAGATGGTGATGTTGAATTAAAACGTTCACTCCCTAGATTTCTTTATGCTTGTTATGGTATTTTATTAAATATTAAAATTAAAAAAAATGATAATTATAAATTATATTTTGATACAGATTTTTATGATGTAATTGTTGTCACAAAACATTCTAAAATTATTAGTAAGGTAATAAATGAATTAAGAGAAGAATTAGATCAAAAAAATAATCCAACATATGATGTACGAGAATTGGTAAAAATTCAAAAAATTGTTAATTATATAATTGAAAATAATTTTAAAGAAGAAGAAAAAGAAATATTATATGATGCTAATAGTCAGTATATAGGAGTAGATTTTTATTCAATGAAAAATAATTTATATTTTTCATTAAAGACTTTTAGAAAAATGGCATTTCCATCAGAATTATTTTCTTCTTTCGATATTGGTTATCAACACGGTTCCAATAATTGAAATGAAATAAATGAAACCGAATATAATAAACAAAGAAGATTACAAAAAATATCAGAAGAGTATGCAAAACAAATAAAAATAATAGAAAACATTTCAATAATGATTACATTTGAAGGTAATTATAGTGAAAAAAATAAATTTTTATTTCAAAAGCATTTTCAAAAACTTAAAGAGATTTATAATGAGTATATATGAATAATAATTAATATTAAAACTGATTTAGGAGAAAATAAGTTAAAAGTTATTGAATGAAGTAATAAAAGTAAAGATGAAATAAATATTGAAGGTAAAAAAAGAGAATACAGTTTAAACTATCAAGTAGAAGAAAAACAAAAAAATACAACAAAATTTTTATACATTTTTGGTGAAAATTAAGAGTTAAATGTGAAATTTATTCGGGTTCATAAAATGGAACAATAACTTTTAAAGTATCTGGCTCTTCAGTTTTTAGTAAACGTTTGTCAATTTTATAAAGGTTACTATTAGACATTGCAATTCAATCCAATAAGTCTTTTTCATAAGCAATTTCTTCATAGAAATCAATTAAGAATCAGTCATAAAATTTCGCAGTTAAATTATCATTATTTTCACGAGCACTTTTAACAAGTTTATTAGTAAAATCAAGTAATTCTTCTTTAGTAGATTTTAATTTTTTTAATGCTTCTTCAATGTTTTTTGTAGTAAAAGTTGGAACTTTAATGTCTTTAATTTCAACTTGAGCATCTTGATCCATTAAATAGTTACAAATTTTACGAATATGAACAACAGCATCAGCTGCTTCTACTTGGAAGAAGCGTGCAAACCCAGGATATCCTTTTTGATTTGCATCATTACTTAATTTAAAACTAAGCATTTGATATTTTAGATGTTCACTAATATAATCATTTAGATCATCGTTAATTTTTTTAATCATTAAATACACCTTCTTTCTTGGCTTTATATGTATTATACTACTTTAATACTATATATATTAAAATAAATTAAGAATAAAAATATTGTTAATTAATTGTTTCTGTTGCATTTTTTATGAAGTAAGTTCAGTGAATAGTTCAAGACCAATTTGATCATGTGCTCATTTATTTGGATGAACATAATCAAAGAAAAAATTATTATTAATAGTTTCTGGAGTTGTTCCATCAATATATTTTGGATTTAAATTTAAAGCTAAACCGGGAATTGATCATTTTATTGATTCATTAGTAATATTTTTTCCTATTTCTTGTGCTTCAGATAATAAATCACTAAAATTAGTTTCTAAGTCAAACGGTCTGATATTAATATCAGAATTATTTTTTATTAATTCAGTAATTTTATCATTTCATTTGTTATTATATTCATTTGATAAGTGGTTTGCTACTTCTTTAACAGATTGTTTTTCATTAACATATTTTGGAATATTACTAATGTTAGGCACATTGGCAATTATTAAATTTTGAGCACCAGCATTAATTAATGTATCAACAGTTTCAAACTCAGTTGTTATTGCATTATTAATAATTGACTCTTGTTTTGCTGTTGAATTTTCATCCATAGCAGAAAGCAGATCATTACCACCTATTTCAATAAAAATATCATCATTTTTTTGTATTTTATGATCTTTTAATAATTGATTAGCTTGGTGGTCAATAGAATAATGATTTAAGAATAATTGATATTCTCAACTATGATTTTGTCCGGCTTGTGCTCCACTTACAGCATAGTTATTACCTTTTTGATATCAAGCTGGTAATAGTTCTGTTCCTAGTTTTTTCGCTAAAATACTAGCAGCAACATCGCCATTAGTAAATGAATTATGATAAAAAGGTTCTTGAAATTTAACTTTATCTATATTTCAAGTATCATAAGTAAAAATATTAGATAAATTACCATTATCTGATAAGCTGTCGCCAAGGACATATAATTGTGATTTAACACTTATTTGTTCATTAAAATGTTTTTGGATGGGTTACACTTTATTGGACACTAATTACATAGACAAGTGAACAAATTAGTTAAAAGAAAGGAATTATAATTATGGTCACTATTAACTCATATTCAGATGAATTTAAAAAACAAATAGTAGCTTTATATCAAAGTGGCAAATCAGTATCTTGCCTTGTTAAAGAATACAATGTTACAAGAGCAGCTACTTACAATTGAATTAAGCAATTTACTAATTCAGGTAGTTTTAAAACTAAAGATAATCTTTCAGATTTAGAAAAACAATTAATTCAAGCAAATAAAGAATTAAAACAGTTACGAATGGAAATTGATATTTTAAAGCAAGCAGCACTAATAATAGGCAGAAAGTAGAGATTATTGCAAATAATAAATCTAAATATAAAATTCGCACAATGTGTCATTTTTTAAAACTCTCTAAATCAACATATTATTTTAATTTAAAGAAAAAAAATAAAATTCAAAATAATATTTATGAACAAGCTGTTATTAGTGCTTTTAAAGAAAATAAAGAAGTTTATGGTACTAGAAGATTAAAATTCATACTAGCAAACCAAGAAATTTATTTATCACGCAGAAAAATTAAAGAAATTATGAATAAGCATAATTTAATATCAAAATACACTAAATTATCATTCAAAAATTATCATAATAAAGTCAATGATAGTCAAATAACCAATCTTGTTAATAGAAACTTTAATAATAGAATTAAAAATGAAGTTATTGTTAGTGATTTAACTTATGTTCAAGTTAATGGTAAATGAAACTATATTTGCCTATTAATCGACCTATTTAACCGCGAAATTATTGGACATAGTGTTGGAGTTAAAAAAGATGCATCATTAGTATATCAAGCATTTATGCAATCAAATCACTGTTTAAAAGATATTGAAATATTTCATACTGATCGCGGTAATGAATTCAATAATAAAACTATTGATAAACTTTTATTAGCTTTCAACATAACTCGATCTTTAAGCAAAAAAGGATGTCCTTATGACAATGCTGTTGCTGAAGCAACTTTTAAAACTTTCAAAATTGAATTTATTAATGATAAAAATTTTACATCATTAATCCAATTAAAATTAGAATTATTTGATTACATCAATTGATATAACAACATAAGAATTCACAGTACTCTAAACTACCTAACTCCAATTAGTTATCAAAAACAAATGTCTACCAAAAAATAGTCCTAAAAAGGGTTGCCATTCCAATATTCTCTTTTAAAAATTAATAACTTAACTTAACTTAATAGTAAGTTATTACCTTCATATTACCATATTAGTAGTAATCAGTAAATAATGTTTTATTACAAAAATAAAAATTGATTTTAAAAAATGATTATATAAATTTAATTATTTATTAAATTTAATGCAGTTTTTAAGAATAATTTTATTGTAAAAAAAATAAAATGTGTTAATTTTAAATCAAAAGATTAGTTTTTTACACATTTACTTTATTTTTAAAGTAAATGGGTTTTTTATAAAATATTGAAAGGGAATAGGAAAAATGAGTAGAAATATAGCAGTAGCAATTGAAAATTTAGTTAATTCGAAAATAGTAGAAGAGTGAGTTTTTCTTTTTGAACAAAAACTTGAAAAAGAAAAATTAAGAAATTCAGAATATATGAAGTTACACAGCAAAGATATATTTTTTAAATATATGTTTTTTGATGAAGATGAAAAACTTGAAGAAATTGAAAAAGCAGAAAAAAAAATAAAAATAAAATTAAAAAAAATAGAAAAAATTGAAGCAAAAATAGAAAAAATTGAAGCAAAAAATAAAGAAAAATAAGAATGAAAAAGAAATTGAAGATTTAAAAAATGAAAAAACAAGACTTAATAAAAAAATCGCTTGTTTACATTTACTTATAGATGATAAAAAAGAAGAAGTAAAAGATTTAGAGTTACAAAGATGTAAAATATTAGAAGAAAAAAGTAAAAATGAGAAAAATAATTTCTTATCAAAAGAAGATAGAGAAATACGAGATATTGAAAATAAAATATGAAAAATTATTTTAGATAATTATTTTCAAGATAAAAGTAATAAGAAACTTATATTAAAAGAATATGAGGAATATGCAAGTAATTTTAAAAAAACTATTAAAGAATTAAAGATTGGTGATAAAAAATGTTATGATGCATTATTAGATATAGTTACAACCTTATATAAAGACGTGTCAAGAGACAAATTATTTTTAGAAAGAGAAAACATAAAAACTGATGGTTGACAAGATATAAATTTAGATGAAGATTCAACAAGATTACAAAATTTATCTTTAGAAAATAAATTTAAAGAGGCTTTTTAATAATCTGTGTATCTTTGTTTTACAAAGTTACTAATTTAGATTAATTCTGTCTTCAAATTTTATCATAAAATGAGCAATTGCTGTATTTCAATTTTGAATAGGCAATGTTCATTTTTTTGTTATATTTTCAATTGCCAAGTAAAATATTTTGAAAACTGCCATATCATTAGGAAAAACTTTTTTATTTCTGATGATTTTTCGTAATTGACTATTAACAGATTCAATAGCATTTGTAGTATAAATCACTCTTTTGATTTCTACTGGATAACTAATAAAAACCATTAAATTATCTCAATTTTTATATCAAGATTTAGTAATTTGAGGATATTGTTTATTTCATTTACTTTCAAACGATTCTAAAGCTTGCATTGCTTGTTCTTCACTACATGCACTATAAATTGGTTTTAAATCTGCAACTAGACATTTTCGATGTTTGTATGAAACATATTTTAAACTATTTCTAATTTGATGAACAATGCATAATTGATGTTCTGTTTTAGGATAAACTGATTGTATTGCTTCTGACATGCCTGTTAAATTATCACTACAAGCAATAAGAATATCATTTAAGCCACGATTTTTCATTTCTGTGAAATTAGATAATCAAAACTTAGAACCTTCATTTTCACTAATTCATAATCCTAAAACATCTTTTTTGCCTTCTAAATCAACTCCTAATGCTATATAAACTGATTTGTTAATAATCCGTTTATCTTGTCGTACTTTAACTACTATACAATCAAAATAAACAATAGGATAAATACTTTCTAATGGTCGATTTTGTCATGCTTTAACATCATCAATAACATCATCAGTAATTTGACTAATAACACTTTCACTAATATCAGCACCATGATATAACTCTTGCAACTGCATTCTAATGTCAGATAATGTCATTCCTTTTGCATACAAGGAAAGAACTTGTTGATCAAAACCATCAAATCTTCTTTGCCTTTTAGGAACTATTACAGGAGTAAAATTACTATTGCGATCTCTTGGTACATCAATTTCAATTTTACCTTGTTGAGTTATTAATTTTTTTGAACTTGTACCATTACGAGCATTTTCAGTAGTACTATGTTGATTTTTTTCATATCCTAAATAATTTTGCATTTCAGAATTCAACATTTTTTCAACTAATCTTTTTGTTAATTCTTTATATAAACCGCTAGGTTTAAAAACTGTTGTTAAATCTTCAGTATTTTCTAGTAATAAATCTACTGCTTTTGATATTGGATCATTATTATTAAAGTTATCTTTTTTAGCCATCTGTAACTCACTCTTTCTAGTCATTTAATTATATTTACTAGAATTAATTAAACATAGTTATTTTTGTAAGTTACACAGATTACTAAACATTTCCAATTTAAACCATCTTTGTAGTCAAAAAATGGAAAGAGAATAAAAGATGAAAGAAACTATAGAAAAAATAAATAATGAATTAAAAGAATTTTGAAATAAAAATCAAAAAAAACATCCTGATATTTGTAAAAATTTAGAGTTATTAGGAATTGTGGTTATAAAAGGTGGTGTTCCTATGATTGGAGGTGCTTTATTTGGTGCTTTAATTGGAGTTGCAGGAGGACCTATTGGTATAACTGTGGGCGTACCTATTGGTGTATTGCTAGTTTTTAAAGGTGCACTTCTTCAATTTAAACCAAGTATTGATGAAAAATATAACCAAATCAAAAAGACAAAAAAACTAGAAAAATTATTGAAAAGACTAGAAAGTATTGTAGAAGAAGTAAATTTGCAAGAAGAAAATATTATAACAATAGAATCTGACAGTGAATTAAGAGAAGAAAATTTATCTGATATTTTAAGAAAACATAAATTGTACAATGAAGAGTGTAGAAAAAAATTTTTTGAAGATGATCAATCATTTAAATCTGAAACAAAACTTCAAGATTGAGGAAAAAATATAGGTGAAGAAGTGAGGTTTTTTAATAATCTGTGTATCTTTGTTTTACAAAGTTACTAATTTAGATTAATTCTGTCTTCAAATTTTATCATAAAATGAGCAATTGCTGTATTTCAATTTTGAATAGGCAATGTTCATTTTTTTGTTATATTTTCAATTGCCAAGTAAAATATTTTGAAAAATGCCATATCATTAGGAAAAACTTTTTTATTTCTGATGATTTTTCGTAATTGACTATTAACAGATTCAATAGCATTTGTAGTATAAATCACTCTTTTGATTTCTACTGGATAACTAATAAAAACCATTAAATTATCTCAATTTTTATATCAAGATTTAGTAATTTGAGGATATTGTTTATTTCATTTACTTTCAAACGATTCTAAAGCTTGCATTGCTTGTTCTTAACTACATGCACTATAAATTGGTTTTAAATCTGCAACTAGACCTTTTCGATGTTTGTATGAAACATATTTTAAACTATTTCTAATTTGATGAACAATGCATAATTGATGTTCTGTTTTAGGATAAACTGATTGTATTGCTTCTGACATGCCTGTTAAATTATCACTACAAGCAATAAGAATATCATTTAAGCCACGATTTTTCATTTCTGTGAAATTAGATAATCAAAACTTAGAACCTTCATTTTCACTAATTCATAATCCTAAAACATCTTTTTTGCCTTCTAAATCAACTCCTAATGCTATATAAACTGATTTGTTAATAATCCGTTTATCTTGTCGTACTTTAACTACTATACAATCAAAATAAACAATAGGATAAATACTTTCTAATGGTCGATTTTGTCATGCTTTAACATCATCAATAACATCATCAGTAATTTGACTAATAACACTTTCACTAATATCAGCACCATGATATAACTCTTGCAACTGCATTCTAATGTCAGATAATGTCATTCCTTTTGCATACAAGGAAAGAACTTGTTGATCAAAACCATCAAATCTTCTTTGCCTTTTGGAAATGTTTAGTAATCTGTGTAACTTACAAAAATAACTATGTTTAATTAATTCTAGTAAATATAATTAAATGACTAGAAAGAGTGAGTTACAGATGGCTAAAAAAGATAACTTTAATAATAATGATCCAATATCAAAAGCAGTAGATTTATTACTAGAAAATACTGAAGATTTAACAACAGTTTTTAAACCTAGCGGTTTATATAAAGAATTAACAAAAAGATTAGTTGAAAAAATGTTGAATTCTGAAATGCAAAATTATTTAGGATATGAAAAAAATCAACATAGTACTACTGAAAATGCTCGTAATGGTACAAGTTCAAAAAAATTAATAACTCAACAAGGTAAAATTGAAATTGATGTACCAAGAGATCGCAATAGTAATTTTACTCCTGTAATAGTTCCTAAAAGGCAAAGAAGATTTGATGGTTTTGATCAACAAGTTTTTTCCTTGTATGCAAAAGGAATGACATTATCTGACATTAGAATGCAGTTGCAAGAGTTATATCATGGTGCTGATATTAGTGAAAGTGTTATTAGTCAAATTACTGATGATGTTATTGATGATGTTAAAGCATGACAAAATCGACCATTAGAAAGTATTTATCCTATTGTTTATTTTGATTGTATAGTAGTTAAAGTACGACAAGATAAACGGATTATTAACAAATCAGTTTATATAGCATTAGGAGTTGATTTAGAAGGCAAAAAAGATGTTTTAGGATTATGAATTAGTGAAAATGAAGGTTCTAAGTTTTGATTATCTAATTTCACAGAAATGAAAAATCGTGGCTTAAATGATATTCTTATTGCTTGTAGTGATAATTTAACAGGCATGTCAGAAGCAATACAATCAGTTTATCCTAAAACAGAACATCAATTATGCATTGTTCATCAAATTAGAAATAGTTTAAAATATGTTTCATACAAACATCGAAAAGGTCTAGTTGCAGATTTAAAACCAATTTATAGTGCATGTAGTGAAGAACAAGCAATGCAAGCTTTAGAATCGTTTGAAAGTAAATGAAATAAACAATATCCTCAAATTACTAAATCTTGATATAAAAATTGAGATAATTTAATGGTTTTTATTAGTTATCCAGTAGAAATCAAAAGAGTGATTTATACTACAAATGCTATTGAATCTGTTAATAGTCAATTACGAAAAATCATCAGAAATAAAAAAGTTTTTCCTAATGATATGGCAGTTTTCAAAATATTTTACTTGGCAATTGAAAATATAACAAAAAAATGAACATTGCCTATTCAAAATTGAAATACAGCAATTGCTCATTTTATGATAAAATTTGAAGACAGAATTAATCTAAATTAGTAACTTTGTAAAACAAAGATACACAGATTATTAAAAAGCCTCTTGCCTTTTAGGAACTATTACAGGAGTAAAATTACTATTGCGATCTCTTGGTACATCAATTTCAATTTTACCTTGTTGAGTTATTAATTTTTTTGAACTTGTACCATTACGAGCATTTTCAGTAGTACTATGTTGATTTTTTTCATATCCTAAATAATTTTGCATTTCAGAATTCAACATTTTTTCAACTAATCTTTTTGTTAATTCTTTATATAAACCGCCAAGTTTAAAAACTGTTGTTAAATCTTCAGTATTTTCTAGTAATAAATCTACTGCTTTTGATATTGGATCATTATTATTAAAGTTATCTTTTTTAGCCATCTGTAACTCACTCTTTCTAGTCATTTAATTATATTTACTAGAATTAATTAAACATAGTTATTTTTGTAAGTTACACAGATTACTAAACATTTCCTTTTATTTTTATAATCCGCATTTAGATTGAATACCACAATTATTGCAAGTATAACAACCAGCGCTAAAGACAAGGACTCCTTCTTTACACATTGTACATAAGTCACCTAAATCAGTACCAATTTTACGATCTTGACGATCATTACGTCATCCTGGTTTAATTGGTTTTGTTTCATTAATACTATCGGCAAAAGTTTCAGTTAGACCAAGATCACTTAAGTTAACTTGCTCTTGCATTTGATTATCATCATCGGATAAAGATAAGACTTGACTATCTCTACTTCCATCAACATAAACAGTTCCACCTTTTGCTCCATCTTTATATAATTTGTAATATATTTGTTCTACTTTTTTAACAGTGTAACCTTTTGGAGCATTAACAGTTTTTGAAATTGAAGAATCAACTCAACGCTGAATAATACATTGTACATTAGCATTATCTTCAGGTGTTAATTGCATTGCTGAAACAAAAATATCTGGTAATGGTTTTTCTTTAAATTCTGGATGATACTGTAATCAGTCATTTACAATTTTTGCTTTTACTTCCATAAATTTGCCAAGTCTTCCTGAACGGAAATATGAAAAGGCAAAGTATGGTTCAAGTCCTGTTGATACACCAACCATAGTTCCGGTTGAACCTATTGGAGCAACAGTTAATAAATGTGAGTTACGGATACCATATTTAAGAATATCATTTCTGATGTCTTCAGGCATTGTTTTCATGAAGCCACTATTAATAAATGCTTCGCGTGATTTTAAAAATGGAAAACTTCCTTTTTCTTTAGCAATATTAATTGATGCACGATAAGCACTAGTAGTAATAGTTTCAAAAATTTTATCAACTACTTCATTAGCTTCTTTTGAGCCGTATTTTAGATTACTTCAAATTAGTAAATCATGTAAACCCATTACTCCTAGACCAATTCTTCGTTCACCAAGTGCTTGTTTTTATTTGCTTCTAAAAAGTATGGAGTGCTATCAATAACATCATCTTGCATACGAACACAAGTTGTTACAGATTTACTTAGTTCATCGTAAAGAATTTCACTTGTTTTTTTATTAACAAAATTAGCTAAATTAATTGCTGATAAATTACACACTGAATAGGGTGCTAATGGTTGTTCACCACAAGGATTAGTAGCAACAACACGCATACCATATGCTTGAGCATTAGTCATTTCATTAGCTCTATCAATGAAAAAAATACCAGGTTCTGCTGAATATGTAGCACAGAAATTAATTAAATCTCATAAGTCAGATGCATTAATTGTATAATAAGTTTTAATTGGATAACCCATTTTTTCTCAATCATGAACATCACCAATTTTATTTCAATGTTCATCATAAGCTTGTTTTTGAGTTACAGTATAATTATCTAAGTCAGGGAAACGTAAATTTCATTTACCATTTGTTGCAACGGCATTCATAAATTCATCACTAATTGTTACTGAAATATTAGTTCCGGTTAAAAAATCGCTTTTAATTACTTCTCAAGATCCACCAAGTGCTAGTTTATTTTTAGCATTTTCTATTATTTCTTCATTAAAAAGTTGTTCATTATTTAAGATTGATTCAAAAATATTACGATCTTGGTCACTAAGTACTTCAAATTTTAATTTTTTACTTGCTTCATCACGAATTAAACTTGATTTTGAATTTTCTTTTAACCATAATAAAATTTTTGCATTTTGCATTTTTGAAATAATAAATTCGATAATATCTGGATGTCAATCAGCTAGCATAATCATTTGTGCGCCACGTCGTGATCCACCTTGTTCTACTAAATGAGTTAATGTAGATAAATCGTTTAATCAAGAAACAGCTCCTGAAGATTTACCACCAACTGTTTTAGCAACAGTACCTTTTGGTCTTAGTGTTGAACCATTAGAACCAACACCACCACCATGTGACATAATTTCCATAACTTCTTGACGATGGGCAGCAATTCCACTTCGTGAATCATGAATAAAAGACATTACGAAACAGTTAAAAAAAGTAACATCAGAATCACTACCAGCCCCATATAAAACTCTTCCGGCAGGTACTATATTTAGCGATTTTAATTGCTCATAAAATTCGGATAAATAAACAGATCTTAATTTTGGTGATTCTTTTGTAGTTAATGATTTACTAACACGATAAGCAATTTGTTCATAAAATAACTCTAGTGGTTTTTCAAGTTCATATTTTTGTTTGTGGATAATACCAGCTTTACCAGAAATTTTTATTAGTTCAGGATCAATTGAGCCTAATTATTCATCTTCAATTTTGATAGCATAAACTTGATTTTCTAATTCTTCAACAACATAACCAATTCCTCTAGTTGGAAAAATAGCGTCTTCACGGATAATACTAATTACCAAATCACCTCGTTTTAAAGTAATTAAATTTTTGTCTTTTTGTGCATAACGATCAAGCATTACCATTCTTGATACACCTTCATGAGTAATTTTATAATCTTTTTCTATTGTTTTTAAGTGTGTAAAATGCTTACTAATATCTTCATTTAAATTATTTTTTAAACTTTCACTGTACATAAAAATTCACCTGACCCTTTACAAATTTATTCTTATTATAACAATTGATAAATTTAAAGTCTAAATTTACATTGTTAGTAACTTATTATTTATTTCAGAAAATAATACGCTTTAAAATAATATCATAATTTATTTTATTGAAATAATTTAATTTTAAACATTGTCTAATTGTTTATTATAAATTTTTATAAATTTAAATTTATTTTATAGTTAAATATTTTTTTCTTTTTTTAAAATTAATAAGTAAAATATATTTTTATGTAAAAACTATTACTATTAAATAATAGTTTCTTTTTATTTTAAATATGATATTATGATTCTAAAATTTTATATTAAAGTTTTTTTGTTTAACTTATTACTTGGTTTTTAAAGTAATGAGTTTTTTATGTTAAAGGAGGATATTTAAATATGCCTATTCAAAATTATCAATCAATTAATGGTGATATTGAAAATGTAAATTCAAGAGAAAATATAGCAACTATTTTTTCAAGTATTAGAAAAAATGCTTTGAAAAATTTAATCATACACGGTTTTAAATTAGGTTGTTTATGTTGTATGGGAGCCTTATTTACAGCTTATATTGAAAATGAAATGACTAGTGATAGATTTAATAGTTTTTGAGAATTCCTTAAACAATTTAAAAATTATCTTTCTTGAGGTTTAGCAAGTATAGGGTTTGGTATTATTTTAGACAAAACTGCTTTTGCATATTTTGATGCTGTTATTATTGATATTAAAGAATTAATAACAGATGAAAAAATATTTACAAATGAAGAATTAGTTGCAGAAAAAATAAAAGAATTGGAAGAAAAAATTAAAAAATTTCAAGACAAGGAAATTGAAAATCGTGAAGAAATTAAATTATTTAAAGAGAATATTTGGAAAGAAATTGCTGTTTCTAAAGATTGTTCAAAGTGTAAAGTAAATGATGAAAATTTTTATACTAATAATTTTCTTAAAGAAGATTTTAATCACAATATAAAATATATTAATAATTTTGTATACTCAAATGAATTTGAAAGACAAAAAATAAATGATGATAATCAGTTTTTAAAAAGTAGTTCTAAATCAAAATCAGCAAAATTATAAATAAAAAATGATGTATACTGTGATTGTAATTTGTATGAATCAAAAATGGAAAGGGAAATAGTTTTTGTATATTTAAATTAAATAAGCGGCAAGCAAGTTTGAAAGAAAATATAATAATTAATGTGATTACTGTTTATATTAATGTAATTTAGTTTGTAGTTTACTTCTCTTTTATTTTTAAAATTTAGTTTATAAATATATGAATTTGATTTATTTGATAACTAAAAAGTAATAGTATCGTTATCAATAAATTCTATGTTATGATAAATATAGTTAAAAGGGTATATAGAATCAAGAAAGTGTATTATCAATAATTTCAAAAATGTAATTGATATTACGTTAATCTTTGAAAATATAAGCAACGAGTTTTAGTAAAAGTAAAATTTAATTTATTAAATGTTTTTTTATTTGGAGGGAGAAAATTTATATATTAAGATAAATTAATTGTAATCATATATTATGGGAGGCAAAAAATGAAAATTGTATTATCTGGTGTAGTTGGTGTTGGTAAGAGCACTATTAGTAGAGAATTAGAAAAATTATTAAAATATAAAATTATGGACGAGCCAGTTACTAGTAATCCCTATTTAGATGATTTTTATCAAAATCCTTTAGAATATGCTTTTAAAATGCAATTATTTATGCTGATGGCACGAAGTAAACAATTAAAAGAAGCACAAAATTTTAACAATGTTATTTTTGATCGTAGTATTTTAGAAGATCCTATTTTTGTTGAGGTATTAAAAGCTCAAAACAATATGAATGATAGAGATTATGAAGTGTATTTAAATTTTTATAATAATGTTATTATTTCATCACTTTATTTTGATCCACAAATTAAGCCCGATTTAATTGTCTATTTAAAAGCAAATCTTGAAAACACAATTGAACGCATAAACCTTCGTGGTCGTGAATCAGAAAAACATGTACCTCATGAATACTGAAGTTTATTAAATAAAAAATATGAACAGTGATATGAAAAAGAAAAAAATAACTTTAATTTTTTAGTAATTGACACTAATGATTTAACTCCTAAGCAAATAGTGCAAAAAATAATTGATTATATAAAATAAAATTTCTTATTGAAATCAAATTTTTATTTAGTCATTTTTTCTCATGTTATATTAATAATTATTGTTATTTTTCCTTTACTTTAAAGGTAATTACGTTATAATATTGTATGAGTCAAATATTTAAAAATCAAACTTAATATATTTACTCCTTGCTCATCAGAGCCATATGCCCAAAAGGAGGTCTTCGAACATTGGAAGATTTAAAACAAAAGCATAATTATGAAATTATGTACATCGTTGATGATCAAAATCAAGAAAAAGCACAATTAATTAAAAAAGAATTTTGTGAAATTTTAACTAAAAATGCTGGAAAAATTACTAAAGAACAAGATTCTATTCGTCAATTTGCTTATCCTATTAACAAAAAAGTTAAGGGTCATTATTTTATTATTGAAGTGCTAACTTCACCAGAAAACATTGCTAACTTTAATCGTGTAGCTTTAAATAAACAAAGACAATTAGACGTAATGCGTTTTTTGGTTATTAATTTAGATAGTGAAAAAGTTAATAAGTTTAAACCAAAACGTCAAGTAGAATCTAGTTCTTTCTCTCGACCAACAAGACCAGGAAATCGTCCTTCTTATAATCGTGATGAAAATGGTGAAAGAAAACCAAGACCAATCGCTGGTACTGAATCATCTTATCGTACAAAAACTAATTACCAAAATTCAAAAACAAATACTAATAATAATGCATCGAATACTGAACAAAAAGATTAATAAAATCTAAGTTAAAAGTGAGGATAAAAAATGAATATTGTTACATTAATTGGTAGAATCACTCGTGATTTAAAGTTACATCAAACTTCAACAGGAAAACCTTTTACTTTTTTTACACTTGCAGTTAATAATATTCAAAATCAAGCTGATTATATTTCGTGTGTGGCTTGAAATAAAGTTGCTGAAAATATGACTAATTATTTAGTTAAAGGTTCTTTAATTTCAGTTTCAGGAAGACTGTCAGTAAGAAAATCAACCGATCAAAATGGAAAAGAACTATATATTACTGAAGTGGTTGCACAAACTGTTACTTTTTTAGATAATCGTAAAAAAGATAGTAGTGGTAATAATGCTAATATTAATTATTCAAAACCAAGAGATGAGAATAAAATTCATTTAGATGATGCTTTTAAAAGTCCTAATTATAGTACTGATATTGTCTTTACTAATACTAATCAGCTTCAAGAAAAAGAAGCGGCTATTCAAAATATAGAATTTGATGAAGAAGATATCATTTGAGATTTAAATAATTAAAGGAGGATAATTATGAACACTGGTAAACCAAGAAATTTTACAAGAAGAAAATCTTGTTTTATTACTAAAAATAATATTACTTATATTGATTATAAAGATATTGAATTACTAAGTAAATTTATGGGTAATAATAACAAAATTTTGCCAGCAAGAACAACAGGTACTAATCCAAAGTATCAACGTTTAATTGCTAAAAATATAAAACGTGCCCAAATCATGGGATTATTAAGATATTCAAGATAAAAAATTGAGTAAGTTTACAAATCTTACTCAATTTTTATTTATTTTTATCTTAAAAATATTTTATTTTAAATAATAGTTTAAAATTAAAATAAAAAGACCTTAATAGTATTATATTACATAAAAGATAATGGCTGTTTTTAGTATTAGTGTTATAGTATAATTAATAATATTAGAAGGAAGTGACAAAGTGTTCAAATCGTTAAGAAATTATCATTTAATAATGATTGTTTGATTAGTAGTTGAAATTTTAATTGGCTTGACTTATTTTACTGTTAATATTGAGACAGCAGAACAAGTGGTCACTATTACTGTAATTTTAAGTTTAGTTTTAGGTAATTTTATTATTGTTTGTCTTTATATTTTTTTATTTAGTTTATGAATTCGTCATCGTTATATTAACACAGCCGAAATCATAAAATTAAATAATGCACAAGCTTTAACTTTTGGTAGTGTTGGTATGATTGTTTTGGATAGTGATTTATCAATTATGTGAGTAAGTGAATTTTTAGAAGATAAAGGTTTAGGTAGATTAATTGGAAAATCAATTGTTAAACTATCAAGAGATTTAGAACAATTAATTAGTAATAATATTACTCAAATTACACTTAAAATTGAAGATATGCTTTATGATGCTATTTATTTAGTACAAACTAGAACAATTTTGTTACAAGAAACAACTAAATATCATTTCTTATATAATAAATTACAGCAAGAAAAATTAGTTTTTGGTGTAATTAGTATTGATAATTTTTATAATTCTTTACAAAAATTAAGAGTTGAGAATCAAATTCGTGTTGAAGCATTTATTAAAACTGAATTAAATGATTTTGCTAATAATTATTTAGGTTTATTATTAGGTAATATTGAAGATGGTTACAATATTTTACTTTATCAAAATGAATTTAATAAAGCAAGAAATGATAACTTTCCACTTATTAAAAATATTCGAGAAGGTGTTAAAAAATTTAAAGCAGATATTACGTTATCTGCTGGTTTCTCTTATGGTAATGCTATTAGTAAAGATCTATATGATTTGGCTATTGAAAGTAAAGAGTTAGCAGTTTATCGTGGTGGTGATCAAGTAGTTATTCGTGAATTTGGTGGTAATACAGTTTTTATTGGAGGTACTATTGAAGCAAAACAATCAGAATCTAAAATTAATATTAGAATGTTTGCACAATCATTATATAATGAAATAAAATTAGCAGAAAACATTTTAGTTATGGGACATGCGGCTGCTGATTTTGATAGTATTTCTTCAGGAACAGCTATTATTGAAATTGCTAAAAGTTTAAATAAAAGTGCTCATTATGTTATTAATCAAAATGAAGTTGATGAAAAAACATTAAAAATTCTTCATGAACTTGTTCCTGAAAGTTATATTAGTCGTAATTTTATTACTGGTAAACAAGCACTTAAATTTCTTCATGCAAATACTTTATTAATTGTTGTTGATACTCATAATCCACAACGCGTTGATAGTCCTGATTTATTAAGTAAAGCTGTAAAAATTATTGTTATTGATCATCATCGTGTTTCTGATGAATCAATTAGTAGCACTATTACTTCTTATATTGATGCAGGAACTTCTTCAACAGCTGAAGCAATGACAGAAATTATTTATTATAATGATTTTAATAATATTGAATCAGAATTTTTATGAAATATAATGTTTGCAGGTATTTTAATTGATACTAATAATTTCCAAGTAAGAACAACAAGAAGAACTTTTGAAGCCTGTGGATTATTAACTGATTGAGGAGCTTCTCCTTCTAAAGTTAAAGGATTATTGAAAAATAGTTTAAATGAACTAATTGATAAATTTGCTTTAATTAGTCACGCCCAAGAAATTAAAAAAGGATTTTTAGTTGCTGTTGGTGATGAAAACTTAGAAGTACATACTTCATATTTAGCCCAAATTTCAGAAATGTTGTTAGACTTACGTGATTGTAAAGCATCATTTACTATTGCTTATGATCGTCAAGGACGTGCATGTTTATCAGCACGAAGCAACGGTGAAATAAATGTTCAAATTATTTGTGAAAACTTAGGTGGTGGTGGTCACTTTAGTGCTGCTGCTGTCCAAAGTAGTAAATTGGGAATTAGAGCATTGTATGATGAATTGGTAAAACTAATTGAAAGTGGCGTATATCAAAGTGAGAGTGCTACTACTGAAAGGTATTAAAAATTATTAAAATAGAAAGTGAGATGTTTACAATGAAAGTTGTACTTTTAACGGATGTTAAAAATTATGGTAAAAAAGGTGAAGTTGTTAATGTTAGTGATGGTTATGGTAAAAATTATTTATTACCTAGAAAATTAGCTGTAATTGCTACATCAGAAGCATTAAAAATTAATCAAAAAGTAATTGAAAATAAAAAAATACAACGAGAAATGGAATTAGAAGATTTACAAAAAATTAAAGAACAATTAGCTTTAATTACTTTACAATTTAAATTAAAAAGTAATAATGGTAAAGTTTCTGGTGCTATTTCTTCAAAACAAATTTGTGAACAACTAGTGCAAAAATATAACATTAAAATTGATAAACATAAATTTGTTAAATTTAATCCTATTAATGAATTAGGTATAACTAACATTAATATTAAATTAGATGTTACAATTATTGCACAATTAAAGGTTGAAGTTTTAGGAGAATAATTATGTCTAACAATGGTCAATATATAAATAATGCAGAAGTTAATGTTTTAAGTGCGATGATTCAATCATCACCAGCATGTGAAAGTGCATTAAATTTATTGGCACCACATGACTTTACAATTAATTCTAATCAAATTATTTTTAAAACAATTACCAATCTTTATAAAAATAATTCCGGTATTGATGTAACAACTATTGCCGAAGAATTAGTTAAGCAAAATAATTTGGATAAAATTGGTGGAATTGAATATTTATCTTCTTTAGTGGCTCAATATATTACTGATGCTAATTTAAAAGAACACATTGATATTTTGATTGAAAGAACTACTAAACGACAATTAGAAAATGCTTTAAAAAATATTGGTAAAGAGTTACAAAGTGAAAAGTCAATTAATGAAGTTTTAATTGCTGCTGAAGCTCAAATTGTACAAGTAAGTAGTGAACGTAATCATGAAGAGATGTTGCCAATTAGTGAACACATTGATGATGTGGTAACTAAAATTGAACAACTACAAAAATCAACAGTTAATATTACTGGTACAAGTTCAGGTATTAACAATTTGGATATGATTACTAGTGGTTTTCAACGAGGTGACTTAATTATTTTAGCAGCTAGACCTTCAATGGGTAAAACCGCCTTAGCACTTAATTTTGCTTTAAATGCTGCTAATGAACAAGATAATAAAAACGATGTTGTTGTTATTTTTTCATTAGAAATGCCAAAAGATCAATTAATTACAAGAATGATTTCTTGTCAAGGACATTTTGATGCTAATCGTTTACGTAATAAGTCTAAATTTACACAAGCTGATTGAAATCGTATTAGTGCTACTGCTGAGCAATTGAAACAAAAAAGAATTATTATTGATGATACACCTGGTTTAAGAGTTTTAGAGTTGCAAACTAAATTAAGAAAATTAAGTCGTGAAAATAGCATTAAGTTAGTAATTATTGATTATTTACAGTTATTAACTGGTAGAGATAGTGAATCACGTCAACAAGAAGTTTCAAATATTTCTCGTAGTTTAAAAATTTTGGCAAGAGAATTAAGAGTACCAATTGTTTGTTTATCACAATTATCAAGAATGGTGGAGAGACGTGAAGAAAAACGTCCTTTAATGTCTGATTTACGTGAGTCAGGGGCTATTGAACAAGATGCTGATGTAATTATGTTTTTATATCGTGATGATTATTATAAGGAAAAAAATAGCGAAGAAACAACAAGTTCACAAGAAAGTAATCTTGCTGAAATTCTTATTTCTAAACATCGAAACGGCCCGACAGGAAAAGTAGTAACTGTTTTTATTCCAAAATGAGGTAAGTTTGAAAATTATACAGGATAAAAATAATAAAAAACCTAAAATTTAATTTTAGGTTTTTTTAAAAGAAGTTAATAAATTAAATTAATTAGTTTTTATTATCCTTCTGGATTTAAACTTTTAAATAGTTTTCCTTTATTATCACTAATTTTAGTTCCAGCGTAAACAATACCATTGACATTTAATAAACTATGTACTTCACCACCACTGCTACTTCAACTAAAAATACCAATTGCTACTGTATAGACAACTTTAAATAATCTTCCTTTACCATCAGTAGTTCTTGTTCCAACAAAAATTGTATTATTATCATTAACTAGACTTAAAACTTCACCATTAGTATCTTTTCAGTTAGTTACTACTGTATTTTCACCATCTTCTTTAACTTTATATAAATATCCTTGACCATCACCAGTTTTAGTTCCGATATAAATATTTTCGTTTGTTGAAGTAGTTAAACTATAAATTTCACCATTGTTTACATTTCATTTTGATAATATTGTTATTGTGTCATCTTTTGTAATTTTAATTAACTTTCCTGTATATACATTATCAACGGGTGTTGTTTTAGTTCCAACATAAATTGTGCCATTGACATTTAGTAAACCACGAACTTCACCATTAGTATCTTTTCAATCAGATAGTGCTGTTATTGTATCATCATCAGTAATTTTAAATAAATTACCTTTGCCATCACCAGTTTTTGTTCCTGCATAAATAGTATTATTAATGTTTAATAGACTACATATTTCACCGTTGTTTTCATCTCATTTAGATAGTGCTGTTATTGTATCATCATCAGTAATTTTAAATAAATTACCTTTGCCATCGCCAGTTTTTGTTCCAACATAGATCGTAGCATTAACATTTAATAAACTTTGAACTTTACCATTACTTTCTTTTCAATTTGTTAAAGGTGTTGTTGTGTCATCTTTTGTAATTTTAAATAAATTACCTTTGTTATCACCAGTTTTGGTTCCTGCATAAATAGTATTTTATTATTAACTAAGCTTTGAATTTCACCATTATTTTCTTTTCAATTTGTTATTTCTTGAAAATTACTTGTTATATTACTTATACATGCAGTGACATTGCTTGTTGTTGCTGCTGTAAACCCTAAAACACCTACAATTGATAGTATACTTTTTAAATTTTTCATAAAATACCCCTTTTTCAAACTTTAACCCTTTTATAAAATAATTTTACATTATTTCAAAAATAAAATAGTATTTATAATACTTTTTAGTGTTATTTATGAAGTTAATGTAAGTATTTTAGAAAGATATTAAATTAGAAATCTATATTAAATTTTTTTGATTAATATATGAAGTATTTACAAAAGGTTCATTTAATAAATCATTAATTTCTTCGATATTTATGATTTTTTCTGTAGTTATTTCTTGAATTTTATTTCAACTTAAACTTAAAAAATTATTTATTTCAGTATCATTTAATTTTAAAATTTTGCTTATTATTTCCAAAATATTATTTGTTATTTTAACAGTTTTTTTAATTTTTTTATAATATAGTGAAACATCCGCCAGTAATTCTAAGTTACTATAAAATTTATTTTCTTCTTTTTTTGAATTTATAAGTTTTACTAAGAATTCTTTGATTTGATCATTTTTATATTGTTTTTCTAAAATTAATTTAACTTCTAAGTCACATTTTTCATCTTCATCATTCATTGTTATATTGTCCCTTTTTCATTATTATAATTAATAAATTTAGCTTAAATATGTACTATTTATTTGAAGTTTAAAGTGTGCTCCTTCTACAGCATTTTTTGATTCTTCTTTTAAATGAATAGATAAATATATATTGCCATTATTACTATATCAAAAAAATGCTTGAGCATATATATGAATAAAAACTAACGGAGTAAGTCAACTGCCATAATAATACATAAATTCTATATTTCAAGTTTTGTTTTTTTCATCATTTGTGTTACTTGATGTGTTAATTTTTGCTGTATTAACTGATAAGTTAGGTCCTGTAATTTGAGATGGTAAATTATGTCATATACAGTTTTTATATGTGGCAGTTTCAACTTTAATAATTGCTTTATCATCAAAATTTAACAATTGATACTTTTTAATAAATGATTGTCAATCTAAATGATATTTTTTTCAAGACATTATATTGATATTGTCTACAATATTGCCTTCATATTGAGAACTTGTGCCATTAAATCATTCTTCATTTTCGTACAAAGGTTTTGATTTGTGAGGGTTGTTATCAAAAAAGTCACAAGCGTTAATGTTAATAGTAGTTAATGCACTAAATGTTAAACAACTTAAAATATTTAATATTCTTTTCATTTTATACCTCTTTAAAATTTTTAGATTTATGGTGACATATTCAAATATATCATTTATTTATTATAATATTTTTAAAACTTTTTTCAGTGTATAAAAGGTAATTTATTTCATTTCATTTCAAGGATATATGAAATTATATATGGATAAAAATTAATAACATCGCTACCTTATAATTTCTCCAAACACTACTATAAATCAATTAATGAAGTAAAATATTAAATATTTTTTCAATTTTTAAAATTAATTAGTTGCGTAATATGTCTAAAGTTTAAAAGTATCTAAGATTTATATTTTTTGTAATTTATTACTAGAACTTTGACCTTTACTTGTTGAAACTTTGCTATTTTCTTGATTAATAAAACCTATATCTGTTTTATTTCATTGTGAATAAAATGGTATTTCTTTTCATAATATTTTACTTAAAATAGTTTCAGTAAAATTTATAGATGCATTATTTCAATCTTCTGCTACTGTTATTGATTTTTTAACAATTTCTTCAACTACTTTTGTATATTCTTTAATAATTTTTAATTTCAATGAATCATTTTTCAAACACAAATCAATTATTTTATTACTAAAGTTTTCATAAGCATTTGCTTCAGATTTTAAATTTGGATAGAAATTTAATAATGTCTTAAATTCAAACAATTCATATTTAAAAAAGTCTTCAAAACTATAATTTTGATATTTTTTAAAACTTTCAACATTAAATTCTGAATTTAAAAAATTATTCAAATTTGTATCTTGTTCTATTTTACATTTGATGTGTTTTGGCAACTCTTTATATTTATAAATAAATTCTATTTCTTCTTTATTATTTTCATTTTTAACAAGACACATTATTGCAATTAAATGTATTGTCTTATAATTTTCTATTAATGTATTTACGGTTTCTTGTGTTTGTTTTAGTAAAATTTTTGGTATTTTATGACTTAAATTTATTTTTGATAGTTCATCTAATAATTCTAAAATATTTTGTATGTCATGTGAGGCTGATTGAGGAATTGATTTTCCTACCATAATTTTTTCAGCTATTTTTCCCGCAAGATTAGAAGATATCATTGATAATAATGAAACATTTTCTGATGGTTCTATCATTGTATGACCACCGCCATTGTTTTTAATAGTAATTCCTTCTTCTGATAATGAAATACCTTTTGCTAAGTTTATAAAAGCATGTCCTGCCTCATGATAAATTGTATTTATTAAATCATCATTGATATTCATTTTTAACTTTCTCCTTTTTAAAATATAAATAACTCAATTACTTATTCAAAAGTAATTGAGTTATAAACTATATTAGATTCATATACAGTATAGATATTAAAAATAAAAATGTCAATGTTATTAAATATTTTAATGATTTTCAATTATTAAAAAATAAGATAAGGATGAATGTTATAATTTCTTTGTGAAGTAAAATTAAAAATTTTGTAAAAAGAGCAAGGAGGTCTTACTTTGAGTAAATTAAAATTTATAGATTTATTTGCTGGAATTGGTGGCTTAAGTTTACCTTTTAGAGAATTAGGAATGGAATGTGTTTTTAGTAGTGAAATAGATAAATTTGCAGTGCAAACATATAACGAAAATTTTAATGAAATACCTTTTGGAGATATCAGAGAAATATCTGAAGAAAGTATACCAAATCATGATTTATTATTAGGCGGTTTTCCTTGTCAAGCTTTTTCAATTGCAGGAAAAAGAAAAGGTTTTAACGATGATCGTGGTAATTTATTTTATGAAATAGTTAGAATATTATCTTTTCATAAACCAAAAGCATTTTTATTAGAAAATGTGAAAGGTTTAATGAATCACGAAAAAGGTAATACCTTTAGAACTATTTTAAATAATCTAACAGATTTAGGTTATAAAGTTACTTATAAGATATTAAATGCTCGAAATTTTGGTCTTCCTCAAAATAGAGAAAGAGTATACATAGTTGGTTTTTTAGAACATAGTATAGATTTTCAGTTTCCTACTTCTTTTAATAAGCCAACAGCAGTTTCCGATATAATAGAAAATAATATTGATAAAAAATATACAATTTCTGATAAACTTTGAAATAGTCATCAGGAAAGAAAAGAGCGTAATAGGTCTAAAGGAAATGGATTTGGTTATTCATTGGTGTATAAAAATTCAGAGTATACAAGTACTTTATCGGCCAGATATTATAAAGACGGATCAGAAATATTATTATATCAAGAAAATAATAATCCAAGAAAATTAACTCCAAGAGAGTGTGCTAATTTGCAAGGATTTCCAAGTAATTTTAAAATTATTGTTAGTGATAATCAATCTTATAAACAGTTTGGAAATTCGGTTGCTGTAGCAGTTGTTAGAGAAATAGCTAAAGAAATTGTTAAATTATTAGAAAGAGTAAAATTTTAATCATGAATATTGATGGTATTGAAAAAACAATATGAGATGAAAATATTTTGTTTTATAGAATATTAAAGTGACTAATTCAATCAAAAGTAAAGTCATCTGTTTTATTTGATTTACAAGTATTAATTGAAAGAAATAAAAATAAAAATTTGGATAGTAAATCTTGATATGAACTTATTATTAGTGTATTAAATTATAAAACTAATGGCGAATCAAATAATATATCTGAATTATTATTAACAAATAATAAAAATGTAAATAATTTTATTATTTTTTTAGATTTTGCAATTTCTTTATTTCAATTAAAAGAACTTTTATGAGAAGAAGTTAAAACATTTACAAATTCCAGATTTGTAAAAAAAATTAGTAGTATAAATGATCCACTTAGTATAGAGTATGATATTAGTAGCTTAGAATATCCATATAGTTTTAGAGTAATTTTTTCATTAATAATTGATATGCTTATAAGATTGGATAATGATAAAAGTAGTTTTATTTTAAATACATCAAATAATGAAATATTAAAATTAAATGAAAAAATTAAATTTTTATCAAAAAATAGTAATTTAAATAGTGCTGCAGTTTTTAATTTGATTATTAGTGAAAGTGTTAATCAATCAATAAAATCTACAGCTGGTTCAAGTTATGAAGCTAGAGTTAAGGAGAAATTTTTAGAATTCAAAGAAAATATTGAATTATTAAATAATTCTCATGATTCAAAAGTTCATTCAGTTGAATATGATTTTATTGTAAAATATAATAAATTTAATATTGGTATTAGTGCAAAAAGAACGCTTAGAGAAAGGTATAAACAAAACTCTGAAAATGTATCAGAGTTAGATGTTGATGCAATGATAGTTGTAACTTTAGGATTAGATTTAACAGAAAAAGTGATGAATAATATTTTACAGAAAAAAGGACAATATATTTTGGTTTCTCAAGAAATTTATAAAACAAAAGAATTTTTAAAAAGAAATAACAGAGTTTTTTCATCTGAAGATTTTGATTTTTCAATGTTAAAAATTAATTAGTATATATTTTTGATATTAAAATCAAAAATTTTAATGATTTTCAATTATTAAAAAATATAAAAAAATAAAAAAATATAATCTATTACTAGATTATATTTGGAAATGTTTAGTAATCTGTGTAACTTACAAAAATAACTATGTTTAATTAATTCTAGTAAATATAATTAAATGACTAGAAAGAGTGAGTTACAGATGGCTAAAAAAGATAACTTTAATAATAATGATCCAATATCAAAAGCAGTAGATTTATTACTAGAAAATACTGAAGATTTAACAACAGTTTTTAAATCTGGCGGTTTATATAAAGAATTAACAAAAAGATTAGTTGAAAAAATGTTGAATTCTGAAATGCAAAATTATTTAGGATATGAAAAAAATCAACATAGTACTACTGAAAATGCTCGTAATGGTACAAGTTCAAAAAAATTAATAACTCAACAAGGTAAAATTGAAATTGATGTACCAAGAGATCGCAATAGTAATTTTACTCCTGTAATAGTTCCTAAAAGGCAAAGAAGATTTGATGGTTTTGATCAACAAGTTCTTTCCTTGTATGCAAAAGGAATGACATTATCTGACATTAGAATGCAGTTGCAAGAGTTATATCATGGTGCTGATATTAGTGAAAGTGTTATTAGTCAAATTACTGATGATGTTATTGATGATGTTAAAGCATGACAAAATCGACCATTAGAAAGTATTTATCCTATTGTTTATTTTGATTGTATAGTAGTTAAAGTACGACAAGATAAACGGATTATTAACAAATCAGTTTATATAGCATTAGGAGTTGATTTAGAAGGCAAAAAAGATGTTTTAGGATTATGAATTAGTGAAAATGAAGGTTCTAAATTTTGATTAGCAAATTTAACATAAATGAAAAATCATGGCTTAAATGATATTCTTATTGCTTGTAGTGATAATTTAACAGGCATGTCAGAAGCAATACAATCAGTTTATCTTAAAACAGAACATCAATTATGCATTGTTCATCAAATTAGAAATAGTTTAAAATATGTTTCATACAAACATCGAAAAGGTCTAGTTGCAGATTTAAAACCAATTTATAGTGCATGTAGTGAAGAACAAGCAATGCAAGCTTTAGAATCATTTGAAAATAAGTGAAATAAACAATATCCTCAAATTGCTAAATCTTGATATAAAAATTGAGATAATTTAATGGTTTTTATTAGTTATCCTGCAGAAATTAAAAGAGTGATTTATACAAAAAATGCTATTGAATCTGTAAATAGTCAATTACGAAAAGTTATCAGAAATAAAAAAGTTTTTCCTAATGATATGGCAGTTTTTAAAATATTTTATTTAGCAATTGAAAATATAACAAAAAAATGAACAATGCCCATTCAAAATTGAAATACAGCAATTGCTCATTTTATGATAAAATTTGAAGATAGAATTAATCTAAACTAGTACTTTGTAAAATAAAGATACACAGATTACATAAAAGCCTCTAAATTGCTTAATTCAATTGTAAGTAGCTGCTCTTGTAACATTGTATTCTTTAACAAGGCAAGATACTGATTTGCCACTTTGATATAAAGCTACTATTTGTTTTTTAAATTCATCTGAATATGAGTTAATAGTGACCATAATTATAATTCCTTTCTTTTAACTAATTTGTTCACTTGTCTATGTAATTAGTGTCCAATAAAGTGTAACCCATCCACCTTATTATAAATATAAGGGTTTTATTATAAAATTTAAAATTAATTGTTGACAGTAGAATTTGGTATTGAAAATTGATATCATTATGTATAAACCTAAACAATCTTATTTAATTTAATTTTTTTATTTTAAATACTTATTTTAAATACAAAGGATGAAAACAATGAAAGAAACTAAACTTGAAATTAATGGACGTATTTTGACAGAGCAAGAAGCATTAAGATATCAAAAAATACAAGATTTATATAAACAAAATTATGATATTTATGGGCGTAATTGAGAAAGAAATTATAATTGTGAAACTTTAAATAGTGAATTTAGAAATAAAAATAAAGAAGAGTTAGCAAAATTTGTTGCTAATTTACCTAATGATCAAATTAAAATGGCGGGTAGATTAATGACAAAAAGAGAAATGGGAAAGGGTTCAATTTTTGCTCATTTGCAAGATCAAACAGGTAAATTTCAAATTTATTTAAAACCAGAATATATTAATCAAAAAAAATTTGAATGATTTGCAGAATATGCAGATTTAGGCGATTTTTTTGGTATTAAAGGTAAGGTTATGAAAACCAATAAAGGAGAACTAACAGTTCAAATCTATGATATTGTAATGTTATCAAAAGCACTTAGACCTTTACCAGATAAATTTCATGGTTTAACAGATATTGAAGAACGTTATCGACGAAGATATGTAGATTTAATTATGAATCAAGAAACTAAAAAGACATTTTTACAACGTACACAAATTATTAATGAATTAAGAAGTTTTTTAAATAATAAAGGTTATTTAGAAGTTGAAACACCTATTTTACAAGAAGTATATGGTGGTGCTGCCGCTAAACCTTTTATCACTCATCATAATACATTAAAAACCGATTTATATTTACGGATTGCTACTGAATTACATTTAAAAAGATTAATAGTTGGTGGTTTTGAAAAAGTTTATGAAATTGGTAGATTATTTCGTAATGAAGGTATGAGTAAAAAACATAATCCAGAATTTACAACTATTGAAATTTATGTTGCCTATCAAGATATGAAATATATGATGGATTTAACAGAGTCTTGTATAAAACATTTAATTAATACAGTGCATAATAAATTAATATTAGAATATGATGAAAATATATTAAATTTTGAAAAATCGTGAACAAAAATTAGTATGATTGATTCAATTAAAAAAGCTATGATCAAAGATGAAGAGTTTACTAAAATTTTCCAAGAAATTAGTGATATGATTTTAAAATATCATAATATTGAAGATGATAATATTAGAAATATTGAAAAAAATAAAACATTTAAACTTATATTAAAACTTGCAAAAAGTTATAAACTTCATATTCCAGATCATTATAATAGTACTGGTCATATTATTAATTTATTTTTTGAATCTTTTGTTGAAGAAACTTTAATTCAACCTACTTTTATTTTTGATTATCCAATTGAAATTTCACCACTTGCTAAATTAAATAAAAATAGTAAAGAGTTTACTGATCGTTTTGAATTATTTATTGCTGGTAGAGAATATGCAAATGCTTATTCGGAACTAAATGATTCTTTGCAACAATATAATCGTTTTGAAGAGCAAGTAAAAGAAAAAAATAGTGGTAATGATGAAGCAGCAACTATGGATTTAGACTTTGTTGAAGCATTGGAGTATGGTATGCCACCAACAGGTGGATTGGGAATTGGTATTGATCGTTTGGTCATGTTAATAACTGGCCAAAATAGTATTAAAGATGTATTATTATTTCCACATATGAAACCTAGAACTGAAAAATAATTTTTGTGATAAATTTTTATTATATAAACATATAATAGTAATTTATCTTTTTTTTAAAAAAAGATAAATTAATTAGTTATAATCAAGATACTTCTTTAGATCTTTAGAATAAGGAGCGTTTTATTGTTATTAACACAAAAGATTGAAAAATATAAGTTTTCAAACCCATTGTTTTATTTAAAAACAATTGGTTTTTTTATTTTATAAATAAAATTTAGGAGAATAAGATTTATGCCTTGATTTAATGAATTAATAAAAAAATTTAGAAATTATCCTTTAACTGATGAAAATTTAGACGAAGTTGTTGAAACTTTTAAGAATTTTTTTAAAGAGTATAATGAAAAAGATAACTTTTTTTCTAATTCAGAAGATACTGATTTTGAAAACCCAAGTACATCAGCACCATTAACTCAATTAAAAGAAAATAAAAAAACTGATTTAGATAAATTAATTAAAGAATTAAGAAATGATTTAAAATATAATTTTTTTTCTTATTTTTGAGAAAAAAAAGAAGATTTAAAATTAATTAAACAATTAGATTATTTTTTAATAGAACTTGATAGTAAAATTAAAGAACAAAATGAAAAATTATTATTCTTGGAAAAAAATAAAACATTAATTGAACAAAATAAAATTAATAAGGGTAGTCAAAATAGTACTGAGTTTACTGAAATCACAGATTATTTTAATCTTTTTAATTTTTTAAGTGAAACAATAAGTAATGATATTATTTTTTTAAAAACAATAAATTTAAATATTTTTGAAAATAAAAAAGAGTTTTTAAAAAAAACACGAGAATTAAAAATAAAAATTGATAAAGAAATTCGTAGGCTATATCAAAAAAATGAGGAATTAGAAAATAAAAAAGAGAAAATTTTTGAAAATCTTTTTAAAGAAGAAGTTATGACTCAATTAATTTTATCTTTTTGAGCATTTAGAATGAAAAGTGGAGATGAATATAAATTAATTTTAAATGAAGATAAAGATTTAAAAAGTAAATTTGATAAAAATTTTGTATTTTTCTTTGAATTAATAGATGACATATTTAACCGATATATTAAAAAAATTATTAAAAATGAAGAAAGAATATACAATGATATATTTGAAAAATATAATGATCGAGAAAAAGAATTAATAAGTGAACAAGAAGAAATTATTAAAACTAAAGATAAAGTGAAAGAAAGTATAGAATTATTTAAAAATGAATTAGAAGAAAAAAAAGAACAAATTAGAATGCATCAGAAAGAGATAGCAGAAAAAAGAAAACAAATTGAAAATTTAGAAAAACGAAAGAAAAATATAAAAATTAAAAAAATTACTTACTTGCAAGATTTAGAAGAAAATAAAAATAATATTGAAAATCAAATATTTATTCCAAATATTTCAGATGATAAAAAAGGAAAAAAACAATATTTAAAAGAAATAGATGTAGTGATTAAAAAAAAGAATAGTGATATTAAGAAAAAGAATGATTATATTGCGGAGTTACAAGATAATATTACAAGACATGATACTGAGTTAAGTATTAATGATAAAAAAATAAAAAAAATTGAGGATAAAATTAATAAAATCGAGGATTTTTTTAAGCAAAATAAACATACGATGATGTTTGAACTTAAAAAAATAAAAGAAAAATGAATTAAAAATATTAGTAAAGATCAAAAAATATTTATTAATTTCTTAAAAGAAGTTAATAAATTAGAAAATATAGAATTTATTAAGATTATTGAAAATTATTGAGAAGAAAATGCTGACAGTATTAAAAAATTTAATGAAAATTTTAACATTAAAAATAATTTAGAAAACATAAGAGAAGAAAAAGAAAAAATAGAAAATGAATTTAAAGATGATTTCACAACTTTAGAAATTAATTTTAAATTAAAAGAAAAAAAAATAATAAAAAATGCAATTAGAGAAAAAAAGGAAAAAATTCAGGAGTCTTTAAGAACAATTAATCAATCAAAACTAGTAAGTATTGAAATCCAAACCGAAATAAATCAAGAAAATGAGAAACCTAGTTGACAAGATCAAAAAATTGAAGAACAAAATAAAACAATTGAAAAACTAGAATTTCAAATAAATTATTTAGAAAAAAAATTAATTTCAATAAAGGAATTACATGAAGATGAAGTAAAAGATTTATCTACAACATTGGAAAATATTAGAGATTTTTTTGCAATGGAAATTAAAAAAACTACTGAAAATTGTGATAATTTAAAAAATAGTTTAAATAAAAAAAATTTAAAAAAAGAAGAACAAAAAATTAAAAATAAATTAAATGAAGAAGAAATAAAATTAACATCTTTAAATGAAGTATGAAAATTAATAAGTACTGAAATTCCAGAGTTACAGCAACCTTTATCAGAAGAATCAAAAAATGCAAGCAAACAAAAATGAGAGAATATGGGCTTAATAGAATCTCAATTACCTTTGGAAACAAAAGCAGAAATATTAAATACAATTTAAACTAATAAGATTAAATTTATTATTGTATCAAGTTTAATTTATAGAAAGAGAAAAAAAGTACATTAGGAAAAAAGAGTATTTCTTAATAAGAAAAATGAAAAAATGATACAAGTCATTATGAATAATAACTTAGAAAAAGTTAAATTATTAGTTAGGAATGGTGTTAGTATAAATTATGTAATTAAAGATGATTTCACTATTTTGATGTTAACTATCAAAAATAATGATTTAGAGATAGTCAAGTATTTAATAGATAATAATGAAATCTTTATCAAGTAAATGAATATGGATATAATGCTTTAATGTTAGTCGTTTGAAATAATCATTTGGAAGTTTTTAATTTTTTTTAATGAAAAATACTAACGATATTTTAAATGAAGAAATTTTAGAATAAAATAAAGACAAATTACCAACATATGAAGAAGCAATGAAATTTCAACAAAAAATTAATAAATCTGATCTTTTAAAGATGAAATAGATTTGCAAAAGCAATTATCAACGATAAAAATTTAATTCCTTTTATGATAATAATAATTTTATTAAAATATTAAAATAAACATTAATATTTTAATTTTAAAAAATGTATTTTTACCTATATGAATTTCCTTTTGCTTTTTATAAAAAAATAAGTTACAATTCTTAGTGAATATTTAATTATTATTTAGTTTAAGGAGAATAACAATCAAATGCATAAATTAATCACTTTATTTTCAACACTTAGTTTACTTTCTTCTTCTGTGAGTACTATTGTGGCTTGTGGTACTGGAGATGGTTCAAAGATTGAAACAAATTTTAAAAACGAGCCATCAAACAAAGATGGTGATCCGTTAGTTGATTATGTTTATAATAAATACTATCAATATGATACTAAACTTTTATATAAACCACTTACTGCATTTATGCAACTAGCAGCAGACAAAATTAGAATTGATCGTAATGCATTAGAAGTTACAGATGCTGCTAGGGATTTTTATAATAGTGATCAATATAAATCAGGTAATTATGAGAGTATTAATTATAATGTTAATAATGATCCAAATAAAGTAATGAATGAACCATTTAGTTGTAAAGATGCAAATGGAAGTCTTTTAGTTTTTGGTTTAACTGATAATGATATATCTAAACAGCAATATTATGGTTATTGATATGTTACATATGAAACAGCAACAGAAGCAGAAAATCCTTCAAAAGTTGCTAAAACTAGTATTGTTTCACCAAAAATTACTGACTTTAAAGATGATAAAAATAAAACCATTATTAAAAAAGGTTGAATTCACTTATTCTTTATAATGAAAGATTCAAAAATGAATAAAACTTTTAAAATTGATTTTAATATTCAAATTGATGTAAGTTTTAGTTTATGAGTTGATAAAAATAAAAAAGAAATAGTTGTTATTAATCCAAATACTATTGATAAAGCTTTGGGTGATGTTGATTTTCGTAACCCAGATAAAGTGGTTCATGAAAGAATAAATAACATGACTTTTTCAGAATCATAATGATAAATATTAAAATTGTTTGTATTGGTCAGTTGTCACAAACATATTGAAAATCAGCTGCCAAAGATTATTTAGAACGAATTAAAAAACGAACTAATATTGAAACAAAAAATATTATCGAGTCTAAATTAAATTCAATTCCTAATAATATTAAAATTGAAACTAATAAAATCACTGAATACATATCAAAGAATAATGATTATCAATGATTTTTATTAGATTTATCAGGACAATTAATAAGTAGCGAACAATTATCACAGATGATTAATAAAAATCAAATTTATCAACAAGGTAAAATTGGTTTTATTATTGGTGGTAGTAATGGTGTCGCACAAATATTAAAAGACAATATTAATTTAATTAAAATTTCCTTTGGTAAAATAACATTACCTCATCAATTATGTTATGTTGTTTTATTAGAGCAAATATATCGTTCATTACAAATACTTAATAATCAAAGTTATCATAAGTAGTAGGTGAAAGAAATGTATAATAAAACTTTATTTGTTGATTCCTCATGATTAGAATTTTTTCAACAAGAATATAAAGAAACATATTTTACTAAATTATTAGAAGATATTAAAAAAGAATATCAGACTTATCTTTGTTATCCTCAATGAGAAGAAATATTTCAAGCTTTTAAAATAACTCCTTTATCAAAGGTTAAAGTAATAATATTAGGTCAAGATCCTTATCATCAGCCAAATCAAGCTCATGGTTTAGCATTTAGTGTTAAAACAAATACTCCATTACCACCAAGTTTAAAAAACATTTTTCAAGAACTAAAAAATGATTTAAATATTGAAAAAGATAATGATGGTAATTTAACAACTTGAGCTAAACAGGGAGTTTTGCTTTTAAATACAACTTTAACTGTCAGACAAAGTCAACCTAATAGTCATTTACAATATCAATGAGTAACTTTTACTGATCATGTTTTATCATTTTTAAATTTAAACTGTACTAATCTTGTTTTTATTTTATGAGGTAAAAATGCAAGAAATAAAAAAATGTTAATTGACACAGAAAAACATTTTATTATTGAGAGTGCACATCCTTCACCTTTAAGTGCTTATAATGGTTTTTTTAATTCAAGACCATTTAGCAAAACTAATAATTGATTGATTTCAAAAAATAAAACTCCCATTAAGTGATAAAAATAAAAAAATACTAATTTTATTATATGTATTTAAGCAAACAATGTTATGATATATTTGTTAAAATTAATATAGTTTTAAAGAATATTTCGGGAATGGTGGTTATTTAAATGCCCAATAATTTAATATTTAATCACATATTTTCTCAACGATATGATTTAAATACCTTAAATTTATTTAGTAGATCTACAGCTATTTATTTAATTATTACTTTAAGTAGCATAATGTTAGCATATATTTTAATGAATAGTTTTTGAAAATGATTTCGTAAAGATAAATATAAAGGTGTTCGTTTTACTACTAAAAATATTGCTTATATAACAATGTTATCTTCGGTATCAGTTGTGGCAACTATTATTGTTTCTATTACGATACCCATTACAGTATTACCACCAATTAGAATTGCTTTTGAGGGTTTAATGATTAAAATAACCGGTTATATGTTTGGTCCAATTATAGGTATTATTTGTTCTGCAGTAACGGATATTTTAGTAATGTTATTTGTTCCTTCATATATTAGCATTTATTATATGTTTTGTATTATTTTCACTGGTTTTTTGGCAGGAATTGCTGGAATATTTAAAGTAAAACTAAAAGATTATCCATGAGTTATTTTTGCTTTAATTAATTTTTTTATTATTTTCTTTGCTGGTGGTGGCATGTATATTGTTATTTCAGGTAAGCAATCATCATATTCTATGTCAGGAATTATTGTTAATAAATATGTTCTGGCTAGTATTATGGGTGGTGGTGGCATTATTGGCCTATTAAGTATTTATAGTGTTTTATTTTATTATTTATTGAAAAAAGAAATTTATAGAATTAAAGAAATTTTACCAATTATTTTATTAGCGGTAGTAGCCGAGTATGTAACAACAGTGCTTATAGCCTCCTATGCTGATATGACTTTATTTGATCCTAATGCCAAGGATTATGGAGTAACAGCAATTATGAGAATTGTGCAAGCGCCTCTTAAAATTATAATTAATTCAATTATAATTTATGTGACTTGAAGAACTGTTAATCCTTTAATTAATATTGATAATAATAATTATTAAATAAAGGATTTTAAAAATATGAATGAAGAATTTTTTAAAAAAATATCTAAATATTCAAATAAAGATTGTTTAAAAAAATTAAAAATTATTACTCCAAAGTATTTAAACAATAATATTAAGTATATTCATGTAACTGGAACAAACGGTAAAGGTTCAGTATCGCGTTTAATTTTTGCTATATTATCACAAACCTTAAAACAAAAAATTGGTTTGTTTACTTCTCCCCATATTGAGTTTGTTAATGAACGAATTATTGTTAATGATAGAATGATTAGTAATCAAGATTTAGTTCGTATTAGAGACTTGATTTTTGATGATATTGAATATTATCAATTAGGTTTTTTTGGTATTTTAACTTTAATTGCATTAATTTATTTTCAAGAACAAAATGTGCAATGTGCAATAATTGAAGTTGGGATTGGTGGAAAAATTGATCCTACAAATATCATTGATGCAACATATGCTATTATCACTTCAATTGGTAAAGATCATCAAGATAGACTTGGTAAAACTACATCTGAAATATTACATCAAAAATTGGGAATAGTAAAATCAACGACAAAAAATATTTTTATTTCAGGTAATTTAAATAATAAATTAAAAAAGCAAATCGATATGGAAGGTTATAAACCTATATATTCTCCAAGATTAATCAATCAACCATACTATCAAGAAAATAAAGAATTAGTTTTAACAGTAATTTCAAAAACATTTTTAGAAATTAATATTAAACAAGCTTTAAAAATCATTAATAATAATAATATTAGATTACGATTTGAGAAATATCAAATTAATGATAAAACTATTTATTTTGATGCTGCTCATAATATTGATGGTATTAAAGCATTAATTAAAACGCTAAAAATTAATAAAATTATTCCTCAACAAATTATATTTTCTTGTTTAAAAAATAAATATCCACAAAAATTAATTAGTTGTTTAAAAAAAGTATCAGATAATATTATTATTTGTAGTAATAGTAATTTAAATAGTATTACTGGTGAATTTTTTGATTATCAAAAAATGATTAAATGTAGCCCTCATAAAATAATTTTAATTACGGGTTCTTGTTATTTTTTAGCAGATGTTTATAATTATTTGGGAGCGTACCGAAGATGTCGATAACTAAAAAGTTTTAAAAATAGCTCCTTTCTTTTTTAAATCCTTAAATTAAAAATAAATGACAAAAGATGAGAATAAAAATCTTGTCTTTTTTTGTAATTGTAAAATTTTAAAATTTTTAATAACCCTCTTTAACGCTATTATCAACACGTGTTAGGGAACTAAAAAAGTGAACTACAACACAGTTGTTAAAAATAGTAGCTAGCATGTGGACTTGCATGGATAAATAAAAAGTGGAGTGATACCTAATAAAATATACTAACCATTTAATGGTAATTCTTGGGGTGGGAGCGGATTGGAAACTAGTATATATAGACCTGCTTAGGGAACCTACTATATTAATTCTATTCTTTATTTAACCAACCTTGCCACTCACCAGTGAGCAAGTGTTGGTTTTATTTTTTATTTTTTTTGAAAAATTTTTGGGCGAGAAAATAAATTTCAAACTTGTAAAAAAAATTGAACCGGCACCGCTCAATGTTTTTTAAAATTTCACAATTTATTTTTGAGCCCAGAATTTCTGGAATGAATAAAACTAATAATAGTATTATTAATAATTTAAAAATCAAAATATATGTCCTTTATGCTAGAAGCAACAGGACATATTAGGAAAGGATTATTATGCAAATAGAATTTAAAAAAGAACAAATTGTTAAAGATAAACCACAATCTATTCTTATTGATTATGTTGAATATAAATTATCACTTCCAAAATGAATGATTAAAAATAATTCTTTTATTGTTGATAATAATTACACATATTGGGTTTTTAATTCTGAAAATATTAAAAGAGAATTAAATGGTGATGAATTAACAAAATTATTAGAACCATATATTTCTGAACAGAAAATAACTGTTAATAAACCAGAAACACCCAAAGAATATTATCTTAATGATATAAAACTTGAACCATTAACATTTTATGAACAGCATAATAGTTGATTTATTGGTGAAATAACTGATAGTAAAACAAAGATTACTAATCCTTGTTTTAAATATAATGTTACATGAGAAGAAAACAGAAAAGGTTTTAAACTAAATAATCCATATAACCATAATGATTTGTCAATTAATTATATAGTCACTTCTTATAAACATATTTTAACTCATAATGAAAAGATATTTTATTTATAAAGAAAAAAACTATGAATAATAAAAATAAAAAATGTGAATTAAGAGTTTGTATGGATAAAGTTTGAAAAGAATGTATTAATAATTCTACTAAAACTATTAAATATAAAAATTGACCAATACCTTATTTAATATGTGACAGTTGTTATAACAAAATACCTAAATACCTTAAACAAACAGCAAAAATAATTGAAAAGGATGATTTACATAATGGAAAAAAAGATTATTGAATATAAAGTAGGATTAATCAAACAAATTGATAGTTTACAAAAAAATAATTTAGTTTGTGGACATAAAGAGTTTATCGAAGAATGTAAATATTGCTGAAGTAATTGTGATTTAGAAATTATTAAAACAATTGTTAGAGGTTAATTTGATTAATGCAATATGACTTAATTATTGGAATTGACCCTGCTGGTATTGGTAGTAATGGAATTATTATATACTCAAATGAAACTAATAATATTGTTTTTAATGAAACATTTAAAACTAAAACAGTTTTAAAAAGCAAAAATCTATTTAAAGAATACTTTTTATTAATTAAAAAACATTTTGATAATAAAAAAATATTAGTTATTGTAGAAAATTTCTTTTTAAATTCAAAACAATTATTAACAAATCCATTAGCAACTCCTAAAATTATTGGTGCTTTAATAGTATTAGCAGAAGATGTTATGAATTGAGATTATTTAGAAAGTGAACCAAAAAATAAAAACAAAATAGAAAATTATAAAGGAAATATAAAATTAACAAAACATGAACAAGATGCATATAAGCATATTAAATATTATTTAAGGAATTATAAAAATGAAAGAGAAAGCCAATTATGTCAAATTAACAGTAAAACTGAGTAACACTATTGAAACAAAATATTACGAAAAAGGTAATAAAGAATTATATTATAGTGTTCGAGGTCAATGAAATGGATTAAACTATGTTACTTTAATTTTTAACAACCCAAAATTTTATAGACGCTGTATTTTATTAAACAAAAACGATGAAATTATTGTAACTGGTCAAATTTTTAACACTTTAAATATTCCTAAAAATCGTGCATTTTGTTCAATAAATGTTAAATGATTTAAAAAATGAAAAGAGTAAAAAATGATATTATGAAAAATTTTATTAATAGTACCAATATTAATAACAAGCATAACACTAATAATATTTTTAATATTTATTAGTAAAGAATTAAAAAATGAATATAAAGTATTAAAAATATTAAGTGAAATTGCTAATCAAATTGAAAATAAGGAGAAATAATATGAAATATGAAGATAAATGTTCTATGTACAATAAAGTAAAAGAAAACTTTTTATCCAATACCTGTAATAGTTGTTGATTAGAATCAGTTAATAAATGAAATAGAAGAAGTTGAAGAAATTTAGGAAACATTGATAATGAATAAAGAAAATATACCATGTTGTTTTAGTGAAGTTAATGAACTTGGTAAACATATAACAAATTGTAATAATTTACCAACAAAATTAGATAAAGATAATGTTCAAGTAAGATATTTTTGTGATAAACATATGATAAAAGTTGAAAATATAAGAAGAAAAATTGCCCAAAAATATATTAATGAATATAAAGAAAAATTAATTTTAGATATCGATGAAATTATAAATGATAAAAATCCACATAGAACTTATACAGAATATGTCTTTTCTTTAAAAGAAAGAATTGAAAATGGAGAATTTGATAATGATTAAATTAAAAGATTTATTTGGTGAAGATAAAATAGAAATATTTTCACCAAATCCCAAAGATTTAACAGATAGTAATGATATAAAAGCATTGATTTTATGAAAATATCCCAATGTTATTGCTAAATATTTAATTGTTTCTCAACCACATGCTAATACTGCAATTTTAGTTGGAGATAACTTTAATTATCAAGGTTGAATAGAAGTTTTTATTAAACAGAAAGTAGAAGAAGTAGAAGAAAATGCCAAATGACATAACTGTACAATCAAGTAATTACAATTTATTAAAATTAATAAGAACTGGAGCAAGTCCATTATTTGGTATGATAGGAACTTCTGCATACTATGGTCAACTTATTGGTAATCCAATATTAGGTAGTATAAATGCTTTATTATTTTCTAAAAAATTAGGAATTGATATATGAAATTTAAATCAAATGCCAAATTTAAAAAGTAAACTATTAAATTCAAGTAAAAAAATAGCATTAGGATTAGGAACAATTGGTTTAGCAAATTATAGTAAATTTACTGAAACAATAAATCCTATCACCCCAACTACAACCACTACAGAAACTCCGCCATGACCAGCATTAACATTATCAGTAACTAATAATAATGTTAATGACCAATCTTTAATGGATTGAGATACTTATATATCTTTAAATTCATATGGTATTGCAAATTTGGTTGCTGGAATTACAGAATTAATACCAAGTAAATTTGAAACTATACGTAAAATAGCAAATATGGCAACTGGTGGTTGTTTGATTAGTAGTGGTGTTGCTATGGGTATTAATAATGATTTTATGAATGCTTATGCAGTTCCGACTATTATTGCTGGTGCATCTGAAATTATCCATAATTTACTACCAATGGAAACAACTAATCATGTTGAAGAAATGCAAGAAACAACATTTACTAGTGAAAATGCAAGATTAATTAATGATGTTGTAGATAGAATATCACCAGTATATAGACCAACTACATATTATGACAGTTTATAAAGGAGGTGAGTAATTTATGAATAAAGAAAAATTAATTGAATATTATAATCACGAAATAAAAATACATAAAGAAAGGATGGAACAATTAAATAAAGAAATTTCTTTATTAGTAACTATTATAAGTAATTATCAGTCAATGGTTGAAAGAATTAATGGTGGTCAATTTGACGAATAATTAAAAAATAAATAATTGAAAGGAAAATATTGAAATGAAAGAATTATTGCATGAATTAATCATTATTGGAACAAGTGTAGGAACATTAATTTGCAGAGAATTAATTGTTTGATTTAAACGATTTATTACAACTCCAAAACATGTTCGAGCAAATAATAAAGTAATAAAACATAAAAAAAAATTAGCAAAATTAAATGAAAAAATTAATAAATAAAGGTGTAATGTAAATGTTAGAAAATGAAACTAATGTTCAAGAAACAACTGAACCTTTAACTGAAAATAATGATTTGCAAAAAGAACAAGAAACTAAGATTGTTGAATTAGAAAATAAGTTAAATAAACTTAATGAAGAAATTAAAGAAAAAGAAATGCTTAATATATTTAAAAAATATCAAGTTAAAAAAGAATTTTATGATTTTTTAAAATTTAAAACAAGTAATATAGAAAATTCAAAAGTAGAAGACACTATTAAAAAAATGATTAAAGAACAACCAGTATTTAAAGAACCAATTAATACAGGTGGTAAACAAGAAACAATATTAACAAATCAATCGAATTCAATAAAAAGTAGTTTATTGGATTATAAAAAGAAAAATAATTTATAACAGAAAGGAAAATAAAAATGGCAATTAATATTCAAACAAACTTAAATAATACAGAAAAACTAGTTGAAGCACCAGAATTTATTGAATTTTTCAAACAATCAAATAGTCCATGAGCAAACTTTTTTCCTATTGAAATAGTTAATTCTACTAAAATAGAATTTATTATTAAAGTTCCGAAAGACCCATCAATTAAAGTTATTGCATGAAATGATAAAAGTCAAAGAATAGATGTAACTTATGCACAAACTGATACTATTCCAAAAATAATTGAAAAATTATATGTTGCTGGTGAAACTATTGCAGCAGTTGACTTAAATGCTGAAAATGGACAAAATTTATTAGAAAGTATGCAATATGAAGTCGCTAATGATTTAGCAGATAAATTAGCAACTGATGATATACAAGTAATTAGCGATAACGGAACTAAAGTAATAATTAGTGACACATCACCAACAGGGCATATACAGGCAATGTTATCTGCTTGAAATACTTTATTTCAATTAAGAAATAGTGCAAATTGTCGTTTCTTTATTACAAATAATCTTTATGATACTATTGTTTATTTGGCTAATAATAAAGGTTTAATTACAGATAACCAAATTGCTCAACAACTAAGATTAAATGGTAATGATTTATATATAAAAGGTGTATTATGTCAAATTGTAATGGATGATTATATGACATTTACTGATAGTGAAAATAAAAAACAAATTATACCTTTTATTTTAGCAACACCAAGAGCAATGAAAAGATATATGTTACAACAAACAATTGTTTATGTTCAAGAAATTGCTGATGGCAAACTTGGTAGAGCATATAAAGTTGGTGGTGAAGTACTAGGTCAATCAATTCCTTATATGTCAAAAAAAGAAACAACATCACGTTGAATGCTATGTGGAATTATTACTAAAACAGATTTAAGTAGTAAACTTACAATTTTAACAACTGATATTACTGCTAATACGAATAGAAAAAATCAATTACTAGATACAGCAATAAAAAATGCAAGAGAAATTACTGGTTTGAATCCAGCATTAGATTTAGTACATGCAAATATTAAATATTTTAGTGATGCACAAGGCAAAACTGATGTAAGTAATCAAAATCAAAAAGCAGGAGATTTATATGTAATTATTACTGCAGATATTAATGATGCAAATTATCAAGGTTCAACAAATCCTATAAAAATAACTCTTAAATAATAAGGACATTAATTATGCCTATTGGTACAGCAAATACAGCCACACTCTTAAAAATAAATAAACCCAAACATACCAGAATTAGTCAACAACAAGAACATAAAAGTTTATGATGAGAAATTTTAGAAATGATTGGTGTACAAGTTATAGCAGTAGCACTTGCTCCTTTTACTGGTGGTTTAAGTGAAGATTTAGCACTTGGATTAGGTGCAAGTGATTTAATTGCTAGTATTAGTGCTGTTGGTGTAGAATTTTTAACTGATTTTACTATTAATCAAGTTTATGATTATTTAAAAGGAAATGTAACACCATTAAATACTTTTTTTAATATATTACCAGCATTTGCTGGACTTAATAAAATTAGTCGTGGTTATCGTACAACTAAATTTATTAAGTTAGCACAAAAAACTAAAACATTAGAACAAGTTGGTATTAAAGAAGCAAAAAACTTACAAGAAATTATTAGTCAAGTAAGTGGAAAAGAAATTTAACAGATAAAATTATTGGTAATAAACGTTATTTAATGAAGTATAGTTTTACTCCTAATCGTGAAACAGTATTACGAGATTTAGGATATGTTGCTGAAAGACAATATAAGAATAATTTTCAAAAACTAGAAACAGAAAAATTAATGGAACACTTATTATTACAAAATACATTAATAAAATTAAGTCCACAATTAACTCCTAAATTTAAAATTAAAGATATTGAAAAAGCAAATAACTTTTTAAAAAAATTTAATACTGATTTAAAAGAAGTATTAAAAATGAATCAACATGATTGATTAAATTTAGTTCATACAATACATACAGAAAATAGATATGGAAAAACTTTAATTTTAGATTTACAAAAAATTCGTGCTAATGCTATTAAATTTAATTTTAAAAATAATGTTATTCATCAACTTGTTTTAAAAGCAAATCAAACTTTTAAATATTTTGATATTAGATTTTATTTAAAAAAAGGTTTAAATAAATTTTGAAAAGATACACCATATTTTGAAAAAATACGAGAAAGTATATATAAATTACAAGAAAAATTTGAAAAGTTAGAAAAACAAGTATTTGAAAAAATTCAGAAATTAAAAGACAAAGCAACTGATTTATTTACTAGTGCAGAAAAAAGAGCAATTAAACACGCACAATTAATTCCATTAAATTCACCAGTATTTATGGGTTGTAAAATTCAACCTTTGTCATTAGATAAATGTGCAATTACTATTTATCATCGCAATCCTAAATATAACCCAATTACAGTTGTTGATAGTATTCTTAAAGCAAAAACTTTTGTTACTCAAATACATCCATTCCATTGATATCGTTGATATAGTGGTTGATACATTGGTTATGGAGTTAATCAAAATAAATGATTAAAAGCAATAGCATTTGCTCCACCAGTGGTGCAACAAGTAATTAGAGATAGTTTTAAAGTATATAGAGAAATATTTAGAACTATTAGAACTTATCATAAAGTAGTAAATGTTATTAATAATCCTATTGAAAATATTAACAAATCATTTAAAAATGTTGGTTTAAAATTTAGTGTTAATACTTTATTTGGTACTGGATTATTACATCATTTAGAAAAGTTTGCATATAGTCAAGTTGTAACAAAAAGTAAGAAAAAAATAAAATACAAAAAGAAATTGAACATATAACACATAAAAAAACAAAAAAACATACTCATCATTATAAACAAGCATTTTTTAAGGAATGATAAATTATGATTAATAAACTTTGAACTGATGTCAGTCTTGAAAATTATAATAACTGATATCCATTAACTGGAAAAATTACAGAAACTCCACAACAATATATACAAACATGATCAAATATTAATGATTGATTTATAACTTTTGCTATTCGCGCGCAAAATGATATTAATGCTTATCTTGATTTTATTTTATCTAAATTTCCTTTTGATAGTTTTAAAGATGAATTAATTAAAGAAACATTAAGAGATATGGTTTATGTTATGGTTGAACATTGAGTATTTAATCGTACACCAATTGAATTTAATGTTGATGCTACTATTCAATTTAATAATGGTAATCAATTTAGTGCAAATAGTACTCCTACAATTAATGTTTGAGATTTAGCACCTAGTAGAATGAAAATATGAGCAAGATTAACAGAATTAAAACAAATATTTTCAAGTTATAATAATGATGAAATAGATGTTGAAAAAATTGACTTAAAAGCATTTTATACTAGAAATCAAGTTGATGAATTAATTAAAGAACAAAAAGAATTTACATTATTAAAACAAATTAAATTATATGATGATTTAGTTGATGATAATGAAAATGAAATATATAGAGGTCCTATTAGTAAATTTGTTAATAAAGGTTATGTTGCAACTGGTTATGATAAAGAAACTGAAACAATGATTTTAGATTGACCAGATGAAATTGGAACATTACCACCAGAAGCATTACAAAATAATCCGCAAATTGGTGATTTTACTCATGCACCAACTTGTGATTTTTCTGCTAAACAACAAAAACGAATTACTACTAATGAAAATGAAATTACCAAATTAAATAGTGAATTAACTAAAACAAATGAAAACATTGATGATATCAAAAATAATTGATTTAATATTGAAACTAGTCCTTTATGAAAAAAAGTTGAAAATAATAATATAGAAATGTTGAAATGATATTTTATTAAAATCAGTTATCACTATTCAACAGAAAATAACTTTATGAAATTTTATAAAATAATTAAAATTTATTTAAATAATATTTTTCATGAATTTGAATTGTTAAATGTTGATTCCATGACTTATAAAGAACAAATACAAAATGAAAATATTTTAAATATTGGAACTATTTACTATGACAATAGAAATAAAAAATTTAGTGGTGGAGGTAATTCCTATCCTGAACGTGGAAAAATTAATTTAATTGGTGATATACAAGAAATATATCAATATCAAGGAATAGATACACCAACTGAATTTATAACAGAAGAAAGTACTGAACATGATTATTACACAAAACTAGAAACTAATAATTTATTAGATAAAAAGCAAAATATCAATGATGATGCTTTACAAAAAGTTTCTAAACAAATAGTTCCTGCAATTAATGAAATCAATAATAAAATTCCTAATTTATCTGATTATTATAAAAAAGAAGAAGTAGATAAAAAATTAGAAGATGTAAAATCACAATTTCCTATTGCATTTCAAATAAATGCTATTAGTGCAGAAATTCCTAATTTAGAAACTACTGATAAAACTATTGCCGGTGCTATTAATGAATTAAAAGAAAAAATAAAAGATAAAAAATTTTCAAATGATTATTTTAAATATAATACTGAAACAAATGAAATTGCATTAAATGATGAAGAAAATTCATTACTTTGTAAAGATTTATTAGAAAATAATGAATATAAATTATTAAAAACTCAAAATAAAAAATTATTACAAGCAATTAATGAAATATTAGAAAAACAACCACAACCCAGTCCAAGTGGTTCAAATTGAAAAGAAGTAGGTAAAGTCGTAGTAGATAAAAATAATATTACACATATAGAATATATATTTAAAGATAAAACACATTATAGAATATATTATAGTTTTGGTGATTATACTAGTAAAGAAAATAATAAAAATTATAGTTGACAAATAATTAATTTTTATTATCAATTAGATACAAATGTTTTAAAAAGTAGTTTATGAATATCAAATAATAATGTTAATGCGGATACTGAAATTAATATTTATAATAATAGAATAATGCGGGGTATGGGTAGAGATTATATTTTTAAAAAATTAGAAGAATTACAGGAATAATATTATGTTTTTTAAAATTATAAAAATTATTTTAGGTTTAATAGGAGTAATTTTATCATCAGCAACAGCAGGTTTAATTATATTTATTATTATAAAAATTGTATTAAAAATTAATCAAATATTTTAAAAAAAGGTGGTGAATATTATGTTAAGTCTATTTAAAAGAAAAGAAAAAAGTAATATTAGTGATAATCAAAATGAAAAAGTAAAATTTTTAACTAATAAAAATAAAAGTACTCATGCTTCAATTTTAAATTATTTTGGTTTTAATGATTTTAACCATGAAACTTATTTCACTGATTTTGTAGCAGAAAATAATGCTAATTTATATAATGCTCCATTAGATATTAATAATGAAACTATTAAACAATATTTAATTCAACAAGAATTTTACAGAAAAAATTGAAATTCAATTTTTAAATTAAGTAAATTAGGAATTAGTGCTTATTTAATTTATATTGCTAATGATGACTTATATTTTCAAGTAGTAGATATACAACAAAGAGTTTATGATATTACTGGTAAATTAATTGAATGTACTATTTTTTATGATAGTTATGAACAAAATGCACAAATGGTAAGATTATTTGAAGTTTATACATTAAATAATGAACAAATAACTATTAATCGTGCAATTTATAGTATTAGTGATAATAAAAAACAATTTCCATTAGATTTTAAATCATTCATTAATAACCCTAATTTAGCACAAGAACAAACACTAAATATTAACTATATACCAATAGCAATTATGAGAAATAAAGCAAATGAGCTAGCAGATTGTAATAAAGTAATGGATAAAATTAAAGCATTAGATGTTATTTATGAACAAATTGTTTTAGATACTATTTTAAACTCACCTAAATTTATATTTAGTCAAACTTATGGCAATGTTCAATCTTTAATAGAAGACGCAGTAAGAACATTAGTTACTAAAAATTACATATTTAAAAGCGGTGGAGATAATAATGAACAAAACGAAAATATCAATATGACAAATAGTAATTTTAAAGGTAAAAATTTAACTGATATATATGATTGAAATGTTAATGAAATATTTAAACGTTGTGGTATTCATATACCAAGTCAAAAGAAATCAGCACAACAATCAGTTCCCGAAAGTACAGCAGTAAATATTTCAACTATTAATTATATTGAACAAAAATTATGACAATTTAATATTGATATTCTTAAATTTATTCAAATATTAGTAAGTGTAGATAAAGATTTATTAAATAGTAAAACATTTAATATTAATGATGATCAAGAAATTAATAATTTAACAGTTAAATTAAAATTATTTAATCCCGAAAATAACCAATTAATAGGAGAGAACAATGGAAAACAACAACAAACCACAAACGAAATTTCCACAGAAACAAACTAAACTTAATCAAGCAGAAGTAGAAAATGATTATTTAATTGATAACATTCCTTATGACTTTACTAATATGATGCGTGCTACTAGTGACCCAGATATTAATAGAGCATATGATGAATTTAAAAAAAGAACGATATATATTTATGAAATTGAACGTTTATTTAAAAATAATGAAAATAATAGTTTAAAATTTTCAGCAAATACTATTAAAATAGGTTTTATTGATATTGATAAAGTATTAAAAACTACTGCTGTTGAAACATCTGATTTTACTATGCAATTAAATCAAAGAGCAAGTACTAATATTAATGATAATACAATTGAATATAGTATGACTGATATTAAAAATTTAATATTTCAAGAAATAAATTTATTAAATCAATTTAAGTTATGTGCAGTTAGTATAAATGAACCTTTAACTGAAAATAATATTGATAATTTATATATAATTAATAATTATTCACAACCTTATCAAAATCCAAAAACTAGAAGTACTAAAAGTATAACTATTATTAAAATTAAAGATTTTAAAACAAGAGATGGTTATCCAATCATTATTAAATTACAAAAACCATTAGATAAAGATACAAAAGTTACTGGTTTAAAAATTAAAGCCCCTAGAAGCATGATTTTTGGCAATATAAAGGTACTTGGTGAAGTTGACAATATGGAAGTATACCCAAAGTTATTTGTTAAAAATAAGATAGCATTTCCGCTGTTATCAATGCCTATTGAAACTCAACCAAAAGTTAGAATTTTACAACAATGATTTAGTGAGCAAATATTACCTTGAAATTTAGCAAAACAATTTATCGGACAAGAAAAATCAGTTTTAGATTTAATTAAAATTAGTAGTGGTTCTGTAACAAGAAGAGAAGTTATTAATAATGCAAGAATAACTCATGCTTGATTAGGATATGAGTTTAGTAATGTTTTAGGTGGTAAATGACCATTAAAAAGTCAAAAAGAATTAAAGGATAAAGAAGTTTGAGATTTTGTAGGTGAAAGTCAATTTTATAGTTATATTGCAACTAATAATAAATTTAATGATATTGAAATTGAAATTAAAGATGCACCAACTATTGATAGCTTACAACAATTATTATTAGATATGCTAAGTTATACCTATAATTATAATCGTAATTTTGATGGCGCAGATTATGATGATAAAAATGAAATAGCAAAATTACGTGATAAATTCTCAGGTCAAAAACCTGATGAAGTTATTACTAATTTATTTAGAAAATGAGAACTTGATTATCCAAATTACATAAATTTGCAACAAGTTAAAATATTTAAACAAGTATTTATTATGTTATCAAAGTATATTTATTCAACATTATCAATAAATAAAGGTCTAAATGATGATAATAAAATTTTATTACCTTATTATTTTGAATTAAAATCAAATCCTATACATTCTAATAAGGATAATAGTTGAAAATATAAAGATGTAAAAGTAATACTAAAATCTGAATATTTTGATTTTACAGATATGAATAATATTAAATTAAAAAATAATGATATTAGTCAAAATGAATTATTTAAACTTGATGATAATCAATTTAATTGATTATCTATTACAAATGAATTAGAAAGCAATAATATTCCGTCATTAATTCCAGCAGATTGAACATTAGGAAATGGCGAATATGGAAAATACTTTACAAGAGTAATTATTAGTAACAATAAAATTGAGAATGCTTTAAATTTATATGGTTCAAATAAATCTCAATTATTTTCTAAATTAGAATTTTATGAAGAGATATTACAAATTGATAATAAAAATGAATTTGAATTGCAAATTAAAAATCCAATTAATAATTTAAATCGGATTGAAATTAGTGGAATATTTGGTGCTGGTAATTATTATTTAATTTTAATAACTGACAAACAAGAAATAAACTTAACTAATATTAATTTATTTGACAAATATAATGAAAATATTTCTTATATTAATTTAGAAATTTAAATGTTATTTATTAAAATAACCATATGGATAATTGCCATCTCATGGTATATCTATTCTTTCAATAGTATCTCCACCATTATAAAATTTTGTTTTTTTAGGATTATCAGCAAAGTATATTTTAAATTCACTTTTTATAGAAACTGAAATACCATGAATGTCAGACATTCATATTTTCTGAACACCCATTATAGGTTTTTTATATGAATTTAAATAATATTTAAGTCCACTAAGATTATGGGTAAGCACCTCCCATGATTAATCCTATTGTTCCAGTTGTAGCACCAGTTAGTGCTAATGCTAATGTTATTTTACTTAAATTTGCTTTTATTCATGTTTTCATATTAAATTACTCCTTTTTTCCTTGATTTTACTTATAAACTGTACTATTTTTGATTATTTTTACAAGTACGTTTTTAAACGCAAAATAACGCCTAAATAAAAGGCGTTTATTTTGTGATACCTATACTATTAATGATATTGTAGTTGTTTATTATATGGCAAATGTGAAGATGCTTTTTTTCACAGTAGCATTATTTTTACCCCTAATTACATTTTTATATGGATACAATGCATAAAATAATCCATCATACGGGTCTTGATACATATTTTTATCAGGAATGTTAGTTTTGGTTTGGTCATAACGTAATTCTTCTAAACATTGAGTAGTCTTTGGTAAATCATCTTTATTTGCATAAAAGTTTCCATAACTCATAATGTTTCTCATTCAAACTACTCTATTAGTTAATCCTGCTTCTTGATTTAAATTTGAAGCATGTTTAATAGCAGTTTGTGTGATTAAAATAGTATTATGTTCATCTATTAATTTTTGATTTAATCAATCAATGGCAGTTCGTGCTTTATCATCATAAAAATAAATTGCTTGTTCAAAATTTTCAAAATTATCAATTAATCCTAAAATTTCATTAACATAAGCATTAATTTTTTCATTTTCATTTATAAAATCATTTGGAGTAACTACTAATTCACAAATAATATAAGCATCATAATAACCAGTATTATTATATTCTTTAAAACCCACTACTATAAATACAGTATGGTCTTTATGACCAGTTGCTCAATCCACACCAACTGAATAAAAATCAAATTTATACATATCTTTTTTTGAATTATAAAATTCTTTTAAATCATATGGTTGTCAGCACTTTACAGTTTTTTGAAATGGGAAAATTGTTGCATCACTATCTAAAAATTCAAAACCATAAAAAACAGTATTAAATTCATCAGGATTACTTTTTTTCATTTCTAATAATGTTCTTTTTTGAATATCTGGTAATTTATTTCAAAATGGTTGAATAGTAAATCTTAAAACAAATAAACCTAAACCACTAAACATATCTTGATTTTCATAATAAATTTTGCCATTTTTTTTAAGATTTTCCATCACTTTATCATTTAATGGTAAAAATGGCGTACAGTATTTTAAATAAAATGGATGATATTTATCATAAGGATTACATGTAAAAGTAATAAAGAAACTTTTATAAAAATAGCGAGTAATTTTTTTTCCAAAATTAGGACTATATATATTTTTATCAATAAACGTTCAACTTCATTCTTTAATAGGTTCTTTTGATACTTTAATACGATTACTTCTAAACATAGAGTTTTGTAAACGTTCATATCGATATGTTAATTGCTTTTCTGTTAGTGTTTCTTTTTCTTCTGCCATAATAATTTCATCTGTTCTTGAACCTAAAAAACTTGAACCACCGGCTTCTTTTCCAAAAATCTTATTACCATTAGCATAACCAATAAAGTCAATTTGTTGATTATTAGGAAAAATAATACATCCACCATCCTTAGTTATTTTTCATTTAATACCATGTGGATTATTAGGTAATAAATTAATATTATATGTATCTAATAAAACTTGACAAACATTCATTAAAGCACCAATTGTAGTTTCACTATGAGTATTTTCATATCTTCTTACTTCTTGAACACTACTATCACTAAAATTACAACATATAAATAAATCAAATGCTAAACAATTTCAAGTTTTTCTTGTTCCACGTGCTGTTGGTACAAAACGATAAAAACAATTGGTAGTAAAATATTCTGCTCATTCATCACCAACAAATTCTTTAAAAATATCCCAACTAAAACCATAATTATTATCACTAAAATTAAGATTATATTTTTTATTTAATTGTACATAACTAGTGATAAAAGCCATATTTACTCCTTATTTTTAAAAAAAATTAAACTTAAATTATTAACAAATAAAATTTTGAAAGGAACATTAAAAATGTTTATATTACCATTTGTAAATCATTTTGATTGAGACAAACACAATTTTAATCAAGATGAATTAAATTTACAACAGACAGAAGAATTATTTAAAAAAATAGATGATTATTTATGAAATGCATGTGATAAATCTGTATATAAGTCATATAGATTTAGAAAAAGAAAATTAAAAACAAAAAAAGGTTTATTAACTTATAAACGACGTATTTGTACATATTATAACCCAAAAACACAAAAAATGGAATTTCTTTCATTGTTAGATAATTATCTTGGTGTTAAAAAATATAGTAAACTTGCACCTAATGTTATTAAACAAATTTTGAAATATTTTGCAGATGGTAAAAAGTATCATGATGTTTGTGATACTTTTATTGAAGGTTTAATAAGTAATAGTACAGTTTGTAGAACATATAAAAAGTTTCAATTACCAAAAGCCAATATCCTCAAAATACCATTACAACCATATCAAAATTTATATGTAAATATTGATGATGGACATAGAAAATTTAAGTTTAATGAAAAACATAATACTAAAAATTGTAAAAAATGTTCAATGAGATTATTAGTATTTTGTACTGGTAAAAAGAAGAATGGAAAATTAATTAATAAAAGAGCTGTATGTAAAATTAGAGTATCAAAAACAGAAATTGGTGCTGAAAAAACTGCCAAATTAATTGAAAAATATGGTAATTTATTTTTTGAAAATTTTGACCAAGCAAATTTAATAGTTTGTGGAGATAGTGCAAAATGAATTAGAAAAACTGCTACAATTTTAAATGCTAAATTTATTTTAGATAAATTCCATGCTTTTCATGTTTTATTTCTTGGCATAATGGCTGGAAGAAGAAAAAATAAAATTGCTAAATTACACTATCAAAATGCAATAAATTTATTTTCCAAAGGTCAATATTATGAATTAATTGATTTTTTACAATCATTGACTTTACAATATAAAAAATTAAAAGTTGGTTATTTTGTTAATGCAAAAGATGGCGTATTAAATCAAGCATTAGTTGAAAATATTGGTTGCTTTACTGAAACTAATATTAAACAAATTTTAAAGCATATGATTGGTGATAGAACTTATAACATTGATATGTATACCAAAATGGTTAATTTTAAATGTTATCAAATAAATACAGCAATACAATTATTATAAATTAACCATTTCAATTTAAAGATAACTAAAAATAAAATAAAACTTATTAAAGTAAAATTTAATAAGAATTTTTGAGTTATAAAAGTAAGTATTATTGTTGACTAATATTTTACAAGTGTTAAGATTAACATACAATTGCATATTGATTCTCGTCTAATCTTATAATTTAAAGACAAGTTTGAATATTATTGACAACATCGGTACGCTCCCAATTAGGGAGCGTACCGAAGATGTCGATAACTAAAAAGTTTTAAAAATAGCTCCTTTCTTTTTTAAATCCTTAAATTAAAAATAAATGACAAAAGATGAGAATAAAAATCTTGTCTTTTTTTGTAATTGTAAAATTTTAAAATTTTTAATAACCCTCTTTAACGCTATTATCAACACGTGTTAGGGAACTAAAAAAGTGAACTACAACACAGTTGTTAAAAATAGTAGCTAGCATGTGGACTTGCATGGATAAATAAAAAGTGGAGTGATACCTAATAAAATATACTAACCATTTAATGGTAATTCTTGGGGTGGGAGCGGATTGGAAACTAGTATATATAGACCTGCTTAGGGAACCTACTATATTAATTCTATTCTTTATTTAACCAACCTTGCCACTCACCAGTGAGCAAGTGTTGGTTTTATTTTTTATTTTTTTTGAAAAATTTTTGGGCGAGAAAATAAATTTCAAACTTGTAAAAAAAATTGAACCGGCACCGCTCAATGTTTTTTAAAATTTCACAATTTATTTTTGAGCCCAGAATTTCTGGAATGAATAAAACTAATAATAGTATTATTAATAATTTAAAAATCAAAATATATGTCCTTTATGCTAGAAGCAACAGGACATATTAGGAAAGGATTATTATGCAAATAGAATTTAAAAAAGAACAAATTGTTAAAGATAAACCACAATCTATTCTTATTGATTATGTTGAATATAAATTATCACTTCCAAAATGAATGATTAAAAATAATTCTTTTATTGTTGATAATAATTACACATATTGGGTTTTTAATTCTGAAAATATTAAAAGAGAATTAAATGGTGATGAATTAACAAAATTATTAGAACCATATATTTCTGAACAGAAAATAACTGTTAATAAACCAGAAACACCCAAAGAATATTATCTTAATGATATAAAACTTGAACCATTAACATTTTATGAACAGCATAATAGTTGATTTATTGGTGAAATAACTGATAGTAAAACAAAGATTACTAATCCTTGTTTTAAATATAATGTTACATGAGAAGAAAACAGAAAAGGTTTTAAACTAAATAATCCATATAACCATAATGATTTGTCAATTAATTATATAGTCACTTCTTATAAACATATTTTAACTCATAATGAAAAGATATTTTATTTATAAAGAAAAAAACTATGAATAATAAAAATAAAAAATGTGAATTAAGAGTTTGTATGGATAAAGTTTGAAAAGAATGTATTAATAATTCTACTAAAACTATTAAATATAAAAATTGACCAATACCTTATTTAATATGTGACAGTTGTTATAACAAAATACCTAAATACCTTAAACAAACAGCAAAAATAATTGAAAAGGATGATTTACATAATGGAAAAAAAGATTATTGAATATAAAGTAGGATTAATCAAACAAATTGATAGTTTACAAAAAAATAATTTAGTTTGTGGACATAAAGAGTTTATCGAAGAATGTAAATATTGCTGAAGTAATTGTGATTTAGAAATTATTAAAACAATTGTTAGAGGTTAATTTGATTAATGCAATATGACTTAATTATTGGAATTGACCCTGCTGGTATTGGTAGTAATGGAATTATTATATACTCAAATGAAACTAATAATATTGTTTTTAATGAAACATTTAAAACTAAAACAGTTTTAAAAAGCAAAAATCTATTTAAAGAATACTTTTTATTAATTAAAAAACATTTTGATAATAAAAAAATATTAGTTATTGTAGAAAATTTCTTTTTAAATTCAAAACAATTATTAACAAATCCATTAGCAACTCCTAAAATTATTGGTGCTTTAATAGTATTAGCAGAAGATGTTATGAATTGAGATTATTTAGAAAGTGAACCAAAAAATAAAAACAAAATAGAAAATTATAAAGGAAATATAAAATTAACAAAACATGAACAAGATGCATATAAGCATATTAAATATTATTTAAGGAATTATAAAAATGAAAGAGAAAGCCAATTATGTCAAATTAACAGTAAAACTGAGTAACACTATTGAAACAAAATATTACGAAAAAGGTAATAAAGAATTATATTATAGTGTTCGAGGTCAATGAAATGGATTAAACTATGTTACTTTAATTTTTAACAACCCAAAATTTTATAGACGCTGTATTTTATTAAACAAAAACGATGAAATTATTGTAACTGGTCAAATTTTTAACACTTTAAATATTCCTAAAAATCGTGCATTTTGTTCAATAAATGTTAAATGATTTAAAAAATGAAAAGAGTAAAAAATGATATTATGAAAAATTTTATTAATAGTACCAATATTAATAACAAGCATAACACTAATAATATTTTTAATATTTATTAGTAAAGAATTAAAAAATGAATATAAAGTATTAAAAATATTAAGTGAAATTGCTAATCAAATTGAAAATAAGGAGAAATAATATGAAATATGAAGATAAATGTTCTATGTACAATAAAGTAAAAGAAAACTTTTTATCCAATACCTGTAATAGTTGTTGATTAGAATCAGTTAATAAATGAAATAGAAGAAGTTGAAGAAATTTAGGAAACATTGATAATGAATAAAGAAAATATACCATGTTGTTTTAGTGAAGTTAATGAACTTGGTAAACATATAACAAATTGTAATAATTTACCAACAAAATTAGATAAAGATAATGTTCAAGTAAGATATTTTTGTGATAAACATATGATAAAAGTTGAAAATATAAGAAGAAAAATTGCCCAAAAATATATTAATGAATATAAAGAAAAATTAATTTTAGATATCGATGAAATTATAAATGATAAAAATCCACATAGAACTTATACAGAATATGTCTTTTCTTTAAAAGAAAGAATTGAAAATGGAGAATTTGATAATGATTAAATTAAAAGATTTATTTGGTGAAGATAAAATAGAAATATTTTCACCAAATCCCAAAGATTTAACAGATAGTAATGATATAAAAGCATTGATTTTATGAAAATATCCCAATGTTATTGCTAAATATTTAATTGTTTCTCAACCACATGCTAATACTGCAATTTTAGTTGGAGATAACTTTAATTATCAAGGTTGAATAGAAGTTTTTATTAAACAGAAAGTAGAAGAAGTAGAAGAAAATGCCAAATGACATAACTGTACAATCAAGTAATTACAATTTATTAAAATTAATAAGAACTGGAGCAAGTCCATTATTTGGTATGATAGGAACTTCTGCATACTATGGTCAACTTATTGGTAATCCAATATTAGGTAGTATAAATGCTTTATTATTTTCTAAAAAATTAGGAATTGATATATGAAATTTAAATCAAATGCCAAATTTAAAAAGTAAACTATTAAATTCAAGTAAAAAAATAGCATTAGGATTAGGAACAATTGGTTTAGCAAATTATAGTAAATTTACTGAAACAATAAATCCTATCACCCCAACTACAACCACTACAGAAACTCCGCCATGACCAGCATTAACATTATCAGTAACTAATAATAATGTTAATGACCAATCTTTAATGGATTGAGATACTTATATATCTTTAAATTCATATGGTATTGCAAATTTGGTTGCTGGAATTACAGAATTAATACCAAGTAAATTTGAAACTATACGTAAAATAGCAAATATGGCAACTGGTGGTTGTTTGATTAGTAGTGGTGTTGCTATGGGTATTAATAATGATTTTATGAATGCTTATGCAGTTCCGACTATTATTGCTGGTGCATCTGAAATTATCCATAATTTACTACCAATGGAAACAACTAATCATGTTGAAGAAATGCAAGAAACAACATTTACTAGTGAAAATGCAAGATTAATTAATGATGTTGTAGATAGAATATCACCAGTATATAGACCAACTACATATTATGACAGTTTATAAAGGAGGTGAGTAATTTATGAATAAAGAAAAATTAATTGAATATTATAATCACGAAATAAAAATACATAAAGAAAGGATGGAACAATTAAATAAAGAAATTTCTTTATTAGTAACTATTATAAGTAATTATCAGTCAATGGTTGAAAGAATTAATGGTGGTCAATTTGACGAATAATTAAAAAATAAATAATTGAAAGGAAAATATTGAAATGAAAGAATTATTGCATGAATTAATCATTATTGGAACAAGTGTAGGAACATTAATTTGCAGAGAATTAATTGTTTGATTTAAACGATTTATTACAACTCCAAAACATGTTCGAGCAAATAATAAAGTAATAAAACATAAAAAAAAATTAGCAAAATTAAATGAAAAAATTAATAAATAAAGGTGTAATGTAAATGTTAGAAAATGAAACTAATGTTCAAGAAACAACTGAACCTTTAACTGAAAATAATGATTTGCAAAAAGAACAAGAAACTAAGATTGTTGAATTAGAAAATAAGTTAAATAAACTTAATGAAGAAATTAAAGAAAAAGAAATGCTTAATATATTTAAAAAATATCAAGTTAAAAAAGAATTTTATGATTTTTTAAAATTTAAAACAAGTAATATAGAAAATTCAAAAGTAGAAGACACTATTAAAAAAATGATTAAAGAACAACCAGTATTTAAAGAACCAATTAATACAGGTGGTAAACAAGAAACAATATTAACAAATCAATCGAATTCAATAAAAAGTAGTTTATTGGATTATAAAAAGAAAAATAATTTATAACAGAAAGGAAAATAAAAATGGCAATTAATATTCAAACAAACTTAAATAATACAGAAAAACTAGTTGAAGCACCAGAATTTATTGAATTTTTCAAACAATCAAATAGTCCATGAGCAAACTTTTTTCCTATTGAAATAGTTAATTCTACTAAAATAGAATTTATTATTAAAGTTCCGAAAGACCCATCAATTAAAGTTATTGCATGAAATGATAAAAGTCAAAGAATAGATGTAACTTATGCACAAACTGATACTATTCCAAAAATAATTGAAAAATTATATGTTGCTGGTGAAACTATTGCAGCAGTTGACTTAAATGCTGAAAATGGACAAAATTTATTAGAAAGTATGCAATATGAAGTCGCTAATGATTTAGCAGATAAATTAGCAACTGATGATATACAAGTAATTAGCGATAACGGAACTAAAGTAATAATTAGTGACACATCACCAACAGGGCATATACAGGCAATGTTATCTGCTTGAAATACTTTATTTCAATTAAGAAATAGTGCAAATTGTCGTTTCTTTATTACAAATAATCTTTATGATACTATTGTTTATTTGGCTAATAATAAAGGTTTAATTACAGATAACCAAATTGCTCAACAACTAAGATTAAATGGTAATGATTTATATATAAAAGGTGTATTATGTCAAATTGTAATGGATGATTATATGACATTTACTGATAGTGAAAATAAAAAACAAATTATACCTTTTATTTTAGCAACACCAAGAGCAATGAAAAGATATATGTTACAACAAACAATTGTTTATGTTCAAGAAATTGCTGATGGCAAACTTGGTAGAGCATATAAAGTTGGTGGTGAAGTACTAGGTCAATCAATTCCTTATATGTCAAAAAAAGAAACAACATCACGTTGAATGCTATGTGGAATTATTACTAAAACAGATTTAAGTAGTAAACTTACAATTTTAACAACTGATATTACTGCTAATACGAATAGAAAAAATCAATTACTAGATACAGCAATAAAAAATGCAAGAGAAATTACTGGTTTGAATCCAGCATTAGATTTAGTACATGCAAATATTAAATATTTTAGTGATGCACAAGGCAAAACTGATGTAAGTAATCAAAATCAAAAAGCAGGAGATTTATATGTAATTATTACTGCAGATATTAATGATGCAAATTATCAAGGTTCAACAAATCCTATAAAAATAACTCTTAAATAATAAGGACATTAATTATGCCTATTGGTACAGCAAATACAGCCACACTCTTAAAAATAAATAAACCCAAACATACCAGAATTAGTCAACAACAAGAACATAAAAGTTTATGATGAGAAATTTTAGAAATGATTGGTGTACAAGTTATAGCAGTAGCACTTGCTCCTTTTACTGGTGGTTTAAGTGAAGATTTAGCACTTGGATTAGGTGCAAGTGATTTAATTGCTAGTATTAGTGCTGTTGGTGTAGAATTTTTAACTGATTTTACTATTAATCAAGTTTATGATTATTTAAAAGGAAATGTAACACCATTAAATACTTTTTTTAATATATTACCAGCATTTGCTGGACTTAATAAAATTAGTCGTGGTTATCGTACAACTAAATTTATTAAGTTAGCACAAAAAACTAAAACATTAGAACAAGTTGGTATTAAAGAAGCAAAAAACTTACAAGAAATTATTAGTCAAGTAAGTGGAAAAGAAATTTAACAGATAAAATTATTGGTAATAAACGTTATTTAATGAAGTATAGTTTTACTCCTAATCGTGAAACAGTATTACGAGATTTAGGATATGTTGCTGAAAGACAATATAAGAATAATTTTCAAAAACTAGAAACAGAAAAATTAATGGAACACTTATTATTACAAAATACATTAATAAAATTAAGTCCACAATTAACTCCTAAATTTAAAATTAAAGATATTGAAAAAGCAAATAACTTTTTAAAAAAATTTAATACTGATTTAAAAGAAGTATTAAAAATGAATCAACATGATTGATTAAATTTAGTTCATACAATACATACAGAAAATAGATATGGAAAAACTTTAATTTTAGATTTACAAAAAATTCGTGCTAATGCTATTAAATTTAATTTTAAAAATAATGTTATTCATCAACTTGTTTTAAAAGCAAATCAAACTTTTAAATATTTTGATATTAGATTTTATTTAAAAAAAGGTTTAAATAAATTTTGAAAAGATACACCATATTTTGAAAAAATACGAGAAAGTATATATAAATTACAAGAAAAATTTGAAAAGTTAGAAAAACAAGTATTTGAAAAAATTCAGAAATTAAAAGACAAAGCAACTGATTTATTTACTAGTGCAGAAAAAAGAGCAATTAAACACGCACAATTAATTCCATTAAATTCACCAGTATTTATGGGTTGTAAAATTCAACCTTTGTCATTAGATAAATGTGCAATTACTATTTATCATCGCAATCCTAAATATAACCCAATTACAGTTGTTGATAGTATTCTTAAAGCAAAAACTTTTGTTACTCAAATACATCCATTCCATTGATATCGTTGATATAGTGGTTGATACATTGGTTATGGAGTTAATCAAAATAAATGATTAAAAGCAATAGCATTTGCTCCACCAGTGGTGCAACAAGTAATTAGAGATAGTTTTAAAGTATATAGAGAAATATTTAGAACTATTAGAACTTATCATAAAGTAGTAAATGTTATTAATAATCCTATTGAAAATATTAACAAATCATTTAAAAATGTTGGTTTAAAATTTAGTGTTAATACTTTATTTGGTACTGGATTATTACATCATTTAGAAAAGTTTGCATATAGTCAAGTTGTAACAAAAAGTAAGAAAAAAATAAAATACAAAAAGAAATTGAACATATAACACATAAAAAAACAAAAAAACATACTCATCATTATAAACAAGCATTTTTTAAGGAATGATAAATTATGATTAATAAACTTTGAACTGATGTCAGTCTTGAAAATTATAATAACTGATATCCATTAACTGGAAAAATTACAGAAACTCCACAACAATATATACAAACATGATCAAATATTAATGATTGATTTATAACTTTTGCTATTCGCGCGCAAAATGATATTAATGCTTATCTTGATTTTATTTTATCTAAATTTCCTTTTGATAGTTTTAAAGATGAATTAATTAAAGAAACATTAAGAGATATGGTTTATGTTATGGTTGAACATTGAGTATTTAATCGTACACCAATTGAATTTAATGTTGATGCTACTATTCAATTTAATAATGGTAATCAATTTAGTGCAAATAGTACTCCTACAATTAATGTTTGAGATTTAGCACCTAGTAGAATGAAAATATGAGCAAGATTAACAGAATTAAAACAAATATTTTCAAGTTATAATAATGATGAAATAGATGTTGAAAAAATTGACTTAAAAGCATTTTATACTAGAAATCAAGTTGATGAATTAATTAAAGAACAAAAAGAATTTACATTATTAAAACAAATTAAATTATATGATGATTTAGTTGATGATAATGAAAATGAAATATATAGAGGTCCTATTAGTAAATTTGTTAATAAAGGTTATGTTGCAACTGGTTATGATAAAGAAACTGAAACAATGATTTTAGATTGACCAGATGAAATTGGAACATTACCACCAGAAGCATTACAAAATAATCCGCAAATTGGTGATTTTACTCATGCACCAACTTGTGATTTTTCTGCTAAACAACAAAAACGAATTACTACTAATGAAAATGAAATTACCAAATTAAATAGTGAATTAACTAAAACAAATGAAAACATTGATGATATCAAAAATAATTGATTTAATATTGAAACTAGTCCTTTATGAAAAAAAGTTGAAAATAATAATATAGAAATGTTGAAATGATATTTTATTAAAATCAGTTATCACTATTCAACAGAAAATAACTTTATGAAATTTTATAAAATAATTAAAATTTATTTAAATAATATTTTTCATGAATTTGAATTGTTAAATGTTGATTCCATGACTTATAAAGAACAAATACAAAATGAAAATATTTTAAATATTGGAACTATTTACTATGACAATAGAAATAAAAAATTTAGTGGTGGAGGTAATTCCTATCCTGAACGTGGAAAAATTAATTTAATTGGTGATATACAAGAAATATATCAATATCAAGGAATAGATACACCAACTGAATTTATAACAGAAGAAAGTACTGAACATGATTATTACACAAAACTAGAAACTAATAATTTATTAGATAAAAAGCAAAATATCAATGATGATGCTTTACAAAAAGTTTCTAAACAAATAGTTCCTGCAATTAATGAAATCAATAATAAAATTCCTAATTTATCTGATTATTATAAAAAAGAAGAAGTAGATAAAAAATTAGAAGATGTAAAATCACAATTTCCTATTGCATTTCAAATAAATGCTATTAGTGCAGAAATTCCTAATTTAGAAACTACTGATAAAACTATTGCCGGTGCTATTAATGAATTAAAAGAAAAAATAAAAGATAAAAAATTTTCAAATGATTATTTTAAATATAATACTGAAACAAATGAAATTGCATTAAATGATGAAGAAAATTCATTACTTTGTAAAGATTTATTAGAAAATAATGAATATAAATTATTAAAAACTCAAAATAAAAAATTATTACAAGCAATTAATGAAATATTAGAAAAACAACCACAACCCAGTCCAAGTGGTTCAAATTGAAAAGAAGTAGGTAAAGTCGTAGTAGATAAAAATAATATTACACATATAGAATATATATTTAAAGATAAAACACATTATAGAATATATTATAGTTTTGGTGATTATACTAGTAAAGAAAATAATAAAAATTATAGTTGACAAATAATTAATTTTTATTATCAATTAGATACAAATGTTTTAAAAAGTAGTTTATGAATATCAAATAATAATGTTAATGCGGATACTGAAATTAATATTTATAATAATAGAATAATGCGGGGTATGGGTAGAGATTATATTTTTAAAAAATTAGAAGAATTACAGGAATAATATTATGTTTTTTAAAATTATAAAAATTATTTTAGGTTTAATAGGAGTAATTTTATCATCAGCAACAGCAGGTTTAATTATATTTATTATTATAAAAATTGTATTAAAAATTAATCAAATATTTTAAAAAAAGGTGGTGAATATTATGTTAAGTCTATTTAAAAGAAAAGAAAAAAGTAATATTAGTGATAATCAAAATGAAAAAGTAAAATTTTTAACTAATAAAAATAAAAGTACTCATGCTTCAATTTTAAATTATTTTGGTTTTAATGATTTTAACCATGAAACTTATTTCACTGATTTTGTAGCAGAAAATAATGCTAATTTATATAATGCTCCATTAGATATTAATAATGAAACTATTAAACAATATTTAATTCAACAAGAATTTTACAGAAAAAATTGAAATTCAATTTTTAAATTAAGTAAATTAGGAATTAGTGCTTATTTAATTTATATTGCTAATGATGACTTATATTTTCAAGTAGTAGATATACAACAAAGAGTTTATGATATTACTGGTAAATTAATTGAATGTACTATTTTTTATGATAGTTATGAACAAAATGCACAAATGGTAAGATTATTTGAAGTTTATACATTAAATAATGAACAAATAACTATTAATCGTGCAATTTATAGTATTAGTGATAATAAAAAACAATTTCCATTAGATTTTAAATCATTCATTAATAACCCTAATTTAGCACAAGAACAAACACTAAATATTAACTATATACCAATAGCAATTATGAGAAATAAAGCAAATGAGCTAGCAGATTGTAATAAAGTAATGGATAAAATTAAAGCATTAGATGTTATTTATGAACAAATTGTTTTAGATACTATTTTAAACTCACCTAAATTTATATTTAGTCAAACTTATGGCAATGTTCAATCTTTAATAGAAGACGCAGTAAGAACATTAGTTACTAAAAATTACATATTTAAAAGCGGTGGAGATAATAATGAACAAAACGAAAATATCAATATGACAAATAGTAATTTTAAAGGTAAAAATTTAACTGATATATATGATTGAAATGTTAATGAAATATTTAAACGTTGTGGTATTCATATACCAAGTCAAAAGAAATCAGCACAACAATCAGTTCCCGAAAGTACAGCAGTAAATATTTCAACTATTAATTATATTGAACAAAAATTATGACAATTTAATATTGATATTCTTAAATTTATTCAAATATTAGTAAGTGTAGATAAAGATTTATTAAATAGTAAAACATTTAATATTAATGATGATCAAGAAATTAATAATTTAACAGTTAAATTAAAATTATTTAATCCCGAAAATAACCAATTAATAGGAGAGAACAATGGAAAACAACAACAAACCACAAACGAAATTTCCACAGAAACAAACTAAACTTAATCAAGCAGAAGTAGAAAATGATTATTTAATTGATAACATTCCTTATGACTTTACTAATATGATGCGTGCTACTAGTGACCCAGATATTAATAGAGCATATGATGAATTTAAAAAAAGAACGATATATATTTATGAAATTGAACGTTTATTTAAAAATAATGAAAATAATAGTTTAAAATTTTCAGCAAATACTATTAAAATAGGTTTTATTGATATTGATAAAGTATTAAAAACTACTGCTGTTGAAACATCTGATTTTACTATGCAATTAAATCAAAGAGCAAGTACTAATATTAATGATAATACAATTGAATATAGTATGACTGATATTAAAAATTTAATATTTCAAGAAATAAATTTATTAAATCAATTTAAGTTATGTGCAGTTAGTATAAATGAACCTTTAACTGAAAATAATATTGATAATTTATATATAATTAATAATTATTCACAACCTTATCAAAATCCAAAAACTAGAAGTACTAAAAGTATAACTATTATTAAAATTAAAGATTTTAAAACAAGAGATGGTTATCCAATCATTATTAAATTACAAAAACCATTAGATAAAGATACAAAAGTTACTGGTTTAAAAATTAAAGCCCCTAGAAGCATGATTTTTGGCAATATAAAGGTACTTGGTGAAGTTGACAATATGGAAGTATACCCAAAGTTATTTGTTAAAAATAAGATAGCATTTCCGCTGTTATCAATGCCTATTGAAACTCAACCAAAAGTTAGAATTTTACAACAATGATTTAGTGAGCAAATATTACCTTGAAATTTAGCAAAACAATTTATCGGACAAGAAAAATCAGTTTTAGATTTAATTAAAATTAGTAGTGGTTCTGTAACAAGAAGAGAAGTTATTAATAATGCAAGAATAACTCATGCTTGATTAGGATATGAGTTTAGTAATGTTTTAGGTGGTAAATGACCATTAAAAAGTCAAAAAGAATTAAAGGATAAAGAAGTTTGAGATTTTGTAGGTGAAAGTCAATTTTATAGTTATATTGCAACTAATAATAAATTTAATGATATTGAAATTGAAATTAAAGATGCACCAACTATTGATAGCTTACAACAATTATTATTAGATATGCTAAGTTATACCTATAATTATAATCGTAATTTTGATGGCGCAGATTATGATGATAAAAATGAAATAGCAAAATTACGTGATAAATTCTCAGGTCAAAAACCTGATGAAGTTATTACTAATTTATTTAGAAAATGAGAACTTGATTATCCAAATTACATAAATTTGCAACAAGTTAAAATATTTAAACAAGTATTTATTATGTTATCAAAGTATATTTATTCAACATTATCAATAAATAAAGGTCTAAATGATGATAATAAAATTTTATTACCTTATTATTTTGAATTAAAATCAAATCCTATACATTCTAATAAGGATAATAGTTGAAAATATAAAGATGTAAAAGTAATACTAAAATCTGAATATTTTGATTTTACAGATATGAATAATATTAAATTAAAAAATAATGATATTAGTCAAAATGAATTATTTAAACTTGATGATAATCAATTTAATTGATTATCTATTACAAATGAATTAGAAAGCAATAATATTCCGTCATTAATTCCAGCAGATTGAACATTAGGAAATGGCGAATATGGAAAATACTTTACAAGAGTAATTATTAGTAACAATAAAATTGAGAATGCTTTAAATTTATATGGTTCAAATAAATCTCAATTATTTTCTAAATTAGAATTTTATGAAGAGATATTACAAATTGATAATAAAAATGAATTTGAATTGCAAATTAAAAATCCAATTAATAATTTAAATCGGATTGAAATTAGTGGAATATTTGGTGCTGGTAATTATTATTTAATTTTAATAACTGACAAACAAGAAATAAACTTAACTAATATTAATTTATTTGACAAATATAATGAAAATATTTCTTATATTAATTTAGAAATTTAAATGTTATTTATTAAAATAACCATATGGATAATTGCCATCTCATGGTATATCTATTCTTTCAATAGTATCTCCACCATTATAAAATTTTGTTTTTTTAGGATTATCAGCAAAGTATATTTTAAATTCACTTTTTATAGAAACTGAAATACCATGAATGTCAGACATTCATATTTTCTGAACACCCATTATAGGTTTTTTATATGAATTTAAATAATATTTAAGTCCACTAAGATTATGGGTAAGCACCTCCCATGATTAATCCTATTGTTCCAGTTGTAGCACCAGTTAGTGCTAATGCTAATGTTATTTTACTTAAATTTGCTTTTATTCATGTTTTCATATTAAATTACTCCTTTTTTCCTTGATTTTACTTATAAACTGTACTATTTTTGATTATTTTTACAAGTACGTTTTTAAACGCAAAATAACGCCTAAATAAAAGGCGTTTATTTTGTGATACCTATACTATTAATGATATTGTAGTTGTTTATTATATGGCAAATGTGAAGATGCTTTTTTTCACAGTAGCATTATTTTTACCCCTAATTACATTTTTATATGGATACAATGCATAAAATAATCCATCATACGGGTCTTGATACATATTTTTATCAGGAATGTTAGTTTTGGTTTGGTCATAACGTAATTCTTCTAAACATTGAGTAGTCTTTGGTAAATCATCTTTATTTGCATAAAAGTTTCCATAACTCATAATGTTTCTCATTCAAACTACTCTATTAGTTAATCCTGCTTCTTGATTTAAATTTGAAGCATGTTTAATAGCAGTTTGTGTGATTAAAATAGTATTATGTTCATCTATTAATTTTTGATTTAATCAATCAATGGCAGTTCGTGCTTTATCATCATAAAAATAAATTGCTTGTTCAAAATTTTCAAAATTATCAATTAATCCTAAAATTTCATTAACATAAGCATTAATTTTTTCATTTTCATTTATAAAATCATTTGGAGTAACTACTAATTCACAAATAATATAAGCATCATAATAACCAGTATTATTATATTCTTTAAAACCCACTACTATAAATACAGTATGGTCTTTATGACCAGTTGCTCAATCCACACCAACTGAATAAAAATCAAATTTATACATATCTTTTTTTGAATTATAAAATTCTTTTAAATCATATGGTTGTCAGCACTTTACAGTTTTTTGAAATGGGAAAATTGTTGCATCACTATCTAAAAATTCAAAACCATAAAAAACAGTATTAAATTCATCAGGATTACTTTTTTTCATTTCTAATAATGTTCTTTTTTGAATATCTGGTAATTTATTTCAAAATGGTTGAATAGTAAATCTTAAAACAAATAAACCTAAACCACTAAACATATCTTGATTTTCATAATAAATTTTGCCATTTTTTTTAAGATTTTCCATCACTTTATCATTTAATGGTAAAAATGGCGTACAGTATTTTAAATAAAATGGATGATATTTATCATAAGGATTACATGTAAAAGTAATAAAGAAACTTTTATAAAAATAGCGAGTAATTTTTTTTCCAAAATTAGGACTATATATATTTTTATCAATAAACGTTCAACTTCATTCTTTAATAGGTTCTTTTGATACTTTAATACGATTACTTCTAAACATAGAGTTTTGTAAACGTTCATATCGATATGTTAATTGCTTTTCTGTTAGTGTTTCTTTTTCTTCTGCCATAATAATTTCATCTGTTCTTGAACCTAAAAAACTTGAACCACCGGCTTCTTTTCCAAAAATCTTATTACCATTAGCATAACCAATAAAGTCAATTTGTTGATTATTAGGAAAAATAATACATCCACCATCCTTAGTTATTTTTCATTTAATACCATGTGGATTATTAGGTAATAAATTAATATTATATGTATCTAATAAAACTTGACAAACATTCATTAAAGCACCAATTGTAGTTTCACTATGAGTATTTTCATATCTTCTTACTTCTTGAACACTACTATCACTAAAATTACAACATATAAATAAATCAAATGCTAAACAATTTCAAGTTTTTCTTGTTCCACGTGCTGTTGGTACAAAACGATAAAAACAATTGGTAGTAAAATATTCTGCTCATTCATCACCAACAAATTCTTTAAAAATATCCCAACTAAAACCATAATTATTATCACTAAAATTAAGATTATATTTTTTATTTAATTGTACATAACTAGTGATAAAAGCCATATTTACTCCTTATTTTTAAAAAAAATTAAACTTAAATTATTAACAAATAAAATTTTGAAAGGAACATTAAAAATGTTTATATTACCATTTGTAAATCATTTTGATTGAGACAAACACAATTTTAATCAAGATGAATTAAATTTACAACAGACAGAAGAATTATTTAAAAAAATAGATGATTATTTATGAAATGCATGTGATAAATCTGTATATAAGTCATATAGATTTAGAAAAAGAAAATTAAAAACAAAAAAAGGTTTATTAACTTATAAACGACGTATTTGTACATATTATAACCCAAAAACACAAAAAATGGAATTTCTTTCATTGTTAGATAATTATCTTGGTGTTAAAAAATATAGTAAACTTGCACCTAATGTTATTAAACAAATTTTGAAATATTTTGCAGATGGTAAAAAGTATCATGATGTTTGTGATACTTTTATTGAAGGTTTAATAAGTAATAGTACAGTTTGTAGAACATATAAAAAGTTTCAATTACCAAAAGCCAATATCCTCAAAATACCATTACAACCATATCAAAATTTATATGTAAATATTGATGATGGACATAGAAAATTTAAGTTTAATGAAAAACATAATACTAAAAATTGTAAAAAATGTTCAATGAGATTATTAGTATTTTGTACTGGTAAAAAGAAGAATGGAAAATTAATTAATAAAAGAGCTGTATGTAAAATTAGAGTATCAAAAACAGAAATTGGTGCTGAAAAAACTGCCAAATTAATTGAAAAATATGGTAATTTATTTTTTGAAAATTTTGACCAAGCAAATTTAATAGTTTGTGGAGATAGTGCAAAATGAATTAGAAAAACTGCTACAATTTTAAATGCTAAATTTATTTTAGATAAATTCCATGCTTTTCATGTTTTATTTCTTGGCATAATGGCTGGAAGAAGAAAAAATAAAATTGCTAAATTACACTATCAAAATGCAATAAATTTATTTTCCAAAGGTCAATATTATGAATTAATTGATTTTTTACAATCATTGACTTTACAATATAAAAAATTAAAAGTTGGTTATTTTGTTAATGCAAAAGATGGCGTATTAAATCAAGCATTAGTTGAAAATATTGGTTGCTTTACTGAAACTAATATTAAACAAATTTTAAAGCATATGATTGGTGATAGAACTTATAACATTGATATGTATACCAAAATGGTTAATTTTAAATGTTATCAAATAAATACAGCAATACAATTATTATAAATTAACCATTTCAATTTAAAGATAACTAAAAATAAAATAAAACTTATTAAAGTAAAATTTAATAAGAATTTTTGAGTTATAAAAGTAAGTATTATTGTTGACTAATATTTTACAAGTGTTAAGATTAACATACAATTGCATATTGATTCTCGTCTAATCTTATAATTTAAAGACAAGTTTGAATATTATTGACAACATCGGTACGCTCCCAATTATTTAAGAACAAAGAAAATAATTATGATAAAAAAGGGTGGTAATTAAATGAATGTATTGTTATTGAATATAATTGGTGGAGTGTTAATTTTAATTACTTTTTTATTAATCACAGTTTTTGATTATAAAGATAATAAAAAAAAGATAAAGCAAATAAAATTTATTTGCTTAAGTGGAATAATGTTAGCATTAGCTGTTTCTTTAAATACAACAGGTGCTTGAATGTTAAAAAGTTTACCATTTTCTAAATATTTTGAAATTAAATTGGGTAATTTTATATTAGTTTTAATAGGTTTCTTTTGTGGTGGAATATTAGGTTTTCTTAGTGGTATTGCCAGTGATTTTTTAGGTTTATTATTTAGTACTGGTGGTGCATCACCATGTTTATTTTTTACTTTTACTAGTATTTTATGATGTATATTACCTTACTATTTAGTATTAAATTTTAGTAAAATTTATTATAGTAAAAAGACATTTTATTGATATTTGCCAATTGCTTATGCTATTACTTCATTAATTATTACTGGTACTGATCCTATTGCATTAAAAATATTATTTCCTGGATTACCACCTTTATGATTAATGTATTTTCCATTAAGAGTTATAAAATATCCTATTGATTTAACGGTTAATGTTTTTTTAATTGTTACTTGTTATTCTGCATTAAAGAAAACTTTAAATTTAGAAAATCAATTTAAAAAATATTATTTCGCTACAGATCCGCAATCTTTACAATATAATAGAGTACCTGAAGAATAAACCAAAAAATAATTATTTAATTAAAATTTCTGATATTTTTTGTAACATTTTTAAATTTCTCTCTTTATTGAGAATATATTAAATTAATAGTAATTTTTTAATATTACTATTTTAATTTTAATAGCATGTTTATTTTTATTGATATAGAAATCATGTAAAATGATTGTATTAAAATATTAAAGATTAGTTGGTAAAGATATATGAAGAAATTACTAAGTAGTCTAGCAGTAGTAACTTTAATTGGAGTAACAAGTATAAGTGTCGTCACTTGTGGTGGAGAAAGACCTTCACCAGTAGAAAAAACTGATTTAAATACAGTTATTATTAAAAAGGAATTAGGTATTATTTACATTGGTCAATTGGACAAACCAAATAAATCTGAAATTTTAAAAGCTATTAAAGATAAAAATAAAGAAGCAATTGATCTAACTGAAGATGATTTTGATATTAAAAGTTTTATTGACACTGCAAAAATCATTATTAATGGTAAAGGTACTTATAAAAACGAAGTTTCTTTAACTTGTACTATTACTAATTTTAAAAAAATTTCTAATTGAGAAGATAATAATGGTGCAGTTCATGCTCTAGTAAATATTAATGGTGTGCTTTATGTGGGAACATCAATTTTTGGTAAAGGAAATTTATATAAAAGTAATAGTGATGGCAAATTTGAATTAATGAATAATTGAAAACAAGACAATGGTGCAGTTTGGGGTTTAACAAATATTAATGGTGTACTTTATGTGGGAACATCAATTGCTAATAAAAAGGGAAATTTATATAAAATAAATACTAATGATATTAATGCTAAGATTGAGCCGGTATCTGGTTGAAAAGATACTAATGGTGAAGTTCATGTTTTAGTAAGTACTAATAATGGTGAAGTTTATGTTGGAGCAAAAGATACTAAAGGTGGAAAATTATATAAAATTAATAGTTATGATAAAGTTACTGATCTTACTAGTTGAACTGCTAGTAATGGTGTAGCTTTAAGTATATTAAATGTTAATGGTACAGTTTATGTTGGAACAATAACTAGCAATGGTAATGGAAGATTATATAAAAGCGATACTGGTGATACTTTTAAAAAAGTTTCTAATTGAAAAGATAATAATGGTGAAGTTCATGCTCTAGTAAATATTAATGGTGTGCTTTATGTGGGAACATCAATTGCTAATAAAAAGGGAAATTTATATAAAATAAATACTAATGATATTAATGCTAAGATTGAGCCGGTATCTGGTTGAAAAGATACTAATGGTGAAGTTCATGTTTTAGTAAGTACTAATAATGGTGAAGTTTATGTTGGAGCAAAAGATACTAAAGGTGGAAAATTATATAAAATTAATAGTTATGATAAAGTTACTGATCTTACTAGTTGAACTGCTAGTAATGGTGTAGCTTTAAGTATATTAAATGTTAATGGTACAGTTTATGTTGGAACAATAACTAGCAATGGTAATGGAAGATTATATAAAAGCGATACTGGTGATACTTTTAAAAAAGTTTCTAATTGAAAAGATAATAATGGTGAAGTTCATGCTCTAGTAAATATTAATGGTGTGCTTTATGTGGGAACATCAATTGCTAATAAAAAGGGAAATTTATATAAAATAAATACTAATGATATTAATGCTAAGATTGAGCCAGTATCTGGTTGAAAAGATACTAATGGTGAAGTTTCAAGTTTAACAAATGTTGATAGTACACTTTATGTAGGAATAACAAATAATAATGGTGAAGGAAAAATATATAAAAGTAAAGCTGATAAAAGTTTTGGATTGATGCTTGATTGAGAGAATACTAATGGTGCAGTTTGAAGTTTAACAAATATTAATGATACTATTTATATAGGAACAATAACTTCTGCTAATAAAGGAAATTTATATATAACTGAAAAAAAATAAAAACATAAAAATGATATCTATCAAAAATTATGAAATTTCAAATAATTAATACTTTTTTAATTATTAATGATTCTCTTTGTTAAAGAGAGTTTTAAATTTAAAAAATTATTTTGTTACAGATTGATATTCTTTACAGTATAATAGAGTATATGAAAACTAAACTTTATTAAGAAGGGTTAATTAAATGATTAAAATTTATGATAGTTTTTCACAAAGATTGCAACCGCTTGCCCCTAATAAAAAGCAAGTTAATATGTATTTATGTGGTCCTACTGTTTATAACTATATTCATGTTGGCAATATTCGTGGTGTACTTGTTTTTGATGTTTTACATCGTTTGTTAATTGATCAAAATTATAAAATAAATTATGTTCATAATATTACTGATATTGATGATAAAATTATTAAGAAAGCTGCGGATTTAAAAATAACAGAACAACAAGTTACTGAAAAATATACGTTAGCATATTATGAAGACTTAGAAAAATTAAATATTATTTCTCCTACAAAATTACCAAAAGTAAGTGAATATATTTCAAAGATTATTGAATTTATTAATAAATTAATTATTAAAGATTATGCATATGTTACTGCTGGTGATGTTTATTTTAAAGTTAATAAGTTAAAAGATTATGGAAGTTTGGCACATAAAAATATTGAAGATTTAATTCCAAATTTTAGAATTAAAAATTTAGTTGCTAAAGAAAATAATCTAGATTTTGCTTTGTGAAAATCAACAACAATAGGTATTAGTTGAAATAGTCCATGAGGAAAAGGAAGACCTGGTTGACATACTGAGTGTGCTTGTTTTGTTGAGGCTTTATTTAATGGTCAAACTATTGATTTACATGGTGGTGGTGTTGATTTAAAATTTCCTCATCATGAAAATGAACGAGCTCAATTTGTTGCAGTTAATAATAAAAAAATGTCAAATATTTGATGACATAATGGTCATGTTAATATTGCTAATGAAAAAATGTCAAAATCTTTAAATAATTTTATTTTGGTTAAAGAATTTTGTCAGCAATATCATCCAAATGTATTGCGATATTTAATATTAAATCGTGATCATCAACAACCAATTGATTTTAATAAGGAAACAATTGAAAATGGATTAGTGTCAACAAAAAAATATGAAAATGTTTTAAAACAATGAACATATCAAATATTTATTAACAATATAATATGTAATAATAATCATCATTCAATTTATTATCAACAAATTATTAAAAATTTATCAAATAATATTGATACAACCAATACTATTACTTTAATTGAAAATATGATTAAAAAATTAAATGAAGCACTTATTAAAAAAAATTTTAATGAAGAATTTCAAGAAATTTTTTATACTTTTACCTTTGCTTTAAAAATATTAGGATTTGATTTTAAAGTTGGTAATTATTCTGAAAAAATTAAAAATAAAATTAAAATATGAGAACAACTAAAAAAGGAAAAACAATACCAAGAAGCTGATAAAATTCGTCAAGAATTAAAAGATTTGAATATTATTTAAAGGAGCAAAATTATGGCATTACAATATATTTATGGTTATCACCCTATTATTGCTGCATTATCAACATCGTCATTAATAAAAATTAAAAAAGTTTTTTTAGTTCAAGATAAGTACCAAGAATTGAAAAAAGATTTAAAAAGTGTAAATATTCCTTATGAAATTATTAGTTTACAAGCAATGAATAATTTATTAGGTACTACTAAACATCAAAATATTGCTGCTAATGTTAAAGACTATCAATATTTTTCTTTTGATGAATTAATTAATATTGATTCAACATCTAAATTTTTAAGAATTTTAATTTTAGATCGTATTTCTGATCCACATAATTTTGGTTCAATGTTAAGAATTGCAGCGGGTAATGACTTTGATGGTGTAATTGTTTTAAATCGTAATCAATCTGAAATAAATGGTGCAGTTGCAAAGGCTGCAGCTGGTGCTCTAAGTATTATTCCAGTTTGTCAAGTTAATAATTTAACTTCCGCAATTAATAATTTACAAGAAAAATATAAATTTTGAATTTTGGCTGCTGCTAAAACAGCAAAAGCAATTGATTATTTTACTATTGATTGTAGTAGCAACTTAGCATTAATTATTGGTAATGAAGGTGAAGGGATAAGTCCAAAGTTATTAAAACATACCAATTATATTGTTCAAATACCAATAAGTCCAAAAATAGAATCATTTAATGCTAGCGTTGCTTGTGGTATTATTGCAAACTATATTTACGTTGAAACGTTAAAATTATCGTAAATTTTAAGAACTTATAGAGGCTTTTTAATAATCTGTGTATCTTTGTTTTACAAAGTTACTAATTTAGATTAATTCTGTCTTCAAATTTTATCATAAAATGAGCAATTGCTGTATTTCAATTTTGAATAGGCAATGTTCATTTTTTTGTTATATTTTCAATTGCCAAGTAAAATATTTTGAAAACTGCCATATCATTAGGAAAAACTTTTTTATTTCTGATGATTTTTCGTAATTGACTATTAACAGATTCAATAGCATTTGTAGTATAAATCACTCTTTTGATTTCTACTGGATAACTAATAAAAACCATTAAATTATCTCAATTTTTATATCAAGATTTAGTAATTTGAGGATATTGTTTATTTCATTTACTTTCAAACGATTCTAAAGCTTGCATTGCTTGTTCTTCACTACATGCACTATAAATTGGTTTTAAATCTGCAACTAGACATTTTCGATGTTTGTATGAAACATATTTTAAACTATTTCTAATTTGATGAACAATGCATAATTGATGTTCTGTTTTAGGATAAACTGATTGTATTGCTTCTGACATGCCTGTTAAATTATCACTACAAGCAATAAGAATATCATTTAAGCCACGATTTTTCATTTCTGTGAAATTAGATAATCAAAACTTAGAACCTTCATTTTCACTAATTCATAATCCTAAAACATCTTTTTTGCCTTCTAAATCAACTCCTAATGCTATATAAACTGATTTGTTAATAATCCGTTTATCTTGTCGTACTTTAACTACTATACAATCAAAATAAACAATAGGATAAATACTTTCTAATGGTCGATTTTGTCATGCTTTAACATCATCAATAACATCATCAGTAATTTGACTAATAACACTTTCACTAATATCAGCACCATGATATAACTCTTGCAACTGCATTCTAATGTCAGATAATGTCATTCCTTTTGCATACAAGGAAAGAACTTGTTGATCAAAACCATCAAATCTTCTTTGCCTTTTAGGAACTATTACAGGAGTAAAATTACTATTGCGATCTCTTGGTACATCAATTTCAATTTTACCTTGTTGAGTTATTAATTTTTTTGAACTTGTACCATTACGAGCATTTTCAGTAGTACTATGTTGATTTTTTTCATATCCTAAATAATTTTGCATTTCAGAATTCAACATTTTTTCAACTAATCTTTTTGTTAATTCTTTATATAAACCGCTAGGTTTAAAAACTGTTGTTAAATCTTCAGTATTTTCTAGTAATAAATCTACTGCTTTTGATATTGGATCATTATTATTAAAGTTATCTTTTTTAGCCATCTGTAACTCACTCTTTCTAGTCATTTAATTATATTTACTAGAATTAATTAAACATAGTTATTTTTGTAAGTTACACAGATTACTAAACATTTCCAACTTATATTTTTTTAAAAAGATACTTTTATATTTTAGGTGTAAATGTTTTTTCTTTATTTATTAGATTTGGTTCTGAAAATTTTCATTTTTTTTCTTTTAAATTTTTGCATATATTTATTTGATCAATTAAATGGTTTTCTAATTCTTTACAATTGTTTTTAATATTTGTATAGTCAGAATTTATCTTATTTATTTTATTATTAACACATTTGTTTTTATCTTTAATTCAAAAAGTAAAAAATTTAATAAAAAAATTTTTATATTTATTTATTTTACTTTTTTCTAATTGTTCTATTTTTGTTGTTATTTTCTTTTCTAACATTTCTTCCAAAGCTCAAATTTTTGATCTTAGTTCTAAAATATTTGAAGAAAGTAATATTATTTTGGGAGTGTTATTATTTTCATTAGTTAATTTTTCTAATTCTTTATCTTTTTCTTCACTTAATTTTTTTAATTTTGATAATATTTTTTGTTCATTGTAGAAGAAAAAAAACTCGTTATTTTCAATATCTGTACTGTTATTACTTGGATAATGATTTTTTCTACGTTTAAATAAGTTTTTTAAAATATTTAAATACATCTGTTTCACATTTTCCTTTCAAAATAAAAAAACTCATTTACTTTTTATGAAAGTAATGAGTTAAAAAACTTATTATTAAGTTTTATAAATATTATATATTATTATAAAATTTATTTGTTAAAGTAACTATTAACATAAAGTTGATAATAACATAAGTAGTTTATTATTCTTTAAATTAATCAAATATGTAATGTCAAAAAATTACAAAAATAATTATTTTTATGATAGTTTTTTAAAAAATAAGTGATTTTTATTTTTTGAAAGGAAAATGTGAATAGTATGCAACTAGTAAATGAACTGTTAATTGAAACAGTTGAAGTTGGTGATTTGGAAGCACTTAAAGTTTTATTGGAAAATGGTGCTGATGTTAATTATGAAGATCAAGATGGTAATACGTCTTTAATGTTAGCTGCTGAAAGTGGTTTTTTGGAGGTAGTTAAAGTTTTACTGGAAAATGGTGCTGCTGTTAATTATGAAAATAGATATGGTAGTGCCTCTTTAATGTTTGCTGCTGAATATGGTCATTTGGAGGTAGTTAAGGTTTTATTGGCAAGTGCTGCTGCTGTTAATTATGAAAGTCAAAAAAATGGCAATAGACCTTTAATGTTAGCTACTAGAAGGGGTAATTTTGAGATAGTTAAGCATTTAATAGATAACGGTGCTGATATTAGTTATAAAGATTGTGATGGTAATACTCCTTTAATGTTTGCTGCTGAAAATGGAAGAATTGAAATTTTTAATATTTTATTATTATACAAAGCTCATGTTTATCATAAAAATCAAGGTGGTTTTACTGCTTTAACTTGCTCTATTAAAAATAAAAATTTAATAATAAAAACATTTAAAGAATTTCTAAAATTTAAAAATGAAATAATGATTTTTAAAGGAAATTGTTATGAAAAAATAATCTATATTATAAAGGGAGATGATGATAATAATTGATTAGAAAAAGAAGAATCAGTAATAGAGTCATTAGAATATTTGCAAAATGAAATTAAAAAATTAAATGAAAAAAATAATTCAAATATTGAAATTTTTTGACAAAAAGAAGTTATTAATAGTTTAGTATTTGATGAACTAAATTATTCATTACTACATATAGCGGTAATAAATGATTTATAAAAATTAGTAACTTATTTAATTAATAAATGACCAATTGATGTTAATTATAAAGATAACTCAGGAAATTCAGCATGAAATCACGCTTGTTTACTATTACAAAAAGAAATTGCTTTGACAATTAAAAATTATGATCAGTTAACTATTGAAAATAAAATGTTTTTAAAAGATTTTTTTAGTTTATCATCAAATTGAAATCAAAATCAAGAACAGGAAATTGACAAAGTGGCTAATGAAACTAGAAGAGAAATATTTAAGTACTACATACCACAAACAGAAGTAGAAATCTTTAAAGATAAGATAAATTTGTTAGATTCATCATCAATAGTGAGTCAAACAACTATTAAACGTGATTATGGATCAAATATGTAATATTAAGAATTTCAAAATTAAATACTAATACATCATAACTTTAAATAATTAGTTGATTAGTAATTCATAATTAGTTTGTTATTTGAAATATTTAGGAGGATTTAATTATGAATGATAATGAATTGATTTATTTGTATTGTATTGAAAACAATGAATTTGCTTTTAATTTTTTATATAAAAAATATGAATTGAAAAATGATTTTTTTTACGAAATATTATTAAAAAGTTTTTTGCTATTCCTTTGGAAACAAATGATTTAAAATCAACTTTTTATTTTATTTTTTTAAAGGCAATTTTTAAATTTCAAGAAAGAAAAAACAAGTCATTTCAAAATTTTTTATATTATGAAGTAAAATGAGGAGTATTTACTTATGTTAAAAGTTTTTTAAATAATAATCATAAAATTATTAATTGTGCCTTAAAATATAATGATTATTTATATCAAAAAAATGATTATGAATATACTTCATTTTTGGAAGAAGTTATTAGTATTACAAATTTTACTACTAATGAAAATGAAGTTTTAAAATTAAAGCGAAGAGGATATAATGTTCATCAAATTATGAAAAAATTAAATTTAAGCTATAAGCAAGTTGATAATGCTTGAACACGAGTAAAGTTAAAATTAAAAAATAGTTACAAAAAATATATTTAATAAAAATTACTATGATAGAATTAAGACAACAATAAAATTTATATTTTAATTTTATTTTTTTAATTTTAAAAATTAATTTATAAGTTTTATTGTTATATTTATTATTTATATAATTTAGCTGTTGCTTTGTAGTGATTTTTTAATCATTATAAAGTTTTTTTGTGTTTTATTATCGATTTTTGGTGGAGGAAATAATGTATAAAATTGGCATTAATCAAAATGAAAAATCAAATTATAAGCAAAAACCTAATGTTAAGCAAGAAAAAAAACATTGGTTTAAAATTTTTTCTTTGTTATTTGTTGTGGTTGTTTTAATTATTACTACTATGATTTTAATAATTGCAAATAATCAATGAAATAGTGCCATAAATACTAATAATTCCAACAACTGAAATCCTAATCAAGATAAAACTTGAGAAGATTATTATAAGAATAATTGTCCAACAAATAAAAAATATAATTTGATAGATTACAAGGATAAATTAAACAATATTAGTTTAATATCTACTGATAAAAAACTAAAAAATTTTTATCTTAGTGATTTATTAAAAAAGATTGATAATTTGTTACAAATAAATAAAATAGATATTCCTAATAATTTTTTTGTACATTTACCAGTAAATCCAGCTATTAATATTAAAATTAATGATGAAAATGCACTTAAAAATAATTTTTCAATAAAAATACCATCTTATAAAGAAAAAATAAAACAGTTTAAAATTGAAATGAGTGTTAATCAGTTTGGTAGTAATTATGGTTTGTTTCCTTGTGACTTAAATTTCAATTTTAGTGTTGAAAATGATGTTATTCCGGAAAAATTTAATATTTTTGATTTAGACAATAGAATTACAATTCCATCACAAACAGTAGTAATGTCAGATGCTACAAAAGGAACTAAAAATGAAATAGAATCTCAAGTTAATAAAATTATTGAAGAGAAATTTTTAGAAGAAATTAATAAAGAAAAATCATTATCAGATAAAGTAACAAAAAGTGATTTTGTTATTAATTATGATTCAATAAAAAATTTTGATAATTATATGATAAAAAAGAAAATAACAGTTGTTATTTGTGCTAAAAATAGTAGTGAAATTATTAAAGGTCAATTAAATATTAATTTTAATGTTCAAGGTAGTTGAACAAAAAAATCATTATCTGTTATTAAAACAGTATTGGAAAATGATGAAAGTGTAATTAATCAATTAATAACTATTGAAGATAATACTAATGTTAGCAAAGTGGATATTGATAATCATATTGCTTTCCTTGTTAGTAAAAAAATAAATGAGTTTGGTAAGCAAAAATGACATCAAGATTTTAATGATCAAGATTATATTATTACTAGTAATGCGATTACTGGAAATTATCAAAAACCAAAATCTATAATAGTAACAATTGTTGGTAAAAATCAATTGCAAGATACTATCCAATTGATAATTAATCTAACAGCCAATAATACCGTAAAATCTTTATTTGCTATTAAGTCATCATTGGAAAATGATGAAAGCATAAATACTGAACAAATAGATGTTATTGATGATACTAATGTTAGCAAAGTGGATATTGATAATTATATTGCTTTCCTTGTTAGTAAAAAAATAAATGAGTTTGGTAAGCAAAAATGACATCAAGATTTTAATGATCAAGATTATATTATTACTAGTAATGCGATTACTGGAAATTATCAAAAACCAAAATCTATAATAGTAACAATTGTTGGTAAAAATCAATTGCAAGATACTATCGAGTTTTCAATAAATATTCAATGTCAAAATAAAGAACCAAATGAAAAAATTTTTAAAAATAACAATTTTAATGTTAAAGATTTAAATTCTATTGAATTATATCCAAATGTTCTTCCTAGTGGTGTAATATATCCAATTACTTTTAAAGATAATTCTATTTCACTTATTTCACTATTATTTCAAGAAGATATTAATGATATGAATAATTTTTCTCCTACTAATGACATTAATTTAGAAATGAATATAGGAATTAATATTGATGGCGATAACTATCAAATTCATTTTCAAAAGACAATTAATTTTGATATCATAAAAAAGATAAATAATATTGAACTTGTTAGTGTTTCTGAACAAAATGATAAATATCAGCATTTAAAAAACATTGGTATCATTATTAAATATGATGATGATAAAGAATATAAAATGCTTCAATCCTTGGACGTTAATATTAAAAATAATAATTTAACCTTTATTAATTTTAGTTCTATTGTTAAAATAACTTCACGACGTTAAATTAAAAACAAAGGTGATGAGTATGGATAAGCCGCTGGCAACAATATTAAGACCAACTACCGTTAATGATATAATTGGTCGAAGTCATTTGATAAATGATAAAAATGGAATTATTAATCGAATATTAAATGAGAAGTTTTTAACATCATTAATATTTTATGGTAATCCAGGAACAGGCAAAACCACTATTGCTCAAGCACTAGCTAATGATTTAAAATGTGAATTTGGAGTATTTAATGCTGCCATTGATAAAAAAGAAAATTTAGAAAAATTAATTAAAATAGCACAAAATACTAAACCTTATATAATTATAATTGAAGAAATACAACGCATGAATCGTGATCGTCAAGATTTATTATTACAATATTTAGAACATGGCAATTTTATTTTAATGGCTTGCACTACTGAAAATCCTTATTTTGTAATTAATCCAGCTTTACGAAGTAGATGTCTATTATTAGAATTAAAGCCAATTAGTAATGAAGAAATGTTATTAGGCTTAAAAAAATAATTACTAATAATTCATTTTTTAATTTTAATATTAGTGATGAAATTTTAGAAAAAATCTGTAATTTAGCAACCGGTGATTTACGAATAGCAATTAATATTTTAGAAATATTAATAAAATTATATCCTAATGAAATCATAACTATTGATATTATTAATGCTATTATGCCTAAAGCAAGTAATTGAAATGCTAAAGAGGGAAATGAACATCATGATTTAAAGTCAGCATTACAAAAATCAATTAGAGGCAGTGATGTTAATGCTGCTTTGCATTATTTAGCAAGGTTATTAGCAACTGGTGATTATGAAGTTTTATTAAGAAGAATGTTGGTTATTGTTTACGAAGATATTGGACTTGCTAATCCCGCTTTAGCAATTAGGGTAAAAACTGCTATTGATACTTTTCGTCAAATTGGTATGCCTGAAGGTATAATTCCGCTTGGTTTAGTAGTTATTGAAATGGCACTTAGTGAGAAATCAAATAGTGCTAATTTGGCAGTACAAAAAGCATATAGTGATGTTTTACAAGGAAAAATATATCCAATTCCTGATTATTTGAAGCATAATTGATCTAAAACATTAAAAAAATCAGTAGGTAAAGGTAAATTATATAAATTTCCACATGATTATGCTAACGATTATGTACAACAACAGTATTTGCCAACAAAGTTAAAAGATACGAAATATTATCAACCAAAACTTCATAACATTTATGAAAAAAAATTAAATGAAATTTATAATAGATTTACTAAAAAATAAAATTCTGAGGTGCAAAATAAAATGTTAAAAAATAAACATTTATGGTTGGGACTTAGTTTAACATTAGCAACCACTAATATTGTTGCTAACACTAGTATTACTAATAATTTAACAAGTATTAATAAATTAAAACAAGAAAATAAAAATAAAACTGAAACTAATGAAGTTGTTACTAATACTACGTATGGTAATTTAAGTAATAGTACTATTTTAAATAGTCAGGATGAAAATGGAATATATCATCTTTTTGATGTTAAAAGCATTATTGATAATCCAAGTTTAGAACCTTATGTAAAAGATATTTATATTGAGAATTTTAAATTAACTTATAACCCTGAAAAGATAAATAAAGATGTTATTAATGAGTTTGATAAAGAAATTGCTGCTATTAATTATAAAGAAGAACAATTAACAAGTACTAATGATTTGCAAATTTTTCAAAAACAAAACTTGAGCAAAATATCAACAACAGCTTATATTTCAAATAAAAAGTCTAAAAGTAATTTTACTTTTATTCAATTTGGTGGTGCTAATACTCATATATCATTAACTGGAACAAAAGGTATTATTGATGCAATTAAGAACTATGATAATTTAAGTGAAACATTGGGATTATATTATATTGCTCAATCTCATTCAAAAAATAGTAGGGGAATTTGTCTTGACTTTGTTAAACAATTTATTACTAAAAGTAGTTTAAAAAATAATGAGAGCACTGCAGAAAAAATTTCTGAAAATATTTTCAATAATATGATTGATAGTCCAAATTTAGAATCTGTTATTAATAATTTTTCAATTGAAAATAATAGTAAAAAGATAAGTATTAGATATTTAGTTGATAGTACTGGTAACATTATTAGCGTTGGATATTTACAATATAATAGCAAAAATTTGGATACTAATAATAATTTAACATTAAGTCATAGTTTTCCAAAAGATGGAGGAAAACTAATAGATTATAATTCAGAAATAACTACGCTTTTAAAATGAAGTGATTATGCTGATTCATGAAATAATTTTATGTTTTTATATCCAACAATTTTTGCTAATTCGACAGACAGTATAACTTATAGTGTTATGGATAATACAACAACAATTAAAAGTAATGAACTAAACTTTAATACCAAAAAAATTCAAGACAAAGATAATCAATTACCAGTTTGACGAGTAGTAAATCAGCCACCTGCAGGTCATAAATCACAAGGATTAGTTATTTATATATTTATGTGACATGATGAAAACACTATATATCAACAACTTAGAAGTAGTTCTATATCTCGTGCTTTTGATATTGGGCCATCTTTCTCAATAAATATTAGTAAGTGAACGATTAGTAATATTATTAATGAATAATTATGTATCATCTTATCAATAAAATTAAAAATTTAATTTAAAACTACTTTAACTATGAAAGGAATAAATAAAATGAAAATAAATAAAGAAGAAACATGAAAAGAAATACAAAAAGTGTTGAATAATCTTCATGGTCCAGTTAGAGCAGGAGCATTAAGTGCACAAAATTGAAGTAATACGACAACAAGAGTTCTACTAACAATAGCAGGACTTAAGTCTGTTACTAGGGATAGTAATATTGAAAAACGTTACCAATTAATTAAAAGTGGAGTAGCTGATATATTATATGCTGCATTTGGTGGTTGAGTTATTTGACAAGCGTATAATTTAAATGAAACTGGTGGTAGTACAACTACCGAGCCAAATTTACCCACTTTTCCTACTTTACCACCAAATAATGAAAGACTTTATTCTGAAATTGCTGAACAATTAACAGAAGATGCTGTAAGTAATGAATTAACTCCAGAAATGATTTCTATTGCATTAAATAAATTATTTACTGGTACAAATGGATTAGTTAAAGTGCTTAGTGGAATATCAGGTTTTGATTTATATAAAATTCAAAAAGTAACAAAAACTATTGAATACTTAAAATCACTTACTACTTTTGCAACTGCAGGCATTAATTTTACAAATGGTAATATTGTGGGAGGAAATTTAATGTCAATTTCAGCAATGATGGATGTTAGTCATACATATTTTTCTACAATGAGTAAATCTAATACTTCAAATAGTAAAAAGGAAATTATTATTAAAATTATTAATGAAAGAAAAGAACACATTACAAAAAGTTTTTCTTTATATAAAGGTATTTTGAGTAATAAAGATTTAAAGGAAATATATGAGTATTTAGAAAAAAATAATTGAGATAAGTTTGAAATGAGACATTCAGATAAAACAATTCCTAGTTTTGTTAAACTCGGAAAAATAAAAGATTGAAGACCAACATTAACAATGTTTAAAGAATGAATAGATAATTATACTCCCGAAAATAAAAAGGTAGAATTAGTAACAGAGATTGAAGATAATAGTCAACAGGAAAGAATAAAGTTAAAAATTCCTGATTATGAGTTTGAGCCGGAATTTGTTACAAATGCAAATAATGATATGTCAGAAGTTATCATAGAACCTAATGAAAGACAACCACTTTTAGGAAGTATTAATAGTTAATTAAAATTATTTTTTATATTATAATGTTTTTTTAAAAAAACATTATTTTTTATTTATTATTTTATTTTTTCTTGTAAAATTATTTTAGAAATGATGAATTTTAAAGAAAGATTAAAAATTTAACTTTGTTTTTAAAATAAAAATATTTTAAAATTGACACTTATTTTAAATAATAATATAATTAAAAATGGTTAAATTTTCTAGGTGAATTTAATGAACGAAAAAATAATTTTAATTTGTACTGTGTGTTTAAATCGTAATTATCATACATACAAAAATAAGATTAAATATAAAGAGCGTATGGAACTAAAAAAATATTGTGAACATTGTCAAAAACATACTTTACATAAGGAATCACGTTAGGAGAAATTTTCATGAGTGCAGAAGACAAATTAAAAGAAAAACCAAAAATTAATCCTGAAAAATTGGCTCTTTTAAAAAGTAAATTTAATATTTTACGTAAAATTAAACCTTTAAGAACAAAAAGAACTTCTGAAGGAAAACCAAGTTTTGATCCACGAACAGCCGATAAAAATAAAAAGGTTAATATTAGCGAAATTTGAGAAAAAGAACGTAAAAATCGTACGCCTGAAGAACGTTTTTATTATAAAAAAGAAGCGAGAACTTATCATAAATATTTTTTCTTATACTTATCAAGAGAAATTAGAAGAACTCGTTGAACACCAAGAAAACAATTAAATAATAAATTTATTACAACAGTATTATTTATTGCTGTCTTAGCACTATTCTTTTATGGAATTGAGCAGTTATTACTATTTGTATTACCTTTATTAAAAATAATGTAAAAAATGGAGATGCCAAAAAATGAGCGAAAGAATAAAAAAAGAAACCCCTTTAGTGAAAACTACATCATTAGAAGAAACACATAAACATCGAATTGAGCAAGCACAATGATATATTGTTAATTGTAACAAAGGTCATGAAGATAAAGTTGCTGCTGATTTGAAAAATAAAATTGAAAAAAAATTAAATTTAAAAGATAATATTTTTCAAGTTAGGGTTGTTAAAGAAGCAATACCAGATAAAGATAAAAAAATAACTGAAAAAAATATTTTTCCTGGTTATATTTTTGTTCATATGATTTTAACCGAAGATACTTGATATGATATTCGTAATACAACAGGGATTAATGGTTTTATTGGTTCTAGTGGTAAAGGTGTACCACCGACTCCACTTTCTACTAAAGAAGTTAATGAAATGTTATATCGTAATTCTAAAAATTCATCACAACCTAAAGTTAAAGAGACAAAAAAAAATATTCGTGATTTTGAGTTAAATGATTTTGTTCATATTACTTCTGGTGCTTTACAAGGCCGAGAAGGACAAGTTATTAAATTAGATGAAGATAAGGGTGTTGCAACAGTTTCTGTTGATATGTTTGGTCGTCAAACCGAAATTAAAGTAGAATATGATAGTTGTAAAAAAAATTAAAGTTTAGTTTAAATTATTTAATTTTTATGTAAAATAAAATTAAAATATATTTGACTACTAATTATAATGATGTTATTATTTGTAAAGTACTATTTATATATATAAATAGACTTTAATTATGTTTAAACTTGTGGAAGATTTATTCGTTTGGACCACAGTGAGAATCCATTTAGGAGGAGTTGCTCATGGCAGATAAAAAAAATATTAATCGTGAAGGTATTATTCAATTACCAGCTGGTAGTGCCAAACCAGGTGCTAGTTTAGCATCATTCGGTATTGATATGCCACGTTTTTGTAGAGAATTTAACGATAAAACCAAAGATCAAAAAGATGATGTTAATCCAGTTCCAATTCCAGTTTTTATTACAGCATATAAAGATAAAACTTTTGACTTTAAAATAAAAACTGCACCAACAACATTTCTTTTAAAAAGAGCATTGAAACTTGTAAAAGGTTCATCAAATGCTAAATTAACAAAAGTAGGAACACTTACTATTGCTCAAATCACAGAAATTGCTCAAATTAAATTACCTGATTTAAATGCTTATTCTTTAGAAGATGCAATTAAAATTGTTGCAGGAACAGCCAAGAATATGGGTATTACTGTTGAAGATGGAAAGCAAGGTGTTTAATATGAATAGAAGTAAAAGATATCTTGCAGTTGCAAAATTAGTTGATAACACTAAAGTTTATCCAATTGATCGTGCTTTAGAATTAGCTAAACAAACTTCATCATTAAAATTTGATGCAACAGTTGAAGCAGCATTTCGTTTAAATGTTGATCCAAGACATGCTGATCAAATGTTACGTGGTTCTATTGTTTTACCAGCAGGGACCGGAAAAACACAACGTGTTTTAGTAATAACTACTACTAAACAAAAAGAGGCAATGGAAAGTCAAGCTGATTTTGTTGGTGGTAAGGAAATGATTGAAAAAATTCAAAAAGGTTGATTTGATTTTGATGTTATTATTGCAACACCCGAAATGATGGGTGAATTAGGAAAAATTGGTAGAGTATTAGGACCAAAAGGGTTAATGCCTACAGCAAAACTAGGAACAGTAACAATGGATGTTCAAAAAGCAATAGCTGATATTCGTAAAGGTAAAGTTGAATATCGTGTTGATAAACAAGGTAATATTCATGTTATTCTTGGTAAAGTATCATTTGCACAAGAAGGGTTAAAAGATAATTATTTAGCAATTCTTAACACTTTAAGAAAAGTTAAACCCGCAGCAGTTAAGGGTGCTTATATTAAAAATATAAGTATTACTACAGCAATGGGCCCTGGTATTAAAGTATTAATTGAAGAATAATATAATAATATAGAAAAAATCATTAGTAAAAGTACTAATGATTTTTTTATGTTTTTATTCATAATTTTTTTAATATTTAAAAAAATTTTACGCTATAATTTATTTATTGTGATAATACCAATTAATACATTATTTTGGTAAAACAATAAAATAATTAGGTAGTAAAGGAGAAACCTTAATGAAAAATCTTATAAATCTTTTTAAGAAACAAAATTGAGGAATAAAAATTGGCTTTGCCTCACTGGTAATTAGTTTGCTCTGTTTAGCATTAGGACTAATTTTAATTGCAACAGCCAATTTTAAAGCCCCAAGTGGAGGAAGTTCACAATATGCCGGAAATGGCTTTCATGCTATTTCTGTATGAGGACTTGATAGTTTTCTAAGCAAAGCTGGCTATGATCAAATGTGAACAGATGCTACTAGTGATAAACTTTTAACTTATCCTCTTGCGCAAGTAGTTGTCGGAATTGTATTTACAGTAATTTTAACTGCTATCTTTCTTGGTGTTAGTGTTTTATCTTTAATATTTGGTTATTTTAAACGTTGATTATATTCTTAGTGTTTAGTAAGTGTTAAATATGGATAAAAATGTAGAATATAAAAAAGTTACATCTTGGGATTGAAAGCAAAAACTAGGATTATTCTTATGTATTTTAACTTTGCTTTTTCTAATAATTAGTTTAATACTATTTGGAACAGCTATTTTTAATGATCACTATAATAATTTTCTTGGTAACGGTTTTTGAAGTTTAAAACACTATGGTATTATTAATTTGTTTTATAATTGAGATCAACTAGATATAGAAGCGGCTAAAAATACTTATGTTTCTCATCCTTTTGAACAAGTTTATTTTGCAATTATTTTTTTAATCATTATTGTACCAATATGTTTTGTTCTTGGAGTTAGTTTATTAGTTAGAGGATGATGAAAGTCAAGAATTTAATATATAATTACTTCATAAATTTATTTATGGTAAAATTTAACAATCATTATTTCATTAAAAAGGGTGTATTATGATGTTTAATTCTAAAAAAATAATTGTTTTTTTACTAATAAATATTGTGTGAGTAGTAGTTTGGATTATGATAACTATTAGTTACGATAGTTATCGCGATCCAATTTTAAATTATGTACCACATAGTAACGATTATTTAACAAATGAACCAACTAATCAATTGGTTCCTAAAGCAAAAAAACCTAAACATGTAGTTATGGTGGGTATTGACGGTATGGCCAGTTATGCATTAAAAAGTGGTTATAGTCCAAATATGAACTATTTAATGCATCATGGTGCATATACATTGGAAGCACGTGATGTTTTACCAACTTCTTCTGCTGCAAATTGAGCAAGTGTTATGTTTGCTACAGATCCTATTAAGCATGGTGTTGTTGATCAAGATTTGTGGAATATTCATCATACTGTTCATGCTGAAGTAAAAGCTGATCAAGTAAGTATTTTTAGTTCTATTATTGATAAGTATGGTTCTTCAAAAAATTTATTTGGTTATGCTAGTGAAGGTGAAATGATTGCTAATTTTCAGCCCAAAGGGCAAGAAAATATAAAAACTTTAATTAGTAATAATGGTAATTATTATGCAACAGAAAATGATAAACAAACTTTTGAAAATACGAAAAATGTATTAATTAATAAACCTTTATTTTCATTTTTTTATTATGTTAATCCTGATTTAGCAGGTCATTCACGTGAATGAAATAGTGAAGAATATTATCAAGCAATTAGTCAGACTGATAAATATATTGGAGGTATTATTGAAAATTTAAAAGATTTAGAAATGTGAGAAGATACCTTATTAATTATTAGTTCTGATCATGGAGGTGTTTCACAATATCATGGTCATTCTTCTGATGCTGAACAAAAAATTCCTTTGCTTTTTGCAGGAAATTGTATTCCAAAATACGGAATTATTCCAGATAAAATTAAAATTTATGATATTCCAGCTACTATTGCTTGATTATTAGATATTAATTCACGACCAATAATTTGAGATGGTCAGCCAATTTTAACACCTTTTTTTGATATGACAAATATGTATGATCATAGTGAGGAGTTTAAGTAATGGATATTATCAATTTTAAACAAATTAACTTTCGAGATAATGGCATTAGATTACTTATTGTGCTTGCTACTATTTTTATTGTTTGAAATAATGTACAAAATGTTACTTTAAATATTGGTGGTAGTTTACATGCTTTTAATGCTTATTTTTGCTCACCAATGTTATTTGTTATATTGATATCATTTGGTTTTTTAAGTGCCAATAATAATTTTAGTTGAAAAGAGTATAGTAAATTAATACTAGCTATTATGATTTTATCTTTAATTACAAGTTTTATGTATTTAGATTTTTTTGCTTTTAAAGAAGGATATGTAACAACAGGTTATATGATAGGATTATGATTTAAATTATTATTTTTTGATTATGGTAAATGAATGATATGAATTATTATTGGTGGTAGCGCATTAGTAAAAGTTGTTACTAACCATTTTTCTTTAAGTAATAAAAGTTGAAATATTGTTAAAATAATAACTTTAGTTATTACTAGTATTTTTTTAATAATAGTTTTAATATTTAGTATTAACTTGCAACTTACTAGTAAGTTATATTGATATGATAACTTTAATTGAGATTTATTTTATGTATCATTTCGTGAGGGTGGATTTTTACAACTGATACTTGGGTTATTAGCTTTTTTAGTTGGTCTTAATTTTCAGTGATGAATAAATTGAGAAAAGATAAAAGATAATGTGGTTTATTCATTACTTAGTTTTTCTTTATTTATTGTTATTATTAGTTGTCGAATGATATTTTATTTTCCTTTAATTTATTGAGATATTATGGAAATTTTGCAAGCTTTATTTTTATTTATTCCTTTTATTATGTTAAATATTAATTATAATAAAATTTTAGCCTTTTTATTTCATGGTACTACTTTTATTTTATTTTTCCATATTGCTTTTAATAAAGTAATTAGTGTTGAATTTATGACAGGTTTATTATTGCGCTTAATATTTGGATTAAATGTTGCTAGAAGAGCAGTGGAATTTGTAAATAATAATTTTTTTGTTACTATAATTTACTCATTTGTTAAGATGTTAATTTTAATTTTCTTTTGTGCTTTTTTATCAAGACAGTATGTAAAACTATTTAAATTTAAAGTATTTGCTATAGAAAAAAAGAAAGCAATTATTCATTAAATTATTATAATTAATCTTTTTCTCTTATAATAAAATAATTATTATCTTTTAATTATTAACGATTTTCCTCATTTTATAATCAACCATCTTTATTTGAAAAAATAAGTTAGCAGTTGGTTTTACTGTTAATTATTTTAGTGATGAAGAAGGAAAAGTAGCAGCAGATGATGAAGAACAGGTTGCTGGTGATATTTGAGTTAAAATTACAGCAGATGTTAATGATCCTTATTGAACAGGAACAACAGCCATTTTGAAAGTAACTTTAACAGATAAGCGTTCTGATTTAAATACAATTAATGATTTATCAGGAATGGATCCAATTATTGTTAATCCTAATTTAACATATCAACAAATTAATAAGAATGTTATTAATACTTCTAATCAATTAAAGAGTGATCCTTTAACTGGTAATTTCACAATTCAATATTTTAGTGATAAATTTGCTAAACATGTAATTAATAACTATTATCAACAAGTTGGTATGGTTTATGTTATTATTACTCCTGATTTTCATACAGGAACTAAGTGAAAAACTAATAAAATACCAATTGTTTTTTCAATTGAAAGTAATGATAGTTTTTAAATAAAAATAAATTAAAGAGATTATTTTTAAATATTTATTTATTATTAGGTTATAATGTAATTATATTTTTTATAAAAATTTATATTTTAATTTTTTTCTTCTAACATTTTTTAAAATACTAAACATGTTTTTTATTTGTGACAGCAATAGATATTTTAGTTATGAGCTTTTATAAAATATAATATTAATTAGATTAATTTTGTTAGAAAGGATAATATTATGGAAAAAGAAAATCTTGCTAAAGTTACTTTCAATAAACGAACAGAAAGAAATTCAATAAACAAGTTGAAAAGACAAGCTATTTTTAGCACGGCAAATCCATGAAAAGCAATCTTTATTATGGTCACACCACCTTTAATTGCTGTAATTATTTTTTCTACTTATCAAATTTTTGATAAATGAATTGCTACACAATGAGGTGGACAAAGTATTATTGATCGTTATAATAATTATCAAAATTCAGGAATAATGATAACTGCTGAACAAGCATTAAAAATTATTAATATTGCTACTACTTATGCTGCTGTTCCTTCTTCAATGATGGTTTCCTTTGCTTTAATGGTTGCTACTGGAACAGGTATTAAGTTTTCAATTGCATATGGTCAAAATAAACGAGAACAAATGTCAGAATATTTAGGAAATGGGTTTCTATTATCTTTTTTAGTTTCTATTGTTCTTATGATCATTATGTATTTTAGTTGTCAGGGTATTATTGAATTTCAAGCTGGAAGTGATGCTGGAAGTAATCCAGTAATTAGGGAAATAATAATTAAAGAAGCAGTTAGATTTTCACAAATTTTAATTCTTGCTACACCATTACTTTTTTTTGCTTATTTTTTAGTTTCATTGTTACGTAGTGAAGGAATGATGTTATGAACAATTTTAATTAATGTTGCAGCTTGTTTAGTAAATATATCTTTAGATTTTATTTTTGTTATTCCTGGTAAATTAGGAATGGAAGGCACTGCATATGCAACTATTATTGCTTGAGCAAGCATTAATTTATTTTCAATAGATATTATTTGATATAGTGCCGATAATTTAAGATTTAAAGTAGCACACTTAAAACTTAAATGAGTAATAGTAACGGGCATTTTATTAATTGGTGCAACTTCTTTATTACAAAATATTGCCCAAAGTATTTTGGCAATGGTTACTACTAAAATTTTAAATACATTGCCACCTCCAGACTATCATGGTGGAGGAAGTACTGGTATTCCGGTTTTTGTTCAATTATATGGTGGTATTATGCCTTGGTTAATTTTAATTAATGCACCTATTATTGGAATTACGCAGGGAGCAAGAGCATTAATTGGCTATGTTTATGGTTCAAAGGACTTTAGTCGTGTTTGACAATTGATGTGACGTTTAACTTTATTACTTTTATTGTTGCTAATTGCTTCAGTATTATTATTAGTAATAGCGGGGCAATATATGATGCATTTCTTTGGCGTAGATTTAGAAATGGCAAGATTCTTTAAAGTTTATATTATTATGCAGTTTGCTTTTTATCCATTAGCTACACTACATTATGTTGCTGTTATTTTCTATCAATCAATTAATCGTGGTAAATTGTCATTATTTGCTAGTTTACAACGAACAATTATAATGCCAATTATTTGTTTAGGTTTAGGATATTATGTTGCACATGTTTCTCATAATGGTTTTTATTTTTATTTATTTCTTGACTTTATTGATTTATTTGCTGCTTTTATATTATTACCATTATTAATTTATACATTTTGAAAATCTAAACCATTTATTCATACAACTAAAGATAAAAAAACGCAAATATCTAATTTATCAGAAAAAAAAGTACTTAATAAAAATATATCTTAATATTAATATATGAAGAAAATAAAAAATACTCATTTAAAACAGAGTATTTTTTTTAATTATTTAAGATTAAAAAAGGTTGTTAATTTTACAAATTAAAAGGAATGAATATACAATCTATATTTGATTGAAGTCATTCCTAAAATAAAATATTTATTTACCTTCATTAACTCTCTTTTTTAATGCTTTACAAGAATTAAATTTAACTACTCGCTTTCTAGGAATAGCCATCGGTTCTGAATTTTGTGGATTTACTCCCGGTCGAGCTTTGCGGTATTTAATAGTAAAAGTTCCAAAGTTACGTAGTGTTACTTTTTCTCCTTTAATTAAAGCAGTAGCAATTTTATCTAAGATAAATTCTAACACTTCTTTGTATTCTTTTTCTGATAATTCTAATTTTTTTTGTACAGCTCGTGCTATCTGACTTTTTTGCATAAAATTTTCAACCCTTTCTTCACCAATTACCATAAGTATGCTATAAAAACATGCCTTAAATGATACTTATTATTATATAACATTTTTTAAAAAAACCTTATTTAATGAAAATTAAAGACTAGTAAAAAAATAAGATTTGAATATATAAATTTATATGTTAATTAATAAGTACAAGGGAAAAAATCTTTACATTCATTTTCTTGTATGTTAAAATTCAAAAAATAAGTAAATAACTATTTCGGAGGTACTAAGATATGCAAATGAAAAATTTATTAAGACTTATGGGTGCATTAGCCCTAACAACAGTAGCTACTACTTCAGTTGTAGCTTGTGGTGATCAAACTGTAGTTAATTTAGATACAGTATTAAAAAAGAAAGAATTAGGTCCAATTTCAGTTGTTGATATTACTAAACCAACTGAGAAAGAACTTAAAGAAGCTATTAAAGCAGTTCCAGAAAATAAAAACATTGATTTAAATGGTATTACAGTTAAAGTTAATACTCCTGAAAAAGAGGGAGATCCAATTACTAGTGCAGTAGTTACTCCTGATGGTAAAATTTATAATGGTGATTCAATAACTATTACATTTACATTAGCACATAAAAAGACAGATGTTGAAGTTACAACTGATATTAAAGCAGCTTTAGAAAAAGGTGTTGATGGTAAATCATTAAATGATTCACAAAAACAAAGTGATGCTAAAGATATTATTACAGCAGCAATTAAAAAAGTTACTGATGAAGATAAAGCTAGTGAAGCAACATTTACTTTTGATAAAGAAGATACAGATTTAACTGTAGGAGATAATACAGTTAATATTAAAGTTACACTTGGGCAATCAAAAGATGTTTCAGTTGCTGTTAAATTAACTGGTGTAACAGCACACGAATAAGAAATATAATATTTTATTATAATTAAAATGACACAATTTAAATTGTGTCATTTTTTTCTAATTATTTTTCAAAATTTATTTGACTATTACTATTAAAAACTGGTATTATACTTATTGGACTAAATTTTGATACACTAGGAATTGTGTATATAATTAATTCTTTAAAATCATAAAGGAGGCTAACGATTAATGCCAACAATGAACCAACTATTACGTAAAGGACGTACAGATAAAAAATACAAATCTAAATCACCAGCGTTAAATGTTTCATATAATTCATTAACAAAAACAACTTCTTCAATTAGCAGTCCGCAAAAAAAAGGTGTAGCGCTTGTAGTTACTACAAGAACACCAAAAAAACCTAACTCAGCTTTAAGAAAAATTGTTCGTGCTCGTTTAACTAACGGTATGGAAGTTACTGCTTATATTTCTGGAGAAGGTCATAATTTGCAAGAACATGCTATTGTTGGAATCCGTGGTGGAAGAGTTAAAGACTTACCTGGAGTTAGATACCATGTTATTCGTGGGTATTCTGATACTGCCGGAGTAGTAAATCGTAATCAAGGTCGTTCTAAATACGGAACTAAAAAACCAAAAGATAAGAAATAAGGAGGTAAAACTAAATGCGTAAAAATCAAGCTATTAAAAGAGAATTAGTTGCTGATCCAATTTATGATTCAAAAATTGTTACTCAATTAATTAACGCCATTATGATTGATGGTAAAAAAAGTGTAGCTCAAAAAATTGTTTATAATTCTTTTAAAATTGTTGGAGAAAAAACCCAACAAGTACCATTAGAAGTATTTGAAAAGGCAATTGCTAATATTACACCACAATTAGAAATTAAAACTCGAAGAATTGGTGGTGCAAACTATCAAGTTCCTATTGAAGTTAGTGCTACTCGTAAGATAACTTTAGCAATTCGTTGATTAGTTTCTTATTCACAAGCAAGATATGGTAATAGTATGCAAGATAAACTTGCAGCTGAGATTATGGATGCTGCTACTGGTAATGGTTCATCAATTAAAAAACGTGATGAAATTCATCGTATGGCTGAAGCTAATAAAGCCTTTGCTCACTATAAATGATAATAAAGGAGAGAGAAAATGGCAGAAAAATCAGGTCGAGAATATTCACTAGCAAATACTAGAAATATTGGAATTATGGCTCATATTGATGCTGGTAAAACTACAACAACAGAAAGAGTTTTATATCATACTGGTAAAATTCATAAAATTGGTGAGGTACATGAAGGTGCCGCAACTATGGACTGAATGGAACAAGAACAAGAACGTGGTATTACTATTACTTCAGCTGCAACAACTGCTGTTTGAAGAAATAATCGAATAAATATTATTGATACTCCGGGTCACGTTGATTTTACTGTTGAAGTTGAACGCTCATTAAGAGTTTTAGACGGAGCAGTTGCTGTATTAGACGCGCAAACTGGAGTTGAACCACAAACCGAAACTGTTTGAAATCAAGCAACTAGGTATAATGTACCAAGAATTGTTTTTGCAAATAAAATGGATAAAATTGGGGCTGACTTTGCTCATTCAATTCAAACATTAAAAGATCGTCTTGGTGCTAATGCTCATTCAATTCAATGACCAATTGGTGCAGAAGATGCTTTTGATGGAATTATTGATATAATTGAGATGAAAGCATACCATTTTGATGGTAAACCAAATGAGGATTATAAAGAAATTGCAATTCCTGAAGAACTTAAAGATGTTATTGCAAGTAGACGTGAGGAATTATTAGAAGCACTTTCTCACTTTGATGATGATTTCTTTATGAAATATGCTGAAGGAGAAGTAACTGTTGCTGAAATTAAGACAGTAATTCGTAAAGCAACAATTGCTGCTGAGTTTTTCCCAGTATTATGTGGTAGTGCCTTTAAAAATAAAGGTGTTAAATTAATGTTAGATGCAGTTATTGATTACTTGCCTTCACCATTAGATGTACCTGCAATTAAAGGAATATTACCTGTTTCATCAAAAGAAGTAGAACGTCATTCTAGTGATGAAGAACCTTTCTCAGCGTTAGCATTTAAGATCATGACTGACCCTTTTGTTGGAAGATTAACTTTTTTTAGAGTATATTCGGGAACATTAGAATCTGGTAGTTATGTATTAAACTCAACTAAAGAAAAAAAAGAGCGTGTTGGTCGAATTTTACAAATGCATGCCAATAGTCGTGCCGAAATTAAAAAGGTTTATGCTGGTGACATTGCTGCTATTGTTGGTTTAAAAGATACAACTACTGGTGATACATTATGTGATGAAAAACATGAAGTTATTTTAGAAAAAATGGTATTTCCAGAACCAGTTATTTCATTAGCGCTTGAACCTAAAACAAAAGCTGATCAAGAAAAAATGAGTTTAGGTTTACAAAAACTTGCAGAAGAAGATCCAACATTCCGTGTTTCATCAGACAAAGAAACAGGACAGACAATTATTTCAGGAATGGGAGAACTGCATTTAGACATCTTAACTGATCGTTTAAAACGTGAATTTAAAGTAGCAACTAACATTGGAAATCCACAAGTTGCTTATCGTGAAACAATTAAAGCAGTTTGTGAACGCGCTGAGGGTAAATATATTCATCAATCAGGTGGTCGCGGCCAATATGGACATGTTATTATTAAATTTGAACCAAATCCAGATAAAGGATTCGAGTTTGTTGATAAAATTGTTGGTGGTAAAGTGCCACGTGAATACATTAAACCAGTACAAGAAGGATTAATTGAATCATTAGCTAATGGTTTAATTGCAGGATATCCAGTTATTGACGTTAAAGCAACATTATATGATGGTTCATTCCACCCTGTTGACTCTTCAGAACGTGCCTTTAATATTGCAGCTTCTAAATCTTTACAAGATAATAAAGATTTATTAAAACCAGTATTATTAGAACCAATTATGAATGTTGAAGTTATTATTCCAGATGAATATTATGGTTCTATTGTTGGTAAAATTTCTGGTAAAAGAGGTACTATCGAAGCAGATGAAATGCGTGGTAATAGTAAAGTTGTTAAAGCTAAAGTGCCTTTATCTGAAATGTTTGGTTATGCTACTGAATTACGTTCAATGACCCAAGGACGCGGAACATATACAATGTCTTTTTCACACTATGAAGAAGCACCAAAATCAGTTGCTGAAGCAGTTGCTGGTAAATATCAAAAAGGAAGAATTACTAAAAAATAAAATAATTTAATTGAAAGTATAATAACTTTACTTTAAAATTATCTTAGTGTTTAATTTAATTAAATAAAAATAAGTATTAATTATTTCCAAGGAGGAAACAAAAATGGCAGAAAAAGAAGTAAAAAAATCAAAGCCTGTATCAACAGGCCCAAAACAAAAATTTGAACGTACAAAACCGCACGTTAATGTTGGAACAATTGGTCACGTTGATCACGGAAAAACAACATTAACTGCTGCAATTACTAGTTATTGTTCAAAACATGAAGCAGATGGATATAAAGGTATGTTTAAGGACTATGCTTCTATCGATGCTGCTCCAGAAGAAAAAGCACGTGGTATTACTATTAATACAGCTCACGTTGAATATGAAACACCAACTCGTCACTATGCACACGTTGACTGTCCAGGTCACGCTGACTACATTAAAAATATGATTACAGGTGCAGCTCAAATGGATGGTTCAGTGTTAGTTGTTTCTGCAACTGATGGTCCAATGCCACAAACACGTGAACACATTCTATTGGCACGTCAAGTTGGAGTTAAAAAAATTGTTGTATTCTTAAATAAGTGTGATATGGAAAGTGTAGACGATGACGTATTAGAACTTGTTGAAATGGAAATTCGTGAATTACTAACTAAGTATGAATTTGAAGGTGATGATACACCAATTATTCGTGGTTCTGCAAGAGGAGCATTAGATGGTAAAAAAGAATGAGAAGCAAAAATTAAAGAATTATTAACAGCAATGGATGAATGAATCCCAACACCAAAAAGAGAAGTTGATAAACCAGTATTATTAGCTGTTGAAGATGTTTTCACTATTACTGGACGTGGAACAGTAGCTACTGGAAGAATTGAACGTGGAACTTTAAAAGTTAATGATGAAATTGATATTATTGGTATTAACAAAGGTCTTAAAAAAGTTGTTGTTACTGGTATTGAAATGTTCAGAAAATTATTAGATGAAGCACAAGCTGGTGATAACGTTGGAGTATTATTACGTGGAGTTAAACGTGAAGATATTCAACGTGGACAAGTTATTGCTAAACCAGGATCAGTTACTCCACATACTAAATTTAAAGGTGAAGTTTATATTCTAACTAAAGAAGAAGGTGGACGTCATACTTCATTTAATCCGGGATATCGACCACAATTTTATTTCCGTACAACTGATGTTACAGGAAGTATGGGAAACTTTATTAATAAAGGTGAAAAATCGGAATTAATTATGCCAGGTGATAACGTTACTATTACTGTTGAATTAATTCACCCAGTTGCCCTTGAGAAAGGTACTCAATTCTCAATCCGTGAAGGCGGAAGAACTGTTGGAGCCGGACAAGTTACTGAGGTTATTGAATAATCACATTAAATCAAAAATCTTTATTCTCAAAAGAGAATAAAGATTTTTGATTAAAAATATTTTAGTAGTAAAATTAATTTATAGAAAAGAGATGACAAATCAATGCCTTATGTTAAAGAACTGGAAAGTCTAATTTTAAATCGTAAATCAATTCGTAATTATGATCCTAGTAAAGTTATTAGTGATAGTAAAATTAACGATATTCTTAACTATGTGCGTCATACCCCATCTTCATATGGTTTAGAACCATGAAAAATTTTAGTTATTAGTAATTCTAAAATTAAAGCACAATTGCAACCAATCATAAATAATCAACAACAAGTTAGTACTTGTTCACATTTATTTATTTTATTAAGTTATAGTGGTGAAAATTTCAATACTAGTAATCAATGATTTGTTGATACTGTTATGAAAAGACGTAATTTAACAAAACCACAATACGAAATTTATAAATCAACATTTAATAATTTCTTTGATCATGACAAAAAAACACAAATAAATCATTGGGCACAATGTCAAACTTTTATTTTATTACAAAACCTTTTATTATTATTAACTGCTCATGAAATTGATAATGTTGTATTAGGTGGTTTTAATGAACAACAATTATTAACTTACTTAGAATCAAATAAGATTATTGAACCTAATAAGTATCATGTTACAATTTTAGTGTCTGCTGGTTATGGTTATCCATCAAAAACTAAAATTATTAAAAATGAAGTTAGTGAAATCAGTACGCTTATCAAATAAATGTATTAGAAAAGGTATTGCAATGGAAAAATTAAAAATAAATAACTTAGATATTGAATTAAATATTAATGTTATTGGTAAATTTTTAGATAAGATTGAATATCCAATTCTTATTTTTGATTTTGAGACTTTTCGTAATTTATTACATAAAAAAAAGAACAATTCGTATGCTCATGATTTTGAAAAAATTTTTTCAATTGCATTATTAATTATTAATAAAAAAGAAGATTTAAGTGTTAGTAATTTACAAAATAAAAAGTTACATTTATTCGTTAAAACTGTTATTCCACAACCAAATATTTTAAATGAAGATTTAAAACTTGTTAAACATCAACAACAGTTTTTTAAATTTTTAACTAATAAGTTATTAAAATATAACATTAAATCTTTGATTTTACTTGGTGCCAGAACTGAAATATTAATGTTAAAAAACTATTTGAGTTATCATAATGATGAAAGTAAATTCAAAAATAAAGTTAGTTATTTTTTTCAAAAACATAAAATTTTTGATTTATATGATATTTGAAATAATGATCAAGTTTTAAATTTACCTTTATATAAAAAAGGTTTACATCTTGATGTTGGTGCTACTAAAAAAACTTCAATACTAATTAAAAATAATAATGATTATTGTAAAATATTAAAAGAACAATTTTCATTAACAAATAATAATATTGGAAGAATTATTGATCAATTTTTTTTTAATAATATTTGTTTATTACCTAGTTTTACTACGCAAGTAGCAAATCATAATCAAAATGATGTTTTAATTGGTGCTGCAATCTTATCATTACTTTATACTTTTTGTGATAAATATTAAGAAAATAAAAAATATTAATTTAAATAATTAATATTTTTTATTACATTTTATTTTTTTAGTTCAAATTTTTTGGTATTTGTGAATTATATATTGTTGTATTTGTTGATAAAGGCATTAAATTATTAATTTCATTAACATTCAATCTTGTTTCACTATTTGAACTTACATCTTGAGTTTCTAAATTATCATTATTATTTGTTAATTTAAGTAAATTTTGAAATTGTTTTTCAAGTTCTGTTTTAGATTGACTAATTAAATAAGTATTTTCAAACACTAATTTTTTGCAAGGATATCAATATCCATCTTCATCTCAAATTAAAACATCTTCTTTAGTATATTTTACTTCTTTTTTAGTACCATTTGGACCCCAAGGTAGTGATAATTCTCTGCTTTTATTATCTTTATTAAGATTAACTATTTTTATTTTAGAATCGGGATTTGCTCAAGCTTCCCCCTTACTTATATTATTAATAACTGGAATATAAGTAGTTTTAAATTTTTTTTGTTTAACAACTCAATGTTCACCAATAACTCCTGTAATAATATAATAACCGCGATGACAAGTTACTGTTACTTTTTCTAGTGTTTCAATTTCTAATGGGTTATTATCTTGATGTAATTGAAATTCATATTTTACAGTAGGATTTTTAATACAAAATGTAACATTTGAATTTTCTGTATTTTCTTTAAATAACATATTTTCTCCTTCATCTTTTTGTTTTTTGAATAAATACTTTATTTTAAAAATAAACATATAGTAAATTTTAAATTTCAATATTTATCTTTATTTTTTTTAAAATAATTTAATAAAATTAAAAAAACTAATATAGATAAAAATATCTATATTAGTAATGAACATTTAATAAATTATTATTAATAATATCATTTTTTTATCTTTTTTAAAAATATTTTTGTAATTAAATTATTATATATAATTGTAAAATTATAAGTAAAAGTAGCAATATTATAAATTAAAATCATAATTTTATGATTTACTAACACCCAAACTAATACCTAATATAAGGTGTACTTATGTTATAATTACTATAGTATATTGTTGACTCTTCGTTAAAATTAAGTTTGAAAAGGAGTACTAACTATGAAAATTGGAATTATTGGAGCATCAGGAAAATCAGGACTTGCCTTAACTAAAGAAGCTTTAAAACAGGGATATCAAGTTGTTGCCATTACTAGAAATCCTATTAAAATGCCAATTCTTAATAATGATAATCGATTGACCATTAAAAAAGCTGATCTTACTCATAAAAGTAGTATTAAAGCGGTTGTTAATGATGTTGATATTTTAATTAGTGCTTACGGCCCTACTATTGATAATCCCCAAAATATTCATCAGCAAGTTTCTAAAAACTTAATTACTATCATGCATGAATGTCAAAATATTAAAAGGTTATTAATTGTTGGTGGTGCTGGTAGTTTGTTAAATGATAAGAATGAAATATTAGTAGAAACAATTGCATTTCCTGAAGCATGAAAAGAGCATGTACAACAACAAGTTCAAGCATTAGATACTTATCGTAGCAGTGACATTAATTGAACATATTTTAGCCCTTCTTTATACTATGACCCAGAATTACCAACTTTAGGCAAATTTAAAATTGGTAACAATCACTTAATTGTTAATAAAGAAGGAAAAAGTGAAATTAGTTATGGTGATGCTGCAATTGCTATTATTAATGAGATTAAAGAACAAAAATTTATTAAAAAACGTTTTACAGCGGGTTATAATTAATATTTTGTTTGAAAGGATATTAGACAAATGTTAAAACTTACAAAAGAACAAATTTTACAAAAAACGATAACTTTAAATAATGGTGTCAAAATTCCTCAATTTGGATTAGGTACATATTTAATGGTTGATAGTAAATCTATTTATAATTCAGTAATTTGTGCTTTGCAAAATGGTTATCGTCATATTGATACTGCAGAATATTATAAAAACGAGGAGATAATTGGTAATGCAATTAAAGATTTTTTAGCAGAAAATCCAGAAGTTAAAAGGGAATATTTATTTATTACTTCTAAAATTTGAAATGACAATCATGAATATGAACTTACTAAAGATGCTTTGCGTGGTATCCTGAATCGTTTAAAACTAGATTATTTAGATTTATGTTTAATTAATTGACCAACTAAACAAAGTTTTGAATGTTGAAGAGCCTTAGAAGAATTTTATGAATATGGTAAAGTTAGGGCAATTGGTGTTTCAAATTTTAATAGTTCACAATTGAAAGATTTTTTAAAAAAAATAAAAATAAAACCAGCAATTAATCAAATTGAAACACATCCTGGTTTTAATCAAAAAAACACAATAGATTTTTGTTACGAGAATAATATTGCTGTTACTTCATGAAGAACAATGCTAGGTGGTAGAGCAGATGAAATACCATTATTACAAGAATTAGCAAATAAATACAAGGTTACTACTAGTCACATTGCTTTAAGATGAGCTTGACAATTGGGTCAAGTAGTTATTCCTAAATCAACTAATCCAGAGCTAATTATTAGTAATCCCGATATTGGGGGTTTTCAACTAACAGAAGAAGAGATGTTAAAAATCCAAAAATTACCACAAACTGCTTTAGGGCCACAATCTAATGATAAAAAATTTTGAAAAGGAATTATGATGGATTAAATTAAAAAGGGGGTTAAATAATTGTGATTTGAAATGATTCAACTAAGGAATTAGCAAAAAAATTAAATACTAATTTTGTTACAGGTTTAACTGAAGAAGCCGCAGCTCAATTGCTAATAGAAATAGGACCTAATCAATTACCAGTTACGAAAAAAAAACCAATTTGAAAAATAGTTTTAGCACATTTTATTGAACCATTTGTTTTAGTATTAATTGCATTAGCAATTATTGCTACTGTTATTGGTCAATGACAAGAAGCATTAGTTGTTTTTTTAATTGTAATTGTTGATGCTACTTTGGCTACTTATCAAGAAGTAAAAGCTGCAGCTTCTTTGGACTCTTTAAAGAAATTAGTTTCTTCACAAGCAGTAGTAATTCGTAATGGTAATAAATACGATATTGATGCTAAAGATTTAGTGGTAGGTGATTTGGTTTATTTAGATGCGGGAATGTTTGTACCTGCTGATCTGCGTATTATTCAGTCTTATAATTTACGTACTAATGAATCACTTTTAACTGGTGAATCAACCTTAATTAGTAAAACTACTGAAGCATTAACTGAAGAAAAATTATCAATTGGTGAAAGAACTAATCTTGCTTTTATGTCTACTTCTATTGCGACAGGTAGTGGTCTTGGTTTAGTTTATGCAACAGCAAAAACTTCTGAAATTGGAAAAATAACTAAGTTATTACAAGAAGAAAAAGAACCTAAATCACCATTAACGCGACAAATGTCTTTTTTAATTAGAATAATTTCGGTTTTTGCTTTATTATTAGGTTTAGCTATGTTTTTATTACAATTTTTCTTAATTAAAGTACCTGCTATTAATTCTTTAATTTTTGGAATTGCTTTAACAATAGCAGTAATACCTGAAGGTTTGCAAGTTATTGTTACCGTTTCATTATCACTGGGAAGTTCAAGAATGGCAAAAAAACATGCTATTGTTAAACATTTACCTGCTGTTGAAACATTAGGTCAAGTTGATATTATTTGTTCTGATAAAACCGGAACTTTAACACAAAATAAAATGACTGTTAAAAAATATTATTTAACAAAATCAGTTAATGATAGTAATGACTTTAAAAAGAAAACTAAGCAAGAACAATTATTTTTAGATTGTTTAGTATTATGTAATAATAGTGAAGTTAGTAAAAATAAAACTATTGGTGATCCAACGGAAGCAGCACTTATTAATTGATCAGAAACATTAAAGTTTCCAACAAAGGCACTTAGTGATAAACATACTCGAGTTCATGAAATACCTTTTGATTCCAATCGTAAATTAATGTCAACAATTAATGAATACGATAAAGAAACTTATGTTTTTGTTAAAGGTGCGGTTGATAATATGATTAATATTTGTACTCATGCGCTTATTAATAACGAAAGGGTAGTATTAACTGCACAAATTAAAAAAGAAATAATTGCAAGTATGGAAGAAATGTCAAATTCAGCATTACGTGTTTTGGGAGCAAGTTATAAAACTGTTAATAATACGAAAGATTATAGTAATATTAGTGAAATTGAAAGTAATTTAACTTTTTTAGGATTAGTTGGAATGATTGATCCACCAAGAAACGAAGTTAAAGATTCTTTAGTTAAAACTAAAAAAGCAGGTATTGATACAATTATGATTACTGGTGATCATTTAAATACTGCTGTTGCTATTGGTCAAGAATTAGGTTTGATTGAAAATAAAACACAAGCACTTAGTGGTAATACGATTGATGATATTCCAGAAGAATCATTTAATGCTAATATTAATCAATATCGAGTTTTTGCTCGTGTTTCTCCTGAACATAAAGTTAAGATTGTTAAAGCATTGCAGAGTCATAATAAGGTTGTTTCGATGACTGGTGATGGTGTTAATGATGCTCCTAGTTTAAAAGCGGCAGATATTGGAGTAGCGATGGGTATTACGGGAACTGATGTTGCTAAAGAATCTTCACAAATAGTATTAACTGATGATAATTTTGCTACTATTGTTGATGCTATTGAAGAAGGACGCAATATTTACAGTAAAATTAAAAGAATTGTTATTTTTATTTTAATTACTAATATGGCCCAAGTATTTTCAATTGTTATTGGTGCTATTTTTGGATGAAATGAATTATTGCAACCAATTCAAATTTTATGAATTAATTTAATTGTTGAATCTGTTATTGCAATTCCAATGTCAATGGGACCTAATAACCCTGATTTAATGCTTAGAAAACCAACGAAACGGAATGATAGAATTCTTACTGGTAGTTGAGGATTTATTGGTATTGTTAGTATAATATTAAGTACCTTATTACTATTAGCTTTTCATTTTTTACCTCAAATTTTACGTGAAAATAATAGTGAAGGTTTTGTTTTTGTTATAATGACTAATGCTCCTGTTTTTTATGCATTTTCTTTTGTTTCAGGTGCTAATACAAGTATTTTTAATAAGATTACTTGAAAAAATAAATATATTTGAGTTGCGGCGATTAGTGCTTTTGCTATTAATACTTTTATTATTTTTACACCTGTTGTTAGCAATGCTTTTGGTATTGGTGCTGGTTTTCGGGCAGTTGATTGATTACTTTGTATTGCTTTATCAACAATACCAATGTGATTATTAGAAGTGTATAAAGGAATTAGACTTTTAGTTAATAAATTAATTAAAAAAGAACAAAATAAAGTAAAAGTTAAATAATATAGAATGGAAAATTAATAATGAGAATTATTCCGTATGAATTATTTAGTTATACACCAGATATGAGTTTAACTGCATTGCGTAAAGAACTACTAATGTATGATCATTGTTTAAATAAAAAAATTACAAATATGGCAATGCAACCATTTTTAGACTTGGAACGCAACTATTTTAATTTACTTTTATGTAAATGAGAATTAGAAATGAAAAAACGAAATCATTATGTTAATTCATTATTTAAATGTTATACTAAATACAATGATTTTGAATTTGTTGCAACTCTTGATTTTTTAATTATTGAATGTTGTATACAATGAGATTTAAAAGGTTTTCAACCATATAAATGTAATTTAAATTGATATGAAATTATGATGATGACAATTAAAAATAAAGATAAAATAAATAAAGATTTTTATGAACAACTTTCTTTGTGGTATAAAGAAATGTTTATGAAAATTAATGATAATGGTTCTTTTAAACCTAAGAAATTAAATATGAATGTTGTTTTTGAAAAAATAAGTAATTTTTTATTAACAGCATAATAGTTTTTGAAAAAAATTTTGATTTTATTTTATAATTTAATTATAAAAAACTCTAATAGAATGGAAATTTTATTTTTGAAATTAAACTAAATATGTTGTTGAATTGTTTCTATTTTAATTACCCTTTTTAAACAATTAACCCATTTACTTTGGTATAAAAGTAATGGGTTAAAATTATATATTGGATAGCAACTATATGTTATTAAATTTTGTGTATTTTCAATAGACTTCTTTCATCTTTGATTTAAAATTTACATTAGTTAATAATTTTAATAGCTTTTGGTAAAGTGACAGATATTAAATTAGTCATTCCAACAAAATCAATTGAATTTCATTGAGCAGTAATTTTAACTTTGACTATCTTACTAGTAGTTGATAAATCAATAGTAGTAATTCTATTAATACAATCTTCATCTATTATATCATATACATAATCAAGGTTTTTGATGACAATATCGCCATAACATATTTTTTGTACAGAATTATTGATGATTGAATCTAATGCATTTTCTATTTCTTCTTTTGTAACAGCATTTGGGTAAATAGCCTCAATTTGACTTGGACTATCAATATTAGTAATTTCGTTTAAATCATTTCATCATTGTAATAAGCAATAACTAATTGTAATATTATTTTTTTCTCCTTTAAATTTGGCTCCATTTTTAGCAACAATTTTAATATTTAAATTTAAAGTTAAAAAATCATTTGGTTTAAAAATATCAATAAAGTATAAATCTTTAAAGTAAAAATATTTTTCAAAAATTTTTATATAAACATCATAGTCATCACTTGTAATAGTTTTTAAACCTGATATTGCTACTAATTTTGCTTGTAATTTATTTAAAAATTCAGATTTTATATTTTTTTTAAATTTTAATGTATCTAAATTTATATTATTAGGAATTTTTGTTGAAATATCAATTTTTGTATCTTTTTTTTGAGTCTGGTGTATCGCAAGCAACTACAGTTAATGGTATTGGTGTTGATATTGCTAAAATTGATAATAATTTTAATAAATTTTTCATTTTATTTTTCTCCTTTAAATTCATTTACCTTCATATAAATTATATAAAATAAAACTTAAATACCATTATATAATATTATTCACGGCAATAAATAAGAATGACAAAAAATTTCTAAAATAAAGTGTAAAAATAATTAGTAGTTTTAATGATAAAAGTTATCAAAGTTCAATAATTATTGATATAACTAAACAAACAAATATTTCAGATATTTATATGCAAAATTATTTTGCAGAGAAAACTAAACCAGTAACATCAGATAAACAGCAGGCAATTGCAAATGTTACAGATAGTTTAAAGAAAATTCAAAAAAATGAATATCTTACTAAGTCAATTAGAAGTATGTATAAAGAAAAAAATGATTTTAATCAAAGTATAATGATTATACATTAAGATTTGGTAAGAGTCCTTTAATAAAAGGTATTATTGAAGGTAGAAATGTATTAGCGCATCAATTAATTTTTATTAGTCCATATCAAAAAATTAGTTATTTTCCTCACTTAATTTCTACTATATATTTAGTTTTGTGATATCTTTATGAAATAGATTACTAAAAATTTATTTAGATAATAATTGGAAATTAGATATCTTTACCACTTTTAATTGTTTTAATATCTTTTTTTAACTGCTCTTTTAAAAATTTAATATCATTCTCACTATTTTTTACTTTTTTTAATGCTTCAATTTTAACTTTAGTATCTTTTTTTAATGCTTGAATCTTATCATTTTTTTCAGATCTAATTAACAATTTGGCTCCAACTTTCTTTGTTAAAATGTGTAAACCCATAAAAGGGTATTTTTTTAATAAAAGTTTTTCATCTTCAATTAATTCTTGATTGCGAGAAGCAATAACAGTAGCTTGTAAACCACCAGAAATATTAACTGCAGTTCTGCCCATATCAAATAAACCATCTAAAGCACCAATAATACCATAAACAGCAGCATAATAGCTACCAAAACCAAGACCACCTAAAACACCAGCTGTTACAACAGCAGCAGTTCCTGGTACTCCCGCAATTCCTAATGAAGCAACTAATGTTACAATTAAGCTATTAATAAATAAAATAGCAATTGTTCAGTTGGGGAAATTACCAGGAAGGATAACACTAAATCATAAGAAAGATAAAATAATGCCAGCTTGCACTCCAGCACAGCCACTTAAACCTATTGTTGTTGAAAGTGGCATTACTGTAGTATCACTACCCTCTTCTTTCACTTTTAAATCTTCTTTTAAGGTATTCATAGCAATTGGTAAAGCGGCATTAGAAGACTGAGTTGTAAAACCAGCAATAATTGGTTTCTGTGCTTTTAATAATCAACGATAAGGATTAATACCAAATAAATATAATGATAATAAATGTCATAAGAAAGTAATAAGTAGTGCTAAATAAGCGACTCCAATAATAATGCCAATATTAGCAAGTGCACCAATTGGTTGATTAATAATTGCTGTTGCTAGCATACTCATAACAGCAAATGGCATAGTTTTAATAAACATCATTAATATTAAAATAATAATTTTTCACATTGTTTCTAAAGTGTTTCTTGCTTTGTCCATTCGTTCTTCATTATGCTTAGTTAGTTTTTTAATTGCAAATCCAATTAAAGCACCAAGGACAATGATTGGAATAATTAATGTTTGAGTAAAAACACCAATTAAGCTGCTAGGAACGTAACTAATAATAATTTCGGGAATTGTTTTGGCAGTAGTTTTATCGTAACTACCACCATCAGTTAAATTAAAACCTTGGCCAATTTTAAAAGCAATTCCTAGTCCAAAGGAATAGTAAAAGCAATAGCCACATTTATTAATAAAATAGTAATACCAACTCCTGAAACTTTAGTTATTGTTTTTGAGTTACTATTTTTTTTACTAGTAATTCTAGCAATAGCTAAAAATACTAATGGAATAGTTAACATAGTAATACCAATAATAAAAATAGTTTTTAATAATTCAATTCAGTGTACAATTTCTGCAACTCAGGATATATAGTCAGGATTAGGTTTTATTGGTGTTCCAGGTAAGTTAGGATAAGTAATGTTATGATTATTAAAACCAGTAATAACTTGGATAATAATACCAAAAATTAGTCCTAATCCCATTCCAGTAAAAATACGAATTGGAAATTTAGGTTTAGTTTTTTAATAAAAATAGAAAGTGCTAGGATAATACTAAAAAAGACAATTATCCCGATTAGAGTTTGTCAGTGTGAAATACCAACAAAGTCTCTTAATAAGTTAATATTGTCATTACTAAGAGTTGTCATAGTTGCTACCTCATTCTTTTTATTTTTTATAGGTTATGACGATGTTACTTTTCTGCTTGCTATATGAATAATATCACTAGTACGAGCAAAAGGAGGTGAATAAACTAAATCTAAATTTTGTAAATCACGGATGTCCATTTTATTTCAAATGGCAGTAGCAAGAGCATTAATTCTTAATGTGGCATGATTATAGCCTGCCATTTGTGCTGCCAGTAATTGGAAATTTGTTTTATCATAAAATAGTTTCAAGTATAAAGGACGAGATTGTTTTAAGTATCTTGGTAGATCATAATCTTTAATATAAACACTACCAATTTTATTTTTATCAATCGTATCAAAACTACCAGTTTTTGTTATTTCTAAATTACCAACACGTAAAATACTTGATCCTAAAGTTCCTGGATATTTATGTTCTGGGTTTTTAATATTATCAGCAATAATACGTGCCATTTTATTAGCATTAGTTGCCAAGGGAACATATATTGATGATTTATCAAATTGACTATATATTTGTGCACAATCACCACCACTATACATATTTGAAAACTTTTTTGTAACATTTTCTTTAGAAGGAATTTGACAGAATTCGTTAATAATAATTGCTTTATTTTTATTTAATTCAATGTTGCTATTTTGTAAAAAATTCGTATTTGGTTCAAAACCAACTGCTAGTATTACTAAGTCACAAGGTATTGTTTTTCCATTTTTTTTATCACTTACACTTCTTAAACGCAAATCATTAACATTATTATGAGTCATCATTAGTTCTTCAACTTGATAGTTTAGTAAAATAGTGGCATCGTTTTTTGATTTAGTTTTATGATTAATATTTTTTTTGGTTAGTTCATCATAAATTAATTGGCTAAATTCTTTATCAACAGCGTCTGCCATTAATCGATCTTTCATTTCAACGATTGTGACATCTTTTTTTTGTTTTAAGCATGCTTCTGCCATTTCCATGCCAATGAATCCACCGCCAATAATAACTATTTTTTTAGCATTTTTCATTGCTTTTTTTAGATTTATGGCATCTTCTTTAGTAAAAACATTATAAACATTATGTGGCAAAATACCATGACTAAAAGGTGGCGGAATTTTTGGTTTGGCTCCTGTTGCAATAACTAAGGCATGATAAGATACAACTTTTGCTTTAGTTTTATCGTCTGTTGTTTTTTTGACATGAATTTCTTGTTTTGCTGTATCGACTTTAATAACATTTTGATTTAAATGAATTTTAATTTTATTTTTATTATTAGTTTTTTCTGAAAAATCTTTTTTTGTACGATCATTTAAAAGTTTTTTATCTTTAAATTCATTAGCAATATAATAAGGAATACCACAAGCACCAAGTGAAATATAGTTTTTTTCTTGATAAACATGGATATCAAAATTTTTATCACTATTTTTTTCACTACGTAATAATTTACTCGCAACTCCCATCCCAGTCGCGCCAGCACCAATAATAATAACTTTAATTTTCATTTTTATAATCGCTCCACTCTCATTAATTATAATATATATTTAATAAAAATATCAATTAATAGTGTTTATCTTAAGTATTGATTCATTTTTGAACAAATTCTAAAGTAGTGTCACTAATACCTTTATCAGTTACTAAATTATATTCATTAACAACTGTGTGGTCTAAATCACCAATTAAAAAACTTTGACCGTGGTTAGCATCAAGGATAGTGTATAATGAACTTTTTTTTGGTATTTCATATCGAATTTTTTCTTGAAATAATTCGTTAGCATTAGTGTAGTTAATAAAGTGATCATTTTGACCATGAAGAAATAACATTGGCATATCAGGTATTAATTTTAAATATTTAATTGGTTGTATTTCTTGTAAACCATCGACACCAAATGTTTTTTGTGCTTTTTTCCGACTTAATTTCAGCATTAAATTAGTAGGTAAGAAAGCATAATTGTATAGTTTTTCACTATACGTACGATCTAAGCGACTAAATGTACAATCAGAAATAATGAATTTTACTTTTTGATTAATTTTATGTTTTGCATATAAATCGCTTCACATTACTACTGTTGCGCCACCTAATGAAAAACCATATAATCCTAAAGCAGTAGTTTCTTGCTTATATGTTTTACAACAGTATTCAATAATGTCTTGTAAATCTTGTGATTCTTTTAAACCAAAAGTTGTTGGTGATGCATCACTTTCACCATGGTTACGAGCATCATATCAAATAACATTATAGCCAGCACGTAAAAAAATGAAAGCCTGTTTAAATATTCAAAATCTTGTATTAGTTATTCCGTGTAATAAAATTATTGTTTTATTATTATTTTCATTTTTAAGGGGACTTTTTAAAAGATTACCGTATAATGTTAAATTGTCAATTGATGTTTTAATTGAAAAAGGAATTATATTTTCATGTTTTTCTAGGTATTCTCAATATTCAAAATACATTGGCCATTTTGCTAATTCAATTTTAACTTTCGGTTGAGATTGAGAATTATATTGCAAGCATGCTTTAAACATTTCAATTGAATTTATATTAACTTTTTGTCTTAATTTTATTCTATTAATACTACTTTGTTTCATTAGTTTTCCTCACATTTTAGGTCATACATTTTAATAGTCGATGTTATTTAGTATTGTTGGTTTTGGTTTACAACGAATATATTTTTTGTATTTTTTATAAGGTATAAATTTAATATATTTGTATTTGCTAACTACGTGTTGTCCATTATTTTTACTATTTCGTCGTAAACAAGGTTTTACTTTTTTGATTTTAAAAGTACCAAAATTAGAAATAGTAATTACTTTACCTAGTTGGTTAATATTTTTAATTTCTTCAATTACACAATTAAAAACTATTTCAATATCTTGAATGTTAAATTTAGTTTTATCTGATACTCTTGCAATTAATTCTTTTGCGTTCATAAAAATCAACCCTATCTGTTTGCCCATATCCTTCTAATATTATTTTATATTATTTTATTTATAAAATGTAATCTATAAATTTTTCGTACTTTGCTTATTAATAATTTTATATATAAAAGGCATTTTACATATTTAATTTGAATAATTTTAACATTAAAAATAATAAGAATCAAAGATAAAAATTTCTTTATTATATTCAATAGTATAAGTAAGTATATTCCTTAACTATAATTATAATTTCTATAAAATGTAATTACAAAAATAAAAGTGTTTGGCCATTGCTTTAGTTTTAAAGCAAGTGGTTTTTTATTTTTGAAAGAAAAGAAAGAGAGGTTTAAAATTATTCTAGAGATAGCGACAACAAATGTTTCAATAGGTGATATTGAAAATAAAATTAGAAAATTTAAAGAAAATTTAGAAATTTTTAAAAAAGAATTCACATTTTTCATAAATGAAAGTGTTGAGGAACAACGTAATTATAAACAAAGATATCAAGATATTTTATCAGAAGAAGAATTAGAGAATAGTAAATATGAAAAGGATTTATCTTATAAAGAAGATGATTTAAAAAACTTAAAAAGTCATATTGAAGATTTAACAAAAAGTAGGACTAATAATCAACTTAGAAATCAAACATTGGATGAAAAAATAGCAAAAGATCAAAAAGAATTAAAAAAAATAAGAAAAGAAATTAAAGCTTTGCAAAAAGATAAAGAAGAGTTTAAAGAAAAAAGCGCAAAGATAGATAAAGATACTTTTCAAGAAACTCAAAAAAATATTGAAGATTTCCAAGCTACTATGAGAACAAAAATAAAATATGTTGAAGTAGTATCAGCTTTAATTGAAGTTAATTCAAGTGATGCAAACATACAAAAGCATTGAGATGCATTATGAATCGATTATAATAATAAAGTTAAAAATGCAAAAGAAAGAATTCAAATTTTAGAAACAAAAATTTCAAGTTATAAAAAACAAATTTTAGAAAATGAAATTAGTATTAAAAGCCAAGAAAAAGAAATAATAGTATTAACGCAAGAACAATTAAAGTTAGAAATTGATATAAAAAAAATTAAAGATAAAATTGAAAAAAATATAAAAGAAATAAGGGATAAATTAAATGAAATTAATAATAAAATGAATAGTTGTTTTACTGAAAATAAATTGAATATAACCAAAAAGAGTAATGATATTATTAATTTATTTAATGAATTTAAAACTTTTCATGAAAAAATAAAAGAAGATTTTAAGTTTTTCATTACATTAAAAGAACAAGTAGATAAATTTTTAGGTGAATATTTTTTTATTAAAAACTCTAAAATTGAAAATTCTATATCAATAGTTGCTGATTATGATGCTGCACTTAAAATTATTATCAAGAATTTTACTACTTTTTTTGGAGAAAATAAATATGGTGAACTTTTAAAAAGTATAAAACAGTTTAATAACTATAAAGAAAGTAATGCTCAACAAGAATTACAACCATCAACTTCTAGTGATATCACTATTGATATCAATAATGAAAATAATGGTAAATGCAAATTATTTGATTTTGAAGAATTAAAATTAGAATCAGGATCAATAGTAAAAATGACTCTTAATTATTATAATTTTTTACAAGAATATAAAGGTCCATATTCTTATCTAATTTTTATTAAAGATGATAGTTTAAATGAAGGGAAGAATCAAAAAATAGCAAAAAACCTTTATTTTAATCCATTACTATTATTTGAAGATTGTAATGAAGAAGAACAAATGATTTTTAAAAAATTACAAAATAAAATGGCAAAAAATAGTAAAAAGAATTTTCTTTTTAATGAAAACAAAAAATTTGCTTTATTATGTACTAATGAAAATGATAGTTCGCAAAATCTTTTGTTTTTAATTGATTTTACAACGTTAATTAAAATTCCTAAAAAGTTTATTCCATTAATGTATGATTATCAAAAAAAATATAATTTAAATCAAAAAATATGTAAAAAAATAGTTAATAATTTTGAACAAAAAAATAAAAAAGATTATAAATTTATGTTTATAAAAGTTAGAGTACAAAATAATAATATTAAAAATTATATTAAAAATTTAGATTTATTATATGAAAAAATTTATCAACAAAAAGATCAATTACAAGAGTTAAAACATTTATTTTTTGAATTTAATGAATTTCTTGATTTAAATAAAAAACAGCAAAATATAAAAATAAGTGATTATGAAACGCAACAAACTAGCGAATTTCTTAAAGAAAATGATTTTGTATATAAAATGGTAAAAGAAATATCTAATATTTTAGATATAACATTAAATTCAATAAATTCAGATTGTTTGATAGGAAATTCTAATAATGTATTACAAATAGCAGATGTTGAATCAATAAATCAAGAAGTATCAGTTGGTCTAGTACTTTCTGAACAAAAGATAGCATTTACAAATAATATATAATCAAAAGTTTTAAACTTATAAATAATGCAATTTTCCAGATAATTTAATTATCTGGAATTTAAAATTAATAAGGAAAAAAAATAATAATTTAATTTTTTTATATAAATTTTGAAATACTTCTATTTTTAACATTGATTTCTTCTCATGATTTTTCATCATTAATTCTATTTTTAACATTGATTTCTTTTCATGATTTTTCATCATTAATATATTTTTTAAATAAGATTTCTGATCATAATGGTGCAAAATATGAGATTTGTTGTTCTGTAAATGATGCAATTTGTTCTTTTGTGAATGCTAGTATTTTTTCTATTGTAAATCAACTGATTTGTTCTTCTGTCAATGCTTGAATTTGTCAATCTGTAAATGCTTGAATTTGCTTTTCGGTAAATGCTGGTATTTGTTCTTTTGTGAGTGCTGGTATTTGTAATTTTGTAAAATGTGGAATTTGCTTTATTGTAAATCAGGTAATCTGTGCTGAGGTAAATGTTTCAATTTGTTGTTTGCTAAAGTATGGAATTTGTGTTGTTGCATTGAATGCTCGAATTTCTTTTTTAGTTAATTTTAAAATATTTAAAATATCATTTCCATTAATTGTGATTGGTTTAGGAACAAAATCCTTTGCTTTATCATTGTCTTTTCTTTCAAATATTATTGGTTTTCTTTTTTTTAAACTTTTTTCTTCAATATTTCTTTTGTCTGTTTCAGAAGTTCCTGACTCTTTATTTGAATCTTCACTATTTTTTTTTGTAATTTTTCTAGAACTTTTTTTTATCTTTTTTATCTTTCCTTTATTAGCATTTTTGGTAATCGTTGTTTTATTTTTTAATTTAATATTTATTTTTCCTTTTCCTCCGCTTTTTCCTTTTGCTCTCTTATTTCTATTGAGTAAAATTAATTCTTTTGCTATTGTTTCTAGTTCTATTTGATTGTATATTAAATTTTTTATTGATGTTATGTCAAATGTATTGTTAGAATCTATTTCATTATCAATTGACATAGTATTAGTACATTGCACTTTATTGTTAAAAAATGGTCCGATTAATATTCATAATTTAAATCAATAATTTGGATTAAAGTATTTCATAATTTTTGCCCTCCTTTGAAAGTAAATATTTTTTTATTTACTTTCAAAACAAAACAATTTTTAAATTTTATTATTTTAAAATAAAAATATGATTAAATTAGTTCTCTTTTATTATTAGATTATCAATTTAAGAAAACTTGAAATAGCGCTGTCAAGAAAGATGGACATTCAAAGTGAAATTTTATTAAGTTTTATAAATAATATTTGTAAATGTTAAATTGATAGTTATCAAGTTATTATTTAGTTTGTGATGAGTTTAATATTGATTAATTTTTTAAAATATATTGCTATTTATAATCATATTAGTACTTAATATACTAGTTAAAATTAGTATTACTAAATACTTAATTCTTTTTTATTTTCTTACTAAATTTAATTTATTTAATCTGTCAAAATCTTTATTTTAAATTATAAAACTTTAAAATAATTTTTCATGAAATAACTTTTGGAAATTATTAAAATTTTTAATATTTTTTAGGCAGTGTTTTTTTAAATTCAAAATTTTGTTCATAAATTTTTTGTAAAACTAAGTATCAATAGCGTTAATATTTAAAAGTAATAAAAAAGAGATTTAATAATTAAGTTTTTTGTTAAAAATTATCATATAATTAACAATGAACATCTTAATTATGGAGAAAAATATGAATAAGGATATGTATTTAATTAGAGCAGTAGAAATGGCGACAATTGCTGCTTATAAATTTATTGGTCGTAAAAATAAGAATGCTGTTGACTTTGCTGCTGTTGAAGCAATGACAATTATGCTAGATAATGTCCCTATTAAATGTCGTATTATCGTTGGTGAAGGTGAGTTAGATCAAGCCCCAATGTTATTTGTTAATCAAGAACTAGGAAAAGGAAAAACTTTAATTTATGATTTAGCAGTTGATCCAGTAGAAGGTACTTATCCTGCTGCTTATAATATTGCTGGTAGTATTGCTTGTTTAGCAGCAGCAACACCCAATACTATTTTAAAGTTACCAGAAATGTATATGGAAAAATTATTTGTTGGACCCGATTTACAAGATGCTATTAACAATGAAGATGATTTTATTACTAACATTAAAACTATGCAAAAAATGAAAAAACATAATGATTTAATTGGTATTGTTTTAGATAAACCAAGACATCAAAAAATAATTGAAAAGTTGCATGATTTAGGTATTATTGTTCGTTTAATTGGTGATGGTGATGTGCTTGCTGCTATTGATGTTATTAACAAGGAAGCAGATTTTGTTTATGGTATTGGTGGTGCTCCTGAAGGGGCATTAATGGCAGCATTAGCATTAAGTGCTGGTGGCAATATTAAAACTAAGTTAATTTCCTATCAAACAATCTGACCTACTGATGAAGACACTAAGATTCGTGTTAATATTGAAGATATTGCTATTAAAAAATATAAATTATCATATAATAAATATTATTTTGCTAAAGATTTAGTAAAAGATGAAAATGTCCGTTTTGTTGCAACAGGTTTAACAGCTGGTGGAAGTTTAAAAGCAATTAAATATTATTATGGTACATATTATTTAAATACTTTTTTTGTATCGCATGGTGTTGTTAGAAATATGGAAGTTACTTATAGTGTTAGTCAGGTTAATAAACTATTGCCAAGTGTTGAAAAAATTATGAAAATATATAATAGATATGTTTAAAAATATTTAAAGGAGAAAATTATGAATGATATTGATCGTTTACCTGCCATCCCAGTTTTAGAAAGTCAACGTTTAAAACTACGTCCTATTACTTTAAATGATGCACAAGCATTATTTAATTATGCGAAGAATGAAAATATGACAAAATATGTACCGTGAAAAGCTCATAAAAGTATTAATGATAGTATTGGTTTTATTAATTCTTTATTACAAGAATATAAACAATTAAGTTCTTTAATGTGAGCAGTGCAATTAAAAGATGATAAAACTAATACGATGATTGGTACTTGTGGCTTTATTAGATATTTTGCTCACACTAAATGTTTGGAAATAGGTTATGCTTTTAATCCAAAAGAATGGGGTAAAGGTTATGCCAAAGAGGCATTGTTAACTGCTATTAAGTGCGGATTTGAAAATACTGATAGTATTAGAATTGAAGGCAGTTGTGTTAAAGAGAACATTGCTTCAGCGAAAACGATGGAAAGTGTTGGTATGAAGTTTGAAGGAATTTCCCGTAGTAATTTTATTAAAGATGGTAAAGTTAGTGATTGTAAAATATTTAGTATTATTCGTAGTGAGTATTTTAAAGATAATAAATAATAAAAAATAGTAACTAGATAATAAAATTTTAATTATTATTTAATATTTTTTAGTATTTTTATATAATTAAAACGTGAATATTTTTGTTAAAATGTTTTTTTATTAAGAGGTATAAAATATTTAAAGGAGAGATTAAAATTGAAATCTTATACAGAAATAAGATTACTTCCACATAATCCAAGGTATACTAGATCTATTGAAATTGATTTACTTAATATAAATTATGGTTTAAATTATGACATTTATGAAAATATTAAAAAATTATTACAGTATGAAGGTGAATGAGATGATTTATTAGAACAATTAATGTTAGGCTACAATGCTGCTATGGATCAAATTTTTATTTTAGAAGGTAAAGATCAATTCTTTTATTCAATTGAAGGTAATAGAAGAATAATGTGTATGTATTTAATTACAGAATTTGATAAATATAAAACTATTTTAGAAAATTTTTCGGATAAAAAAAATTATTCAAAAGTTATTAAGATTTTACAATCGCCAGAAAAACCTAATTTTAATAAGTTGAATGTAACTGAAGTGCATTAGCAGATGTAAAGCATGAAGATGAAATTTGAAAAATAATATATACAAGACATGCTGGTGAAAATAAGGGTAAAAGATCTTGATCAAGACTAAAATATTTTTATGATTTAAAAGATATGTTTTTTAAATATAAAGAAAATAAATTTGAAAATAAAGAAATTAAACAAAAATTAAGTTATAGATTTAATAAATCAATTAAATCTTTAGATACAGATTTAAATAATGCCGTGTGAGTAATTGATATTGTTGAAACTTATAATAAGGATAAAAAAGATATAAATAAAATTAATATAAATGGAAATAGTGAAAGTATATCAGCTTTAGAATTGGCGAGGTCTGTTATTAAAATTGAATATAATGATGAATTAAAAACGTTATCTAAATTATTTAATATAGCAGTAACTGTAGAAAAATGAGAAGTTAAAATAACTCTTGTAGATAAACAAGATTTGTATAACTTTCTTGTAAAAAATTTAAAAGATGAAAATTATTCAACTCGTGGTTGAGAAGGAAACAAAATTTTTATTTTATATGAATTTGTTATAAAATATTTAGAGCCAAGTTCTATAGGTTCAAGTACTTTGAGGCAAGAAATTGAATTAGCAAATCAAACGCCCATTCATGATAGAACCCTTATTCAAGAACAATTAATTAAATATTATAATAATGTTAACTTTTTAAAAAATATACATAAACAATTACTAGATAATAAAGAAAAAATTACAGATATTAAATGAGGAATATTTCAAATATGAAAAAATAATACAAAACCTTTACTTGATACGTTAAAAATAAAGTCTGAAAATTATCCATTTTTAATTAGTTCTATAGTTATTAGGTCATCTTTAGAATTATTATCAATTTTTGCTATTTTAAAATCTCCCAAATTTAGATTTAAAATATTAGAAATTTGAGAAAATTTAAGTAAAGAAGAAAAGGAAATTTGAAATAATTCATATTCATTTACTAGTGATAAACTAGATTTTATAAGAAAAGATTCTAAAAAATTAGAACAAGAAATATTAAAATCATTTAGAAGTGATAATATTTTTTAAATTATTAAAAGAAATATTTCAATGAAAAAAATTAAATCTGTTGAAATATTAGATATGATTTATGAAGATATGAAAATTGATAAATTTTTAATAAAATATAAAATTTTACGAACTCACATTGGTTATTTAGATAATGTTGTTTTAGGAAAAAATAATAATATACCAAATATTATTATTCATAATTATTATTATTTGGAAAATAAAGAAAATTTTAATTTAGCTTGAGAATCATTAAATACTCAATTAGAAATATTGATAAAAATAATAAGGATATGGTTATTAAATAATCATTATGATAATTAAAAAAAAGAAGGGAAGTGAGTAGATGTTATTAGAAGGAGAAATAGTAATTCATCATAATTTTAGGAAATGTTTAGTAATCTGTGTAACTTACAAAAATAACTATGTTTAATTAATTCTAGTAAATATAATTAAATGACTAGAAAGAGTGAGTTACAGATGGCTAAAAAAGATAACTTTAATAATAATGATCCAATATCAAAAGCAGTAGATTTATTACTAGAAAATACTGAAGATTTAACAACAGTTTTTAAATCTGGCGGTTTATATAAAGAATTAACAAAAAGATTAGTTGAAAAAATGTTGAATTCTGAAATGCAAAATTATTTAGGATATGAAAAAAATCAACATAGTACTACTGAAAATGCTCGTAATGGTACAAGTTCAAAAAAATTAATAACTCAACAAGGTAAAATTGAAATTGATGTACCAAGAGATCGCAATAGTAATTTTACTCCTGTAATAGTTCCTAAAAGGCAAAGAAGATTTGATGGTTTTGATCAACAAGTTCTTTCCTTGTATGCAAAAGGAATGACATTATCTGACATTAGAATGCAGTTGCAAGAGTTATATCATGGTGCTGATATTAGTGAAAGTTTTATTAGTCAAATTACTGATGATGTTATTGATGATGTTAAAGCATGACAAAATCGACCATTAGAAAGTATTTATCATATTGTTTATTTTGATTGTATAGTAGTTAAAGTACGACAAGATAAACGGATTATTAACAAATCAGTTTATATAGCATTAGGAGTTGATTTAGAAGGCAAAAAAGATGTTTTAGGATTATGAATTAGTGAAAATGAAGGTTCTAAGTTTTGATTATCTAATTTCACAGAAATGAAAAATCGTGGCTTAAATGATATTCTTATTGCTTGTAGTGATAATTTAACAGGCATGTCAGAAGCAATACAATCAGTTTATCCTAAAACAGAACATCAATTATGCATTGTTCATCAAATTAGAAATAGTTTAAAATATGTTTCATACAAACATCGAAAAGGTCTAGTTGCAGATTTAAAACCAATTTATAGTGCATGTAGTGAAGAACAAGCAATGCAAGCTTTAGAATCGTTTGAAAGTAAATGAAATAAACAATATCCTCAAATTACTAAATCTTGATATAAAAATTGAGATAATTTAATGGTTTTTATTAGTTATCCAGTAGAAATCAAAAGAGTGATTTATACTACAAATGCTATTGAATCTGTTAATAGTCAATTACGAAAAATCATCAGAAATAAAAAAGTTTTTCCTAATGATATGGCAGTTTTCAAAATATTTTACTTGGCAATTGAAAATATAACAAAAAAATGAACATTGCCTATTCAAAATTGAAATACAGCAATTGCTCATTTTATGATAAAATTTGAAGACAGAATTAATCTAAATTAGTAACTTTGTAAAACAAAGATACACAGATTATTAAAAAGCCTCAAATCTGCAACTAGACCTTTTCGATGTTTGTATGAAACATATTTTAAACTATTTCTAATTTGATGAACAATGCATAATTGATGTTCTGTTTTAGGATAAACTGATTGTATTGCTTCTGACATGCCTATTAAATTATCACTACAAGCAATAAGAATATCATTTAAGCCACGATTTTTCATTTCTGTGAAATTAGATAATCAAAACTTAGAACCTTCATTTTCACTAATTCATAATCCTAAAACATCTTTTTTGCCTTCTAAATCAACTCCTAATGCTATATAAACTGATTTGTTAATAATCCGTTTATCTTGTCGTACTTTAACTACTATACAATCAAAATAAACAATAGGATAAATACTTTCTAATGGTCGATTTTGTCATGCTTTAACATCATCAATAACATCATCAGTAATTTGACTAATAACACTTTCACTAATATCAGCACCATGATATAACTCTTGCAACTGCATTCTAATGTCAGATAATGTCATTCCTTTTGCATACAAGGAAAGAACTTGTTGATCAAAACCATCAAATCTTCTTTGCCTTTTAGGAACTATTACAGGAGTAAAATTACTATTGCGATCTCTTGGTACATCAATTTCAATTTTACCTTGTTGAGTTATTAATTTTTTTGAACTTGTACCATTACGAGCATTTTCAGTAGTACTATGTTGATTTTTTTCATATCCTAAATAATTTTGCATCTCAGAATTCAACATTTTTTCTACTAATCTTTTTGTTAATTCTTTATACAACCCTCCCTCTTTAAAAACTTTTGTTAAATCTTCAGTATTTTCTAATAATAAATCTACTGCTTTTGATATTGGATCATTATTATTAAAGTTATCTTTTTTAGCCATCTGTAACTCACTCTTTCTAGTCATTTAATTATATTTACTAGAATTAATTAAACATAGTTATTTTTGTAAGTTACACAGATTACTAAACATTACCAAAAATTGAGATAATTTAATGGTTTTTATTAGTTATCCAGTAGAAATCAAAAGAGTGATTTATACTACAAATGCTATTGAATCTGTTAATAGTCAATTACGAAAAATCATCAGAAATAAAAAAGTTTTTCCTAATGATATGGCAGTTTTCAAAATATTTTACTTGGCAATTGAAAATATAACAAAAAAATGAACATTGCCTATTCAAAATTGAAATACAGCAATTGCTCATTTTATGATAAAATTTGAAGACAGAATTAATCTAAATTAGTAACTTTGTAAAACAAAGATACACAGATTATTAAAAAGCCTCGTACGCTCCCTATTTTTTTCTTCTCTTTCTCTTTCTTCTTTTTGTTTTTGTCTTTCTTCTCTTTCGGCTTTTAATCTAGCTTGGTCTCTTTCAATTTTTCGTAGTTGTTCTGCTTGTTTTTCGGCTTCTCTTTGTCTTTCTTTTTTTCTTGTTCTTCTTTTTGTCTTTTTCTTTCTTCTCTTTCGGCTTTTAATTTAGCTTGGTCTCTTTCAATTTTTCGTAGTTGTTCTGCTTGTTTTTCGGCTTCTTTTTGTCTTTCTTGTTCTTCTTTTTTATTTTTATTAAAATCTCACATTGTTTATGTCCCCTTTAAAATTAGAAAATAAAAACCCATTTTACTTTAAATGAAGCAACGGGTAAAACTTATATTAAGTTTACAATGATTATATAATGTTATATAAATTAATTGTTAAATAAATATAAATAAGAAAAATGATTTATTTTAAATTTTTAAAATCTAGAAAATAATGAATATGAAATTTAAATAATACATTTTTTATGATAAAAGTATTAAAAAAATATTATTGTTCTTTTGCAATAATAAATCAAAAATCGATTATAGAAAGATATTACATATATCAATTATGTTATACTATTTTTATAAGTTATTTTGTGGAGACTGTTAAGAGGTGATATTCTTATGATTAAAAATGGCATTAAAATATCAAAATCTCAATCTCGTGGTGATGAAGTTGGGTTACTTTTTTTCTTATTAGTAATCTTCTTTTTCCTAATAGTTAGTTTAACTAGATTTTCAATAATTGGTAAAGTACTTGATGATTTTCTTTTTTCTTTTTTATTTGGATGAGTGAAATATGCTGTTTATTTCTTTCTTTTTTTAATGATTATTCCTTTAGCTTTTGGTTATCGCATGCAATTTAAATTGAAGTATATTTTTGTTACTTTTTTATTTTTAGTGATTAGTTGTTGGACAACACAAACTTTAACTTTAATAATTTTAGGAAAGAATAATTTATGAACTAGTTATTATAATTTAAACCTATTAAATATTAGTGAAATATACGTTAAAACATGACGAAATACAAATGCTATAAATAATTATCTAGGTTTTTTTGCTTCACCAATTTCTTTTAAAGACTTTAGTGTTGAAACCTTTTTTCCAGCATATGCTACTGGTGGCATTATTAGTAATGTTTTAATAGGTATTTTTAATTATGGTTTTTTTGTTACTAATTTAATTGCAAACTTTATTAGTATTTTTTCTTTAACTTGTTTATTTATTTTTAATAAACCTTTTATTTTCTTTAGCAAAATGAAACAAATTATTAAACAAATTATTATTAATAATAAAAATAAAAAGCAAAAAAATAAAATAAATGCTGATTTAAAACAAAAACATATTAAGTTAAAAAAAGAAAAATTATTAATTGATAAACAAGTTAAAAAATATTTTAGAAAAGAAAATAATTTTAATAACGAATCAAAGAAGGAACCATCTATATCACCAGTAAAAAAAGCGGAAATAAAACAAAATGAAATAAAACAAAATGATAATAGCGACATTATCAATAAACCTTCTTCACCTATTGTTTATTTTAATGAAAATAGTTATTTAACTCCTTTTGGTAAAATTGACCCTGAAAAACAAAAAGATGTAATGAGTAATAGCAAAGGTACTCTGGTAGTTAAAAAAAGTTTAGAAGATAGTATTTTAAATCGTGAAATTATTAATGATAACTAGACTATTATTAATAACGAATCATAAGTAATTAATAATGAATAAAATTAAGAGTTTACTTTAGGATAAAACATTATATTAATGTTAAAATCAAAGTATCTTTTAATTTGTTAATAAATTTAGGTGAACTAATGGCAGAAAAATCTTTACTACAAATGAAAATTAAACTTTTACCTAATATTGCTGGATGCTATTTATTTAAAGATATACATAATAATTTAATTTATGTTGGTAAAGCTAATTCATTAAAAAAACGAGTAACTTCATATTTAAATAAAGCCAGTAATTTTAAAACAATGTTATTAGTTAATGATATTCATGATGTTGAATACATTACGACATCTAATGAAAAAGAGGCTTTAATTTTAGAACAAACATTGATTAAAAAACATCATCCTAAATATAATATTTTGTTAGCAGATGATAAAAAATATCCTTATATTCAAATCACTAATAATCGTGATCCACAATATCGTTATGTACGTAGTGCTACTAAAAAAGAGGGACATTATTATGGACCATTTCCCGATGGTACTGGTGCGCGTGAAATTTTAAAGTTATTGGAACGAATTTTTCCATTACGAAAATGTGCTGGTAATCTTGGTAAACCTTGTTTATATTATCATTTACAGCAATGTTCTGGCGCTTGTTTTAAATCAGTACCTATTACTTATTATGAAGATATGATTAGTAAAATTGATCAATTTTTCAAAGGGAATGTTACTGCTGTTAAAAAAATATTAATTAATAATATGAATATTAGTGTTGAAAACTTACAATTTGAAAATGCTAATCGTATTAAAATTTTGTTATCAAAAATAGATCTATTTTTATCACAACAAGTTGTTGAGTTTCAAGATTATGGAAATCGCGATTTTATTAATTTTTTAATTGAAAATGAAATGGTTGTTTTAATTACTTTATTTTATCGTAATGGTAAATTGCAAGCTAAAGATGAACAAATAGTTCAAAATAATTACTTAGAAATTCAAGATTTAATTCGTAATTATTGTCAACAACTATATAGTAAAAATACATTGCCAAATGAAATATATTTACCATCAAATATTGATTTAAAACAATTAAAATTATTATTTCCACAAATAAAATTTATTAATCCAATTAAAGGAACAAAAGAACATATTTTAACATTGGCAAAAACCAATGCCATTTATGTATGAAATAATTATTTACAGACTAATCAGTTTAATGCGCCGTTAAATATGATGAAAGTATTATCACAATGATTAAAAATTCCTAATTTAAATCATTTAGAGGTTTTTGATGTTTCTAATCTTCAACAAAGTGCTAGTGTTGGTGGTATGATTGTTTATAAGAATGGTAATCCTAGTTTTAATGATTATCGCAAATTTTTATTAGATCCAAAAATTGTTGATGATTATCATCGTTTTTGTGAAATGATTTATCGTAGATATCATCACTTAGTTATTAATAAATTGCCACTTCCTGATTTAATTATTGTTGATGGTGGAAAACCACAAATTAGTGCTACATTAGAACAACTAACATTATTAAACTTAACAATTCCTATTATTGGATTAGTTAAAAATAAAAAACATCAAACTGATAAAATTATAAATGATAAAATGCAAATTATTAATATTCCTAAGACTGATGCTTGTTTTTTATTTTTGAGTAAATTACAAGATCAAGTTCATAATTATGCAATTAAATATCATAAAGCAAAGCGAAGTCAATCAATGATAAGTAGTGTTTTATCATCAGTACCAGGAATTGGTTTACAATTACAAAATAAAATATTACAGCAATTTCCAACTTGACAATTATTGCAAAATGCTACAAAAACAGAACTTTTATCATTAGTTAAATCAAAAGTAATTTTAGAAAAACTATGAAAAGAATTACATAGTTTTGAATAATATGTTATTAAGAAATAAATAATAACGTAAATAAGATATTTATCTAAGTTACTAATGTAAAAATATCAAAAGTTAGATAAAAAATATCTTAATGTTTTAAGATATTGAAAATTTTAACGTATTGCTTTCGTTTGTGAAAGAATTTTGCATTTGTAAATCGATACTACTAATATGTTCTCAACTCTCAATACTATTTTTATCTTTTGGCATATAATAGTCAATAATTTTTTTTCTATTTTCACTAGCATTTTTATTAATTTCTTTTTTTTCAATTGGATTTCAATTTGGAGATGAAGGAATTAATTGTTTTATAAATACTTTATTTTTATAAGTTAATTGATGTTCTTTTTTAATAGTCAAAGTATTTTTTGGTTGTAATAACATACAAGCATGATTTCATGCCGAATTTCCCGAATTATCTTGATAATCAATATCAACTGGTCATTCATTTATTAAATAAGTTACTAATTTTTGTCAATCATTTAATACTGCTATATGTAATAATGAATAATTTTCTTTTCCAAACTTTAGAATATTAATAAAATCTTTTTTTAGAGAATGATTATTAAGTTCTGAATTAATATTTTTAAGTTTTTGATTTAAATTATGTTTATAGTTATCAATGATTTCAATAATTTCTTCTTGATTATTTTTTCAAATTTCATTATCATTTTGATTATCTTTTATTTCATTAGTTTTTTTTAGTTGTTCATTTAAAACATTATTAATGTTTAGTATCATTTCTTTAGCATTTATTAAATTTTCTGCCTTTAGTTGATTTAGTTGATTTATTTGCTCGATTATTCTTGCTATTTTTATATGGTTATTTTTATTGGCCATCATTAAAGCTGTATTACCATTTTGATTTGCATAATTAAGATTAGCGTTATTTTCTATTAAACTATTAACAATTTTTAAAAAACCATTTTCAGCAGCTAAGATTAAAGCCGTATCACCAACTTGATTTGTATGATTAACATTGGCGCCATTTTTTATTAAAGCATTAGTAATTTCTAAAAAACCATTTTCAGCAGCTATCATTAAAGGACTGTAACCAGATTGATCTGAATAATTAACATTAACATTTTTTGCTAGTAAAGTGTTAACTATTTCCAAATAACCTTTTCAAGTACTTCATATTAAAGCTGTATCACCTTTTTCATTTACATAATTAATATTGGTATTATGTATTATTAAACTATTAACTATATTTAGATAACCATTTCGCGCGCTTCATATTAAAGCATTATTATTTATTTGATTTGTATGATCGGCATTAGCATTATGCGCTATTATAACATTAGCTATATCTAAATATCCGTTTGTAGCGGCTCACTTGAAAGCAGTGTAACCTTCTATATTTTCATGATTAATATTAATATTATGTTGCATTATTAAGCTATTAACAATATTTAAGTGTCCGTTTCTGGCGGCTCATATTAAAGCTGTATCACCATAACGATTTTCATGATTAATATTAGCAAAATTATCGATTAAGAGATTAATGATTTCATGGTGTTCGTTTCTGGCAGCTAAGATTAAAGCGGTTTCATCATTATCTTCATTTATATGATTAACATTGGCATTATGTGTTATTAATACATTAACGATATTTAAGTGTCCGTTTTTAGCAGCTAGTGTTAAAGCAGTATTATTAAAATTATTAGGATGATCAATATTAATATTATGTTGCATTATTAAGATATTAACGATATTTAAGTGTCCGTTTTTAGCAGCTAGTGTTAAAGCAGTATTATTAAAATTATTAGGATGATCAATATTAATATTATGTTGCATTATTAAGATATTAACGATATTTAAGTGTCCGTTTTTAGCAGCTAAGATTAAAGCAGTTTCATTACCATTATTTTCATGATTAATATTAGCGTTATTTTCTATTAGTGTATTAACTATTTCAATATGATTATTTTCAGCAGCTAATAATAAAGCAGTATTACCAAATATATTAGCATGATTAATATTAGCATCATTTTCTAGTAAATTTTTAACGATATTTAAGTGTCCATTTCAGTCGGCTAGTGTTAAAGAACTAAAATTATTTATAGTTAAATAATTAACATCAGCAACATTATTTATCAGTAAAATATTAATTGTATCTAAATCGCCATTTCAAGCACTATTTATTAATTTTTCATTTAAATCGTCATTCATTTTTTTACTCCTTTAACAATAAAAAACCCATTTATTTTGTAAACATTAAAATAAGTAAGCGATAAAATTCTATAATCTTTATAAGATTATTATATTTATTTTTATAGCTGTTTTATTAATAATTAAAAATTATTAGTTAAATATTTATTTTAAATGTATTATCTTAAATTTTGTATAGAAACCTTTAACTTTAAATTATAAAATTGATTTAGTTCTTTTATCGACATTATCTTTAAATAAATAAATATATGATAAAATGAAAATGAAATAAATTGTAGTAAGGAGTTTTTTTTCATGGCAAATAAACCAAAAAACAGTGTTTATAATGAATCATCAATTCAAATTTTAGAAGGTCTAGAAGCAGTTAGAAAAAGACCTGGAATGTATATTGGTTCTACTGATAATCGTGGTCTTCATCATCTAGTTTGAGAAATTGTTGATAATGGTATTGATGAAGCATTAGCTGGTTTTTGTACTAGTATTGTTGTTACTATTAATGTTGATAAGTCAGTTACTGTTGAAGACAATGGTCGTGGTGTTCCAACTGGTATGCATGCTTCAAAAAAAAGTACTCCCGAAGTTATTTATACGGTTTTACATGCTGGTGGAAAATTTGACACTAATAGTTATAAAACCTCGGGTGGTTTACATGGCGTTGGTGCTTCAGTAGTAAATGCTTTAAGTAATTGAATGATTGTTACTATTCATCGTGATAAAAAAATTCATGAAATTAAATTTAAAAATGGTGGTAAGATTGATCAAAGTTTAAAAATGATTGGTAACACTTATAAAACAGGAACTAGGGTACAATTTTTACCTGATTTTCATCGTTTTTTTCTAGGTTGTGATTGAAATGTTCATTTATTTGAACAACATTTACGTGAAAGTGCTTTTTTAATTAATGATTTAAGTATTCAATTAATTGATAAGAGGACAGGTACTGAAGAAACTTTTCATTATAAAAATGGCTTAGTTGCTTTTATGCAATATTTAAATAAAGATAAAAAAAATTTATCACCAATTGTTAGTTTAAAAGGTAAACAAAATAATATTGACGTTGAAATTGTATTACAATATACGGAAGATTATAGCGAAACGTTAGTAGGGTTTGCCAATAACGTTAAAACTGTTGATGGTGGAAGTCATTTAGTTGGTTTTAAAAGTGGTTTAACAAAAGCTATTAATGAATATGCAAGAAAACAAGAATTATTAAAAGCAAAAGATAAAAATTTAGAAGGTAATGATTTGCGAGAAGGTTTGGTTGCTATTGTTTCGTTGCGTATTCCTGAAAATTTAATTCAATACGAAGGTCAAACAAAAGGTAAATTAGGAACGCCCGAAGCAAGAATTGTTGTTGATAATATTGTTAATGAAAGATTTTCATTTTGACTTCACGAAAATAGTGATGCTGCTAAAAAAATTATTGATAAAGCCATTAAGGCTCGTGATATTCGTAATGCTTTAAGAAAAGAACGTGAATCATTGCGTAATAAAAGTAAAGATACGCAAAAATTTTTAGTAGGTAAATTGGTGCCCGCACAAAGTAAAAATCCTAATATTAATGAATTATTTTTAGTGGAAGGAGATTCCGCTGGTGGCAGTGCCAAGTCAGGTCGTGATCGTAAGTTCCAAGCGATATTACCGTTAAAAGGAAAAGTAATTAATGCCGAAAAAACTAAAGTAATTGATCTTTTTAATAATGAGGAAATTAGTATGATTATTAATGCGATTGGTGCTGGTGTTGGTAACGAATTTAGTATTGAAAATTGTAATTATAATAAAGTCATTATTATGACTGATGCCGATACTGATGGTGCCCATATTCAAATTTTATTACTAACTTTTTTCTATCGTTATATGCGAGATTTAATTACTTCGGGTAATATTTATATTGCATTACCGCCTTTATTTAAAATTTCTTTTAAAGAAGAAGAGCAAGAGAAACATGTATATGTTTGAAATGAGTTAGAATTAAAAGATAAAGTTGAAACAATTAAAGGTAAATATGACCTGCAACGTTATAAAGGTTTAGGAGAAATGAATGCTGAACAATTATGAGAAACAACTATGGACCCAAACGTCCGTCAATTAATTAAAATTACTATTGAGGATGCTCTATCAGCAGAAACAGAAATTCAAATATTAATGGGTGATAAACCAGAAAAAAGACGAAAATGAATTGAAGAAAATATTTCTTTTGAAGCTAGTGATTATTAAGAAAAAAAGGAGTTTATAAGTTATGAATAGTAAAGAAGAGATTCAACAAAATAATGAACAAATTTTATCTTATCCTATTGATGATATTGTTGCAGAACGTTTTGGTCGATATGCCAAATATATTATTTTAGAACGAGCATTGCCCGATGTCCGTGATGGTTTGAAGCCAGTTCAACGTCGAATTTTGCATGCTATGAATGATTTGGGTTTAACCAATGATAAAGCATATAAAAAAGCAGCTCGTGTTGTTGGAGAAGTAATTGGTAAATATCATCCTCATGGTGATACAGCGGTTTATGCTGCGATGTGTAGAATGGCACAAGAGTGAAAGGTAGCATGACCATTAGTACAAATGCACGGTAATAAAGGTTCAATTGATGGTGATAATCCTGCTGCGATGCGATATACAGAAGCACGTTTATCATTAATTTCAGAATTATTATTGAAGGATATTAAGAAAAATACTATTAGTTTAATTAAAAATTTTGATGAATCAGAAACAGAACCAACAGTTTTACCTGCCTATTTTCCAAATTTATTAGTAAATGGTGCTTCTGGAATTGCCGTTGGAATGGCAACTAATATTCCACCTCATAATTTACAAGAAGTAATTAATGCAATTGTCATGAGAATTAATAATCCACAATGTAATTTAAGCGAATTAATGCGTGTTATTAAGGGTCCTGACTTTCCAACCGGAGGAATTATTCAAGGTATTAAAGGTATTAAAGAAGCTTATCGTTCTGGTAAGGGGCGAATTGCAATTCGTGCCAAAACTCATATTAATAATGAAGGTGAAATTCCACAAATAATTATTACCGAAATTCCATTTGAAGTTATTAAACAAGATTTAATTAAAAAAATTGATGATGTTAAAACATTAGCAAAAATTCATGGTATTAAAGAAGTACGTGATGAAACGGATCGTTTTGGTTTACGAATAGTTATTGATTTAGTAGAAGATAGTAAACCACAAGAAATTTTAAATTATTTATTTAAAAATACCAATTTACAAATTTATTATAACTTTAATTTAGTAGCAATTGCTAACAAAAAACCAGTACAAATGAGTTTAATTAATATGTTAGATTTTTATATTAATCATCAAATTGATGTTGTTACTAAGCGTTCACAATATGACTTAGCACAATTAGAACGAAGATTAGAGATTGTTAATGGTTTAGTTATTGCATTAAGTGAAGTTGATAAAGTAATTAAAATTATTAGAACATCAACTGACCGTATGCAAGCAAAATTAAATTTAATATCAGCTTTTAATTTTACTGATATTCAAGCAGAAGCAATTGTACAATTGCGTTTATATCGTTTAACTGCTACTGATATTCAATCATTAGTTTTAGAAAAAGCAGATATTGAAAGTAAAATTATTGTTTTACAAGAAATTCTTAATAATGAAAATTCACTACGTCAAGTTATTATTACTGAGTTAGAACAAATTAATTCTCATTTTTCTGGATTAAGAAAATCACAAATTCAAGGTGAAATTTCTGAAATTACAATTGATGAAAAAGCAACATTGCGACAAGAAAATGTATTTGTTAGTATTAGTTATGATGGTTGAATTAAGGTAATAAGTAGTAAAGTATTTTTACAAAATCTTGATTATCAAGATTTTGGGCGTAAGCCAAATGATGTTATTATTGGTGGAGCAATGTTCAATAATTTTAATAATTTATTATTTTTTACAAATAAAGGTAATTATTTTTTAATACCAATTTTTAAATTAGAAGAAAATAAATGGAAAGATAATGGTATTCATGTTAATACGTTATGTAAACTTGAAGGAAATGAAAAAATTATTAGTGTTGCGCAAGTTAATAGTTTTGAACAGCCAAATGTAAATATAGTAGTCGCTACTAGATATGGTTTAATTAAAAGAATGCCACTTTTAGAGTTAGCAACTACCAGATTTAATAAAACCGCCAAATATGTTAAGTTAAAAGAGAACGATAGTGTTATTAGTGTTAATAGTACTACCGGTCATGATTTTATTGTTACTAGTACTCGCAAGGGTATGACTTTAAAATATTTAGAAACGAAAGTTCCATTATTAACTAAAACTGCAACAGGTGTTAAAGCTTTGAAAATTAATTCTGAAGAAGATGAAGTGGTAGGAATGGCTTGTGGTAATAGTAATGATATTTATGCAATGTTAACATCAGTTGGAACAATTAAACGAATGTTATTCAATACTATTGAACAAACTTCACGAACAACAAAAGGTAATAAAGTAATAAAAGTTCCTAAAAGTAAAAGTATTAGTATTATTAAAACTTTCTTATCACCAGCAACATCTTTTATTAATATATTAACGAAAAAAGAAAAATGATTAGTGATTAAAGCAAGTGACATTAATCTTAGCAAGGTAAATGAAGGAACTGGCAAAGTAGTTGCTGATGATATTATTGCTGGCGGTAGTAATTTAGTGATTGATTTAAAAACTGATGTTATTGATGCTGATATATCATCAATATCAGAAAATTTTGATGGAAAAGAAAGCAACAATGGTATTTAAAATAAACTTTTTTGTTGAAAATTATGGACTTTTTAAAGAATTAGTTTTTTTGATTTTCATAATATAAATTTAAATAATAATTTTAGTTAAGAGTGAATAGGATATGACTTATATCAATGCTATAATTATTATGGTAGTGATTTAAGGAGGAAGTATAGATGACAAATAATATTATTAAATATCAATCTCTAATTAATGGTGAGTTGTATGAAAATGGTAATTGAATATCAGTTATCAATCCCACCACTAATAAAATAGCAGGCCAAGTTCCTGCCTTAACTAAAGTTGAAATTAAAAAAGTATATGAATCTGCAAAATTTGCTCAAAAAAATTGAGAACAAATGCCTATTTTAAAAAGAATTTCTTTTTTAAATTCTTGAAAACAATTAATTATTCGCGATAAATTAATACTTGCTGAATTAATGACTAATGAAATTGCTAAAGGCACAAAAGCAGCTTGCAGTGAAATTGATAGAACAGTTGAATATATTGAATATACTTTACAAGAAGCATTACGTCTTCATCCTGAATCTTATACAGGTGATAGTTGAGGAAGTATGAACAAATTAGCTGTTTTTGAATACGTACCAAAAGGAATTGTTCTTGCTATTTCCCCTTTTAATTATCCGATAAATTTATCAGTCTCTAAAATATTTCCAGCACTTGTGACTGGTAATAGTGTTGTTTTTAAACCCGCAACACAAGGATCATTGGTGGGATTACACTTAGCTAAATTAGCTAAAGAAGCTAACATTCCTAATGGTGTTTTTAATGCTATAAGTGGTAAAGGTAGTGAAATTGGTGATAGTTTAGTTGAAAATGAAGCAATTAATGTTATTTCTTTTACTGGTAGTGCTGTTGTTGGTAATCGTATTTCACAGAAATCTTTAAAAGCTGATTTGATTTTAGAATTAGGAGGTAAAGATCCAGCAATAGTGCTTAATGATGCTGATCTTGAAGATACAGCAACCAAAATCATTAAAGGTGCATTTAGTTATTCAGGACAACGCTGTACTGCTATTAAAAGAGTGTTAGTACAAAGAACAATTAGTAGCAAATTAATTCCAATTTTAAAAGAAAAAGTTGAAAAGTTAACTGTTGGTTTGCCCACAGATGATTGTGATATTACTCCTGTTATTGATCAACCAACAGTTGATAATGCTAAAAAATTAATTAAAGATGCTTTAGATAAAGGAGCCAATTGTTTAGTTGGTAATAAATTTAAAGAAAATTTAATGTGACCAACTATTATTACTGACGTAACAACAAAAATGAATTTAGAATGAGAAGAACCTTTTGCACCATTGTTGCCGATTATTATTTTTGATGAAGTAAAAGAAGCAATTAATATTGCAAATGATTCACAATATGGTTTACAAGCTTCTGTTTTTACTACTAATATTAATAGTGCAATGAGTATTGCTAAATTATTAGAAGTTGGAAGTGTTAATATTAACGATCAGTCACAACGTGGTCCCGATCACTTTTCTTTTGTTGGTGTTAAGGATTCGGGTCTTGGCGTACAAGGTATTCGTCCTTCGTTACTTGCTTTTACTAGACCAAAAGGGATTGTTATTAATTGAAAAACAAAAATTTAAAAGAAAAAATAAAACTTATTTTTTTATTAAAATAGTGGTAAGATAAAAATGTAATAAATTTTGGGAGCGTACCGATGTTGTCAATAATATTCAAATTTGTCTTTAAATTATAAGATTAGACGAGAATCAATATGCAATTGTATGTTAATCTTAACACTTGTAAAATATTAGTCAACAATAATACTTACTTTTATAACTCAAAAATTCTTATTAAATTTTACTTTAATAAGTTTTATTTTATTTTTAGTTATCTTTAAATTGAAATGGTTAATTTATAATAATTGTATTGCTGTATTTATTTGATAACATTTAAAATTAACCATTTTGGTATACATATCAATGTTATAAGTTCTATCACCAATCATATGCTTTAAAATTTGTTTAATATTAGTTTCAGTAAAGCAACCAATATTTTCAACTAATGCTTGATTTAATACGCCATCTTTTGCATTAACAAAATAACCAACTTTTAATTTTTTATATTGTAAAGTCAATGATTGTAAAAAATCAATTAATTCATAATATTGACCTTTGGAAAATAAATTTATTGCATTTTGATAGTGTAATTTAGCAATTTTATTTTTTCTTCTTCCAGCCATTATGCCAAGAAATAAAACATGAAAAGCATGGAATTTATCTAAAATAAATTTAGCATTTAAAATTGTAGCAGTTTTTCTAATTCATTTTGCACTATCTCCACAAACTATTAAATTTGCTTGGTCAAAATTTTCAAAAAATAAATTACCATATTTTTCAATTAATTTGGCAGTTTTTTCAGCACCAATTTCTGTTTTTGATACTCTAATTTTACATACAGCTCTTTTATTAATTAATTTTCCATTCTTCTTTTTACCAGTACAAAATACTAATAATCTCATTGAACATTTTTTACAATTTTTAGTATTATGTTTTTCATTAAACTTAAATTTTCTATGTCCATCATCAATATTTACATATAAATTTTGATATGGTTGTAATGGTATTTTGAGGATATTGGCTTTTGGTAATTGAAACTTTTTATATGTTCTACAAACTGTACTATTACTTATTAAACCTTCAATAAAAGTATCACAAACATCATGATACTTTTTACCATCTGCAAAATATTTCAAAATTTGTTTAATAACATTAGGTGCAAGTTTACTATATTTTTTAACACCAAGATAATTATCTAACAATGAAAGAAATTCCATTTTTTGTGTTTTTGGGTTATAATATGTACAAATACGTCGTTTATAAGTTAATAAACCTTTTTTTGTTTTTAATTTTCTTTTTCTAAATCTATATGACTTATATACAGATTTATCACATGCATTTCATAAATAATCATCTATTTTTTTAAATAATTCTTCTGTTTGTTGTAAATTTAATTCATCTTGATTAAAATTGTGTTTGTCTCAATCAAAATGATTTACAAATGGTAATATAAACATTTTTAATGTTCCTTTCAAAATTTTATTTGTTAATAATTTAAGTTTAATTTTTTTTAAAAATAAGGAGTAAATATGGCTTTTATCACTAGTTATGTACAATTAAATAAAAAATATAATCTTAATTTTAGTGATAATAATTATGGTTTTAGTTGGGATATTTTTAAAGAATTTGTTGGTGATGAATGAGCAGAATATTTTACTACCAATTGTTTTTATCGTTTTGTACCAACAGCACGTGGAACAAGAAAAACTTGAAATTGTTTAGCATTTGATTTATTTATATGTTGTAATTTTAGTGATAGTAGTGTTCAAGAAGTAAGAAGATATGAAAATACTCATAGTGAAACTACAATTGGTGCTTTAATGAATGTTTGTCAAGTTTTATTAGATACATATAATATTAATTTATTACCTAATAATCCACATGGTATTAAATGAAAAATAACTAAGGATGGTGGATGTATTATTTTTCCTAATAATCAACAAATTGACTTTATTGGTTATGCTAATGGTAATAAGATTTTTGGAAAAGAAGCCGGTGGTTCAAGTTTTTTAGGTTCAAGAACAGATGAAATTATTATGGCAGAAGAAAAAGAAACACTAACAGAAAAGCAATTAACATATCGATATGAACGTTTACAAAACTCTATGTTTAGAAGTAATCGTATTAAAGTATCAAAAGAACCTATTAAAGAATGAAGTTGAACGTTTATTGATAAAAATATATATAGTCCTAATTTTGGAAAAAAAATTACTCGCTATTTTTATAAAAGTTTCTTTATTACTTTTACATGTAATCCTTATGATAAATATCATCCATTTTATTTAAAATACTGTACGCCATTTTTACCATTAAATGATAAAGTGATGGAAAATCTTAAAAAAAATGGCAAAATTTATTATGAAAATCAAGATATGTTTAGTGGTTTAGGTTTATTTGTTTTAAGATTTACTATTCAACCATTTTGAAATAAATTACCAGATATTCAAAAAAGAACATTATTAGAAATGAAAAAAAGTAATCCTGATGAATTTAATACTGTTTTTTATGGTTTTGAATTTTTAGATAGTGATGCAACAATTTTCCCATTTCAAAAAACTGTAAAGTGCTGACAACCATATGATTTAAAAGAATTTTATAATTCAAAAAAAGATATGTATAAATTTGATTTTTATTCAGTTGGTGTGGATTGAGCAACTGGTCATAAAGACCATACTGTATTTATAGTAGTGGGTTTTAAAGAATATAATAATACTGGTTATTATGATGCTTATATTATTTGTGAATTAGTAGTTACTCCAAATGATTTTATAAATGAAAATGAAAAAATTAATGCTTATGTTAATGAAATTTTAGGATTAATTGATAATTTTGAAAATTTTGAACAAGCAATTTATTTTTATGATGATAAAGCACGAACTGCCATTGATTGATTAAATCAAAAATTAATAGATGAACATAATACTATTTTAATCACACAAACTGCTATTAAACATGCTTCAAATTTAAATCAAGAAGCAGGATTAACTAATAGAGTAGTTTGAATGAGAAACATTATGAGTTATGGAAACTTTTATGCAAATAAAGATGATTTACCAAAGACTACTCAATGTTTAGAAGAATTACGTTATGACCAAACCAAAACTAACATTCCTGATAAAAATATGTATCAAGACCCGTATGATGGATTATTTTATGCATTGTATCCATATAAAAATGTAATTAGGGGTAAAAATAATGCTACTGTGAAAAAAAGCATCTTCACATTTGCCATATAATAAACAACTACAATATCATTAATAGTATAGGTATCACAAAATAAACGCCTTTTATTTAGGCGTTATTTTGCGTTTAAAAACGTACTTGTAAAAATAATCAAAAATAGTACAGTTTATAAGTAAAATCAAGGAAAAAAGGAGTAATTTAATATGAAAACATGAATAAAAGCAAATTTAAGTAAAATAACATTAGCATTAGCACTAACTGGTGCTACAACTGGAACAATAGGATTAATCATGGGAGGTGCTTACCCATAATCTTAGTGGACTTAAATATTATTTAAATTCATATAAAAAACCTATAATGGGTGTTCAGAAAATATGAATGTCTGACATTCATGGTATTTCAGTTTCTATAAAAAGTGAATTTAAAATATACTTTGCTGATAATCCTAAAAAAACAAAATTTTATAATGGTGGAGATACTATTGAAAGAATAGATATACCATGAGATGGCAATTATCCATATGGTTATTTTAATAAATAACATTTAAATTTCTAAATTAATATAAGAAATATTTTCATTATATTTGTCAAATAAATTAATATTAGTTAAGTTTATTTCTTGTTTGTCAGTTATTAAAATTAAATAATAATTACCAGCACCAAATATTCCACTAATTTCAATCCGATTTAAATTATTAATTGGATTTTTAATTTGCAATTCAAATTCATTTTTATTATCAATTTGTAATATCTCTTCATAAAATTCTAATTTAGAAAATAATTGAGATTTATTTGAACCATATAAATTTAAAGCATTCTCAATTTTATTGTTACTAATAATTACTCTTGTAAAGTATTTTCCATATTCGCCATTTCCTAATGTTCAATCTGCTGGAATTAATGACGGAATATTATTGCTTTCTAATTCATTTGTAATAGATAATCAATTAAATTGATTATCATCAAGTTTAAATAATTCATTTTGACTAATATCATTATTTTTTAATTTAATATTATTCATATCTGTAAAATCAAAATATTCAGATTTTAGTATTACTTTTACATCTTTATATTTTCAACTATTATCCTTATTAGAATGTATAGGATTTGATTTTAATTCAAAATAATAAGGTAATAAAATTTTATTATCATCATTTAGACCTTTATTTATTGATAATGTTGAATAAATATACTTTGATAACATAATAAATACTTGTTTAAATATTTTAACTTGTTGCAAATTTATGTAATTTGGATAATCAAGTTCTCATTTTCTAAATAAATTAGTAATAACTTCATCAGGTTTTTGACCTGAGAATTTATCACGTAATTTTGCTATTTCATTTTTATCATCATAATCTGCGCCATCAAAATTACGATTATAATTATAGGTATAACTTAGCATATCTAATAATAATTGTTGTAAGCTATCAATAGTTGGTGCATCTTTAATTTCAATTTCAATATCATTAAATTTATTATTAGTTGCAATATAACTATAAAATTGACTTTCACCTACAAAATCTCAAACTTCTTTATCCTTTAATTCTTTTTGACTTTTTAATGGTCATTTACCACCTAAAACATTACTAAACTCATATCCTAATCAAGCATGAGTTATTCTTGCATTATTAATAACTTCTCTTCTTGTTACAGAACCACTACTAATTTTAATTAAATCTAAAACTGATTTTTCTTGTCCGATAAATTGTTTTGCTAAATTTCAAGGTAATATTTGCTCACTAAATCATTGTTGTAAAATTCTAACTTTTGGTTGAGTTTCAATAGGCATTGATAACAGCGGAAATGCTATCTTATTTTTAACAAATAACTTTGGGTATACTTCCATATTGTCAACTTCACCAAGTACCTTTATATTGCCAAAAATCATGCTTCTAGGGGCTTTAATTTTTAAACCAGTAACTTTTGTATCTTTATCTAATGGTTTTTGTAATTTAATAATGATTGGATAACCATCTCTTGTTTTAAAATCTTTAATTTTAATAATAGTTATACTTTTAGTACTTCTAGTTTTTGGATTTTGATAAGGTTGTGAATAATTATTAATTATATATAAATTATCAATATTATTTTCAGTTAAAGGTTCATTTATACTAACTGCACATAACTTAAATTGATTTAATAAATTTATTTCTTGAAATATTAAATTTTTAATATCAGTCATACTATATTCAATTGTATTATCATTAATATTAGTACTTGCTCTTTGATTTAATTGCATAGTAAAATCAGATGTTTCAACAGCAGTAGTTTTTAATACTTTATCAATATCAATAAAACCTATTTTAATAGTATTTGCTGAAAATTTTAAACTATTATTTTCATTATTTTTAAATAAACGTTCAATTTCATAAATATATATCGTTCTTTTTTTAAATTCATCATATGCTCTATTAATATCTGGGTCACTAGTAGCACGCATCATATTAGTAAAGTCATAAGGAATGTTATCAATTAAATAATCATTTTCTACTTCTGCTTGATTAAGTTTAGTTTGTTTCTGTGGAAATTTCGTTTGTGGTTTGTTGTTGTTTTCCATTGTTCTCTCCTATTAATTGGTTATTTTCGGGATTAAATAATTTTAATTTAACTGTTAAATTATTAATTTCTTGATCATCATTAATATTAAATGTTTTACTATTTAATAAATCTTTATCTACACTTACTAATATTTGAATAAATTTAAGAATATCAATATTAAATTGTCATAATTTTTGTTCAATATAATTAATAGTTGAAATATTTACTGCTGTACTTTCGGGAACTGATTGTTGTGCTGATTTCTTTTGACTTGGTATATGAATACCACAACGTTTAAATATTTCATTAACATTTCAATCATATATATCAGTTAAATTTTTACCTTTAAAATTACTATTTGTCATATTGATATTTTCGTTTTGTTCATTATTATCTCCACCGCTTTTAAATATGTAATTTTTAGTAACTAATGTTCTTACTGCGTCTTCTATTAAAGATTGAACATTGCCATAAGTTTGACTAAATATAAATTTAGGTGAGTTTAAAATAGTATCTAAAACAATTTGTTCATAAATAACATCTAATGCTTTAATTTTATCCATTACTTTATTACAATCTGCTAGCTCATTTGCTTTATTTCTCATAATTGCTATTGGTATATAGTTAATATTTAGTGTTTGTTCTTGTGCTAAATTAGGGTTATTAATGAATGATTTAAAATCTAATGGAAATTGTTTTTTATTATCACTAATACTATAAATTGCACGATTAATAGTTATTTGTTCATTATTTAATGTATAAACTTCAAATAATCTTACCATTTGTGCATTTTGTTCATAACTATCATAAAAAATAGTACATTCAATTAATTTACCAGTAATATCATAAACTCTTTGTTGTATATCTACTACTTGAAAATATAAGTCATCATTAGCAATATAAATTAAATAAGCACTAATTCCTAATTTACTTAATTTAAAAATTGAATTTCAATTTTTTCTGTAAAATTCTTGTTGAATTAAATATTGTTTAATAGTTTCATTATTAATATCTAATGGAGCATTATATAAATTAGCATTATTTTCTGCTACAAAATCAGTGAAATAAGTTTCATGGTTAAAATCATTAAAACCAAAATAATTTAAAATTGAAGCATGAGTACTTTTATTTTTATTAGTTAAAAATTTTACTTTTTCATTTTGATTATCACTAATATTACTTTTTTCATTTCTTTTAAATAGACTTAACATAATATTCACCACCTTTTTTTAAAATATTTGATTAATTTTTAATACAATTTTTATAATAATAAATATAATTAAACCTGCTGTTGCTGATGATAAAATTACTCCTATTAAACCTAAAATAATTTTTATAATTTTAAAAAACATAATATTATTCCTGTAATTCTTCTAATTTTTTAAAAATATAATCTCTACCCATACCCCGCATTATTCTATTATTATAAATATTAATTTCAGTATCCGCATTAACATTATTATTTGATATTCATAAACTACTTTTTAAAACATTTGTATCTAATTGATAATAAAAATTAATTATTTGTCAACTATAATTTTTATTATTTTCTTTACTAGTATAATCACCAAAACTATAATATATTCTATAATGTGTTTTATCTTTAAATATATATTCTATATGTGTAATATTATTTTTATCTACTACGACTTTACCTACTTCTTTTCAATTTGAACCACTTGGACTGGGTTGTGGTTGTTTTTCTAATATTTCATTAATTGCTTGTAATAATTTTTTATTTTGAGTTTTTAATAATTTATATTCATTATTTTCTAATAAATCTTTACAAAGTAATGAATTTTCTTCATCATTTAATGCAATTTCATTTGTTTCAGTATTATATTTAAAATAATCATTTGAAAATTTTTTATCTTTTATTTTTTCTTTTAATTCATTAATAGCACCGGCAATAGTTTTATCAGTAGTTTCTAAATTAGGAATTTCTGCACTAATAGCATTTATTTGAAATGCAATAGGAAATTGTGATTTTACATCTTCTAATTTTTTATCTACTTCTTCTTTTTTATAATAATCAGATAAATTAGGAATTTTATTATTGATTTCATTAATTGCAGGAACTATTTGTTTAGAAACTTTTTGTAAAGCATCATCATTGATATTTTGCTTTTTATCTAATAAATTATTAGTTTCTAGTTTTGTGTAATAATCATGTTCAGTACTTTCTTCTGTTATAAATTCAGTTGGTGTATCTATTCCTTGATATTGATATATTTCTTGTATATCACCAATTAAATTAATTTTTCCACGTTCAGGATAGGAATTACCTCCACCACTAAATTTTTTATTTCTATTGTCATAGTAAATAGTTCCAATATTTAAAATATTTTCATTTTGTATTTGTTCTTTATAAGTCATGGAATCAACATTTAACAATTCAAATTCATGAAAAATATTATTTAAATAAATTTTAATTATTTTATAAAATTTCATAAAGTTATTTTCTGTTGAATAGTGATAACTGATTTTAATAAAATATCATTTCAACATTTCTATATTATTATTTTCAACTTTTTTTCATAAAGGACTAGTTTCAATATTAAATCAATTATTTTTGATATCATCAATGTTTTCATTTGTTTTAGTTAATTCACTATTTAATTTGGTAATTTCATTTTCATTAGTAGTAATTCGTTTTTGTTGTTTAGCAGAAAAATCACAAGTTGGTGCATGAGTAAAATCACCAATTTGCGGATTATTTTGTAATGCTTCTGGTGGTAATGTTCCAATTTCATCTGGTCAATCTAAAATCATTGTTTCAGTTTCTTTATCATAACCAGTTGCAACATAACCTTTATTAACAAATTTACTAATAGGACCTCTATATATTTCATTTTCATTATCATCAACTAAATCATCATATAATTTAATTTGTTTTAATAATGTAAATTCTTTTTGTTCTTTAATTAATTCATCAACTTGATTTCTAGTATAAAATGCTTTTAAGTCAATTTTTTCAACATCTATTTCATCATTATTATAACTTGAAAATATTTGTTTTAATTCTGTTAATCTTGCCCATATTTTCATTCTACTAGGTGCTAAATCTCAAACATTAATTGTAGGAGTACTATTTGCACTAAATTGATTACCATTATTAAATTGAATAGTAGCATCAACATTAAATTCAATTGGTGTACGATTAAATACTCAATGTTCAACCATAACATAAACCATATCTCTTAATGTTTCTTTAATTAATTCATCTTTAAAACTATCAAAAGGAAATTTAGATAAAATAAAATCAAGATAAGCATTAATATCATTTTGCGCGCGAATAGCAAAAGTTATAAATCAATCATTAATATTTGATCATGTTTGTATATATTGTTGTGGAGTTTCTGTAATTTTTCCAGTTAATGGATATCAGTTATTATAATTTTCAAGACTGACATCAGTTCAAAGTTTATTAATCATAATTTATCATTCCTTAAAAAATGCTTGTTTATAATGATGAGTATGTTTTTTTGTTTTTTTATGTGTTATATGTTCAATTTCTTTTTGTATTTTATTTTTTTCTTACTTTTTGTTACAACTTGACTATATGCAAACTTTTCTAAATGATGTAATAATCCAGTACCAAATAAAGTATTAACACTAAATTTTAAACCAACATTTTTAAATGATTTGTTAATATTTTCAATAGGATTATTAATAACATTTACTACTTTATGATAAGTTCTAATAGTTCTAAATATTTCTCTATATACTTTAAAACTATCTCTAATTACTTGTTGCACCACTGGTGGAGCAAATGCTATTGCTTTTAATCATTTATTTTGATTAACTCCATAACCAATGTATCAACCACTATATCAACGATATCAATGGAATGGATGTATTTGAGTAACAAAAGTTTTTGCTTTAAGAATACTATCAACAACTGTAATTGGGTTATATTTAGGATTGCGATGATAAATAGTAATTGCACATTTATCTAATGACAAAGGTTGAATTTTACAACCCATAAATACTGGTGAATTTAATGGAATTAATTGTGCGTGTTTAATTGCTCTTTTTTCTGCACTAGTAAATAAATCAGTTGCTTTTTCTTTTAATTTCTGAATTTTTTCAAATACTTGTTTTTCTAACTTTTCAAATTTTTCTTGTAATTTATATATACTTTCTCGTATTTTTTCAAAATATGGTGTATCTTTTCAAAATTTATTTAAACCTTTTTTTAAATAAAATCTAATATCAAAATATTTAAAAGTTTGATTTGCTTTTAAAACAAGTTGATGAATAACATTATTTTTAAAATTAAATTTAATAGCATTAGCACGAATTTTTTGTAAATCTAAAATTAAAGTTTTTCCATATCTATTTTCTGTATGTATTGTATGAACTAAATTTAATCAATCATGTTGATTCATTTTTAATACTTCTTTTAAATCAGTATTAAATTTTTTTAAAAAGTTATTTGCTTTTTCAATATCTTTAATTTTAAATTTAGGAGTTAATTGTGGACTTAATTTTATTAATGTATTTTGTAATAATAAGTGTTCCATTAATTTTTCTGTTTCTAGTTTTTGAAAATTATTCTTATATTGTCTTTCAGCAACATATCCTAAATCTCGTAATACTGTTTCACGATTAGGAGTAAAACTATACTTCATTAAATAACGTTTATTACCAATAATTTTATCTGTTAAAATTTCTTTTCCACTTACTTGACTAATAATTTCTTGTAAGTTTTTTGCTTCTTTAATACCAACTTGTTCTAATGTTTTAGTTTTTTGTGCTAACTTAATAAATTTAGTTGTACGATAACCACGACTAATTTTATTAAGTCCAGCAAATGCTGGTAATATATTAAAAAAAGTATTTAATGGTGTTACATTTCCTTTTAAATAATCATAAACTTGATTAATAGTAAAATCAGTTAAAAATTCTACACCAACAGCACTAATACTAGCAATTAAATCACTTGCACCTAATCCAAGTGCTAAATCTTCACTTAAACCACCAGTAAAAGGAGCAAGTGCTACTGCTATAACTTGTACACCAATCATTTCTAAAATTTCTCATCATAAACTTTTATGTTCTTGTTGTTGACTAATTCTGGTATGTTTGGGTTTATTTATTTTTAAGAGTGTGGCTGTATTTGCTGTACCAATAGGCATAATTAATGTCCTTATTATTTAAGAGTTATTTTTATAGGATTTGTTGAACCTTGATAATTTGCATCATTAATATCTGCAGTAATAATTACATATAAATCTCCTGCTTTTTGATTTTGATTACTTACATCAGTTTTGCCTTGTGCATCACTAAAATATTTAATATTTGCATGTACTAAATCTAATGCTGGATTCAAACCAGTAATTTCTCTTGCATTTTTTATTGCTGTATCTAGTAATTGATTTTTTCTATTCGTATTAGCAGTAATATCAGTTGTTAAAATTGTAAGTTTACTACTTAAATCTGTTTTAGTAATAATTCCACATAGCATTCAACGTGATGTTGTTTCTTTTTTTGACATATAAGGAATTGATTGACCTAGTACTTCACCACCAACTTTATATGCTCTACCAAGTTTGCCATCAGCAATTTCTTGAACATAAACAATTGTTTGTTGTAACATATATCTTTTCATTGCTCTTGGTGTTGCTAAAATAAAAGGTATAATTTGTTTTTTATTTTCACTATCAGTAAATGTCATATAATCATCCATTACAATTTGACATAATACACCTTTTATATATAAATCATTACCATTTAATCTTAGTTGTTGAGCAATTTGGTTATCTGTAATTAAACCTTTATTATTAGCCAAATAAACAATAGTATCATAAAGATTATTTGTAATAAAGAAACGACAATTTGCACTATTTCTTAATTGAAATAAAGTATTTCAAGCAGATAACATTGCCTGTATATGCCCTGTTGGTGATGTGTCACTAATTATTACTTTAGTTCCGTTATCGCTAATTACTTGTATATCATCAGTTGCTAATTTATCTGCTAAATCATTAGCGACTTCATATTGCATACTTTCTAATAAATTTTGTCCATTTTCAGCATTTAAGTCAACTGCTGCAATAGTTTCACCAGCAACATATAATTTTTCAATTATTTTTGGAATAGTATCAGTTTGTGCATAAGTTACATCTATTCTTTGACTTTTATCATTTCATGCAATAACTTTAATTGATGGGTCTTTCGGAACTTTAATAATAAATTCTATTTTAGTAGAATTAACTATTTCAATAGGAAAAAAGTTTGCTCATGGACTATTTGATTGTTTGAAAAATTCAATAAATTCTGGTGCTTCAACTAGTTTTTCTGTATTATTTAAGTTTGTTTGAATATTAATTGCCATTTTTATTTTCCTTTCTGTTATAAATTATTTTTCTTTTTATAATCCAATAAACTACTTTTTATTGAATTCGATTGATTTGTTAATATTGTTTCTTGTTTACCACCTGTATTAATTGGTTCTTTAAATACTGGTTGTTCTTTAATCATTTTTTTAATAGTGTCTTCTACTTTTGAATTTTCTATATTACTTGTTTTAAATTTTAAAAAATCATAAAATTCTTTTTTAACTTGATATTTTTTAAATATATTAAGCATTTCTTTTTCTTTAATTTCTTCATTAAGTTTATTTAACTTATTTTCTAATTCAACAATCTTAGTTTCTTGTTCTTTTTGCAAATCATTATTTTCAGTTAAAGGTTCAGTTGTTTCTTGAACATTAGTTTCATTTTCTAACATTTACATTACACCTTTATTTATTAATTTTTTCATTTAATTTTGCTAATTTTTTTTTATGTTTTATTACTTTATTATTTGCTCGAACATGTTTTGGAGTTGTAATAAATCGTTTAAATCAAACAATTAATTCTCTGCAAATTAATGTTCCTACACTTGTTCCAATAATGATTAATTCATGCAATAATTCTTTCATTTCAATATTTTCCTTTCAATTATTTATTTTTTAATTATTCGTCAAATTGACCACCATTAATTCTTTCAACCATTGACTGATAATTACTTATAATAGTTACTAATAAAGAAATTTCTTTATTTAATTGTTCCATCCTTTCTTTATGTATTTTTATTTCGTGATTATAATATTCAATTAATTTTTCTTTATTCATAAATTACTCACCTCCTTTATAAACTGTCATAATATGTAGTTGGTCTATATACTGGTGATATTCTATCTACAACATCATTAATTAATCTTGCATTTTCACTAGTAAATGTTGTTTCTTGCATTTCTTCAACATGATTAGTTGTTTCCATTGGTAGTAAATTATGGATAATTTCAGATGCACCAGCAATAATAGTCGGAACTGCATAAGCATTCATAAAATCATTATTAATACCCATAGCAACACCACTACTAATCAAACAACCACCAGTTGCCATATTTGCTATTTTACGTATAGTTTCAAATTTACTTGGTATTAATTCTGTAATTCCAGCAACCAAATTTGCAATACCATATGAATTTAAAGATATATAAGTATCTCAATCCATTAAAGATTGGTCATTAACATTATTATTAGTTACTGATAATGTTAATGCTGGTCATGGCGGAGTTTCTGTAGTGGTTGTAGTTGGGGTGATAGGATTTATTGTTTCAGTAAATTTACTATAATTTGCTAAACCAATTGTTCCTAATCCTAATGCTATTTTTTTACTTGAATTTAATAGTTTACTTTTTAAATTTGGCATTTGATTTAAATTTCATATATCAATTCCTAATTTTTTAGAAAATAATAAAGCATTTATACTACCTAATATTGGATTACCAATAAGTTGACCATAGTATGCAGAAGTTCCTATCATACCAAATAATGGACTTGCTCCAGTTCTTATTAATTTTAATAAATTGTAATTACTTGATTGTACAGTTATGTCATTTGGCATTTTCTTCTACTTCTTCTACTTTCTGTTTAATAAAAAATTCTATTCAACCTTGATAATTAAAGTTATCTCCAACTAAAATTGCAGTATTAGCATGTGGTTGAGAAACAATTAAATATTTAGCAATAACATTGGGATATTTTCATAAAATCAATGCTTTTATATCATTACTATCTGTTAAATCTTTGGGATTTGGTGAAAATATTTCTATTTTATCTTCACCAAATAAATCTTTTAATTTAATCATTATCAAATTCTCCATTTTCAATTCTTTCTTTTAAAGAAAAGACATATTCTGTATAAGTTCTATGTGGATTTTTATCATTTATAATTTCATCGATATCTAAAATTAATTTTTCTTTATATTCATTAATATATTTTTGGGCAATTTTTCTTCTTATATTTTCAACTTTTATCATATGTTTATCACAAAAATATCTTACTTGAACATTATCTTTATCTAATTTTGTTGGTAAATTATTACAATTTGTTATATGTTTACCAAGTTCATTAACTTCACTAAAACAACATGGTATATTTTCTTTATTCATTATCAATGTTTCCTAAATTTCTTCAACTTCTTCTATTTCATTTATTAACTGATTCTAATCAACAACTATTACAGGTATTGGATAAAAAGTTTTCTTTTACTTTATTGTACATAGAACATTTATCTTCATATTTCATATTATTTCTCCTTATTTTCAATTTGATTAGCAATTTCACTTAATATTTTTAATACTTTATATTCATTTTTTAATTCTTTACTAATAAATATTAAAAATATTATTAGTGTTATGCTTGTTATTAATATTGGTACTATTAATAAAATTTTTCATAATATCATTTTTTACTCTTTTCATTTTTTAAATCATTTAACATTTATTGAACAAAATGCACGATTTTTAGGAATATTTAAAGTGTTAAAAATTTGACCAGTTACAATAATTTCATCGTTTTTGTTTAATAAAATACAGCGTCTATAAAATTTTGTGTTGTTAAAAATTAAAGTAACATAGTTTAATCCATTTCATTGACCTCGAACACTATAATATAATTCTTTATTACCTTTTTCGTAATATTTTGTTTCAATAGTGTTACTCAGTTTTACTGTTAATTTGACACAATTGGCTTTCTCTTTCATTTTTATAATTCCTTAAATAATATTTAATATGCTTATATGCATCTTGTTCATGTTTTGTTAATTTTATATTTCCTTTATAATTTTCTATTTTGTTTTTATTTTTTGGTTCACTTTCTAAATAATCTCAATTCATAACATCTTCTGCTAATACTATTAAAGCACCAATAATTTTAGGAGTTGCTAATGGATTTGTTAATAATTGTTTTGAATTTAAAAAGAAATTTTCTACAATAACTAATATTTTTTTATTATCAAAATGTTTTTTAATTAATAAAAAGTATTCTTTAAATAGATTTTTGCTTTTTAAAACTGTTTTAGTTTTAAATGTTTCATTAAAAACAATATTATTAGTTTCATTTGAGTATATAATAATTCCATTACTACCAATACCAGCAGGGTCAATTCCAATAATTAAGTCATATTGCATTAATCAAATTAACCTCTAACAATTGTTTTAATAATTTCTAAATCACAATTACTTCAGCAATATTTACATTCTTCGATAAACTCTTTATGTCCACAAACTAAATTATTTTTTTGTAAACTATCAATTTGTTTGATTAATCCTACTTTATATTCAATAATCTTTTTTTCCATTATGTAAATCATCCTTTTCAATTATTTTTGCTGTTTGTTTAAGGTATTTAGGTATTTTGTTATAACAACTGTCACATATTAAATAAGGTATTGGTCAATTTTTATATTTAATAGTTTTAGTAGAATTATTAATACATTCTTTTCAAACTTTATCCATACAAACTCTTAATTCACATTTTTTATTTTTATTATTCATAGTTTTTTTCTTTATAAATAAAATATCTTTTCATTATGAGTTAAAATATGTTTATAAGAAGTGACTATATAATTAATTGACAAATCATTATGGTTATATGGATTATTTAGTTTAAAACCTTTTCTGTTTTCTTCTCATGTAACATTATATTTAAAACAAGGATTAGTAATCTTTGTTTTACTATCAGTTATTTCACCAATAAATCAACTATTATGCTGTTCATAAAATGTTAATGGTTCAAGTTTTATATCATTAAGATAATATTCTTTGGGTGTTTCTGGTTTATTAACAGTTATTTTCTGTTCAGAAATATATGGTTCTAATAATTTTGTTAATTCATCACCATTTAATTCTCTTTTAATATTTTCAGAATTAAAAACCCAATATGTGTAATTATTATCAACAATAAAAGAATTATTTTTAATCATTCATTTTGGAAGTGATAATTTATATTCAACATAATCAATAAGAATAGATTGTGGTTTATCTTTAACAATTTGTTCTTTTTTAAATTCTATTTGCATAATAATCCTTTCCTAATATGTCCTGTTGCTTCTAGCATAAAGGACATATATTTTGATTTTTAAATTATTAATAATACTATTATTAGTTTTATTCATTCCAGAAATTCTGGGCTCAAAAATTTTTCAAAAAAAATAAAAAATAAAACCAACACTTGCTCACTGGTGAGTGGCAAGGTTGGTTAAATAAAGAATAGAATTAATATAGTAGGTTCCCTAAGCAGGTCTATATATACTAGTTTCCAATCCGCTCCCACCCCAAGAATTACCATTAAATGGTTAGTATATTTTATTAGGTATCACTCCACTTTTTATTTATCCATGCAAGTCCACATGCTAGCTACTATTTTTAACAACTGTGTTGTAGTTCACTTTTTTAGTTCCCTAACACGTGTTGATAATAGCGTTAAAGAGGGTTATTAAAAATTTTAAAATTTTACAATTACAAAAAAAGACAAGATTTTTATTCTCATCTTTTGTCATTTATTTTTAATTTAAGGATTTAAAAAAGAAAGGAGCTATTTTTAAAACTTTTTAGTTATCGACATCTTCGGTACGCTCCCAAAATTTTTGTCCTTGTTAATTAGATTTTTATTTTTTTAACATTCTTATATAAAAAGCATAATAAAAATATTACATATCATTGTAACTTTTATTTTAAAAAGTAAGTTATTAAAATAGTGCCGAGGATAAAGTACTGTTACATGAAATGCAAAAAATATGGAGGTAAATATGGCAAAACGAAAAATTGTCCTTGTTGGATGTGGAGCTGTTGGTAGTAGTTTTATTTACAGTGCCATTAATCAAGGTTTAGCCCAAGAATATGTATTAATTGATGCTTTTGAAGGTATAGCTGAAGGTAATGCGATTGATTTTGCTGATTGTCAAGCAGCTTTAGATCATCCTTTTATTTCAATTAAGGCGGGAAATTACAGCGATTGTAAAGATGCTGATATTATTTTATTACTGCCGGAAGACCACAAAAAGATGGTGAAACAAGATTAAATATGGTAGCAGATAATGCCAAAATTATGAAGAGCATTGCTTTAGAAATTAAAAAATCAGGATTTAAAGGTGTTACTATTATTGCATCTAATCCTGTTGATATTATGACAACTGTTTATCAAAAAATTACACAATTTGATTATCATCAAGTATTAGGTTCTGGTACAATTTTAGATACCTTACGTTTACAATATTTAATTGGAGAAAAAATTGCAGTTAATCCAAAGTCAGTTGCTGCTTATGTAATTGGTGAACATGGTGATTCTTCAATGATTCCTTGAAGTTCGGTTTCGGTAGGTAATAAAACTATTTATCAACAAATTACTGAAGGTAGAATTAAAGAAAAAGATTTAGAAGAATTAAGAAAAGAAGTAGCACAAAGAGCTTATAAAATTATTAAATTAAAGCGTGCAACTTTTTATGGTATTGGTGCAGCATTGGCATTATTAGTAAGAAATATCCTTGAAGGACAAAATCACGTTTTAGTAGCAGGTGCTTATTTACAGGGAGAATATGGACAGCAAGGTTTTTATATTGGTGTACCAACAATACTTTACGAAAAAGGTTGAAAAAGAGTAGTTCAGTTACCATTAACGAAAGAAGAGCAAACGGCATTTGATAAATCTTGTGCAATTATTAAAGAAACTTTAGAAACAGCTTTTGCTGCTATTAAATAAAAGATAGGAGTATTTTATTCGTGAATACAAGTGTAGAAAATATCAATAATGAAGAAACATTAACAAGTATTGAAACTTATATTGCTGTTTATAAGTATGCATTAAAGAAAGCAGAAAGTCCGTTATTAAAAACTTTTTTAATGGGTATTGCGGCTGGACTTTTTGTTGGTATTGCTTATATTGCGGCTATTTTTGGTAGTAGAGGATTAAGTGATAATGGTATTAAAAATTTAACATTTGGTTTTATTTTTACTTTAGCAATTACTATGATTGTCTTTATGGGTGGTGAACTTTTTACTTCTAATTCCATGATATTTATGCCATTAATAAAAAAACAAGTTAAGTTAACAAGAATGTTAATTAACTTACTAGTAGTATTAATTGGTAATTTTATAGGTTGTTTTATTCTTTCATTATTTACATGATGAGCAGGATTTTTTGATAATCAAGCTTTTTTGGATAATGCTGTTAGTATTTTTAATCATAAATTAGTAATGTCTTGATGAAAAGCCTTTTTTAGTAGTATATTATGTAATTTTTTAGTAGCAGGAAGTGTTTATATTTCTCATGCCACTCGTTCATCTACTGCTAAATTTTTATTAATAGGATTAGTAATTATGGTTTGCCTTATCTGGTTTTTCTCACGTTGTAGCAAATTCTTATGTTTGAGGATTAGGGCCTTTATTTAATATTTATGGAATTCATAGTGGATTTAATGACTTTTTACAATTTGGTTATCAAGTACAACTTCCAACCTTATTTGGTAATTTTATTGGTGGTGGTATTTTATTACCTGGTATGTATTATTTAATCTTTAGAAAAGAATTACCAAAAATAACATTATAAATATATTATTAGTTTAATATAAAAATTAATCCATTACTTTAGTTTTAAGTAATGGATTTATTAATTTTATGAAAATAAATTAATTGTAAATAGAAGTTATTTGATAAGTATATTTTAAAATTTGTCAAATTAAAGATTTTAAAAAGGAGAATGGTTTTGATAAAAAATATTTTTTAGAAAATAGATTAGAATACTTTAATATTAATTTTTTATTGCATTTATTTTTTTTGAAAATTAAAATGTAATTAACTTCTTAAATTTAAGAAGTTAATGGGGAAAAAAGGGGGTTTTCATCATGAAAGCATTATTAAAAACATTAAGTGTTTTAACACTTGCAACAACTGTTAGCAGTTTAAGTAGTATTTTAAATACTAATAATATAGGTACGAATGCTAATCAGTTACAAGATTTAAAATATAATCTTCAACAAAGTAAAGATGATATTTCTTTAATTAATTTGAATAAAAAAGGTAAATTTTATTTTTTTAATAATAATCTTGGTTTAGTGATTAATGGAAATCAATTATGATTTTTAGATAAAGATAAGAAGTTTCAAGAAATTTCTAATCCTGATCATATAAGATTCACTGAATTCACTAATGGTCAAGGAGGAAATTACGGAATTTTAACAGAAAAATTTACCAAAAACCTGTATTTATTAACTTCTAATGGTGTTTTAACTTCATTAAAAATAGAAATATTTAAAGAATTTAATCTTTATGGCAAGGTAACAGCAATTAGTAATACAAAATTTTTAATTGAAACAAAAATTTTAAATCACACTATACTTACTCTTGGAGAAATAAAAGATCAAAAATTAATGCCATTAAAATTTGTTTCTTTATTTCATACAATAAAAGAAATTAACTATATTCGTGATGATGAAGTTATTATTAAGTCAGATAATGGAGACTATAGTCTTTTAGTAAGTAATTCCGATTTTACTATTAATAAATTATCGTGAACAGCAAAATATTTTTTTAAAACTAATAGAGAAGTTTGAGTAATTAAAGATGATAATAATCAAGTATTAATTTATGATTATGTAAGTAATACATATTCTGAATTAGATCTTTATGGAATTGATATTATTAGATTAAATAGTAAAACATATATTTTAAAAGAAGATAGTAAAAATATTCAAATTATTGATTCATCAGGTCAAGTTATTAAAGGAAAATATAATTTTGAAATTTCTGATGATTATGATTTATTGAATATTAATAGTCAATTATTACTTTTATTTGATCGACAACAAAAAATGACAGTTAGAATAATTGAGAGAAATCTTAATTCTGAAAATGAATTAGTTGTATTAAAAACAATAAATTTAACTAATGAAATAAGTGAAATAAAATTATTAAATAATCAAGAAAATAAGGGTAAATCTTCAACTAATTTTTTCGTTAAAACATTAAATAATCCAAATTATGTTCTTAATATTGATGCAAATATAAACAAAATTGAGAATTTAGAAGTTAATACTAAAAGTATTCCTGATGGAATGAATGGCGAAATTAATAGATATAATAAAACAGTTAGTATTTTTACACAGTATAAAACTGATGACTTATATTGATATCAAGTATTTTAAATAATATTATTTAAATAATTACCTAGTTACTGATATTTTGTATTTTTAATATTAGTAACATTTTTTCATATAAGGAAGTTTAAAAATAATTCCTTTATTTAATTGAACTAACTATTTAATTATGCAATAATATTGTATTGTATATAACTCAATTATTATTAAGGAGGCGCACAATGCGTGATGGATTAACTTTAAGATGTGAAGTTTGCAAAGAAGAAAATTATATTGCTGATCGTAATAAAAAAACTAAGCCTGAAAAATTAGAAACAAAAAAACATTGTTCTCGTTGTAATCAACATACACTACATAAAGAAAAGAAATAAGTTTTACTTATTTCTTTTCTTTAATTTGCAGTACAATATACTTAGTTATTAATTAATGATTTATTAAAAGGATTGAATTTAAAATGAAAAATTTAAATAAAAAAGAAATTATTGAAACAATATTAACCAAAAATAAAATAGATGCTATGTTATTTTACTCTCCCGAAAATTGCTTTTGATATAGTGATTTTATTTCAACGTTAGGTTATTTATTGATTAGCAAAAATGATGCAAATTTATTATTAGATGGAAGATATATTACTGAGGGAAAAGAAAATGCCAAAAATGTTAAATGCATTCAATTTAGTAATATTTTTTCTTCGTTGAAAGATTTATTAAAATCACAAAAAATTAAAAAAATTGGTTTTGAAGCAGAATATATTACTATTGCTCAATTAGAAAGTTGAAAGCAAGAAATTAAAGATATTGAATTTGTTCCAATTTATGTTAGTTCATTAAGAATGATTAAAGATGAAATCGAAATTGCACGAATTGCAAAAGCTTGTGCTATTGATGATTTGGCTTTTAATGAAGTTTTAAGCTTTATCCGACCTGGTGTTAGTGAAAAAGATGTTGAAGATATAATATTACGTTCATTTGTTAAAAATGGTGCAACAAAAGCATCATTTGATACTATTGTTGCTTCTGGAGAAAGAGGAGCAATGCCTCATGGTAAAGCTAGTAATAAAAAAATTGGCAATAATGAGTTAATTACTTGTGACTTTGGTTGTGTATATGAAGGTTTTTGTTCAGATATGACTAGAACTTTTGCGATTGGTAAAGTTAATCCAAAATTAATTGAAATTCATGAAATAGTTAAATCAGCACAAATGGCAGGAATTAAGGCTGTAAAACCAGGTATAGCTATTGGTGAAATTGATAAGATTTGTAGAGAATATATTAAAGAAAAGGGTTATGAACAATATTTTACTCATGGTACTGGTCATGGACTTGGTATTGAAATTCATGAATCGCCTTGAGTTATTAAAAATGAATCTACTATTTTAGTTCCGGGAATGGTTATTACTGTTGAACCAGGTATTTATATTCCTAATTTAGGTGGTGTTAGAATTGAAGATGATATTTTAGTTACCAAAGATGGTTATCAAATTTTAACAAAATCATCTCGTGAAATTGACATTTGAAAGGAGAAAAAATAAAAATGATTAACGTTAATGATTTTAAACCAGGAATTACTTTTTTACATAATAAAACTGATATTTTAATAGTTATTGAATCAGCACATTCTAAAAGTGGACGTGGACAAGCGCATGTGAAGGTAAAAGCAAAAAATTTAAGGACACAAGCTATTATTAGTATTACTTTTACCGGTGGTGATACAGTTTATCCAGCTATTATTGATAAACGACCAGCAATTTATAGTTATGATGATGGTATGTATTCAGTTTTTATGGATAATGAAGATTATAATGAAATTAGGATTGATCAATCACGCTTATCATGAGAAAAAAAATTTTTAGTTCCTGGTAATGAAGTATCATTAAGGGTTTATAAAAATTTAGAAATATTAGGTATTGATTTACCTCCTTCGGTAGTATTAGCGGTTGTTGATGCTCCACCAGGAGTCAAGGGAAATAGTGTTTCTAATACGACAAAAACAGCTATTTTAGAAAATGGTTTACAATTACAAGTACCAATGTTTATTAATAATGGTGATAAAATTGTAGTAAGTACAGATGAAGGGAAATACAAAACTCGCGCTTAAGAAAGGTGAATATTATGGAAATACTTATTGAAGAAAGTAAAGTTGGAACATTAAAATTATCTTCGTTAGTTATTAAAAAATTTATTTATATGTTATTAATTAATGATAACTATCAATTAACATTAGAAGATGTTGAAGTTCTAATGTTAGAAACAAATGATATTATTGCTATTAATAATAATATTGTTGTGCGAATAAAATTAATTGTTAATCCAAATGAAGATTTAGTAAATTTAAAAAATAAAATTAATAATTTAATTTTAAGACGTACTGAATCAGCTTTAAATTTATTTTTATTAAATATTTATATAATATTTATTGCTAAAACTAAGGAAGTAGAAATCAACAATGCAAGAACAAAAGAAGATAACCCAGCATCATAAAAGAATTGGCATGATGGAAGTATTATATCAATATTTCCTTGAAGGCCAATCACAACAAGCATTTAAACAATTTCTTTTTGAAGAAGAAGGTAAGAGTTTAATTACTGAACAATGTGAGATATTAAATAAAATAATTGATTATGAATATGATTTAATAGATTTAATTAATAAAAATTTAAAACAAGGATGAGATTTTGAAAATTTAAAACCAATTGAACAAGCAATTTTAATTTTAGCAGTGTATGAAATTGTCCATACTAAAACAGATAAAAAAATTATTATTAATGAAGCTATTATTATAACTAAAGCTTATTGTCCAAATGATGCTTATAAATACATTAATGGTGTTTTAGATAAAATAAATAAGTAATTATAACTAGTATATGATTGAATTTAGTTAATAACTATATTTCTAATATAAATATATTATCTTATTTTAAAGATATTTTTTATGTTATAATGTAATATTTTTGTTCAATGTAACTATTTTTTAAAAATTAATAGTTAAAAAATAAAAAAATAAAGTATAATATACTTTAATAAACTTAATATAAGTTTTTACCCATTGTTTTTAAAAAGGAGAAGTATATATGCCATTAACTAAAGAAGAATCTTTTTTACTATTAGATAAAGAAATTAATAAATTAGATGAAAAAATATCTTATATTGATAAAAAAAATACAGAATTAAAATTAAATATTTCATTAATCGAAGAGGAGGAATTTTTTACATTAGATGAAGAAATCAATGAATTAACTGGACAAATATTTGATGAAGAAGATAAAAATATAAAATTAATAGGAGAAATTAAAGTATTAGAAAAAAATATTAAAGTTCTAGAAAAACAAAAAAAAATTGAAAACTAACTTTTTTAAATGTATTTACTTTTGGTATTTTTAAATATTATAAAAACAAAAATATTGATAAGCAAATTAAAGAAATAAAAATTAAGAGAGAATGTTTGAAACAAACGATAAATAATAATAAAAATATTATTAAATTGTTAAAAATTAAAAAATTAAAAATTATTAAAAAAACTAATATTCTTTTAAAAAACTTATTTTTTGTTAACAATCGATTAATTAAAATTAATAAAGAATTTTTTCAACAGTTAGATAATTTAAAAAATCAAATAGCAAAAATAGTAGATCCTATTAATAATGATTCTTCATTAGAACAAAATTCTTCTGGATATAATAGTGATGATGATAGTCATATTGAAGTACTTTCTGAATCTGAGAAAAAAGATGATATTTTAAAAATATCTTTAAATAAAAAAAGTATCTTTAGTGAAGAAATAGAAGTAGATGTTACTGTTAATAAATTAAATTTTAATGATGATGATAGTGATATTGAAGTACTTTCTGAATCCGAGCAAGAAGATGATATATTTTTAAGTAAAGATAGTGGTTTTGATGAAGATGATGATAGTGATATTGAAGTACTTTCTGAGTTAGAACAAGAAAATGATAATGTAAAAATATATTCAAAGTCAAGCACTATCAATTTTGAAAGACAATTATCAGATATACCAGAAGAAGAAATTACAATAACATCTTCAAATAAGGATAGTAGTTTTAATGAAGATGATGACGGCAGTGATATTGAAGTACTTTCTAAATCAGTGGAAGAAGAAGATGCTAAAATATTTGGAAATTGTTGTTTTAGTCAAAATTTAATAAACAATTTCGCGAAAAGTTTTTCTACAGTACCTCCTATTTTACAAAAAAGCAAAAGAAGAATTGGATAAAGAAATATTTTTTATTGAGAAAAAAAGTGAAGAAATAGTTGAGCAAATTGAATCTTTAGAAAATAAAATTAAACGTTTAAAAAAATTAAAAAAAATACAACTATTTTCAAATATTAATAAACAAATTAAAAAAACAGAATTAAATATAAAAACTTTAATAGAAGAAATTGATGAAAATGAAAAAAATGCACAACCATTTAAAAATTCAAAATTAAATATTTTAAAAGAAATTATTGATTTACAAGGTCAGTTATATGAAAATAAAGTTAAGAGATATAAAGAAATATTTGAACAATTAGATTTTATTTTAAAAAATAAAAACTTTGAAGAATTAGAACATTCTATATATCCATCTAAGAAAAATCCTTTTGAAGAAGATGGTGATACAGAATTATTTGATAGTATTAGTTTCTCAGCAATTCAAATTAAGGATTTAGAACAAAAAATATTTGATTTTGAAGAAAAAAATAAAGAAATATTAGATAAAATTGATTTACTTGAACGTGATATTCAAGATTTAAGAGAAAAAAAAGCAGAAAAAAATTGACAAATAACTTTTGTAAATACTATTAGTTTTGGTATTTTTAAATATGTTAGAAACAAAAAAGTTAATAAAGAAATTAAAGAAATAAAATTGAAAACAAGAAATTTAAGAGAAGAAATAAATGAAAATGAAAAAAATATTAAACCACTTAAAGTTTTAAAATTAAATATTTTTGAAAATATTATTAATTTACAAGTCAGTTTGATTAATAAAATTACAAATGAAAAAAATGAAGAAATTTTTGATAAATTAAATTTAATTTCAGAAAATGAAATATCAAAGCAATTTGATGAAAAGAATCCTTTTTCTAGTAAAAAAGAATTAATTTCAAGAGTTAATAGTCAATATAGTGATCTTGGTTTTGAAACAGATATTGAAAAAAATCAATCTTGTTTTAGTTTGCCAAATGAAGATAAAGCAGAAGAAAAATTAAGTTCTTCTTTGAGATTAATAAATTCTTTATAAGAAAAAAAGATTTTAGTTAAGAATGGATTTAAAAAGTTATTATTTAAAATAACTTTTTAAATTTATATATTAAATATAATTAATTATCAATGATATTATTGGCAATTAAATATAATAAATAAGTAACATTATGTACTTATTTATTTCAATGTTATAATTATTTTAAGATTAAATTTAAAAATATATAATTAGATTGGAAGTAAAAAATGATTCCCGAATATCGATTATTTAACCATCTTTTGCTTTTAAAAAGTAATTATTTTTTTAAGCGCGAAATTAAAAAAAAAATAGGTCATTTAAAAGCAAAAGATTATCGTAATACTTATAACTTAATATTTAATAGTAATCAAAATTTAATGTTTATGAAAATAATAAGTGTTTATTTATATTTCAATAAAATTTCTTATAAAGAATATTTAAGATTAGTTGCAAATTTTATATTAACTATTTCTGCTTTAATTCCTACTTTTAAGCGTCAAGAAAAACAGTTAGATGATTATCAAAATGCCAAGGAACTTTTATTATTACTTGGATGTAAAGATCAAATAAAAGTTTGGTTTGATGATACTTCAAAAGTAGTATTACCTGATTTTTTGATAAATAATTCTAATTTGAAAAAAGAAAGTTTGCTAATAATTAAAAGATTGGTAAATATTAGTGGTAATATTTTTATTAATTTAACTAAGAATGAAACAAAAATAAAAAATAATTATGAGTTTGGAAGTTTATTAATGTTATTTTATTTGTTGGATTTAGAAACCAGAAAAACATTGCTGACAAAAGATAGTACTGATTTAAATTTAAAAGCTTTTTTTTCATATGAAACTTTATTTACTAATAAGTTGATAATTTTAGATGAATTGGTTAAATGCGCTATGCGCTTAGAACAAACTAATTTTAATTTTTATATTAGAATAATGAATTATTCTTTGTTAGGAAATTATCAATAAATTAAGGATAAAAAATATGAATAATTATGATGTAAAAGTTGATAATATTAAAAGTAAAATTTTAAATATTAATAAAGATATTATTATTGCTTTACCTTCTATTTATGATCAAAATATTGCTTATGAAGTTTATTTAGTTTTTGATGGTAAAGATATGTTACTTAATAGTAATAGTAATATTTTATTTGAAAATAATAGTAATTGTATTTTTATTGGTATTGGTAGTACCAATAATATGACTCGTTTTAATGATTTAGCAAATTATACCAATGATGATGTAAAAATATTAATGACAAAATATTTTCCTGAATTAAAAAAAAGTAACATTGATTTTCTTGGTGGTAATGGTAAAAATTACTTAGAATTTATTATTAATGAGGTTATACCATTTGTTATTAAAAAGTTTAATTTAAAAATTAAAAATTTAAATGCCATTGGTTGTTCTTTGGGGGCATATTTTTGTTTACAAATGTTATATTTATCAAAATTACAATTTACAAAATTATTATTATTTTCGCCAGCAATTTGATTTAATTCACAAATTATTGAAGATTTAAAAACTAAAGTTTTAAATAATAATCAACCTTTAATAGTTGAACTATGGGTAGGAAAAAAAGAACCAAAGTTTTTTGAAGGCAAATTAGTAACAAATTATGAAAGTAATACTATTGAATTAAAAAAAATATTAACTAATAGAAAAATTACTACTAATCTAGTAATTGATGAAAATGGTGCTCATGGTTTTAAATGATGAATTAAATATATTAATGAAAATCCTTTAATTCTTATTAGCTAATTGAAACTATGGTTTTTCTTTTTTTCTAAAAATATTATTAATTTTTAGAATTAAAATAATACTTGCAAAAAATAATACAATAGTATTAGTTGTAATAATAGCAGGTTGATTAGACAATATTGCAAAAATAATTCATGTTATTGCTGATAGTACAAAAATAATATACATATATAATGATAATGATTTTGTATCTCTGGTGCGAATTATTTTAAAACTTTGGGGAATTAAAACAATACTAGTTAAAATTGCTCCAATTCAAGATAAAATATTAATTGTAAGTTCCATATCTTTCTCTCCTAAATTCTTACTATATTTTAGTATTCTAAATTTTATTATAAGATATGGGAGCGTACCGAAGATGTCGATAACTAAAAAGTTTTAAAAATAGCTCCTTTCTTTTTTAAATCCTTAAATTAAAAATAAATGACAAAAGATGAGAATAAAAATCTTGTCTTTTTTTGTAATTGTAAAATTTTAAAATTTTTAATAACCCTCTTTAACGCTATTATCAACACGTGTTAGGGAACTAAAAAAGTGAACTACAACACAGTTGTTAAAAATAGTAGCTAGCATGTGGACTTGCATGGATAAATAAAAAGTGGAGTGATACCTAATAAAATATTGGATGGGTTACACTTTATTGGACACTAATTACATAGACAAGTGAACAAATTAGTTAAAAGAAAGGAATTATAATTATGGTCACTATTAACTCATATTCAGATGAATTTAAAAAACAAATAGTAGCTTTATATCAAAGTGGCAAATCAGTATCTTGCCTTGTTAAAGAATACAATGTTACAAGAGCAGCTACTTACAATTGAATTAAGCAATTTACTAATTCAGGTAGTTTTAAAACTAAAGATAATCTTTCAGATTTAGAAAAACAATTAATTCAAGCAAATAAAGAATTAAAACAGTTACGAATGGAAATTGATATTTTAAAGCAAGCAGCACTAATAATAGGCAGAAAGTAGAGATTATTGCAAATAATAAATCTAAATATAAAATTCGCACAATGTGTCATTTTTTAAAACTCTCTAAATCAACATATTATTTTAATTTAAAGAAAAAAAATAAAATTCAAAATAATATTTATGAACAAGCTGTTATTAGTGCTTTTAAAGAAAATAAAGAAGTTTATGGTACTAGAAGATTAAAATTCATACTAGCAAACCAAGAAATTTATTTATCACGCAGAAAAATTAAAGAAATTATGAATAAGCATAATTTAATATCAAAATACACTAAATTATCATTCAAAAATTATCATAATAAAGTCAATGATAGTCAAATAACCAATCTTGTTAATAGAAACTTTAATAATAGAATTAAAAATGAAGTTATTGTTAGTGATTTAACTTATGTTCAAGTTAATGGTAAATGAAACTATATTTGCCTATTAATCGACCTATTTAACCGCGAAATTATTGGACATAGTGTTGGAGTTAAAAAAGATGCATCATTAGTATATCAAGCATTTATGCAATCAAATCACTGTTTAAAAGATATTGAAATATTTCATACTGATCGCGGTAATGAATTCAATAATAAAACTATTGATAAACTTTTATTAGCTTTCAACATAACTCGATCTTTAAGCAAAAAAGGATGTCCTTATGACAATGCTGTTGCTGAAGCAACTTTTAAAACTTTCAAAATTGAATTTATTAATGATAAAAATTTTACATCATTAATCCAATTAAAATTAGAATTATTTGATTACATCAATTGATATAACAACATAAGAATTCACAGTACTCTAAACTACCTAACTCCAATTAGTTATCAAAAACAAATGTCTACCAAAAAATAGTCCTAAAAAGGGTTGCCATTCCAGATTTGTCAATTAATTATATAGTCACTTCTTATAAACATATTTTAACTCATAATGAAAAGATATTTTATTTATAAAGAAAAAAACTATGAATAATAAAAATAAAAAATGTGAATTAAGAGTTTATATGGATAAAGTTTGAAAAGAATGTATTAATAATTCTACTAAAACTATTAAATATAAAAATTGACCAATACCTTATTTAATATGTGACAGTTGTTATAACAAAATACCTAAATACCTTAAACAAACAGCAAAAATAATTGAAAAGGGATGATTTACATAATGGAAAAAAAGATTATTGAATATAAAGTAGGATTAATCAAACAAATTGATAGTTTACAAAAAAATAATTTAGTTTGTGGACATAAAGAGTTTATCGAAGAATGTAAATATTGCTGAAGTAATTGTGATTTAGAAATTATTAAAACAATTGTTAGAGGTTAATTTGATTAATGCAATATGACTTAATTATTGGAATTGACCCTGCTGGTATTGGTAGTAATGGAATTATTATATACTCAAATGAAACTAATAATATTGTTTTTAATGAAACATTTAAAACTAAAACAGTTTTAAAAAGCAAAAATCTATTTAAAGAATACTTTTTATTAATTAAAAAACATTTTGATAATAAAAAAATTGGAATGGCAACCCTTTTTAGGACTATTTTTTGGTAGACATTTGTTTTTGATAACTAACTGGAGTTAGGTAGTTTAGAGTACTGTGAATTCTTATGTTGTTATATCAATTGATGTAATCAAATAATTCTAATTTTAATTGGATTAATGATGTAAAATTTTTATCATTAATAAATTCAATTTTGAAAGTTTTAAAAGTTGCTTCAGCAACAGCATTGTCATAAGGACATCCTTTTTTGCTTAAAGATCGAGTTATGTTGAAAGCTAATAAAAGTTTATCAATAGTTTTATTATTGAATTCATTACCGCGATCAGTATGAAATATTTCAATATCTTTTAAACAGTGATTTGATTGCATAAATGCTTGATATACTAATGATGCATCTTTTTTAACTCCAACACTATGTCCAATAATTTCGCGGTTAAATAGGTCGATTAATAGGCAAATATAGTTTCATTTACCATTAACTTGAACATAAGTTAAATCACTAACAATAACTTCATTTTTAATTCTATTATTAAAGTTTCTATTAACAAGATTGGTTATTTGACTATCATTGACTTTATTATGATAATTTTTGGAAATGTTTAGTAATCTGTGTAACTTACAAAAATAACTATGTTTAATTAATTCTAGCAAATATAATTAAATTACTAGAAAGAGTGAGTTACAGATGGCTAAAAAAGATAACTTTAATAATAATGATCCAATATCAAAAGCAGTAGATTTATTACTAGAAAATACTGAAGATTTAACAACAGTTTTTAAACCTAGCGGTTTATATAAAGAATTAACAAAAAGATTAGTTGAAAAAATGTTGAATTCTGAAATGCAAAATTATTTAGGATATGAAAAAAATCAACATAGTACTACTGAAAATGCTCGTAATGGTACAAGTTCAAAAAAATTAATAACTCAACAAGGTAAAATTGAAATTGATGTACCAAGAGATCGCAATAGTAATTTTACTCCTGTAATAGTTCCTAAAAGGCAAAGAAGATTTGATGGTTTTGATCAACAAGTTCTTTCCTTGTATGCAAAAGGAATGACATTATCTGACATTAGAATGCAGTTGCAAGAGTTATATCATGGTGCTGATATTAGTGAAAGTGTTATTAGTCAAATTACTGATGATGTTATTGATGATGTTAAAGCATGACAAAATCGACCATTAGAAAGTATTTATCCTATTGTTTATTTTGATTGTATAGTAGTTAAAGTACGACAAGATAAACGGATTATTAACAAATCAGTTTATATAGCATTAGGAGTTGATTTAGAAGGCAAAAAAGATGTTTTAGGATTATGAATTAGTGAAAATGAAGGTTCTAAGTTTTGATTATCTAATTTCACAGAAATGAAAAATCGTGGCTTAAATGATATTCTTATTGCTTGTAGTGATAATTTAACAGGCATGTCAGAAGCAATACAATCAGTTTATCCTAAAACAGAACATCAATTATGCATTGTTCATCAAATTAGAAATAGTTTAAAATATGTTTCATACAAACATCGAAAAGGTCTAGTTGCAGATTTAAAACCAATTTATAGTGCATGTAGTGAAGAACAAGCAATGCAAGCTTTAGAATCGTTTGAAAGTAAATGAAATAAACAATATCCTCAAATTACTAAATCTTGATATAAAAATTGAGATAATTTAATGGTTTTTATTAGTTATCCAGTAGAAATCAAAAGAGTGATTTATACTACAAATGCTATTGAATCTGTTAATAGTCAATTACGAAAAATCATCAGAAATAAAAAAGTTTTTCCTAATGATATGGCAGTTTTCAAAATATTTTACTTGGCAATTGAAAATATAACAAAAAAATGAACATTGCCTATTCAAAATTGAAATACAGCAATTGCTCATTTTATGATAAAATTTGAAGACAGAATTAATCTAAATTAGTAACTTTGTAAAACAAAGATACACAGATTATTAAAAAGCCTCACAGATTATTAAAAAGCCTCTAATTTTTGAATGATAATTTAGTGTATTTTGATATTAAATTATGCTTATTCATAATTTCTTTAATTTTTCTGCGTGATAAATAAATTTCTTGGTTTGCTAGTATGACTTTTAATCTTCTAGTACCATAAACTTCTTTATTTTCTTTAAAAGCACTAATAACAGCTTGTTCATAAATATTATTTTGAATTTTATTTTTTTTCTTTAAATTAAAATAATATGTTGATTTAGAGAGTTTTAAAAAATGACACATTGTGCGAATTTTATATTTAGATTTATTATTTGCAATAATCTCTACTTTCTGCCTATTATTAGTGCTGCTTGCTTTAAAATATCAATTTCCATTCGTAACTGTTTTAATTCTTTATTTGCTTGAATTAATTGTTTTTCTAAATCTGAAAGATTATCTTTAGTTTTAAAACTACCTGAATTAGTAAATTGCTTAATTCAATTGTAAGTAGCTGCTCTTGTAACATTGTATTCTTTAACAAGGCAAGATACTGATTTGCCACTTTGATATAAAGCTACTATTTGTTTTTTAAATTCATCTGAATATGAGTTAATAGTGACCATAATTATAATTCCTTTCTTTTAACTAATTTGTTCACTTGTCTATGTAATTAGTGTCCAATAAAGTGTAACCCATCCAGTTACTTTAATTTTTAACAACCCAAAATTTTATAGACGCTGTATTTTATTAAACAAAAACGATGAAATTATTGTAACTTGTCAAATTTTTAACACTTTAAATATTCCTAAAAATCGTGCATTTTGTTCAATAAATGTTAAATGATTTAAAAAATGAAAAGAGTAAAAAATGATATTATGAAAAATTTTATTAATAGTACCAATATTAATAACAAGCATAACACTAATAATATTTTTAATATTTATTAGTAAAGAATTAAAAAATGAATATAAAGTATTAAAAATATTAAGTGAAATTGCTAATCAAATTGAAAATAAGGAGAAATAATATGAAATATGAAGATAAATGTTCTATGTACAATAAAGTAAAAGAAAACTTTTTATCCAATACCTGTAATAGTTGTTGATTAGAATCAGTTAATAAATGAAATAGAAGAAGTTGAAGAAATTTAGGAAACATTGATAATGAATAAAGAAAATATACCATGTTGTTTTAGTGAAGTTAATGAACTTGGTAAACATATAACAAATTGTAATAATTTACCAACAAAATTAGATAAAGATAATGTTCAAGTAAGATATTTTTGTGATAAACATATGATAAAAGTTGAAAATATAAGAAGAAAAATTGCCCAAAAATATATTAATGAATATAAAGAAAAATTAATTTTAGATATCGATGAAATTATAAATGATAAAAATCCACATAGAACTTATACAGAATATGTCTTTTCTTTAAAAGAAAGAATTGAAAATGGAGAATTTGATAATGATTAAATTAAAAGATTTATTTGGTGAAGATAAAATAGAAATATTTTCACCAAATCCCAAAGATTTAACAGATAGTAATGATATAAAAGCATTGATTTTATGAAAATATCCCAATGTTATTGCTAAATATTTAATTGTTTCTCAACCACATGCTAATACTGCAATTTTAGTTGGAGATAACTTTAATTATCAAGGTTGAATAGAAGTTTTTATTAAACAGAAAGTAGAAGAAGTAGAAGAAAATGCCAAATGACATAACTGTACAATCAAGTAATTACACTTTATTAAAATTAATAAGAACTGGAGCAAGTCCATTATTTGGTGTGATAGGAACTTCTGCATACTATGGTCAACTTATTGGTAATCCAATATTAGGTAGTATAAATGCTTTATTATTTTCTAAAAAATTAGGAATTGATATATGAAATTTAAATCAAATGCCAAATTTAAAAAGTAAACTATTAAATTCAAGTAAAAAAATAGCATTAGGATTAGGAACAATTGGTTTAGCAAATTATAGTAAATTTACTGAAACAATAAATCCTATCACCCCAACTACAACCACTACAGAAACTCCGCCATGACCAGCATTAACATTATCAGTAACTAATAATAATTTTAATGACCAATCTTTAATGGATTGAGATACTTATATATCTTTAAATTCATATGGTATTGCAAATTTGGTTGCTGGAATTACAGAATTAATACCAAGTAAATTTGAAACTATACGTAAAATAGCAAATATGGCAACTGGTGGTTGTTTGATTAGTAGTGGTGTTGCTATGGGTATTAATAATGATTTTATGAATGCTTATGCAGTTCCGACTATTATTGCTGGTGCATCTGAAATTATCCATAATTTACTACCAATGGAAACAACTAATCATGTTGAAGAAATGCAAGAAACAACATTTACTAGTGAAAATGCAAGATTAATTAATGATGTTGTAGATAGAATATCACCAGTATATAGACCAACTACATATTATGACAGTTTATAAAGGAGGTGAGTAATTTATGAATAAAGAAAAATTAATTGAATATTATAATCACGAAATAAAAATACATAAAGAAAGGATGGAACAATTAAATAAAGAAATTTCTTTATTAGTAACTATTATAAGTAATTATCAGTCAATGGTTGAAAGAATTAATGGTGGTCAATTTGACGAATAATTAAAAAATAAATAATTGAAAGGAAAATATTGAAATGAAAGAATTATTGCATGAATTAATCATTATTGGAACAAGTGTAGGAACATTAATTTGCAGAGAATTAATTGTTTGATTTAAACGATTTATTACAACTCCAAAACATGTTCGAGCAAATAATAAAGTAATAAAACATCAAAAAAAATTAGCAAAATTAAATGAAAAAATTAATAAAGAAAATAAATAAAGGTGTAATGTAAATGTTAGAAAATGAAACTAATGTTCAAGAAACAACTGAACCTTTAACTGAAAATAATGATTTGCAAAAAGAACAAGAAACTAAGATTGTTGAATTAGAAAATAAGTTAAATAAACTTAATGAAGAAATTAAAGAAAAAGAAATGCTTAATATATTTAAAAAATATCAAGTTAAAAAAGAATTTTATGATTTTTTAAAATTTAAAACAAGTAATATAGAAAATTCAAAAGTAGAAGACACTATTAAAAAAATGATTAAAGAACAACCAGTATTTAAAGAACCAATTAATACAGGTGGTAAACAAGAAACAATATTAACAAATCAATCGAATTCAATAAAAAGTAGTTTATTGGATTATAAAAAGAAAAATAATTTATAACAGAAAGGAAAATAAAAATGGCAATTAATATTCAAACAAACTTAAATAATACAGAAAAACTAGTTGAAGCACCAGAATTTATTGAATTTTTCAAACAATCAAATAGTCCATGAGCAAACTTTTTTCCTATTGAAATAGTTAATTCTACTAAAATAGAATTTATTATTAAAGTTCCAAAAGACCCATCAATTAAAGTTATTGCATGAAATGATAAAAGTCAAAGAATAGATGTAACTTATGCACAAACTGATACTATTCCAAAAATAATTGAAAAATTATATGTTGCTGGTGAAACTATTGCAGCAGTTGACTTAAATGCTGAAAATGGACAAAATTTATTAGAAAGTATGCAATATGAAGTCGCTAATGATTTAGCAGATAAATTAGCAACTGATGATATACAAGTAATTAGCGATAACGGAACTAAAGTAATAATTAGTGACACATCACCAACAGGGCATATACAGGCAATGTTATCTGCTTGAAATACTTTATTTCAATTAAGAAATAGTGCAAATTGTCGTTTCTTTATTACAAATAATCTTTATGATACTATTGTTTATTTGGCTAATAATAAAGGTTTAATTACAGATAACCAAATTGCTCAACAACTAAGATTAAATGGTAATGATTTATATATAAAAGGTGTATTATGTCAAATTGTAATGGATGATTATATGACATTTACTGATAGTGAAAATAAAAAACAAATTATACCTTTTATTTTAGCAACACCAAGAGCAATGAAAAGATATATGTTACAACAAACAATTGTTTATGTTCAAGAAATTGCTGATGGCAAACTTGGTAGAGCATATAAAGTTGGTGGTGAAGTACTAGGTCAATCAATTCCTTATATGTCAAAAAAAGAAACAACATCACGTTGAATGCTATGTGGAATTATTACTAAAACAGATTTAAGTAGTAAACTTACAATTTTAACAACTGATATTACTGCTAATACGAATAGAAAAAATCAATTACTAGATACAGCAATAAAAAATGCAAGAGAAATTACTGGTTTGAATCCAGCATTAGATTTAGTACATGCAAATATTAAATATTTTAGTGATGCACAAGGCAAAACTGATGTAAGTAATCAAAATCAAAAAGCAGGAGATTTATATGTAATTATTACTGCAGATATTAATGATGCAAATTATCAAGGTTCAACAAATCCTATAAAAATAACTCTTAAATAATAAGGACATTAATTATGCCTATTGGTACAGCAAATACAGCCACACGTAGAGGGAGCGTACCGAAGATGTCGATAACTAAAAAGTTTTAAAAATAGCTCCTTTCTTTTTTAAATCCTTAAATTAAAAATAAATGACAAAAGATGAGAATAAAAATCTTGTCTTTTTTTGTAATTGTAAAATTTTAAAATTTTTAATAACCCTCTTTAACGCTATTATCAACACGTGTTAGGGAACTAAAAAAGTGAACTACAACACAGTTGTTAAAAATAGTAGCTAGCATGTGGACTTGCATGGATAAATAAAAAGTGGAGTGATACCTAATAAAATATACTAACCATTTAATGGTAATTCTTGGGGTGGGAGCGGATTGGAAACTAGTATATATAGACCTGCTTAGGGAACCTACTATATTAATTCTATTCTTTATTTAACCAACACTTGCCACTCACCAGTGAGCAAGTGTTGGTTTTATTTTTTATTTTTTTTGAAAAATTTTTGAGCCCAGAATTTCTGGAATGAATAAAACTAATAATAGTATTATTAATAATTTAAAAATCAAAATATATGTCCTTTATGCTAGAAGCAACAGGACATATTAGGAAAGGATTATTATGCAAATAGAATTTAAAAAAGAACAAATTGTTAAAGATAAACCACAATCTATTCTTATTGATTATGTTGAATATAAATTATCACTTCCAAAATGAATGATTAAAAATAATTCTTTTATTGTTGATAATAATTACACATATTGGGTTTTTAATTCTGAAAATATTAAAAGAGAATTAAATGGTGATGAATTAACAAAATTATTAGAACCATATATTTCTGAACAGAAAATAACTGTTAATAAACCAGAAACACCCAAAGAATATTATCTTAATGATATAAAACTTGAACCATTAACATTTTATGAACAGCATAATAGTTGATTTATTGGTGAAATAACTGATAGTAAAACAAAGATTACTAATCCTTGTTTTAAATATAATGTTACATGAGAAGAAAACAGAAAAGGTTTTAAACTAAATAATCCATATAACCATAATGATTTGTCAATTAATTATATAGTCACTTCTTATAAACATATTTTAACTCATAATGAAAAGATATTTTATTTATAAAGAAAAAAACTATGAATAATAAAAATAAAAAATGTGAATTAAGAGTTTATATGGATAAAGTTTGAAAAGAATGTATTAATAATTCTACTAAAACTATTAAATATAAAAATTGACCAATACCTTATTTAATATGTGACAGTTGTTATAACAAAATACCTAAATACCTTAAACAAACAGCAAAAATAATTGAAAAGGGATGATTTACATAATGGAAAAAAAGATTATTGAATATAAAGCAGGATTAATCAAACAAATTGATAGTTTACAAAAAAATAATTTAGTTTGTGGACATAAAGAGTTTATCGAAGAATGTAAATATTGCTGAAGTAATTGTGATTTAGAAATTATTAAAACAATTGTTAGAGGTTAATTTGATTAATGCAATATGACTTAATTATTGGAATTGACCCTGCTGGTATTGGTAGTAATGGAATTATTATATACTCAAATGAAACTAATAATATTGTTTTTAATGAAACATTTAAAACTAAAACAGTTTTAAAAAGCAAAAATCTATTTAAAGAATACTTTTTATTAATTAAAAAACATTTTGATAATAAAAAAATTGGAATGGCAACCCTTTTTAGGACTATTTTTTGGTAGACATTTGTTTTTGATAACTAACTGGAGTTAGGTAGTTTAGAGTACTGTGAATTCTTATGTTGTTATATCAATTGATGTAATCAAATAATTCTAATTTTAATTGGATTAATGATGTAAAATTTTTATCATTAATAAATTCAATTTTGAAAGTTTTAAAAGTTGCTTCAGCAACAGCATTGTCATAAGGACATCCTTTTTTGCTTAAAGATCGAGTTATGTTGAAAGCTAATAAAAGTTTATCAATAGTTTTATTATTGAATTCATTACCGCGATCAGTATGAAATATTTCAATATCTTTTAAACAGTGATTTGATTGCATAAATGCTTGATATACTAATGATGCATCTTTTTTAACTCCAACACTATGTCCAATAATTTCGCGGTTAAATAGGTCGATTAATAGGCAAATATAGTTTCATTTACCATTAACTTGAACATAAGTTAAATCACTAACAATAACTTCATTTTTAATTCTATTATTAAAGTTTCTATTAACAAGATTGGTTATTTGACTATCATTGACTTTATTATGATAATTTTTGGAAATGTTTAGTAATCTGTGTAACTTACAAAAATAACTATGTTTAATTAATTCTAGTAAATATAATTAAATGACTAGAAAGAGTGAGTTACAGATGGCTAAAAAAGATAACTTTAATAATAATGATCCAATATCAAAAGCAGTAGATTTATTACTAGAAAATACTGAAGATTTAACAACAGTTTTTAAATCTGGCGGTTTATATAAAGAATTAACAAAAAGATTAGTTGAAAAAATGTTGAATTCTGAGATGCAAAATTATTTGGGATATGAAAAGAATCAACATAGTAATAGTGACAATGCTCGTAATGGTACAAGTTCAAAAAAATTAATAACTCAACAAGGTAAAATTGAAATTGATGTACCAAGAGATCGCAATAGTAATTTTACTCCTGTAATAGTTCCTAAAAGGCAAAGAAGATTTGATGGTTTTGATCAACAAGTTCTTTCCTTGTATGCAAAAGGAATGACATTATCTGACATTAGAATGCAGTTGCAAGAGTTATATCATGGTGCTGATATTAGTGAAAGTGTTATTAGTCAAATTACTGATGATGTTATTGATGATGTTAAAGCATGACAAAATCGACCATTAGAAAGTATTTATCCTATTGTTTATTTTGATTGTATAGTAGTTAAAGTACGACAAGATAAACGGATTATTAACAAATCAGTTTATATAGCATTAGGAGTTGATTTAGAAGGCAAAAAAGATGTTTTAGGATTATGAATTAGTGAAAATGAAGGTTCTAAGTTTTGATTATCTAATTTCACAGAAATGAAAAATCGTGGCTTAAATGATATTCTTATTGCTTGTAGTGATAATTTAACAGGCATGTCAGAAGCAATACAATCAGTTTATCCTAAAACAGAACATCAATTATGCATTGTTCATCAAATTAGAAATAGTTTAAAATATGTTTCATACAAACATCGAAAATGTCTAGTTGCAGATTTAAAACCAATTTATAGTGCATGTAGTGAAGAACAAGCAATGCAAGCTTTAGAATCGTTTGAAAGTAAATGAAATAAACAATATCCTCAAATTACTAAATCTTGATATAAAAATTGAGATAATTTAATGGTTTTTATTAGTTATCCAGTAGAAATCAAAAGAGTGATTTATACTACAAATGCTATTGAATCTGTTAATAGTCAATTACGAAAAATCATCAGAAATAAAAAAGTTTTTCCTAATGATATGGCAGTTTTCAAAATATTTTACTTGGCAATTGAAAATATAACAAAAAAATGAACATTGCCTATTCAAAATTGAAATACAGCAATTGCTCATTTTATGATAAAATTTGAAGACAGAATTAATCTAAATTAGTAACTTTGTAAAACAAAGATACACAGATTATTAAAAAGCCTCACAGATTATTAAAAAGCCTCTAATTTTTGAATGATAATTTAGTGTATTTTGATATTAAATTATGCTTATTCATAATTTCTTTAATTTTTCTGCGTGATAAATAAATTTCTTGGTTTGCTAGTATGACTTTTAATCTTCTAGTACCATAAACTTCTTTATTTTCTTTAAAAGCACTAATAACAGCTTGTTCATAAATATTATTTTGAATTTTATTTTTTTTCTTTAAATTAAAATAATATGTTGATTTAGAGAGTTTTAAAAAATGACACATTGTGCGAATTTTATATTTAGATTTATTATTTGCAATAATCTCTACTTTCTGCCTATTATTAGTGCTGCTTGCTTTAAAATATCAATTTCCATTCGTAACTGTTTTAATTCTTTATTTGCTTGAATTAATTGTTTTTCTAAATCTGAAAGATTATCTTTAGTTTTAAAACTACCTGAATTAGTAAATTGCTTAATTCAATTGTAAGTAGCTGCTCTTGTAACATTGTATTCTTTAACAAGGCAAGATACTGATTTGCCACTTTGATATAAAGCTACTATTTGTTTTTTAAATTCATCTGAATATGAGTTAATAGTGACCATAATTATAATTCCTTTCTTTTAACTAATTTGTTCACTTGTCTATGTAATTAGTGTCCAATAAAGTGTAACCCATCCAGTTACTTTAATTTTTAACAACCCAAAATTTTATAGACGCTGTATTTTATTAAACAAAAACGATGAAATTATTGTAACTTGTCAAATTTTTAACACTTTAAATATTCCTAAAAATCGTGCATTTTGTTCAATAAATGTTAAATGATTTAAAAAATGAAAAGAGTAAAAAATGATATTATGAAAAATTTTATTAATAGTACCAATATTAATAACAAGCATAACACTAATAATATTTTTAATATTTATTAGTAAAGAATTAAAAAATGAATATAAAGTATTAAAAATATTAAGTGAAATTGCTAATCAAATTGAAAATAAGGAGAAATAATATGAAATATGAAGATAAATGTTCTATGTACAATAAAGTAAAAGAAAACTTTTTATCCAATACCTGTAATAGTTGTTGATTAGAATCAGTTAATAAATGAAATAGAAGAAGTTGAAGAAATTTAGGAAACATTGATAATGAATAAAGAAAATATACCATGTTGTTTTAGTGAAGTTAATGAACTTGGTAAACATATAACAAATTGTAATAATTTACCAACAAAATTAGATAAAGATAATGTTCAAGTAAGATATTTTTGTGATAAACATATGATAAAAGTTGAAAATATAAGAAGAAAAATTGCCCAAAAATATATTAATGAATATAAAGAAAAATTAATTTTAGATATCGATGAAATTATAAATGATAAAAATCCACATAGAACTTATACAGAATATGTCTTTTCTTTAAAAGAAAGAATTGAAAATGGAGAATTTGATAATGATTAAATTAAAAGATTTATTTGGTGAAGATAAAATAGAAATATTTTCACCAAATCCCAAAGATTTAACAGATAGTAATGATATAAAAGCATTGATTTTATGAAAATATCCCAATGTTATTGCTAAATATTTAATTGTTTCTCAACCACATGCTAATACTGCAATTTTAGTTGGAGATAACTTTAATTATCAAGGTTGAATAGAAGTTTTTATTAAACAGAAAGTAGAAGAAGTAGAAGAAAATGCCAAATGACATAACTGTACAATCAAGTAATTACACTTTATTAAAATTAATAAGAACTGGAGCAAGTCCATTATTTGGTGTGATAGGAACTTCTGCATACTATGGTCAACTTATTGGTAATCCAATATTAGGTAGTATAAATGCTTTATTATTTTCTAAAAAATTAGGAATTGATATATGAAATTTAAATCAAATGCCAAATTTAAAAAGTAAACTATTAAATTCAAGTAAAAAAATAGCATTAGGATTAGGAACAATTGGTTTAGCAAATTATAGTAAATTTACTGAAACAATAAATCCTATCACCCCAACTACAACCACTACAGAAACTCCGCCATGACCAGCATTAACATTATCAGTAACTAATAATAATGTTAATGACCAATCTTTAATGGATTGAGATACTTATATATCTTTAAATTCATATGGTATTGCAAATTTGGTTGCTGGAATTACAGAATTAATACCAAGTAAATTTGAAACTATACGTAAAATAGCAAATATGGCAACTGGTGGTTGTTTGATTAGTAGTGGTGTTGCTATGGGTATTAATAATGATTTTATGAATGCTTATGCAGTTCCGACTATTATTGCTGGTGCATCTGAAATTATCCATAATTTACTACCAATGGAAACAACTAATCATGTTGAAGAAATGCAAGAAACAACATTTACTAGTGAAAATGCAAGATTAATTAATGATGTTGTAGATAGAATATCACCAGTATATAGACCAACTACATATTATGACAGTTTATAAAGGAGGTGAGTAATTTATGAATAAAGAAAAATTAATTGAATATTATAATCACGAAATAAAAATACATAAAGAAAGGATGGAACAATTAAATAAAGAAATTTCTTTATTAGTAACTATTATAAGTAATTATCAGTCAATGGTTGAAAGAATTAATGGTGGTCAATTTGACGAATAATTAAAAAATAAATAATTGAAAGGAAAATATTGAAATGAAAGAATTATTGCATGAATTAATCATTATTGGAACAAGTGTAGGAACATTAATTTGCAGAGAATTAATTGTTTGATTTAAACGATTTATTACAACTCCAAAACATGTTCGAGCAAATAATAAAGTAATAAAACATCAAAAAAAATTAGCAAAATTAAATGAAAAAATTAATAAAGAAAATAAATAAAGGTGTAATGTAAATGTTAGAAAATGAAACTAATGTTCAAGAAACAACTGAACCTTTAACTGAAAATAATGATTTGCAAAAAGAACAAGAAACTAAGATTGTTGAATTAGAAAATAAGTTAAATAAACTTAATGAAGAAATTAAAGAAAAAGAAATGCTTAATATATTTAAAAAATATCAAGTTAAAAAAGAATTTTATGATTTTTTAAAATTTAAAACAAGTAATATAGAAAATTCAAAAGTAGAAGACACTATTAAAAAAATGATTAAAGAACAACCAGTATTTAAAGAACCAATTAATACAGGTGGTAAACAAGAAACAATATTAACAAATCAATCGAATTCAATAAAAAGTAGTTTATTGGATTATAAAAAGAAAAATAATTTATAACAGAAAGGAAAATAAAAATGGCAATTAATATTCAAACAAACTTAAATAATACAGAAAAACTAGTTGAAGCACCAGAATTTATTGAATTTTTCAAACAATCAAATAGTCCATGAGCAAACTTTTTTCCTATTGAAATAGTTAATTCTACTAAAATAGAATTTATTATTAAAGTTCCAAAAGACCCATCAATTAAAGTTATTGCATGAAATGATAAAAGTCAAAGAATAGATGTAACTTATGCACAAACTGATACTATTCCAAAAATAATTGAAAAATTATATGTTGCTGGTGAAACTATTGCAGCAGTTGACTTAAATGCTGAAAATGGACAAAATTTATTAGAAAGTATGCAATATGAAGTCGCTAATGATTTAGCAGATAAATTAGCAACTGATGATATACAAGTAATTAGCGATAACGGAACTAAAGTAATAATTAGTGACACATCACCAACAGGGCATATACAGGCAATGTTATCTGCTTGAAATACTTTATTTCAATTAAGAAATAGTGCAAATTGTCGTTTCTTTATTACAAATAATCTTTATGATACTATTGTTTATTTGGCTAATAATAAAGGTTTAATTACAGATAACCAAATTGCTCAACAACTAAGATTAAATGGTAATGATTTATATATAAAAGGTGTATTATGTCAAATTGTAATGGATGATTATATGACATTTACTGATAGTGAAAATAAAAAACAAATTATACCTTTTATTTTAGCAACACCAAGAGCAATGAAAAGATATATGTTACAACAAACAATTGTTTATGTTCAAGAAATTGCTGATGGCAAACTTGGTAGAGCATATAAAGTTGGTGGTGAAGTACTAGGTCAATCAATTCCTTATATGTCAAAAAAAGAAACAACATCACGTTGAATGCTATGTGGAATTATTACTAAAACAGATTTAAGTAGTAAACTTACAATTTTAACAACTGATATTACTGCTAATACGAATAGAAAAAATCAATTACTAGATACAGCAATAAAAAATGCAAGAGAAATTACTGGTTTGAATCCAGCATTAGATTTAGTACATGCAAATATTAAATATTTTAGTGATGCACAAGGCAAAACTGATGTAAGTAATCAAAATCAAAAAGCAGGAGATTTATATGTAATTATTACTGCAGATATTAATGATGCAAATTATCAAGGTTCAACAAATCCTATAAAAATAACTCTTAAATAATAAGGACATTAATTATGCCTATTGGTACAGCAAATACAGCCACACGTAGAGGGAGCGTACCGAAGATGTCGATAACTAAAAAGTTTTAAAAATAGCTCCTTTCTTTTTTAAATCCTTAAATTAAAAATAAATGACAAAAGATGAGAATAAAAATCTTGTCTTTTTTTGTAATTGTAAAATTTTAAAATTTTTAATAACCCTCTTTAACGCTATTATCAACACGTGTTAGGGAACTAAAAAAGTGAACTACAACACAGTTGTTAAAAATAGTAGCTAGCATGTGGACTTGCATGGATAAATAAAAAGTGGAGTGATACCTAATAAAATATACTAACCATTTAATGGTAATTCTTGGGGTGGGAGCGGATTGGAAACTAGTATATATAGACCTGCTTAGGGAACCTACTATATTAATTCTATTCTTTATTTAACCAACCTTGCCACTCACCAGTGAGCAAGTGTTGGTTTTATTTTTTATTTTTTTTGAAAAATTTTTGGGCGAGAAAATAAATTTCAAACTTGTAAAAAACATTGAGCGGTGCCGGTTCAATTAAAATATTAATTTGCTAAATGCAAATTAAATAAATATTGAATCGAATGCCTCAATGTTTTTTAAAATTTCACAATTTATTTTTGAGCCCAGAATTTCTGGAATGAATAAAACTAATAATAGTATTATTAATAATTTAAAAATCAAAATATATGTCCTTTATGCTAGAAGCAACAGGACATATTAGGAAAGGATTATTATGCAAATAGAATTTAAAAAAGAACAAATTGTTAAAGATAAACCACAATCTATTCTTATTGATTATGTTGAATATAAATTATCACTTCCAAAATGAATGATTAAAAATAATTCTTTTATTGTTGATAATAATTACACATATTGGGTTTTTAATTCTGAAAATATTAAAAGAGAATTAAATGGTGATGAATTAACAAAATTATTAGAACCATATATTTCTGAACAGAAAATAACTGTTAATAAACCAGAAACACCCAAAGAATATTATCTTAATGATATAAAACTTGAACCATTAACATTTTATGAACAGCATAATAGTTGATTTATTGGTGAAATAACTGATAGTAAAACAAAGATTACTAATCCTTGTTTTAAATATAATGTTACATGAGAAGAAAACAGAAAAGGTTTTAAACTAAATAATCCATATAACCATAATGATTTGTCAATTAATTATATAGTCACTTCTTATAAACATATTTTAACTCATAATGAAAAGATATTTTATTTATAAAGAAAAAAACTATGAATAATAAAAATAAAAAATGTGAATTAAGAGTTTGTATGGATAAAGTTTGAAAAGAATGTATTAATAATTCTACTAAAACTATTAAATATAAAAATTGACCAATACCTTATTTAATATGTGACAGTTGTTATAACAAAATACCTAAATACCTTAAACAAACAGCAAAAATAATTGAAAAGGATGATTTACATAATGGAAAAAAAGATTATTGAATATAAAGTAGGATTAATCAAACAAATTGATAGTTTACAAAAAAATAATTTAGTTTGTGGACATAAAGAGTTTATCGAAGAATGTAAATATTGCTGAAGTAATTGTGATTTAGAAATTATTAAAACAATTGTTAGAGGTTAATTTGATTAATGCAATATGACTTAATTATTGGAATTGACCCTGCTGGTATTGGTAGTAATGGAATTATTATATACTCAAATGAAACTAATAATATTGTTTTTAATGAAACATTTAAAACTAAAACAGTTTTAAAAAGCAAAAATCTATTTAAAGAATACTTTTTATTAATTAAAAAACATTTTGATAATAAAAAAATATTAGTTATTGTAGAAAATTTCTTTTTAAATTCAAAACAATTATTAACAAATCCATTAGCAACTCCTAAAATTATTGGTGCTTTAATAGTATTAGCAGAAGATGTTATGAATTGAGATTATTTAGAAAGTGAACCAAAAAATAAAAACAAAATAGAAAATTATAAAGGAAATATAAAATTAACAAAACATGAACAAGATGCATATAAGCATATTAAATATTATTTAAGGAATTATAAAAATGAAAGAGAAAGCCAATTATGTCAAATTAACAGTAAAACTGAGTAACACTATTGAAACAAAATATTACGAAAAAGGTAATAAAGAATTATATTATAGTGTTCGAGGTCAATGAAATGGATTAAACTATGTTACTTTAATTTTTAACAACCCAAAATTTTATAGACGCTGTATTTTATTAAACAAAAACGATGAAATTATTGTAACTGGTCAAATTTTTAACACTTTAAATATTCCTAAAAATCGTGCATTTTGTTCAATAAATGTTAAATGATTTAAAAAATGAAAAGAGTAAAAAATGATATTATGAAAAATTTTATTAATAGTACCAATATTAATAACAAGCATAACACTAATAATATTTTTAATATTTATTAGTAAAGAATTAAAAAATGAATATAAAGTATTAAAAATATTAAGTGAAATTGCTAATCAAATTGAAAATAAGGAGAAATAATATGAAATATGAAGATAAATGTTCTATGTACAATAAAGTAAAAGAAAACTTTTTATCCAATACCTGTAATAGTTGTTGATTAGAATCAGTTAATAAATGAAATAGAAGAAGTTGAAGAAATTTAGGAAACATTGATAATGAATAAAGAAAATATACCATGTTGTTTTAGTGAAGTTAATGAACTTGGTAAACATATAACAAATTGTAATAATTTACCAACAAAATTAGATAAAGATAATGTTCAAGTAAGATATTTTTGTGATAAACATATGATAAAAGTTGAAAATATAAGAAGAAAAATTGCCCAAAAATATATTAATGAATATAAAGAAAAATTAATTTTAGATATCGATGAAATTATAAATGATAAAAATCCACATAGAACTTATACAGAATATGTCTTTTCTTTAAAAGAAAGAATTGAAAATGGAGAATTTGATAATGATTAAATTAAAAGATTTATTTGGTGAAGATAAAATAGAAATATTTTCACCAAATCCCAAAGATTTAACAGATAGTAATGATATAAAAGCATTGATTTTATGAAAATATCCCAATGTTATTGCTAAATATTTAATTGTTTCTCAACCACATGCTAATACTGCAATTTTAGTTGGAGATAACTTTAATTATCAAGGTTGAATAGAAGTTTTTATTAAACAGAAAGTAGAAGAAAATGCCAAATGACATAACTGTACAATCAAGTAATTACAATTTATTAAAATTAATAAGAACTGGAGCAAGTCCATTATTTGGTATGATAGGAACTTCTGCATACTATGGTCAACTTATTGGTAATCCAATATTAGGTAGTATAAATGCTTTATTATTTTCTAAAAAATTAGGAATTGATATATGAAATTTAAATCAAATGCCAAATTTAAAAAGTAAACTATTAAATTCAAGTAAAAAAATAGCATTAGGATTAGGAACAATTGGTTTAGCAAATTATAGTAAATTTACTGAAACAATAAATCCTATCACCCCAACTACAACCACTACAGAAACTCCGCCATGACCAGCATTAACATTATCAGTAACTAATAATAATGTTAATGACCAATCTTTAATGGATTGAGATACTTATATATCTTTAAATTCATATGGTATTGCAAATTTGGTTGCTGGAATTACAGAATTAATACCAAGTAAATTTGAAACTATACGTAAAATAGCAAATATGGCAACTGGTGGTTGTTTGATTAGTAGTGGTGTTGCTATGGGTATTAATAATGATTTTATGAATGCTTATGCAGTTCCGACTATTATTGCTGGTGCATCTGAAATTATCCATAATTTACTACCAATGGAAACAACTAATCATGTTGAAGAAATGCAAGAAACAACATTTACTAGTGAAAATGCAAGATTAATTAATGATGTTGTAGATAGAATATCACCAGTATATAGACCAACTACATATTATGACAGTTTATAAAGGAGGTGAGTAATTTATGAATAAAGAAAAATTAATTGAATATTATAATCACGAAATAAAAATACATAAAGAAAGGATGGAACAATTAAATAAAGAAATTTCTTTATTAGTAACTATTATAAGTAATTATCAGTCAATGGTTGAAAGAATTAATGGTGGTCAATTTGACGAATAATTAAAAAATAAATAATTGAAAGGAAAATATTGAAATGAAAGAATTATTGCATGAATTAATCATTATTGGAACAAGTGTAGGAACATTAATTTGCAGAGAATTAATTGTTTGATTTAAACGATTTATTACAACTCCAAAACATGTTCGAGCAAATAATAAAGTAATAAAACATAAAAAAAAATTAGCAAAATTAAATGAAAAAATTAATAAATAAAGGTGTAATGTAAATGTTAGAAAATGAAACTAATGTTCAAGAAACAACTGAACCTTTAACTGAAAATAATGATTTGCAAAAAGAACAAGAAACTAAGATTGTTGAATTAGAAAATAAGTTAAATAAACTTAATGAAGAAATTAAAGAAAAAGAAATGCTTAATATATTTAAAAAATATCAAGTTAAAAAAGAATTTTATGATTTTTTAAAATTTAAAACAAGTAATATAGAAAATTCAAAAGTAGAAGACACTATTAAAAAAATGATTAAAGAACAACCAGTATTTAAAGAACCAATTAATACAGGTGGTAAACAAGAAACAATATTAACAAATCAATCGAATTCAATAAAAAGTAGTTTATTGGATTATAAAAAGAAAAATAATTTATAACAGAAAGGAAAATAAAAATGGCAATTAATATTCAAACAAACTTAAATAATACAGAAAAACTAGTTGAAGCACCAGAATTTATTGAATTTTTCAAACAATCAAATAGTCCATGAGCAAACTTTTTTCCTATTGAAATAGTTAATTCTACTAAAATAGAATTTATTATTAAAGTTCCAAAAGACCCATCAATTAAAGTTATTGCATGAAATGATAAAAGTCAAAGAATAGATGTAACTTATGCACAAACTGATACTATTCCAAAAATAATTGAAAAATTATATGTTGCTGGTGAAACTATTGCAGCAGTTGACTTAAATGCTGAAAATGGACAAAATTTATTAGAAAGTATGCAATATGAAGTCGCTAATGATTTAGCAGATAAATTAGCAACTGATGATATACAAGTAATTAGCGATAACGGAACTAAAGTAATAATTAGTGACACATCACCAACAGGACATATACAGGCAATGTTATCTGCTTGAAATACTTTATTTCAATTAAGAAATAGTGCAAATTGTCGTTTCTTTATTACAAATAATCTTTATGATACTATTGTTTATTTGGCTAATAATAAAGGTTTAATTACAGATAACCAAATTGCTCAACAACTAAGATTAAATGGTAATGATTTATATATAAAAGGTGTATTATGTCAAATTGTAATGGATGATTATATGACATTTACTGATAGTGAAAATAAAAAACAAATTATACCTTTTATTTTAGCAACACCAAGAGCAATGAAAAGATATATGTTACAACAAACAATTGTTTATGTTCAAGAAATTGCTGATGGCAAACTTGGTAGAGCATATAAAGTTGGTGGTGAAGTACTAGGTCAATCAATTCCTTATATGTCAAAAAAAGAAACAACATCACGTTGAATGCTATGTGGAATTATTACTAAAACAGATTTAAGTAGTAAACTTACAATTTTAACAACTGATATTACTGCTAATACGAATAGAAAAAATCAATTACTAGATACAGCAATAAAAAATGCAAGAGAAATTACTGGTTTGAATCCAGCATTAGATTTAGTACATGCAAATATTAAATATTTTAGTGATGCACAAGGCAAAACTGATGTAAGTAATCAAAATCAAAAAGCAGGAGATTTATATGTAATTATTACTGCAGATATTAATGATGCAAATTATCAAGGTTCAACAAATCCTATAAAAATAACTCTTAAATAATAAGGACATTAATTATGCCTATTGGTACAGCAAATACAGCCACACTCTTAAAAATAAATAAACCCAAACATACCAGAATTAGTCAACAACAAGAACATAAAAGTTTATGATGAGAAATTTTAGAAATGATTGGTGTACAAGTTATAGTAGTAGCACTTGCTCCTTTTACTGGTGGTTTAAGTGAAGATTTAGCACTTGGATTAGGTGCAAGTGATTTAATTGCTAGTATTAGTGCTGTTGGTGTAGAATTTTTAACTGATTTTACTATTAATCAAGTTTATGATTATTTAAAAGGAAATGTAACACCATTAAATACTTTTTTTAATATATTACCAGCATTTGCTGGACTTAATAAAATTAGTCGTGGTTATCGTACAACTAAATTTATTAAGTTAGCACAAAAAACTAAAACATTAGAACAAGTTGGTATTAAAGAAGCAAAAAACTTACAAGAAATTATTAGTCAAGTAAGTGGAAAAGAAATTTTAACAGATAAAATTATTGGTAATAAACGTTATTTAATGAAGTATAGTTTTACTCCTAATCGTGAAACAGTATTACGAGATTTAGGATATGTTGCTGAAAGACAATATAAGAATAATTTTCAAAAACTAGAAACAGAAAAATTAATGGAACACTTATTATTACAAAATACATTAATAAAATTAAGTCCACAATTAACTCCTAAATTTAAAATTAAAGATATTGAAAAAGCAAATAACTTTTTAAAAAAATTTAATACTGATTTAAAAGAAGTATTAAAAATGAATCAACATGATTGATTAAATTTAGTTCATACAATACATACAGAAAATAGATATGGAAAAACTTTAATTTTAGATTTACAAAAAATTCGTGCTAATGCTATTAAATTTAATTTTAAAAATAATGTTATTCATCAACTTGTTTTAAAAGCAAATCAAACTTTTAAATATTTTGATATTAGATTTTATTTAAAAAAAGGTTTAAATAAATTTTGAAAAGATACACCATATTTTGAAAAAATACGAGAAAGTATATATAAATTACAAGAAAAATTTGAAAAGTTAGAAAAACAAGTATTTGAAAAAATTCAGAAATTAAAAGAAAAAGCAACTGATTTATTTACTAGTGCAGAAAAAAGAGCAATTAAACACGCACAATTAATTCCATTAAATTCACCAGTATTTATGGGTTGTAAAATTCAACCTTTGTCATTAGATAAATGTGCAATTACTATTTATCATCGCAATCCTAAATATAACCCAATTACAGTTGTTGATAGTATTCTTAAAGCAAAAACTTTTGTTACTCAAATACATCCATTCCATTGATATCGTTGATATAGTGGTTGATACATTGGTTATGGAGTTAATCAAAATAAATGATTAAAAGCAATAGCATTTGCTCCACCAGTGGTGCAACAAGTAATTAGAGATAGTTTTAAAGTATATAGAGAAATATTTAGAACTATTAGAACTTATCATAAAGTAGTAAATGTTATTAATAATCCTATTGAAAATATTAACAAATCATTTAAAAATGTTGGTTTAAAATTTAGTGTTAATACTTTATTTGGTACTGGATTATTACATCATTTAGAAAAGTTTGCATATAGTCAAGTTGTAACAAAAAGTAAGAAAAAAATAAAATACAAAAAGAAATTGAACATATAACACATAAAAAAACAAAAAAACATACTCATCATTATAAACAAGCATTTTTTAAGGAATGATAAATTATGATTAATAAACTTTGAACTGATGTCAGTCTTGAAAATTATAATAACTGATATCCATTAACTGGAAAAATTACAGAAACTCCACAACAATATATACAAACATGATCAAATATTAATGATTGATTTATAACTTTTGCTATTCGCGCGCAAAATGATATTAATGCTTATCTTGATTTTATTTTATCTAAATTTCCTTTTGATAGTTTTAAAGATGAATTCATTAAAGAAACATTAAGAGATATGGTTTATGTTATGGTTGAACATTGAGTATTTAATCGTACACCAATTGAATTTAATGTTGATGCTACTATTCAATTTAATAATGGTAATCAATTTAGTGCAAATAGTACTCCTACAATTAATGTTTGAGATTTAGCACCTAGTAGAATGAAAATATGAGCAAGATTAACAGAATTAAAACAAATATTTTCAAGTTATAATAATGATGAAATAGATGTTGAAAAAATTGACTTAAAAGCATTTTATACTAGAAATCAAGTTGATGAATTAATTAAAGAACAAAAAGAATTTACATTATTAAAACAAATTAAATTATATGATGATTTAGTTGATGATAATGAAAATGAAATATATAGAGGTCCTATTAGTAAATTTGTTAATAAAGGTTATGTTGCAACTGGTTATGATAAAGAAACTGAAACAATGATTTTAGATTGACCAGATGAAATTGGAACATTACCACCAGAAGCATTACAAAATAATCCGCAAATTGGTGATTTTACTCATGCACCAACTTGTGATTTTTCTGCTAAACAACAAAAACGAATTACTACTAATGAAAATGAAATTACCAAATTAAATAGTGAATTAACTAAAACAAATGAAAACATTGATGATATCAAAAATAATTGATTTAATATTGAAACTAGTCCTTTATGAAAAAAAGTTGAAAATAATAATATAGAAATGTTGAAATGATATTTTATTAAAATCAGTTATCACTATTCAACAGAAAATAACTTTATGAAATTTTATAAAATAATTAAAATTTATTTAAATAATATTTTTCATGAATTTGAATTGTTAAATGTTGATTCCATGACTTATAAAGAACAAATACAAAATGAAAATATTTTAAATATTGGAACTATTTACTATGACAATAGAAATAAAAAATTTAGTGGTGGAGGTAATTCCTATCCTGAACGTGGAAAAATTAATTTAATTGGTGATATACAAGAAATATATCAATATCAAGGAATAGATACACCAACTGAATTTATAACAGAAGAAAGTACTGAACATGATTATTACACAAAACTAGAAACTAATAATTTATTAGATAAAAAGCAAAATATCAATGATGATGCTTTACAAAAAGTTTCTAAACAAATAGTTCCTGCAATTAATGAAATCAATAATAAAATTCCTAATTTATCTGATTATTATAAAAAAGAAGAAGTAGATAAAAAATTAGAAGATGTAAAATCACAATTTCCTATTGCATTTCAAATAAATGCTATTAGTGCAGAAATTCCTAATTTAGAAACTACTGATAAAACTATTGCCGGTGCTATTAATGAATTAAAAGAAAAAATAAAAGATAAAAAATTTTCAAATGATTATTTTAAATATAATACTGAAACAAATGAAATTGCATTAAATGATGAAGAAAATTCATTACTTGGTAAAGATTTATTAGAAAATAATGAATATAAATTATTAAAAACTCAAAATAAAAAATTATTACAAGCAATTAATGAAATATTAGAAAAACAACCACAACCCAGTCCAAGTGGTTCAAATTGAAAAGAAGTAGGTAAAGTCGTAGTAGATAAAAATAATATTACACATATAGAATATATATTTAAAGATAAAACACATTATAGAATATATTATAGTTTTGGTGATTATACTAGTAAAGAAAATAATAAAAATTATAGTTGACAAATAATTAATTTTTATTATCAATTAGATACAAATGTTTTAAAAAGTAGTTTATGAATATCAAATAATAATGTTAATGCGGATACTGAAATTAATATTTATAATAATAGAATAATGCGGGGTATGGGTAGAGATTATATTTTTAAAAAATTAGAAGAATTACAGGAATAATATTATGTTTTTTAAAATTATAAAAATTATTTTAGGTTTAATAGGAGTAATTTTATCATCAGCAACAGCAGGTTTAATTATATTTATTATTATAAAAATTGTATTAAAAATTAATCAAATATTTTAAAAAAAGGTGGTGAATATTATGTTAAGTCTATTTAAAAGAAAAGAAAAAAGTAATATTAGTGATAATCAAAATGAAAAAGTAAAATTTTTAACTAATAAAAATAAAAGTACTCATGCTTCAATTTTAAATTATTTTGGTTTTAATGATTTTAACCATGAAACTTATTTCACTGATTTTGTAGCAGAAAATAATGCTAATTTATATAATGCTCCATTAGATATTAATAATGAAACTATTAAACAATATTTAATTCAACAAGAATTTTACAGAAAAAATTGAAATTCAATTTTTAAATTAAGTAAATTAGGAATTAGTGCTTATTTAATTTATATTGCTAATGATGACTTATATTTTCAAGTAGTAGATATACAACAAAGAGTTTATGATATTACTGGTAAATTAATTGAATGTACTATTTTTTATGATAGTTATGAACAAAATGCACAAATGGTAAGATTATTTGAAGTTTATACATTAAATAATGAACAAATAACTATTAATCGTGCAATTTATAGTATTAGTGATAATAAAAAACAATTTCCATTAGATTTTAAATCATTCATTAATAACCCTAATTTAGCACAAGAACAAACACTAAATATTAACTATATACCAATAGCAATTATGAGAAATAAAGCAAATGAGCTAGCAGATTGTAATAAAGTAATGGATAAAATTAAAGCATTAGATGTTATTTATGAACAAATTGTTTTAGATACTATTTTAAACTCACCTAAATTTATATTTAGTCAAACTTATGGCAATGTTCAATCTTTAATAGAAGACGCAGTAAGAACATTAGTTACTAAAAATTACATATTTAAAAGCGGTGGAGATAATAATGAACAAAACGAAAATATCAATATGACAAATAGTAATTTTAAAGGTAAAAATTTAACTGATATATATGATTGAAATGTTAATGAAATATTTAAACGTTGTGGTATTCATATACCAAGTCAAAAGAAATCAGCACAACAATCAGTTCCCGAAAGTACAGCAGTAAATATTTCAACTATTAATTATATTGAACAAAAATTATGACAATTTAATATTGATATTCTTAAATTTATTCAAATATTAGTAAGTGTAGATAAAGATTTATTAAATAGTAAAACATTTAATATTAATGATGATCAAGAAATTAATAATTTAACAGTTAAATTAAAATTATTTAATCCCGAAAATAACCAATTAATAGGAGAGAACAATGGAAAACAACAACAAACCACAAACGAAATTTCCACAGAAACAAACTAAACTTAATCAAGCAGAAGTAGAAAATGATTATTTAATTGATAACATTCCTTATGACTTTACTAATATGATGCGTGCTACTAGTGACCCAGATATTAATAGAGCATATGATGAATTTAAAAAAAGAACGATATATATTTATGAAATTGAACGTTTATTTAAAAATAATGAAAATAATAGTTTAAAATTTTCAGCAAATACTATTAAAATAGGTTTTATTGATATTGATAAAGTATTAAAAACTACTGCTGTTGAAACATCTGATTTTACTATGCAATTAAATCAAAGAGCAAGTACTAATATTAATGATAATACAATTGAATATAGTATGACTGATATTAAAAATTTAATATTTCAAGAAATAAATTTATTAAATCAATTTAAGTTATGTGCAGTTAGTATAAATGAACCTTTAACTGAAAATAATATTGATAATTTATATATAATTAATAATTATTCACAACCTTATCAAAATCCAAAAACTAGAAGTACTAAAAGTATAACTATTATTAAAATTAAAGATTTTAAAACAAGAGATGGTTATCCAATCATTATTAAATTACAAAAACCATTAGATAAAGATACAAAAGTTACTGGTTTAAAAATTAAAGCCCCTAGAAGCATGATTTTTGGCAATATAAAGGTACTTGGTGAAGTTGACAATATGGAAGTATACCCAAAGTTATTTGTTAAAAATAAGATAGCATTTCCGCTGTTATCAATGCCTATTGAAACTCAACCAAAAGTTAGAATTTTACAACAATGATTTAGTGAGCAAATATTACCTTGAAATTTAGCAAAACAATTTATCGGACAAGAAAAATCAGTTTTAGATTTAATTAAAATTAGTAGTGGTTCTGTAACAAGAAGAGAAGTTATTAATAATGCAAGAATAACTCATGCTTGATTAGGATATGAGTTTAGTAATGTTTTAGGTGGTAAATGACCATTAAAAAGTCAAAAAGAATTAAAGGATAAAGAAGTTTGAGATTTTGTAGGTGAAAGTCAATTTTATAGTTATATTGCAACTAATAATAAATTTAATGATATTGAAATTGAAATTAAAGATGCACCAACTATTGATAGCTTACAACAATTATTATTAGATATGCTAAGTTATACCTATAATTATAATCGTAATTTTGATGGCGCAGATTATGATGATAAAAATGAAATAGCAAAATTACGTGATAAATTCTCAGGTCAAAAACCTGATGAAGTTATTACTAATTTATTTAGAAAATGAGAACTTGATTATCCAAATTACATAAATTTGCAACAAGTTAAAATATTTAAACAAGTATTTATTATGTTATCAAAGTATATTTATTCAACATTATCAATAAATAAAGGTCTAAATGATGATAATAAAATTTTATTACCTTATTATTTTGAATTAAAATCAAATCCTATACATTCTAATAAGGATAATAGTTGAAAATATAAAGATGTAAAAGTAATACTAAAATCTGAATATTTTGATTTTACAGATATGAATAATATTAAATTAAAAAATAATGATATTAGTCAAAATGAATTATTTAAACTTGATGATAATCAATTTAATTGATTATCTATTACAAATGAATTAGAAAGCAATAATATTCCGTCATTAATTCCAGCAGATTGAACATTAGGAAATGGCGAATATGGAAAATACTTTACAAGAGTAATTATTAGTAACAATAAAATTGAGAATGCTTTAAATTTATATGGTTCAAATAAATCTCAATTATTTTCTAAATTAGAATTTTATGAAGAGATATTACAAATTGATAATAAAAATGAATTTGAATTGCAAATTAAAAATCCAATTAATAATTTAAATCGGATTGAAATTAGTGGAATATTTGGTGCTGGTAATTATTATTTAATTTTAATAACTGACAAACAAGAAATAAACTTAACTAATATTAATTTATTTGACAAATATAATGAAAATATTTCTTATATTAATTTAGAAATTTAAATGTTATTTATTAAAATAACCATATGGATAATTGCCATCTCATGGTATATCTATTCTTTCAATAGTATCTCCACCATTATAAAATTTTGTTTTTTTAGGATTATCAGCAAAGTATATTTTAAATTCACTTTTTATAGAAACTGAAATACCATGAATGTCAGACATTCATATTTTCTGAACACCCATTATAGGTTTTTTATATGAATTTAAATAATATTTAAGTCCACTAAGATTATGGGTAAGCACCTCCCATGATTAATCCTATTGTTCCAGTTGTAGCACCAGTTAGTGCTAATGCTAATGTTATTTTACTTAAATTTGCTTTTATTCATGTTTTCATATTAAATTACTCCTTTTTTCCTTGATTTTACTTATAAACTGTACTATTTTTGATTATTTTTACAAGTACGTTTTTAAACGCAAAATAACGCCTAAATAAAAGGCGTTTATTTTGTGATACCTATACTATTAATGATATTGTAGTTGTTTATTATATGGCAAATGTGAAGATGCTTTTTTTCACAGTAGCATTATTTTTACCCCTAATTACATTTTTATATGGATACAATGCATAAAATAATCCATCATACGGGTCTTGATACATATTTTTATCAGGAATGTTAGTTTTGGTTTGGTCATAACGTAATTCTTCTAAACATTGAGTAGTCTTTGGTAAATCATCTTTATTTGCATAAAAGTTTCCATAACTCATAATGTTTCTCATTCAAACTACTCTATTAGTTAATCCTGCTTCTTGATTTAAATTTGAAGCATGTTTAATAGCAGTTTGTGTGATTAAAATAGTATTATGTTCATCTATTAATTTTTGATTTAATCAATCAATGGCAGTTCGTGCTTTATCATCATAAAAATAAATTGCTTGTTCAAAATTTTCAAAATTATCAATTAATCCTAAAATTTCATTAACATAAGCATTAATTTTTTCATTTTCATTTATAAAATCATTTGGAGTAACTACTAATTCACAAATAATATAAGCATCATAATAACCAGTATTATTATATTCTTTAAAACCCACTACTATAAATACAGTATGGTCTTTATGACCAGTTGCTCAATCCACACCAACTGAATAAAAATCAAATTTATACATATCTTTTTTTGAATTATAAAATTCTTTTAAATCATATGGTTGTCAGCACTTTACAGTTTTTTGAAATGGGAAAATTGTTGCATCACTATCTAAAAATTCAAAACCATAAAAAACAGTATTAAATTCATCAGGATTACTTTTTTTCATTTCTAATAATGTTCTTTTTTGAATATCTGGTAATTTATTTCAAAATGGTTGAATAGTAAATCTTAAAACAAATAAACCTAAACCACTAAACATATCTTGATTTTCATAATAAATTTTGCCATTTTTTTTAAGATTTTCCATCACTTTATCATTTAATGGTAAAAATGGCGTACAGTATTTTAAATAAAATGGATGATATTTATCATAAGGATTACATGTAAAAGTAATAAAGAAACTTTTATAAAAATAGCTAGTAATTTTTTTTCCAAAATTAGGACTATATATATTTTTATCAATAAACGTTCAACTTCATTCTTTAATAGGTTCTTTTGATACTTTAATACGATTACTTCTAAACATAGAGTTTTGTAAACGTTCATATCGATATGTTAATTGCTTTTCTGTTAGTGTTTCTTTTTCTTCTGCCATAATAATTTCATCTGTTCTTGAACCTAAAAAACTTGAACCACCGGCTTCTTTTCCAAAAATCTTATTACCATTAGCATAACCAATAAAGTCAATTTGTTGATTATTAGGAAAAATAATACATCCACCATCCTTAGTTATTTTTCATTTAATACCATGTGGATTATTAGGTAATAAATTAATATTATATGTATCTAATAAAACTTGACAAACATTCATTAAAGCACCAATTGTAGTTTCACTATGAGTATTTTCATATCTTCTTACTTCTTGAACACTACTATCACTAAAATTACAACATATAAATAAATCAAATGCTAAACAATTTCAAGTTTTTCTTGTTCCACGTGCTGTTGGTACAAAACGATAAAAACAATTGGTAGTAAAATATTCTGCTCATTCATCACCAACAAATTCTTTAAAAATATCCCAACTAAAACCATAATTATTATCACTAAAATTAAGATTATATTTTTTATTTAATTGTACATAACTAGTGATAAAAGCCATATTTACTCCTTATTTTTAAAAAAAATTAAACTTAAATTATTAACAAATAAAATTTTGAAAGGAACATTAAAAATGTTTATATTACCATTTGTAAATCATTTTGATTGAGACAAACACAATTTTAATCAAGATGAATTAAATTTACAACAAACAGAAGAATTATTTAAAAAAATAGATGATTATTTATGAAATGCATGTGATAAATCTGTATATAAGTCATATAGATTTAGAAAAAGAAAATTAAAAACAAAAAAAGGTTTATTAACTTATAAACGACGTATTTGTACATATTATAACCCAAAAACACAAAAAATGGAATTTCTTTCATTGTTAGATAATTATCTTGGTGTTAAAAAATATAGTAAACTTGCACCTAATGTTATTAAACAAATTTTGAAATATTTTGCAGATGGTAAAAAGTATCATGATGTTTGTGATACTTTTATTGAAGGTTTAATAAGTAATAGTACAGTTTGTAGAACATATAAAAAGTTTCAATTACCAAAAGCCAATATCCTCAAAATACCATTACAACCATATCAAAATTTATATGTAAATATTGATGATGGACATAGAAAATTTAAGTTTAATGAAAAACATAATACTAAAAATTGTAAAAAATGTTCAATGAGATTATGGAATGGCAACCCTTTTTAGGACTATTTTTTGGTAGACATTTGTTTTTGATAACTAACTGGAGTTAGGTAGTTTAGAGTACTGTGAATTCTTATGTTGTTATATCAATTGATGTAATCAAATAATTCTAATTTTAATTGGATTAATGATGTAAAATTTTTATCATTAATAAATTCAATTTTGAAAGTTTTAAAAGTTGCTTCAGCAACAGCATTGTCATAAGGACATCCTTTTTTGCTTAAAGATCGAGTTATGTTGAAAGCTAATAAAAGTTTATCAATAGTTTTATTATTGAATTCATTACCGCGATCAGTATGAAATATTTCAATATCTTTTAAACAGTGATTTGATTGCATAAATGCTTGATATACTAATGATGCATCTTTTTTAACTCCAACACTATGTCCAATAATTTCGCGGTTAAATAGGTCGATTAATAGGCAAATATAGTTTCATTTACCATTAACTTGAACATAAGTTAAATCACTAACAATAACTTCATTTTTAATTCTATTATTAAAGTTTCTATTAACAAGATTGGTTATTTGACTATCATTGACTTTATTATGATAATTTTTGAATGATAATTTAGTGTATTTTGATATTAAATTATGCTTATTCATAATTTCTTTAATTTTTCTGCGTGATAAATAAATTTCTTGGTTTGCTAGTATGACTTTTAATCTTCTAGTACCATAAACTTCTTTATTTTCTTTAAAAGCACTAATAACAGCTTGTTCATAAATATTATTTTGAATTTTATTTTTTTTCTTTAAATTAAAATAATATGTTGATTTAGAGAGTTTTAAAAAATGACACATTGTGCGAATTTTATATTTAGATTTATTATTTGCAATAATCTCTACTTTCTGCCTATTATTAGTGCTGCTTGCTTTAAAATATCAATTTCCATTCGTAACTGTTTTAATTCTTTATTTGCTTGAATTAATTGTTTTTCTAAATCTGAAAGATTATCTTTAGTTTTAAAACTACCTGAATTAGTAAATTGCTTAATTCAATTGTAAGTAGCTGCTCTTGTAACATTGTATTCTTTAACAAGGCAAGATACTGATTTGCCACTTTGATATAAAGCTACTATTTGTTTTTTAAATTCATCTGAATATGAGTTAATAGTGACCATAATTATAATTCCTTTCTTTTAACTAATTTGTTCACTTGTCTATGTAATTAGTGTCCAATAAAGTGTAACCCATCCATTATTAGTATTTTGTACTGGTAAAAAGAAGAATGGAAAATTAATTAATAAAAGAGCTGTATGTAAAATTAGAGTATCAAAAACAGAAATTGGTGCTGAAAAAACTGCCAAATTAATTGAAAAATATGGTAATTTATTTTTTGAAAATTTTGACCAAGCAAATTTAATAGTTTGTGGAGATAGTGCAAAATGAATTAGAAAAACTGCTACAATTTTAAATGCTAAATTTATTTTAGATAAATTCCATGCTTTTCATGTTTTATTTCTTGGCATAATGGCTGGAAGAAGAAAAAATAAAATTGCTAAATTACACTATCAAAATGCAATAAATTTATTTTCCAAAGGTCAATATTATGAATTAATTGATTTTTTACAATCATTGACTTTACAATATAAAAAATTAAAAGTTGGTTATTTTGTTAATGCAAAAGATGGCGTATTAAATCAAGCATTAGTTGAAAATATTGGTTGCTTTACTGAAACTAATATTAAACAAATTTTAAAGCATATGATTGGTGATAGAACTTATAACATTGATATGTATACCAAAATGGTTAATTTTAAATGTTATCAAATAAATACAGCAATACAATTATTATAAATTAACCATTTCAATTTAAAGATAACTAAAAATAAAATAAAACTTATTAAAGTAAAATTTAATAAGAATTTTTGAGTTATAAAAGTAAGTATTATTGTTGACTAATATTTTACAAGTGTTAAGATTAACATACAATTGCATATTGATTCTCGTCTAATCTTATAATTTAAAGACAAATTTGAATATTATTGACAACATCGGTACGCTCCCTACTACTGTTAATGTTGATGATAGCGATTGTCAAGCAAAAATGGAAAAATTAAATAAAAAATTACAAGAAACAGCTAATGAATTAGAAGAAATAATTAGTCTTTATGCAAAATCAGTAAAAGAATCATTAGATAAATCAAAAAAAATTAAAGAACTAGAAGATAAAATTAATGAATTAGAAGCACAATTAAAAGCATGTAGAGAAAAAAATAAAAAATTAGATGAAAGTAAAGGACAATGAATTCCTGGTGAATATAAATGAATGCCTGTTGGATCAAAAATGCCAGAAGGTTGAGTAAAAGTAGATCTTGCTAAAGGTTTAACAATAGTTCAGAGTGATAAAGAAGGACAAACATCAGGAAGTGTTGGAAAGCATAATCATACATTTTTAAATAATGGTCAGGTATGAACCACTCCTGCTTCAGCAAAACTAGCTTTTATTAATGAAAGAACTTCAGGATCATTAGGTTCTAAATATGTACCATTCTTAGGTAGTTATAATGATCTTTTGCGAACTAAAACAACTGCTGATACTGGAAAAGGCATCTCTAATACCGAGAATAATTTAGCTGCTGGAATATTTGCTGAACTTTGACAATATCAAGGAGAAAATAGTAGTAGTTAAAGTTAATAAAAAAGAAAGAAAAAAATAATATAAATAAAGTTAATGGATAAATTTATATAATTTAAGTAAATAAAATTATTCCAATTATTTTTTATTAGAAAAAATATTGGAATATAACATTTTTTAGTAATAATTAATTCTAATTTTTAAATTTTATTATAAAATGAGCAATTGCTGTATTTCATTTTTGAATATATATTGTTCATTTTTTTGGGAAATGTTTAGTAATCTGTGTAACTTACAAAAATAACTATGTTTAATTAATTCTAGTAAATATAATTAAATGACTAGAAAGAGTGAGTTACAGATGGCTAAAAAAGATAACTTTAATAATAATGATCCAATATCAAAAGCAGTAGATTTATTACTAGAAAATACTGAAGATTTAACAACAGTTTTTAAACCTGGCGGTTTATATAAAGAATTAACAAAAAGATTAGTTGAAAAAATGTTGAATTCTGAAATGCAAAATTATTTAGGATATGAAAAAAATCAACATAGTACTACTGAAAATGCTCGTAATGGTACAAGTTCAAAAAAATTAATAACTCAACAAGGTAAAATTGAAATTGATGTACCAAGAGATCGCAATAGTAATTTTACTCCTGTAATAGTTCCTAAAAGGCAAAGAAGATTTGATGGTTTTGATCAACAAGTTCTTTCCTTGTATGCAAAAGGAATGACATTATCTGACATTAGAATGCAGTTGCAAGAGTTATATCATGGTGCTGATATTAGTGAAAGTGTTATTAGTCAAATTACTGATGATGTTATTGATGATGTTAAAGCATGACAAAATCGACCATTAGAAAGTATTTATCCTATTGTTTATTTTGATTGTATAGTAGTTAAAGTACGACAAGATAAACGGATTATTAACAAATCAGTTTATATAGCATTAGGAGTTGATTTAGAAGGCAAAAAAGATGTTTTAGGATTATGAATTAGTGAAAATGAAGGTTCTAAGTTTTGATTATCTAATTTCACAGAAATGAAAAATCGTGGCTTAAATGATATTCTTATTGCTTGTAGTGATAATTTAACAGGCATGTCAGAAGCAATACAATCAGTTTATCCTAAAACAGAACATCAATTATGCATTGTTCATCAAATTAGAAATAGTTTAAAATATGTTTCATACAAACATCGAAAATGTCTAGTTGCAGATTTAAAACCAATTTATAGTGCATGTAGTGAAGAACAAGCAATGCAAGCTTTAGAATCGTTTGAAAGTAAATGAAATAAACAATATCCTCAAATTACTAAATCTTGATATAAAAATTGAGATAATTTAATGGTTTTTATTAGTTATCCAGTAGAAATCAAAAGAGTGATTTATACTACAAATGCTATTGAATCTGTTAATAGTCAATTACGAAAAATCATCAGAAATAAAAAAGTTTTTCCTAATGATATGGCAGTTTTCAAAATATTTTACTTGGCAATTGAAAATATAACAAAAAAATGAACATTGCCTATTCAAAATTGAAATACAGCAATTGCTCATTTTATGATAAAATTTGAAGACAGAATTAATCTAAATTAGTAACTTTGTAAAACAAAGATACACAGATTATTAAAAAGCCTCTTTTTTTGTAATTTAAGTTTTTATATATTTTCTTTTGCAATAAATAATTTTAAAATTTTAAATATTGATTTAGATAATATTTTAAACTAATTATAATTGATATTCTTTAATATTAATTAGCAATAATGCTATTAAAGTTAACTATATATAGTATATAATTAATTAGAAAGAGCATATAAGTGGAGGAATAAATGACAGATAATCAAAAATATATTACTGTTAAAGGTGCACGTGAACATAATTTAAAAAATGTTAATATTAAAATTCCAAAGTATAAGTTAGTAGTTATTACTGGTGTCTCAGGAAGTGGTAAATCATCATTAGCTTTTAATACAATTTATGCAGAAGGAAGACGAAGATATGTTGAATCACTTTCAGCCTATGCTCGTCAATTTTTAGGAAACAGCGAAAAACCTGATGTTGATGCTATTGATGGTTTAGCACCAGCAATTTCTATTGATCAAAAAACTACAAGTAATAATCCTCGCAGTACTGTTGGTACTGTTACTGAAATTTATGATTATTTGCGTTTACTTTATGCACGAATTGGAACTCCTTATTGTAATAAGGGTCATGGTCCAATTAGCACGCAAACTTTAAAAGAAATGGTTAATAAAATTAAAACGTTAGAAGATAATACTAATATTGAAATTTTAGCACCAGTTATTAATGCTAAAAAAGGTAGTCATCAAGATTTATTAGCAAAATTAAAACAAGAAAATTTTTTGCGAGTTAAAATTAATAATAAAATATATAGTTTAGATGAACCAATTGAATTGAATAAATCATTACGTCATGATATTGATATTGTTATTGATCGTATTAAATTTACCAATGATGATAATACTATTTCACGAATTCATGATGCTTTAGAAGTTGCTTTAAATCATAGTAATGGTTTAGCAAAGGTTATTTTATCGCAAACAAATGAAACGTGATTATTTTCTCAAAAATATGCTTGTAAAATTTGTGGATTTTCAATTCCCAGTTTAGAACCGCGTTTATTTTCTTTTAATGCACCAAGTGGAGCGTGTTTTGATTGTAAAGGCTTGGGAGTAAAATTAAAAGTTGACGAAGAATTATTAATGCCAGATTTAAAACTATCAATTAATGATGGTGGCATTGAGTATTATAAAAACTTAGTTGGTACTAGTAATTTAGAATGACAAAAATTAAAAGTTCTTTGTTATCATTATTTAATTGATTTGAATCAGCCATTAAAAAATTTAACAAAAACACAACTTAATTATATTATGCGTGGTAGTGATGAAGCCATTACTTTCAGTATTACTTCGGCAAATGGTCGTAAATATCCTAATCATGATTATATTGAAGGCATTGCCACTTTAATTGAAAGACGTTTTTTAGAAACAACTAGTGATTTTGCCCGTGATTATTATCGTAAATTTATGAGTGAACGCACTTGTTTAACTTGTCAAGGAACAAGATTAAATGAATTTGCATTGGCAGTTAAAATTAAAGATGAAAATAATAAAGAAATGAATATTAGTCATTATACTAATTTAGACATCGAAGAAAGTTTAACATTTATGTTAAATATTAAATTATTAGCTTATCAACAAGAAATTGCTAAATTAATATTAGTAGAAATCATTAATCGTTTAAGTTTTTTAACTAATGTTGGTTTAGGTTATTTAAACTTATCACGAATGGCACAAACTTTATCTGGTGGTGAATCACAACGAATTCGATTAGCAACTCAAATTGGTTCACAATTAACGGGAGTATTGTATGTTCTTGATGAACCTTCAATTGGTTTACATCAACGTGATAATGTTAAGTTAATTGAAACTTTAAAACAAATGCGAGATCTTGATAATACATTATTAGTAGTAGAACACGATGAAGATACAATGTGAGCAGCAGATTGATTAATTGATATTGGTCCAAAAGCCGGAATTTATGGTGGTGAAGTAATTGCTGAAGGTACACCACAGCAAGTTGCTAATAATCCTAATTCAATTACTGGAAAATATTTAAATGGTGAAAAATTTATTGCGTTACCTAAATCAAGAAGAAGTGGTAATGGTAAAGTTATTGAAATTCAAGAAGCACAAGCTAATAATTTACGTAAAATAAATGTTAAATTACCTTTAGGTAAATTTATTTGTGTTACTGGTGTTTCAGGAAGTGGTAAATCAACGCTTGTTAATGATATTTTATATACTAGTATTCAAAAGTATTTGGGTTTAAAGGGACAACGACCAGGAAAACATAAAGCAATAAAAGGGATTGAATTTATTGATAAAATTGTTGCTATTTCGCAAGAACCAATTGGCAGAACACCAAGGAGTAATCCGGCTACTTATACTTCAGTTTTTGATGATATTCGTGATTTATTTACACAAACACCAGAAGCAAAAATTAGAGGATATGCTAAAGGTAGATTTTCATTTAATGTACCAGGAGGAAGATGTGAACGTTGTTCTGGCGATGGTGTTATTAAAATTGCGATGCATTTTTTACCAGATGTTTATGTAACTTGCGAAATTTGTGAAGGAAAACGTTATAATAGTGAAACATTACAAGTTAAATATAAAGGTAAAAATATTTATGATGTACTAGAACTGCCTGTTGATTTAGCATTAACTTTTTTTGCTAATCATCCAAAAATCCATAAAAAATTAGCAATGATACAAGAAGTGGGATTAGGATACGTAAAATTAGGGCAACCTGCTACTGAATTATCTGGTGGTGAAGCACAAAGAGTGAAACTAGCTAAAGAATTACAAAAACGTGCTACTGGCAAAACTATGTATATTTTAGATGAACCAACTACTGGTTTACACGTTGATGATATTAAAAGGTTAATTGAAGTTTTAAATAAAATCGTTAATCATGGTGATACTGTTGTTGTAATTGAACATAACTTAGAAGTTATTAAAGTTGCTGATTACATTATTGATCTAGGACCTGAGGGTGGTAAATTTGGTGGTGAAATCATTGCTACAGGAACACCAGAACAAGTAATAACAAATCCTAAGTCTTATACTGGACAATATTTAAAAGCAGTTATTAATCGCGATTTGAATAGAAAATAATTAAAATATTTTCTGTAGTATTCTTGAATTTTAACAAAAGAAGTGGAGAAATAAAATGTCTTTAGAAGTAGTACCAAATTTAAAAGAAATACTTATAAATTCAACTATACAAAATGTTAAAAGTAATATAATAAAGTTAAAAGAAGTTTTTAGTACTTCTTCTAATATACAATACTTAGAATATTGATTTATTTTTTTTGAAAAAGATTTTTTTAAAAAAAATTTAAAAATAATGGAAAAACAGTATCAATGAATGCAAAAATTTTTAGTGAAAGTAAAAGACGAAGTAATTAATGATGAAAGAAAAGAACTTGAATTTCTTTCTTTTAAGTTTGAAAAAGAAAATTTTTTCCCATGAGATAAAGAACTAGAGTTTGAATTACTTGAATTTACTTTAATATGAGAGGAACAAAAACAGAAGGAAAAGGATAAACTCATTGATAAAATTACAGCATTAAAAATAGAATTAAATTGTAAATTAAGTAGTAAAAAATGAGAATTGAAAGAGAAATTATATAAAATTAATAATCAACAAGAAATTATTTTAAATTTTCATAATAATAGTCTTAAAAAATTAGAAGTTTTTCAAAAACAAAAAACAAGTAAGATTTTTAAATTTAAAAGTAAATTAGTTAAGTTTTTAACTTTTGGTTATTATAATTTTGAAATAAGATTAGTTAATAGAATAGAATGTGAAAAAGTTGTTTTAAATAATCAAAAAGAGCAACTTTATAAAATTGGATTAAAAATTTGTAATATCAAAAAAAGTTTGAATAAAGTTGAAATAAAAATTAGAAAAAAAAGACAAAGACTTAATTTATTTAAAGAAAATATTGTCTCTCTTGTTAAGGAAATAAATTCAATTAATGTACAAAATATTGAAATTTCAACAAACAATAGATTAATAACACAATTATAGTTATTCTTTTTATTTATTTGTAATCTAAAATTGGAGAAAATATATCCATTTATATGATAAAATGTTACTTATATATAGACATGATAGACATGAAAGGATTTGTCACTTTGGAAAAAAGAGTATATTTTTTAAAGTTTAATAAAAAAATTCTTAAAATGGATTTAATAAGTTTTGGAACTGGTTTAATAGGTATTTTTTTGGGAATTCTAAGTATTTTAGGAAATGTTTAGTAATCTGTGTAACTTACAAAAATAACTATGTTTAATTAATTCTAGTAAATATAATTAAATGACTAGAAAGAGTGAGTTACAGATGGCTAAAAAAGATAACTTTAATAATAATGATCCAATATCAAAAGCAGTAGATTTATTACTAGAAAATACTGAAGATTTAACAACAGTTTTTAAACCTGGCGGTTTATATAAAGAATTAACAAAAAGATTAGTTGAAAAAATGTTGAATTCTTAAATGCAAAATTATTTAGGATATGAAAAAAATCAACATAGTACTACTGAAAATGCTCGTAATGGTACAAGTTCAAAAAAATTAATAACTCAACAAGGTAAAATTGAAATTGATGTACCAAGAGATCGCAATAGTAATTTTACTCCTGTAATAGTTCCTAAAAGGCAAAGAAGATTTGATGGTTTTGATCAACAAGTTCTTTCCTTGTATGCAAAAGGAATGACATTATCTGACATTAGAATGCAGTTGCAAGAGTTATATCATGGTGCTGATATTAGTGAAAGTGTTATTAGTCAAATTACTGATGATGTTATTGATGATGTTAAAGCATGACAAAATCGACCATTAGAAATTATTTATCCTATTGTTTATTTTGATTGTATAGTAGTTAAAGTACGACAAGATAAACGGATTATTAACAAATCAGTTTATATAGCATTAGGAGTTGATTTAGAAGGCAAAAAAGATGTTTTAGGATTATGAATTAGTGAAAATGAAGGTTCTAAGTTTTGATTATCTAATTTCACAGAAATGAAAAATCGTGGCTTAAATGATATTCTTATTGCTTGTAGTGATAATTTAACAGGCATGTCAGAAGCAATACAATCAGTTTATCCTAAAACAGAACATCAATTATGCATTGTTCATCAAATTAGAAATAGTTTAAAATATGTTTCATACAAACATCGAAAAGGTCTAGTTGCAGATTTAAAACCAATTTATAGTGCATGTAGTGAAGAACAAGCAATGCAAGCTTTAGAATCGTTTGAAAGTAAATGAAATAAACAATATCCTCAAATTACTAAATCTTGATATAAAAATTGAGATAATTTAATGGTTTTTATTAGTTATCCAGTAGAAATCAAAAGAGTGATTTATACTACAAATGCTATTGAATCTGTTAATAGTCAATTACGAAAAATCATCAGAAATAAAAAAGTTTTTCCTAATGATATGGCAGTTTTCAAAATATTTTACTTGGCAATTGAAAATATAACAAAAAAATGAACATTGCCTATTCAAAATTTAAATACAGCAATTGCTCATTTTATGATAAAATTTGAAGACAGAATTAATCTAAATTAGTAACTTTGTAAAACAAAGATACACAGATTATTAAAAAGCCTCGGAGTAAAATTACTATTGCGATCTCTTGGTACATCAATTTCAATTTTACCTTGTTGAGTTATTAATTTTTTTGAACTTGTACCATTACGAGCATTTTCAGTAGTACTATGTTGATTTTTTTCATATCCTAAATAATTTTGCATTTAAGAATTCAACATTTTTTCAACTAATCTTTTTGTTAATTATTTATATAAACCGCCAGGTTTAAAAACTGTTGTTAAATCTTCAGTATTTTCTAGTAATAAATCTACTGCTTTTGATATTGGATCATTATTATTAAAGTTATCTTTTTTAGCCATCTGTAACTCACTCTTTCTAGTCATTTAATTATATTTACTAGAATTAATTAAACATAGTTATTTTTGTAAGTTACACAGATTACTAAACATTTCCTTAAATAATCATTTTCTACTTCTGCTTGATTAAGTTTAGTTTGTTTCTGTGGAAACTTCGTTTGTGGTTTGTTTTTGTTTTCCATTGTTCTCTCCTATTAATTGGTTATTTTCGGGATTAAATAGTTTTAATTTAACTGTTAAATTATTAAGTTCTTGTTCATCATTAATATTAAATGTTTTACTATTTAATAAATCTTTATCAATTTTCACTAATATTTGAATAAATTTAAGAATATCAATATTAAATTGTCATAATTTTTGTTCAATATAATTAATAGTTGAAATATTTACTGCTGTACTTTCGGGAACTGATTGTTGTGCTGATTTCTTTTGACTTGGAATATGAATACCACAACGTTTAAATATTTCATTAACATTTCAATCATATATATCAGTTAAATTTTTACCTTTAAAGTTACTATTTGTCATATTGATATTTTCGTTTTGTTCGTTATTATCTCCGCCACTTTTAAAAATATAATTTTTAGTAACCAAAGTTCTTACTGCTTCTTCTAATGTTGATTGAACATTACCATAAGTTTGACTAAAAATAAACTTTGGTGAGTTTAAAATAGTATCTAAAACAATTTGTTCATAAATAACATCTAATGCTTTAATTTTATCCATTACTTTATTACAATCTGCTAACTCATTTGCTTTATTACGCATAATTGCTATTGGAATATAATTAATATTTAATGTTTGTTCTTGTTCTAAATTGGGATTATTAATATATTCTTTAAAAGATAATGGAAATTGTTTTTTACTATCATTAACACTATAAATTGCACGGTTAATTGTGACTTGTTCATTATTTAATGTATAAATTTCAAATAATCTTACCATTTGTGCATTTTGTTCATAACTATCATAAAAAATAGTGCATTGAATTAATTTACCAGTAATATCATAAACTCTTTGTTGTATATCTACTACTTGAAAATATAAGTCATCATTAGCAATATAAATTAAATAACCACTAATTCCTAATTTGCTTAATTTAAAAATAGAGTTTCAATTTTTTCTATAAAATTCTTGTTTAATTAAATATTGTTTAATAGTTTTATTATTAATATCTAATGGAGCATTATATAAATTAGCATTATTTTCTGCTACAAAATCAGTAAAATAAGTTTCATGATTAAAATCATTAAAACCAAAATAATTTAAAATTGAAGCATGTGTACTTTTATTTTTATTAGTTAAAAATTTTACTTTTTCATTTTGATTATCACTAATATTACTTTTTTCTTTTCTTTTAAATAGACTTAACATAATATTCACCACCTTTTTTTAAAATATTTGATTAATTTTTAATATGATTTTTACAATGATAAATATAATTAAACCTGCTGTTGCTGATGATAAAATTACTCCTATTAAACCTAAAATAATTTTTATAATTTTAAAAAACATAATATTATTCCTGTAATTCTTCTAATTTTTTAAAAATATAATCTCTACCCATACCCCACATTATTCTATTATTATAAATATTAATTTCAGTATCCGCATTAACATTATTATTTGATATTCATAAACTACTTTTTAAAACATTTGTATCTAATTGATAATAAAAATTAATTATTTGTCAACTATAATTTTTATTATTTTCTTTACTAGTATAATCACCAAAACTATAATATTGGATGGGTTACACTTTATTGGACACTAATTACATAGACAAGTGAACAAATTAGTTAAAAGAAAGGAATTATAATTATGGTCACTATTAACTCATATTCAGATGAATTTAAAAAACAAATAGTAGCTTTATATCAAAGTGGCAAATCAGTATCTTGCCTTGTTAAAGAATACAATGTTACAAGAGCAGCTACTTACAATTGAATTAAGCAATTTACTAATTCAGGTAGTTTTAAAACTAAAGATAATCTTTCAGATTTAGAAAAACAATTAATTCAAGCAAATAAATAATTAAAACAGTTACGAATGGAAATTGATATTTTAAAGCAAGCAGCACTAATAATAGGCAGAAAGTAGAGATTATTGCAAATAATAAATCTAAATATAAAATTCGCACAATGTGTCATTTTTTAAAACTCTCTAAATCAACATATTATTTTAATTTAAAGAAAAAAAATAAAATTCAAAATAATATTTATGAACAAACTGTTATTATTGCTTTTAAAGAAAATAAAGAAGTTTATGGTACTAGAAGATTAAAAGTCATACTAGCAAACCAAGAAATTTATTTATCACGCAGAAAAATTAAAGAAATTATGAATAAGCATAATTTAATATCAAAATACACTAAATTATCATTCAAAAATTATCATAATAAAGTCAATGATAGTCAAATAACCAATCTTGTTAATAGAAACTTTAATAATAGAATTAAAAATGAAGTTATTGTTAGTGATTTAACTTATGTTCAAGTTAATGGTAAATGAAACTATATTTGCCTATTAATCGACCTATTTAACCGCGAAATTATTGGACATAGTGTTGGAGTTAAAAAAGATGCATCATTAGTATATCAAGCATTTATGCAATCAAATCACTGTTTAAAAGATATTGAAATATTTCATACTGATCGCGGTAATGAATTCAATAATAAAACTATTGATAAACTTTTATTAGCTTTCAACATAACTCGATCTTTAAGCAAAAAAGGATGTCCTTATGACAATGCTGTTGCTGAAGCAACTTTTAAAACTTTCAAAATTGAATTTATTAATGATAAAAATTTTACATCATTAATCCAATTAAAATTAGAATTATTTGATTACATCAATTGATATAACAACATAAGAATTCACAGTACTCTAAACTACCTAACTCCAGTTAGTTATCAAAAACAAATGTCTACCAAAAAATAGTCCTAAAAAGGGTTGCCATTCCATTCTAAATCACAATTACATCAACAATATTTACATTCTTCAATAAATTCTTTATGACCACAAACTAAATTATCTTTTTTTAAATCATCAATCAGTTTAATTAGCCCTATTTTAAATTCAATATCATCACTGTCTGGTATGCAAATCGTTCCTCTTTTAGTTAAATATTCTTTATCCATATTTATACCTCCTACTTAACTTAATATTTAAAATACAGTCATAACAAATTGCTTTACTATTTTTATCTCTTAAAAAATATTCTCTTGTTTTTATATCATTAGTATTAAAGAATAAATAATCTAATTTATTTTGTTTACATGTTCAACAAAAATACTTTTTCATTATGATTTGAAATTCCTTTCCTAATATGTTCTGTTGCTTCTAGCATAAAGAACATATATTTTGATTTTTAGATTATTAATACTACTACTATTCGTTTTATTAATTCCAGTAATTCTGGGCTCAAAAATAAATTATGAAATTTTAAAAAACATTGAGGCATTCGATTCAATATTTATTTAATTTGTGTTAAACAAATTAATATTTTAATTGAACCGGCACCGCTCAATTTTTTTTACAAGTTTGAAATTTATTTTCTCGCCCAAAAATTTTTTAAAAAAAATAAAAAATAAAACCAACACTTGCTCACTGGGGAGTGGCAAGGTTGGTTAAATAAAGAATAGAATTAATACAATAGGTCCCTACAACAGGTCTATATATACTAGTTTCCAATTCGCTCCCACCCCAAGAATTACCATTAAATGGTTAGTATATTTTATTAGGTATCACTCCACTTTTTATTTATCCATGCAAGTCCACATGCTAGCTACTATTTTTAACAACTGTGTTGTAGTTCACTTTTTTAGTTCCCTAACACGTGTTGATAATAGCGTTAAAGAGGGTTATTAATTATTAACTTTCTCCTACTTGGTCACTGCGTGTAGTAGATATTTAAAGGATGTTAATAATAAAAATTTTAAAATTTTACAATTACACAAAAAAAGACAAGATTATTTCTTGTCTTTTTCCTTTGAGAATAATTTTTTTAAATGTATATTTTTTAAAATACGTCGAATATAAATTTAAGGGTAAAAGAGAATTTAATTTGTCTATCATCATTTTTAAATGGTAATTTTGGAAATAAGTTACTAATATAATAATTAATTATTTCGTAAATTTGACAACCGCCCATTTTAATTTTGTAACTATCTTTATTAGTATCTAATTCAATTCTTTGTAATGTTTTGGTAATTAAATCATCATTTATTTTTAGCAATTGATGATAGTCTGTTAATAAATTAATTCAAAAATTATTAAATTTTTCAATTTTATAGTTGAAATTTGTTATTCATTTTTGCATAAATGTTTTATTATTTAGATTAATATTATTATAAATAGATTCAATTTCTTTAAATAAAGTACTTTCTTCTTCACTACTATTAAAATTTGTTTCAAGAAAATTACTACCAGTATTTTCAATTTGTGTAAAAGTATCTTCAGCAAAGTTAAAAAAATTCTTAATTATTTCTGACTTAATATCACTAGTAGCAATTTTCACCATTGCAAAAACTAACCTACTTAAGTAACTTTTACCAGTATCATTAACACCAGCAATAATAGTAATATCACCAATATTTAAAGAAGTATCATTAAAAGGACCAATATTTTTTATTTTTAATTTCATTTATATCACCTATATATCATTTTAAACTATATAAATATAATAACATTTAACATTATTGAAATGTAGAAAAATAATAATAGTAAAAAATAATATATTATTGTTAGTATTGAAATATTAATAATAAATATAAATTATTAAATTTTAATGAATATAGTAATTGTTAATTATTTCACAATTTTTTATTGCATCTCAAAAATTATTATTTTTTAAATTTATTTTTAAACCAATAATTAAAAAAAATAAAGATATAGTTAGGAACATTAAAATTGGAGTTATAATTACACAAAAAATAATTCCAATTTGTAATTCTATTCAATTATAATAATTTCCAATATTTTGACTTATATAACATACGTATTTTGGTGAATATTCTAAAATATGATATATGCTAGTTATAGCTAATATTTGAAATCCATTTCTTTCTATATTTTCAAACTTTAACGTTGTTTGATTACGAATATGAGAATGATAATCACAAAAATCTATGAGAATTAAACCAGAAATTATAAATAAAATAGTTAAAATAAATAATAATATTGTTATTATTTGTATTTTTTTCATTTATTTTTGCTCCCTTAAATCTAATATAATAAAGAAAATTAATATATATTTTGAAAAATAAAAATATTTTTATTTATACAACGTAACAATATTAACAAATTTAATTAACTTTACAATAATGTTTATCTATTTTTATAAATAATATGGAAACTATTTATTATTATTTTACAGTTTTTTTTATTAAAATATTAATTTTTAAGAAAAGTTTTAGTAGTAGTTATCCAATTGATAACTTTCTTCTTTTGTTAATCATTCTTTTACTTTATTAAAATCTGTTTTCTTTTCTTCTGATCAATTTGTATCATCTTCATCTAATATTGCATCTAGGTATATCTTAAAAATTGCTTTTTCATTATCAGATAAATTTTGATCAGTTTGATATTTTTTGAAATTATGAAAAGCAGTTACTCGTTGTTCTAAAACATCTTTTTGTAATTCATTAAAATTAGGACAATTTGGAAGTTTTTTAATAAATGTTATAATTTTTGAATCAACATATGATAAATCATCTAACATACTATCTACTTCTTCTTTTATCTCATTATCAAGAAGATAATTTTTATTTTTAAAAGGATTACTATCTATTTTGTTAATATCAGTTAATACACTATTAACCAAATAATTAGTAACTTCTTTTAAGTTATATTTAATAGCTAAAGTTCATCAAGTTAATCCTTCTCTAGTTATATAATTATTATAATTACATTCATTTGTTATTAAAAAATCAATAATCATCATTTCAATTTGATTTTGATTTCTTGGTAATTGATGTAATCAATCAATTATCATATCTTCAAATTTAAAAGGTTTTTCATTATTTTTATTTTTAATATCAAAATTAATTTCTAAATCACCATTTTCATTTTTTAATAATAGTGTTCTTATAATTTTTTTATTATTACTTCTAATTGCTCTATGTAATATAGTGTTATTAAACTCATCAATAGGTGTATTAATATCAAAATATTTGCAATTTTCTATTATTTCTAACATATCAAAATTGTTGTTTAGGATTGCTATTTCATAAGGTATATTACCATTATCATCTATTTGATAAAAATTAGTTTTTTTAGTGATGGCAAAATTAATTCTAAAATCAGTTTTATTACCTTCTTTAGCAATAATATGTAAAAGATTTTGATTTTTAATATTAACACTATTAATATTAAAATGAGAATTATTTTGAAAATCATTAACTAATTCACGAATTTCTTTATTTGTCGGATATGCATCAGCTTTATTAATTTCTTGTATTAATAATTTGCAAAATGGAGTTTCATTTTGCAAATTTACTAAATTGGGATTAACTTGTGAATTATTAATTAGTTGCTTTGCTATATTTTTAAACTCTCCTCCAAGTTTTCAGTCTACAATATATTGTTTCATAATTGCTAAATGTAAAGGTGAATTTCCTTCAATATCTTGTTGATTTAAAAAATTTTTATCATTTTTTTTAAAATTTATTAATCAATTAATAAGTTTTATTTTATTAGTTGTAAATTCTATTAATTCACTTGAAGTTTCTCAACCTTCCTCGTGTGGATCATAGTTATATTCATCTTCTATTTCTGCTCCTTCATCTAAATCTAATAAAAAACTATTATGAAGGGCATTTCTATTATTATCTAAACCAATAACTTCCTCATCACTAATGTTTGGATTATTCATAAAATCTTCAATAATAGAAAATTGAATTTTTTTATTTTGAAATTGATCAATAAGGTAATTTAATGTTAGCATACTTTTATCTGTTCCTATCTATAATATGAAATTCCTGTTACTTTTAATAAAGTAACAGGAATACAAAAACTTTCTTTAGTTTTACACTTATTTATATCATAATTTTTAAAAAAATCGAATACATTTATCTTAAAATTAAAATTTAGTTTACAATCAGCGTTTATTAACCTTTATATATATCATTTTTAATAATTGACTAGCAATGAAATAAACAATGACAACGCCAGCTAAATAAGCATAAAAAATTAAAGGAATTGGTGTTAAACCAATAGTAGCTCCTAATTGTGTATATGGAATACTAATGCCAATAATAGTAATTATAATTGTTGTTAAAAATAGCTGATGAGATGGCATACTTTGAATAAAAGGTACCTTAGAAGTTCGTAATAATTGTACAATTAATGTTTGTGAAGTAACTCCTAAAATAAATCATCCAGTATGAAATAATGATTGTTGATATATGCCAGCAGCACTATTAGGATCTACATTAGCAAAGTTGGCAAATATATGTAAACCGTATCCTAAAAATAAAAAGGTGGTTATATCAAATATTGAACTTAGCGGTCCATTCCAGAATGCAAAAGGTAAAATGCTTTTTGCATTTCATTTTTGTGGTTTTTTAATAAAGTCTTCATCAACCCTATCTCAAGGAATTGCTAATTGAGAAATATCATATAATAAATTTTGTAGTAAAATTTGAATTGCCATCATTGGTAAAAAAGGTAATCAAATTGAAGCAATTAAAATACTTAATGAATTACCAAAATTAGAGGAAATAGTAATTTTAATATATTTTAAAATATTACCAAAAGTATTTCTACCACTGATCACTCCTTGCTCTAAAACATCTAAATCTTTTTCTAATAAAATAATATCAGATGCTTCTTTGGCAATATCAGTAGCACTATTAACAGATATTCCAACATCAGCGTGATGCAAAGCAACAGCATCATTAATACCATCACCTAAAAAGCCAACAGTGTGACCATTTAACTTTAAAATATCAATAATTCTTGATTTTTGTAATGGGTCCATTTTCGCAAAAATAGTAGTTTTATTTACTAATGCTTGTAAATGTTGATCATCCATATCTTCAATGTCACTACCTAATAAAGGAATTCCTGGTTCTAACCCCACCTTTTTACAAATTGCTTTAGTAACAATTTCATTATCACCAGTCAAAATTTTAACATCAATTCCGTGTTGATTAAGAGTTGTTATTGCTTTAATAGCACTAGGTTTAGGTACATCTAAAAAACCTATATATCCTAATAAAACTAAATTAGATTCATCTTCTATTTTAAAAATTGTTTTGTCACTAGCAAAGTCTTGATAACCAATTGCAATTACTCGTAAACCATCATTATTTAATTCCGTACTTAATTTTAAAACATTTTCTTTAATTTTATCAGTTAAGGCAATTACTTTCCCTCCAATTTCAAATTTAGTACAAATTTTTAATATTTCTTCTACTGCTCCTTTGCAAATTAAAGTATTATTAATTTTATCTTTTGAAACTACTATTGACATTCGTCTTCTTATAAAATCAAAAGGTATTTCATCAATTTTACGATAGGGCATTTCAACTATTTTATTATGATGAGCTTTAATGTGTTGGACAATTGTTTTATCAATATTATTTTTTAATCCAGTTTGTAAAGAACTATTTAAATATGCCATTCCTAAAACTTTGTTTGATTCAACACCTTCTGGATCTAAGTGTTTAACCAACTCAATTCTATCCTCAGTTAAAGTACCAGTTTTATCAGTGCATAAAACATCCATTGCACCAAAACTTTGAATACTAGTTAAATTTTTAACAATTACTTTTTTATGTGATAATCTAATTGCACCTTTTGCTAAGTTAGCACTAACAATCATTGGTAGCATTTCGGGGGTAATACCAACAGCAACTGATATTGAAAATATTAACGCTGTTAAAATATTATTTTTAGTAATTACATTAACAATAAATATTAATGGTACCATTACACACATAAAACCAATAAGAATGTAAGTAACTTTTTTAATACCTTTACTAAAACTAGTAATAGGACGTTTACTAGTTACTGCACTAGCAATTGATCCAAAATAAGTATTAACACCTGATGCAATAACAATAGCAATAGCACCACCTGAAACAATACTAGTACCCATAAAACATATGTTTTCTAATTCTAGGATACTACTTTTTTTATTATCATCTTTAGTATGAATAGCGTGTTTTTCAACAGGAAATGTTTCACCAGTTAGTGCCGATTGATTAATAAATAGATCGGTTGAAACTAAAATTCGAACGTCAGTAGGAATCATATCACCAGAAGATAAGAAAATAATATCACCTGGTACTAAATTTTCAATTAATACTTCTTTTGTAAAATTGGCAACACTATTTAAAGCATTAAAATCAATTTTTTTATTTTTATTACTAAATCTAAAAACACTGGCTGTTGTTTCAATTAATTGTCGTAATTTTTCTGAAGATTTATAGGAACGATAATCTTGAAAGTAAGATATAAAAACACTCAAAATAATCATTACTAAAACAATAATAGCACTGTACAAATCAACATTTTTATCAGTATTAGTATCAATAATACTGTAACTAATAAAATTATAGATAACTATTATCATTAAAACAATAATAAAAGGATTAAAAATATTGTGCATTAATTTTTTGTATCAAACAAATCGTTTATGAGAAAAAACATTTTTACCATATTTTTTAAGTCTGTCTTCTACTTCTTCCTTTTTTAATCCGTACATACTACCATCTAATTGTTGGATAACTTCTTCTTTCGATAGTTGCGAAAATTGTTTAAACATGGTTGTTGTTTTTTGTTCTATATGCTTCTTTTTAAAAAATTGCATTATCAACCAACCTTTCTTCAAACGTATAATTTAATTGTATACTAAAATCAAAAGAACTTTATTTTAGTGAATAAAGTTCTTAAAACTACCAAATATTTAAGAATAATATTCTTCTATTTTCAATAAAAATTTGTATTATTTTAAATACAAATTATTTATATCAAAAATAGGAGTAAACATCAATGATTTAAAAGGAGTTGAAATATAATTATAAATCTTCTAATCAATTTTCTATATTTATTAATCAAATATGATAGTATTTAGTTAAACTTGATATGAGTTTTTAAGCTATTATTTTTAAATAAGAATAATAGTTTTTTATTTAGAAAAATGAAAGGAAATATAAATTAATTATTTAAAAAATAATTAATTTATAAAAGGTAGTTAAAATGACTGAAAAACAGAAAATAGAAATTAATCAACTAAATTTAGAAATAAAAAAATATCATGAATCAATATGAATTCTTATCGACAAATTTAATGAATTAAATAATCTTTATAAACAACAAAAAATAAAAATATCAAATACTAAAAAAGAACAAGTATATAGGGGCGTTGCCCCTAGTTGCTTCGCAACTTACCCCAGTGGCGTAAACGCCACGGCCAACCAACCAAGGTTCTGGTTGGCTTCGACCAATAATATAGGTTTACTCTATTTTAACATCTTTCTTATTTTTCTTAGAATATTTATTTCTATAATAACAAGCACGGCATACATTATTTTCAGTTTCTTTCTTTTCAGTTTGTAATATATTATCCAACTTATCTAATCCTACTACTCTAATATCATCAACAGTAAAATCTAATGCTTGTGATTGTTCATAGTCTTTAACAGTACTTAATTCACTCTTTAAAGAATGAATATAATTTAAAGCACGACTATTATATATTTGTAAATAAGACCTAGGAAATCATAAACTAAAAGTCATAGTTTCACCACTATAACTTGGTGGTAAACCACCACGTTTAATTATTCGCTTTGTTTGTCTTTTAGATAATACAACTTTATTATAATCATCAATATTAGTGTAAATATTTAGTTTAAACTTAACTAAAAATAACAAAATACGCATTCTTTTAACTTGCACAATATATTCCACTTTTTCACGTGCTTGTTTTGGTATTCTATCGGGGTGTTGTTCAATCATATACATAATTCCATTAAAATTATGACCTATTAATTTACAAAACATTCCCAAACTTTCTTGTGTTTCTTTAAATTCGGGTGACAAATCATTACTATTAATTTTCAAACCTAACTCATCTAAAACAACCATATCACACTCTTTAAAAGCATAATTACTATTTAATTGATTAAATTTAAAAACATCATCATAAGAACAACGATAACTATATTCATTACGTACTTTAATAGGAATAGGACTTACTACTTTACCTTTATGTTTTTGTGCTAAACAACAAGCAAGAGCAGATTTACCAGTTCTTGGAGGTGCAGAAATAATATAACTACCTACACGTTGTAATATCTTTATATTTTTTCTAGTTATTAAAAATGGATACAATATTATTAATAATAAAAGTCCTAAAAGAACATAACCATATCAAGGCATTATTTCAACTCCTAACCAACTAAAAACCCAACTGCTTTTAAAAATACTCACAATGTTAAAACTTGTTCTAAACCACTAGTAAAATCAACATTTAAAACAGAACTAATAGTATCATCAAAAATACGTCTCAATAATCCGTCAAGTTTAGTAAAAAACTCTCTTAATGGTTCTACTGGTAAAACTTTACCAACAACGCCATAAAGTACTCACCTAAAAGAATTACGCAAATGACCAAAAACATCATATCAACTAACACGCTCATACTCAAGATTAAAAGGACTACTTGGTGGTACTGGGGTTACTTTCTCACTTGAAAAAATATTAATTTGACCAAAATTTAACCGTGGTGACATATGTGAAAATGAATCACCATGAACATCAAAAAATACTGTTAAATGTCTTAAATTTGGAACACGAATAGGCATAGTAACAAAATTATATAAATCTTGCTGATAAATATCATTATCAACCTTACCTTTAAAAACATACTTTGTATCACCAACATTATCTAAAAAACTAAAAACAAAATTAGCAGTAAAAGTTTTAAAATATTCATATTCAAAATAAAACATAAAACCTTGAATATAAAAACTTAAAGGTTTATCAATTTCAAAATTTAACTGTGTTTGAAAATTTATAACTCTCCTATCAGCATTAACAAAATTCAAACGATTAGTATTCTTTTCTGCAACATAATTATGATTAAACATAATACGTGAAAATTCATCCAATTGTTTTCTATTAAAAGTATAAACACCAGACCCCATATTTATCTCTTGTGACGGAACACCAACTGTATCACTATAATAAGAACATATATAAGTACCCTGATTACCAATAAATTCACCACTTACTAATTTTAAATCCGGTTGGTCAACATCAAAATAAGCAGAATTTCATGGAATTGTTGCTCAATCATCAAAACTATGGTATTTAACATGTTTAACCATTTCTTTTGTAATATCATAATTAACAATATTAGGGTCATTTGAAGCAATTAAACTAGTTGGTGCTTGAACAGAAGTATTTACAACAAAAAATAATTTTGCAAACTTAAATCACATAATTATTTACCAAATAAACATTTTAAAATTCACCATGAACCATAAAACAAAACAAATCCAATAAAAAACTGAGTTCCATAAATTACTAAATTTCATAAAATAGTAGTAAAATCATCAACTGGATTACCTATAAACATAGTTCAATAGTCAACTATACATTGATGTATTTTATTGTAAATTTCTAAAACACTCATACTTAACACCTACCCAAACAATGACCTAAAAACAAATTTAATAGCACGATAAATAAAATTAAAAAATACACCCAATACCAATCAAAAAGTCAAATTAAACAAAATATAAACTTCATTAGTGGAATGGCAACCCTTTTTAGGACTATTTTTTGGTAGACATTTGTTTTTGATAACTAACTGGAGTTAGGTATTTTAGAGTACTGTGAATTCTTATGTTGTTATATCAATTGATGTAATCAAATAATTCTAATTTTAATTGGATTAATGATGTAAAATTTTTATCATTAATAAATTCAATTTTGAAAGTTTTAAAAGTTGCTTCAGCAACAGCATTGTCATAAGGACATCCTTTTTTGCTTAAAGATCGAGTTATGTTGAAAGCTAATAAAAGTTTATCAATAGTTTTATTATTGAATTCATTACCGCGATCAGTATGAAATATTTCAATATCTTTTAAACAGTGATTTGATTGCATAAATGCTTGATATACTAATGATGCATCTTTTTTAACTCCAACACTATGTCCAATAATTTCGCGGTTAAATAGGTCGATTAATAGGCAAATATAGTTTCATTTACCATTAACTTGAACATAAGTTAAATCACTAACAATAACTTCATTTTTAATTCTATTATTAAAGTTTCTATTAACAAGATTGGTTATTTGACTATCATTGACTTTATTATGATAATTTTTGAATGATAATTTAGTGTATTTTGATATTAAATTATGCTTATTCATAATTTCTTTAATTTTTCTGCGTGATAAATAAATTTCTTGGTTTGCTAGTATGACTTTTAATCTTCTAGTACCATAAACTTCTTTATTTTCTTTAAAAGCACTAATAACAGCTTGTTCATAAATATTATTTTGAATTTTATTTTTTTTCTTTAAATTAAAATAATATGTTGATTTAGAGAGTTTTAAAAAATGACACATTGTGCGAATTTTATATTTAGATTTATTATTTGCAATAATCTCTACTTTCTGCCTATTATTAGTGCTGCTTGCTTTAAAATATCAATTTCCATTCGTAACTGTTTTAATTCTTTATTTGCTTGAATTAATTGTTTTTCTAAATCTGAAAGATTATCTTTAGTTTTAAAACTACCTGAATTAGTAAATTGCTTAATTCAATTGTAAGTAGCTGCTCTTGTAACATTGTATTCTTTAACAAGGCAAGATACTGATTTGCCACTTTGATATAAAGCTACTATTTGTTTTTTAAATTCATCTGAATATGAGTTAATAGTGACCATAATTATAATTCCTTTCTTTTAACTAATTTGTTCACTTGTCTATGTAATTAGTGTCCAATAAAGTGTAACCCATCCATTAGTAATATTTGGTTGATTTAAAAATATTTGAATATCTTTACTAGAAAATATAAAAATAAAATGCAATATACTAAAAACAAAATTAGACATAATTAATCACCAATACCAAAGTCACGAGTTGAACTACCAGTAAACTTGGAAATGTTTAGTAATCTGTGTAACTTACACAGATTACTAAACATTTCCTTAATAGAAATTTTATTAATTATTTTCTTCTCATTATTTTTAAATGTTTTTATTTTTTTAATATTTTTTTCTAAACTCTCTGGATGGGTTACACTTTATTGGACACTAATTACATAGACAAGTGAACAAATTAGTTAAAAGAAAGGAATTATAATTATGGTCACTATTAACTCATATTCAGATGAATTTAAAAAACAAATAGTAGCTTTATATCAAAGTGGCAAATCAGTATCTTGCCTTGTTAAAGAATACAATGTTACAAGAGCAGCTACTTACAATTGAATTAAGCAATTTACTAATTCAGGTAGTTTTAAAACTAAAGATAATCTTTCAGATTTAGAAAAACAATTAATTCAAGCAAATAAAGAATTAAAACAGTTACGAATGGAAATTGATATTTTAAAGCAAGCAGCACTAATAATAGGCAGAAAGTAGAGATTATTGCAAATAATAAATCTAAATATAAAATTCGCACAATGTGTCATTTTTTAAAACTCTCTAAATCAACATATTATTTTAATTTAAAGAAAAAAAATAAAATTCAAAATAATATTTATGAACAAGCTGTTATTAGTGCTTTTAAAGAAAATAAAGAAGTTTATGGTACTAGAAGATTAAAAGTCATACTAGCAAACCAAGAAATTTATTTATCACGCAGAAAAATTAAAGAAATTATGAATAAGCATAATTTAATATCAAAATACACTAAATTATCATTCAAAAATTATCATAATAAAGTCAATGATAGTCAAATAACCAATCTTGTTAATAGAAACTTTAATAATAGAATTAAAAATGAAGTTATTGTTAGTGATTTAACTTATGTTCAAGTTAATGGTAAATGAAACTATATTTGCCTATTAATCGACCTATTTAACCGCGAAATTATTGGACATAGTGTTGGAGTTAAAAAAGATGCATCATTAGTATATCAAGCATTTATGCAATCAAATCACTGTTTAAAAGATATTGAAATATTTCATACTGATCGCGGTAATGAATTCAATAATAAAACTATTGATAAACTTTTATTAGCTTTCAACATAACTCGATCTTTAAGCAAAAAAGGATGTCCTTATGACAATGCTGTTGCTGAAGCAACTTTTAAAACTTTCAAAATTGAATTTATTAATGATAAAAATTTTACATCATTAATCCAATTAAAATTAGAATTATTTGATTACATCAATTGATATAACAACATAAGAATTCACAGTACTCTAAACTATGGATGGGTTACACTTTATTGGACACTAATTACATAGACAAGTGAACAAATTAGTTAAAAGAAAGGAATTATAATTATGGTCACTATTAACTCATATTCAGATGAATTTAAAAAACAAATAGTAGCTTTATATCAAAGTGGCAAATCAGTATCTTGCCTTGTTAAAGAATACAATGTTACAAGAGCAGCTACTTACAATTGAATTAAGCAATTTACTAATTCAGGTAGTTTTAAAACTAAAGATAATCTTTCAGATTTAGAAAAACAATTAATTCAAGCAAATAAAGAATTAAAACACTTACGAATGGAAATTGATATTTTAAAGCAAGCAGCACTAATAATAGGCAGAAAGTAGAGATTATTGCAAATAATAAATCTAAATATAAAATTCGCACAATGTGTCATTTTTTAAAACTCTCTAAATCAACATATTATTTTAATTTAAAGAAAAAAAATAAAATTCAAAATAATATTTATGAACAAACTGTTATTATTGCTTTTAAAGAAAATAAAGAAGTTTATGGTACTAGAAGATTAAAAGTCATACTAGCAAACCAAGAAATTTATTTATCACGCAGAAAAATTAAAGAAATTATGAATAAGCATAATTTAATATCAAAATACACTAAATTATCATTCAAAAATTATCATAATAAAGTCAATGATAGTCAAATAACCAATCTTGTTAATAGAAACTTTAATAATAGAATTAAAAATGAAGTTATTGTTAGTGATTTAACTTATGTTCAAGTTAATGGTAAATGAAACTATATTTGCCTATTAATCGACCTATTTAACCGCGAAATTATTGGACATAGTGTTGGAGTTAAAAAAGATGCATCATTAGTATATCAAGCATTTATGCAATCAAATCACTGTTTAAAAGATATTGAAATATTTCATACTGATCGCGGTAATGAATTCAATAATAAAACTATTGATAAACTTTTATTAGCTTTCAACATAACTCGATCTTTAAGCAAAAAAGGATGTCCTTATGACAATGCTGTTGCTGAAGCAACTTTTAAAACTTTCAAAATTGAATTTATTAATGATAAAAATTTTACATCATTAATCCAATTAAAATTAGAATTATTTGATTACATCAATTGATATAACAACATAAGAATTCACAGTACTCTAAACTACCTAACTCCAATTAGTTATCAAAAACAAATGTCTACCAAAAAATAGTCCTAAAAAGGGTTGCCATTCCACTCATTGTTCTGTTCAGCCAATTTCTCAAAACTGTCATTTAAGTTTTTTACCATAATTTAAATTTCCCCTTTTTTCATTGTTTAATAAATTTATTATACACAATAAAAATAAAAACTTAATTTATTAAAAAACATTTAAAACATTATATTTATTAAACTTGATAAAGGTTTTAAAATATTGCTAGCATATAATTTTATTGTCATTTTCTACCTGCTTTAACATAAGGTTGCGCTCAACTTTTTACCAATTCTGTATTAGGACGAAAAATCATTAATGATACTAATGCTATTAAATATGGAAACATACCCCATAATCAACTTGGAATATTATTACTAATAACTATAAATGTTTGTGAAGCATTTATATACTGATATAAAAAAGAAAAAATAAAACAAATAATAGAAGTTAAAAAAAATCTACTGTGTGCCATCATTCATAAAGCAATTGCCAAAAAACCAATACCAGCAAAATTATTACTATAAATAAAAGTACTTGGAAGTACATAAACAAATAAAGCACCTGAAAAACAAGCTAAAGAACTAGAAAATAGCGAAATATAAAATCGAGAACGACGAACATGAATATAATTTAAAGCTACTGCGGTTGGATTCTCACCAATTCCTCTAATGTATAATCCAAGCTTAGTCAAAAATAAAATAGCTGCAAAAATATAAATTGCTAAAAAGGTTACCAAAATTGCAATTCAAGAAAATTGATAAATATAAATACTTGCTAATGAATAATTTATTTCTCCAGTAAATGTTAATGGTAAAATTACTGCTAATCCATAACCAAAGTAATTAATAACCATTGATACTAAAAATTGATTAGTTCTAAACAATAAGGTTGCTAAACTATGAATTAAGCCAAATACAATTCCAATGATAATAGTGATAAAAAATGCCAAAATTGCAACTCCACCACCCAAATTATTTTTTAATTGTGAAACAATTATACAATATGTGGCAGCACCAGTACACATAATACCATCAAAACCAAAATTAACAATTCCTGCTCTAGTATTTAAAATTCCACCTATACATAACAACAATAATGGACAAGCAAATAATAATGTATTAACTAAAATTGTTGAAAATGAGAGTAACATAATTATTTTTTTCTCCTTTTCCTTTTAAATATTTTATTTTTTTTAAAAATTTTTGAAGATTTTGATTCAACATTAACAATTTTAACATTTTGTTGTTCATCCTTAATTAATTCTTTTTTTCATATTAACTTCTTTTTTAGTCTTATTAAATATTCTTTAATAGCAATAGAATGAGTTAAGTAATGCCAAATAAAAGGATAAATACCAATAATGTAAATGGTTATTGATAATACTATTATTGCAATTTCTGGATTTTTCAAATACATAAAAGCATTATTTTCAATAGGACTAATAAATAAACTCATAAAAAATGATGAAAATAAAATAACTCCTGGCGTATATCCCGCTAAAGCAGCTACTACTACCCCATAAAATCCTTCTTGAATTGGAGCAGAAAGCGAAGGTAAATTATTATTAACTCCTAAAAAATAAAGATAACCAGCAATTCCTGCTATCGCTCCTGAAATTGGTAAAATTATTAAACCCTGATATTGGGGATTTAATCTGGCATATTTTGCAGCAACGGGGTTTTTAGCAATTGCATTTAATTTAAAACCAAGAGTGCGATTATTAAAAATAATAATTGCGATTAATAAGACAATAATAGCAATAATAATACAAGCAGAAAATAAATTACTAATGCTAAAAGGTCCACTAATTAATGAAAATCTAAGATTAGTAATTTGTGTTGGAATTTTTAAGTTATGATAAACATTACTGGCTATTAAACCTTTATATCCTTCTCAAGCAATAAAATTAAATAAAATAGTGCTAATAATTTCATGAATTTTAAAATAAGTTTTTAAAATTGCAATAATTAAACCAGCTAAAGCACCAATTAAAACTGCAATTAATAAAAGAAAAGGAGTAATTCATTGACTATAACCACCACTTTTATAAATAGCTACTGCCAATACATATGTTATCATAGCACTAAATAACATTTGACCACTAACTCCAAAGTTATAAATACGATACTTAAAAGTAATAGCTACTGCTAATCCTGTTAATATTAATACACTATATGTTTCAATTAAATTACTAAAACTTACTAAATTAGTTAAAGGATTAATAAAAATAGTTTTCCAAAATGATAATGGATTAACTTGTAAACATAACATTAATAAACTAACAAAAAATAGAGTTATTAGTAATAATAATGCACCCACTAATCAAAAATTTCATTTTTTAATATTTTCCAACATCTTTTAATCCAACCTTGACCTAATATTTTCCATTTTTTTATTAATTCAACTAGTAATTTTGACAAATGGTCTTTTCAAATAATTAATTGTTCTAATTATTTTTTTCTTTTTCAAACTTCACTTTGTTTGTGGCAATTGATACATTTTATCAGTTTTAACAATTATTTCATTTGTAATAGGATAATCATTCCATAGTGCTGGATTGTTCATTATTTCAACTTTAACATTTTTATTTTCCAATTTACAAACAAATTGTTTGTGATAAATAACTGCTACTCGTTGACACAATAATTGTAATAAGTACGGATCAGTATCAATAATTAAAATACTTGAACCACTTTCGCGTAACTCTATTATCTTTTTAATAATTAATAACGAAGAATTTTCATCTAAATCAGAAAATGGATTAGATAAAATTAATAATTGTGGTTGCTCTTCAATACTTCTTGCTAATACAAATTTCTGCATTTCTCCTTTTGATAATTTATTAATTTTAATAAAAATATTATTATCGTTAAATATTTGATATTTTTTAATAATTTCTCGTACCTTTTTATTAACAACGGCTGTTTTGACAACTCCGGATTTAGTTACATATTTTTCTTTATTATAATTTCAAAAGGTAAAATTTTCAAATAAAGTGGCATCAGGAATTATAGCAGTATTACTATAATGTCCAGATATTCAATCAATTCCTAAATTACTAATTTCTTGCGGTTTAAAATAAGTTACTTCTTGTTCTTGAAAAAAAATGCGTCCTGTTTGCGTTTTAATCATACGTACTATACTTTCAAGTAAAACCTCGCTATAAAGGTTTTCATAATCATAAATACCATATATTTCACCAGGGCGAATTGCAAATTCAATTTTATGAAAATTTGAAATATTGGGTTTATTCAAAGAAAGATTATCAATATAAAGCATTGGTACTGAATTTATCGATTTTGGTTTTTTATAATTAAAAATCTTACCTCAATAATTAGTTGTAAACAATTTAGTATTTTCTTCTAATTTCATTACTTTTGTTTTACCAATATTTAAGTTTTCAATTCAAGATACTCGGTTAGCAACCATTTTAGCAAATTCTTCATCTCTAGTTGTGAAAAGGACCGTTATTTCTTCATTACGAAATGTTTTAAAAATCATTCAAAACTCTACTTTTTGACTATCAGATAAACCAACAGTTGGTTCATCTAACAACAATATTTTAGGTTCTTTGAATAAAGCACGAAGTAAAGATAATTTTTTTAATTCTTCAATCGCAAGTGTTGATACTCTCTTATTTAAATTAAGCTTAATTTTATATTTTTCCATTAAATTATTAATTTTAAATTCAGCTTCTTTTCAATTAGGAAAAATTTTAGCAATAGTTGGTTCATTACCAAGTATAATATTTTGTTTAACAGTAAGATTGTCTAAGAAAAAATCATCTTGACCAGCATAAGCCATTCTAAAATAAAGCATTTCACTAGGATCACGAGGAAAATAACATCCTTTTCTTAAACTATTAATAACAATTTTTCCTTTAGAAGGTTGTTCAAAACCAGCAAGCATTCTAATTAATGTTGATTTACCAACGCTATTATTACCAACAATGGCATGAATTTCTTGTGTTATTTCTAAATTAACATTTTCAAATATAACACGAGTATCATAATATTTACTAATTTTTTGTAACTTCAATATTGTTTTTTCCATAATTATATATCTCCATACTGATTAGTAAAATCAATGTTATTAACACCATAAGTTTGGATTTTACTTTCTGAAGCACTAGGTATAATTTTAAAATTAGGATTAATCTCTTCTTTAAATGTTTCATCAATAATTTCCAAATCAGGCATAAAACCAAAAGCTAAATAATTAATATTATCATAAACATAGTCATTATTATTAATAATATTCGATCCAACAAAACTAATAGTTTTACTATAGGTTGGACGTGAAGATATTAACCTAGCAGTATAGGCAATAATACTGTTATATCAATAATTAGTATTAATAATAAAATTAACACCATGTTTCTCATATAATGATTGGGCAATCTGACCAACACCGGCAACACTATCAGCACTATAAATATTACTTGTTACAAAACTATCATGAGGATTAGCATAAATAATTTTATATGTAATTTTTGGATTATCAATACCATTAATTATCTCAGCAAATTGATTCAAAATAGTTTGATCATAATCAATGCCAATATTATTAATAATACCAATTCTAACTATCAATTTACCGTTGTCATCAACATCAAAGTTATATTTTTTATTTATTATTCCATCCTGAACATTTTCAACAAAATGTTCAGCAATTTTACTGCCATAATTTAAATGGCTACTAGTTACGTTATCAATATTATATCTAATATCATAAATATTATTAGTGACTTTAACCGTATCAGCAATAATATTATTAAAAAAATAAAATTTAACATTCTGAAATTGTTGTAATACTCTAATTAAGTTTTTAGTAGAATAACTACTAGTTTCACTATGATGTGGAATATACTTTTGAAAACTAGGATTTAAAATATAAACTTTTTTGATATTATATGTAGATAAAAAGTTTCTCAACATTAATGCATAATAATTATCATCTTGAGAACTAAACAATGTTACTACATGATCTTTACCATAAAAAGTTTGTAACTTTTGATAAACAAGTCGGTCATAAATGTTTTGATTTTGTGCTTGTTGATAACTTGTTATTAATAAAACTGTTGGTTGTAAATTTCAAGTACAAGCATAAATACTACTACTAATAGTAGTTATTGTTGGCAAAATTATAGTGAATAATAGAAAACGTCGAAACATAAAAACCACCTACTAATAATACTTATTTATAATTATACAAGAAATCTTAGTTTAATATCAAACAATCAATTTATTGCAAATTAATTAAACAGTTTATTAAAAAAATAATAAAGAATATAAATAAAAAGGATTTATGACAATTAATTTTATTAATAGTAATATTTGGTTTGTTATTATTTTCAAAGTTATTTTCTTTTGTTATTTCTAAAATGTAATGATGAGGAATTTTAATTTTATTTTTAGTCCCATTTACGTTCTTATTTATATCTTTTGCTAGATCATTCATTTGAAACTCTAATTTTTCAATGATTTTAAAAAACAAAAAAATAAATCATTTACTATTAACTTTAACTTATTTATATAAATTTTACATACTTTAAATTTATTTTTAATAAAAACTTAATTAATTGTAAAATACATAAAATTTGATAATATACAACCGTTATATAGTATATATAAATTTTAACCAATTACTTTTATAGGAAAGTAAATGGATTTTTTGTTAAAAGGAGGCATTAAAATGGCAGACAAAAATAAATCAGAAATATTTCAAAAAATAACAGCACAGCAAGACATTAAAGATATTTTAAACCAATCAAATTCTACATTTAAAAATAAAAAAGGAAGAAAAAAAGAAAGACATGGTGGCTTAACATTTAAATTCAGTAAAAAATGATACTAATAATCAATTAACAGATGTAATAATTAATGATAACCCATCAAAAAGTCATATAGAAAATTCAGAGACAGTTTCTATTATTTCAACAGATAGTGAAAATATACAAGAAACAAATAATGATATATGAACAGTATGAACAAAATTCAAAAATTATGTATCACCAGCATCAACTTCAATTTCAAATACAGAAGAAATATCACAAACACAAAATGATATTTTATTAATTGAAGAAATAAAAAAAGAATTAGAAAAAATTAAAAGTAAAATCGAGTCATTAAAACAAGAAAAAGAAAACAATATTAACTTCGACAATTTTAAATATAATGCTGTAACAATTTTAGATGAATATAAAGATATTTTATTTTGAAAAAATCAGCTTCAAGATCAAAAAAAAGAAAAACAAGAACTTGAACAACAACAAGAAAATATAAAAAAAGAAATTTTAAAAAAAAGAAAACTAATTGAAGAAAATGAAAAACTAAAAAATAATAGTCTAAAAGAAAATAAAAATATTACAAGAGAACAAATTAGAAAACAAAGTATTTGAGAAGAAGAAAAAATTCAATTAGAAGAAGAAATATACAAAAAAGAAAAACTGGATGGGTTACACTTTATTGGACACTAATTACATAGACAAGTGAACAAATTAGTTAAAAGAAAGGAATTATAGGAAATGTTTAGTAATCTGTGTAACTTACAAAAATAACTATGTTTAATTAATTCTAGCAAATATAATTAAATTACTAGAAAGAGTGAGTTACAGATGGCTAAAAAAGATAACTTTAATAATAATGATCCAATATCAAAAGCAGTAGATTTATTACTAGAAAATACTGAAGATTTAACAACAGTTTTTAAACCTGGCGGTTTATATAAAGAATTAACAAAAAGATTAGTTGAAAAAATGTTGAATTCTGAAATGCAAAATTATTTAGGATATGAAAAAAATCAACATAGTAATAGTGACAATGCTCGTAATGGTACAAGTTCAAAAAAATTAATAACTCAACAAGGTAAAATTGAAATTGATGTACCAAGAGATCGCAATAGTAATTTTACTCCTGTAATAGTTCCTAAAAGGCAAAGAAGATTTGATGGTTTTGATCAACAAGTTCTTTCCTTGTATGCAAAAGGAATGACATTATCTGACATTAGAATGCAGTTGCAAGAGTTATATCATGGTGCTGATATTAGTGAAAGTGTTATTAGTCAAATTACTGATGATGTTATTGATGATGTTAAAGCATGACAAAATCGACCATTAGAAAGTATTTATCCTATTGTTTATTTTGATTGTATAGTAGTTAAAGTACGACAAGATAAACGGATTATTAACAAATCAGTTTATATAGCATTAGGAGTTGATTTAGAAGGCAAAAAAGATGTTTTAGGATTATGAATTAGTGAAAATGAAGGTTCTAAGTTTTGATTATCTAATTTCACAGAAATGAAAAATCGTGGCTTAAATGATATTCTTATTGCTTGTAGTGATAATTTAACAGGCATGTCAGAAGCAATACAATCAGTTTATCCTAAAACAGAACATCAATTATGCATTGTTCATCAAATTAGAAATAGTTTAAAATATTTTTCATACAAACATCGAAAAGGTCTAGTTGCAGATTTAAAACCAATTTATAGTGCATGTAGTGAAGAACAAGCAATGCAAGCTTTAGAATCGTTTGAAAGTAAATGAAATAAACAATATCCTCAAATTACTAAATCTTGATATAAAAATTGAGATAATTTAATGGTTTTTATTAGTTATCCAGTAGAAATCAAAAGAGTGATTTATACTACAAATGCTATTGAATCTGTTAATAGTCAATTACGAAAAATCATCAGAAATAAAAAAGTTTTTCCTAATGATATGGCAGTTTTCAAAATATTTTACTTGGCAATTGAAAATATAACAAAAAAATGAACATTGCCTATTCAAAATTGAAATACAGCAATTGCTCATTTTATGATAAAATTTGAAGACAGAATTAATCTAAATTAGTAACTTTGTAAAACAAAGATACACAGATTATTAAAAAGCCTCGCAGTTTCTCATAATTACATTCTATTTTTAAATATTTCACCAATCTTTTTATCATTCCAAATAAAATATTTGATTTATTAGTATTTTATTTCCAAAAATTTGAAAAACTTATCAAAAAAAATAGATTTTTCTGATAAATCAATATATAATTTATGAGATACGAAAGTAAGGAGGCAACAGACTATGGCAGTACCAGCAAGAAGAACGTCAAAAATGCGTAAAAATACACGTCGTGCCCATGATAGTTTATCTGCAACAACTACAACTAACTGTTTAAATTGTGGAGCAATTACTAAACCACATCATGCCTGTATGAAATGCAAGACATACAAAGGTGTAAGTATTACTAATCCATTACAAGCAGAAAAAACATCATCAACAGAAAAAAAATAAAATATGAATATATCTTATCTTAGATTACCTTCCTCTTATTTATTTAAAATATTATTGGAAATGTTTAGTAATCTGTGTAACTTACAAAAATAACTATGTTTAATTAATTCTAGTAAATATAATTAAATGACTAGAAAGAGTGAGTTACAGATGGCTAAAAAAGATAACTTTAATAATAATGATCCAATATCAAAAGCAGTAGATTTATTACTAGAAAATACTGAAGATTTAACAACAGTTTTTAAACCTAGCGGTTTATATAAAGAATTAACAAAAAGATTAGTTGAAAAAATGTTGAATTCTGAAATGCAAAATTATTTAGGATATGAAAAAAATCAACATAGTACTACTGAAAATGCTCGTAATGGTACAAGTTCAAAAAAATTAATAACTCAACAAGGTAAAATTGAAATTGATGTACCAAGAGATCGCAATAGTAATTTTACTCCTGTAATAGTTCCTAAAAGGCAAAGAAGATTTGATGGTTTTGATCAACAAGTTCTTTCCTTGTATGCAAAAGGAATGACATTATCTGACATTAGAATGCAGTTGCAAGAGTTATATCATGGTGCTGATATTAGTGAAAGTGTTATTAGTCAAATTACTGATGATGTTATTGATGATGTTAAAGCATGACAAAATCGACCATTAGAAAGTATTTATCCTATTGTTTATTTTGATTGTATAGTAGTTAAAGTACGACAAGATAAACGGATTATTAACAAATCAGTTTATATAGCATTAGGAGTTGATTTAGAAGGCAAAAAAGATGTTTTAGGATTATGAATTAGTGAAAATGAAGGTTCTAAGTTTTGATTATCTAATTTCACAGAAATGAAAAATCGTGGCTTAAATGATATTCTTATTGCTTGTAGTGATAATTTAACAGGCATGTCAGAAGCAATACAATCAGTTTATCCTAAAACAGAACATCAATTATGCATTGTTCATCAAATTAGAAATAGTTTAAAATATGTTTCATACAAACATCGAAAAGGTCTAGTTGCAGATTTAAAACCAATTTATAGTGCATGTAGTGAAGAACAAGCAATGCAAGCTTTAGAATCGTTTGAAAGTAAATGAAATAAACAATATCCTCAAATTACTAAATCTTGATATAAAAATTGAGATAATTTAATGGTTTTTATTAGTTATCCAGTAGAAATCAAAAGAGTGATTTATACTACAAATGCTATTGAATCTGTTAATAGTCAATTACGAAAAATCATCAGAAATAAAAAAGTTTTTCCTAATGATATGGCAGTTTTCAAAATATTTTACTTGGCAATTGAAAATATAACAAAAAAATGAACATTGCCTATTCAAAATTGAAATACAGCAATTGCTCATTTTATGATAAAATTTGAAGACAGAATTAATCTAAATTAGTAACTTTGTAAAACAAAGATACACAGATTATTAAAAAGCCTCAAAATTACTATTGCGATCTCTTGGTACATCAATTTCAATTTTACCTTGTTGAGTTATTAATTTTTTTGAACTTGTACCATTACGAGCATTTTCAGTAGTACTATGTTGATTTTTTTCATATCCTAAATAATTTTGCATTTAAGAATTCAACATTTTTTCAACTAATCTTTTTGTTAATTCTTTATATAAACCGCCAGGTTTAAAAACTGTTGTTAAATCTTCAGTATTTTCTAGTAATAAATCTACTGCTTTTGATATTGGATCATTATTATTAAAGTTATCTTTTTTAGCCATCTGTAACTCACTCTTTCTAGTCATTTAATTATATTTACTAGAATTAATTAAACATAGTTATTTTTGTAAGTTACACAGATTACTAAACATTTCCAATAAATTGATTAGTTGTTATATTAAGATCTTGGTTTTCATATTTTGTTATTTCTTCATGCAAAGATTTTGATCATTTAATGTGTGAATTTAATGGTTTTACATTTTCTAATAATATAGATTCTTTATATTCTTGATTTGTACTGCTAATACTTTCTTTTTTTTCTGCTTCTTGTTGGTAAATTTTTTTTGTTAAATCTTTTTTAGATTTGCTTTTTTGTTCTTGATTTTGGTATTTATTAATTAATAATTTTAATATTTTTCTTTTTTCTAGACTTAATGCTCCCATTTTTCTTGGACTTAATGCGGGTATTTGTTCTTTTGTGAGTGCTTCTATTTGTTGATTTGTAAGTCAACTAATTTGTTCTCTTGTCAATGCTTCTATTTGTTCTGCTGTTAGTAATGGTATTTGTTGGGGTGTTAAAGCTGTTATTTGTTCGATTGTGAGTGCTTGTATTTGTTCAATTGTAAGAGCATATATTTTTTTTGAAATAATTAGTGCTGAGATTTGTTTTGTTGTGAAATATGGTATTTGTTCTATTCTGAATGCGGGTATTTGTTCTTTTGTAAAGGATTGAATTTGATTTTCTGTAAATACTCTATTTTGTTTTGGTGTTAGTGCTTGTATTTGCTCTATTGTAAATCAACTAATTTGTAAAATAGTCAATGAGGGTATTTGCTTTGGTGTTAGTGCTTGTATTTGCTCTATTGTAAATATTTGTATTTGTTCTTTGGTAAAATCTGGTATTTGTTCATAATCAATTCATTTTATTTGTTTTTCTGTGAGTGCTTGTATTTGTGAAACTTTGAATTTTTTAGTTCATTGTGAGGTAAACATTTTAACTTTATTGTAGTTAAGTGAACTTATTTGTTTAGTTGTCAATGCTTGTACTTGTGAGATTTTTAAATAATAAATTTGTGAATTTGTAAATCATTGAATTTGTTTAGTTGTGAATGCTTGTATTTGTCTTGATGTTAAGATAATAGTTTGCGAAGTTTTAAAATATGCTATTTGATTTTCGGTAAATGCTTGGATTTGTGAAACTGTAAATGCGGGTATTTGTTTTTCTGTGAGTGCTTTTATTTGTTTTTCTGTGAGTGCTTGTATTTGTTCTGGTATAAACATTTGTATTTGTATCGGTGTAAAAGTAGAAATTTGTTTTTCTGTTAGTACTTGTATTTGTTTATAATCAAATCATTTAATTTGATTTAGAGTTAATGCTTTCATTTGATTTTCTGTGAGTGCTTGTATTTGTTTTTCTGTTAGTGCGGGTATTTGTTCTGTAGTAAGTGCTTGTATTTGCTCTATTGTGAATGTTGCTATTTGTTCAGATAGAAATGCTGCTATTTGTTCTGCTGTAAATCAGGGTATTTGTTTTTTTGTAAATAAACTAATTTGTCATTCAGTCATTGCTTTAATTTGATGTGTTGTGAATGCGGGTATTTGTTCTATTGTGAATGCGGGTAGTTGTTTTTTCGTAAATCAAGAAATCTTATCTTTTGTGAATGTTGCTATATGTGTTTCTGTAAATTGTGGTATTTGTTTTTTGGTAAATCAAGTGATTTGTCAAACAGTAAGTGCTGCTGCTTGTTCGCTTGTGAGTGCTGGTATTTGTTTTTTGGTTAATGCTTTTATTTGTATTTCTGTAAATGCTGCTATTTGTTTTTTTCTAAGTCAAGTAATTTGTATTTTTGTGAATCATGATATTTGTTTTTTTGGTGAATCAAGAAATTTGTAAAGTAGTAAATGATTCTATTTGTTTTTCTGTCAATGATTGAATTTGTAATTTTGTCAATATTTGGATTTGTTCAATGGTGAATCAAGTCATTTGTCATTCTGTAAATGCTTGTATTTGTCTTGGTGTTAAAATTACTATTTCTTCAGTTGTCAATCTCTGTACTTCTTTTTTTGTGAGTATTTGAATTTCATGTGTAGTTAATTTATTTATATTTTGTAGATTTATATCTTTTTTTTCTTCATTTATTTTAATAAATAGTACTTCTCTTTTCATTTTATTTATGAAATGTGGTTTATATGTATTTATTGATTTATTAAATAAAACCTTTGATAATTCTTGTGATTTTAGAAAATTTTGATATATTTCTTCAAGTTTGTTTTTATGTTCTTGGATAGGATTTGTTCAATTATTAATTTCTATAATGGTGTTTAATGAACTATTATTAATAGATTTTGTTAGTTCCTTTGAAAAATTAAGTAAAATTTTCATTTTTTTATTTTTCCTTTCAATGGTATCAATTAAAACATAAAAACTCATTTACTTTAAATTAAGCAATGAGTTAAAAAACTTTTATAATTTGTTTAATAATTCTTATTATATGTGTTAATTATATTTGAGTTTAAAGAAAATACAACGAAAATGATATTTTAAGCATTTTAAATTATTTAATTAATAATTAATTAAAAATAACATTAAATTTTGAAGGATAGTAGTTATGTGATAAAATTTCAAGCATATACTAAAAAAACATTATAATTAAATATAAAATTATAATTAAATTATATTTAATTATTTAAAGCATTATATTTATAGTCTACTTTAAATAAAGTATTTTATTAAAAGATTGATTTAGGAGTAAGCAATGAATAAAGATTGAACTATAGGTTTAACTAATTTAACTTTAACACCAATAATGGAACAACAATTAAGTCGGTATTATAAAATTTTAATTGCTGAAAATAAAAAATATAACTTAACAACAATTATTGAAGAAGTAGAAGTTTATTATAAACATTTCTATGATGCTCTTTTAATTAGTAATAACATCACTTTGGATGATCAAAATATTTGTGATGTTGGTAGTGGTGCTGGTATACCAGGAATAATTTTAAAAATTTGTTTTCCCAAATTACAATTAACCATTATTGAATCAAATACAAAGAAATGTCAATTTCTAAAAACAGTAATTACTGAATTAAACTTAGAAAACGTTTATATAATTAATCAAAGAGCAGAAGCATTTGCTCATCAATATCATGAAACATTTGATATTGTAACAGCAAGAGCATTAGCACCGCTAAATATTTTAAGTGAATTATGTTTAGGATTAGTAAAAGTTGAAGGATTATTTATTGCCTATAAGGGTCTTAAAGTTGAAGAAGAACTTGCGTTGGCACAAAATAGTATTAACACAATGGGTGCAAAGTTAATTAATCAATTTACTGTTCAATTACCAAACAACTATGGTCAAAGAACAATCCTTCATTTTCAAAAATATAAATTATGTGCTTTAAAATATCCAAGACCTTATCAACAAATTAAAAGTAAACCTTTGTAAATAATATTAATTAAAATTAGTGTTAAACTTAATTAGTAGGATAAAATATTAGTCTATTAATTTAGAAAGGTAATTATTATGGGCAAAATTATTGCAATTGCTAATCAAAAAGGTGGAGTTGGAAAAACAACTACTGCTACTAATCTTGCTGCAGGTTTAGGTATAAAAAATAAAAAAGTGTTACTTATTGATTTGGATCCACAAGGTAGTGCTACTATTTCAATGGGTTTTGCTGCTGATAAAGTTGAACAAGATATATATGATGTTTTAGTACATGATGTTCCATTGGAAAAAGTCATTAAAACTGAAGTTTGTCAAGGAGTAGATTTATTACCATCGACCATTTCTTTGGCGGGAGCCGAAATATTTTTATTAGAGCAATCTCGTAATAAAAGAAATATTTTATTAGAAAAATTAGAACCCGTAAAGGAAGTATATGATTTTATTATTATTGACTGTCCGCCTAGTTTAGGATTAGTTAATCGTAATGCTTTAGCTTCAGCTAATTCAGTTATTATTCCGTTACAAGCTGAGTTTTATGCATTAGGTGGTTTGGTACAATTATTATCTACTATTCGTTTAGTACAACAATTATTTAATCCCAATTTAGAAATTGAAGGCATTTTATTAACTATGGTTAATATTAGAACAACTTCTTCTGTTGAAGTTATCAAAGAAATTCAAAAAAATTTTAGAGAAAAAGTTTATAAAAATTATATTCCAAGAAATGTAACCCTAAGTGAAGCACCAAGTCATGGTAAAAATATTTTTAGTTATCGGCCACGTTGCAGTGGTGCTATTGCTTATCAAAGTTTAGTGAACGAGGTGTTAAATAATGTCTAATGATAAAAAAAATCGTATTTCTGCTAAAGGTTTAGCATCAATTTTTGGTGAAGGTTTAAATGATTTGATAACTAACATTGAAAGTTCACCAGAAATTGCTAAAACTTTTTCACAAACTATTTCTCTTGCTAAAATTATTCCTAATCCATATCAACCACGTGTAGTATTTAATGAACAAGAAATTAAAGAACTAAGTGATTCAATTAAAATTCATGGTTTAATTCAACCAATTATTGTTAAAAAAACGATAACAGATGGTGTTTTTCAATTAGTTGCTGGTGAACGTAGAACTAAAGCTGCAAAATTAGCAGGTTTAACAGAGATCTCTGCAGTAACTATTGAAGTAACAGATCAACAATTAATGGAATTTGCTTTGATTGAAAATATTCAACGTGTTGATTTGAATGCTTTTGAAGAAGCACAGGCATATCAAACTTTAATTAGTAAAATGAAATGAACTCAAGAACAACTCTCACAAAAAGTTAATAAATCACGTAGTCACATTGCTAATACTTTACGAATTTTGCAATTGCCAGTAGAGATTTTACAAATGCTTCAACGCAATGAATTAACAATGGGTCATGTTAAACCATTATTAAGTTTAGGTACTAATCTTAATTTAATGGTAACTATTGCTAAAAGGGCATATAGTGAACAATGAAGTGTTCGTAAGGTTGAAGATGTTATTAAGATGCAACAATTAAGTTTAAATCAAAAACAAAATGTTAATAAAAAGTTAGATCTTCATTTAGTAGCATTAGAAAATACTTTATCAAGAACTTTAGATACTAAAGTAAAAATCAATAAAAAACAACTAATCATCAATTATAGTAATCACAAAGAATTAAATCGAATTTTAGAATTTTTAAAATTAATATAAATTTAAAATGAGTATAAATGTTTTAAAGCATTTATACTCATTTTTTATTTTGTAAATTTATTTTATGTTATTTCTCTAAAAGGAAATATTAATCCTGAATTAGTATAGATAATTAAGTTTGTAATAAAAACAAATAAGATAGACAAACCAATTGCAATTTTACTTATACCTAGTATGATTAATAATTTTTTTGATATATCATGAGGATAAGTTAAAAGTTTCTTTTCCATATTTTCCTCCTAAAAGTTATATTTATTTTTAAGCCTTACTTATTTATAATTATATACTATTGTAAAAGTTTTTATCATTATATTTGATGTTATAATGTTATTTAAAAAACATTGAAAGGAAAATTAAATATGCCAGAAAAAGATAAGAATACGTTATTTAAACGTATTATTTTTAGAAAATATAAAGATGAAATTAATTGAGTAAAAATGATTAATTATTTGTTTAAAGAAAGAAAAATTTTTGAAGAAGATGTAGCAATTTTAACCAAGTTATTTAATGAAAAAAATAATGATTGATTAAAAAAGTTGGGAGCGTACCGATGTTGTCAATAATATTCAAATTTGTCTTTAAATTATAAGTTTAGACGAGAATAATTTAGACTTCAATATGCAATTGTATGTTAATCTTAACACTTGAAAAATATTAGTCAACAATAATACTTACTTTTATAACTCAAAAATTCTTATTAAAGATGATTTAATAAGTTTTATTTTATTCTTGATTTTTTAAAAATTTTTAATTTTAATTTATAATAACTGGATTGCTGTATTTATTTGATAGAATTTAAAATTAACCATTTTTGGAATGGCAACCCTTTTTAGGACTATTTTTTGGTAGACATTTGTTTTTGATAACTAATTGGAGTTAGGTAGTTTAGAGTACTGTGAATTCTTATGTTGTTATATCAATTGATGTAATCAAATAATTCTAATTTTAATTGGATTAATGATGTAAAATTTTTATCATTAATAAATTCAATTTTGAAAGTTTTAAAAGTTGCTTCAGCAACAGCATTGTCATAAGGACATCCTTTTTTGCTTAAAGATCGAGTTATGTTGAAAGCTAATAAAAGTTTATCAATAGTTTTATTATTGAATTCATTACCGCGATCAGTATGAAATATTTCAATATCTTTTAAACAGTGATTTGATTGCATAAATGCTTGATATACTAATGATGCATCTTTTTTAACTCCAACACTATGTCCAATAATTTCGCGGTTAAATAGGTCGATTAATAGGCAAATATAGTTTCATTTACCATTAACTTGAACATAAGTTAAATCACTAACAATAACTTCATTTTTAATTCTATTATTAAAGTTTCTATTAACAAGATTGGTTATTTGACTATCATTGACTTTATTATGATAATTTTTGAATGATAATTTAGTGTATTTTGATATTAAATTATGCTTATTCATAATTTCTTTAATTTTTCTGCGTGATAAATAAATTTCTTGGTTTGCTAGTATGACTTTTAATCTTCTAGTACCATAAACTTCTTTATTTTCTTTAAAAGCACTAATAACAGCTTGTTCATAAATATTATTTTGAATTTTATTTTTTTTCTTTAAATTAAAATAATATGTTGATTTAGAGAGTTTTAAAAAATGACACATTGTGCGAATTTTATATTTAGATTTATTATTTGCAATAATCTCTACTTTCTGCCTATTATTAGTGCTGCTTGCTTTAAAATATCAATTTCCATTCGTAACTGTTTTAATTCTTTATTTGCTTGAATTAATTGTTTTTCTAAATCTGAAAGATTATCTTTAGTTTTAAAACTACCTGAATTAGTAAATTGCTTAATTCAATTGTAAGTAGCTGCTCTTGTAACATTGTATTCTTTAACAAGGCAAGATACTGATTTGCCACTTTGATATAAAGCTACTATTTGTTTTTTAAATTCATCTGAATATGAGTTAATAGTGACCATAATTATAATTCCTTTCTTTTAACTAATTTGTTCACTTGTCTATGTAATTAGTGTCCAATAAAGTGTAACCCATCCAATTATTATTTTTGATGAAGCTCATCATTTGGCTGCCAAAACTTTTCAGACAATTTTAAATTATTTTTATCCTAAACAAATTATTGGTTTAACAGCAACACCAGAACGAGAAGATAATAAAAACATTATTAATTATTTTGATAATGAGTTTGCACATGAATTACGATTGTGAGATGCAATTAATGAAAAACTTTTATCACCATTTGATTATTATTGTATTGATGACATTACTGCTGATTTAACTGGTATTGATTTAAATAATGATCAACAATTATTTAAAAAATTAAATACTGAAGCAAGAAATAAGTTATTATTAGATGTAATTAATGACTATATTGGATTTTATAGTAATCGGATTTGTTTAATTTTTTGTATTAACATTACTCATGCACAAATTGTTGCTAGATTTTTGCAAAATCAGGGCTTAAAAGCAGATTTTTTAACAAGTAAAAATCAAACTAATCGTAGTAAAATAATTAATGATTTTAAAAATAGAATTATTAATTATTTATGTGTAGTAAATATTTTTAATGAGGGAATTGATATTCCTGAAATTGATACTATTATTTTATTACGACCAACTAATTCAAAAACAGTATATTTACAGCAATTAGGAAGAGGATTGAGAAAAACAGAAACTAAACATTGTTTAGAGGTTTATGATTTAATTGCTAATATTGATAAAAAATATGACATAACCATTGGTATTAAAAATCTTTCGAACTCACATATTATAAATGTTAATAAACAATTAACTAATAGTTTTAATTTACCTTATGGATGTACTATTACTTTAGAACCAAGAAGTCAAAACGTCATTTTAACTAATTTAAAGCAATGATATCAATCACGAAAAAAAATTTATTTGGTAATTCAATCATATTATCAACTTTATAATGATAATGCTATTTTTAAAATATTAATTGATTATGATTTGACAATTCAAGAATTTTATAATTTTTTAAATGATTTTTATTTACGAATAGCAAAAAAAATAAAAAATTATCAAACCCATGATAATGATACTAATCGTAATCAAAATATCTTAAAACAATTCTTATTTTTAAATGATTATCAAATAGTTAATTATTTTTATTTAAGATTAAGTCAAGAATTAGATACTGAATTAATTAATTATCATTATGACAATTTATTAATAGCATCATTATTATATGAGGTTACAAGTAATAAAGTATTTAATCATATTTTTCCAAATTTTAATGAAATACCATGTTTAGTTACAAATTTCATTGAAAATAACAAATTGGTTGTTAATGAACTAAAAATTATTCTTAAATATAAACTAGATTATGAAACATTGTTACTTAATGAACATTTTAATCAAGATTATCCTTTATTATCTTATCATTCAACATTTACTGTGCATCAGGCACTATGTACAATTAATCGTGTTAATTTTAATAAAAAACTTGGACCTTTAAAAATTATTGCCTTTCAAGCGGGTCATTTGACATTTAATGAAAATAAATCAGTAATTTTTGCAGATATTGATGGAACAAATTATGGTAAATTAACTAGTTATAATAAATTAACAAAAGAATATTACTGATCAATACCAGAAAATAAAACGATTAATTCAAAATTAGTGAAAGATTTACAAAATAATAATATTGAAAAAATATTATTTTTAAATAATGATTGTAATAAAAAATTTAAAAATCTTGCTTTAAAGTTGTATGACTTTATTGGTATTGGTCAATATCAATTATCAATTAAGAGTGATTATATTACTATTAAATTTTTAGTAGAATAAATAATATTTTATTTTTTTAATTTTATAAAAAATTTTAATGATTTTAATTTTAAAAAAATAATGTTTTTTTATGATAATTAGGTTGACAATAATTATGGCATGTTGTACTATTGTTATTGTCCCAAAAATAAATGGGTTACAAACTAGAAAAAACGATCTTTGAAAACTAAATAGAACAAGAATTAATCCGTCAATTTTTTATTAAAAATTAAATAAGTCAGACATCATCTTTTAACAAAAACAATTTTATTGAGAGTTTGATCCTGGCTCAGGATTAACGCTGGCGGCATGCCTAATACATGCAAGTCGAACGAAAGTAGCAATACTTTAGTGGCGAACGGGTGAGTAACACGTATCTAACCTACCATTTAGTGGGGAATAACTGTTGGAAACGACAGCTAATACCGCATATGTTATTTATTTGCAATGATAAATAATGAAAGGAGCATTTGCTTCGCTAATTGATGGGGATGCGGCGCATTAACTAGTTGGTAAGGTAATGGCTTACCAAGGTAACGATGCGTAGCCGATCTGAGAGGATGAACGGCCACATTGGGACTGAGACACGGCCCAAACTTCTACGGAAGGCAGCAGTAGGGAATTTTTCACAATGGGCGAAAGCCTGATGGAGCAATGCCGCGTGACTGATGAAGGTCTTCGGATTGTAAAGGTCTGTTGTAAAGGAAGAAGTGCTAGAATAGGAAATGATTTTAGTATCGACCATACCTTACCAGAAAGCCACGGCTAACTATGTGCCAGCAGCCGCGGTAATACATAGGTGGCAAGCGTTATCCGGATTTATTGGGCGTAAAGCGTGCGTAGACGGTTTTGCAAGTCTGAGGTTAAATTTAGGGGCTCAACCCCTAACCGCCTTGGAAACTACATTACTAGAGTATAGGAGAGGTTAGTGGAATTTCATGTGTAGCGGTGGAATGCGTAGATATATGAAGGAACACCAGTGGCGAAGGCGGCTAACTGGCCTATTACTGACGTTGTGGCACGAAAGCGTGGGGAGCAAATAGGATTAGATACCCTAGTAGTCCACGCCGTAAACGATGAGTACTAAGTGTTGCCATGAGGCAGTGCTGTAGCTAACGCATTAAGTACTCCGCCTGAGTAGTATGCTCGCAAGAGTGAAACTCAAAGGAATTGACGGGGACCCGCACAAGCGGTGGAGCATGTGGTTTAATTCGAAGCAACGCGAAGAACCTTACCAGGTCTTGACATACCTTGCGAAGCTATAGAGATATAGTAGAGGTTAACAAGGATACAGGTGGTGCATGGTTGTCGTCAGTTCGTGTCGTGAGATGTTTGGTTAAGTTCAGCAACGAACGCAACCCTTGTCCTTAGTTGCCAGCATTAAGTTGGGGACTCTAAGGAGACTGCTAGTGTAAGCTAGAGGAAGGTGGGGACGACGTCAAATCATCATGCCCCTTATGACCTGGGCTACACACGTGCTACAATGGCTGATACAAAGAGTCGCTAAACCGCGAGGTCAAGCAAATCTCAAAAAGTCAGTCTCAGTCCGGATTGAAGTCTGCAACTCGACTTCATGAAGTCGGAATCGCTAGTAATCGCGAATCAGCAATGTCGCGGTGAATACGTTCTCGGGTCTTGTACACACCGCCCGTCAAACCACGAGAGTTGGCAATGCCAGAAGTCGGTGTCCTAACCGCAAGGAGGGAGCTGCCAAAGGCAGGGTTGATGATTGGGGTTAAGTCGTAACAAGGTATCCCTACCGGAAGGTGGGGATGGATCACCTCCTTTCTATGGAGTTTAGTTTCTAATAAGAAACCAAGACAACAAGAAAAATTAGATGGATGATTTATTGGATTACTTCTTTTGTTCTGTTTAGTTTTCAGGGATTGTTTTCTCTGAACAATTGTTCTTTAAAAACTGGATAATAGACATCTTTTAAAAAAATAAGATAATTTTTATCTTGCAATAGGATATTCTAAAAATAAATTATTAAGAGCGTATGGTGGATGCCTTGGAATTGGAAGACGATGAAGGACGCGATTACCTGCGATAAGCTTCGGGGAGCTGGAAATAAGCTTTGATCCGGAGATGTCCGAATGGGGAAACCCACTATCTTTAATCAGATAGTACTGTACAATGAATTCATAGTTGTGCAGAGTGATACCTAGAGAATTGAAACATCTTAGTACCTAGAGGAAAAGAAAGCGAATGCGATTCCCTTAGTAGCGGCGAGCGAAAAGGGAGCAGCCTAAACCAGTCGTCAGACTGGGGTTATAGGACTGTCTATTAGGTTCGACCTATGAAGAGTTACAAAATTTATATATAGCAGAAGTTGTTGGGAAGCAACGCCATAGATGGTGAAAGCCCAGTATGCGAAATGTATAAATCTCTTGACAGTATCCTGAGTAGGGCGAGGCACGTGGAACCTTGTCGGAATTTGCGCAGACCACTGCGTAAGGCTAAATACTAACCAATTACCGATAGTGAACCAGTACCGTGAGGGAAAGGTGAAAAGTACCCCGAGAGGGGAGTGAAATAGTTTCTGAAACCATATGCTTACAACAAGTCGGAGCCCGTTAATGGGTGACGGCGTGCCTTTTGTAGAATGAGCCGGCGAGTTACGATTACATGCAAGGTTAAGTTGAAAAGACGGAGCCGAAGTGAAAGCGAGCCTGAATAGGGCGTTTAGTATGTGGTCGTAGACCCGAAACCAGGTGATCTAGCCATGAGCAGGTTGAAGTTAATGTAACAGTTAATGGAGGACCGAACCAACGTTCGTTGAAAAGACCGTGGATGACTTGTGGCTAGCGGTGAAATTCCAATCGAACCTGGAGATAGCTGGTTCTCCCCGATATAGTTTTAGGACTAGCGTCAGAATTAGTGCAATGGAGGTAAAGCTCTGAATGTATGATGGCCCCACCTCGGGGTACTGAATGCAATTAAACTGCGAATGCCATTGTTACATATTTGGCAGTCAGTCTATGGGTGATAAGGTCCATGGACGTGAGGGAAACAGCCCAGATCATCAGCTAAGGTCCCCAAATCAATGCTAAGTGGAAAACGATGTGGAATTGTTCAGACAGCTAGGAGGTTGGCTTAGAAGCAGCCATCCTTTAAAGAGTGCGTAACAGCTCACTAGTCGAATGATTCTGCGCGGAAAATGTACCGGGGCTAAGCATTGTACCGAAGCTATGGGTCTATATATATGTTTACATATATTGTGGGCGGTAGGGGAGCGTTCTAATATGCGACGAAGTTAGACCGGAAGGACTAGTGGAGCGTTTAGAAGTGAGAATGCCGGCGTGAGTAACGATTGAAGGTGAGAATCCTTCATGCCGATTGACCAAGGTTTCCTGGGCTAGGTTCGTCCACCCAGGGTTAGTCAGGACCTAAGGCGAGGCCGAAAGGCGTAGTCGATGGATAACAGGTTGATATTCCTATACCACCATGGTGACTGATGGAATGACGGAGAAGGCTAAAATGTCCCAGTGGTTGGTAATGCTGGGCTAAGTACAAAGAGGGTTGTGTAGGCAAATCCGCACAGCGTTAACCTTGAAGTACGATGGGGAGTGAACGGTTCGCTTAGTAACGAAGCATTTGATGCCATACTTCCAAGAAAAGTTTCTAAAGACATCACCATGGTGCCTGTACCGAGAACGGACACACGTGGTCAAGGAGAATATCCTAAGGCAAGCGAGATAACTATAGCTAAGGAACTCTGCAAAATAACCCCGTAAGTTAGCGAGAAGGGGAGCTCATAGCAATATGAGTCGCAGTGAAGAGGTCCGGGCGACTGTTTAGCAAAAACACAGCTCTCTGCTAAGTCGTAAGACGATGTATAGGGGGTGACGCCTGCCCAGTGCTGGAAGGTTAAAGAGATTTGTTAGCGTAAGCGAAGCTTTGAACTGAAGCCCCAGTGAACGGCGGCCGTAACTATAACGGTCCTAAGGTAGCGAAATTCCTTGTCAGGTAAGTTCTGACCCGCACGAAAGGCGTAACGATCCGGACGCTGTCTCGGCTATAGACTCGGTGAAATCTTAGTACCTGTGAAGATGCAGGTTACCCGCGATTAGACGGAAAGACCCCGTGGAGCTTTACTACAACTTGATATTGAATTTTGGTGTAGTTTGTACAGCATAGGTGGGAGACGTTGATATGCAGACGCTAGTAGGCATGGAGTCACCATTGGGATACCACCCTTGCTATATTGAAATTCTAACTTGAGACCATAATCTGGTCTAAGGACAGTGTCTGGTGGGTAGTTTGACTGGGGCGGTCGCCTCCTAAAAAGTAACGGAGGCGCCCAAAGGTACCCTCAATATGAATGGAAATCATATGTAGAGCGCAAAGGTAAAAGGGTGCTTGACTGCGAGACATACAAGTCGAGCAGGAACGAAAGTTGGGCTTAGTGATCCGGCGGTGCTGTGTGGAAAGGCCGTCGCTCAACGGATAAAAGTTACCCCGGGGATAACAGGCTAATCTCTCCCAATAGTTCATATAGACGGGGAGGTTTGGCACCTCGATGTCGGCTCATCGCATCCTGGAGGTGTAGTCGCTTCCAAGGGTTGGGCTGTTCGCCCATTAAAGCGGTACGCGAGCTGGGTTCAGAACGTCGTGAGACAGTTTGGTCCCTATCTGTCGTGGGCGCAAGAAATTTGAGGAAAGCTGTTCCTAGTACGAGAGGACCGGAATGGACCTACCTCTGGTGCACCAGTTGTCACGCCAGTGGCACAGCTGGGTAGCTATGTAAGGCATGAATAAGCGCTGAAAGCATCTAAGCGCGAAGTCAGTTCCAAGATGAGATTTCTCATTCGAAAGAAGTAAGATCCCTTGAATACTACAAGGTTGATAGGTCAGGTGTGTAAGCATAGTGATATGTTCAGCTTACTGATACTAATAGATCGAGCATTTATTGAAGAATATATTCTCTATTGCAAATCAAAAGTAATCAAATTTAAAGATGTCTGTTTCTAGTTTTTAGGGAGCAATTGCTAAACTATTTGGTGTCCATGGCGGAGTGGTCACACCTGTTCCCATCTCGAACACAGCAGTTAAGCACTCCAGCGGCGAAAATACCAGCAATGGGAAAATAGCACGATGCCAAATTTTTTTGTTTGTGTTAGTATTTAATTTAAAATTTAAATTTTTTTTTATGTTAAGATTGAGAGTATTAAAATGTAAAAAAGATTTTAAGAAAAAAGGAGAAAAAATGGATAAGGTTGAAAAGAAATTAGATAAAAAATTATATATTGGAGCTAAAATTGGATTCATAACAAATATTATAAATATTATTTGAAGTGTAATTATTACAATTATTTTAGCAACAGCAAGTAGTGTCATTTTTAAAAGTTTTACAAAATATGATCACACTTCATTAACATCAGGAGTTAGTACAATATTTATTGTTGGATTGATTTTTGGACTTTTAATTACTATTGGATTTTCAATTGCAATAATTATTATGTGCAATAATATTTTAAAAGGAAATGCTAATAGTGGTTTAGCTGTTGGAATTGTAACTTTGGTTTTAGCAGGTTTTTCTTTAATAGTTATGTTTTCATCAAATTTTAATTTTATTAGTGGTATTAATATTATTTTTTTAGGACTTAATATTGCTTCAGGTGTATTATTAATTATTGGTAAATATCTTCCAGTTACTAATAAACCAGAAGAAGTAGTTTCTATGGTAAATGAATAATTAAAAATATTTAATAAATTGTATAAATAAGGCTTTAGAAATTAAAAGCCTTATTTTATTTTTTATAATTTAAAACCATAAGGATAAGTAATGATTGGAAAATTTGGTTTATCATCATCATGCTTTTTTTTATATTGTATGTTATTAATTCATAAATAAAGGTATTGTAAACCAATACTAATAATTAACAGAAAAATAATAGCAGTAACTAATACTCCTACACCATATTTTTGGTAGTTGAAAAAAAAGTAAGGATAACAAGTATTAATATTTTCTCCTTGTTTAACACGTAGTACACCACGAACCATTACCATTACTACATAAAAACAAGGATAAAATAAAATAAATCACATATAAAGTTTATGATGATTTTTTAGTGAATAAAAATCACGTCCACATGATAAAGCAAAATTTAAAATCATAACAATTGTCATAATTAGATTTAGAATTATTGTTTTAAATCATAAATAAATATCAGTTCCATATTTACTTCTTTCTTGGCTATTACTAATGATACCTATTCAAAATACTAACATTGTAATTGTAATATAAATAGTAATGCTTAATAAAATATAAAAACTTGGTTTTGAATTTTCTTTAAATTTACTTTCAAATAAAAAAGCAAATAAATAAATGAGTACTAAATAATTAGTTTGAGTTGTAAAATAAAAATAATAAATTGCTAATCTTTCAGTTGGTTTATCAACATTAGGAACAATGAAAGCATTGGGATAATTAATAGTAATTATTAAATCAAAAATTAAGAATAAAGAAATAATAAGTAGACCAAATAAACGTCAAATAAATTTAATAAGATTTCTTTTTTTTAATCGGTATTCACTACTATTTTTTCAATTCATATTTTTTCTCCTATTTATATTAGAATTAAATTTAATTTTTTATTATGATTGAATATGCTACTTATTTAGTATATCAAGTTTTTTCTTATCACTATTAATATTTACTAACTGATTATTTAAAACACTTAATAAGTTAAAAAAATTAACTTATTAATTATTTAATCTTGATTTTTTGGTAATAAAGTTTATTATTAATGTTAAGGATATAATTTTATCCTTATAATTTTAATGAATATATAAGTAATTATATAAGTATTAAAATTATATATGTTGATTTAACAAAAAGTTTAATAATTGATTATATATCCTTAGTTTTATTTTATTAAAACTAAGATTTTAAGTATTTAATTAAATATACTTAATTTAATATTATAATTATAAACACAAATAATAGGTAAAAAAGGAGTAATCATAATGACAAATTTCTTATCTTTTAGTTTTTTTCAAACTAAAAGTTTTAAAACAATAAGTTTGGCTTTGGCATTATCTCTTACTAGTAGTTTAATGATAGTTACTAATCATCAATCTAATATTAGTACTGTTAATGACAGTAACAAACTTTCTGGGTTTCATATTACTGTTAAGGAAAATAATAAAAATTTAATTAGTGAAGCCAATACTTGAAATTCAATTAATAATAAGTATGAAGATTTTATTAGATTGCATAAAGAAGTAATAACAGAACAATTTAATGATTGATCAGACCTTATTAATAAGGTTAATAATAATTCAAATGATGATATTAGTAAAGAAGTTAATAAGAAATTTAAGGAACAAATCGAAAACAAAGCTAATAATATCTTACCAGATAATGGTATTAAATATTTTACTGATAAAGTTATTGGTCGTAGTGTTGCTAAACAAAGTTTTAATGATATTGCTAGTTTTGGTTATGTTTATGTTGGTTACCATGATAATAGTTTACCAGCACAGATTAACAATGGTATTTTTGCAACGGTAAATCCTAGGGCAGATTTTAATAATTATTTTAGTATTCCTTATATGATTAAACCAAGCGATGATTTTTTAAATAGTCATAAAAGCGTTCAAGATCGGTTAGCAATTTTACCACTTAATAATGGTAATCCCAATGATACTAATCAACCAATGTTAGCTATTTTAGCAAAAAATAAAAATGATAAGAATGAACAATTATTAATAAATGATAAAAATGATGAAGTTTTTGATAATGGTTCAATTAGTTATGCAATATTAAATCATAAACCAGACGATCATTTAAAATCAACTAGTTTTAATGTTAGTGTTAAAGATAGTGGCTATAGTAAAACTATTAAGTTAACAAATAATAGTTCAAATATTCAATTTAGTACTATTAGTGATGAAAAAGTTAAAGAAAATCCTGTAATTACACCTCAATATTTAGTTCAAAATAATTCACAAGATAATAAAAATACATTAATAGTTATGAATAAAGCTATTGAGAAAGCTAAAGTAAATATTAGTGATTCACAACAACATTGACTAAAATGAAAAGTTGATTCACAAACTTTACAAAAAGCAAAAAATGATTCAGGAACACCTATTAAAGATGGTGATAATTTAACTCTTAATCAAGGAAGTAATTTTCAAGTTTATTGTATAGGTTTAGATACATCTGACTTACAACGTCAAGCTGCTTCTGAACAATATATTACTGTTTATAGAAGCAATACAAAAATACCTAATTTTCCAAATTGTACTGATTTTTTTGAAAAAACTAATAATTTATTAGCAGGTTTTCAACAATATTTAAATAGTACTACTAATAATAGTATTAAAATTGAAGATTTAAAAAATAATGCTGCTGGTGAGTTTTTATCATGATTTATTCAATATCAAGGTGATATTACTAAACAAAATTATGTTAATTATTTACAAAGTAATAATTCAGATCGTCCCTGAGATGTTAATATACCATTAACAACTAAAATGTTAGTTAATAATTGAAATATTATTATCATTTGTGGCTTCATTATTAGTTTTTTAACTATAATTCCAATAGTTGTTGTTATTATTCGTAAAAAGAAATATTTAAAATAAAGTTTATTATTTTTAAGTAGTACTTGTTAAAATGCAATATATTATATAAAAATATAAAATGATAAGTGTAAAAAATGTTATTACTTGTTTTTTCTTTTTAGTGAGTTACAATAAAAATGGCAGTTATAAATGTTTAGAAAATATTTAAGTAATGCCGGTTTTAATTTTATATTTGACTTTAAGTCCTTGTATGCTATATATGCTATACAAGGAGTTTTTATATAATTTTAAAATAAAATATATTAAGAAAAAGGAGGGAAAAAATAACAAAATAATATTTAAAAAAATAATACAATTTCAAATTTTACTTTTCACAAATATATATTCCTCCCTACAATTATTTTTCAATATTTTTTAAATAATAAATAATAGTAATAAAGTGTACTAGTTTATAAACTAGTACACTTTATTTATAAATTATTTTACATTAAAAATTTGTATCTCTTAAAGCTGCTATTGGTTTATTATTTTTCTTATAAAGAATATTATTATAAAGAGTAAAAAGTAACATCAAAATTATGTATAAGATTAAAATTGCAAAGATATAAATAAAGAAAGTAGTTAAACTTTTATGAAAATCTAAAAATGGATATGGAAATGAATAATCAATTTCTGTCGTTCCTTTTCTTAAAAAACCAACAAAATTTCCTTTAGCAAGTGCATAACCTAAATATGCAAACATGTAAATAGAAATAATTGGTATTCAAAGATATGTTTGTTTTCCGAGTTTTCAGTAGTATTTACCAGCAGAAAACATAAAATATAAAATCACTATCACTGGTACTATTAAATGTAATAAAAATGTATTTATAAAATTTAATATGCTAATACTATTACTACTATCTAAATTATTTATCATTGGTTTAAATAATACAGCAAAAAATACGATAAGAGTTACGGTAATATAAACAGTAATTGCTAATGACAATCGCCCAAAAACAAATTGTGCGCGATTGTCATGAAAACGATTTGTTAATACAAAACAAAACAAAAGAAAAACTAAAAAATTTGATTGAATAGTAAAGGTAGAAATCATTGTTCAAATACCAACTCATGGGCCATCTGGAGTTCATAAATTATGAGGATTAGGTGTTCCAACTGTTATTGGTTTATACTCAATTAAAACTATTGCAAATTGCATTATTAGACCTATAACAGCAATAATTAGCCCAGATCAAAGTAAAAAATCAGAAAATTTACTTTTAAATCCTATATTTTTTCTTATTCCCATATGGATCAACTCACAATTCTATATTTTTTCTATTTTAATTACATTATACATGATATTATAATAAGTATGTAAGATATTAGAAAATTATTAATAGCAACTAAATGAAATAATAAGGTGATGTTATGTATCAATTATATTTAGATACAACAAATAACAAATTAACAGTGGTGATTTTGCAAGGTAATAAAATTTTAGCAAGTTCATCATTTATTGCTTGACAAAAACAAACAGAATTGGCAATTCCAACTATTACTAATTTACTTGTAAAATGTAAAATAAAATTAAAAGATATTTCAAAAGTAGTTATTGCAAATGGTCCTGGCAGTTATACTGGAATTAGAGTAGCAATTACTTTTGTCAAAACACTTAAAGTTTTGAATAGTTTTTTAACGGTTTTTACTATTAATAGTTTATTATTACAGGCAGGATTAATAAAATCAATAAGTGTTTTGTCAGCATACAATAATAAAAGTTATTTGGCAGTATGTGATAATGGAAAAATAATTATTCAGCCGCAATTAGTAGATGAAAATGCTAAAATTGGTATTATTAGTGATTTACTAGATTATAAAATAATTGAAAATTTAGAAAAGTGTAATATTGTGGAAAATTTTCAAAAGTTGTCACCATATTTTATCGAAGTAAAAAACATGGAAGATTTGCAACCATATTATATTAATGATCCATTTTCATCACATAATTAAAAAATAATAATATTTAAATATTTTACATTAGTTTAAAAAGGAGTTTTTACATGCTTATCAATGATAATTTTTGATCTAGAGTATCAAAGGAAGAAAATAATTTCACAAAAAAAGAAAAAGTTCTTATTAACTATATTAATAAGAATAGTCAAAAAATGGATCAAGTTACTATTAGTTCTTTGGCTAAAGAAAATACTGTTGGTTATAGTGTTGTTTATAATTTAATTAAGAAGTTGGGATTTAAAGGTTATCGTGAATTTATCATTAGTTTAGCTGCGCAAGAAACTACTTTCAAAGCTTTAAATCGTGAGTTTTTTGATGATCGTAGTGTTTTAAAAGAACATTATAAAAAACTGATGGATTTAAATGATTCAACGATTAATTATGAGGAATTACAAAGATTTATTAATTGAATAGATGATAATCGTAAAGCTTGTATTTATTTAGCAGGCATTGGTCATTCTGGTTTAGGTGCGGAGGATTTATCAAATAAATTATATCGGTTTGGTTTACGATCAATCTGTTTAAATAAAGATGATGATAGTATTTTAATGCATGCTTCTTTAATTATTCCAGAAGATGTAATAATTCTTTTTTCATTATCAGGTAAAACCGCTACTATTGTTGAAGCAGCTAAACTTGCTAAAAAGAATAATGCTAAAATTGCAGTTGTTACATCACAAGATAAAACTGAATTAGTGACTTATGCTGATTGAACATTTAATATTGTTTCTTCAGGACTTTATGAAGCACAAGAAATATTTATTTCTCCATTATTTGCTATTACTTATTTTAATGATTTAGTAACAACATATTTATTAAAATCAAAGCATAAAGATTTATATTTAGAAAATAGAATTAAAACTAATAAAGTAATTAAAAAATTTAATTAATTTTTTAAATAAAAAAACTGTTTTTTTAAAAATAATAATTTAATATTATGTCATGAATATTTATTAAGTAAGGAGATGAAGTATGGTGTCTAAACAAGATGATATTTTGACAGTAGAACATGTTTTTCTTGAATCTGATTGTAAAACACAAGCAGAAGCTTTTCAAGAAATAGCAACTTCTGCTAAAAAATTAGGTTTTTTGAAAAAAAATATTAGTGAAAAATCACTAGTTAATAGTTTTCTACAAAGAGAAGGAGAAGGAACTACTGGTTTTGGTGATGGTGTTGCTGTGCCGCATGCCCGTAATGAAGATATTGTTAAATCAGGAATTTTTATTATGCGTTTTAAACAGCCAATTCCTTGGAAAGCACTAGATGAACAACCCGTTAAAGCAATTATTGCTTTAATTGTGCCACTAAAAAGTGCTGGTAATGAACACTTGGAAATTTTATCAAAAGTGGCACAAAGATTAACAAAACCGGAATTTCAATCAATATTATTTAATTCAAAAGATAAAAAAGCAATTATTCAATCACTAAATATTAATAATAAACCTAATGTTGAAACTAGTAGTAAAACTATTAGTGAAGATATGAAAGGTTCTTCAAAAAAAACTAAAAATATTATAGCAATTACTGCTTGTCCAGTTGGGGTAGCACATACTTATATTGCACAAGATAAATTAGAAATTGCTGCAAAAAATTTAGGCTATAATATTAAAGTTGAAACTCATGGTAGTATTGGTATTAAAGGTGCTTTTACAGCAACTGATATTGCCAATGCTGATTTAGTTATTATTGCAGTATCAGCCGGTGTTGCAGATTTAAAATTAGAACGTTTTAATAATAAACCATTATATAAAGTAGAAATTAGCAAAGTTATTAAAAATCCTGAAAGTATTGTTAATGATGCTTTTGCTAACGCAAAACCTTATGAAATAAACAAGTCAGAATCGGGACAAAAAGCGGAAAAAGAAAATAAATCAAATGATTTATTTACTACTGATAAACAAGGAATTATGAAACATATTATGGCTGGTGTTGGCTATATGGTTCCATTTGTTGTTTTTGGTGGAATTATGTTAGCATTATCAATTGGTATTGCTAAAGCAGTTTATGGTGCTGACTTTGATATTTCCAAGTTACCACACAATCATTTTCTTTATTTTATGAATCAAGCCGGAAGTATTGCTTTTACATTAATGATTCCAATTTTAGCTGGTTTTATCGCTAATTCAATTGCAGGACGTGCTGCCTTGGTTCCGGCAATGGTAAGTGCATATGTTGCTAATACAGCAGGATTAGTTTATCCAATTGCTGGTTTAGAGCCAAAGGTTTCTGCTGGATTTTTAGGAGCATTATTAATTGGTCCAAGTGTTGGATATTTAGTAAGATGAATTATTACTTGAAAAGTACCAAAGACTATTGCTCCAATTATGCCAATTTTCTTTATTCCTATTGTAGTAACATTTTTAATTAGTTTCACTTTTATTTATGCAATTGGAGCTCCAATTGGTTGAATAATGGAACAATTTCAAAATGGGTTAACCCACATGCCACGTGAAGCAATGGCAGCAATTGGAATGTTGCTAGGAGCAATGGTTGGATTTGATATGGGTGGTCCAATTAACAAAGTTGCTTTTTTAGCAGCTTCAACAACGATAACTGCTGATCCTAGTTCACAATTATTTATGGGAGCAGTAGCTGCAGCTATTCCTGTTGCACCACTTGGAATGGGTTTAACAACTTTGATTTTTCGTAAATTCTTTAATGAAAGTGAACGTACATTAGGTTTAACAGCTATGTTAATGGGGTGTATTGGTATTTCTGAAGGTGCGATTCCTTTTGCAGTAAGAGATCCAAAACGTGCTATTATTAGTAATATTATTGGTAGTGCTGTTGCTGGTAGTATTGCTGGTACTTTCTTATTAACTGATGCTGCGGGTCATGGTGGTCCTATTGTTGCTATCTTAGGTGCAGTTAGTTCAGTTAATTATGTGCTTTGGGTAAGTATTCTTTTATTCTTTTTAGCCATTATTGTTGGAAGTATTGTTACTTGTTTAGTATATGGTGGATTATTAATTATTCAATCACGTAATATTAAGGTTTTTAAATTAATGAATGAAAGAATCATGAAAATATTTAATAGTAAAAAATCTAAATCTAAAAATAGTAAAAATAAAGTTTAATTGAACAAATAATCAAAGTTTAGGAGAATGAATATGAATAATAGCACATCACAAATAATTTTTTTAAAACCTGCTTTTATTCGCAAATTATGAGGTAGTCAAAAATTAGCACACAAATTTAATTTTGATTTACCTAAAAATACACCAATTGGTGAAGCATGATTAGTTAGTGCTCATCCCAATGGAATGAGTTATGTTTTAAATGGCGAGTATAAGGGATTAAGTTTAGCAGAATTGTTTAAACAGCAACCCAGTTTATTTGCTAATCTTGATAGTTCAGGTAATGTGATTAATAAAGAATATCCGTTGTTAACAAAAATTTTAGACGCAAATGATAGTTTAAGCGTTCAAATTCACCCTGATGATAAATTCGCAGAAAAAAATCATCAATGTTTAGGAAAAACTGAATGTTGGTATATATTAGAATGTTTACCCAAAGGTAAAGTTATCTTGGGTCATAATGCTAAAACCAAAGATCAGTTTAATCAATGATTGGTAAAAGAACAATGACATAAACTATTAAAATATATTCCAATTAAAAAAGATCAATTTATTTATGTTCCTTCTCTAAAAATTCATGGCTTATTGGCACATACTATGGTTTTTGAACTACAACAATCATCAGATATTACATATCGTTTATATGATTATGGTCGTAAAGATGAACTTGGTAATTTACGAAATTTGCATTTGAAAGAAGCATCAACTATTGTTTTAGCTCCTGATTTAAATAGTAGTGAAGCTAATGGTCATGATAATTATTTAGTTGATAATAAGTTTTTTAAGTTAATTAAATTAATTAATGAGGGAATTAAGCATTATAGTTATCGTAATACTAGATGATTGCAAATCTCAGTATTGGATGGTAATGGTATAATTGATGATACTAGTATTAAAAAAGGTGACTCATTTATTTTACCAAATGGTTATACTGATTTTTGTTTAAGTGGAAACATGTTATTGATGGTTGCATATTGCTAATAAATTGTTTTATTTATATATAAATAATTATTATAGTTTTTTTAATGCTTGTTCCAAATCATTTCATAAATCTTCAACATATTCAATAGCAATTGAAAGACGAACAAGACCTTCTGAAATATTTGCATCTGCTAATTCTTGTGCATTATAAGTAGAATGTGTCATTGAAGCTGGATGTTCAATCAATGACTCAACTCCACCTAAAGAAACTGCCAAAATTATTAATTTTAAATTATTTAATAGTTTGATTCCTCCATCATATCCACATTTTAATTCGAAACTAATCATTGCTCCCGGTAATTTCATTTGTTGTTCATAAAGTACTTGTTCTGTTGCTGAATTAGTTAGTCCAGGATAAAATACTTTTTTAATCTTAGGATGTTCTTTTAATCTTGCTGCAATTATTCTTGCATTTTTGCAAGCTCTTCATAATGGGCGGTTGTCAAATTTACGAAATAATTAATTATTATATTAGTAACTTATTTCCAAAATTACCATTTAAAAATGATGATAGAAAAATTAAATTCTCTTTTACCCTTAAATTTATATTCGACGTATTTTAAAAAATATACATTTAAAAAAATTATTCTCAAAGGAAAAAGACAAGAAATAATCTTGTCTTTTTTTGTGTAATTGTAAAATTTTAAAATTTTTATTATTAACATCTGGATGGGTTACACTTTATTGGACACTAATTACATAGACAAGTGAACAAATTAGTTAAAAGAAAGGAATTATAATTATGGTCACTATTAACTCATATTCAGATGAATTTAAAAAACAAATAGTAGCTTTATATCAAAGTGGCAAATCAGTATCTTGCCTTGTTAAAGAATACAATGTTACAAGAGCAGCTACTTACAATTGAATTAAGCAATTTACTAATTCAGGTAGTTTTAAAACTAAAGATAATCTTTCAGATTTAGAAAAACAATTAATTCAAGCAAATAAAGAATTAAAACAGTTACGAATGGAAATTGATATTTTAAAGCAAGCAGCACTAATAATTGGAATGGCAACCCTTTTTAGGACTATTTTTTGGTAGACATTTGTTTTTGATAACTAACTGGAGTTAGGTAGTTTAGAGTACTGTGAATTCTTATGTTGTTATATCAATTGATGTAATCAAATAATTCTAATTTTAATTGGATTAATGATGTAAAATTTTTATCATTAATAAATTCAATTTTGAAAGTTTTAAAAGTTGCTTCAGCAACAGCATTGTCATAAGGACATCCTTTTTTGCTTAAAGATCGAGTTATGTTGAAAGCTAATAAAAGTTTATCAATAGTTTTATTATTAAATTCATTACCGCGATCAGTATGAAATATTTCAATATCTTTTAAACAGTGATTTGATTGCATAAATGCTTGATATACTAATGATGCATCTTTTTTAACTCCAACACTATGTCCAATAATTTCGCGGTTAAATAGGTCGATTAATAGGCAAATATAGTTTCATTTACCATTAACTTGAACATAAGTTAAATCACTAACAATAACTTCATTTTTAATTCTATTATTAAAGTTTCTATTAACAAGATTGGTTATTTGACTATCATTGACTTTATTATGATAATTTTTGAATGATAATTTAGTGTATTTTGATATTAAATTATGCTTATTCATAATTTCTTTAATTTTTCTGCGTGATAAATAAATTTCTTGGTTTGCTAGTATGACTTTTAATCTTCTAGTACCATAAACTTCTTTATTTTCTTTAAAAGCACTAATAACAGCTTGTTCATAAATATTATTTTGAATTTTATTTTTTTTCTTTAAATTAAAATAATATGTTGATTTAGAGAGTTTTAAAAAATGACACATTGTGCGAATTTTATATTTAGATTTATTATTTGCAATAATCTCTACTTTCTGCCTATTATTAGTGCTGCTTGCTTTAAAATATCAATTTCCATTCGTAACTGTTTTAATTCTTTATTTGCTTGAATTAATTGTTTTTCTAAATCTGAAAGATTATCTTTAGTTTTAAAACTACCTGAATTAGTAAATTGCTTAATTCAATTGTAAGTAGCTGCTCTTGTAACATTGTATTCTTTAGCAAGGCAAGATACTGATTTGCCACTTTGATATAAAGCTACTATTTGTTTTTTAAATTCATCTGAATATGAGTTAATAGTGACCATAATTATAATTCCTTTCTTTTAACTAATTTGTTCACTTGTCTATGTAATTAGTGTCCAATAAAGTGTAACCCATCCAAATAGGCAGAAAGTAGAGATTATTGCAAATAATAAATCTAAATATAAAATTCGCACAATGTGTCATTTTTTAAAACTCTCTAAATCAACATATTATTTTAATTTAAAGAAAAAAAATAAAATTCAAAATAATATTTATGAACAAGCTGTTATTAGTGCTTTTAAAGAAAATAAAGAAGTTTATGGTACTAGAAGATTAAAAGTCATACTAGCAAACCAAGAAATTTATTTATCACGCAGAAAAATTAAAGAAATTATGAATAAGCATAATTTAATATCAAAATACACTAAATTATCATTCAAAAATTATCATAATAAAGTCAATGATAGTCAAATAACCAATCTTGTTAATAGAAACTTTAATAATAGAATTAAAAATGAAGTTATTGTTAGTGATTTAACTTATGTTCAAGTTAATGGTAAATGAAACTATATTTGCCTATTAATCGACCTATTTAACCGCGAAATTATTGGACATAGTGTTGGAGTTAAAAAAGATGCATCATTAGTATATCAAGCATTTATGCAATCAAATCACTGTTTAAAAGATATTGAAATATTTCATACTGATCGCGGTAATGAATTTAATAATAAAACTATTGATAAACTTTTATTAGCTTTCAACATAACTCGATCTTTAAGCAAAAAAGGATGTCCTTATGACAATGCTGTTGCTGAAGCAACTTTTAAAACTTTCAAAATTGAATTTATTAATGATAAAAATTTTACATCATTAATCCAATTAAAATTAGAATTATTTGATTACATCAATTGATATAACAACATAAGAATTCACAGTACTCTAAACTACCTAACTCCAGTTAGTTATCAAAAACAAATGTCTACCAAAAAATAGTCCTAAAAAGGGTTGCCATTCCAACTTTATATATTTATGAAATTGAGCGTTTATTTAAAAATAATGAAAATAATAGTTTAAAATTTTCAGCAAATACTATTAAAATAGGTTTTATTGATATTGAAAAAGTATTAAAAACTACTGCTGTTGAAACATCAGACTTTACTATGCAATTAAATCAAAGAGCAAGTACTAATATTAATGATAATACAATTGAATATAGTATGACTGATATTAAAAATTTAATTTTTCAAGAAATAAATTTATTAAATCAATTTAAGTTATATGCAGTATCTATTAATGAACCATTAACTGAAAATAATATTGATAATTTATATATCATAAATAATTATTCACAACCTTATCAAAATCCAAAATCAAGAAGTACTAAAAGTATTACTATTATTAAAATTAAAGATTTTAAAACAAGAGATGGTTATCCCATTATTATTAAATTACAAAAACCATTAGATAAAGATACAAAAGTAACTGGTTTAAAAATTAAAGCCCCTAGAAGCATGATTTTTGGTAATATAAAAGTACTTGGTGAAGTTGACAATATGGAAGTATACCCTAAATTATTTGTTAAAGATAAAATAGCATTTCCGCTGTTATCAATGCCTATTGAAACTCAACCAAAAGTTAGAATATTACAACAATGATTTAGTGAACAAATATTACCATGAAATTTAGCAAAACAATTTATTGGACAAGAAAAATCAGTTTTAGACTTAATTAAAATTAGTAGTGGTTCTGTAACAAGAAGAGAAGTTATTAATAATGCAAGAATAACCCATTCTTGATTAGGATATGAGTTTAGTAATGTTTTAGGTGGTAAATGACCATTAAAAAGTCAAAAAGAATTAAAGGATAAAGAAGTTTGAGATTTTGTAGGTGAAAGTCAATTTTATCAATATGTTGCAACTAATAATAAATTTGATGATATTGAAATAGAAATTAAAGATGCACCAACTATTGATAGTTTACAAAAAGTATTATTAGATATGTTAACTTATACATATACTTATAATAGAAACTTTGATGGATTTCAACCTAATGATTTAACTTCTAAAATAGCAGAATTACGTTCAAAATTTGAAGGACAAAAACCAGAAGATGTAATTACTAATTTATTTAAACAATGAAAATTAGATTATCCAAATTATGTCAATTTACCACAAGTACAAATATTTAAACAAATAGTTATTATGTTATCAAACAATATTTATTCTAATATATCAATAAATAAAGGTTTAAATGATGATTATAAATTATTATTACCTTATTGTTTTGAATTAAAATCAAATCCTATACACACAGGTTCTAACGAAATTTGAGAATTTAAAGATGTAAAAGTAGTATTAAAATCCGATTATTTTGATTTTACGAATATGAATAATATTAAATTAAAAAATAATGATATCAGTCAAAATGAACTATTCAAACTAGATGACAATCAATTTAACTGATTATCTATTACAAATGAATTAGAAAGCAATAATATTCCGTCATTAATTCCAGCAGATTGAACATTAGGAAATGGCGAATATGGAAAATACTTTACAAGAGCAATGATTGATAAAAACAAAATTGAAAATGCTTTAAATTTATATGGTTCAAATAAATATCAATTATTTTCAAAACTAGAATTTTATAAAGAAATTTTAAAGATTGATAATGATAACAAATTTGAATTACTAATTGAAAATCCGATTAATAACTTAAATCGGATTGAAATTAGTGGTATATTTGGCGCTGGTAACTATGATTTAATTTTAATAACAGATAAACAAGAAATAAATTTAAATAGTATTAATTTATTTGATAAATATAACGAGAATATTTCATACATTAATTTAGAAATTTAACTTATTTTTTTGAATACCTTTTTCTGTTGGATATTCTCTTAAAGTTTCTTCTCATGGTTTAATTTTTTCTTTTAGATTATTAATCACTTTTGGTATTTGTGGTTTTTGTTGTTTATTTAAAGACAATGAATTACTTGAAGGTAAAGAATTTGTTGATGTAGATTTCGAATGAAATCCTTCATCACTACTGCTAGATAATAATTTATTTTCTAAATCACAAATTTTCTCATTAAGTTTAAATATTTCTGATTCATATTTTTCAATCGTTTGTTCATCAACTTTGATAATTACTTTTTGTTGTTTTTGATTTAATAAGTTAAATAATAAATTACTATTATTTTGTAATAATTTATTATTATGGTTCAATAATTTATTTATATTTTCAGTTATTTTATTAATATTAGTTATTAAATTTTTATGATTTTCTTTTTTTTCATTATAAGTTAAATTTAAAGTTTCAATTTTTTTCTGATTATTTAAATTTGTTTCTTTTAATAATTCACAATTTTTCTCTTCTTGTTGAATTAAATTATTAATATTTTGATTTATATTGATTTTTCCAAATGAAAAAATTTTAATAAAAAAATTTTTAAATATATTAATTTTTTGTTTTTTTAACTTTAAAATTTGATTTTTATAATTAATTATTTTTGTTTCTATTTTTTCCTTTTGTTCACTTCAAAAAATAATATTAGTTTTAAAATTTTTTATTGTAATTTCATTTATTGAAATTTCGTTTTGAAAATAATTTCTTTCTTTTTCTAAATTTTGAATTTGTTTTTCAATTTCTTCAATATTTTTTTGATTTTCTAATATTTGACCATTAATAAAATCTTGTTCTTTTTTTGTAATCATATTTTTTAAATCTCCTTAAAAATAAAAAACTCATTTACTTTAAAAATAAAGCAATGAGTTAAAAAAACTTTATTTAGTTCTTATTGAAATTATATATGTTTATATATAAATATCAATATTATTTGTTAAAATATCCATCGGGATATTTGCCATCTCATTTTATATCTCCTTGATGTCTTGATTTAATATCAAAATACAAAAATATTTTGTGTTGATTATTCATAGGTTGTGACCATATAATTGCTCCTTTACCACCAACAGTTTTTATACGGTCATAATTATAAAATGATAAATCTTTACTATTTTCGTGGGTAAGCACCCCCCATGATTAATCCTATTGTTCCGGTTGTAGCACCAGTTAGTGCTAATGCTAATGTTATTTTACTTAAATTTGTTTTTATTCATGTTTTCATCTTTAATTACTCCTTTTTTCCTTGATTTTACTTATAAATTGTACTATTTTTGATTATTTTTACAAGTATCCTTTTAAATGCAAAATATCGCCTAAATTAAAAGCGTTTATTTTGTGAGACCTATACTATTAATTATATGTAACTTGTTGATTATATTGAAAATATGAAAGTACTTTGGATGGGTTACACTTTATTGGACACTAATTACATAGACAAGTGAACAAATTAGTTAAAAGAAAGGAATTATAATTATGGTCACTATTAACTCATATTCAGATGAATTTAAAAAACAAATAGTAGCTTTATATCAAAGTGGCAAATCAGTATCTTGCCTTGTTAAAGAATACAATGTTACAAGAGCAGCTACTTACAATTGAATTAAGCAATTTACTAATTCAGGTAGTTTTAAAACTAAAGATAATCTTTCAGATTTAGAAAAACAATTAATTCAAGCAAATAAAGAATTAAAACAGTTACGAATGGAAATTGATATTTTAAAGCAAGCAGCACTAATAATAGGCAGAAAGTAGAGATTATTGCAAATAATAAATCTAAATATAAAATTCGCACAATGTGTCATTTTTTAAAACTCTCTAAATCAACATATTATTTTAATTTAAAGAAAAAAAATAAAATTCAAAATAATATTTATGAACAAGCTGTTATTAGTGCTTTTAAAGAAAATAAAGAAGTTTATGGTACTAGAAGATTAAAAGTCATACTAGCAAACCAAGAAATTTATTTATCACGCAGAAAAATTAAAGAAATTATGAATAAGCATAATTTAATATCAAAATACACTAAATTATCATTCAAAAATTATCATAATAAAGTCAATGATAGTCAAATAACCAATCTTGTTAATAGAAACTTTAATAATAGAATTAAAAATGAAGTTATTGTTAGTGATTTAACTTATGTTCAAGTTAATGGTAAATGAAACTATATTTGCCTATTAATCGACCTATTTAACCGCGAAATTATTGGACATAGTGTTGGAGTTAAAAAAGATGCATCATTAGTATATCAAGCATTTATGCAATCAAATCACTGTTTAAAAGATATTGAAATATTTCATACTGATCGCGGTAATGAATTCAATAATAAAACTATTGATAAACTTTTATTAGCTTTCAACATAACTCGATCTTTAAGCAAAAAAGGATGTCCTTATGACAATGCTGTTGCTGAAGCAACTTTTAAAACTTTCAAAATTGAATTTATTAATGATAAAAATTTTACATCATTAATCCAATTAAAATTAGAATTATTTGATTACATCAATTGATATAACAACATAAGAATTCACAGTACTCTAAACTATCTAACTCCAGTTAGTTATCAAAAACAAATGTCTACCAAAAAATAGTCCTAAAAAGGGTTGCCATTCCAATATAAAGAATTAGATAATCATAAAAAATTAAAGAAAAAATATTTTAAAAATAATAAACAAGGTATTGAAAATCAAAGTGCAAAGTGAAATATTGGTTGTTATACTGAAACTAATATTTGACATGTTTTAAAAGAAATGCTTGGTAATAGAACATATAATATTTTAATTTATATTAAAATGGTTATTTCTAAATGTAATAAAATAAATACAGAGATACAATTATTATAAATTAAAAATTTAGTTTTTTTTAAAAAAAACTAAAAATAAATTAAAACTTATTAAATGCACTTTAGTAAGAATTTTTGTTGTGTATAAATATTAAATTTATTTTAGTAATTTTTAAAATTAAGTATTTTAGTTGAAATATCTTTTAAAAAATAGTAAGATGAATGTACAATTTCATAAAAATCCAAATTATTTCTTGTCTAAAATATAATAAGACTATATAAGATTTAATTTATTCCGGATTTTTGACAATCTCCCAATTGTTTTTGATGATAATAAATGGTCAGTAGCATTCAATAATGTTCAAAAAGTAGATGCAATGGCCCCCATACCCGATGAGAAAGCAATTGCTTTTTCTGATCCTTCTAAATGTGCCATTCGTTTTTCTAAAACAGTTGTTGTTGGATTACCAATTCTTGTATAAACATATCCTTCTTCTTGTAAATTAAATATCCTACCACCTTGTTCGGCACTATCAAAAGCAAAAGTTGTTGATAGATAAATAGGAGGTAGAGCGGCTCCAAAGGAAATGTTTAGTAATCTGTGTAACTTACAAAAATAACTATGTTTAATTAATTCTAGTAAATATAATTAAATGACTAGAAAGAGTGAGTTACAGATGGCTAAAAAAGATAACTTTAATAATAATGATCCAATATCAAAAGCAGTAGATTTATTACTAGAAAATACTGAAGATTTAACAACAGTTTTTAAACCTGGCGGTTTATATAAAGAATTAACAAAAAGATTAGTTGAAAAAATGTTGAATTCTGAAATGCAAAATTATTTAGGATATGAAAAAAATCAACATAGTACTACTGAAAATGCTCGTAATGGTACAAGTTCAAAAAAATTAATAACTCAACAAGGTAAAATTGAAATTGATGTACCAAGAGATCGCAATAGTAATTTTACTCCTGTAATAGTTCCTAAAAGGCAAAGAAGATTTGATGGTTTTGATCAACAAGTTCTTTCCTTGTATGCAAAAGGAATGACATTATCTGACATTAGAATGCAGTTGCAAGAGTTATATCATGGTGCTGATATTAGTGAAAGTGTTATTAGTCAAATTACTGATGATGTTATTGATGATGTTAAAGCATGACAAAATCGACCATTAGAAAGTATTTATCCTATTGTTTATTTTGATTGTATAGTAGTTAAAGTACGACAAGATAAACGGATTATTAACAAATCAGTTTATATAGCATTAGGAGTTGATTTAGAAGGCAAAAAAGATGTTTTAGGATTATGAATTAGTGAAAATGAAGGTTCTAAGTTTTGATTATCTAATTTCACAGAAATGAAAAATCGTGGCTTAAATGATATTCTTATTGCTTGTAGTGATAATTTAACAGGCATGTCAGAAGCAATACAATCAGTTTATCCTAAAACAGAACATCAATTATGCATTGTTCATCAAATTAGAAATAGTTTAAAATATGTTTCATACAAACATCGAAAAGGTCTAGTTGCAGATTTAAAACCAATTTATAGTGCATGTAGTGAAGAACAAGCAATGCAAGCTTTAGAATCGTTTGAAAGTAAATGAAATAAACAATATCCTCAAATTACTAAATCTTGATATAAAAATTGAGATAATTTAATGGTTTTTATTAGTTATCCAGTAGAAATCAAAAGAGTGATTTATACTACAAATGCTATTGAATCTGTTAATAGTCAATTACGAAAAATCATCAGAAATAAAAAAGTTTTTCCTAATGATATGGCAGTTTTCAAAATATTTTACTTGGCAATTGAAAATATAACAAAAAAATGAACATTGCCTATTCAAAATTTAAATACAGCAATTGCTTATTTTATGATAAAATTTGAAGACAGAATTAATCTAAATTAGTAACTTTGTAAAACAAAGATACACAGATTATTAAAAAGCCTCGCTCCAAATTTATCATTATAATTACCACAATGAACTAATTTAGTTGCAATGTGGTAATTATTTTTATTTTTTTTAATTTTTGTCATAATTATCTCCTTATAGATATAAATTTATTTTATTTTTATGTTATTTCCATTTAATTTCTATTTTAAAACTACCTTTTATATAAAATAAAGGTAGCAAGTTTTATTAAAGTATATAAATATCTTAGATTAATGTTAACAATCTTGTTTTAAAAAAGTAGTTATAATCTAATATTCAATTTTTATATGAAAATACTATAATATCTTTTTGTTATTTTATAGTAAATGTTTTTTTTAATAAAAAAGGTTACCTTTTTACTAGTAATCTTTAAATTCATATTTTAAATTCAATACTTATTATAGTTTTTATTAATTAATATAATTTTAGTTTATTATTGATATTTTATATAGATTAAGATTTATTTAGAATGTATTTTATTATTGTTTTAAGTATAAAATATTTAGAATTTTGAGAAAAGTGTGAAATTGTAGTAAGAATATTAAATTGGAAAGTGTAGTAATGTATCATTAAAAATGATATTAATTTATTTTACAATATCATTATTATGTGAATAAAACTTTTTAAATTTTAAAGTACTTTTTCTAAATAAATCTTGATTTAATTTTATATTCAAAAGTTTACATATGCAATAAATATTTTTTTAATATAAAAATATTTATTATAATTAAAATCTATATTATATGTATTAAAATTTAATTATCAATTTGAATATAAAAAAGGTTACTTTTACTAGTAATCTTTAAATTTATATTTTAAATTCAATTATTATTTTATTTATACTTTAAGTAATGTTGAATATTATTTTTTGTTAATTTATAATTTATTTTTAAAGTTAAGATTTATTTAGAATGTATTTTATTATTGTTTTAAGTATAAAATATTTAGAATTTTGAGAAAAGTGTGAAATTGTAGTAAGAATATTAAATTGGAAAGTGTAGTAATGTATCATTAAAAATGATATTATTTCATTTTACTAATATCATTATTATATGAATAAAACTTTTTAAATTTTAAAGTACTTTTTCTAAATAAATCTTGATTTAATTTTATAGTTAAAAATTTATATATGCAATAAAAAAATAAAATTAGAAAAATTATTTTAAATAAGCAATTGCTTCAATTTCAATTAATGCATCTTTGGGAATTCTAGCAACTTGAACTGCTGCTCTTGCTGGAGCGTGTGCACCAAATATTTCTCCATAAACTTTATTCATTTCAACAAACTGATTTAAGTCTTTTAAGAAAATATTAACTTTTACAATATTATTTAAAGTAATATTAGCAGCTTCACAAATTGCTTTAATATTTAATAAACTTTGTTTAGTTTGTGAAGAAATGTCAGTGCCAATAAATTCACCTGTTTTACTATTAATTGGTAATTGCCCAGAAATATATAAAAAGTCACCTGCAATTATTGCTTGACTATATGGCCCAATGGCAGCAGGAGCATTAGGAGTATGAATAATATTTTTCATAGTTTATCACTCTTTCTAAAATTATTATGTTTTGCATCATTGAATATATTAGTAAAATGTAGCGTTATTTTTAAGTTATTTAGGTGATATTAAATAATTAATAGTAATATAAAATTAGCATCATTAATTATTAAAACTTGAACAACTATAAATATATTTTACATGATTTTCTTTTCTTTTTTTTAATTAATTATTTTTCACTTTAATAATTTTTTTCATTTTAATTTTAATAAAATATTTATTTAATATTTTATTATCAGTATTGAAAATTAAATTTTATTTTTATTTTTTAACCTTTATAAGTGTAAAAAAATATTATATATTATATATTATTAAAGTAATTTTATCATTTTTTTAGAAAAAAAATACATTTTATGGTTCACTTTATAAAATGTTACTATATAATTTGATTACAGACCAGTAACATTTTTAAATTGGTTTGAAGATAACGTAGTTATAATAATATCTATAATAGACATTATAATTATAATTCTTAAAACATTAGGAGGAAATCTTTTATGGCAAAAAGTAATTCTAAAACAAAGACAGAAATTATTAAGATAGTGGCGCAAAAGTCTGACGTCACAATTGCCTTAGCGACTAATATTATTGATTTATTTTTTGAAGAGATAAAAGTTGAAGTTGCAAATGGTGGTAAAATTAATATACCAAAATTTGGAATATTTGAAACTATTATTCGTGAAGCAAGAACAGGTCGTAATCCCCAAACTGGTGAATCTATTGTAATTAGTGCTTCTAAAGCACCTAAATTTAAAGCTAGTTCTGAATTTAAAAAACATACTAATCAACAAACAGAAACTTTAGTTTCTTAAATTAAAAATTTTAAAAAATCAAGATAAAATGGATATATAATTTCTAATTTATATCCATTTTGTTCTATTTTTTTATATGTCAGTGCTTTTTTTTGAACTTTTAAAAATTTTAATTTTTCTCAAAAAACTAAGAAAAAGGCATTATGTTGTGAAAAATAAATAATAACAAAACTAATAGCATTAAGATAAAAAGCATTTTCTAAGTATTCAAGTTGATATTTTTTAAAATTATTTCATGGTAATGTTAAAGACTTAGTACTTTTTGCTTCAAAACACAAATATTTACCATGATAAACTCCATGATAATCAACATTACTTTTTTCTTTAAAAATTTTATTGTTTTGATATAAACTTGGTGGATTTTGTTTAAAAATTAGTGCTTGTTTTTCATTATTTATAATTTCAATAGTATAATTAATTATAGTTTCAAGAAACATTCCGCGGTTAGCATAAAACATTATTTTAATTCCCCCTTACATATAGAATATTACTAACTTTGGAATAGTTTTCCTTTTAATTAAAGGAGGTATAAATATGAATATTTGTAAAAAGGATATTATAGATAAAGAATTTACTGTTGATTATAAAGGCTATGATTCTAAAGAAGTAGATTTATTTCTTGATTTAGTAGCTACTAATTATGAAATACTAGAAGAATTTGTAAATAAACTAAAAAAGCAAAATGCAATTTTAGAAAATAATAATTACAAGTTACTTAAAGAAATTGATATTTTAAAAACACAAATTTTAGTTTTAAAACAAGAAAAACAAAAATTAGAAGAAAAAGGTGTAGAAAATGTTGATATTATTACGAGATTAAGCAAATTAGAAAGTATTGTACATGAAGAATAAATATGTTATAATTTTCTTCTAAAAGAATAAAAAATGAGCTAATCGCTGCATTAGTATGTAGAGGAAAGTCCACGCTCGCACTTTCTGTGATGAAAGTAATGTTTGTGTTAGAGAAAACGATAACTCTAAGCAGTAATTCTGACGGCTGACAAAAACCTAAGTTTTTTATTAAATAAGGTTCTAGTCTATAAAAGTGTCATAGAGACGAGTTTTAAGGAAACTTAAAAGCTGGAACGAGATAAACCCCACAAGCGAGAAACCCAAATTTAGGTAGGGGCATTGGTTTATTAGAAATGAATAATAAACCGAACTATTGTTTACAATAGTAGATAAATGGTTAGCACTTGCAAGAAGCAAGAACAGAACGTGGCTTATGATTTTTTTATTCTTTTTTTGTATTGTAAATTATTTGATTGAAGGTTTGAAAATGACTGAACTTTTAGTTTTATTAGATAAATTTAATTTTAGAATTAGTTGTTGTGAAAGTATTACTGGTGGACTTTTTGCTCAAGAGATTACTAGTATTGCTGGTGCTTCTAAATATTTTAGTGGTGGTTTTATAACGTATACTAATGAATCAAAAATCAATATTGTTAAAATTAAAAAAACAACCATTGAAAAATATGGTGTAATAAGTAAACAATGTGCTATAGAAATGGCTTTAAATACACAAAAAATTTTAAAAACAAATATTGCTATTAGTTTTACTGGAAATGCAGGACCTAATGCTCTAGAAAATAAACCGGTTGGTTTAGTATATGTAGGTATTGTTATCAATGATAATGTTTGATGTGAAGTGTTAAATATTTCAGGTAATAGAAACGAAATTAGATCAACTATAGTAGCAAAAGCAGTAGTTATTTTAAAAAAAATTTTATTAAGTTTTTAAAATTTAAAAAGGAATTATCTTACAGAGTTATTAATATTTTGTAGGGTGATTTTATGGAAATAAAAATTAAAGAAAAAGAGCAATTATTAGAAAAGGCCATTAAGCAAATTGAAAAAGAATTTGGCAAAGGTGCTATTATGTTACTAAGTGATAGTGGTATTGGCGATATTGAAGTTATTAGTTCAGGAAGTATATTATTAGATGATATTTTAGGTGTTAAAGGTTTTCCAAAAGGTCGTATTATTGAAGTTTATGGACCAGAATCTGCAGGTAAAACTACATTAGCATTAATGGCTTTAGCAGAAGTTCAAAAACAAAATGGTAGAATAGCATTTATAGATGCTGAACATGCATTAGATCGTCAATATAGTCAAAAATTAGGTGTTGATATTAGTCGTTTATTAATTACACAACCAGATTCAGGAGAACAAGCATTAGAAATACTAGATATTCTTGTTAAATCAGAGGCTTTAGATATGATTGTTGTTGATTCAGTAGCTGCATTAGTTCCACAAATTGAACTTGATGGTGATATGAATGATCAAACAATTGGTGCTCAAGCGCGATTAATGTCTAAGGCATTACGAAAAATTAGTGGAAATATCGCAAAAACTAATTGTATTGTTTTATTTATTAATCAAATTCGAGAAAAAGTTGGTATTATATATGGTAATCCTGAAATAACACCCGGAGGAAAAGAATTACGTTTTTATAGTACAATTAGACTAGAAGTACGTAAAGGTGAACAATTAATCAAAAGTAATCAAATAATTGGTCATAAAATAAAAATAAAAGTTGTAAAAAATAAAGTAGCACCACCATTTAAAACAACAAGTCTTGATTTTTGTTTTGAAGAAGGATTTTCAAAAATTAGTGAAATCATTACAATTGCTGTTGAGAAAGAAGTTATTAATAAATCTGGTGGCTGATACACTTATGAAGATGTAAAATTAGGACAAGGAAAAATAAAAGCAAAAGAAAGTTTAGAAGCAAATACTTTTCTTTTAGAACAAATTAAGGAACGAATCATGTTTTAAATATTAATATTTAAAACATGCTAAAATTAATGTAGGATTATTATCCTACTTATTTGTGTGTAGATATTAAAGAAGAAAAATATAAAATTTTAATTTTATTTAAGTTTTTGAGTGTAATGATTCTTTTTCTTGTAGGTGTTTTACAGCAAGGAGAGAAATATAAATGGAAAAAAATATGTTAGCTATATTATCAAATATAAGTAGTCAACAGTTTGGAATGTGAGTAGGTATATCAATTTTTCTAGCAATGATAGTAGGGATAATTGCTGGATTTCTAATTAGAAAAATGTATTTAAAAATTAAAGAACAACAAAGTTTTACTAATATTTTAAAGAGAAAAAAAGAATCTCAAAAATTAATTCAATCCTCAAGAGCCGATGCAAAAATTGAAATAAGTAAAATGAAAAAAGATTTGTATTTAGAGATTGAATATCGTAAAGAACAAAATTTAGAATATGAGAAACTTTTAAATAAAAGAGAACGCAAATTAAGTGAACGTGAAGAAATAATTGAAACACAAACACAAAATCTTTATCATCAACGTGAAATTGTAAAAAATGTTAAATTAGAATATCATCAAAAAATTGATCAAATTATTATGGAATTAGAAAAAATTTCTGGTATGAGTCGAAATGAAGCAAAAGATGAATTGTTTAGTAAATTAAAAGAAAAATTATCATTAGAATTTAATAAAATTATTAAAAATCATGAATATAATATTAAACTTCAATCTAAAGAGTTAGCCAATAATATTGTTAGTGAAGCAATAGAACGTTATGCAAGTAATTTTATTGTTGATAAGTCAGTATCATACGTTAAGTTGCCTAATGAAGAAATGAAAGGCAGAATTATTGGTAAAGAGGGTAGAAATATTAAATCTTTTGAGTTAACAGCAGGTGTAGATATTATCATTGATGATACGCCAGAAACAATTCAAATTTCTTCATTTAATCCGATCAGAAGAGAAATTGCAACTAGAGCTTTAGAAGATTTAGTTAAAGATGGAAGAATTCATCCAATTAGAATTGAAGAAATCTTGAGATTTCATGAGCAGGAATTAAATGAAGGTTTTAAAGTTGATGGTAAAAAAATTATTGATGAGTTAAAATTAACTGGTTTTGAACCAGAGTTAGTATCTTATATCGGAAGATTAAAATATCGTACAAGTTATGGTCAAAATGTTTTATTGCATTCCTTTGAAGTTGCCAAACTTGCAGGAGCAATGGCAGCTGAATTGGGTTTAGATGTTAATATTGCAAAACGTGCTGGTTTATTACATGATATTGGTAAAGCCGCTGATTATGAATTAGAAGGTTCACATGTTTATAATGGTGTGATTTTAGCAAAAAAATATGGTGAAAGTGATATTATTATTAATGCTATTCATTCTCATCATGGTGATGTTGCAAAAGATAATGTTTATTCTTCTTTAGTTTCAGCTGCTGATACATTATCAGCAGCTAGACCTGGTTCAAGAAATAATTCATTAGAAGAATTTATAACTAGAATTAAAGAAATTGAAGATTTGTGTAAATCTGTTAAAGGCGTAGAAAAAGCATATGCTGTTCAGGCCGGAAGACAAATTAGAGTTATTGTTGATCCTAAAGTTATTAATGATTTTGATGCTCATATATTAGCAAGAAACTTAAAACAAAAATTAGAACAAATGATTACAATACCAGGCGATATTCATATTACTGTTATTCGTGAAGTAAGAGCAACAGAATTAATTAATTAAAAAATTAATTAATTGTTTTTTAGAGAACCCTTAGGTTCTCTTTTAACTTTATAAAATATATAATTTGTTAATTCAAATATTTATTTTTTATGCTTAATTTATTTTTTCATTATTATTTTAGTGTTAAAATAATATAGCCTTAAAAATAGAGGAGAATATAAATATGAGTTTTGCTGACATTATGTCAAAAAAAGTACAAAAAACATTAGAAAAAAATTTAAGTAAAAAAACTTTAACCATGGAAAATATGGAAGCAACAATTAAAGAATTCAGATTAATTTTGTTAGAGGCTGATGTTAATTTTAGGGTGGTTAAAACTTTAACTAATGAAATTATTAATAAAGCAAAAGGTGAATTTATTAAAGAAGGCTTAGATCAAAAAGAAATGTTAATTAAAATTATTCATGATGAATTAACAAAGATTATGGGTACTAAGAATGTTGAATTAGATTTATCTACTAATCCTACTGTTATTATGATAGTTGGTTTACAAGGTTCTGGTAAAACAACAACAATATCTAAACTAGCAAAGTTGTTAACAGATAAATATCAAAAAAAATGTTTACTAGTTGCAGGAGATATTTATCGTCCAGCTGCTGTTGAACAATTAAAAGTTTTAGGAAAACAATTGAATATTGAAGTTTTTTCCCAAAAAAATGAAACCCCTACTAATATTGTTAAAAATGCTCAAATATATGCTAATAAAAATAAGTTTGATGTAATATTAATTGATACAGCTGGAAGATTACACATTGATGAAAAATTAATGCAAGAACTAGCAGAAATAAGAAAAATTACTTCACCAAAAGAAGTTTTACTTGTTTGTGATGGTATGGCAGGACAAGATATAATTAATGTTGCTATTGAGTTTAATAATACTATTCCTATTACTGGAAGCATAATCACTAAATTAGATGGTACTGCTAAGGGTGGTTCAGCTCTTTCAATTTCTTATTTAACAAAGATTCCTGTTAAGTTCTTAGGAATGGGTGAAAAGGTAACTGATTTAGAGGTTTTTTATCCAGAAAGAATGGCAGAACGTATTTTAGGAATGGGTGATCTTACTACATTAATGGAGAAGGCCGAAAGTATAGTTTCAGCTCGTGATGTTGAAGAAACTATGAATAGAATGATGTTAGGTCAATTTGATTTGAATGACCTTGTTAATCAAATGAAGCAAATTCAAAAAATGGGTAAATTGGGATCACTTGTAAAAATGATTCCTGGTATGTCTGCTAAAATTAGTGATGCTAAAATTAGTGATGTTGAAACTGATTTAAAAATAGCAGAATATATTATTGCTTCAACAACTGCTCAAGAACGTGAAAAGCCACAAATTTTACGTTATCCAACTAGAAAAGCAAGAGTATTAAAAGGCTCAGGTCGTTCAGAAAAAGAATTAAATAAAGTTTTAAACCAATTTGAAAAAACTAAAAAAGTTATGGATCAAATTGCTGGTCAGATTAAAAAAGGAGAAATGCCAAATATTTCAGGATTAGATAAGTTAATAAAAAGTTAGAAAAATAAAAAAAATTTGTTATTTTTTGTTAATTTGTTAAAATTTATTTAACTCAAGAAATGTATAAAACTTTGATTTCTTGAGTTTTTATAGATATTATTTTATTAAAATTTTTTTAAATTTTCTTCTTTGTTTTTAAAAATTTAATTTATTTTTTAAAGTAAAACTAGATTTTAAAAAGAAAATAGTGTTTAAATAGTGGGTTATTTTAAATTAAAAATATAACAAAAATTTATTTTTTCTTTTTCAGTTGCTTAATAATATTTAGGGAACAAGATAACTTTGAATTGTGTTTAGTAAACAAATTAAATTCAGTTAGGAGACAATGATTATGAAAGATACGTATACATCTGTTCGATTAGCTCAAAAGCCACAAAATTCTTTTGCTTGCTATCGATGTGGTAGAGTAATTTTGATAGCTGATTACTTAGAAGGAATAAATATTCAAGTTAATTGCAGTCGTTGTGGCTTTAAGAAGCGTGTTAATAGTATAAAGATAGAGAAAATAAACAGTAAACCAAATTCAGCGCTAAATTCTAATGAAATTTCAAAAGAAAAGATAAATGAAATTTTTAATTCCTAAAACTATTAAATTTGTAAAATTACAAATTTGGAGAAGTGTTGGTTTAATTGATTTATTAATTATTTTAATGGTAGTTGGATTTGCTTCAATTATTATTTTATTGTTGCAAATTGATATTATTTTTAAAATATTAGCTGTTATTTTAGTTTTTTGTGCTACTATTCCGCTTACTTTTTATTGACAGCCAAGAAAAAAAGGATGAGAAATTATTTTATTATGATTTAAATTTCATAGTAAAAATCGTTATTATAAATCTGAAAAAAATTCACAAATATTAGTACCATTTAAAAAAATTATTAGTAAGAATGTGATGCAATTAAATGTGAAAAATACAAATTATACTAGAGCTTTATTATTGGAGGGTTTTAATATTACATTATTATCTAATGAAGAAGCCTCAAATAAAATTAAAGATTTAGCTGCAGCTTTTAAAATTATTAATATTTCTATGTCTTTAATAAAGATTGATATGCCTTTAGATATAACTGTACAAACTAATTTTTATAAAGAACAACTCGAAAAAATTGATTTAGAAAATATTAGTGAAAAAGCAAAATTAGCAAAAAAATTTCAAATGATATCAGCAATTAATGCTAATAATGAAATTCAAAATCAAAATGAAATGACGCAACCATTTTTTTACTTATTTTTTTATTCATCAAATCAAGAAAAATTAAAAGAAGAAGTAAATGCTTTTAAAAATTATATCAGTCGTAGTGGTGTTAAAGCTAGTGATATTAATTGTTTTGAAATGATGGTTGTTTATAGTAAATTAATAAATTCTAATGAAAATGCTTCCTTAGAAGAAATGTTTACTACAAAAAAAGAAGAAACTGTTAAAAGTAAAGATTTAACTAATGATTTGGCGATTAAAGAATTATTAGTTCATAAGAATAATTTAGAATTTGCTAATTGTTTTCAAACTGTTTATAACATATATGATTATCCATTTGAAGTTTCAGCAGTCTGATTAGCAAATTTAGTAAATATTCCTAATACTAGTTTAATCTTTACTTTTAATAGTATCAGTGAAGAAAGTGCTAAAAAACAATTGAATAAAGCTATGCAAAATTTAGCAACTTTAAATTTTATGACAAAATCATTATCAGAACGAAGAGATTATGATTATCATTATCAATCATTAAATGAATTATTAGATCAAATTGCTGGTGGTGGTGAAAAAATATTTAATACTAATATGTATTTGTTAATTAATGGTGCTGATCGTAAGCAACTTAAACAAAATATTAGTACTGCCGAATACGAAATAAAAAATAATAATATGAAGTTTGATAAATTATATTATTGTCAATTAGAAGCTTTTTTATCAGTAATGCCAGATAGTGCTGATTGATTTAAAGAAACAGGTCACGAAATGCCATGTTTAACAATAGGTGCTAGTTTTCCTTTTTTAAATCAAGAATTAAATGATAAACAAGGATTATTTCTTGGATTTAATGAAAGTGGTAATAAAGTATTTTTTGATCAAAGAACTAAAAGTAGTACTCGTAAAAATCATAATCAACTAATTATTGGTACTAGTGGTTCAGGAAAATCTTATACTTCTAAAAAAGAAGTAAATTATCAAATTATGCTTGGTCATAAAGTAATTGTTATTGATCCTGAACGTGAATATCGCGATTTATGTAATTATCATGATGGAAGTTGAATTGATGTTGGTGATGGTTCTTCTGGCAATATTAATCCATTTCAAATTACATTGGCACTGAGTGATGATAATACTAATGATAATAATACTCGTGATATTTTAGCACCACATATGCAATTCTTAGAACAATTTTTAAACGTTGCTACTGGTGGATTAACGAGAAATGAATCAAGTTTATTAATGATTTATGTAAATTTAATGTATGAAAAATTTGGTATTACTTCTCGAACAAAAATTCATTTATTAAAACCAAATCAATTTCCAATTTTTCAAGATTTATATGATATTATTGAATCTGATATGGTTAAAGAAGAAGAGATTAGAAGTAAAAATGAATTAAAAAATTTACTAATTATATTATCAAGATTTGCAACTGGTGGTACTGATGCTAATTTATGAAATGCTCATACTAATATTAATAGCAGTAGTTTATTACAAGTTTATGATTTATATACTTTAACGCAATCAGGGAATAAACGTTTAGTTAACGCTCAAATGTTTTTAATTTTGAAATATATTGAAAATGAAGTACGAAAGAATAAAAATGATAATGAAATTAATAATAAACAACAATGAATTTCAATTACTATTGATGAAGCCCATTTACTTATTGATAAAGAATTTCCAGCAGCATTATTATTTATGTATCAAATTGTTAAGAGAATTCGTAAATATACAGGTATGATAAATATTATTACACAAAATATTAACGATTTTCTTGGTTCTGAAGAAATTAAAAAATATACTACTGCTATTATTAACTCAAGTCAATATTTAAAAGTATTAAACTTACAACCTCATGATTTAACAGCATTAAATGAATTGTATTCTTCATATGGTGGCATTTCTGCTAATGAAACTGATTTTATTGCTCGTGCTAAAGTTGGTGAATGTCTTTTTGCTATTTCTAGTTTATATCGTATGTGTTTAAATATTAATGTTAGTGATGCTGAAAAACAAGCAATTAAAAATATAAAAAATAAAGAAATTGAAAATTAGTATATTTTTTATACATTATCGATTTCATCAATAATTGTTAATTTATTTTTAAATTAAATAAAGATACTTTCATATTAATAAAACTTATAAGTTTTATTAATATGATTTTATTTAAATAATAAATTTTATAAAATAATAAAAAATAAGTTGATAAAATTGAAAATTTTTATTTACTTTATTTTAAAACCAACTATAATTAATGTGTATCAACATTATTTATAACATATGAATTTGACTGTAAGTCCTAATTTATCTCTTTAAGGAGTAAAATAGGGCTTATTATATTATTAGATAAATTCATGCTTTATAAACAATTTTGATTAGTAAATAATTTTATTTTTTTATTATTTAAGGAGAAAAAACTTATGATTTTTAATTATCTATCAGATGGACCTGATATAAATAAAATCATTGATGTAGCAAAACCTTATGTTTCGGCACTTTCAGGATTGCTAATTGCTGCTTTAATTGCATTTAGTGCTTTTAAAATAATTATATTGGCAAAAGATTTAGCGGCTGCTGGTGATGATCCACAACGTAGAAGTGAGATTAAAAAAGCGTTTATGTATACATTAATTGCACCAATTATTGGTATTACTGCATCAGCAATAATAATTGCTCTTGTGCAAGCCTTTGGTGGTAATCCAAATATTCTTCCTACTAACTAAAGAAAGTTATATATTAACTTGATATTAAGTTATGAAGAGAAAAGAGATGAAAATATGGATTGACTAACAGATATTATACTAGGAGCTTTATTATTTATACCTTGACTTATTTTCATTCAAGGACCATTATATTTAATTGACATTTTATTGAGATCACCTAATCATGGTCATGGCGGCATATTTGATTATTTAACAACTGATGCGATAACTAATTTAGTTTTTGGAGATTTTACTAAAGACCCACTTAATAGTAAAAATTTACCAGTATTTTTTTCAGCATTAGCAATTGTTTCAATTGGCGTAATACTTATTATGTTTATTATGCAATTAATTATTATCCAATTTACTGAAACACATACAATTAGAGAAAAATTAGGTAAGGCTATAAAAAATACATTTTTAGCTTTTTTAGTAATTGTTTTCATTCCATTTTTTATGAGTACTATAAATTATTTAATAACAGGATTATTGGCAGTTTTACAAATTACAGCTTTAGGAAAAAATGCTAGTTTAGCTGATTTATTATGAGGTATTGGTGCACCCGATGCTAATGCTGCTCAGCATGATCTTGGTGTTTATTCAATGCCATCTATTTCTCAATTAAAACATTGAAACTTTATTCTTGAAATTATTGCGGTGTGATTTACTTTATATGTATTATTTGTTGCATCAATGACATTGGTTGAAAGAATTATTGATTTATTACTTTTATTTTCAATATCACCAATTGTTGCTTCTATGATGCCTGTTGATCAAGGAAAAAGATTGGGTGTTTGAAAAGAAATGGTAATAGGTAAGTTTATTATTGGTCCAGGAACGATGTTACCTATTTATATATTCCTTGAAATATTACCAAAAGCAATAGTAGATATTACTAATAATACTAATTTTAGTTGACTTGAAAAACAAGTTTTATATACATTATTTTGTACAGCCGGTGCTATTAGTTGTTTAAGAACTCAAAAAATTATTAATCACTTAGTAACACAAAACTTAGGTGTACAAAGTGCTATTGATTCTAATGGAGCAGCTATTGCTGGAAATATTATGGGTAAAGCTCGGACTTTTGCTAGCCTTGCAGCCGGTGGTGCTGGTGCATTAAAACTTGGAAAACAAATTGCATTTGGTGGTGCTAAAGATGGAAGAAATCCTGATGGTAGCGAAAAGAAAGCAAATGGACTATTAAAAAATGGTATCGCGGGTTATTTAGGTAAAGGTACTAAAGGAGTTGCTAAAGGAATTGGTAAATTTCAAAATTCTAATGATCATGGTACTAAATGACAAGATACAAAAAATAATTTAAAAAGTCCTTTCGTTGGATTAAAAAATATGGCTAATGCTGCTTTTAAGGAACCTGTTGTAAATTTAAATAATATTAGAAAGAATGCAAGAAGAGGAGATTCTGATGAATAAAAAAGTAAAATATTAAAATCTTGGAGAAATAATCATGAAATTTAAAAAAACAAAAAATGAATTTAAAAAGAAAAAAAGTTATCGTTGAAGACGTAATGTAACTATTGGTATTTTATTATTAATAATATCAGGTATTGCTGGTGTTATTTCCCAATATGGGTAAAATATAAATTATTATAAAATATATAAAAAATAAAGGAACATAAAAATGAAATTTATTCGTCAAAAAAAATGAGTACTACCAGCAGTAATTATAATTGTTATACCCTTTTTAGTATTAATAAATACTTTATTAGTTTATGCTTTAGTCTTTGTTCGTAACATGTTTTCTCATAGTGGGGATAATCAACAACCATTTACACTTAAATTTTTAATACAGGATGTTATTAATTATTGATTAATATTTTTAATTCTATTTCTTATTGAATTTTCAGTTTTATTATCTTACTTTATGATTCATAAATATAAAATTTATCGTGAAACTCATAATAAAAGTCGCTTTTTACGTGATTCAAAAAATAAAGTGTATGGATCTGCTGCTTGATTAACACCCACTGAAATTGCTAATACCTTTCCTTTATCAAAAACTGTTGAAAATGATTACGGTATTGTTGTTCAAACAACAAAGACTAAAATTGGTGGTGTCCAATTTAATATTAAGTCTGATGCTCATAATATTGTAATTGGGGGAACAGGAAGTGGTAAAACTCAAAAATTAGTTATTCCAACTATATATTTAAATGCCCAATCAAAAATTAAACCATCAATGGTTATTACTGACCCAAAAGGAGAATTATTTCAAAATCATTCTAAAATATTAAAAGATAATGGTTACGATGTTTATGTTATTAATTTACGTGATACATCAGTATCTAATTCATGAAATCCTTTTGTTAAAGTATATGATTTTTATGTAGAATCAATGCGTTTAAAAAAAGAAAATAATCCTTTAAATGAATCAATTACTTATGAATCAATGGCATTATCATGAATTAATGATATTGTTGAAGCCTTATTTCCTGAATCAGATCCAAAACAAAAATTTTGAAATCAATCAGCGATGCAAGTTGTTAAATCAATTATGTTATTTATGCTAGAACAACTTGAAGATCAACCTGATGTTCCGTTAAAATACTTTAGTATGTCAAATGCTGCTATTGTTGCTACTAATCGTCAACGATATGTTGAAATTCTAAAAAAAATGCCAACTCATAGTTTAGCTCGTCAAATTGGTTTAGGTGCTTTAGAAGGTGCTGAAGAAACTGCGGGATCAATTAGTCAAATGGTTGCTAATGGATTACGTTTATTTACTGATCCAGTGACACGAAATATTAGTTGTAGTAATGATATAAATTTAGATGAAATTGTAAAAAAACCAAGTGCTGTTTTCTTAGTTGTACCTGATGAAAGTAATGAACGTAATGCTTTTGTATCAATGTTTATTGCACAGTTATATAAAAATACAATTCGTTATGCAAGTACTTTGCCTGATATTAAATTACCACGTCCTTTATACTTTTTATTTGATGAGTTTGGTAATATACCAACGATTGCTAGTATGGCACAAATGATTACTGTTGCACGAAGTCGTAATATTTTTTTCATGATGATTATGCAAGATTTACAACAATTAACACAAAAATATGGTAAAGAAACAGCAGAAACTATTTTTAATAACTGTATTTTGCATACTTTTTTGCAAACTATGGATTTACAAACTGCTAATAAATATTCAGATATGTTCGGTGAAAAAACAATTATTAATTATAGCCATTCTGGTAATAAAGATAAAAAAGCTGATAATATTAATTCATCATTACAAGGTAAAAAATTAATTACAGGTAGTGAGTTAATGAAATTAGATTTTGATACTGCTGTTATTTTTTTAGCAAAACATAATCCAGCAAAAACACGTTTAATTCCGTTTTATGAATGAGGAAGTAAACCGGCAGGACAAGCAACTGTTACAAATGCTTCACGTTTAATTGATTTTAATAAAGATTATTATTTAAGTTATATTGGCTTATTCTATTATATTGAGAAAAGAAAAAATCCACAAGCTGCTGCCGAAAGAGAAAAATCAGAAAAATAAAAAACAAACAATAGTTAAGAAATTGTATATAAAAGAATATTTATTTTAATATATAAATGTATATTATTGATAGATATAGAAAATAACGATATACTTATTTCATGAATAGATCAAAAATATAAGTTTTACTTTTTATAAATTATGCTAAAAAAGGTAAGTACATAATAATGTTAAATATTATAAATAAACTTATATGAAAGGATTTTAAATATGAATGTTCCCAATATTATTTCTTTAATAAGATTAATATTAGTTCCAATTATTGTTAGTTTAATGATTATCGGTCCAATAGATAATGATAATTTTTATCATCTTTGAATAACAAGTATTAATATTAATAATTATAGTTTACCAATTAGTTGGTTAATAGCAGCAATTTTATTTATTATTGCTGCCATTAGTGATTTTATTGATGGATGATGAGCAAGAAAATTTAATCAGGTAACAACTTTTGGTAAATTTTTTGATTCAATTGCAGATAAAATTTTAACTAATGGTGTTTTAATTGTAATGGCATGTGGTACTATAATTCCGGTTTGAATGGTAGTTATTTTGGTATTACGTGATTTTATTATTGATGTAGTTCGTCAAATTTTGGCTACTAAAGGCACAGTAATGGCTGCTGATAAATATGGTAGAATAAAGGCAGCAGTACAAATGTTAGGAATTACAATTTTATTTTTTATTAATTGACGATTTTTTGATGGTGGTGTTAATGGTCATAGTAATAATGATCAATATGGTTTAATTAATCAATTAGTAATGATACCAATGTACGTTGCTACAGTATTAAGTATTTTTAGTGCTTATAATTATATTAGTTCAAATAGTAAAAAAATGTTTAATATCTAAAAATAAAAGGAGTATTAATATAAATGATAAATAAAGTAATTGTTTTGAATCAGTGAGCAGTAGTTACAGGAGCGTCTAAAGGATTGGGATATTATTACTGTCAAGCATTATTAGCACAAGGTTATCACGTATTAGGGGTATCACGTGATAGTAAAAAAATATTAGAATTAGCAGATAAGTATCCACACTTACAAGTTAAAAATTATGATTTAGATTTATCTGATTTAAAAAATATTTATAAATTATTTGAGTTATCAAAAGAATTAAATGTAACAGTAGTTATTAATAATGCTGGTTATGGTGTTTGAGGAACATTTGCAGATAGCATGTTAGAACAAGAATTAAATATGATTAATTTAAATATTTCTTGTTTACATATTTTAACAAAGTTATTTGTTCAACGTTTTAGTAAAAATAATTATGGTCGTGTTATTAATATTGGAAGTATGGCAGCTTTTAGTCCAGGGCCTGTTTTTGCTAGTTATTATGCTTCTAAATCATATGTTTGAAGTTTAGGTGTTGCAGTTAATTATGAATTAAAAAGAGCAAAAAGTAAAGTAAGATTAATTACAATTTGTCCAGGTCCATTAAAAACTGAATTTTGAAATCGTAGTAGTAATGGTAAAGGAAATAAAGAACATTATAGTTCATTATTACCAGTTTTAGATACTGAAATTTATGCTAAAAAGTCTTTACAAACAGCCTTAAAAACAAAAAGAAAAAGTTTTATTATTACAGGAATTTCTAATAAAATTACAAGAACTATTATTAGAATATTACCTTTAAAAACAGTACTTAAATTAGTATATAATTATCAAAAAAATCGCTAATAATGAATTTCATTTTTTATTTTAATCGTAAAAATTATTAAAAAACATTTATTATAAATGTTTTTTATTGTTTTTTTAAAAGAAAGGTTTATGATGTATCCAACTTCTTAAGATTTTAAGAAGTTATTAAAAAAGAGGTGTTATTTATGAAAAAATATTTATCAATGTTAACAACAGCAGCATTATCAGCAGCATCAATATTTTCAACTTCTTCGATATTAAATTCATATGTAAAAAATTCCAATTTAATAAATGTTGATAATTTACATGATGTAATACAACAAATTGATATTGTTGAATACCCTATTTTTGCTGATAATGGAGAAACTACAACTAAAACTTTTGAAAAAAATGTTATTGTTCTTTTTAGTGATCCTTCAAAATTAAAATATATAGAATTAACTGATATAAAAAGTCATGTCGATTTTCATATAAATGGAAAAGATTATTATAATGATCAAAGTAAGAATTCAGTTATTGTATCTAGTGATACAAAGTTTATTGATAATAGTATTTCACATGAAGGAAATATGAATAAAGTTCAACAAACAGTTAGTTACGATTATGATTGAAATCAAAAAGCATTTATTTTTAAATTTGTTAGTGTTGAAACAGTTACAGCAAATAATGAAAAAGATACTCAGTTTGTAAGAGGTTATTTTACTACTAGTTTAAAGTTAAATTTGCATGAATTTTAATTTATAGTTTAAAATATTATTTTTTTAACTTAATTAGAGAAATTATATTATAAAAGTAGTACTTAAGTATTACTTTTATTTATTTTTTTGTTTTTTAAAATAAAATAATTATAATAAAATAAATAATATTTATATTATAAAATTAATTAAAGCATTAATAATAATTTATAATAATGATTAATCAAAATATATTATATACAGTATGAGATTCTATTGTAATTTGGTTTAAATTTGTTATTATTATATTTGTCCTAAAACTTTAGGACAAAACATCAGTTTAATTAATTTAAAATTGTAAATTTGGCTTTATGCCCTTATATGAGTAATTTTCATGTAAGGGTTTTGTATTTTAATTTATTGATATGAGTCTTTAATTTAGTGGAATGGCAACCCTTTTTAGGACTATTTTTTGGTAGACATTTGTTTTTGATAACTAACTGGAGTTAGGTAGTGGAATGGCAACCCTTTTTAGGACTATTTTTTGGTAGACATTTGTTTTTGATAACTAATTGGAGTTAGGTAGTTTAGAGTACTGTGAATTCTTATGTTGTTATATCAATTGATGTAATCAAATAATTCTAATTTTAATTGGATTAATGATGTAAAATTTTTATCATTAATAAATTCAATTTTGAAAGTTTTAAAAGTTGCTTCAGCAACAGCATTGTCATAAGGACATCCTTTTTTGCTTAAAGATCGAGTTATGTTGAAAGCTAATAAAAGTTTATCAATAGTTTTATTATTGAATTCATTACCGCGATCAGTATGAAATATTTCAATATCTTTTAAACAGTGATTTGATTGCATAAATGCTTGATATACTAATGATGCATCTTTTTTAACTCCAACACTATGTCCAATAATTTCGCGGTTAAATAGGTCGATTAATAGGCAAATATAGTTTCATTTACCATTAACTTGAACATAAGTTAAATCACTAACAATAACTTCATTTTTAATTCTATTATTAAAGTTGCTATTAACAAGATTGGTTATTTGACTATCATTGACTTTATTATGATAATTTTTGAATGATAATTTAGTGTATTTTGATATTAAATTATGCTTATTCATAATTTCTTTAATTTTTCTGCGTGATAAATAAATTTCTTGGTTTGCTAGTATGACTTTTAATCTTCTAGTACCATAAACTTCTTTATTTTCTTTAAAAGCACTAATAACAGCTTGTTCATAAATATTATTTTGAATTTTATTTTTTTTCTTTAAATTAAAATAATATGTTGATTTAGAGAGTTTTAAAAAATGACACATTGTGCGAATTTTATATTTAGATTTATTATTTGCAATAATCTCTACTTTCTGCCTATTATTAGTGCTGCTTGCTTTAAAATATCAATTTCCATTCGTAACTGTTTTAATTCTTTATTTGCTTGAATTAATTGTTTTTCTAAATCTGAAAGATTATCTTTAGTTTTAAAACTACTTGAATTAGTAAATTGCTTAATTCAATTGTAAGTAGCTGCTCTTGTAACATTGTATTCTTTAACAAGGCAAGATACTGATTTGCCACTTTGATATAAAGCTACTATTTGTTTTTTAAATTCATCTGAATATGAGTTAATAGTGACCATAATTATAATTCCTTTCTTTTAACTAATTTGTTCACTTGTCTATGTAATTAGTGTCCAATAAAGTGTAACCCATCCATTAGTTTAAAAACTCAATTTAATATCTATTCCAATTTCATAAATTAATATTCCCACTTACCCTTAAACCAAAATTTATACAGACTAATAATTAAAAACATTTTAAAATTTATATCATTATAATTTAAAAGTATTAAGTTTAAGGTCAAATTTACTCTTTTATGGTAATTAAGTTTGTTTATAGTAAAAGTATTATTAAAACTTTAGAAAATGAGGTTTATTAAATGCATAATATTATAAATTGTGGCATTTATTTTGCCAATGTGCCATTAACAAAAACAACTAACGAAACTAGATGTGAAAATATAAATTGTAATTATCAATATTGTAATGGTTGCAAACTTGAAACGGTTATCATTTGAACACAAACTCCTGATCAAAAATGTTTAATAATTCCTATTATTAGAAATTCAATTGAACAACATGAGCAAAGCCTAGGCTTATTAGGTGATAACTTATCTATTATTAAATTGAAAAAATCTAATAATAATTCTATTTTAAGTTTAAGTTTTCGCGAGGAAGATATTAGTTATGCTGATCTTAATCGTGCAACTTGAATTAAAAACTTTAGAATTGGTGATGAATACTTAATCAATGGAGAACTTCGTGTCTTAAATGAAACTGAAATTCATGATTTATCTTTTAGAGTAAAAACATTACCAATATCAAGTATTAATACAATTGCCAATATTGGTATTAATAAAAATTTAAATTTAAATAATAAAATTGTAAGTTATAGTGACAATACTTTGAAAGAATAATTTCTTAAAACAATTAAAAATATAAAAATTCTTAATATTAAATTTCTCTCTCTTTTAAAATTAAAAAATAATAAAGAATTGTCTAAAGTATTTTAAAATTCAAAAATTAGATAAATATTCTTTATTTTTTTTATTTTTACATTATTTCATTGGTTGGTCTAATAATAATTTCATTTCAAGTAGCATCAGCAGGTAATTCAATTGCTTGTTTTATTGTTAGTGCTATTCGTTCGGCAGATATGCTATAAGTTTTATAATATTCTTTAAATTCAGAACTAAATTCTTTATCAGTTACTCTATTCAATAATTCAGTATTGATTGCTTCAGGTGAAATTACTGTAATTCTAATATTAGTTTTATCCTTTGCTACTTCTTCTCTTAATGATTCACTAATTGCTCTAACTGCTCATTTTGTTGCTGAGTAAACTGCTTCACCAGCATGAGCAAAATGACCAGCAATTGATGAAATATTAATGATATGACCTGAATTTTGTTGATACATTAATGGTAATGATGCAGCAATACCATAAAGTGTTCCTTTAATATTGACATCAATTGTTTCATCTCAGTCTTTAATGTTTTTTTGTTTTAAAGATGTTAGTATCATAATTCCTGCATTATTAATTCAAACATCAATTTTATTAAATGTTTTAATTGCAAATTGTGCTAGTTTTTCTACCTCATGATGTTTGGTGACATCAGTTACTAAATAATTTGCTTCACCATTTTTATTTTTAATACTAGTAACTAATGCCTTAAGTTTTTCTTCTCTTCTTGCAGCTAAAATTAATTTATGACCGGCGCTTGCTAATAACTTAGCTGTTTCCATACCAATACCACTAGAAGCCCCTGTGATTACGATAACTTTTGATTTCATGTGTATTCACCTCTAAACTATTGATCAACAATGATCATTTTTTTTATTTTTAATAATTAATGCAATTAAAATTGTTTTTAACAGAAATGTTTAATAAATGTATGTATAATTAATGAATATTAAATTAAAGAAAAAATAATGATTTACAAAACTAAGTAATTGTAAATTCTCTGCTTAAGAAAATAAAAAAGAAACGGGGGTAAAAAATGGTAAATTATAAAAAAATTAATTGATTTATTTTAGCAATTATTATTCTTGGGTTTTTATTTATGATAATTGGATTAAGTTTACTTACTAGCAAAGTGTTAATAGGAAGTCATACAGAATTAGTCACTAATGGTTTTGGATTAATCGCAGGAAAATATAAAGAGTATTCTCATTTAAATGGAATTTTAGATGTATTTAATAATAATTTAAATGATTGATTTAACATTTCAAATGTAAGATGTGGTGTTGTTTTTACAATATTTTTAACTCCTATATTTTTATCTATAAGTATAATTTGTTTTTTATATAATTATTATATTTTTAAATTTCCTAAAAAGTAAAATAACAATAACATTATTTTTGATAAATATTTATTAGAATTTATGTATTTTTATTTAGTTAATTAATGAATCTAATCATTATTATTAAAATCAGCAATTTTGACAGTATATTCAAAAGTTTCACTTGAAGTTACATCAACAACTTTGCCTTCAATCATTACCTTGATTGTTATTGGATAATTCATTTTGTAGTTTAAAAATTGATCACCTACTGAAATTGCTTCTATTCTGCATTTTTCTAAATGTTCTTTAAATGAATTTGTTAAATTTGGAATAGTAACATTGTTTAAATCATTAATGAATCATTCTCAGGTTTTATTAATACTGGCTTGGTTATAAGCTGATTGAAACAAATTACGCATATAATCTAATGTTACTTGTTCGGCGATAATGTTATATTTTTTTCTGTTGTTGTTTTTCTATCCCTTACTGCAAACATTCCACTTGGATAGTCATTATTTTTTAATAAGAATATTCTAGTGAGTGGTGATAAGTCTAAAAGTTGAGTAATATAAATAGTCATACTATTTAAGTTTTCTTTAATTTGATTAACATCATTAAAATCAAAAACAGGTACTTTATATCTTACCGTTTCATAATTATTATTAGTGTTATTTTTGTTTTCATTTTTTTCTTCGTTATTGGTTATTTTTGTTTTCATTATAATTTTAATTTTTTCATTGATATTTTTATTGTTCATTAGTACTTCTCCTTTTATTTAATAATATAACCTAGGTTATTTAGTAATACTAAATTGACCTAGGTACTAAGAAAATATAAAAAATATTATATTTTATGAATTACTAAAATTATTTAATTACGCTTTTTTAACTGCTTTAACAGTAAAGTGGAATTTAACTGATGAACTAGCAGTTACTTGTGGCGCATTAGGTACGGTTGCTACAACTTTATAAATGAAATCCATTTTATAATCTAGTTCATCTCCTGAAGCTATATATGCATTTAAACATTTTTTTGTATGTTCTTCAAATTGATTTTCTAAATCGTTAATAGAAACATCTGTTTGACTAGCAATTGATCATCCTCATTGTTGACCTTGTGCTAATATATATGCTTTTGGAGCTGTTTCTTGAAGTCTAGTAAGTAAATATTGTGGTACAATTGGTGTTATACCAGCACTTGTTACTAATACGAATGTTCCATTTGGATATTGTTCATCTTTTAAAAACGCAACTTTTTCTGTAGCTGGTAAAGCTTCTAATATTTGATTAATATATGGAACCATACTGTTTAAGTTAGCTTGCACACTAATAGGATCAACGTTATCTAGTACATTAATATTATTACTATCAGTATTTCCAGTAGTAGTTGTATGTTCAATTTTTAAATACCCTAAAATAAATGTAGTTTTTTGCATATTTTATTCTCCTTTGTTACTAAAATAAATTATTATTTTTAGTTTTAGTTTATTTTAAGATTAAGATTTACCTAATGTAATATTTTTTTATTTTTAATATCGATAATAGTAAGATATTTATAATAATGTGAAAGTGATATTAGATAAAAATATTTTTTGTAAATCTTAATTTAAGTCTATAATTGAAAAAATGAATATACAATAAAAAAATAATGCTTGCATAAAAATATAAATTTTGCTAATATTTTATTTTAATAATGTTTAATAATGTTTAAAACAAAACTAAGCAAAAACAATTATTTTTTAAAATATTATCAATATTATCAATAGTTAAATTTGTATATTATAATGATTTTATATATTTATGTTATAATCAAGAAAATTATTATTACTATTAAAAATAAATCAGTATTGGAATTTTTTAAATATTAATTTGTGGGTGCTTTAATGACAAGAATGGAAAAGTATAAAAGTTTACGTGAACAAATTACTAAAGAAATTAAAGAAAATAGTAAGCTTTGAGAACAAGAACAAAAAATAGAAAATTATTATCAGCAACTAATAAAAATTGATCAATCATATTTTGAGCCAATTTTTCAAAAATTAAATTCTGATTTAAATTTAGTTAATTTTGAAAATTATTTTATTAAAAATAATGAACAACATTTAGATGATAATGATAAATTAATATTGGAAAATATGTTAGAAAATATTAATAATATTTTAAAAAAATATAGTGAAAATATTGATTTTGAAATAGTTGATGTGCCATTAATAAGTACTAACTTGGAATATCAAACGTTAATTAATAGTATGCATAATAAAATAAATGAATTTCAAAAAGACTTAGAAAGTAAAATTCATGATGTCAAAAATTTTGTTAAAAATTTAGAATTTAAATATAAAAAGTATAAAATAAATAATAGTGATCTTAATAAAGGACTAAAAGAAATTAATCAAGAACATAATAATTTTCAAGATGAATTACAAAAAATTAAAATTAAGCATAATTATAAATGAAGTTTAACAGTATTTAGTATTATCATTATTTGTTTAATTTTAATAGTCGTGTTAGTATTATCATTAATATTATTTATTAAGTAGAGAATGGAGAAAAACAATGTACCCAAAGATTAATATTGCAATAGATGGTCCAGCAGCTAGTGGTAAATCAGCGGCAGCATATTTGCTTTCTAAAAAAATTGATTATCAATTTATGGATACAGGAATTATGTATCGTAGTTTTACTAATCATTGTTTAAAAAATAAAATTGCTTTTGAAAGTGAAGATTTAATACTTGCAGCACTACAACTTTTTGATATAAGATGAGTTAATGGTCATTTTTTATTTAATGATCAACCACCAACAGAAGAAATTTATGATAAAAATGTTACTAGTAAAGTACAAATAATTGCTTCGTTATCTGAAGTTAGAAAAGTTATGGTTGCTAGAATTCAAGAAATGGTTAGAAGTCAAGGCTTTATTGTCGTTGGCAGAGATATTAGTAGTGTTGTTTTACCTGATGCTCAATTAAAGATTTTTTTAACTTCTAGTTTACACGCTCGTAGTGAAAGAAGATATAAACAGTATATTAAAGATGGTATTAATATTACGCAAGAACAAGTATATAACGATATGGTAATTCGTGATAATGTTGATAAAACTCGTAGCACTGGCCAACTAGTAATTGTTGAAGATGCAGTTATTTTAGATAATAGTGATTATAATTTACAAACGACCGTTGATAAATTAAAAATTTTATATGATAATTACTTTAGTCATAAAAAATAATATTTTAAATATAAGGATTTGAATAAAATGAATAAGTTACCAAAAGTAGTAATTGTAGGACGCCCTAATGTTGGTAAATCTTCAATTTTTAATCGTATATTACAAAAAAAAGTAGCAATAATTGAAGATATGCCTGGAGCAACTAGAGATCGAATTTATGGCATTGGTGAATGATTAACACAAAATTTTGTGATTATTGATACGGGTGGTATTACTAAAACGATTACTAATTTTACTCAACAAATCAATCAACAAGTTAATATTGCTTTAGCTGAGGCTGATATTGTTTTATTTGTTTGTTCTTATCAAGAAGGTCTAACTCACGAAGATGAAGATATTGCCAAATTATTATACAGAACTAAGAAAGCGGTTATTATTATTGCAAATAAATATGATAATGTTCAAAAAGATAATGATAAAATTTATGATTATTTAAAAGTTGGCTTTGGCGAACCAATTTTAGTATCTGCTAGTCATGGTGTTGGTTTTGGTGATTTATTAGATATGATAATTACTAAGTTACCAAAAGAGGTTCATACAGAAAAAAAAGAAAATATTAATTTAGCAATTATTGGTCGTCCCAATGTTGGTAAATCAAGTTTAGTTAATACTATTCTTCAAGAGAATAGAGTTATTGTTTCACCAATAGCAGGAACAACAACTGATGCTATTGATAGTAATTTTGTTTATAATAAAAAACAATATTGTGTTATTGATACTGCGGGAATTCGTAGAAAAGGAAAAATTACTGAAGATTTAGAAAAATATAGTTTAATTAGAACTACTAATGCCATTGAACGTAGTGATATTGTTTTGTTTTTATTAGATGGTAGTGTTGAAATTCAAGAACAAGATTTAACAATAGCAGGAATGGCAAAAAATTTAGATAAGCCAGTTATTATTATTGTTAATAAATGAGATTTAGTTAAAAAAAATGAAAAAACAATGCAAGAGTTTACTAAAAAAATTAAAGAAAAATTTAAATATCTTGAGTATTCTTTTGTTGTATATTTATCTGCTTTAGAAAATACTAGAATTCATACTTTATTTGCTACTATTAATGAAGTATTAGTTAATATGAATTTAAGAATTAAAACAAGTATTCTTAATGAAATAATTAATAAAGCTCAATTAATTAATGAGCCGCCTTACTTTAAAGGTGGTAGATTAAAGATATATTACACAACACAGGTTGAAAAAAATCCGCCTACTTTTATTTTAATGGTAAATGATCCACAACGATGTCATTTTTCTTATGAACGTTTTTTAATTAATCAAATTCGTGAACGATTTGGTTTTCAGGGTGTACCAATTAAATTAAGATTTAGAATGCGTAAGTCATTGTATAATAAACAATAAAAAAGTGTAAAATTTTGTGATTATATTTATTTTAAAGAAAATTATTGTATAATAATATTTATTAAGATAAAAAACTAATGATTAGAAAGTGTAAATGATTATGCTAAATTTTTTAACATTAGAATCGCACAATAAAAGTTTATCAACATCGGCAATGTGAATAATGTTTATCATTGGTTTGATTTGTGTTGGTATTATTTTTCTTGTGTTTTTTTTATTTAAAAGAAAATTACGTAAAGAAAGGAGCCTGATTAACGAGCAATTTTTATTTAAACCAAAAAAAGTTACATATCAAGTTTTTCATTTTTGAAATAAAGCTCTTTATATATTTTTAATGTTTTGTGCAACAGTTGGTGCCATTGTGCTATTATCAGTTTCAATAAGTTCAATGTTTTAATTTTGAAAAATTAAGAAAAAGTTTTAGGAAGGGGTTAAAATATGGGTTTAGTTTTCTGAAAAAAACATAAAGAAAAAAATCAAACAAAAAATAGTAATATTGAATTAAAAACCTCAAAAGAAAAAAGTCCTTGAAATAATGTTTTAAAATTTTTACAAGACTTAGGTAAAGCATTACAGTTTCCAATCGCAGTATTACCATTCGCTGCTATTTTAAACAGATTTGGAGCATTAGGACTTACATTTACTACTACAACTGATGCTGGTGTTATGCATGTTACTAATGAAGTGGGTTATTGAATTTCATATATTATTCAACAACCAGGAAAAATAGTATTTGATAATTTACCATTATTATTTGCTTTGGGTTTAGCATTTGGTTTAGCTAAAGATCATCGTGGTGAAGCTGCATTAGTTGGAGCAGTATTTTATTTAGCAATAGCTGCAATGACGTCAATTGAACACTCATTACCAGAAATGTTATATAAAAATGTTTTAACTTTTACATCAAGTAAAGGTGAAAAATTTTCGTCATTATTTTATGTAGAAGAATTTGGAACAGATGGTAAAACTATTATCGGTGGTATTTATGTATTAAACATTGGTGTTTTTGGTGGAATTGTAGCGGGGTGTTTATCTGCAGTTTTATATAATAAATATAAAGAAATCAAACTTCCTCAAGCGTTATCATTCTTTGGTGGTAGAAGATTTGCACCAATGGTGGCTTTAGCAATAACTATTCCCACTGCTTTGGCATTTGCTATTGTTTGACCATGAATTCAATTGGTATTAATGAAATTTGGTCAATTAGTTGCTAATCCAAATAATCCAGCAGTTGCTATTCCAGGAACAGCTGTTTATGGAATATTAAATCGTTTATTATTACCTTTTGGATTACATCAAATCTTAAATACTTTTTTTTGATTTCAATTACCAATTAATGGTCAGATAATATCTCCAATTACAGGTGCTGCATCTGGAACAACAGAATGAGTAAATGGAGACATTAATGCTTTTACTAGAGGTATTGAAGGATCTGGATTTTTTCAATCAGGTTTCTTTCCTATTATGATGGGTGGTATTCCCGCTGCTGCCTTAGCTATGATTATGGCAGCTAAAAAAGAAAATAGAAAAATGGTATCAGGATTTTTAGGAGGAGTTGCTTTAGTTTCTTTTATTAGTGGAATCACTGAACCCATTGAATTTTCATTTGTATTTATTGCCCCATTATTATTGGTAATTCATGCCTTATTAACAGGGATATTTATTGCAATAACGACAGCATTGCATATCCAAGTTGGTTTTGGTTTTAGTGCTGGAATTATTGACTATTGCATTTCTTTTGCTCAATCATGAGGATTTGCTAATCATGCTACTGGTGCTTATCATATTACTTCAAATCCACTATGAGTATTATTATTAATTGTGGCTGCTGGTGGAGTTTATTTTATTGTATTTTATACATTAATTACTAAAATGAATATTGAAACACCAGGAAGAGAAGAAGATTTTGGTGTTGAAGAAAGTAAAGTAACAACAAAATCAGAGTTAAGCAATAAAAATCTTAAAAGTGATAAATATACACTAATGGCAACAAAATTAATTGAAGCAATTGGTGCAGATAATTTTGTTGAAATTGATAATTGTGCTACTAGGTTACGTTTGATTGTTAAAGATACATCACGTGTTAATTTGGCAAAAGTTAAGGCCGCAGGAGCATTTGGTACTAAAATTTTGAGTAAAGAAGCTTTGCAAATTGTTATTGGTACCGATGTTGAACATGTAGCCAATGCAATAAAGGCACAGTTACAAAATTCAGCAACTTTGAATATTAAAGCTAAAGTTAATCTATAATTGAAAGTGATTATTACAATATAATATTAAAGCTACTAGAGCTCATATAACTATTTAATAGCTATATGAGCTTTTAATTGATTAAAAAAGATAGGAGTAAAAATAATGTCAGTAGGTAAACATTTAATTACTAACATTTTACAAAAAATAAAATCACAAGTACCAACATTAACTAAAGAAGATATTATTACTGCACTTAATATTATTTATATAACTTGTGCAGAATATAATGCTATTGATAGTTCTATTAGTAATATTGCCAAATATTATCAATAGGAAGATGAAAAATTTGATAGTCAATTGTTTAGAAAAAATTTGCATAGTTCTTTGCAATATATTGATCAAGCCAATTTATACAGTTTGAAAAGTTTGATTTCAATTATTTTAATAATTAATGTTTTTAATCATCCTTTATTATTTAGTGATTTTAGTGATTTTATTAAAAAAGATATTACTAATATTGAATTTATGAAAACGAAAATAGAAATCCTGAAAAATGATAATATTTTTTTTATTAAAAAAATTAGTTCGTGTAAGGACTTAAATAAGCTAAATAAACTAAGAGAGCAATTAAATAATAATTTTGAAATATTAAAACATTTTAAATCAATTTGTGAAAATCATCAATTAGGTGTATTAAATATTTATAACTTTATTGCTAATCAATCAAAATATTTTGTTACTGATGAAGATTGCGATAATAAAATTAGTTTAACAAGCAATTAATATGAAAAAATTAAGGACATAATGTCAAGAGAAAATAAATTTAAGGATATTTTAGTTAAAGATAGTAATTCTGAAATTCCATATAAATTAAATATTGAAGAACTTGATAAAATTTTTAAAAAGGAAATTGTAAATTTATTCGATGAATATGAAAATAAAATTTATGATTTTAAAAATAATAAATCTAAAAAGAATGAATTGAAAATTAAGGGAATTAAATTAAAAATTCAAAATATTTTTGATTTGTCAAAAATTATTTTTGAAATGTTTCAAAAACCAGTTACTTCTCCATTGCCTTTAACGAAAATTGTAAATCAAATTTTTGATGAAAATGATTCAATGCAATATTTAAGCGAGATTGAAAAAAATATTGATAGTAATATTGAAATGATTAAAAAGTTAAAGCAAAAATTGCAAGAAGTTTTAAATGATAATGATGTTTCAAAAAAGGAAACGTTAATGCAAGTAGAAAGTTTTAATAATTCTCATAAAATAGAAACAAAGAAAACAAATGTTAAAAAAAGAAAAAATAAGAAAAAAGACAACAAAAAAAATGAACATTTAAAATTTATTAATACTAATGAAACAGATAATTCAGAATCATCTACAACAAGTAGTTTAACGACTTTACTTGAAAAAGATATTACTAAAATTGATGTTATTTTAGAAGAAAATGACATTAAAGAACAAAGTATAAAACAAGAAAATGATGCAAAAGAAGAAAAAACAGAAATTTTAAGTCAAGATCAAATTTTACAAGCAAAAATTAATGAATTAGAAGCACAATTAAAGCAAACACAAGAAGAATTGGATAAAACAAAAGTTAAATCTGCAGAAGAAACAGCAATATTAGAACAACAATTAATAGCAGAAAAGCAAAAAGTACAACTATTAATTGATGAAACTAAATTTTTAGTTTCTAAAGTTGCTACCTTAGAAAGAGAAAAAACAAAGTTAGAAAAAATTAAGCAACAAAATAGTGTAAAAATAAATCAAATAAGTAATAATTTAGAAAAAGTACAAAAAAAAGTGAGAAATATTCGTGATCAAAAAAATAAAAGTATTGAAAGATTAATAAAAAAAGAGTTCGCGTTAGCTTTAGAAAAAGAAAGATTAGAAAGTAGAAATTATAAAAATAACCAAGCTTTAGAAAAATTAAATCAAGAATTATCAAAAACACAACAAACATTAATAACAGTAGAAGATAAAAATCAAAAATTAGTTATGGAAGTTAATCAATTAAAGGAAGAAAAAATAAAACTAGAAACTATTCAACAAGAAAATGGCATGCAAATAAAAGAGAAAGAAAAAAATATTTCTTTACTAGAAGGTAAATTAACAAAAATTGGTAATCAAGCAACTGAAGAAGTTCAAAAAACTACTTAAAGAAAAAAAACGATTACTTTTAGAAAAAGAAAAGTTAGAAACTTTAAATAAAAAAATACAAATGTTATCACAGTACAATCAAAATTTAGGAGGCTTTTTAATAATCTGTGTATCTTTGTTTTACAAAGTTACTAATTTAGATTAATTCTGTCTTCAAATTTTATCATAAAATGAGCAATTGCTGTATTTCAATTTTGAATAGGCAATGTTCATTTTTTTGTTATATTTTCAATTGCCAAGTAAAATATTTTGAAAACTGCCATATCATTAGGAAAAACTTTTTTATTTCTGATGATTTTTCGTAATTGACTATTAACAGATTCAATAGCATTTGTAGTATAAATCACTCTTTTGATTTCTACTGGATAACTAATAAAAACCATTAAATTATCTCAATTTTTATATCAAGATTTAGTAATTTGAGGATATTGTTTATTTCATTTACTTTCAAACGATTCTAAAGCTTGCATTGCTTGTTCTTCACTACATGCACTATAAATTGGTTTTAAATCTGCAACTAGACCTTTTCGATGTTTGTATGAAACATATTTTAAACTATTTCTAATTTGATGAACAATGCATAATTGATGTTCTGTTTTAGGATAAACTGATTGTATTGCTTCTGACATGCCTGTTAAATTATCACTACAAGCAATAAGAATATCATTTAAGCCACGATTTTTCATTTCTGTGAAATTAGATAATCAAAACTTAGAACCTTCATTTTCACTAATTCATAATCCTAAAACATCTTTTTTGCCTTCTAAATCAACTCCTAATGCTATATAAACTGATTTGTTAATAATCCGTTTATCTTGTCGTACTTTAACTACTATACAATCAAAATAAACAATAGGATAAATACTTTCTAATGGTCGATTTTGTCATGCTTTAACATCATCAATAACATCATCAGTAATTTGACTAATAACACTTTCACTAATATCAGCACCATGATATAACTCTTGCAACTGCATTCTAATGTCAGATAATGTCATTCCTTTTGCATACAAGGAAAGAACTTGTTGATCAAAACCATCAAATCTTCTTTGCCTTTTAGGAACTATTACAGGAGTAAAATTACTATTGCGATCTCTTGGTACATCAATTTCAATTTTACCTTGTTGAGTTATTAATTTTTTTGAACTTGTACCATTACGAGCATTTTCAGTAGTACTATGTTGATTTTTTTCATATCCTAAATAATTTTGCATTTCAGAATTCAACATTTTTTCAACTAATCTTTTTGTTAATTCTTTATATAAACCGCTAGGTTTAAAAACTGTTGTTAAATCTTCAGTATTTTCTAGTAATAAATCTACTGCTTTTGATATTGGATCATTTTTATTAAAGTTATCTTTTTTAGCCATCTGTAACTCACTCTTTCTAGTCATTTAATTATATGGAATGGCAACCCTTTTTAGGACTATTTTTTGGTAGACATTTGTTTTTGATAACTAATTGGAGTTAGGTAGTTTAGAGTACTGTGAATTCTTATGTTGTTATATCAATTGATGTAATCAAATAATTCTAATTTTAATTGGATTAATGATGTAAAATTTTTATCATTAATAAATTCAATTTTGAAAGTTTTAAAAGTTGCTTCAGCAACAGCATTGTCATAAGGACATCCTTTTTTGCTTAAAGATCGAGTTATTTTGAAAGCTAATAAAAGTTTATCAATAGTTTTATTATTGAATTCATTACCGCGATCAGTATGAAATATTTCAATATCTTTTAAACAGTGATTTGATTGCATAAATGCTTGATATACTAATGATGCATCTTTTTTAACTCCAACACTATGTCCAATAATTTCGCGGTTAAATAGGTCGATTAATAGGCAAATATAGTTTCATTTATCATTAACTTGAACATAAGTTAAATCACTAACAATAACTTCATTTTTAATTCTATTATTAAAGTTTCTATTAACAAGATTGGTTATTTGACTATCATTGACTTTATTATGATAATTTTTGAATGATAATTTAGTGTATTTTGATATTAAATTATGCTTATTCATAATTTCTTTAATTTTTCTGCGTGATAAATAAATTTATTGGTTTGCTAGTATGACTTTTAATCTTCTAGTACCATAAACTTCTTTATTTTCTTTAAAAGCACTAATAACAGCTTGTTCATAAATATTATTTTGAATTTTATTTTTTTTCTTTAAATTAAAATAATATGTTGATTTAGAGAGTTTTAAAAAATGACACATTGTGCGAATTTTATATTTAGATTTATTATTTGCAATAATCTCTACTTTCTGCCTATTATTAGTGCTGCTTGCTTTAAAATATCAATTTCCATTCGTAACTGTTTTAATTCTTTATTTGCTTGAATTAATTGTTTTTCTAAATCTGAAAGATTATCTTTAGTTTTAAAACTACCTGAATTAGTAAATTGCTTAATTCAATTGTAAGTAGCTGCTCTTGTAACATTGTATTCTTTAACAAGGCAAGATACTGATTTGCCACTTTGATATAAAGCTACTATTTGTTTTTTAAATTCATCTGAATATGAGTTAATAGTGACCATAATTATAATTCCTTTCTTTTAACTAATTTGTTCACTTGTCTATGTAATTAGTGTCCAATAAAGTGTAACCCATCCAATATGGTTCTAATAATTTTGTTAATTCATCACCATTTAATTCTCTTTTAATATTTTCAGAATTAAAAACCCAATATGTGTAATTATTATCAACAATAAAAGAATTATTTTTAATCATTCATTTTGGAAGTGATAATTTATATTCAACATAATCAATAAGAATAGATTGTGGTTTATCTTTAACAATTTGTTCTTTTTTAAATTCTATTTGCATAATAATCCTTTCCTAATATGTCCTGTTGCTTCTAGCATAAAGGACATATATTTTGATTTTTAAATTATTAATAATACTATTATTAGTTTTATTCATTCCAGAAATTCTGGGCTCAAAAATTTTTCAAAAAAAATAAAAAATAAAACCAACACTTGCTCACTGGTGAGTGGCAAGGTTGGTTAAATAAAGAATAGAATTAATATAGTAGGTTCCCTAAGCAGGTCTATATATACTAGTTTCCAATCCGCTCCCACCCCAAGAATTACCATTAAATGGTTAGTATATTTTATTAGGTATCACTCCACTTTTTATTTATCCATGCAAGTCCACATGCTAGCTACTATTTTTAACAACTGTGTTGTAGTTCACTTTTTTAGTTCCCTAACACGTGTTGATAATAGCGTTAAAGAGGGTTCTTAAAAATTTTAAAATTTTACAATTACAAAAAAAGACAAGATTTTTATTCTCATCTTTTGTCATTTATTTTTAATTTAAGGATTTAAAAAAGAAAGGAGCTATTTTTAAAACTTTTTAGTTATCGACATCTTCGGTACGCTCCCAATAAATTTTCATAATCAACATTAAATGGCGCTAGTAATTGGTTTTTACTAGAAAAACGAGTAATTAATAAGTGCAAATAATGATGATCATTATTAGCATTTAAAGTTTGTTCATAATAAGCGAACCGTTCTTTATACTTAAATTGAATTGCTAATACTTTAAAATTATGTGATAAATAATTACGAACATCTTTAATATATTCTAACTGTTCTAATAAAATTTTACTATCATTAAATTCTTTGATACCAAAATAATGAGCAATCTTAGCGATACTTTTATCATTTAAAGTTTGTAATAATTTCATTGTTCATTCAAATGACATAACTTCTATTAAACTGCGTATTGTTCGTGATTTTAAAACACCACTTCTATTATATTTATTATAACCAGCACGAATCAAACGTAAAGCTGTTTTCATTTGAGCTAGGTGTTCTGGATTAAGAAAAGTAGCATTATCTAAATTTTGAACATTATCATTAAAAAGTTGATGTAATAAAGCATTTTTTAAAGAATTTTCAATCATTAAAATATGTTTTAAATACAATAAACGTAAATCAATGTTCAATAAAAATAAATCTTTAAGTTGATGTTGAGGATAATTACGCTTTAATAATTCTAAATATTTTTCTTCAACAATATTTTCTACAAATCATTCTTCATTTAATAACATGTAATTCACTCCTTAAATAAACTAACCTCTAATTTTATAAATACCAACGCGAATAGAATAATTTTCAGATTCTTTTGTTTCACTTTTAATATCTACTTCTTTTTTTCTTCGTAACAACTTTTGTTCAATAAAGTCATCAACGTTCATATTGGTACTTTGATAAGTAGCAGTTCAATCAAATGTTTTATTAGTAAAGTTATTTTTAGGTTTATTACTATCTTTAAAAAATTCTTGTACTTCTTGATTCATAAATGCTTTTTGCTTACGTTTACGTGAAAATAAATTAGTAAAAAATTTCTTAAAATTAAAAATTGATCAAAACTGACGAAAATTAATAGTCATTGCTAAACCAAAAATTAAAATTGATGAATACAATAATGAATAACCGATAACTCGTAATACAAAACTATAATCTGTGAAATTATATGTTGGTGGATATTTATCAAAGAAATAAAGACATCCAAATAATGTTACTGCTAAAATTGGAATAATTAACACTAAAGTATTTTGAATAATAAAACGTAAATCACTATTATACGTCAAATGTTTTCAAACATAAACTCAGATTGAAATTAAACGATAAACTCAACCAATACAACTTGATAAAAGAATCATATATAAACTTAATGATAAATATTGATAACTTTGATGTTTTCAACCTAAATTTGATAGTATTCAACCCAAAATAACACCTAAAACAAGATTGATTATTGATTGAATATATGAACCTCAAATTGTTTCTTTGTGTTTTACAGTAGCATTTACAATAACTTTTCCTGGTTCGGTTGCCACTTGAATTGTATTTTTTAAAGATAAAAGTAAAATAAATCATGGTTGTGACAAAAATAAATTAATAAAAAGATTTTTTGAAGAATCAAAATTACCATCAGAATTATTAATATTTGTAATACTTAAAGCAGACACTAAATATTGAGTAATAATAAATTGATTAATAAATAAAAAACCAGCAATCATATAAGCATATAACTCAAATTTAGTATAGACAGTTCATCTAATTCGTCCACTTTTGGCAATTCAATATCCAAAAACTTCGCGAAAAGAACTAATTAAAATTAAAGCAATTGAGCGCATCGTTGTAGCAATAATAATATAAATAGTGTAAATTGATGTTGTTGTCAGTGATAAAAATAAAGTAATTAAAATAATATCAATGTTAGAAATAATCATGTCAGGTAAACGATTCAGGGCTACTCATCACGATTGTTTTAGCATCCTTTTTTGTTGTGTTCATTTTTTATGTTGTAATCATGGATATTCAATTTTAATAACGATAAAAGTAACAAATGCTTTTAATACACCACAAACAAAATAAGCAAAAAAAGGAATATACATATCTATCGGTTTACCATCAGACTTTCTAATAACTAATAACGTCATTAGTAAAATATACATAATAATCTCTGAAAAAATAAAAATTAAACGATTTAAATAACCTTTTTGATCAGCTTGAATTAAATTTTGATAAGCACCACTAAAATAAAAAAAGATTAATTCACGTGATCCTAAAGAAATAATAATAAGTGCTACTTGTCAAAAAGGAATTTCCATATCTAAACCAATTTCTGGTAAATGAACACTAGCTAATCCTAAAATAAAACCAGCACTGACAAGAATAATTAAATATATTCTTCCTGAATGATGATAATTTTTTCTTGTCGTATTAATAATATCGTTGACGGTTTCATAATCATCATTTTGTAACGGACGATATAAAGAAAAAATGGTAATTAAACCAAGTCCTCCTTCTGTCAAACTAAGGTAAGTCAAAAAAGAAATAATAACACGAATTAAACCATTAATTTTTTCACCGTATGCTAAGCCAGTAACATAAAGAAAAGTTAACTGTAAAATAGAGATAACAATTGTCATGATAACACCAACAATTGTATTAAAAATACCTTTTTTAGTTGTCATTACTTCACCCAATCTATATAAATAAAACTAATTTTGTTTTTTATTTAAATATGTTAACAACCCAAAATTAAAAGTTCAATATTATTAATCACTATTAAAAATAAAAAATAGCAAAAAAATAAAAATGTAATCTATATATTAGTATAGATTACATTTTATCATTTTTCTTTTTTAATCTGTTTAATTAAATCTGTTTTTAAATCTTTTATTATAAAATTTTGATCATTCAAATAAGTAAATGGTTCTTCTAAATCATTAAATGACAAATAATAAGCAAATAATGCAATTTTATTAGGGGTAACTATTGTTGACCCATACTTAGTGTCACCAACAATTGGCAAATTTAAAAATTGTAAAGTACTACGAATTTGATGTTTTCTACCAGTAACTAATTGACACTCAACTAAAGTAAAGTCTTTAGTATTAAATATTGGTGTAAAGATGGTGCTACAACTTTTACTTTGTTCACTTGGTTCAATTGAAAATTTCATTTTCATTGTTAACTCATCATGAGTAATATAATCAGAAATATTTAAATTTTTAGTTAATTGGCCAGAACAAATAGCCAAATATTTTTTAATAATTTGACCATTTTTAGTAGCATTATGAAGTGCGTTTTGTGTCATTTTATTTTTTGGATAAATAATTAAACCCTTAGTTAGTTTATCTAAACGATACTGATGACTAATATTAAATGTTTGCTCACGTTTCTTCTTCGGGTATTTTTGTTGTAAATAATATTTTACCATGTTATCTAAGCAAGAACCATATGGTTGGTGGACAACAATATTATGATCTTTATTAACAATTAAAAAATTATCATCTTCATAAAACAATTCAATTGGTGCTTCTTTAGTAATTTTTTCTGGTTTATAGTTAACAACTAAATTACTTTCATAAATGACTACTAAATCATTTTCTTGTAAGCGATATTTAAAATCAGTAGTAGTTTTATTATTAACTCTGATTTTTTTTGTTCTAAATAAACGATAAATTTTTGACAGTGGTAGTGTTTTAAATACTTTTTTTAAATAATTAATTAAAGTTTGATCAGCATCATTGGCAGTAATTGTTAAGGTAGTCATAATTTCTCCTTTTAATTTTTATTAATAAAACCAGAAATAGTTGCAATTAGATTAGAAAAAGCATGTAAACCAATAGTATATGTAGTATTACCCCGTGTCATTATAAATAATAAGGGTAATATAATACTAAATCCTAAATAACCAATAATATTATTTCAATCACCACTATCCATAACATGCATTGATGGGAAATAAATTAATGAAGCTGCATATGCTAATCAACGATAACGAACAATGGTAAAAGTACCATGACGATATGATATTTCTTCATTAATTGGAGCAATAAAAATAGTACTAAGAACTAAAACAAAAATGCCATACGGACTATTCATTAATAAGTTTAAAACATCTTGATTTTTTGAAGTATTATTACTTGTTAACATATTAAATTCACTAAATTTAGGAATTATGTTGAAAATAATATTTAAAATAGTACCAATAACAGCAAAAATGGTAACTCAAGTTATTAAATCTAATTTTGCTTCTTTTAAAGTAGTAATAATTCTCTCACGTAATGATCTACAAAATACTAATACTAAAATTGATCCTAACAATTGAAATAACTGTTGAATTAAAAATGTAGTAGCAAGCGAAGTTACATCATCATCTTTACCACTAATAACTTTTGTTGCAATAAAAAATAAAAGAACAAATACTACACTAATAAAACCAAATACACTATGACTATAAGCAGCCCACCCGCCTTTTTTAATCATATCTTCTCAATCAATACCAAGTGAAACAACTAAGCCAAAAATTGGCAATAAACTAAAAATAAAAAGACTAAGAAATGAACTTTGACTAGTATCTTTTACAGCATAAGTTTTGATTAAACTATAAAGAATTGGAATTATAATAAAAGATATAAGATAAATTATTGTTAGAGTTCAACTGGCTGTTTTGAAATTAAAGTTATTGGTGTCATCACAACTAAGTGATTTTGAAGTAAATTTATCAATAAATGATTGTTTTTGTTCATTTTTTTCTAAATTATTACTATTAATGTTATCAGTTTGGTTTACATTAATTCTACGTATGATATCATTGTTGTGAGAAACATTAATTTGATTAGATTTTTTATTAAACATGTATAAGTACTGCACGAAAACTTTCACCCTTTGTTAGTAAAATTAGTATTTAATATTAATTTTTAGTATAACATATAGTGAGAAATCTTGTAATATAATAAACTTGTAATTTTACATTAATTTATTATAATGCAATGCAATATTTATATGTGAATAGTTTAAAAAGAAAAGGAGGATAGAAAAGAATGCCTAAATACAAGATTAATATTATCGATTTACCATATAATTATGATGCTTTAGAACCTTACATTTCACAAGAAACAATTAAACATCATTATGAAGAACTTCATAAGAAATATTTAACTTCTTTAAAATTAGTGATGGATAAACATCCGAAAGTTTTTTCTGATTATAATCTTGAAACTAAAGGGGAACTAAATCGTTTATTAAGTAATTATTGTAAATTAGAAGATATATGTGAGGATAAAGAAACTTGTAATGTAAAAAAATTACAAAGTAGCATTCGACAATTTGGTGGGGGAGTAATTAATCATAATCTTTTCTTTTCAATATTGGGGAAAAATAAAGGTTTTAATGAAAAATCAGCTATTGGTAAAGCAATCATTAATCGCTTTGAATCTTATGAAAAATTTGAAGCTGCTTTAACAAAAACTGCCATGGATATTTTTGGAAGTGGTTGAGCATGATTAGTAATTGATAATAATGGTACATTAAGACTATACAAAACTTTTAATCAAGACAATCCATGATTCTTGAACATGTACCCATTGATCGCTATTGATGTATGAGAACATGCACATTATCTACAATATAAAAATGAACAAGAGAAATACTTACAAGCATTATTAAAAGTTATCAATTGAGAACAAGTAAATAATAATTATCAAGAGTATTTAAATGAAAAAAATAAAAAATAAGTAAAAAAGAACTCAACTGAGTTCTTTTTTTTATAATATTATTAATATTAATCTAAGCTAAGTTATTTTTTAGAAGAATTTTTGGAAGAAATAGCAGCAATTCTAGTTTTTTTAATTTCTGATTTTTTTTCTATTTTGATTTTTTCAACATGTTTTTTAAAACCACATCGATTACAATTCAATTGAATATTTTTTGCTTCTAAAAATTCGGCAATTAAAATAACCCTACCACAACGATGACAAGCAAAAGCATTTTCTGGCTTTTGTGCTAAACGAACAGATGCATATGTATCTTTCATAACTTACTCCTAACTCATATAAAATTAAAGTAATTATCTTTAGTTTTAATACTATACTTAAAACTTATCAAAGGTTAATATTAAAAAATGTTTCTAGTTATATACAAAAAAACCTTTAAGTCAAATAAACTTAATAGGAGTTTAAAAAACCAAATACTTAATTAGCCATTATTTTTTAATACTAATTTTATTATAATCATTTTTTTAAAAAAATGTATATTATTATTTATTTATTTTATTTACATTACTAAATTATACTTTTATAAAACAATATTACAATTAAAGTAATAATTCATTTATAATTAATTATGTCTTATTAACAAACCAATTAGGGGAGAAAGTAATATGAGTAACAAAAATAATGATATTAAAATTGAAATAATACAATTAAGAAACCAAATTAAACAATGAAATTATGAATATCATGTTTTAGATGCACCTACTGTTCGTGATGAACTTTATGATAGCGCCTATCATAGATTAGTAAAATTAGAAGAACAATATCCCCGATTTAATAGTAATGATTCTCCAACTAAAACTGTTGGTAATAAACCAATTAATTCTTTAACAAAAATTTTTCACCAACAACCAATGCTAAGTTTGGGTAATGCCTTTAATTATGAAGATTTACTAAAATTTGATCAACAAATTAAAAAAACATTATCAGAAAATAACATTGAATATGTTTGTGAACTAAAAATTGATGGTCTATCAATTTCCATAACTTATGAAAAAGGAGAATTAAAAACTGCTGCTACCAGAGGTGATGGAATTGCTGGTGAAGACATTACCAATAATATTTTGACAATTAAAACAATACCAAAAATAATACCAATTAATTCTAAATTAGAAGTAAGAGGAGAAATATATTTAAGTAAAGAAGAATTTAATCGCATTAATGAAAAACAACAACAAAACTTACCACTCTTTGCTAATCCTCGCAATGCTGCAGCTGGTACTATTCGTCAACTTGATATTAATATTGTTAATTCAAGAAAATTAGATGGCTTTCTTTACTATTATATTAATGCTACTAATGATAATATTAAAACCCATGAACAAGCATTATTTACCTTACAAAAATATGGTTTCAAAATTAATGAACAATGACAGTTATGTAAAAATATTGAAGAAGTATGAATTTATATTCAGAAATATGAAAAGTTAAGAAATACATTACCATATGAAATTGATGGTATTGTCATTAAAATTAATGATCTAACCAGTTATGATATGTTAGGAAGAACTAATAAGGCACCAAAATGAGCAATAGCTTATAAATTTCCTGCTGTTACTAGTGTTACTAAACTTTTAGATATATTTCCAACTGTTGGTAGAACAGGAAAAATAACCTATAATGCTAGATTACAACCAGTGATAATTGCTGGTACTACCGTTACTTTTGCCACACTTCATAATGGTGATTATATTATTAATCGTGATTTACGTATTAATGATTTAGTAAGTGTTAAAAAAGCTGGTGATATTATTCCAGAAGTAATTGCACCAATTATTAGTAATCGTCAAATAAACAATATTATTTTTAAAAAAGCTATACATTGTCCGGTTTGTAAAACAAAATTAGAACAAGTTCCGCCAGAAGTTGATCAATTTTGCATTAATAGTGACTGTCCATCACGAATTCTTAAATCATTAATGCACTTCTGTTCAAGAAATGCTATGGATATTATTGGTTTAAATGAAAAAATATTATTACGTTTTTTAGATTTAAAATGAATTAAAACTATTAGTGATATTTACAATTTAGTTAATTTACGAAAAGAAATACTATCATTACCACGTTTTGGTGAAAAATCTTTCACTAATCTTGCTAATTCAATTATTCTATCAAAACAAAATTCCTTAGAAAGACTTTTATTCGGTTTGGGAATTCGCCATGTTGGTCAAAAAACAGCAATTATTCTTGCAAAAAAATATTTAACTTTAAATAACTTAATGGAAGCAACCTTTGATGATCTAGCTAATACTAATGAAATTGGTCCAATAATCGCTACTAGTGTTATTGATTATTTCCTTAATCCTACTAATCAACAACTAATTAATAACTTGCAAAACTTTAAACTTAACTTTAATTATTTACAAAAAAACCAATCACAAGTATTGAATGGTAAAACTTTTGTCTTAACAGGAACTTTAACTAAAAGTCGTAACGAATTCATTGAATTATTAAATAACTATGGTGCTAAAATTACCAATACTATTAGTAATAATACTTCTTATTTAATTGTTGGAGAAAATCCGGGAAATAAATTAGCACAAGCACGCAAACTTAATGTTAAAATTATTAATGAAGAGCAATTACAAAATTTATTGAAAGAGGTAGCTAAAAATGGATAAAATTGAAAAGAAAATGACAACAAAAATGCTACATGAATTTGCTAACGAACTTATGTTCAATTTAAGCGAAGAACAATGTGAAAATCTTTTACTAGAATTTAAAGCTATTGAAAAACAAATGGAAATTGTAACAAATATCAATACAAATGATATTGAACCTTTAAATTACCCATTTCCTATTATTAATAATTTATTACGTTCCGATAATGTTGGAGCTCATTTAACGTCTAAAAGTGTTTTAAATATTGCTCCAGAAGTTGAAAATAATTACATTAGTATTAATCAGGTGATTAATCATGAAAATTAATTACCACCAACTTTCAATTCGTCAACTTCATGAATTATTAAAAACAAAAATACTTACTCCAGATCAATTAACTAAATTAGTATACAAACGATTAGAACAATTCAAAAAATTAAATGCTGTTGTTACTTCACTAGAACAAAATGCCATTAAACAAACAAAATTAATTACTGAACAAGAAATTAATGATAATTTATTAGCAGCAATTCCATTTGTAATGAAAGATAATATTGCTACTATTAATTTCTTAACAACAGGTTCATCAAAAATTCTTGCTAATTTTATTCCTAATTATGACAGTACTGTTAATATGTTATTAACAAATAATAAAGCCATTAATATAGCTAAAACTGCTCTTGATGAACTAGGAATGGGTGGAGATGGTTTATATGCAGCTACTGGTCATGTCTTAAACCCTTGGAATTTAAAACATATCACTGGTGGTAGTTCTAGTGGCAGTGCAGCTTTAGTCGCTGCTGGAATTGTACCATTTGCTTTAGGAACAGATACTGGTGATTCAATACGTAAACCTGCCGCTTATTGTGGTATTGTTGGTTTTAAACCAACGTATGGTTTAATTTCACGAAATGGTGTTTTTCCTTATGCTCCAAGTTTAGACACAGTTGGTATATTTACTAATCATGTCGAAGATATTGCCATTGTCTTGGATAGTATTGCTTTATTTGATGAACAAGACTTTACTAGTGTTCAAAGTAAAGAAAAAAACTATACTAAAAACTTAAATCAAAATATAGAAGGTAAAAATATTGGTATTTTAAATTATAATGATTATCAGTGAAATGATATAGTTAAATCTAGTTTTGATGAAGCAATAAAGCATTTAACTGATGGTGGTGCAAAAGTTCAACAAATTGAATTTAATAAAGAATTATTACAATCTTTATTACCAGTCTACATGATTATTTCTTTTGCTGAAGCAACCAGTTGCCATGCAAATCTAACTGGTATTAATTTTGGTGTTCGTAAAAATGGTAAAAATTATCAAGAAGTTATGACAAATTCACGAACATTTGGTTTCGGTGATATGGTAAAACGCAGATACATTATTGGTGCATATGCTTTATCTGAAAATCATCAAGAAGAATTATTTAACAAAGCTAAAAAAGTAAGAAGATTAATTGTTGAACATTTAAATACTATCTTTAAAAAATATGATGCTTTCATTATTATGCCAAATATTAATCCAGCTCCAAAAATTAAAGATGTATTAGAACAAAAAAAAGTTATTAAAAGTGAACATGATTATTTAGAAGACTTACTACTACTTTCTAACTTAAATGGTGGACCAAGCATTAATATTCCGTTAACTACTGTTAATGGTTTACCGATTGGTTTTAATATTAATGGTGCACCTTTCAATGATCAAGTTATATTGAATATTGCTTCATTTTTAAGTAAAAAAATTAATTTTAATAATAAACTACTAGGTGATGATCATGAATAATAAATATGATGTTGTAATGGGTATTGAAATCCACTGTGAATTAAAAACTAAAACTAAATGTTTTTCCAACGCCGCCAATACTTTTAGTCAAAAACCAAATACTCAAATTAATGCCATTGATTGTGGCTATCCAGGAACATTACCAACAGTTAATCAAGCTGTTATTATAATGGCAATTCAAACATGTACTGCTTTAAAAATGAATATTGATCCACTATTACGTTTTGATCGAAAAAGTTATTTTTATCCCGATTTACCTAAAGGTTATCAAATCACACAATTTTTTCATCCAATTGGTACAAACGGTGAATTACCAATAGTTGTAAATAATGAAGAATTTATTGTTAGCTTTGAACGCTTACATATTGAAGAAGACACAGCAAAACAAATTCATAATAATAAAAAAACATTACTAGACTATAATCGAGCAGGAATTCCCTTATTAGAAATTGTTACTAAACCAATTTTTAACACAAGCGAACAAGTAGTAGCATATATTAATACTCTACGTCAATTATTAATTCATTTACAAGTTAGTGATGCTAAAATGAATGAAGGTTCATTACGATGCGATATTAATATATCGTTAAAACCACATGGTAGTGATACTTTAGGTACCAAAGTTGAAATTAAAAATTTAAATTCTACACATAATATTACTTTAGCAATAAATGATGAAATTAATCGTCAAACTAATATTTTAAATAAAAAACAAAAAATTAATCTTGAAACTAGAAGATTTGATGAAAAAACTAATAAAACCATTAGCATGCGTAGCAAAGAAAATAAAATTGATTATAAATACTTTCCTGAACCAAATATTTTTCCAATTCAACTAGACGAAAAATGAATCAAAATGATTGCTAAAAATCTTCCTGAATTGCCTAAACAAATAATGGAAAGATTAAAAAAACAATACAATTTACCAATAAAAGATATTAATTTATTAATTGACAAAGTAGAAATATTAACTATTTTTGAACAAACAGTTGCCATTAATAATTTAATATTACCTACGTTTAATTATTTAGTAGGTCCTGTGCAAGCTTATTGTAATATTAATAACACTACTATTAAAAACAGCGAACTTACTGCTAATAATCTATCACAATTAGTTAGTCTAGTTTATGAGCAAAAAATTAATGATAAACAAAGTAAACAGTTATTAAATGCAATTATGATTAATAGTGAAAAAAGCCCTACCGATCTTATTAGAACATTAGGTATTACTTTAGTAAGTGATAGTAATGATTTAGAAAAAATATTAATCACAATTTTAAAAGCAAATGAAAACATGATTACTATTTATAAAGTCAATCCAGAAAAAGCATTAAAATTTTTTATGGGTCAATTAATGAAACTAACTAAAGGACAAGCAAATCCACAAGTTTCTAAAGAAATATTAAAAAAATTGATTGAAAACTATAATTAGTTTCAATCAATTTTTAATTATGAATTTTTATATTATACTTTGAATATTTTTATTATAAATTATATACTAATATTTTATTTAAAATCTACATCTTCAATTAAATTTTCTTTAATTACTAAATCATCATTTGTCTTATTAATAATTAATGAATATTTTATTAAAATGAGGCTTTTTAATAATCTGTGTATCTTTGTTTTACAAAGTTACTAATTTAGATTAATTCTGTCTTCAAATTTTATCATAAAATGAGCAATTGCTGTATTTCAATTTTGAATAGGCAATGTTCATTTTTTTGTTATATTTTCAATTGCCAAGTAAAATATTTTGAAAACTGCCATATCATTAGGAAAAACTTTTTTATTTCTGATGATTTTTCGTAATTGACTATTAACAGATTCAATAGCATTTGTAGTATAAATCACTCTTTTGATTTCTACTGGATAACTAATAAAAACCATTAAATTATCTCAATTTTTATATCAAGATTTAGTAATTTGAGGATATTGTTTATTTCATTTACTTTCAAACGATTCTAAAGCTTGCATTGCTTGTTCTTCACTACATGCACTATAAATTGGTTTTAAATCTGCAACTAGACCTTTTCGATGTTTGTATGAAACATATTTTAAACTATTTCTAATTTGATGAACAATGCATAATTGATGTTCTGTTTTAGGATAAACTGATTGTATTGCTTCTGACATGCCTGTTAAATTATCACTACAAGCAATAAGAATATCATTTAAGCCACGATTTTTCATTTCTGTGAAATTAGATAATCAAAACTTAGAACCTTCATTTTCACTAATTCATAATCCTAAAACATCTTTTTTGCCTTCTAAATCAACTCCTAATGCTATATAAACTGATTTGTTAATAATCCGTTTATCTTGTCGTACTTTAACTACTATACAATCAAAATAAACAATAGGATAAATACTTTCTAATGGTCGATTTTGTCATGCTTTAACATCATCAATAACATCATCAGTAATTTGACTAATAAAACTTTCACTAATATCAGCACCATGATATAACTCTTGCAACTGCATTCTAATGTCAGATAATGTCATTCCTTTTGCATACAAGGAAAGAACTTGTTGATCAAAACCATCAAATCTTCTTTGCCTTTTAGGAACTATTACAGGAGTAAAATTACTATTGCGATCTCTTGGTACATCAATTTCAATTTTACCTTGTTGAGTTATTAATTTTTTTGAACTTGTACCATTACGAGCATTTTCAGTAGTACTATGTTGATTTTTTTCATATCCTAAATAATTTTGCATTTCAGAATTCAACATTTTTTCAACTAATCTTTTTGTTAATTCTTTATATAAACCGCCAGGTTTAAAAACTGTTGTTAAATCTTCAGTATTTTCTAGTAATAAATCTACTGCTTTTGATATTGGATCATTATTATTAAAGTTATCTTTTTTAGCCATCTGTAACTCACTCTTTCTAGTCATTTAATTATATTTACTAGAATTAATTAAACATAGTTATTTTTGTAAGTTACACAGATTACTAAACATTTCCACAATTTTGTTTGGATCTTGCTGACCTTTTTTCTTAGATAATGCTTCTTTTTCTGCAGCAATAGTAGGTTTTTTATATTTTTGGAATTGTTGAGATGTATAGTTATGAACTGAACCATATTCTTTAACAACCTCTTTAACAGTCCGTTTTTCAATAATGTCACCATCGTGCATATAAATGATACTTGTACAGAAATGTTCAATTTCACTCATGTTATGAGTAACTAAAATCATTGCTACATTTTTTTCAACAATATTTTTTTGTAAAAAATCAAATATTTCTTCCTTAACTTCAATATCTAAACCAGTTGATACTTCATCTAAAATAACCAAGTCAGGTTTATGAATAACGCTTAATAATATATTAAGTCGTTGTTGTTGACCACCAGATAGAAACATAATATTTTTATTTTTAGCAGCTGATAATTGATAGGTATTTAATAATTCATTTAATTGACCAACATTGATTTCGATATTAAATGTTTCTAAATAATAAGTAAGCATATCCATAACAGTAATCCCTGGTGGATATTTTGATTCTTGAAATTGGAAACCAATAACAATACCTTCTTTTTTTTCAATAACTCCTGAAGTTGCATGTCTAATACCAGCAATAATTTCTGTCAGTGTTGACTTACCACTACCATTTGCACCAATGATTCCAATTCGCTCACCAGCTTTAATTTTAATATTTAATTTATTTAAAACCGTTTTATCACCGTATACTTTAACAATGTCAGTAGCATTAATTAGAAAGTCACTATTTTTAATTCTTTTTTCATGTGTTGTTTCTGTTAAATTTGTTTTGGTTTCTTTTTCTAACATTTTTTATTTGCTCTCCTTTCAATTTAAACTACTATTTTCACTATCTAAATTTGGTTCTAATAAATCATTATATATCATCTTGCTGCTGTTAACAATTAAAATATGAGTAAATCATTTTTTATTTTTAGTTAAGTAATATTGTTAATACTTTTTAAATATGTTTTTAAAAGTTATCTTTTTTATAAAAATTTCAATTAATAGCATTATTTATAACACTATTTTAAAATAGTGTATTATTACGATAATATTAAAATAATATAAGTTTTTAACCCTTTACTTTATTTTTGAAAGTAAGTGGTTTTTTTATTTCTAAAAAGAAAGGATAGTATAAATTATGAAAATTTTTAATCCAAATTATTGATTTAAAGTATGAACGTTAACTGCTTTTAGTTTTGACCAACAAAATAAAAAAACACATGATCTATCAATAGCAATACCTATGACAAATAATGAAATGATAACAAGAAATCAATTGTTAATTGATAATAAAAATATTACAACGATATTAGATTTTAATTTAAATAGAATTAAAAGGGAAACTAATTCAATTGATAATATAAATATAATGAAAATTTATAAATTAAATTTATTACAAATTCAAGCATTAACAAAAGAACAAATTCAAAAAATTCAAGTATGAGATATTACAATAATTAGAGAAAAACAAATATCATGATTTAAACCAGAACAAATTTCATGATTCAAATCATGACAAATTTCAGAATTTACAGAAAAACAAATACAATCATTTACCAAAAAACAAATGAAATCGCTTGAACCATCTCAAATTCAAGCATTTACACCAATTCAAATTCCATGATTTAAACTAGAACAAATCCCATGATTTACTTCAGAACAAGTCCAGTATTTTACACAAAAACAGATTCAATCCTTTACAGAAGAACAAATTAACAAGTTTACACCAGAAAAAACTAAATTATTTTTATGAGAAGTTTTTTGATTAACACCGACACAATTTTCAGAAATAGCACCAGAGCAAATTTCAAAAATTTCTCTAGAACATTTTTTATTATTAACAATTTCTCAAATTAAAGCATTGACCCCAATACAAATTAAAGCATTAACAGAAGAACAAATTAAATCATTGATGCCTAAACAAATATCATGATTTAAACCAGAACAAATTTTATCATTATGAACATGACAAATTTCAGAATTTACAGAAGAACAAATTAAATCATTAACAAGAGAACAAATTGAAGTTTTTACAATACAACAAATTAAAGCATTGACCCCAATACAAATTAAATTTTTTAAACCAAAACAAATTTCAAAATTTACAGAAGAACAAATTTCAGAATTTACGGAAAAACAAATTCAAGAGTTTTTACCACTACAAATTAGATCATTGACCCCAGTACAAGTTAAATCATTGACGAAACAACAAGTAAGTTCATTTTATTTATGACAAATTTTAGAATTAAAACCAAGTCAATTAGTGCAACTATCACCATTGAAAAAACAATATTTTACATCAATTATAAATGGTAATAGTTTTAACATTAAAACATGAGATGGTAAAATTAAAAGTTGTATACATGAAGTAGGACATATTATGAATGATTTTAGTTCTGTTTTTTTTAAAGATTTTATTATTTCAATGGAAGTTTTTAATAGAGAACACGTTACAGGAATAACCAAACTTAATATTACTGGCAATATAACAGATGTTGAAAATATACAATATATATATTCTTGACTTAGATCTGTACTTGGTGGTGCTTCAGCTGAAATAGTTATGAAATATCCGTACCCTTATCGTCGTAATGGTCATGAAGTAGCGCCAAATATAAAAATAGTGCATGAAATGTTAGTAATAAAAAGAAGGCAAATTTCAAATTTAGATTTTCAAATTTTAATTGAACAATTAAAAAAGGATTCAATAAAAGTAATAGAAGATAATAAAATAGCATTTAGTAAAATAATCGAAATATGTAGTATTTTCAGTAAAGTTACTAAAGAAGAAATTGAATATATTTTTAAATATAAAAGTTTGCCAGTAATAGTCGAAAATATAAAAAGTCAAATTCAACAACGTATAGATAATATTGATTGAAATGAAATAAATTCATTTGATTTACAAAGTATAAAAAAAGTATTAGTAAATGCCAAAGATAATTTTGTTGGAAATGAATGATTATTATTTTTAGCCTGTGTTATTTTTGTTTCAATGGGGTTTGGTTTTGTTTATAATAAACCATTTTCTTTAAAATCACAAATCGATAAAACAATAGCAGAAAATAATTTAGAGAATTTAACAGAGTTAGTTACTATTGATCGACAATTTCATCAAACAGAACTAAATATGAAAACAGTATCTCTAATTAATAATGTAAGTAATGAAGATTTAGATCAACATCAAAAAGAAATTGAACAAGAAATAAAGCATCATAAAGGAGAAATAATTCCTTTATTACAAGATGAAATAATTTCAATAAATAATGTTGATTTTGCAAATCAACATTCAATAAGTGAACATAGTAGATTGTTATTTACTTAAATGGTTTTAATAATTATTATCATTAAAATTAGAATATATGTCATTAATTTAATTAATAACAAAATATTTAATGAAAAATATTTTGTTATTTTTCTTTTTAAATGTTACAATTAATTTTAAAAATATTAAGGAGGAAAAAATAATGAAGAGTGATGAATCTCATAAACGATTGTCATTAAAAGAATTTGTTTGATTAGGTTTTAATTATGCAGTAGGAATTGGTTTTATTGGTAATTTTGCAATATTATCTAATATCGGAAAACCTAATTCAATTGTAATTAATGCAATATGAGTGTATTTATTAATTGGTTTTGTGGCGGGTAATTGTGCATGAGCTTTTGCAAAATTATCTAGAATTCATAATTCTGATAATAATGGTGGTGCATATATCTATGTTAGGACAACTTTTGGTAGATTCTGAGGTTGATTAGTAGGTTTTATGCAATATGCTTGTTTACCATTTGTTGTGACAATTCAAGTAATGATGTTAATTAGAGGAACTTTTTCTCCAGAATTTATTAGTAATGGTCAACCACAATGGTATAGTGCTAATTGAGGACCATTTTCTGATTTATATTTAGATTTCATTGGAATTTTTATTTATATGATTTCAGCTTCTGTTATTTTTGCTGGGATTAAAATATATAAAAAATGGCACATACAACATCAATTATTAAGTGATTAACAGCCGGATTTTTAGTTATTGCTGGAATTAGTTTAGCAATAACTAATGGTTCATCAAATTGAAATTACTGAACTACTGAGAGTACATTTTCTTTTGCTGGATTTATGAATACTTTTACTTCATGTTTCTTTTTCTTTGCTGGTTTTGAAATTTTTTCAACAGCAGGTAAAAACGTTAATAATCCTGAAAAAAATATTGGTAAAGGTATTACTTTAATTATGATAATTATGACAATTTTTTATGTTGTTATTTCATTAATTTTCTTTTTAGGATATAGAGTCTTTGTTCAAAATATGAATATGGGTGCGTGAAGTCCTTTTACAAGCAAAATAATTATCTATGGTGGTCCAATTATAATGATTATTAGTGGGTTAGCTTTAAAAATTAATATCGCAATGCAAAACACTTTATATGGTGGTACCACATTACAGCCGCTTTCTAAAGAAGGATATATTTCTAATAAGTTATTTAATTTAAATAAAGATGGAATTCCTGTTAAAGCAGCAGTTATTAATTTAATAGTAACATCTGTTATGTTAATTTTATGATTAGTTATTCCTGATTTGATTAAAGGAATTTGGTTAGTTTCACATCCTGATCAACAATATTCATCAGCTTTTAATGTTGCTAATTTATCATCAGCTTTTTCTGTAATTACAATGTTTATTTATATCATGGTTTTAATTACAGTATTAAAATTAGCATTAGATAAAAAATTAAAACTAAATTGATATGAAAAAAATACTTTTCCATTTATTTTAGTAACTTTAGGTTTAATGTTTGTTTGACATTATTATTCTATTATTTATGATGCAGTTACAGCAACTGATTCAAGTGCAATAGTTGCTATGGTTATTGAATTAGTATTTATTTTAAGTAATGTGATTTTTGCAATAACTTGATACTTTGCTTATTACTATAAAAAATATAAAATTCGTTTAAAAACAAATCCTAATTTACAAGTAGAATTGAATAGTGAATTTACTTTTAATTTAGAACATCAAGCAAAATTAGCAAAATGTAATAGTTAATAAAAAAATAAGTTACTCTATAGAGTAACTTATTTTTTTATTAAATTAGTTTTTTTATATTTGTTGTTTATTTCTTCTTTTAAATTATTAATTATTTTGTATTCTTGTTCTCAATTTATTTTTATTTGATTTTTTTCTTCAAGTGTTTTCTTAAATTCATGTTGATGTTTATTTATTCATTCATTAAATTTTTGCATTTTTTCTCCTTATTAAAATGAAAAGGTATTTATTTAAAATAATTAAACTTATATTAAGTTTATAAATAATTATACTATAAGAAATTAAAAAGATTAGAAATTTTATAGTTAAATTTTTGTTTTTTATTTTATAAAAAATTTTTTAAATGTGATAAATCTATTTCTTTTTCATAAAGATTTTGAATACCAATTTTATATTTATTTAAAATTGAACTAAGATTATCAATTTTTTCTTGTGTATCTAAGCGAATTAAGATTTCATTTAAATCTTTAAGATATTTAAATTGATATTGATATTTTGTTAATATAGTGGCTGTTAATGGTAAATTGTTAGTAGTCAAAATAAAAATTTTGCCAACATCAAATTTTGCTATTGGTCCACTATAAAGCATTTTTCCCAAATCAATAATAGTACAATCATCAATAATATCTTTAACCTCGTTAATCATATGAGTTGTTAAGAAAATAGTTTTACCTTCTGCTTTTAATCTTTTTAATACATTTGTAAAATATTTTCGTGACTCTGAATCTAAGTTTGCACCAGGTTCATCAAGAATTACTAGTTCTGGATCATGTGCTAAGGCTTGAATTAGCATAATTCTATTTTTCATTCCTGAAGAGAAAGAATTTAAACCCTTATTACGATGTTCTCATAAATTAAAATTATTTAATAATTTTTGTAAATTAACTTCTAGAGCACTATCGGTAATAGTGGTTGTTTGTCCTAAATATTTTAGAAAATTATAAGCTGTTAAACCTTGTGGAAAGTTTTCTAAATTTAAGGAATAACCTAAACTTAATTTTGATTTTGCACTTCCTGCTTTGTAATCATTAACCTTAATTGTACCACTGTATCTGTTACTAGGCATTGCACCAATGATAGACTTTAATAAAACAGATTTTCCGCTACCAGATTGACCAACCAAAGCATGAATAGTTCCTTTAAATACAGTAAATATATTACTAATATTAAACTTTTTAAATTTTTTGTTATAGTTTCTGACACTAATCATAATGTCTTCTGTAGTTCCCATAATAAGTTTTCTCCTAACTAACAATTTTTCGATTATACATTAAATAAGAAAGTAAGAATAAAAAGATAGAAAATCCACAATATATTTCAAGAACTGATTGATTATTTTGAAAATAATCAATGTTATCAGTTTTTATTTTTTTATTATTTAGTGTTAGTTTAAAATCAGGATAACTAAATAAAGTATTTTTTTGTGTATCAAAATCGATACTAGATGTTGCATAAGGTTCAAATCAAAAATCACCATAGTAGTCCATAAAATAAGTTCAAATTTGATTTCAATGTTCAATAAAATTTATTGCATTGATAAATTGATAACTATTTGCAATACTAATGTAATTTTTATAATTTTTATCATTAGTAACAGAATTATTAGTAATCTGACGATAAGTATGAATTTGATTATAAATATATTCTTCGGTTGTTCTAACTAAAAAATAAACAGGATTATAAAAAATTTTATTAAATTCATTACGAAAATCAAATTTATATGCATATGTATCAATAAAAATATTTTTAATTTCCTTGGGTGATAGTGGAACGGGTTTTTCTAATATTGGACCTGTAATTTGTATATAAGTATTATTAATATCAGTATCGTATGTTAATAGTGAAGGTGCTTTACCACTTTGCAGATCCATAAATGAATCAATATTATACTTTTTATCATAATCATTAATTATATTAATTAAGTCTTCTGTAATTTGATTATTATCAACATTATTTTTTAATTCATCTAAGTTTTTAAAATAACTATTAAAAGTAATTTTCATAAATATATCTTTATTTTGAAATTCAATTGGTTTTCAAGTGGTTGTTTTACCACTAAGAGTTTTAACAGTAGGATTTGTTTTAATAAATCCTAATTTTTGATAAAAATCAATACGCTTATTAATAACATTATTTTTTTTAATATCCTTTAATTCTTGATCACTAAGATTAGAATAAAAATCAAAAATAGCTTTTGTTAAATTTGGATATTTAATTAATCCTTTTTCTAAATTTTGTTTAAATAAAATTGCTTCTTTGATTTCACTAACAGTATATTGGATATTATTTTCAAAATTAATTTTAATAATGTCACTATTTATTTTGGTTAATGAGTAAGGCAAACCACCTAATAAAAATAGACTACAGAAAATAACAAAAATTAAAAAAACTGTTTGTGATGGAGTAAAAACTAACATTGTTACTACACCAACAGTAACTAAAACAGCAAATAAAGAGCAAAAGCCAAAAAACTTTAGGATAGTTAATACGTAAAAAGCTAAATAAGAAACTTTTATAATAATTCCACAAATCCCGCCAAATATTAATAAAGCAATAATATTTATGAAAATAAAAGTTAAACTCATAAAAAATAAAGTAGCGTATTGAGTTAAAATAATAACATTTCTTGTATAAGGTTTAGTAAGTAATAATAAGAAAGAACTATCTTCAAATTGAGTACCAAAAATTTTTATAACATTTAATAAAATAAAAATAAATAAAAATATACTATAAAAAATCATAATATAATATTGTAAATCAATAATAAAATCTTCTATTGATAAATTTAAAAAAAACAAAACACTAATGCTCAATACCGAAATTACTATTGAAAATAAAAATAAAAATGCCGTAATAAAACTGTAACTAATTTTAATTATAATTAATCTAAATAACTTAAATCAACTTGCCTTTTTGGTTTTAGTTTTTTTTATAGTTTTCGTTGTGGTTTCTAGTAATCTGTCCATTATTTTTTCTCCTTTACATATTATCAATTATAATCAATTATTTTTTTTGTTTATAAAATATAATTTAATGAAAAAGAAAAATTATTTTTTATTAAACTGCATAAAAAAAGAAAAATTATTTAAACATTTTAATTATAAGTAATAAAATTTAACAAATTTTGATATAAAAGATAATCTAATAATTATGATTACAATGCTTATTTTTTAATTATTAAATTAAACTTGATTTTTATAAACTTATTAGTTTACTGAAATATTAAAGTTAATATATTCACAACATTTTAATTATAAATATTTTAGAATATACTAAAACTTTAATAAAATATATTAAAAGAAATTTTAGGAGGGTACTAGAGTGAAGGGAATATTAAAATTATTAGCAATTTTTGGATTAACAGCACCATTAGCAGTAAATGTAGTGGCATGTGGAAATGGTAATAGTTCTGATACTGATGATGAAGTATCGGAAAATGCTGATGTACAAGAATTATTAAAAAAAGCTAAAGAGCAAATTAGTTTAGGACTTGCAAATTTAATTAGTGAATATAAGAATTTAACTTTTGAAGATGAATTTGGTGAATCTGGAAAAGATATTACTAATAATTTAAATAGTTTACCTAAAGATAGTGACACTCTGGTTGATAGTAAAATAAAGGATATATTTTTAACTAGGCTTCAAAAAGATATTACAAATCTTATTATTGAGGATTATTTATTACAACCATCTGATTTAAAACCATTATTTAATAATATAACTACTAGTGAAATTTTAAAAATTGATTTTAATGGAACAAAAATGACAAATAAACAATTCAATTGAACTAAGGAAAAAGCTGATTTTGGTATTGAAAATTATGATCCAGCAACGTATAACATAACAATGTGATATAAACTTGCTGCAGACTTAAAATTAAAATTATCTTATAGAGATGAAAGTAACAAAAAGACAGAAATTGAAGTATCTAATATTTTTGATTTTAATTACGCTAATACTGGCGCTAATTTAAAGTCTTTAATTGAAGCTTCAACTGGTAATGTAACAAAAGTATTAAAAGATTTTATGATACAAATAGAAAGCACCACTACTGATAGTGGAAGTTTATTACAAAAAGCAAAAGAATTAATTACTAGAAAACTTAATAACAATAAAGTTAATATTACTAAAGTTGATATTAATGCTCAATCAGAAGTTCTTCAAAAAAATGATGTTTATGCTAGTGGTGATCATATGTATGAAGCGCTTACTAAATCTACAATTGATGAAGCAATTGATTCTTTGAAAAATTATTTATCACCAACAGCAACAACTTTTTCAGATGAGATTACTAAGTGACTTGTTGGAAAACAAGGAGTGCCTGAAGAAAGTAAAAATAAAATTAATGCTTTTGGAAAAATCACTATTAGTGATTGAAGCATTTCAGGATTAAGATTAACGCCAATGACTTTAGATTTTATTAATATTAGCCCTAATCAAACGCAAGGTGAATGAGCAGAGCAAACAGCAACAGCATTAGGTAAAATATTTTATACAAAAAGTGAATTTGCTAAAGGGCGTATTGATATCACTACTGATAATAATTTAACAATATATATGAATCCCGGAGATTTTGATAATTTTGTTCAAAATAATAAAACAATGAGTGATATTAGTGACTATATTAGTTCAAAAATAAGTTCTAAAGCTACAACCGAAAATCTTATTAAAGGTAATATTTCAGTTACTTTAAATGGTCTTTGAAAAGGAGCAAAAAATCCAACTTTAAGTGATAGAACTAGTGTGGAAAAAGTAGATGATAATACATTTAAAGTTAAAAGAAATGCGGGTGGTATGCATGGTTATAATTATTTAACTATTCGTTATGCAAACACTAATTTTTTAACTGGAATGATTAAGAATCATAAAAATAATCATATTTTATTTGATAATTGAATTATTAAAAAAGCAGATACTGATGTTTGATAATTTATATTATTTTTCAAAATTTTTTGTTATGATAAAAAATTTCTAATATAATTTAAATTTTTAATTTTAATAAATTTAAAAATTTGTATAGTATTTTAATTATTATTTTTATATTTTCATTTCTATAAATTTATCTTTACATTTAATTAAAAATAGTGTATTATATTTAAGTTATTGATTAATTCGCAATTTTCTTTTAAGATATGATTGATAAAAAAATATCAAAAAAGTTGTTAGTGATGTCAAAGAAATAAATAATATCATGAAATTATTTGACAACTTTTAATTTTAGAAAAATTAGATGAATTAATACTTTAAAATGTAAGTAAGTATATTATATATAAATAATAAATAAAACTAATCATTTTTTAAAATAATCCTCTTTTAGAGGTTATTTTTCAGGTTATAATTATCATTTTTTCTAAATTTATTCAAAATTTATTTTTAAGGAGAAATATATGAGTTTTACAGAACTAAATTTAAAACAAGAATTAACTGCTGCTATTGCTAAATGGGGTTATACTACCCCAACACCAATTCAAAAGAAGACAATTCCAGTTTCTTTACAAAAAAAAGATATTATTGGAAAAAGTCATACCGGAACCGGAAAAACTGCTGCCTTTGTCTTACCTATATTACATAATTTAGATATAAAATTATATCGTAATCAAGCCATTATTGTTTGTCCAACTAGAGAATTGGCAATCCAAGTTGCTAAACAAGTAAAAAAATATGCTTATTTTTTAAATGGCGTTAATGTTGCTTTATTATGCGGTGGTGTTAATATTAGAAATCAATTATATGATTTAAGAACTAGTAACATAGTTGTTGGAACACTAGGAAGAATTACTGATCATATTAATCGTGGCAGTTTAAGATTAAATTCAATTAAAACATTAGTTTTAGATGAAGCAGATGAAATGTTAAAAATGGGATTTAAAAAAGATATTGATTTCTTATTTGAAAATTCACCTCAAAATATTCAAACTGTTCTTTTTTCAGCGACAATGTCAAAACCAGTTTTAAAAATTGCTGATGATTATCAAAATAATCCAGTTAGTATTAGTGTTGAAGATGAAAGTCAAAAATTACAACAAGCAAATATTAAACAATATTATTTTGATTGTCGTAATATAACAAAAGAAACTGCATTAGTTGCTTTATATCAAAAATTACAACCACAATTAAGTATTGTTTTTTCAAATACAAAAGATTTTACTAACAAAATCGCACAATTATTAGAACAAAATAATATTAAATGTGCTGTTATTAACGGTGATAAAAGTCAAAGAGAACGTATGGAAGCAATGAGACAATTTAAAAATGGTAAGGTTAAAGTACTAATTGCTACTGATGTTGTTGCTAGAGGAATTGACATTAATGGTATTGATTATGTTTTTAATTATGATATTCCACGCGAATATGAGTACTATACTCATCGTATTGGTAGAACAGCTCGTGCTGGAGCACAAGGCACTGCTATTACTTTAGTAAGTAATAGAGTTCAATATAATGAAATTCAAGAAATTCAATATTATCAAAATCACGAAATTACTTTACTAGATACTACAGGTTGAGATTTACCTAAAAATGTTGTTAAAGTACCGACTAAATTAAATTTTTCATCTCATAACAATAGAAATGATTTTAAACGTAATGTTGATAATAATTCAAAATGAAAAAGAAAACCAAAATATTAAAATTATTCATTTTTATAAAAAAATCACTTAATAATTAAGTGATTTTTTGAGGCTTTTTAATAATCTGTGTATCTTTGTTTTACAAAGTTACTAATTTAGATTAATTCTGTCTTCAAATTTTATCATAAAATGAGCAATTGCTGTATTTCAATTTTGAATAGGCAATGTTCATTTTTTTGTTATATTTTCAATTGCCAAGTAAAATATTTTGAAAACTGCCATATCATTAGGAAAAACTTTTTTATTTCTGATGATTTTTCGTAATTGACTATTAACAGATTCAATAGCATTTGTAGTATAAATCACTCTTTTGATTTCTACTGGATAACTAATAAAAACCATTAAATTATCTCAATTTTTATATCAAGATTTAGTAATTTGAGGATATTGTTTATTTCATTTACTTTCAAACGATTCTAAAGCTTGCATTGCTTGTTCTTCACTACATGCACTATAAATTGGTTTTAAATCTGCAACTAGACCTTTTCGATGTTTGTATGAAACATATTTTAAACTATTTCTAATTTGATGAACAATGCATAATTGATGTTCTGTTTTAGGATAAACTGATTGTATTGCTTCTGACATGCCTGTTAAATTATCACTACAAGCAATAAGAATATCATTTAAGCCACGATTTTTCATTTCTGTGAAATTAGATAATCAAAACTTAGAACCTTCATTTTCACTAATTCATAATCCTAAAACATCTTTTTTGCCTTCTAAATCAACTCCTAATGCTATATAAACTGATTTGTTAATAATCCGTTTATCTTGTCGTACTTTAACTACTATACAATCAAAATAAACAATAGGATAAATACTTTCTAATGGTCGATTTTGTCATGCTTTAACATCATCAATAACATCATCAGTAATTTGACTAATAACACTTTCACTAATATCAGCACCATGATATAACTCTTGCAACTGCATTCTAATGTCAGATAATGTCATTCCTTTTGCATACAAGGAAAGAACTTGTTGATCAAAACCATCAAATCTTCTTTGCCTTTTAGGAACTATTACAGGAGTAAAATTACTATTGCGATCTCTTGGTACATCAATTTCAATTTTACCTTGTTGAGTTATTAATTTTTTTGAACTTGTACCATTACGAGCATTTTCAGTAGTACTATGTTGATTTTTTTCATATCCTAAATAATTTTGCATTTCAGAATTCAACATTTTTTCAACTAATCTTTTTGTTAATTCTTTATATAAACCGCCAGGTTTAAAAACTGTTGTTAAATCTTCAGTATTTTCTAGTAATAAATCTACTGCTTTTGATATTGGATCATTATTATTAAAGTTATCTTTTTTAGCCATCTGTAACTCACTCTTTCTAGTCATTTAATTATATTTACTAGAATTAATTAAACATAGTTATTTTTGTAAGTTACACAGATTACTAAACATTTCCTTTTTAGCCTGTGTTATTTTTGTTTCAATGGGGTTTGGTTTTGTTTATAATAAACCATTTTCTTTAAAATCACAAATCGATAAAACAATAGCAGAAAATAATTTAGAGAATTTAACAGAGTTAGTTACTATTGATCGACAATTTCATCAAACAGAACTAAATATGAAAACAGTATCTCTAATTAATAATGTAAGTAATGAAGATTTAGATCAACATCAAAAAGAAATTGAACAAGAAATAAAGCATCATAAAGGAGAAATAATTCCTTTATTACAAGATGAAATAATTTCAATAAATAATGTTGATTTTGCAAATCAACATTCAATAAGTGAACATAGTAGATTGTTATTTACTTAAATGGTTTTAATAATTATTATCATTAAAATTAGAATATATGTCATTAATTTAATTAATAACAAAATATTTAATGAAAAATATTTTGTTATTTTTCTTTTTAAATGTTACAATTAATTTTAAAAATATTAAGGAGGAAAAAATAATGAAGAGTGATGAATCTCATAAACGATTGTCATTAAAAGAATTTGTTTGATTAGGTTTTAATTATGCAGTAGGAATTGGTTTTATTGGTAATTTTGCAATATTATCTAATATCGGAAAACCTAATTCAATTGTAATTAATGCAATATGAGTGTATTTATTAATTGGTTTTGTGGCGGGTAATTGTGCATGAGCTTTTGCAAAATTATCTAGAATTCATAATTCTGATAATAATGGTGGTGCATATATCTATGTTAGGACAACTTTTGGTAGATTCTGAGGTTGATTAGTAGGTTTTATGCAATATGCTTGTTTACCATTTGTTGTGACAATTCAAGTAATGATGTTAATTAGAGGAACTTTTTCTCCAGAATTTATTAGTAATGGTCAACCACAATGGTATAGTGCTAATTGAGGACCATTTTCTGATTTATATTTAGATTTCATTGGAATTTTTATTTATATGATTTCAGCTTCTGTTATTTTTGCTGGGATTAAAATATATAAAAAATGGCACATACAACATCAATTATTAAGTGATTAACAGCCGGATTTTTAGTTATTGCTGGAATTAGTTTAGCAATAACTAATGGTTCATCAAATTGAAATTACTGAACTACTGAGAGTACATTTTCTTTTGCTGGATTTATGAATACTTTTACTTCATGTTTCTTTTTCTTTGCTGGTTTTGAAATTTTTTCAACAGCAGGTAAAAACGTTAATAATCCTGAAAAAAATATTGGTAAAGGTATTACTTTAATTATGATAATTATGACAATTTTTTATGTTGTTATTTCATTAATTTTCTTTTTAGGATATAGAGTCTTTGTTCAAAATATGAATATGGGTGCGTGAAGTCCTTTTACAAGCAAAATAATTATCTATGGTGGTCCAATTATAATTATTATTAGTGGATTAGCTTTAAAAATTAATATCGCAATGCAAAACGCTTTATATGGTGGTACCACATTACAGCCGCTTTCTAAAGAAGGATATATTTCTAATAAGTTATTTAATTTAAATAAAGATGGAATTCCTGTTAAAGCAGCAGTTATTAATTTAATAGTAACATCTGTTATGTTAATTTTATGATTAGTTATTCCTGATTTGATTAAAGGAATTTGGTTAGTTTCACATCCTGATCAACAATATTCATCAGCTTTTAATGTTGCTAATTTATCATCAGCTTTTTCTGTAATTACAATGTTTATTTATATCATGGTTTTAATTACAGTATTAAAATTAGCATTAGATAAAAAATTAAAACTAAATTGATATGAAAAAAATACTTTTCCATTTATTTTAGTAACTTTAGGTTTAATGTTTGTTTGACATTATTATTCTATTATTTATGATGCAGTTACAGCAACTGATTCAAGTGCAATAGTTGCTATGGTTATTGAATTAGTATTTATTTTAAGTAATGTGATTTTTGCAATAACTTGATACTTTGCTTATTACTATAAAAAATATAAAATTCGTTTAAAAACAAATCCTAATTTACAAGTAGAATTGAATAGTGAATTTACTTTTAATTTAGAACATCAAGCAAAATTAGCAAAATGTAATAGTTAATAAAAAAATAAGTTACTCTATAGAGTAACTTATTTTTTTATTAAATTAGTTTTTTTATATTTGTTGTTTATTTCTTCTTTTAAATTATTAATTATTTTGTATTCTTGTTCTCAATTTATTTTTATTTGATTTTTTTCTTCAAGTGTTTTCTTAAATTCATGTTGATGTTTATTTATTCATTCATTAACTTTTTGCATTTTTTCTCCTTATTAAAATGAAAAGGTATTTATTTAAAATAATTAAACTTATATTAAGTTTATAAATAATTATACTATAAGAAATTAAAAAGATTAGAAATTTTATAGTTAAATTTTTGTTTTTTATTTTATAAAAAATTTTTTAAATGTGATAAATCTATTTCTTTTTCATAAAGATTTTGAATACCAATTTTATATTTATTTAAAATTGAACTAAGATTATCAATTTTTTCTTGTGTATCTAAGCGAATTAAGATTTCATTTAAATCTTTAAGATATTTAAATTGATATTGATATTTTGTTAATATAGTGGCTGTTAATGGTAAATTGTTAGTAGTCAAAATAAAAATTTTGCCAACATCAAATTTTGCTATTGGTCCACTATAAAGCATTTTTCCCAAATCAATAATAGTACAATCATCAATAATATCTTTAACCTCGTTAATCATATGAGTTGTTAAGAAAATAGTTTTACCTTCTGCTTTTAATCTTTTTAATACATTTGTAAAATATTTTCGTGACTCTGAATCTAAGTTTGCACCATGTTCATCAAGAATTACTAGTTCTGGATCATGTGCTAAGGCTTGAATTAGCATAATTCTATTTTTCATTCCTGAAGAGAAAGAATTTAAACCCTTATTACGATGTTCTCATAAATTAAAATTATTTAATAATTTTTGTAAATTAACTTCTAGAGCACTATCGGTAATAGTGGTTGTTTGTCCTAAATATTTTAGAAAATTATAAGCTGTTAAACCTTGTGGAAAGTTTTCTAAATTTAAGGAATAACCTAAACTTAATTTTGATTTTGCACTTCCTGCTTTGTAATCATTAACCTTAATTGTACCACTGTATCTGTTACTAGGCATTGCACCAATGATAGACTTTAATAAAACAGATTTTCCGCTACCAGATTGACCAACCAAAGCATGAATAGTTCCTTTAAATACAGTAAATATATTACTAATATTAAACTTTTTAAATTTTTTGTTATAGTTTCTGACACTAATCATAATGTCTTCTGTAGTTCCCATAATAAGTTTTCTCCTAACTAACAATTTTTCGATTATACATTAAATAAGAAAGTAAGAATAAAAAGATAGAAAATCCACAATATATTTCAAGAACTGATTGATTATTTTGAAAATAATCAATGTTATCAGTTTTTATTTTTTTATTATTTAGTGTTAGTTTAAAATCAGGATAACTAAATAAAGTATTTTTTTGTGTATCAAAATCGATACTAGATGTTGCATAAGGTTCAAATCAAAAATCACCATAGTAGTCCATAAAATAAGTTCAAATTTGATTTCAATGTTCAATAAAATTTATTGCATTGATAAATTGATAACTATTTGCAATACTAATGTAATTTTTATAATTTTTATCATTAGTAACAGAATTATTAGTAATCTGACGATAAGTATGAATTTGATTATAAATATATTCTTCGGTTGTTCTAACTAAAAAATAAACAGGATTATAAAAAATTTTATTAAATTCATTACGAAAATCAAATTTATATGCATATGTATCAATAAAAATATTTTTAATTTCCTTGGGTGATAGTGGAACGGGTTTTTCTAATATTGGACCTGTAATTTGTATATAAGTATTATTAATATCAGTATCGTATGTTAATAGTGAAGGTGCTTTACCACTTTGCAGATCCATAAATGAATCAATATTATACTTTTTATCATAATCATTAATTATATTAATTAAGTCTTCTGTAATTTGATTATTATCAACATTATTTTTTAATTCATCTAAGTTTTTAAAATAACTATTAAAAGTAATTTTCATAAATATATCTTTATTTTGAAATTCAATTGGTTTTCAAGTGGTTGTTTTACCACTAAGAGTTTTAACAGTAGGATTTGTTTTAATAAATCCTAATTTTTGATAAAAATCAATACGCTTATTAATAACATTATTTTTTTTAATATCCTTTAATTCTTGATCACTAAGATTAGAATAAAAATCAAAAATAGCTTTTGTTAAATTTGGATATTTAATTAATCCTTTTTCTAAATTTTGTTTAAATAAAATTGCTTCTTTGATTTCACTAACAGTATATTGGATATTATTTTCAAAATTAATTTTAATAATGTCACTATTTATTTTGGTTAATGAGTAAGGCAAACCACCTAATAAAAATAGACTACAGAAAATAACAAAAATTAAAAAAACTGTTTGTGATGGAGTAAAAACTAACATTGTTACTACACCAACAGTAACTAAAACAGCAAATAAAGAGCAAAAGCCAAAAAACTTTAGGATAGTTAATACGTAAAAAGCTAAATAAGAAACTTTTATAATAATTCCACAAATCCCGCCAAATATTAATAAAGCAATAATATTTATGAAAATAAAAGTTAAACTCATAAAAAATAAAGTAGCGTATTGAGTTAAAATAATAACATTTCTTGTATAAGGTTTAGTAAGTAATAATAAGAAAGAACTATCTTCAAATTGAGTACCAAAAATTTTTATAACATTTAATAAAATAAAAATAAATAAAAATATACTATAAAAAATCATAATATAATATTGTAAATCAATAATAAAATCTTCTATTGATAAATTTAAAAAAAAACAAAACACTAATGCTCAATACCGAAATTACTATTGAAAATAAAAATAAAAATGCCGTAATAAAACTGTAACTAATTTTAATTATAATTAATCTAAATAACTTAAATCAACTTGCCTTTTTGGTTTTAGTTTTTTTTATAGTTTTCGTTGTGGTTTCTAGTAATCTGTCCATTATTTTTTCTCCTTTACATATTATCAATTATAATCAATTATTTTTTTTGTTTATAAAATATAATTTAATGAAAAAGAAAAATTATTTTTTATTAAACTGCATAAAAAAAGAAAAATTATTTAAATATTTTAATTATAAGTAATAAAATTTAACAAATTTTGATATAAAAGATAATCTAATAATTATGATTACAATGCTTATTTTTTAATTATTAAATTAAACTTGATTTTTATAAACTTATTAGTTTACTGAAATATTAAAGTTAATATATTCACAACATTTTAATTATAAATATTTTAGAATATACTAAAACTTTAATAAAATATATTAAAAGAAATTTTAGGAGGGTACTAGAGTGAAGGGAATATTAAAATTATTAGCAATTTTTGGATTAACAGCACCATTAGCAGTAAATGTAGTGGCATGTGGAAATGGTAATAGTTCTGATACTGATGATGAAGTATCGGAAAATGCTGATGTACAAGAATTATTAAAAAAAGCTAAAGAGCAAATTAGTTTAGGACTTGCAAATTTAATTAGTGAATATAAGAATTTAACTTTTGAAGATGAATTTGGTGAATCTGGAAAAGATATTACTAATAATTTAAATAGTTTACCTAAAGATAGTGACACTCTGGTTGATAGTAAAATAAAGGATATATTTTTAACTAGGCTTCAAAAAGATATTACAAATCTTATTATTGAGGATTATTTATTACAACCATCTGATTTAAAACCATTATTTAATAATATAACTACTAGTGAAATTTTAAAAATTGATTTTAATGGAACAAAAATGACAAATAAACAATTCAATTGAACTAAGGAAAAAGCTGATTTTGGTATTGAAAATTATGATCCAGCAACGTATAACATAACAATGTGATATAAACTTGCTGCAGACTTAAAATTAAAATTATCTTATAGAGATGAAAGTAACAAAAAGACAGAAATTGAAGTATCTAATATTTTTGATTTTAATTACGCTAATACTGGCGCTAATTTAAAGTCTTTAATTGAAGCTTCAACTGGTAATGTAACAAAAGTATTAAAAGATTTTATGATACAAATAGAAAGCACCACTACTGATAGTGGAAGTTTATTACAAAAAGCAAAAGAATTAATTACTAGAAAACTTAATAACAATAAAGTTAATATTACTAAAGTTGATATTAATGCTCAATCAGAAGTTCTTCAAAAAAATGATGTTTATGCTAGTGGTGATCATATGTATGAAGCGCTTACTAAATCTACAATTGATGAAGCAATTGATTCTTTGAAAAATTATTTATCACCAACAGCAACAACTTTTTCAGATGAGATTACTAAGTGACTTGTTGGAAAACAAGGAGTGCCTGAAGAAAGTAAAAATAAAATTAATGCTTTTGGAAAAATCACTATTAGTGATTGAAGCATTTCAGGATTAAGATTAACGCCAATGACTTTAGATTTTATTAATATTAGCCCTAATCAAACGCAAGGTGAATGAGCAGAGCAAACAGCAACAGCATTAGGTAAAATATTTTATACAAAAAGTGAATTTGCTAAAGGGCGTATTGATATCACTACTGATAATAATTTAACAATATATATGAATCCCGGAGATTTTGATAATTTTGTTCAAAATAATAAAACAATGAGTGATATTAGTGACTATATTAGTTCAAAAATAAGTTCTAAAGCTACAACCGAAAATCTTATTAAAGGTAATATTTCAGTTACTTTAAATGGTCTTTGAAAAGGAGCAAAAAATCCAACTTTAAGTGATAGAACTAGTGTGGAAAAAGTAGATGATAATACATTTAAAGTTAAAAGAAATGCGGGTGGTATGCATGGTTATAATTATTTAACTATTCGTTATGCAAACACTAATTTTTTAACTGGAATGATTAAGAATCATAAAAATAATCATATTTTATTTGATAATTGAATTATTAAAAAAGCAGATACTGATGTTTGATAATTTATATTATTTTTCAAAATTTTTTGTTATGATAAAAAATTTCTAATATAATTTAAATTTTTAATTTTAATAAATTTAAAAATTTGTATAGTATTTTAATTATTATTTTTATATTTTCATTTCTATAAATTTATCTTTACATTTAATTAAAAATAGTGTATTATATTTAAGTTATTGATTAATTCGCAATTTTCTTTTAAGATATGATTGATAAAAAAATATCAAAAAAGTTGTTAGTGATGTCAAAGAAATAAATAATATCATGAAATTATTTGACAACTTTTAATTTTAGAAAAATTAGATGAATTAATACTTTAAAATGTAAGTAAGTATATTATATATAAATAATAAATAAAACTAATCCTTTTTTAAAATAATCCTCTTTTAGAGGTTATTTTTCAGGTTATAATTATCATTTTTTCTAAATTTATTCAAAATTTATTTTTAAGGAGAAATATATGAGTTTTACAGAACTAAATTTAAAACAAGAATTAACTGCTGCTATTGCTAAATGGGGTTATACTACCCCAACACCAATTCAAAAGAAGACAATTCCAGTTTCTTTACAAAAAAAAGATATTATTGGAAAAAGTCATACCGGAACCGGAAAAACTGCTGCCTTTGTCTTACCTATATTACATAATTTAGATATAAAATTATATCGTAATCAAGCCATTATTGTTTGTCCAACTAGAGAATTGGCAATCCAAGTTGCTAAACAAGTAAAAAAATATGCTTATTTTTTAAATGGCGTTAATGTTGCTTTATTATGCGGTGGTGTTAATATTAGAAATCAATTATATGATTTAAGAACTAGTAACATAGTTGTTGGAACACCAGGAAGAATTACTGATCATATTAATCGTGGCAGTTTAAGATTAAATTCAATTAAAACATTAGTTTTAGATGAAGCAGATGAAATGTTAAAAATGGGATTTAAAAAAGATATTGATTTCTTATTTGAAAATTCACCTCAAAATATTCAAACTGTTCTTTTTTCAGCGACAATGTCAAAACCAGTTTTAAAAATTGCTGATGATTATCAAAATAATCCAGTTAGTATTAGTGTTGAAGATGAAAGTCAAAAATTACAACAAGCAAATATTAAACAATATTATTTTGATTGTCGTAATATAACAAAAGAAACTGCATTAGTTGCTTTATATCAAAAATTACAACCACAATTAAGTATTGTTTTTTCAAATACAAAAGATTTTACTAACAAAATCGCACAATTATTAGAACAAAATAATATTAAATGTGCTGTATTAACGGTGATAAAAGTCAAAGAGAACGTATGGAAGCAATGAGACAATTTAAAAATGGTAAGGTTAAAGTACTAATTGCTACTGATGTTGTTGCTAGAGGAATTGACATTAATGGTATTGATTATGTTTTTAATTATGATATTCCACGCGAATATGAGTACTATACTCATCGTATTGGTAGAACAGCTCGTGCTGGAGCACAAGGCACTGCTATTACTTTAGTAAGTAATAGAGTTCAATATAATGAAATTCAAGAAATTCAATATTATCAAAATCACGAAATTACTTTACTAGATACTACAGGTTGAGATTTACCTAAAAATGTTGTTAAAGTACCGACTAAATTAAATTTTTCATCTCATAACAATAGAAATGATTTTAAACGTAATGTTGATAATAATTCAAAATGAAAAAGAAAACCAAAATATTAAAATTATTCATTTTTATAAAAAAATCACTTAATAATTAAGTGATTTTTTCTTTAAATATTATTTTTATAAAGTTTTTTTATTTTCATTTTTTTTCTTATTTTCGATTTCTTGTTGTTGTCTTTCTTTTTCAGCTTTTTCGGATTCTTTTTTTAATTTATTAGCTGCAATTTTTTCTTTTATTCTTGCTATTTCTTTTTCTCTTTTATTTTTTTCATCCATAAAAATCCCTTTCTCACTATTTTTTTTGGCATATTTATTCTTATACATCTAAAATACCCAAAATCAGTGTACATTTTTTAGAAAAAAAATAAATATAAAATATTAAAAAAGTCACTCTTTTAAAAAGAGTGACTAAAAATTAAATTTAAATAGTGCTTTTAATTGAATGACATTGGATGGTATATTCCTGTACTTGTTGATGGTTGGTTATTTATATCATTTGCAAATTGATATGGATTGTCAATAGGAAATTCTTCTATTGATGTTTCGTCATCAGTTTCTTTTTCATTTGATGATTTTTCTGATTCTATTTGTTGTGATAAAACTTCTTCAATACCAGAATCTTCAAATTCTTCTTCCTGATATTTTTTAAACAATTCATCAAGAGTTGTGAATTTCCCATTGTTTTCTAATTTTTCTAAATGTTTTTCAAGAAAAACTGCTTCTTTTTTAGTAAATCCACAACAACTAGTTAATATTTCTGTGATTTTTTTTATAGTTATTGGTTGATTAAATACATCTTTATAAAAATCAGAAATAGCAAAAGCAATCATATCAATTGCTGTTACACCAATTGAAAATCCTAATGTTGTTCATCTAACAAATTTTTCATAAAATAATTTTGTGGCTTTTTGAAATCCATATTCAGTAACTAATGCAGCTTCTGTTTTAACAGCATTAACAGTACAAGTGACTGATAAAAATAAAGGGATTGCCATTAATATTTTTTTATATATAGTTTGTTTTTCAACTCATTTTGAAAGTTTTTCAGGACAAAGATTAGTTGGAATTCCTAAGTTTGTTAAACCCGATTTAAAAATATTATTAATTGGTCTCATAACGAAATAACGAGTTATATTTGCTGCTAAAGCACCTGTAGTAAAAATGTCTTTCGTGATTCAATCATGTAAATTAAAATCTTCTTTATAAGTATTTTCTGATGAACCAGTTAGAATAATATGACTACCTGCCCATGTTAGTGTTTCTAAAGTTAAATTAACTAAAAGATTACGTCCTCAATTAGTTACTAATGCTATTGGTTTATTATTTTGTTGTTCCATAGTTTTAATTGTTTTATTTGCTAAAGATATTACTTGTTTAATTTCAATATCATTATTAGCATTATTATTTTCTATTTGTGAATTAATAATTAGTTTTTTAATTCGTTCAATTTCTTTTTTAAAATTTGGATGATATTCAAATTCTGTTTCTACACAATTTTCAATTTGATTAAATTTCTGTATTAAATCATTAAGTATGGAAATATTTGAAAAATATTTCATTAATTTTTGATGGTCTTCTTCAAATAAAAGTGTTTCAAATATTTCTTTATATTTTTCAAAGTCACTGGTATTAAATTGGTTGATTTCAATGGGATTTGTTTTGTTTTTTTTATTAAAAAAAACATCTCGTGATCAACTTGAAGCTGCTGAAGTGAAAAATGTGCCAAGTGCAGTATCAAGTAATACCATAACATAATTTTGTCAATTTCAAAATATAGCATCAATATAATCTTGGGATGTGTGTTCTTTACCATCAATGGGAAAATTAGAAACTACTCTTTGTAAATTTTTACCAGTAAGTCCAATATAAATTTCTAATAATCCTAAAAATTTATATGCAATATTTCTTATTATTCCTGGTTTTGTTTGATCAATAAAATTTTGTATTATTGTTAAATATTTATATAATTTTAATAAAACATTTAAATCTCTATTATTAGAATTTTCTTTAAATAATTTTAATTGTTCATTAAGTGCGTTGGTATTTGTTATAAATTTATTAAGATTATTAATAGTTTTTATAGTAATACCTTCTAAGAATTGATTTTCGGGTGATAATTTTCTTTCTTTTTTTTGAAAAGTTTTTAAATCTAAATTATCATCAATATATTTATCAATATCATTGTATTATTTTTTATATATTTCTATTGTATTTCTATTAAAGTTTATTTTTAATAATTCTAAAATCACTATAATTACTGTTCCATTTTTTTCAACAAATGTTAGTTTTTGTCAGTATTGATTGTTATTGATGGTAATAGTGCTTTCATTAAAAAAAGTTAAACTATCAAAGTTATTTTTAATTTGGGTTTCATATTTTCAATTTCCATTATCATCGAGTTTTTTTGTGTTGTTCCTCCATAACGACTACTACAATTTATTCAATTATTTTCTTCACTATCTTCTATTTCGATAATTGTACTTGAACTATTAAGACTTTCAGTACTACTTGAATTACTATCATTTATAGAAGGTTGTTGATGAGTAACTCCATAATTACTATGTTTATTTTTTTCTAATAAAGGCTTTTTTTCTTCATTTGGCATTTTATTTTCTCCTTTAAGTATAAAAGTCCTATTTTGTTTTTATAAACAAAATAGGACTTAAAAATATATTTAAACATATATCTGATTTGGATTATATCATTTATTTAATAGTTTTTAAATAAAAAATATCTTTTTATATATAGTTAATAAAAATTAAGTTTTAATTATTTATTTAAAAAATTCAGTAAATGATTTTTTGCTATGACGTTCAAGAAATTTATTAAATTCAATTGTTTTTTCATTTTTAATTTTTTCTAAAAATACATTAACTTCTTTTCCAGTACCTAATGGAATTGTATTAGTGTCAATACCTTTTATTTTTTTAATTTCTTCTAAAAATAAATAACGACTAATAATAGTACTACAAGCGATAGCTAAATACTTACTTTCTGCATTAGTAACAAATTGAACTTTATCTTTAATAATTTTATTACGATTATCTTTCATATTTTCAATGTATTTGTAATATGTATCTTCATTAATATATTGATCAATAACTATAGTATCATATTGAATTCTATGTTGTAACATACGAACTAATGCTTGATTTTCTCCTCAAGTTTTAATAATATTGGGGCTATAACCCGCATCAATTCATTGATTATATTTACGATTGTTAATGATTACTGACTCAAAAATAATTGTTTTCATAATATCTTGTGCTAATTCAATAAATTTACTTTGTGATAAGTCTTTATAATCGCGAATGTTAAGTAAACGTAATTTTTCTAAATTACCTGAACCAATATAAGAACTAATAATAACAAGTGGACCAAAAAAATTATTAATACCAAATTCAGCATTGCCAATGACTGGTGATTGATTTTCATCAAGTTGATTTCAAATACTGCGATATTCTGCAATAATATCTTCTTTAGTACCTTTAAAAATAACTTTTTCTTGATAAATTTCAATTGTTATATTATGATATTGAAATAATTCATAACTACTATTTTTATTATCAACTTTATAGTTTTGGTAGTGTTCTTTAATTAATGATTTTTGTTTTTGATTTAAGTAAAATGTCATTAATATACCACCATCTTTTCAAAATTTATTTGATTTATTGAAATTAATATCACACTTTCTTTCATATTAATTATATAATAAAAACAAGGATTTTAGGGTTTTAACCTTTTATTTTATATAAGGAGTTAACAATGCGTAGTGTAGGTATAGATATTATTGAAGTAAATCGAATAGAAAATATTGAAGAACTTGCTAAAAGAATTTTAAGTAAAAAAGAAATTATACTTTTTAATCAATATTCTTTACAACGTCAACAGGAATTTTTGGCAGGAAGATGAGCATTAAAAGAAGCAATTTTTAAGGCATTACCACAAGAAAAGTTAACATTTAAAAATATTGATATTAGCTATAATCAATATAATCAACCAATAACTATTATTAAGAATTATCAATTACTTTTATCTTTATCACATAATGAAACTAATGCAATTGCAATTGCAATTGTTATTTAATAAAAAGAAAGTAAGGTGTTTTATTAAAATGTATATGATTGATTTAATTTCTAAAAAGAAATTAGGACAAAGTTTAAATAAAGAAGAACTAAAATTTTTAACAGAAGGTATTGCCAATGAAACAATACCAGACTATCAAATTAGTGCTTGAGCAATGGCTGTTTATTTTCAGGGAATGACTAATGATGAATTAGTAGAATATACAAAAGCTATTATTAATAGTGGTGAAACCATGGATTTATCACAAATTACTGGTTTTAGTATTGATAAACATTCAACTGGTGGTGTTGGTGATAAAACTAGTTTAGTATTTGGTCCAATAGCTGCTGCTTGTGGATTAAAGGTTGCAAAAATTTCTGGAAGAGGATTGGGTATTACTGGTGGTACTATTGATAAACTGGAAATAATTCCAAATTTTAAATGTGATTTAGCAATATCAGATTTTATTAAAGTTGTTAATAAAGTTGGTATGAGTATTATTAGTCAAACTAGTAATTTAGTGCCTGCTGATAAAAAATTATATGCATTACGTGATGTTTCAGGAACAGTTGATTCATTACCATTAATTGCTGCTAGTGTTATGTCTAAAAAAATAGCAATGGGTGCTGATTTAATTTTACTAGACATTAAATGCGGAAAAGGTGCCTTTGTTCAGGATATAGTAACTGCAAGAGAGTTAGCAAAATTAATGGTACATATTGGTAAAGCTTTTAATAAAAAAATTTATGCTATTATTAGTGATATGAATAAGCCTTTAGGACGAACAATTGGTAATGCACTAGAATTACAAGAAGTTATTTTAAGTTTAAAAAATAAAGGACCAGAAGATTTGAAGATCCTTGTTAGTAATTTAGTAGCTTTAGCCTTATTGGGAGCTAAAAAGGTAAAAACCTTAAAAGAGGGTATTGATAAAGTTAATGCTATTTTTACTAGTGAAAAACCACTACAAATTTTTTATGATTTTGTTAAAAGTCAAGGTGGAGATACTAAATATCTTGATAATATTGATAAATTACCACCAGCTAAATATATTATTAAAGTTAAGGCGCAATTATTGGGCTATTTAGATTTTACTAATAATTATGCTTTAGGTGAATTATCAGTAATATTAGGAGCAGGAAGAACTACGAAAACTGATATCATTGATCCGGTGGCAGGAATTTATTTAAAACAAATTCATGGTCAAAAAGTTGAAAAAAATAGTGTAATTATGGAACTCCATACTAATAAAGATCAACATTTCCATCAACAATTTTTAGATTTGGCAATTTCTACATTTCAGATTACTAATAAAAAATACGATATTAAACCAATAATTTTAGAAATAATAATGTAATTTAGTTTAAAATTGTTTATAATGTTACAGTATTTTAAAAATATTAATTAAATGAAATGATAAGGAGCGTTTTTGTGAAATCTTTATTAAAATTACTGGGCACACTTGCTTTAGCAACAACACCAATTGTAACAGTTGTTGCTTGTGGTAGTGAAAATAATCAAATGACTCCAAGGGATATTCTTAATTTTGCTGCCTCTTTTGTTACTGATAGTAGTGTGCAAATTAAGGCTGATCTTAATTTATCAGATGATACCAATATAGGAGAAATGAAAGGTAAAATTTTTAGCAAATTAGATACTTCTGTGCAAACAGCTATTGGTAACTTTTTCTCTAGTAAACTTAAAGAAAGTACCAATGAACATCCAACAAATTGATATCACCCTGATGCACATGTCAAAATTATGGACTATGTTCCAAAAAAAGATAATGATAATGATGAAAAAGAAAAACCTAAGTTTGTTTTACCAACTGGTAGTGAATTAGTCAATGGTTATTTATGAGTAAAAGCGGAAATCTCTTATTTAAATTTACCATCAGTTACTAAAGATATTAAAATTACAATTAATAATGATACAAGTCATACTAGTGATCAAAAAAAAGCTGATGCAATTAAAGATTTTATTGAGAAACTTATTAATGGAGAAATTAAAGATAATGTTTTAAATGTTAATGTTGAAAACTTACCAATTAGTGGAAAAATTGATGCACCTTCAAAAGAAGATATTGCTAGAACTCAGTTATCATATATTAAACAAAATTTAAATGTTGCCATTAAAGATAAAGTTCAATATTCTGGTTTAAGTTTAAGTTTTGAATTTTCAGATGATTTTTCAGATGATGCTAAATCAACTTTATTTAAAATGGCAGATCCAACGGTGACCAATAATGATGATAAATCAATTGTATTTAATGGTAATGTTAGTAATATTACTATTGATTTCTTAGTTGGTAATGATGGTAAATCTACTTTTAATACTGGTGATATTGAAAGTAAGTCTGCTATTCAGATTAACCAAACTTTTGTTGATGCAACAACACAAATTTCAAAAATATTTTCTGAATGAACAGTTGATGCAGTAAAGGAATTACCAAATGCTTCAGAAAGTTTTTCAGATTATAAGGAAATGAATAATATAAAAGAACAAGTTATAACAAAGGGTTATTTTGCTAATATTAATAAAATTTATAGTATTCTTGTTCCCAAATGAAATGATAGTGTAATAACTATTACTAATCCCGAAAGTGGATTTAATCTTAATCCTAACGAAAAAAATGGTTATTTTAATTTAAACTTTAAATTAAAATATGACCTAAGTAAAGACTTTCCAGATATAAAGACATCTTCAAAATTTGAAATAAATGTTGAAAATATTCATATTACGTTACGTGAAGTTAAATAATAATATTTAAATATATAATAACTTTTAAAACTTATTTTAATCATTAAAAAATTAAAAATAAGTTTTTTTATTTATTAAAGATTAATCAAGTACTATTAAATTAAGTTATAATTAATATTAATAAGTATAAAATGATATTGAGGGAACGAGAATAATGTTACAACCAGTAATTACAATTGAATCTTTTCAAGGACCAATGGATTTGCTTTTGCATTTAATTAAAGAAAAAAATATTGATATTTTAGATTTAAATCTAAATGATGTTACTAACCAATATGTTCATTTTATTAATGAAGAATTAATTAAAAACATTGATTTAGTAAGTGAATATTTACCGATTGCTGCTTATTTATTAGAATTGTAATCAAAACAATTATTACCAAAACAAGAACTAGTGGTAGATAGTGCTTATGAAAATGAAGTTAATCGTCAAAAATTAATTGCTCGTTTATTAGAATATAAAAAATTCAAAGAAATAAGTAATTATTTTAAAGAACAGGCTTTATATAGAACCCAATTATTAACAAAAACACCTAGTGATTTAAAAACATATTTAGTTGATGAAATTACACCAATTTTGGTAAAAAATAATATTAATAAATTAACACAAGCAATGTTAAACTTATTTAATAGACTACAAAATGAAAATAAATTACCAGTTAATTTAGCATTAAACTTAATTTCAGCTGAAGATCGGAGGCTTTTTAATAATCTGTGTATCTTTGTTTTACAAAGTTACTAATTTAGATTAATTCTGTCTTCAAATTTTATCATAAAATGAGCAATTGCTGTATTTCAATTTTGAATAGGCAATGTTCATTTTTTTGTTATATTTTCAATTGCCAAGTAAAATATTTTGAAAACTGCCATATCATTAGGAAAAACTTTTTTATTTCTGATGATTTTTCGTAATTGACTATTAACAGATTCAATAGCATTTGTAGTATAAATCACTCTTTTGATTTCTACTGGATAACTAATAAAAACCATTAAATTATCTCAATTTTTATATCAAGATTTAGTAATTTGAGGATATTGTTTATTTCATTTACTTTCAAACGATTCTAAAGCTTGCATTGCTTGTTCTTCACTACATGCACTATAAATTGGTTTTAAATCTGCAACTAGACCTTTTCGATGTTTGTATGAAACATATTTTAAACTATTTCTAATTTGATGAACAATGCATAATTGATGTTCTGTTTTAGGATAAACTGATTGTATTGCTTCTGACATGCCTGTTAAATTATCACTACAAGCAATAAGAATATCATTTAAGCCACGATTTTTCATTTCTGTGAAATTAGATAATCAAAACTTAGAACCTTCATTTTCACTAATTCATAATCCTAAAACATCTTTTTTGCCTTCTAAATCAACTCCTAATGCTATATAAACTGATTTGTTAATAATCCGTTTATCTTGTCGTACTTTAACTACTATACAATCAAAATAAACAATAGGATAAATACTTTCTAATGGTCGATTTTGTCATGCTTTAACATCATCAATAACATCATCAGTAATTTGACTAATAACACTTTCACTAATATCAGCACCATGATATAACTCTTGCAACTGCATTCTAATGTCAGATAATGTCATTCCTTTTGCATACAAGGAAAGAACTTGTTGATCAAAACCATCAAATCTTCTTTGCCTTTTAGGAACTATTACAGGAGTAAAATTACTATTGCGATCTCTTGGTACATCAATTTCAATTTTACCTTGTTGAGTTATTAATTTTTTTGAACTTGTACCATTACGAGCATTTTCAGTAGTACTATGTTGATTTTTTTCATATCCTAAATAATTTTGCATTTCAGAATTCAACATTTTTTCAACTAATCTTTTTGTTAATTCTTTATATAAACCGCTAGGTTTAAAAACTGTTGTTAAATCTTCAGTATTTTCTAATAATAAATCTACTGCTTTTGATATTGGATCATTATTATTAAAGTTATCTTTTTTAGCCATCTGTAACTCACTCTTTCTAGTCATTTAATTATATTTACTAGAATTAATTAAACATAGTTATTTTTGTAAGTTACACAGATTACTAAACATTACCTTTATTGTCAAAATTTCTTCATATATTTGTTCAACTTTTTTACCATTTTCAATTTTTTCTTGTTTAATTTCATTTTCTAATTTTAATATTTTATTTTCATATTTTAATTCTTTTTGTAAAATGTTAATTTTATTAAGTTTAATTTTTAGTTTTTTTATTTTTTTTTTATTTTTTGTTAATATTTTGGTTTTGTTCTTTTCGTCATTATTTAAAAATTGTTTAATATCATTTTTTAATTCATTTTGGATATTACTATTTATCTTTTGATATTCATTTAATTGTTCTTTTCTTTGTTTTAATTTCCTTAACCGAGTTGTTTTTTCTTTAATTTCATGTTCATATTTGGCTAATTCTCTTTTTCTTTTTTTAACGTTTTTTTACCAAATAATTAACCACTAACTATTGCATTTTTAATTTTTTCTAAATTTTCCTTTGCTTTTTTTAATTCAAATTCAATTTTTAAAGTTTCATCATTATTTTCTTTTTGTAAATTTAATATTCTATGTGCTCTTGCTTCTTCAATTATTATTTTCTTTGCTATTTGTTTATCAAGATCTAAAATTGTTACAGAATTATATCTATACTTTTGTGATCCATTTTCAATTATTTTAATTTGTGATATTTGACTTGAATTAAAAGAACTAGTAAATTCAGTATTATTTATATTTTTTTTATTTTTTTCAAATCTTATTGTTAAGCCGCCATGTCTTGCTTTTATAGCAATTTCTGACTTATTTAAAATATCATTTATTATTTGTTGTTTAATGATTTGATGAAATGTTTGCAAATTTGTTTTTGGATGGGTTACACTTTATTGGACACTAATTACATAGACAAGTGAACAAATTAGTTAAAAGAAAGGAATTATAATTATGGTCACTATTAACTCATATTCAGATGAATTTAAAAAACAAATAGTAGCTTTATATCAAAGTGGCAAATCAGTATCTTGCCTTGTTAAAGAATACAATGTTACAAGAGCAGCTACTTACAATTGAATTAAGCAATTTACTAATTCAGGTAGTTTTAAAACTAAAGATAATCTTTCAGATTTAGAAAAACAATTAATTCAAGCAAATAAAGAATTAAAACAGTTACGAATGGAAATTGATATTTTAAAGCAAGCAGCACTAATAATAGGCAGAAAGTAGAGATTATTGCAAATAATAAATCTAAATATAAAATTCGCACAATGTGTCATTTTTTAAAACTCTCTAAATCAACATATTATTTTAATTTAAAGAAAAAAAATAAAATTCAAAATAATATTTATGAACAAGCTGTTATTAGTGCTTTTAAAGAAAATAAAGAAGTTTATGGTACTAGAAGATTAAAAGTCATACTAGCAAACCAAGAAATTTATTTATCACGCAGAAAAATTAAAGAAATTATGAATAAGCATAATTTAATATCAAAATACACTAAATTATCATTCAAAAATTATCATAATAAAGTCAATGATAGTCAAATAACCAATCTTGTTAATAGAAACTTTAATAATAGAATTAAAAATGAAGTTATTGTTAGTGATTTAACTTATGTTCAAGTTAATGGTAAATGAAACTATATTTGCCTATTAATCGACCTATTTAACCGCGAAATTATTGGACATAGTGTTGGAGTTAAAAAAGATGCATCATTAGTATATCAAGCATTTATGCAATCAAATCACTGTTTAAAAGATATTGAAATATTTCATACTGATCGCGGTAATGAATTCAATAATAAAACTATTGATAAACTTTTATTAGCTTTCAACATAACTCGATCTTTAAGCAAAAAAGGATGTCCTTATGACAATGCTGTTGCTGAAGCAACTTTTAAAACTTTCAAAATTGAATTTATTAATGATAAAAATTTTACATCATTAATCCAATTAAAATTAGAATTATTTGATTACATCAATTGATATAACAACATAAGAATTCACAGTACTCTAAACTACCTAACTCCAATTAGTTATCAAAAACAAATGTCTACCAAAAAATAGTCCTAAAAAGGGTTGCCATTCCATAAGTTTAAACTAAATATTTATACTAATGTTGATGATTATAATAAAGTTGTATTATATAAAAGACAAACAAAGCGAATAATTAAACGTGGTGGATTACCACCTAGTTATAGTGGTGAAACTATGACTTTTAGTTTATGATTTCCTAGGTCTTATTTACAAAGATATAATAGTCGTGCTTTAAATTATATTCATTCTTTAAAGAGTGAATTAAGTACTGTTAAATACTATGAACAATCACAAGCATTAGATTTTACTGTTGATGATATTAGAGCAGTAGGATTAGATAAGTTGGATAATATATTACAAACTGAAAAGAAAGAAACTCAAAATACTGTATGTCGTACTTGTTATTATAGAAATAAATATTCTAAGAAAAATAAGAAAGATGTTAAAATAGAGTAAACCTATATTATTGGTCGAAGCCAACCAGAACCTTGGTTGGTTGGCCGTGGCGTTTACGCCACTGGGGTGAGTTGCGAAGCAACTAGGGGCAAAGCCCCTATATACTTGAATATTATTTTAATGATAATTATAAATCATTAAAAATAATTAATACTATTTATGGGGGTACAAATATGAGAAGTATAAAAATAACATTAAAATAATGAGTGTAATTACTTTAACTTCTATTAGCATAAGTTCAATTGTTGCTTGTGAGTATGATTCAATAAAAGTGCCTGATTTAAATTCTAGATATGCAAAATTATTAGGATGATATAATTCAGATAACTCAATAAGTTTAATCCAACAAAAATTGAGTTATGATAGTAATAACGAAAAATATTTAATTATTGCCGATGATTCATTAATTATACCTGATAATTTCTTTAAAAATAAATTATTAATTACAGGTTCTACTTCAAAAAAATATAAAGCAAGAAATGAGCATGCTGCTGCATTTTTACAAGAATTAGGATATACATCTGGTAATGAAAATCAGGATTATTCAAACTATGATGTTAATGAAATTAGTAATTTAATTGCAAAAGTTAGAAATAGTAATCCAGGCAAAATTACAGAAAATAATCAAAATGACTTTCGGGTTAGTGACGGTACTTGTCAAATTGATATTTTAACCAAAGATGAAAAAAATGAAAAACTTATTACTTCTTATACTATCAATACAAGCAAAAATAATGAATTAGGCATTAATAATATAATTATTACTAATATTATATTTAATAAAAGTACTTTAAAATTAACAACAGAAGAAGGTTTTAGACAAGGTAATCCAATTACTAGTTTTAAATTAAAATTTAAAAGTGATGATAAACAAAAGCAATTTGATGAATTAGTTAAATTACTAAATACAAAAATTTCTACACAATTTTTTAGTGATATTAATAATTGAACACCAGTAACAGGAAATTTTCCAAACTCAAAAGTTTTTTTAGAAATTCATTTTGGTAATGTAAGTATCCATAGAATTGATTGTGGAATAGCTCCTACAGAATAAATTAAATTCGATTTTCATTACTTTCAAAATTTTAAAAATCAACTTTCAATAGCCTTACTTAAATAAAATTCTTCAATAATATAAATAAACATACAAAAAGTTATCAGAAATGATAACTTTTTGTAAATAAATTAAATATAAATCTTATATAATTACTTCAATTATGTTAATTTACTATAACTTGTATTGGGTTTATTACTATCATTATACTTTTTTTCATGATTAACAATACTCTTAATGTTATTGAAATTATTTTTTTGTTGTTCTAAAATTCTAATTTTTTTATCTTTTTCTATCCTTAATAAATTCATTTCGGATTTTAAATTATTTTTTTCTTGTTCTTGATTTTTATTTAAAAATTCTAAGTTAATAATTTTTCCTTCAATATATTTAATATGTCTTCAATGAAATGTAATTCTTTCTCTCATTGCTCTATTTTCTTGACAATTTCCACTTTTTTCTAAACATGGTGAAGATAATAATTTTTTATGTTCTGAATCTTCTCTTTTAAGTTCTTCTAAAAAATTAGATACTTGTCTTTGATTATCACTTATATTTTTGATACAAGTTTCTAAATTACTTTTAATAATAGCCATTTTTTGTTCAATTAAATTTATTTCTACATTTAATATATTTATTTCTTGCTCTCTATTCATCTTTTTTTCCTTTCAATCTAAACTCATTTATTTTAAAATAAAAACTATATTAAGTTTATAATAATTATAAATTAATAATTTTTAATTTTAATTTTTTAACTTACTTTGTATATCCTTTTTTAATTATTTACTTAATTTATATAAAAAAATATTAAAAATGAGAGTATTATCTCTCATTTATCTTTTTAATAAAATTAATATTTCAAAATTATATGATTAACAGTAAAACTAAATAAATATAATCTGTTAAATTCTAACTAAAGGTTACACCTTGCAAGTTAATATTCCATACTCGATCACGGAAACATTTAACTGTATCAACGCTTCAATTAATGCTTACATAAACATTTTCTTCATCATGTCAAATATGAATATAACCATGTAATTCAAGAAAGGCTCCTCAAAATCCACCATCATAATAGTAACTAAGCTCAAATATATTTTTGTTTCTATCATTACTAATATCATTAGTACTAATACTTAATTGCGAACCTTTTAATTTTTGATCAGTATAAGTATTACAATAAAGACTAAAATACGAATTATCACCAAAACTTAATTTACTAAACTTATTAGAAAAACTATCTCAATCTGGTGCATAATTTGTTCAATTAGATAATAGAGGAATATCAGAGCTGGTTCAAGTACTTTTTAACGAACCAACACTATTAGTTTCATTATAATTATAATTTAGTTGATCATTATTAATACTACTACTATCAACAGTAAAATCAGCAACTATCTTTCCTTTATAAATAGTTTCATCACCACTAATAGTTACTTGTTGATTAGTAATATCATCTTCACTAAATTTAATTGCATCTAGCTTTACATTTGGATTACTTTTGCTAATCGCAGTTTTAATTTCTTCAATATTTGGTTTTGATAATCCATTAGTTTTAATTGTTCCTAAATTTAAATTTTTAAAAACATCACTTAAAAGCTCTGTTTTATCACAATCATAAGTAACAACAATACTATCATTGCTATAAAATTTACCATCACCATTAATAACTGCACTATTATCAGTAATTTTATCAACTATAATTTTGCTTACATCAAGATTATAGTTAGCGGTTTTAAGTGCTAAAATTAATTGCTCTTTACTTGGTGTATTTTGTCCAGGAATATTCAAAGTTGGTAATTTATTATTTAAAACACTATTTAAATCAATAAGTAAACTATTAATTACTACATCAGCACCAGTGTATACATATTGATTAATAGATTTAATAGTGGCACTATTATTTTGCAACGTTACTTGAATAGCATTCATATTTAACCTTGAATATTGTTTTTTCAATGCACTACTAACATCTTCTAAAGTTATTACTTTTCCTATAATAGCAATTTTATCTAATCCCTTATTAATAACGTCTTTAAGAGCAATTCTAATATCAAGATTTAAATTTAGTATTACTTTACCGGTATATTTTTTTTGATTTGTACTAGTAATAGTGGCACTATTAGTAGCAGTAATTTCTATCGCAATAAAAGAAGTATCTAACTTTTCTTGGTAAGTATCACGTAATGCTCTCATTACATCATTATTTGATGGTATATCATGACCATTAGTCTTAACCATTAAATCTTTTTTATTAATAATAGTACTTAAATCAACACTATCATTAGTACTAAATGTAACTGTTACCTTACCAGTATAAAGAGGAATAACATCAGCGCCCGTAATACCTGTAATAGTTGCTTCTTTATTAGAAATAACATCAATTTTAAGGCGATCCATTTCTAAATTATAATATTTTTCTTGAATACGACTGTAAACGGCTTCCACAGTAGGTTTTTGACCATTAGTACTAAAATTACCAATGGATGCTCCATCAACAATTATTGTTCTAATATCAATAGTTTGGATTTGATAAGTAATTTTAATTTTATCTTGATTATAAAAAATACCATCACCAACAACAAAAGCATAATTAGTTGTTTTATTAATAATTATAATATTATCAGTATGAAGTTCATGATTTAAAATAAATAGTTGTGATTTTAATTCATAATCTGTAGGTATTGTTCCTCGATGTTCCTCTAGTACAATTTTTAAATCTGTTTGTGTTAAATCTTTTTTTAAATCTTTTTTAAATATAGTTAGATTATTACATGCCGTTGTACTAGCAGTGACTGCACTTGATAATAATAATGCACCCATAAATAATAATGGTTTTTTCATATATATACCTCATTTAAATATTGTAAAAAATTAATAATTATTTTAAAGTGATTATATCATAATTTAAAAAAAATTAAATTCTAGATTTTTAAATGATTTTATTAAAAAATAGCGTTTTATATATTTTACATTTTTAATGTATGTACTTTTAATGAAGGAGTCGAAACGGAAATATTTTGTACATCTTTATTAATTTTATTAATAACAAAATTTGATATTTTATTATCATTTTCTAAGTTTTTCTTTATAAAAAATTGTTTTTTATAACATTCAAAATACTGTTCTTTTCAATATTTAACTATTTCTTTTTCTTTTTTATAAAGTTTAATAGAAAATTTATATCAGAATTTATTTATTGATAATTCTAACTCAAGATTATTAAATAAGAATTCATTATTTATATTTTTACTTAATAAAAAGTTTTGATGATCTAAAAGTTGAATTTTTATTTCTTGAAAATTATAATTTTTTTCTAAAATTGAATCTTTTATCATATCTATATTTTCTTCACAATAGTTATTTTTATTAAATATGATTTCATTTAAAATTTCATTATTACGTTTATATAATTCTTTTATATTTAATATTTTTTCATTTATCTCTTTTAAATCTTCTTCTCTCATTTTTTTTCCTTTCAAAAAAATTCATTTATTTTAATTTTTAAAATAAACTATAAATAATAATAATAAATGATTATCTAAAAAACATAAAAAATGCTTTTAACACTATTAAAGTTTTTATTATTACTTTTTTGAAATTTGACTTATTTTGAAATAATATAAGAGATTCTAAAGTTGACAAATTTTTTTTATTTTCTATACTGTATATAACTAAATATTAGTTTTTAACCCATTTACTTTTTATGAAAGTAAATGGGTTTTTATTTTGAAAGGAAAATTGAATATGCCAAAAAAATCAAATTTTGAAAAAAAAGATCGAAAAGAAAAAGAAAAATTTGATGAAGAAAAAATAATCTACTCAAGTATTTTTCATACAATAACAATTTTAGAAATTTTAAATGATAATCCTATAATATTTTTTAAAAAATTAAATCATATTATTAAAGAACTATATATAGAAACTATTTTATTAAAAATGCCAAATACATATGGTTCAAATGCTAACTCAGAGTTTTATTATATAAATCAAAAAGCACAATATGATTACTTTTCAATTACTGTAAATATTGAACAAAAAACGTTAAAATTATTTTTTTGTTCAAAAACTTTATACCTACAAGGATTTACTTTTGAAATAACTTATTATTATTTTGAAGATAGCACATTAATAAATCCTAATATGGAAAATATTATTTGCCAATCTTTACCTTTTGTAGGAAGTTATGTAGCAAGTAATGGACTCCAAGCACATAATAATTATTCTTGACAAACAATACATAATGATTTTTTATTGTTAACAAATTATAAAAAATTGAGATCGCGGAACACATAATGCTATTAATTATCTTTTAAATAATAAAGGTAGCTTAAATAAATATTTTCACCAAGAATTAAGTAATAATGGATTAAGAATAATGGTTTTTAGCACAAGCATGTATCATGCAATTAACAATTATCAAAATCCACCATTAATAACTTCAAATCAAAAATGAAAAATAAAAAAATTACAAAATTGAATAGATACCAGTATTAAAATCTGTGAAAAACAAAAATACACTATTGCTAAAGAAGCCAATAAATTTCAAAACTTAAATAATCTTATTGAAATACTGAAAAATTTTAAACAATGATATTATTACAAATAAAAAATTACAAGAGGAAATAAAAACAGCAAAGAGGCTTTTTAATAATCTGTGTATCTTTGTTTTACAAAGTTACTAATTTAGATTAATTCTGTCTTCAAATTTTATCATAAAATGAGCAATTGCTGTATTTCAATTTTGAATAGGCAATGTTCATTTTTTTGTTATATTTTCAATTGCCAAGTAAAATATTTTGAAAACTGCCATATCATTAGGAAAAACTTTTTTATTTCTGATGATTTTTCGTAATTGACTATTAACAGATTCAATAGCATTTGTAGTATAAATCACTCTTTTGATTTCTACTGGATAACTAATAAAAACCATTAAATTATCTCAATTTTTATATCAAGATTTAGTAATTTGAGGATATTGTTTATTTCATTTACTTTCAAACGATTCTAAAGCTTGCATTGCTTGTTCTTCACTACATGCACTATAAATTGGTTTTAAATCTGCAACTAGACATTTTCGATGTTTGTATGAAACATATTTTAAACTATTTCTAATTTGATGAACAATGCATAATTGATGTTCTGTTTTAGGATAAACTGATTGTATTGCTTCTGACATGCCTGTTAAATTATCACTACAAGCAATAAGAATATCATTTAAGCCACGATTTTTCATTTCTGTGAAATTAGATAATCAAAACTTAGAACCTTCATTTTCACTAATTCATAATCCTAAAACATCTTTTTTGCCTTCTAAATCAACTCCTAATGCTATATAAACTGATTTGTTAATAATCCGTTTATCTTGTCGTACTTTAACTACTATACAATCAAAATAAACAATAGGATAAATACTTTCTAATGGTCGATTTTGTCATGCTTTAACATCATCAATAACATCATCAGTAATTTGACTAATAACACTTTCACTAATATCAGCACCATGATATAACTCTTGCAACTGCATTCTAATGTCAGATAATGTCATTCCTTTTGCATACAAGGAAAGAACTTGTTGATCAAAACCATCAAATCTTCTTTGCCTTTTAGGAACTATTACAGGAGTAAAATTACTATTGCGATCTCTTGGTACATCAATTTCAATTTTACCTTGTTGAGTTATTAATTTTTTTGAACTTGTACCATTACGAGCATTTTCAGTAGTACTATGTTGATTTTTTTCATATCCTAAATAATTTTGCATTTCAGAATTCAACATTTTTTCAACTAATCTTTTTGTTAATTCTTTATATAAACCGCTAGGTTTAAAAACTGTTGTTAAATCTTCAGTATTTTCTAGTAATAAATCTACTGCTTTTGATATTGGATCATTATTATTAAAGTTATCTTTTTTAGCCATCTGTAACTCACTCTTTCTAGTCATTTAATTATATTTACTAGAATTAATTAAACATAGTTATTTTTGTAAGTTACACAGATTACTAAACATTTCCTTTTATACTGTCAATTCAGTTATTTTTATTTAATAGAAGTAGTTCAACCACGTGTTCTTTTAACTGCTTCTTGTCAACCCTTATAAAAAGTTTCTGCTTTTTTTTCTGTCATAATTGGTTTATATTCTTTTTCAATTTTATTTATTTTTTTAATATCATTAATATTTCAAAATCCAATTGCAAGTCCTGCTAAGTAAGCAGTACCCATTGCTGTAGTCTCAGTATTTTTAGGTTTAATTAAATTAGTACGACTAATGTCACTTTGGAATTGCATAATATATGAATTATTACTTGCTCCACCATCAACTTTAATCTTAATTTTTAAATCTTTTAAATCTTTATTTAATTTAACATCTGCTTGCATTGCCAGAATAACATCTTGTGACTGATAAGCTAATGATTCAATGGTACCTTTAACAATATGTTCACGTTTCGTACCACGTTCTAAACCAAATATAGCACCACGTGCTGTTGAATCTCAATAAGGGGCACCCAAACCAACAAAAGCAGGTACTACATAAATACGCTGTTCTTCTTTAGGATCAACAATTTGTGAATATCATAGACTTTCATCGGAACGATATAACATTCGTAATTGATCACGTAAAAACTGAACAGCAGCTCCTGCAATAAAAACTGAACCTTCTAAAGCAAAAACTGGTTCTTCGCCTGATATTTGATAAGCAATAGTGGTTAGTAAACCTTGTTTTGAAAAAAGAGGAGTATTTCCAATGTTCATTAAAATAAAACAACCAGTACCATAAGTATTTTTGATTTCACCAGGTGTTAAACATAATTGACCAAATAATGCAGCTTGTTGATCACCAATTGCAGCAGTAATAGGAATTTCTTGCTCATCATTTTGGAATAACATTCCTTTATAAGTAGTTCCAATTTTACCTGAACTGGGAACTACTTCTGGTAGCATATTTTTAGGAATATCAAATAATTCTAGTAATTCTTCATCTCATTTTTTAGTATTAATGTTGAATAACATTGTTCGTGAAGCATTTGTAATATCAATAACATGTTTAGTTTTTTCAACATTATTTTCAATACCATTTGTCATTTTATAAATTAATCAACTATCAATAGTACCAAAAGCTAGTTTTCCTTTTTTTGCTAATTCACGTGCATTTTTAACATTATCTAAAATTCATTTTATTTTAGTAGCAGAAAAATAAGAATCAATTAGTAAGCCGGTTTTTTTATGAATTTTTTCTTTTCATCCTTTTTTTGTTAACTCTTCACAGTAATCTGCTGTTCTGCGATCTTGTCAAACAATAGCGTTATAAATTGGTAAACCTGTATCACGATTTCATACTACTGTTGTTTCACGTTGATTAGTAATACCAATTGCTTCAATTTGATTAGATTTAATATTACTTTTATTTAAAGCTTGTTGCATTGTTGTTAATTGATTATTTCAAATTCCAAGTGCATCATGTTCAACTCAACCTGATTGAGGGGGGTAGTGCTGAGGTATATCAATTTGATGGATACCAGTAATTTTTCCTTCTTTATCAATAATTAAAGTACGACAACTAGATGTACCTTCATCTAATGCCATAATATATTTTTTTTCTTCTGACATATTATTTATCCTTTCTGTACTTTTATTAAAGTATTTCAATTACTTGAATTAAACCACCAGCAATAATTGCTCCTAAAATTGGTCCAATAACAGGCACTGGAGCATATTTTCAATCAGAACTTCCTTTATTTGCTATTGGTAAAATAGCATGAATAATTCTTGGTCCTAAATCTCGAGCTGGATTAATAGCAAAACCTGTTGGTCCACCAATAGCAAGTCCAATAACCATAACACCAATACCAACAGTCGCAGGTCCAGTAATAAATGCAGAACCACTATTAAATATTTTATAGTTAATAACTAAATTTTTAATACCAATAGTAGCACAAACAATCATAACTAGCATAAATGTTCCAATAATTTCTGTTATAGTATTTCAAATATAACTACGTTCGGCTGGGGCTGTTGCAAAAGTTGCTAAAATTTTATTATTATCTTCAGTAATGTTATATTGTTTAAAATATGCTAAGTAAACAACTAATTGTCCTAACATTGCACCTAAAAATTGAAATAAAATATAAAATGGAATATAAAGGAAGTTTTCCCCAATAAAAGCTGTTTTTTTATTAGCAACTCATAATCCAATAGTAACAGCTGGATTTAAATGTGCTCCTGAAATTCCACTTAACATTGCAGCAATAGCAACAGCAAATCCTCATCCAGTACAAATAACAAGCCAACCACTATTTTCTCCCTTTGTTTTTTTTAATAAAACGTTGGCAACAACACAATTTCCTAGTAAAATTAGGATAAATGTGCCAAATAGTTCACCAATAATTACTTGTGAGACTTCTGGCATAATATTTTCCTCCTTAAATTAAATATTTTTTATCATATTTGCTACTAGTAAAGCAATTGCTGGTGCTGAACTTAGACCTGGTGATTTAATACCAGCAACATTAATAAAGTTAGGATTATTACTAGCAAATTTTATGAAAAAATCATCAGTTTCAACACAAATTGCTCGTGAACCACTAATTACTTTACAAGTTTTATTAATATTTAAAGTTGGAATAATTTTTAGACCAATTTTATTAATAAGTTCAATATCTTCAATTGTAATTAATCTAGTATCACTTTTCGGTACATTTTCATGAGAAGTAGGACCCACCAAGATATGACCATCAAGCATTGGGGCAACTATTACTCCTTTACCATGAATAGTAGGTATCATAAATAGAATGTGATTATTTATAATATGATTTTCGGTTTTTTCAAGAATACAATACTGTCCTCTTCTAGTTTTTAAAGTGAAATCTTGACAATTTATTAACTTTGCAATATCATCAGCATAATGACCAGCAGCATTAATAATATATTTTGAAGTAAAAGTTACTTTTTTTTGATTATTTAAACAAGTAACTCGAAAACCTGAATTTAATGTTTCAATATTAATTACTTGATGATCAACTTTTAGTTGTCCTTTATTTTTAATCATGCGATTAATTAAAGATTGTGTTAATAATACTGGATCAACAGCATATGAAGCAGAACAAAGTAGTGCACTAGTAACTTTTGGATTAACATTAGGTTCTAATGAAATTACTTCTTCTCTTGTTAATATTGATAATTCTTTTTTAGCAAGACCATTAGTAATACCGCGTGCATATAATTTTTGTATTTCTGAGTTTTCTTCTTTGCTAAAAGCAAGTATTAAAGAATCAATTTTTTTTCATGGAAAATCTAAATTTTTAAATCAATCATTTTCATATAATTTTCTGCCCTCTAGATTTAATTTAGCATTTAGTTTTCTTGGTGTTGGATCAAATCCACCATGAATGACTCCAGAATTTCCTTCTGATGTTTCTTGGGCAATTCTTAAATTTTTTTCTAAAATAACTACTTTTAAGTTTCTTTTTGATAATTCATCACTAATAGCAGCACCAATAACACCAGCACCAATAGTAATAACATCAAAATCAAATTCCATTACTTTCACCTCTCTCTAAACATCATTAAGAACAAAAGTTCTATCTGTGTATAGTTTAATTATAATATATTTTTTGATTATTAACTTAATTCCAAATATTAGGTTAATTTTTAGACATTTTTAAATGAGATTTTATTAAAAAAAATAAGAAAAATTTGTGTTATATTATAAATAACGATATAAGTTCAATATCGTTATAATTTTAATGAGTATATATAAAAAGATATCTAATTATTAAAATTGTATTATTTAAAAGGTAGGTATATGAATGAAACAATTACTAATGACATTAAGTACATTAACAACATTAACTTTAACAAGTAATACTGTTATTAATAGTATTAATGATAATATTGTTAATAACAGTAGCTTAACAAATAAATCATCAATAAAGAATTCTACAAATTCATTATTTAATAATCAATGAAATGTTTTAGATACTAGTGATTGAATTACTAACCAATCAATAACTGATTATAAGTTTTACAGTTATGATACTTCAGCATTAAAAAATTATACTTTTGCCAATGCTCAAAATACTTTTTTAGTAGATACAACAGGTAATCTAGTTTATAATACCAAAGTCATTGTTCCTGATAAAGATAAATCAGATATTGAAAATACTAAACAAGAAATGAATAATACTAAAAAAGTAACTACTATTAAAGATACATATAATCCATATAGTAAAAGTAAATATAGTACTTCTTATTTTAGTGGTGATAATCAAGATTGAAAGTTAATTCAGCAAGGTGGAATTGAAAAACACATTGATATTTCACAACAAGCAGGTGCTGATAAAGTTGAACATAGTGATAATTTAAGTGAAACATTGGGTCTATATTATATTGCTAAAGCAACATTATCTAATAAAATTGATAGAACGATTGCTCAACAATTAGCTAATTATTTTATTAGTCAAAGTAGTTTAAAAGAACAAATTAATAATGAATTAGTTACTAAAATTATTGATTTAATTATTGATAATAAAGATATTTATAATTTTATTTATAATCTACCATTTAATATTATCGACAAAAACTATTCATTAAACTATATTTTTGATAAAGATAATAATTTAATTGAAATTTATTATAACAAATGAAATGCTGATCCAGTTACTAAAAATTTAAATTATAAATATAGTGATAGTTATAACGGTACTTCTTCTAATAATGGATATACAAGTGATACTAAAATTATATTTAATGATTGAACGAAGTATGCTAATAATTGAACTAATTTTACTAATATTTTTTCTACTATTACTTTTGATAATAATTCTTTTATTTCTGCAGTAACACCAGGAGGGACAGATAAAAAAAGTAATATGAGTGTTGCAACAAAAAATATTACGGAAACTATAACTATTCAATTTAAAGTTTATAGTCATGATAGTGTATTTTTATATTGGGCAACTTTAGCTATTTGAATTAATATTTGACATGATGATCATAATGTTTACTTAGATATACAAATAGAAGAAAGTGCTAGTGGAGGAACTAAAACTTTAACTTCTAATATAAATATAAACGATGTGTCTTTTATTTCTACAATGAAATAATTGATGTGTTTAACAGTTAAATAAATAAGTTTAATTAAGAAAAATTAAAAATAAAAATATTTAGTTAAGTATAAAGGATATTTAATTAAAAATGCTGGACAATTACCAGCATTTTTAAAGTTATATTTGATAATAAACTATATTAGAAAATTAAACTATTATTTATTCAAACTCTGATTTAGGAAATACATATTTATCGATAGCTTTTGCAACACCACCACAAGTATTTTTACTAGTAACATCATATGCTATTTCTTTTAAATTAGGATGAGCATTTTGCATTGCAATACCATATTTAGCCCACTTTATTAATTTATAATCATTCATACCATCACCACAAGCTAGTACTTGGTCAGGAGTAATATTTCATTTTTTGCATAAAAATTGTACAGCAGCAGCTTTATTAATACCAATTGGATTAATTTCGATAACACTATGAGAAGAAGTAGCAAGTTCTAAATCTTTTATAGTATTTAATTGTTCTAAAATTGGATTAACTTGTTTTTTCTTTTTACAAAATAATAAAATTTTATACATACCCTCATCGGTATTCTCATCAATTTGTTTAGTTGGTAGGTTATTAAAATTTTCCATAATTTTAACTTTTAGTGATCTGCGATTAATTAAGCCTGTTTTATTATCGGTACTATATCCTCACATTGCTAAATTATTTTTATTAGCAAATTTAACTATTGTTTGTATTTGCTCTTTTGTTAATGATTTTTCATATAATATATCTAATCTATTATCATTAGTAATATCAAGGATGTTACCACCATTATAACAAATAATATGACCGGTTTTTTCGTGCATTAAACATGCTTTTGCAATATCAATGGTTGAACTTGGTGCTCTTCCTGTTGCAATAATAACTTTAATATTTTTTTGATATGCTTTTTGAATTGCAATTAGATTTTTAGGATGAATTTTTCATCTACTTTTTAGTAAAGTTCCATCTAGATCAAGAACAATTAATTTAATAGCCATTATAAATACCTTATTTTCCCATTTCTTCGATAATATTAGTCATATCTTTTTCAGAAACTAAACCAAAAGTTTTTTTAACTTCTTTTCCTTCTTTATTAAAATAAATTAATGTTGGAATTGATTGGATTTCATACTCTTTTGCTAGTTCTTTAGCTTTGTCAACATCAACTTTAATAAAATTAATATTTTTGTGTTTTTCGTCATTAGCAACATTTTCAAATCTTGGCCCTAACATTTTACAAGGACCACATCATTCTGCTGAAAAATCAATTACTGTTATTTTTTTTGATTGTAAAAGTTGCTCAACTTCTTTTATAGAATTAATATGTTGTATTTTGCTTTCATTATGCATGTGTTAACTACCTTTTCTTTTAATTTATTTTATGGTTTAATTTTATCATTAGTTTTAATTTTTAAAACATTAAACGATAAAATATTTTTTTTAATTTTAGTTATTACTATATAAATATTTATAATTTTTTTAGAATAAATTTATAAGAAAATTGTAAATTATTTTGTTTAAAATTAAAGAAATATCTTTTCAATTTTAGAATATATCTGTTATAATCTGAAATATATAGGTTAGGACTAAACAATTTGAGAAGGGGATAAATAAATTATTAGTATATTTTATAAAACTGTTTAATAAATAGATGTAAATGAATTTTAAAAGGTGTAGAGTTAATATTTATTTATGGTATTTCAAAAAAATAGTTTGGTAGAGAGTTATTTTTTAATTTTTAATATTATTTATTTTTCCACAAAAACAAAAATTGTAAAAACCTATGTGTTAAAGTATGTTTATATTAAGTTTTTAAGAGCAGGTTATTTGGGTTACTATAATTTATGCATCCTTTTAGAAGGAGAGTAAAAAATGTCTGTTTTTAATAGACTTGCATGTGTTTTTAAGCCACCTGCAAAAAAAGAAATTTTTAGTGAAGACTTAAAGCAAGTTAATAAAAAATTTATTATTTTACGTAATCAAGTTTTTGGTTTTAGCATTTTATCATATATTCTTTACTACTTTACTCGTCAAGCGTATACAGTAGCGGGTTCTGCTTTAGAAAGCAATGGTAGCATAACTAAAATGGAGTATGCTTTAATGGGAACAATTTTTGCGGTTGTTTATGGTGGTGCTAAATTTATTGTTGGAAATGTCGCTGACCGTAGTTCAGGAAGAGTAATCATGATTGTTGGATTATTTGTTTCTTCTATTTTAAATATTATTATGGGTGGTGTAGTTGCTTTTGCTGGAACTAAAATTAGTGTTGGCCCATTTGTAATGATGTTGAGTTTGATTGCGATGTTGGCTGTTTTCCAAGGTATGGGTTGACCAGCTACAGCTAGACTATTTTCTCATTGATTTAATGATAAAGAACGTTCAGGACGTATTGGAATTTGAAACTCAGGACAAAATATTGGTGCTGCTTTATTACCAGTTGTTGTTATTTCTTTAGTAACAGTACTTGATCCGGGTGGAACAATTTATGGTTTATATTTTTGAATTCCTAGTATTTTTGCTTTAGCTATGATTCCATTATGTTTATGAGGATTACGTGATCGCCCCGAAGCAGAAGGGTTACCTACTGTTGAAAAATGAAAAGGTGTTCTAGAACATAAAGAAGAAAAAGCAGAACTTAATTGAAAAGAAATTTTTGTAAAGTATATTTTAAAAAATAAATTTTTATGAATATTAGCATTTGCTAATATTTGAGTATATGTTGTACGACAAGGACTGGCAGGATGAACATTAATTTTAATGAAAGATGTTCATGGTTTAGATTTAAAACATAGTAAATGATTTGCTGCCTCTTTTGAATTATCTGGTTTATTTGGTGGTATTTCTGCAGCATATTTTGCTAAGTGATTTTTTAATAATCGTAAAGCACCATTAATGATATTTGGATTATTAATTGCACTTTGTGGACTGGTTTTATTGCAAGTTGCTCCTCGTGGTAATATGCCTATGCTTATTACTGCTTTAATGATTGCTGGTTTTGGTGTTTATATGCCACAAGCAATGATTGGTGCTACTGCTATTGAACTAACAAATAAGAAAGCAGCTGCTACTGCTTCAGGATTTACAGGATTATCTGGTTATTTTCTTGGTGATGCTCTTTTTTCAAAAGTAGTAATTGCTGGTATTGGTAATGAAAACTGAGATTATGTATTTTATTACTTTTATGGTTGTATTGCTGCTGCTATTATTTCATTAGCTTTACTATGAACAAAAAATCAAGATAATAAAATATTATAAAAATATTATTAAATTAGCACCATAATAAGGGTGCTAATTTTATTGATTTTCAAAGTTGCGGTGTTATAATAAATTTAAGACACACAAAATTATTGGTTATTAGCCTACTAGTATTATTTTTTATTTTTACTAAGTAGTTTTTTTATGTTTTTTTGTAATGTCTTAAAGGAAAAATATATTGTTATTTTAAAATAAATCTAGTTATATATTCTTATTTTTTATTTAATGAAATTACAATATATTATTTATGGGGTTTTTCTTTTGCATATTGATAGAAAAAATGAAATTTAGTTGATTCAATTATTCTTTGTAAGTAAAACAATAATTTCTTATATATAAAAAATATATATTATGAACTTTTAGTTTTAATTTAAATAGTTCTCTTAAAAAGAGATATTGGAATAAAATCAAGAAATATAAGCAAATTGAATTAATATAGAAACATATAAATAGAACATTTAACATAAATATTAAAATTTCAAAATAAAACCTATATTTCTTTAAAAAGAAAATGAAAATATTATGTTAATTTTAAAATATGTTTAAAAAATCTTTGGAAACTTTTCTCAATCTTTATGCAATAAAATTTTAATTATACATAATAGAGAAAACGTGTTATTAATATAAGTTTAAAAAGGAAAGAAGCAAAGACAAATGTGTCCAATAAATGGTAATAGTGCCAGTATAAGAAATCAAAATATGGAATCTTTAGTGGTGGGAGTAGAAAATAATAATGAAATAGTGATGAACAAAAATATAAAAATAAAGCAAGAATATATTTTGATTATTTAGGAGAAATTTATGAAAATTTACCAAAATTTATTAAAAAAGAAAGTGAAATAAGTTCAAATAATTGTTGTTGAAAAACTATTGAATATTTATCTTCTCCAATTGTATTATTAACAGGTATTTCAATTAGAGTAGCACAAAGATATTTTTCAATAGCTGTAGTATCAGAAAAGTCTATAATAGGTAAAACTTTTATAGAACAATTAGAAATATTAGGCAAAGGAATGTGAGAATCATTAAAAATTCCTGAAAATTATGCTATGGCTGGTGTTGATACACTTACATCTTATTTTTTATCTTACTATCCATTTGGATTAAAAAGTATTATTGATTTATTACCTTCAAATCAATTAACACAAAAAAAGAATTAGATGAATATTTTACCATTCGAAATTATTATTAATAAATTAGAAAAACATTTAGAATTTAAAGAATATGAAAAATTAAATAAAATTAATTCGAACTTAGATAATTTGTGTACTAATTTGTCAACAATTATCAAAAAAAATGATGTAATAAATCATATTAAAGATGAATTAAAAAATATTGATTTTAATGATGAATTTACTTTTGAAAAATTTAATTCTTTAATTCGTGCAGAAATCAGTAATGATTTTTTAAAAGAACTTTTAAATGAATTAAGTAAATTATCAAAAACTGATTTAAAAAATGAAGACTATTCTATTAAAGAAATTATAAAAAATAGTTTATTCAATACTAACTTTTTTTTAACAACATTATTAATAAATCATTTAGTTATTACTGCTTCTTCTGCTTATACTGCTGAAACATTAACATGAGAATCTTATACAGAAGATATAGTATCAATTAATAATATTATTTCAACTATTGTTCGTGCTACAGTAATGAGATTTGTTAATGAATATTTTATTAAAAATGCATTAAATACAATTTTTGAACCAGTAAAAAATTATTTTTGCCCTCAAAATAATGATCATACATTGCTACAATCATTTAAAAATTGAGTTAAAAATCAAAATAAATTAAGTCAATTAGGAGTCTTTATCGTTAGTTTTCTTTTTATTAGCGCCATTACTAATGCTATTAAAACTTATGCAGCAGATGTTACACAAAATAAAGGAGATTGAAAAAAAGCTTGAATTCAATTTAAAGAAACATTTCCAAAATTAGGAATGGTATTATCAGCACTTGGTGTAACTAGTTCTGATTTATATAATTTAACAAATAAAATGAAACCAGCTTTTAAATTAAAATATAAACAAAAAGAACAACAAAAGATTATTGATGAAGTATTATCTGAATTACCAAATATAATAAATCAAGCAAATGGAAATACTGCTAGTGATGGAAGAAGTTTTCTTACTAGAAGAATAAATGGTCATATTAATAATATTAATGAATGAGATGAAAATGATGTGCAAGATATAAATAACTTAGATAGAGAATCTCTTATTCCTAATAATAATCATAATCATGATCGTTCTCTTATCCAATGCGTAACTATCTAATTATATTAATATAGTGAAAAGATTCCTACTTTTAATGAAATTAAAAGTAGGAATTAATATATGAAAAATATTTAAAAATATTAAAATCATTTTTATTTATAAAAAGTTTAAATTATAATAAATATTTTATACAATATTTCATTTTTTTTATTATAATTTAGTAGACTATTAATAAACATATTTTATAAGGAGTGAAATATATATAATGTTAAAAATGAAAGGTATTGGTGCTAGTAATGGCATTGCTCTAGCCAAAGCATTAATCTTAAAACATGAAACTATCAAAACTAATCCTAAAAAAATTAATGAAAAAGAAATAGAAGGAGAAGTTAAAAAGTTACATGATGCCTTAAAAATAGCAGGTGATGAAATTAAACAACTCATCCAAAATACAACAAAAACTTTGGGTGAAGAAAAAGCCGCTGTTTTTGAAGCTCATTTTTTAGTAACAACTGATCCAGTATTAATTGAAGATACTGAAAAGTTAATTAAAGAAGAAAAATATAATGCTGCTAATGCTTTAGAAAGTACTGCTAATAAAGCAATTGCAACATTGCAAGCAATGGATGATGATTATTTTCGTGAACGTGCTGCTGATGTTATTGATGTTCGTGATCGAATTTTACGTAAAATTTTAAATATTAAAACTATTGATTTAAGTGCAATTAAAGAAGAAACAATTATTGTTAGTCATGATCTAACACCTTCAGAAACAAGTCAATTGAATCCTAAGTTTGTTAAAGGATTTTTATGTGATATTGGTGGTAGAACTTCTCATGCAGCAATTATGGCTCGTAGTCTTGGTATTCCAGCAGTTCTTGGGTTAAAAAATGTTACTACAAAAGTAAAAAATAATCAATTTTGTGTATTAGATGGTAATACTGGTGAAATTGAAATTGATTTAAATAGTAGTGAAAAAAATAAATGAGTTGCTAAACAAAACGCATGAATTGAAGAACAAAAAGAATTATTAGTATTTAAAGGTAAATTAACTAAAACCAGTGATAATCATGAAGTAAAGTTAGAAGCAAATATTGGTTCACCTAAAGATATGATTAAAGCAATTGAATATGATGCACAAGGAGTAGGACTTTTTAGAAGTGAATTTCTTTATATGGAAAGTAGTGATTTTCCAAGTGAAGATATTCAATTTGAAGAATATAAAAAAGTATTGTCTGCTACTAAACATAAAGTTGTTATTAGAACTTTAGATATTGGTGGTGATAAAGAATTATCATATTTAGATTTACCAAAAGAAATGAATCCTTTCCTTGGTTATCGTGCCATTCGTTTGTGTTTAGATCGTAAAGATATTTTTAAAACTCAGTTACGTGCTTTAATTCGTGCTTCAGCTTTTGGTAAATTAGCTATTATGTTTCCAATGATTGCTACTGTTGAAGAATTTAAAGCAGCTAAATCATTATATGAAACTTGCAAAAAAGAATTAATTAAAGAAAAAGTTAAAGTTAGTGATGATATTCAAGTTGGAATGATGATTGAAATTCCAGCAGCAGCAGTTAATGCAGAAATATTTGCTAAATATGCGGATTTCTTTTCAATTGGAACTAATGATTTAATTCAATATAGTTTAGCCGCTGATCGTATGTCAGAAAAAGTGTCTTATTTATATCAACCATATCATCCATCAATTTTACGTTTGATTAAGATGACAATTGATGGTGGACATAAATATAATCGTCCTGTTGCCATGTGTGGTGAAATGGCTGGTGATAAAATTGCTGTTCCACTACTAGTTGGTCTAGGGCTAGATGAATTTTCAATGTCTGCATCTAGTGTTTTAGAAACTAGAAAAATTATTAGTACTTTAAATAAAAAGGATACAGAAATATTAGCATCAAAAGCATTACAATGTGAAACCAATGAAGAAGTTAAATCATTAGTAGAAAAATTTTTATCAAAAAAATAAAAATATTATTTATTTTTAAAGTTACATTATTTAATGTTAAAATTATAAACATCTAATTTACATAATTTTGAGGAGAATCGACATATGTTTTTCAAGAAAAAAAAACAATTACCTTTATTAATTTATGCACCAGTTACTGGTAAAGTTATTAACCTTAGTAAAGTTGAAGATCCAGTATTTGCTCAGGAAATGTTAGGGACTGGTTTTGCTATTATTCCTGAATATAAAGGTAAAGATGGAGTTGAATTTGTATCACCATTTGATGGAAAATTAGCAACAGTATTTAATACAGGACATGCTTATGGTATTAAAGATGTAAATACAGGTATTGAATGTTTAGTTCATATTGGTATTGATACTGTTGAATTAGCTGGTAAGGGCTTTGATATTAAAGTTGAACAAGGTAAACCAATTAAAAAATCAGAAGTAATGGTAGTTGCTAATTTACAAGAAGTTAAGAATAAAGGTAAAAAAGTAACAACACCAATTGTTTTCACTAATGAAACAATGGAAGGTTATGTTGTAAAGCAAGTAGTAAAAGATGATGAACAAGTAACGGTTGGTCAATTAATTGCTGAAGTCACTAAGAAATAAATATTTTTATTAAAACAAAACCATTTAAGGTTTTGTTTTAATAAAAATAAAATTAATTTGATAAAATATTAATAAGTATTTATATATTATTGGAGGGTATCATTTATTATGGATAATTTTTGGCAACATTATTGATGAGCAATACTTATCGTAGTTTTAGCTATGTTAATAATACTTTATATTTTATATAGAATTTATCAAATTTTCCATATTGATTATCACTGAGAACTGAATCGTCATTTTCCACAATGAAGTAACGAGGGAATCATCACTAGGGATAACTATTTTTTACATACTGAATTTAAATTTGTTGATAATAGTAAATATATTATTATTGGTATTCATGGTATGGGTGCCTCTTTAACAGACTTTAAAACAGCTGCTAAGTTTTTTACTAAACATGGTATTTCATTTTTAAGTTTTGATCAACGAGGTTGAGGAGAAAATGAAAAATGAAAATATCATACTTTAGGAACAACTATTAATGATATTAAAGATATTATAACGGTTTTGAATGAACGTTATCCTAATAAAAAAATTTTATTAATGGGTGAATCATTAGGTTCTGCATTAACAGCATTAGCAATTAAAAGATTACCAAAAATGATTGATGGTGCAATTTTAACTAATTTTGTTACTAAGAAACAAATATTTAAAATAAAACCTTCATTAGTTTGTCATGCAATTTGAGGATTTCTATTTTATAAACATCATCCATTACCTATTACTTTTGATATGGAAACAATTTCTATTAATTCTAATTATATTAAAAAAGGGAAAATTAGAGCAATGACTAATATGAAATTTACATTATTATTTTCCTTACAAGCACAAAAATTAAGTAAACAAGTACCAAAAAATCTTAATAGTGCTAAATGTCCGGTTTTGATTGTTCAATCTGCAAAAGATATATTTGCTGATTTTGATAAAATTGCAAAAAATAATAAACGTTGAAGACAAGGGATAACTTATAGTTTTTATGAAGAAGGTAATCATGCGATTTTAAATGAACCCAATATTAATATTATTTTAGAAGATATTTTAACTTGAATAGAAAAAGAACATATATAATGATTATTTATGATATTAGATCAAAAAATAATTAGAAAATTTAAAAATAATAAATAATAGTTGATTGCGTAATTTTTATTTTATAGTTATAATAGTATTTATAATTTAATAATTGTTCATACCTAGTATAGTAATTTAACTATACTAGGTTTTATTAAATTAAAATTATATGTGAAAAGGAAGATAAAAATTATGAATATTATTACAGATCAAAAAGAATTAATGAATGAAATTGAAGGTTTATTAGAAGAAATTGAGGAAATGTTTAGTAATCTGTGTAACTTACAAAAATAACTATGTTTAATTAATTCTAGTAAATATAATTAAATGACTAGAAAGAGTGAGTTACAGATGGCTAAAAAAGATAACTTTAATAATAATGATCCAATATCAAAAGCAGTAGATTTATTACTAGAAAATACTGAAGATTTAACAACAGTTTTTAAACCTGGCGGTTTATATAAAGAATTAACAAAAAGATTAGTTGAAAAAATGTTGAATTCTTAAATGCAAAATTATTTAGGATATGAAAAAAATCAACATAGTACTACTGAAAATGCTCGTAATGGTACAAGTTCAAAAAAATTAATAACTCAACAAGGTAAAATTGAAATTGATGTACCAAGAGATCGCAATAGTAATTTTACTCCTGTAATAGTTCCTAAAAGGCAAAGAAGATTTGATGGTTTTGATCAACAAGTTCTTTCCTTGTATGCAAAAGGAATGACATTATCTGACATTAGAATGCAGTTGCAAGAGTTATATCATGGTGCTGATATTAGTGAAAGTGTTATTAGTCAAATTACTGATGATGTTATTGATGATGTTAAAGCATGACAAAATCGACCATTAGAAAGTATTTATCCTATTGTTTATTTTGATTGTATAGTAGTTAAAGTACGACAAGATAAACGGATTATTAACAAATCAGTTTATATAGCATTAGGAGTTGATTTAGAAGGCAAAAAAGATGTTTTAGGATTATGAATTAGTGAAAATGAAGGTTCTAAGTTTTGATTATCTAATTTCACAGAAATGAAAAATCGTGGCTTAAATGATATTCTTATTGCTTGTAGTGATAATTTAACAGGCATGTCAGAAGCAATACAATCAGTTTATCCTAAAACAGAACATCAATTATGCATTGTTCATCAAATTAGAAATAGTTTAAAATATGTTTCATACAAACATCGAAAAGGTCTAGTTTCAGATTTAAAACCAATTTATAGTGCATGTAGTGAAGAACAAGCAATGCAAGCTTTAGAATCGTTTGAAAGTAAATGAAATAAACAATATCCTCAAATTACTAAATCTTGATATAAAAATTGAGATAATTTAATGGTTTTTATTAGTTATCCAGTAGAAATCAAAAGAGTGATTTATACTACAAATGCTATTGAATCTGTTAATAGTCAATTACGAAAAATCATCAGAAATAAAAAAGTTTTTCCTAATGATATGGCAGTTTTCAAAATATTTTACTTGGCAATTGAAAATATAACAAAAAAATGAACATTGCCTATTCAAAATTGAAATACAGCAATTGCTCATTTTATGATAAAATTTGAAGACAGAATTAATCTAAATTAGTAACTTTGTAAAACAAAGATACACAGATTATTAAAAAGCCTCGAAATTGAAAATAAAATTGAAGTAGAAAGAAGAATTGATAAAACTAAAAAAGAAATATTAGGTGATATTTCAGATTCTGTAGGAACTCTTGCCTATATGCAAACAGCTGGACTAGTACAATATATTAAACAACAATTAAACGAGGAGAAGTCAAAAACAAATCCTAATATTAAACAATTAATGTCAATTATGTCAGAACTTAATGAAGTAAAAGAAAAAATAGATGTCACAGGTCAAGATTATAATTGACGTAATGCTAGAAAATATAAAACATCTAATAATCCAGAATTTTTAAAAAGAATTGAAAACCTTAAAGTTGAGTGTTTAGAAATTCACGAAGAATATTTAATTAATAATTCTAATCAAATGGCAGAAAACCAACCATCAGCATCTAATCAAAGTAGTGTAAGACGACAACATTCATTGTAAAAATAATGCCTTAATTAAGGCATTATTTTTTATATATTAAATTTAATTATTTTTTAAATTGAAAACTAATATTATCTAAATCAATTGCTAAACTACAACCAGCAATTAAATTTGGTGATGAAGTAACACGTGCATTTCATTGATAATAAATATTATTATCATCATGGTATACATAAAGTTCAATAATTGGAAGTTGAATAATAAGATCAGAAATTGCTACAACATTATAAGGATTTTGTAGTTCATATTTAATATTTTTATTAGTAGTAATATTATTAGTATCACCAGTAAGATTATTATTTTCTTTATATGTACCCATATTATTAATTGATAGTTTAGAATTATTAAAATTAAATTTAGGATAAAGTTGTGAAAATTGTTCTCAATTTTTTGCATATTTAGTTCAATTTAAAATGATTTGTTGATCACTATTTTTTGATCAATCATTTTTATTAATATTGCTAAAGTCTTCTTTATAATGATAGTTAATACTTTTTTTTATATTTTGGACATTTCATTTTGTATAGTAAATTGCTACTAAGTTATTATCATTATCAAAAATAAAATTTAATGAATAATCTTTTATATTTAGGAAAAGGGGTGAATTTTTAATAAAGTTAAAGATGTTATTATTTTCAACAATTAAGTTAATAATATTATTTGTTAATTGGTTACTAATTAGTTTGTTTAAACTGCTTTTATTAATGAATTGTTGACTAATATTATAAGCTATTGCTAAAGAAATTTTATTATTAATAGCAGCATCAGCAATGTAATATAATCCTAAGTTCTCACTAAGATTGTTATTATTTTCAATTTTAGAAGCACCAGCAATGTTAGAAATATCAATATTTTGTTCAAGACCACCAAATTGTAAATATGTTCAATTATTGTCACCAATAAAATTATTTTGTTGATATTCACTAAAATTGTAAGCATCAGAATAATTAGGATTGCTTTTAAGTGATGTTACTTTTTTGTGGCTGTTCATTTCTTGTTTTGTATTTTCAATATTTAATTTATCTTCATTAGGAATAGTAACTTTGGTATTATAAACTAGGTTACCTGTTGTATCTACTAAGAAGACGTTTCTAGCATTGGTAAAAGTATAACTTTTTAATGCTGAAGTATCATAACTATAAAATTTATGATCGGTTGTTGATTGGTTAGTAATTCAGTCACTATTATTTAAATATTGATATTGATTATTAAATAATGATGTTTGATTAGTAGTGGCGTTTGCTTTTTGTAAATCATTTTTGCTACTATTAAAGTGATTCACACTAGTTAAAATAGTGGTACTTGTTGCTAGTGAAAAAATACCAACTGTTAAAATATTTATTGTTTTTCTCATATTTTATACCTTTAAAGTTAATATATAATTTTAATAAAGATATAAAGTTTATATCATCATTAAAATTATAACGATATTAAACTATCGTTATTTATATTATAGTACTTTTAGCGAAATTCTACAATTATGAGTTAAATATTTATTTAACTTTTCTCATAGATTCAAAAAAAGATTTAATTTGAAAATTTTCAGTACTTATTACTAGTCTAGGAGCTTTTAATTCTGTTAAAATTTGATTTAAAATTTTGCAAATTTCTTCTACAAATAATTTTAATGTTTTAATAACATTAAATCCAAAAATAAATATATAATTTTTTCTATTATCAATAAATTCATAATAATTATAATTAGTATCAACTCAAATTCATAAATAATTAGGATTTGAATTTATTTGATTGATTGAAATATATTTTTCCATTTTTTCTTCTTTAATAAGATTTAAAATTCATGTACTTCTTTCATTATCATTAACTATTTTAAAATAATGAATAAAACTATTAATAATTAAATTATCATAATCCATTTTTTTTAGTTGTTGATTAATAATTTTGTTTTTATTAAAAATCTGTTTTTCAGATAACATAATTAAATTATTTTTAACTGCAAAATTTAATTATGTTTTTAAATTTTCATATGATACTTGCTTTTTTTCTGAATTGTAACCTTGCATAAAAATACTATGTGTTAATAAATTACGCATAAATTTTAATCAAAAAATAATATTTAATTTCTCAAAATTATTTTTAATTTTATTTATTTTACTTTTATTTTTTTTAGTTAAATTTTTACTTTTATATATGTTTAAAATTTCAAAAGAAAAATAAACAAGTTCATACACATCATATAAATAATTTACTAAAGTTCTAATATTAGTGATAATACTACATTTAGATTTTTCTAATATAATTAAATCATTACTAATACTTGTAATATTAACTCTAGCATTTAGTAATTTTTGTATTTGTTTTTGATCATAAGATCACTTTTTTTCTTTAGAAGCCTCATTTAATAAAACTGAAGCAAAAAAATCTATATATTCAAATATATAACTTTCTAATTTAACTATTGCATTAAGTTTATCTTCATAGGAATTATTATTTTTCATATTATTATATTCCTTACTAAATTTGAAAATATTAATTTTATTTTTTAATTTAAATATGGGAATATTAATGGTTCTGGATGGGTTACACTTTATTGGACACTAATTACATAGACAAGTGAACAAATTAGTTAAAAGAAAGGAATTATAATTATGGTCACTATTAACTCATATTCAGATGAATTTAAAAAACAAATAGTAGCTTTATATCAAAGTGGCAAATCAGTATCTTGCCTTGTTAAAGAATACAATGTTACAAGAGCAGCTACTTACAATTGAATTAAGCAATTTACTAATTCAGGTAGTTTTAAAACTAAAGATAATCTTTCAGATTTAGAAAAACAATTAATTCAAGCAAATAAAGAATTAAAACAGTTACGAATGGAAATTGATATTTTAAAGCAAGCAGCACTAATAATAGGCAGAAAGTAGAGATTATTGCAAATAATAAATCTAAATATAAAATTCGCACAATGTGTCATTTTTTAAAACTCTCTAAATCAACATATTATTTTAATTTAAAGAAAAAAAATAAAATTCAAAATAATATTTATGAACAAGCTGTTATTAGTGCTTTTAAAGAAAATAAAGAAGTTTATGGTACTAGAAGATTAAAATTCATACTAGCAAACCAAGAAATTTATTTATCACGCAGAAAAATTAAAGAAATTATGAATAAGCATAATTTAATATCAAAATAAACTAAATTATCATTCAAAAATTATCATAATAAAGTCAATGATAGTCAAATAACCAATCTTGTTAATAGAAACTTTAATAATAGAATTAAAAATGAAGTTATTGTTAGTGATTTAACTTATGTTCAAGTTAATGGTAAATGAAACTATATTTGCCTATTAATCGACCTATTTAACCGCGAAATTATTGGACATAGTGTTGGAGTTAAAAAAGATGCATCATTAGTATATCAAGCATTTATGCAATCAAATCACTGTTTAAAAGATATTGAAATATTTCATACTGATCGCGGTAATGAATTCAATAATAAAACTATTGATAAACTTTTATTAGCTTTCAACATAACTCGATCTTTAAGCAAAAAAGGATGTCCTTATGACAATGCTGTTGCTGAAGCAACTTTTAAAACTTTCAAAATTGAATTTATTAATGATAAAAATTTTACATCATTAATCCAATTAAAATTAGAATTATTTGATTACATCAATTGATATAACAACATAAGAATTAACAGTACTCTAAACTACCTAACTCCAATTAGTTATCAAAAACAAATGTCTACCAAAAAATAGTCCTAAAAAGGGTTGCCATTCCATTCATTAAAAATTTTACCCCATAATTCCAGCTTCATATAAATGTTTAAAGTGACCTTCTTTAACTTTTAATTCATCAAAAGTACCAACTTGAACTAAACCTTTTTCTTTTTCTAAAACTAAAATCTTATCAACAGTTTTAATTGTTGATAAACGATGGGCAATAATAATACTAGTACGACCAATCATTAATTTATTAAATTGTGCTTGTATTTCCTTTTCGACAATATTATCTAAAGCACTAGTAGCTTCATCTAAAATTAATAGTTCTGGATTTTTTAAAAAGATACGAGCAATAGCTACTCTTTGTTTTTGACCACCAGATAAGTTAATCCCACGTTCACCTAAAATTGTATTATAACCATTAGGTAATTGTTCAATGTAATCATGTAAGTTAGCTTTACTTGCAGCAATTTTGATTTCTTCTAAAGTTGCTCCTTGCTTAGTATAACTAATGTTTTCGGCAAATGTGCCAAATAAAATTTGTGGATCTTGTTCAATATAGCCAATATGATGTAAGTATTGTGCTAAGTCAATATCACGTAAATCAGTATTATTATTAATTAAAATTCTTCCTTCAGCAAGGTCATAGTAACGTAGTAATAACTTAGAAATAGTAGTTTTTCCAACACCAGTTGCACCAACAATAGCATAACTTTTACCTTTTTCAAAAGTGAAAGAGAAGTTATTTAAAATTCAGTCTTCTTTTTCATCATAGCGGAAATTAACATTTTCAAAAATAATATCACTAGTAATTTGTTTTACTGGTAAGGCTTTTTCTTTATTAACTATTTTTGGTTTAATATTAAGAATTTCATTAACTCTTAAAATTGAAGTTGATGTTTTAGCTCAATTACCTAAGAATTGAATACTTTGAATAACTGGGAAAATTAAAGTGTTGACTGCTAACAGAAAAGCAATTAGTGTTGAAACACTAATGATGTGTTTACTTACAAACATGAAACCAGCAACTAAACCAACAATGTTAATTCCTGTTAGTAATGTAATTAGTAATGCTCTAGTAAAACTTTCAAAAGTAATAGTTTTTTTTGCTGCTTGATAATATTTAAGATGTTCATTAGAAAATCTTTTATTTTCACTTTTTTCTGTAGCATTACTTTTAATTAAAGTAATAGTATTTAGTCGATCAGTAATATCAGCATTAACTTCAGTGTAAACTTTTCTTCATTTATAGTTTAAATAACGAATAATTTGAACATTTAATACTGATATTATTAAAATTGATAAAACAATACCTAAAACAATTAATGATAATTGTCAATTTAAAGAAAAAATAACGTAAATTGAACCAAAAAAAGTCACAATTGAACTAAGCATAGTTAAAGTAATAGATTGCATATTTTCACCAATAACACTAGTATCACTAATTAGTTTTGTTAAAGTGTCACCAATTTTGCGATCTTCATAATATGACATATCTAAATCTAGTAAATGTTTTAAAACTTTATTTCGATATTCAATTTCAACTTTAACACCAATGATGCTTCCTGTTAAATTACGAAAGTACATAAATAATCCTGATGCAATTTGTAAACTAATTAAAATATAAGCTAAAGTAGTAATTTTTTCTCATTGAAAACCATCGGGGGTAGCTAAAAAATTATTAGTAATTTTAGGAATAATTACTGAAATTATTGAAGAAGCAATAGTGGTTAGTATTGCAATTAGATAAAGTAGTGGATATTTTTTAAAGTATTTAATAACTGCGCTTAAGAAACCACTTTTTTTTATTTTTAATTCATTATAATCAGTCACGCTTTTTTTTATTTTTGCTGTTGTATTTTCTTTTGTCGGCGAATCAGTAATTTTTGTTTTATTTTTTTTGGACATAATATTTGTTCTCCTTATTAATAATTTATTTTTATTTGTTATAGTGGTAAACCCAATTCTTTTAATGGAATATAATTAAAAAAATTACGACAATTACTATCTATTATATAATTTAAAGTATCTTTATATTCTGGTTTTTTAAATCAATCACTTAATAAATATCAGTATTCAATTTTGCAATCATTACTGAACAAATACATCTTCTGTTTTAAGTTATACTTCCCTTTTCTTTAATATTATATATTAAATAATTAATAAATAAGTATTTTACTATAGATACTATTTGTTAATTTTTATTACTTCACGCTTCATATATTGTTAAAAACTTATTATTTAATGGTTTTTTTGCTCTAGTAAATGCTTTTTTAAAATTTCTAGATAGTATTTAAAAGCAACAGTTAAATCTTGAAAGGCAAGTTTTCTTAATTCTTCAACATAATAATGGTTACGTTCAATTGATATTTTATCTGCTAATAATACTATTAATTCTAAAGTTTTCATTTCGTTTGCACCAGTAGTGTGTTTAGCAATTGCATGAAGAACTAAATCATCATGGTACTGATAATGATTTTTTAAATACAATGCTGCTACATAACCATGTCAAACTGGAAATGGTTCTTGTAAAATTTCTTTATTATATTTTGTTAAAAATTTAGTCATTTTATTTTTACTTCATTGTTTGCAAAGGTCATGATAAGTTCCAGCAATTAGGGCTTTATTAGCATCTTCGTTATAATGGATTGCTAATTTAGCAGCCATTTTACCAACATTAATACAATGTTCAGTTCTATTGTTATCCAAATTTGCTTTTAAACGCTCATAACTATATATTAAATTATTGTTAATATAATCATTAATTTTAATATCGATTTGATTAATAATTTCACCATTTCTAATTTTGGCAGAGCTAATATCACTGCTTGGTCGAACTACTAAATTTTGACATTTGTATTTTGACATTAGTTCTAATGTTTTACGATAATGAGGGCGATTAACAACAATAATTTTAACTAAATTAATTAACTGTTCAATTCCTTGTCATTTATTTAAGGTATATAAATTATCAGAACCAATAATAAAAAAGAATTTGTGATTTGGATAGTTTTCAATAAAGTAGTTAATAGTATTAATAGTATAACTAGGTTGCTTACTTGTTAGTTCATAATAATTTAATTTTATTCAAGAATAGTTTTTAATAACTAAATTAATCATATCGACTCTTTGTTGATCGCTGGCACTGACACTATCTTTTAACGGATTTTGTTTTGTTGGTAAAATTCAAACTTCATCAAGTGAAAGTTTATGATAAGCTGTATTTGCAATGTTTAAATGTTGATTATGAAATGGATCAAAAGTTCCACCAAAAATGCCAATTCTTTTCATTATTTGCTAGTTCCTAATGATTCTAAAATTTCTTTATTATATTTTTTTGTTCTTATCATTTTAATTTCATGTAAATAAGGTGGATGACCATTAATTCATGGCGTTTCTAAAATTTTTATTTTAGTAAGCAACAATGGATGATAAATAATGTTAATTAAAGTTTGAAAACCAAGATAACCCATTCCTAAGTTAGCATGACGATCTTTATGAGCATTGATTGGGTTTTTAGAATCATTAACATGAATAACTAATAATTTATCTAATCCAATAAGTTGATCAAATTTTTGTATTATTTGTTCTAAATTATTATTAAGATCATAACCAGCATCAGATAAGTGACAAGTATCTCAACAAACACCAATTAGTTCGGGTCTTTTTACATTATTAATAATATATTGAAGTTGTTCAAAAGTAGTTCCTACTTCACTACCTTTTCCTGACATTGTTTCCAAAGCAATTTTTACAGTTTGTTTTTCTAAACATGCTGCATTTAGTCCTTTAACAATTTGTTCTAAAGCAGTTTGTGGTAAAGAACCAACAGCGCTACCTGGATGTAAAACCAAAGTTTTAATGCCAATATCTTGACAGCGAATTATTTCTTGTCGTAAGAAATCTACTGATAATTGGTAAGTACTTTTGTTAATACTATTAGCCAGATTAATAATGTAAGGAGCATGAACAATAAGATTATTAATATCAATATTTTTTTCAATTAGTTTTTCTGTAAATTCTTTAATAAATAATGCTTTGGTTGGTTTACGAATTGTATTTTGTGGAGCACCTGTATAAAACATAAACGTATTGGCATTATAACTTAGAGCCTCTTCAAGAGCACCCAATAAATATTTTGGTGCTTTCATTGAAACATGAGATCCAATAATTAATTTGTCATTTTCCATCTTGCTTCCTCTTTCATTATTAATTTTCATCAAAAAGTTTTTTTCTTCTTGCAATTGCTTGTGTTTTTTTAATTTTCTTAATTGATGCTTTAATGTGTTGTTTTCTTGTTTCTTTTTTTATTGCTTCTAAATCTTTATTAAATTTTTTCTTATAACCAGGAGTTACATTTTTATTTTTTTTAAAGCGATTAATAACATATTGCTCTTCTTTATTTCTTTCTATTTTTCGTTTATGAGCAACGATGTTGTCATTACTAATTTCTGGTAGTAACTTATTATCTTTAATTTTATAGTATTCTATTGGAACATTTAAATTTTTTAACTTATGAATAGTAGAATTATCACTCTTATCATAAAATACATAAGAAATACCTGAATAGTTAGCTCGTCCTGTTCGCCCTGCTCGATGAAAATAATATTCTAGATTATTTGTCGGTAATTGTAAAGAGATAACATGAGATACCCCTTCAATATCAATACCACGTGCTGCGATATCTGAACAAACAACATATTGATATTCAAAATTTTTAATACGTTTAAAAGTTTGAGAACGTTCTCGTGCTGGTAATCCACCATGTAAGATTGCTACTTTTTTATTTTCTTCAATTAAGACGTTTGCAATTTCTTCAATATTTTCTTTGTTATTAACAAAAATTAAGCATAAATAAGGATCAAACATTGTTAATAATGATTGTAGTTGTTTTTTACTATCTTGATGATGACGATTAATAAAAATATGTTGAATTTTTTGAGATTTATTATCAATACTAATTGTAGTAGCGTTAGTAATATATTTTTTTAATCAAGTAACTAGTTGGGGTAATATTGTTGCTGAAAAAGTCATAATTTGAGTATTTTTATTCATTTTAGTAATTAAAAAATCTAAATCTTCCATGAATCCCATATCAAATAACATATCACATTCATCAATAACTAAAGTGTTAGTAGTAGTAATTGCTAACATATTAAGTTCATATAAACGTTTTAATCTAGTTGGAGTTCCAATTACAATTTGTGGTTGATTATTACTTAAATTATTACTTTGACGAATAATATCTTTGCCACCCACTAAACAAGCAATGCTAATATTTTGATCTTTGATTAAAGCTTTTAAAAAATTGAACGTTTGTTGAGCAAGTTCACGAGTAGGTGTAATAATAACTGCTTGTGTTACTTTTAAAGTAACATTACAATTATTTAAAATTGGAATTAAATAAGTATGAGTTTTACCACTACCAGTAGCACTTTTAATAATTAAGTTTTTATTAGTTAATGCTAAAGGAATAATTTCGGTTTGGACTGGTGTTGGATTAATTAGTTTTTCTTTTTTTAAATTTTCAATTAGTCATGGTTGTAAATTAAATTGTTGAAATGACATGCGTTCACCTTTTTCTTTAATGCAATATTAATATTTTATCTTATTTTTACTAAGTTCTTTAAAAAATAAGATAAAAAACTTTATTAAAAGTAATAATAATTACTATTTTAATGTTTAAGATTATTAATTTTCAAAAAATAAAAAAATACATCAGTAATTTATACAACTAATTGTTTATTTAAATTTCTACTCTAATAAAAGTAAAATGTTAATAGATTATTTTTAATCATGTAAAATTGACTTAGAAAAAAATTAAGGGCTTAGAAAAGAGGTTTGTAATTTATGTCAGAAGAAGATGAAGAAGAAAAGAAAAAGAAGAAGAAATCAACAAAAATTATTGCTGGTCTTATCGGCTCTGCAGCTTTAATTGGAGCCACCATTGCTGGTGGTATGACAGCTATTGCCGAAACAGAAGGAGAAAAAGAAGAAGAAGAGGAAGAAAAAAATAAAAAAAAATCAAATGATTCGATCTCTAAACAATCATCAATTAGTGATAATAAACAAACTTTAGCAGTAATTTTCAAAAACAAAACAAATCTGCAATTAAAACCTGAAGACAAATTGAAAATGACAAGTCCAGAAACTGTAAAGGAGGTTATTAAAGAGAGACTAATTGAAAGTAATCCACAATCAAATTTAATAAAAGAAAAAATTATTTTAGGTAATTTAAAATATAATAATATGAACATTAAACCAACTACTTTAACAGTTGAAATGACTTATGATGACCCTTTAGTTATTGGAAGTGTAATTTTAAATGTAATTTATCCAAAATAAAAGATAAGAAGAACTTGTTTATAAAATGACGCAAATTTATATATTAAGAAAATTTAGGAGGTTATTTATATGCAAAATAATTTAAATATAATGTTTTTAGTTAATTGATCAGATTTTTCAATAAAGGACTGAATAATCATAGGATTATCAATATTATTATTAATGCTAACTTTTATTTTTATTTTAGTTATTTTTCTTTTTAAAAGAAAAAGATTTAAGTTTAAAATAAATAATATTATAAGTGATAATTTAGTAAAAATAGGTAAAAATAATTATAAATTTTCAAGTAGAAATGCTTTTATACTCTTTAATGAAATTAAATCAATAATTTTAGATAAGCGTTATAAGTATTTTTATAAATTTAAAAAGAGATATAAAGATGGTAGTTTAAATAATGAACTTTTTGATATAGTTCAAAAATATTATTTAAAAAATGAAAAAGAATTAAAGAAAAAACCAAAACCTTTATTTGAAAATAAAAAAAATGATAAACCCAGTGATGCTGTTAATAAAAAAGATGATAAAAAAGTTAAATTTGTTTTTGATGATCAAGAAATGACAGTAAAAATTGAAGAAGATAAATAAAACTACTCAATTGAGTAGTTTTATTTATCTATAACTATTTTTTTATATTTTAAAAATATGTATAAAAATTTAACACCAAATATTCTAGATATTATGATATAATTTTTTAAACTTAATTTAAGTTTTCAACTCATTATTTTAATTTTTAAAGTATATGGGTTTTTTATTTTTTTGAAAGGAAGATAAAAAGATATGTATAGTAAAGTTAAAAAAATAAAAAGTATATATAAATTAATTACTGAAATTAAAGAAGAAATAAAACTTCCAGAAGGATTTGAAGAAAGAAAAATGTACCATGCTTGAATACAAGAACCACTTTGCAATGTTGTAGATACCACTTGATATTATGAAATTGATATAAAAATTCAAAATATTGAAAAAAGATTAAATAATAATATTAATAAAACTAGTTTAAAAGAAATCAAAATAGAATTGGAAAAAATAACAAAAGAAATTGATCAAAAAAATGGTTGAGATATAGAAAAAGATAATAATTTTATTGATGAAATAAATAAAATAAGTTTATCAATCCAACATAAAACTAAAATTAATAATAAATTTATAGCAAAATAAATTATTCTTTTATTTTAACTCTTTTGACTCAATTTCATCAATGTTGTTACTTCTTCTTCTGTCAAATAACGATATTCACCCATTGTTAAACCTTTTAAAGTAATATTAGCAACTTGTAAACGTTTTAAAGTAATTACTCTACTTCCTATTGCTTTAATCATACGTTTAACTTGTTGATTTTGTCCCTCATGAATGGTTAGATGTAGTAAAGTATTTTCTTTTTTTATATTTTTATAAATTATTTTAACAATAGCAGGAGAAGTTGTAAATGAAGTTGATAAAATAATACCGTCTTGTAGTTTTTTAATAGCATTTGATGACAAAATACCACTTGCCAATACTTCATATACCTTATCTATTTTATAACGAGGATGAATAATAGCATTAGTAAATTCACCATCATTAGTCATTAACAACAAACCTGAAGTATCAAAATCTAAACGACCGACTGGGTAAATTCTACTATTAATATTAGTAAAATAATTCATTACCGTTGGTCGATTTTTAGGATCACTGACTGTTGTTAAACAATTAGGTGGTTTATAAAATGCTAAATAAATATGATTAGATTGCTTAATAATTTGATTATTAACTTTAATAACATCACTACTTGTAACTTTAAAACCTAACGTTGTAATAATTTGCCCATTAACTGTTACTTGCCCATTAATAATTAGTAATTCTGCTTTTCGTCGTGAACATACTCCAGAATTAGCAATAGCTTTTTGCAAGCGTTCTAAATCATTATTCATTAGTAAAGTTGTAGATTTCTTGTTCATCATTTTGGTTATTAAATTGAGGCAAAGTTGGTAATTGAGTTAAAGATTCGATATTAAAATGATCCATAAATTCATCAGTTAAATCATATAAAATTGGTTTTCCTAGTAATTCACTACGACCAATCTCAGTAATTAAATTTAAACTTTTTAGTTTAAAAATAATAGAATCACAATTTACACCACGAATATCTTCAATTTGTGGTTTAGTAACTGGATGATTATAAGCAATAATAGCTAGTGTTTCTAAAGCTGCTTGTGATAAACGTATTAAAGGTTGTTGTTTTAATACTTGATAGCGATTATAATGAATAGGTTTTGTTGTTAATTTATAAATATTACCAACTTTAATTAAACTTAAACCACTGGTATCATCATCATTTAATTTCATTTGTAAAGACGCAATTAAATTTTCAACAGTCTTTGGTTTTTTTGTTAATTCTAAATATTCAGCAAGTGTTAATAAATCAAGGCCTTCATTGCCAGCAATAAATAATAAACCTTGTAAAACTGCTAATCTTTCGTTTGTTTTTCAATTGCTATTATTCATTTTTCTCACCTCGATAAATTACTGTAATTTCAGTAAAAGTATTAGTTTGTATAATATGTAAAATTTGATGATTTGCAAGATCTAAAATTGCAATAAAAGTAATAATAAAATAATGTAAAGTTAATGCTTTAGTAAAAAATAATTGTTCTAAAGTAAAGTGTTGCTTGGGGTTTTTCTTCAGTAACTGTTTAATTTCTTTAGCTCGATCTTCAGCTGAAATTAAGTTTAATGCTAAATTAACTGGTAATTTATTTTCATTTTGTAGTCTATTAAATAAGTTTAACATTGCTTGTGTTAATTTATTAATATTATTTTTTACCAAAATTGGTGTAATTTCATCAACTAAATATGTTTTTAAATCACTAGGTGTTTTTGTTAATAATTGGGTTCTATATAAAGCCTGTTCTTTAAAATAATTACTTATTTCTTTGAATTTTTTATATTCTAATAAACGAGCAATTAATTTTTGACGATTAACTTCATTTTCATAAGCACTATCTACCACTAGTTCTTGTTTTGGTAATAATTGTTTTGATTGCAATTCTAATAAATAAGCAGCAATCGGTAAATATTCACTTACTAAATCAATGTTTTTAATTAATTCTTCATTAATAAAATGAACATATTGGTTAGTAACATCATTTAGATTTAAATCTAAAATATCAATATTTTTTTCTTTAATTAAATGCAAAAGCAAATCCATTGGTCCTTGAAAAGATTCAATTGTAATTACTGGTTGTAACATTATTCTCGTTCCCTCAATATCATTTTATACTTATTAATATTAATTATAACTTAATTTAATAGTACTTGATTAATCTTTAATAAATAAAAAAACTTATTTTTAATTTTTTAATGATTAAAATAAGTTTTAAAAGTTATTATATATTTAAATATTATTATTTAACTTCACGTAACGTAATATGAATATTTTCAACATTTATTTCAAATTTTGAAGATGTCTTTATATCTGGAAAGTCTTTACTTAGGTCATATTTTAATTTAAAGTTTAAATTAAAATAACCATTTTTTTCGTTAGGATTAAGATTAAATCCACTTTCGGGATTAGTAATAGTTATTACACTATCATTTCATTTGGGAACAAGAATACTATAAATTTTATTAATATTAGCAAAATAACCCTTTGTTATAACTTGTTCTTTTATATTATTCATTTCCTTATAATCTGAAAAACTTTCTGAAGCATTTGGTAATTCCTTTACTGCATCAACTGTTCATTCAGAAAATATTTTTGAAATTTGTGTTGTTGCATCAACAAAAGTTTGGTTAATCTGAATAGCAGACTTACTTTCAATATCACCAGTATTAAAAGTAGATTTACCATCATTACCAACTAAGAAATCAATAGTAATATTACTAACATTACCATTAAATACAATTGATTTATCATCATTATTGGTCACCGTTGGATCTGCCATTTTAAATAAAGTTGATTTAGCATCATCTGAAAAATCATCTGAAAATTCAAAACTTAAACTTAAACCAGAATATTGAACTTTATCTTTAATGGCAACATTTAAATTTTGTTTAATATATGATAACTGAGTTCTAGCAATATCTTCTTTTGAAGGTGCATCAATTTTTCCACTAATTGGTAAGTTTTCAACATTAACATTTAAAACATTATCTTTAATTTCTCCATTAATAAGTTTCTCAATAAAATCTTTAATTGCATCAGCTTTTTTTTGATCACTAGTATGACTTGTATCATTATTAATTGTAATTTTAATATCTTTAGTAACTGATGGTAAATTTAAATAAGAGATTTCCGCTTTTACTCATAAATAACCATTGACTAATTCACTACCAGTTGGTAAAACAAACTTAGGTTTTTCTTTTTCATCATTATCATTATCTTTTTTTGGAACATAGTCCATAATTTTGACATGTGCATCAGGGTGATATCAATTTGTTGGATGTTCATTGGTACTTTCTTTAAGTTTACTAGAGAAAAAGTTACCAATAGCTGTTTGCACAGAAGTATCTAATTTGCTAAAAATTTTACCTTTCATTTCTCCTATATTGGTATCATCTGATAAATTAAGATCAGCCTTAATTTGCACACTACTATCAGTAACAAAAGAGGCAGCAAAATTAAGAATATCCCTTGGAGTCATTTGATTATTTTCACTACCACAAGCAACAACTGTTACAACTGGTGTTGTTGCTAAAGCAAGTGTGCCCAGTAATTTTAATAAAGATTTCACAAAAACGCTCCTTATCATTTCATTTAATTAATATTTTTAAAATACTGTAACATTATAAACAATTTTAAACTAAATTACATTATTATTTCTAAAATTATTGGTTTAATATCGTATTTTTTATTAGTAATCTGAAATGTAGAAATTGCCAAATCTAAAAATTGTTGATGGAAATGTTGATCTTTATTAGTATGGAGTTCCATAATTACACTATTTTTTTCAACTTTTTGACCATGAATTTGTTTTAAATAAATTCCTGCCACCGGATCAATGATATCAGTTTTCGTAGTTCTTCCTGCTCCTAATATTACTGATAATTCACCTAAAGCATAATTATTAGTAAAATCTAAATAGCCCAATAATTGCGCCTTAACTTTAATAATATATTTAGCTGGTGGTAATTTATCAATATTATCAAGATATTTAGTATCTCCACCTTGACTTTTAACAAAATCATAAAAAATTTGTAGTGGTTTTTCACTAGTAAACATAGCATTAACTTTATCAATACCCTCTTTTAAGGTTTTTACCTTTTTATCTCCCAATAAGGCTAAAGCTACTAAATTACTAACAAGGATCTTCAAATCTTCTGGTCCTTTATTTTTTAAACTTAAAATAACTTCTTGTAATTCTAGTGCATTACCAATTGTTCGTCCTAAAGGCTTATTCATATCACTAATAATAGCATAAATTTTTTTATTAAAAGCTTTACCAATATGTACCATTAATTTTGCTAACTCTCTTGCAGTTACTATATCCTGAACAAAGGCACCTTTTCCGCATTTAATGTCTAGTAAAATTAAATCAGCGCCCATTGCTATTTTTTAGACATAACACTAGCAGCAATTAATGGTAATGAATCAACTGTTCCTGAAACATCACGTAATGCATATAATTTTTTATCAGCAGGCACTAAATTACTAGTTTGACTAATAATACTCATACCAACTTTATTAACAACTTTAATAAAATCTGATATTGCTAAATCACATTTAAAATTTGGAATTATTTCCAGTTTATCAATAGTACCACCAGTAATACCCAATCCTCTTCCAGAAATTTTTGCAACCTTTAATCCACAAGCAGCAGCTATTGGACCAAATACTAAACTAGTTTTATCACCAACACCACCAGTTGAATGTTTATCAATACTAAAACCAGTAATTTGTGATAAATCCATGGTTTCACCACTATTAATAATAGCTTTTGTATATTCTACTAATTCATCATTAGTCATTCCCTGAAAATAAACAGCCATTGCTCAAGCACTAATTTGATAGTCTGGTATTGTTTCATTGGCAATACCTTCTGTTAAAAATTTTAGTTCTTCTTTATTTAAACTTTGTCCTAATTTCTTTTTAGAAATTAAATCAATCATATACATTTTAATAAAACACCTTACTTTCTTTTTATTAAATAACAATTGCAATTGCAATTGCATTAGTTTCATTATGTGATAAAGATAAAAGTAATTGATAATTCTTAATAATAGTTATTGGTTGATTATATTGATTATAGCTAATATCAATATTTTTAAATGTTAACTTTTCTTGTGGTAATGCCTTAAAAATTGCTTCTTTTAATGCTCATCTTCCTGCCAAAAATTCCTGTTGACGTTGTAAAGAATATTGATTAAAAAGTATAATTTCTTTTTTACTTAAAATTCTTTTAGCAAGTTCTTCAATATTTTCTATTCGATTTACTTCAATAATATCTATACCTACACTACGCATTGTTAACTCCTTATATAAAATAAAAGGTTAAAACCCTAAAATCCTTGTTTTTATTATATAATTAATATGAAAGAAAGTGTGATATTAATTTCAATAAATCAAATAAATTTTGAAAAGATGGTGGTATATTAATGACATTTTACTTAAATCAAAAACAAAAATCATTAATTAAAGAACACTACCAAAACTATAAAGTTGATAATAAAAATAGTAGTTATGAATTATTTCAATATCATAATATAACAATTGAAATTTATCAAGAAAAAGTTATTTTTAAAGGTACTAAAGAAGATATTATTGCAGAATATCGCAGTATTTGAAATCAACTTGATGAAAATCAATCACCAGTCATTGGCAATGCTGAATTTGGTATTAATAATTTTTTTGGTCCACTTGTTATTATTAGTTCTTATATTGGTTCAGGTAATTTAGAAAAATTACGTTTACTTAACATTCGCGATTATAAATACTTATCACAAAGTAAATTTATTGAATTAGCACAAGATATTATGAAAACAATTATTTTTGAGTCAGTAATCATTAACAATCGTAAATATAATCAATGAATTGATGCGGGTTATAGCCCCAATATTATTAAAACTTGAGGAGAAAATCAAGCATTAGTTCGTATGTTACAACATAGAATTCAATATGATACTATAGTTATTGATCAATATATTAATGAAGATACATATTACAAATACATTGAAAATATGAAAGATAATCGTAATAAAATTATTAAAGATAAAGTTCAATTTGTTACTAATGCAGAAAGTAAGTATTTAGCTATCGCTTGTAGTACTATTATTAGTCGTTATTTATTTTTAGAAGAAATTAAAAAAATAAAAGGTATTGACACTAATACAATTCCATTAGGTACTGGAAAAGAAGTTAATGTATTTTTAGAAAAAATTAAAAATGAAAAAACAATTGAATTTAATAAATTTCTTGAACGTCATAGCAAAAAATCATTTACTGAATTTTTTAAATAAATAATTAAAACTTAATTTTTATTAACTATATATAAAAAGATATTTTTTATTTAAAAACTATTAAATAAATGATATAATCCAAATCAGATATATGTTTAAATATATTTTTAAGTCCTATTTTGTTTTTATAAACAAAATAGGACTTTTATACTTAAAGGAGAAAATAAAATGCCAAATGAAAAAAAGCCTTTATTAGAAAAAAATAAACATAGTAATTATGAAGTTACTCATCAACAACCTTCTATAAATGATAGTAATTCAAGTAGTACTGAAAGTCTTAATAGTTCAAGTACAATTATCGAAATAGAAGATAGTGAAGAAAATAATTGAAGAAATTGTAGTAGTCGTTATGGAGGAACAACACAAAAAAAACTCGATGATAATGGAAATTGAAAATATGAAACCCAAATTAAAAATAACTTTGATAGTTTAACTTTTTTTAATGAAAGCACTATTACCATTAATAACAATCAATACTGACAAAAACTAACATTTGTTGAAAAAAATGGAACAGTAATTATAGTGATTTTAGAATTATTAAAAATAAACTTTAATAGAAATACAATAGAAATATATAAAAAAGAATACAATGATATTGATAAATATATTGATGATAATTTAGATTTAAAAACTTTTCAAAAAAAAGAAAGAAAATTATCACCCGAAAATCAATTCTTAGAAGGTATTACTATAAAAACTATTAATAATCTTAATAAATTTATAACAAATACCAACGCACTTAATGAACAATTAAAATTATTTAAAGAAAATTCTAATAATAGAGATTTAAATGTTTTATTAAAATTATATAAATATTTAACAATAATACAAAATTTTATTGATCAAACAAAACCAGGAATAATAAGAAATATTGCATATAAATTTTTAGGATTATTAGAAATTTATATTGGACTTACTGGTAAAAATTTACAAAGAGTAGTTTCTAATTTTCCCATTGATGGTAAAGAACACACATCCCAAGATTATATTGATGCTATATTTTGAAATTGACAAAATTATGTTATGGTATTACTTGATACTGCACTTGGCACATTTTTCACTTCAGCAGCTTCAAGTTGATCACGAGATGTTTTTTTTAATAAAAAAAACAAAACAAATCCCATTGAAATCAACCAATTTAATACCAGTGACTTTGAAAAATATAAAGAAATATTTGAAACACTTTTATTTGAAGAAGACCATCAAAAATTAATGAAATATTTTTCAAATATTTCCATACTTAATGATTTAATACAGAAATTTAATCAAATTGAAAATTGTGTAGAAACAGAATTTGAATATCATCCAAATTTTAAAAAAGAAATTGAACGAATTAAAAAACTAATTATTAATTCACAAATAGAAAATAATAATGCTAATAATGATATTGAAATTAAACAAGTAATATCTTTAGCAAATAAAACAATTAAAACTATGGAACAACAAAATAATAAACCAATAGCATTAGTAACTAATTGAGGACGTAATCTTTTAGTTAATTTAACTTTAGAAACACTAACATGGGCAGGTAGTCATATTATTCTAACTGGTTCATCAGAAAATACTTCTAAAGAAGATTTTAATTTACATGATTGAATCACGAAAGACATTTTTACTACAGGTGCTTTAGCAGCAAATATAACTCGTTATTTCGTTATGAGACCAATTAATAATATTTTTAAATCGGGTTTAACAAACTTAGGAATTCCAACTAATCTTTGTCTTGAAAAACTTTCAAAATGAGTTGAAAAACAAACTAGATATAAAAAAATATTAATGGCAATCCCTTTATTTTTATCAGTCACTTGTACTGTTAATGCTGTTAAAACAGAAGCTGCATTAGTTACTGAATATGGATTTCAAAAAGCCACAAAATTATTTTATGAAAAATTTGTTAGATGAACAACATTAGGATTTTCAATTGGTGTAACAGCAATTGATATGATTGCTTTTGCTATTTCTGATTTTTATAAAGATGTATTTAATCAACCAATAACTATAAAAAAAATCACAGAAATATTAACTAGTTGTTGTGGATTTACTAAAAAAGAAGCAGTTTTTCTTGAAAAACATTTAGAAAAATTAGAAAACAATGGGAAATTCACAACTCTTGATGAATTGTTTAAAAAATATCAGGAAGAAGAATTTGAATATTCTGGTATCGAAGAAGTTTTATCACAACAAATAGAATCAGAAAAATCATCAAATGAAAAAGAAACTGATGACGAAACATCAATAGAAGAATTTCCTATTGACAATCCATATCAATTTGCAAATGATATAAATAACCAACCATCAACAAGTACAGGAATATACCATCCAATGTCATTCAATTAAAAGCACTATTTAAATTTAATTTTTAGTCACTCTTTTAAAAAGAGTGACTTTTTTAATATTTTATATTTATTTTTTTTCTAAAAAATGTACACTGATTTTGGGTATTTTAGATGTATAAGAATAAATATGCCAAAAAAAATAGTGAGAAAGGGATTTTTATGGATGAAAAAAATAAAAGAGAAAAAGAAATAGCAAGAATAAAAGAAAAAATTGCAGCTAATAAATTAAAAAAAGAATCCGAAAAAGCTGAAAAAGAAAGACAACAACAAGAAATCGAAAATAAGAAAAAAATGAAAATAAAAAAACTTTATAAAAATGAATAATTTTAATATTTTGGGGAAATGTTTAGTAATCTGTGTAACTTACAAAAATAACTATGTTTAATTAATTCTAGTAAATATAATTAAATGACTAGAAAGAGTGAGTTACAGATGGCTAAAAAAGATAACTTTAATAATAATGATCCAATATCAAAAGCAGTAGATTTATTACTAGAAAATACTGAAGATTTAACAACAGTTTTTAAACCTGGCGGTTTATATAAAGAATTAACAAAAAGATTAGTTGAAAAAATGTTGAATTCTGAAATGCAAAATTATTTAGGATATGAAAAAAATCAACATAGTACTACTGAAAATGCTCGTAATGGTACAAGTTCAAAAAAATTAATAACTCAACAAGGTAAAATTGAAATTGATGTACCAAGAGATCGCAATAGTAATTTTACTCCTGTAATAGTTCCTAAAAGGCAAAGAAGATTTGATGGTTTTGATCAACAAGTTCTTTCCTTGTATGCAAAAGGAATGACATTATCTGACATTAGAATGCAGTTGCAAGAGTTATATCATGGTGCTGATATTAGTGAAAGTGTTATTAGTCAAATTACTGATGATGTTATTGATGATGTTAAAGCATGACAAAATCGACCATTAGAAAGTATTTATCCTATTGTTTATTTTGATTGTATAGTAGTTAAAGTACGACAAGATAAACGGATTATTAACAAATCAGTTTATATAGCATTAGGAGTTGATTTAGAAGGCAAAAAAGATGTTTTAGGATTATGAATTAGTGAAAATGAAGGTTCTAAGTTTTGATTATCTAATTTCACAGAAATGAAAAATCGTGGCTTAAATGATATTCTTATTGCTTGTAGTGATAATTTAACAGGCATGTCAGAAGCAATACAATCAGTTTATCCTAAAACAGAACATCAATTATGCATTGTTCATCAAATTAGAAATAGTTTAAAATATGTTTCATACAAACATCGAAAATGTCTAGTTGCAGATTTAAAACCAATTTATAGTGCATGTAGTGAAGAACAAGCAATGCAAGCTTTAGAATCGTTTGAAAGTAAATGAAATAAACAATATCCTCAAATTACTAAATCTTGATATAAAAATTGAGATAATTTAATGGTTTTTATTAGTTATCCAGTAGAAATCAAAAGAGTGATTTATACTACAAATGCTATTGAATCTGTTAATAGTCAATTACGAAAAATCATCAGAAATAAAAAAGTTTTTCCTAATGATATGGCAGTTTTCAAAATATTTTACTTGGCAATTGAAAATATAACAAAAAAATGAACATTTCCTATTCAAAATTGAAATACAGCAATTGCTCATTTTATGATAAAATTTGAAGACAGAATTAATCTAAATTAGTAACTTTGTAAAACAAAGATACACAGATTATTAAAAAGCCTCTATTTTGGTTTTCTTTTTCATTTTGAATTATTATCAACATTACGTTTAAAATCATTTCTATTGTTATGAGATGAAAAATTTAATTTAGTCGGTACTTTAACAACATTTTCAGGTAAATCTCAACCTGTAGTATCTAGTAAAGTAATTTCGTGATTTTGATAATATTGAATTTCTTGAATTTCATTATATTGAACTCTATTACTTACTAAAGTAATAGCAGTGCCTTGTGCTCCAGCACGAGCTGTTCTACCAATACGATGAGTATAGTACTCATATTCGCGTGGAATATCATAATTAAAAACATAATCAATACCATTAATGTCAATTCCTCTAGCAACAACATCAGTAGCAATTAGTACTTTAACCTTACCATTTTTAAATTGTCTCATTGCTTCCATACGTTCTCTTTGACTTTTATCACCGTTAATAACAGCACATTTAATATTATTTTGTTCTAATAATTGTGCGATTTTGTTAGTAAAATCTTTTGTATTTGAAAAAACAATACTTAATTGTGGTTGTAATTTTTGATATAAAGCAACTAATGCAGTTTCTTTTGTTATATTACGACAATCAAAATAATATTGTTTAATATTTGCTTGTTGTAATTTTTGACTTTCATCTTCAACACTAATACTAACTGGATTATTTTGATAATCATCAGCAATTTTTAAAACTGGTTTTGACATTGTCGCTGAAAAAAGAACAGTTTGAATATTTTGAGGTGAATTTTCAAATAAGAAATCAATATCTTTTTTAAATCCCATTTTTAACATTTCATCTGCTTCATCTAAAACTAATGTTTTAATTGAATTTAATCTTAAACTGCCACGATTAATATGATCAGTAATTCTTCCTGGTGTTCCAACAACTATGTTACTAGTTCTTAAATCATATAATTGATTTCTAATATTAACACCACCGCATAATAAAGCAACATTAACGCCATTTAAAAAATAAGCATATTTTTTTACTTGTTTAGCAACTTGGATTGCCAATTCTCTAGTTGGACAAACAATAATGGCTTGATTACGATATAATTTTATATCTAAATTATGTAATATAGGTAAGACAAAGGCAGCAGTTTTTCCGGTTCCGGTATGACTTTTTCCAATAATATCTTTTTTTTGTAAAGAAACTGGAATTGTCTTCTTTTGAATTGGTGTTGGGGTAGTATAACCCCATTTAGCAATAGCAGCAGTTAATTCTTGTTTTAAATTTAGTTCTGTAAAACTCATATATTTCTCCTTAAAAATAAATTTTGAATAAATTTAGAAAAAATGATAATTATAACCTGAAAAATAACCTCTAAAAGAGGATTATTTTAAAAAAGGATTAGTTTTATTTATTATTTATATATAATATACTTACTTACATTTTAAAGTATTAATTCATCTAATTTTTCTAAAATTAAAAGTTGTCAAATAATTTCATGATATTATTTATTTCTTTGACATCATTAACAACTTTTTTGATATTTTTTTATCAATCATATCTTAAAAGAAAATTGCGAATTAATCAACAACTTAAATATAATACACTATTTTTAATTAAATGTAAAGATAAATTTATAGAAATGAAAATATAAAAATAATAATTAAAATACTATACAAATTTTTAAATTTATTAAAATTAAAAATTTAAATTATATTAGAAATTTTTTATCATAACAAAAAATTTTGAAAAATAATATAAATTATCAAACATCAGTATCTGCTTTTTTAATAATTCAATTATCAAATAAAATATGATTATTTTTATGATTCTTAATCATTCCAGTTAAAAAATTAGTGTTTGCATAACGAATAGTTAAATAATTATAACCATGCATACCACCCGCATTTCTTTTAACTTTAAATGTATTATCATCTACTTTTTCCACACTAGTTCTATCACTTAAAGTTGGATTTTTTGCTCCTTTTCAAAGACCATTTAAAGTAACTGAAATATTACCTTTAATAAGATTTTCGGTTGTAGCTTTAGAACTTATTTTTGAACTAATATAGTCACTAATATCACTCATTGTTTTATTATTTTGAACAAAATTATCAAAATCTCCGGGATTCATATATATTGTTAAATTATTATCAGTAGTGATATCAATACGCCCTTTAGCAAATTCACTTTTTGTATAAAATATTTTACCTAATGCTGTTGCTGTTTGCTCTGCTCATTCACCTTGCGTTTGATTAGGGCTAATATTAATAAAATCTAAAGTCATTGGCGTTAATCTTAATCCTGAAATGCTTCAATCACTAATAGTGATTTTTCCAAAAGCATTAATTTTATTTTTACTTTCTTCAGGCACTCCTTGTTTTCCAACAAGTCACTTAGTAATCTCATCTGAAAAAGTTGTTGCTGTTGGTGATAAATAATTTTTCAAAGAATCAATTGCTTCATCAATTGTAGATTTAGTAAGCGCTTCATACATATGATCACCACTAGCATAAACATCATTTTTTTGAAGAACTTCTGATTGAGCATTAATATCAACTTTAGTAATATTAACTTTATTGTTATTAAGTTTTCTAGTAATTAATTCTTTTGCTTTTTGTAATAAACTTCCACTATCAGTAGTGGTGCTTTCTATTTGTATCATAAAATCTTTTAATACTTTTGTTACATTACCAGTTGAAGCTTCAATTAAAGACTTTAAATTAGCGCCAGTATTAGCGTAATTAAAATCAAAAATATTAGATACTTCAATTTCTGTCTTTTTGTTACTTTCATCTTTATAAGATAATTTTAATTTTAAGTCTGCAGCAAGTTTATATCACATTGTTATGTTATACGTTGCTGGATCATAATTTTCAATACCAAAATCAGCTTTTTCCTTAGTTCAATTGAATTGTTTATTTGTCATTTTTGTTCCATTAAAATCAATTTTTAAAATTTCACTAGTAGTTATATTATTAAATAATGGTTTTAAATCAGATGGTTGTAATAAATAATCCTCAATAATAAGATTTGTAATATCTTTTTGAAGCCTAGTTAAAAATATATCCTTTATTTTACTATCAACCAGAGTGTCACTATCTTTAGGTAAACTATTTAAATTATTAGTAATATCTTTTCCAGATTCACCAAATTCATCTTCAAAAGTTAAATTCTTATATTCACTAATTAAATTTGCAAGTCCTAAACTAATTTGCTCTTTAGCTTTTTTTAATAATTCTTGTACATCAGCATTTTCCGATACTTCATCATCAGTATCAGAACTATTACCATTTCCACATGCCACTACATTTACTGCTAATGGTGCTGTTAATCCAAAAATTGCTAATAATTTTAATATTCCCTTCACTCTAGTACCCTCCTAAAATTTCTTTTAATATATTTTATTAAATTTTTAGTATATTCTAAAATATTTATAATTAAAATGTTGTGAATATATTAACTTTAATATTTCAGTAAACTAATAAGTTTATAAAAAATCAAGTTTAATTTAATAATTAAAAAATAAGCATTGTAATCATAATTATTAGATTATCTTTTATATCAAAATTTGTTAAATTTTATTACTTATAATTAAAATGTTTAAATAATTTTTCTTTTTTTATGCAGTTTAATAAAAAATAATTTTTCTTTTTCATTAAATTATATTTTATAAACAAAAAAAATAATTGATTATAATTGATAATATGTAAAGGAGAAAAAATAATGGACAGATTACTAGAAACCACAACGAAAACTATAAAAAAAACTAAAACCAAAAAGGCAAGTTGATTTAAGTTATTTAGATTAATTATAATTAAAATTAGTTACAATTTTATTACGGCATTTTTATTTTTATTTTCAATAGTAATTTCGGTATTGAGCATTAGTGTTTTGTTTTTTTTAAATTTATCAATAGAAGATTTTATTATTGATTTACAATATTATATTATGATTTTTTATAGTATATTTTTATTTATTTTTATTTTATTAAATGTTATAAAAATTTTTGGTACTCAATTTGAAGATAGTTCTTTCTTATTATTACTTACTAAACCTTATACAAGAAATGTTATTATTTTAACTCAATACGCTACTTTATTTTTTATGAGTTTAACTTTTATTTTCATAAATATTATTGCTTTATTAATATTTGGCGGGATTTGTGGAATTATTATAAAAGTTTCTTATTTAGCTTTTTACATATTAACTATCCTAAAGTTTTTTGGCTTTTGCTCTTTATTTGCTGTTTTAGTTACTGTTGGTGTAGTAACAATGTTAGTTTTTACTCCATCACAAACAGTTTTTTTAATTTTTGTTATTTTCTGTAGTCTATTTTTATTAGGTGGTTTGCCTTACTCATTAACCAAAATAAATAGTGACATTATTAAAATTAATTTTGAAAATAATATCCAATATACTGTTAGTGAAATCAAAGAAGCAATTTTATTTAAACAAAATTTAGAAAAAGGATTAATTAAATATCCGAATTTAACAAAAGCTATTTTTGATTTTTATTCTAATCTTAGTGATCAAGAATTAAAGGATATTAAAAAAAATAATGTTATTAATAAGCGTATTGATTTTTATCAAAAATTAGGATTTATTAAAACAAATCCTACTGTTAAAACTCTTAGTGGTAAAACAACCACTTGAAAACCAATTGAATTTCAAAATAAAGATATATTTATGAAAATTACTTTTAATAGTTATTTTAAAAACTTAGATGAATTAAAAAATAATGTTGATAATAATCAAATTACAGAAGACTTAATTAATATAATTAATGATTATGATAAAAAGTATAATATTGATTCATTTATGGATCTGCAAAGTGGTAAAGCACCTTCACTATTAACATACGATACTGATATTAATAATACTTATATACAAATTACAGGTCCAATATTAGAAAAACCCGTTCCACTATCACCCAAGGAAATTAAAAATATTTTTATTGATACATATGCATATAAATTTGATTTTCGTAATGAATTTAATAAAATTTTTTATAATCCTGTTTATTTTTTAGTTAGAACAACCGAAGAATATATTTATAATCAAATTCATACTTATCGTCAGATTACTAATAATTCTGTTACTAATGATAAAAATTATAAAAATTACATTAGTATTGCAAATAGTTATCAATTTATCAATGCAATAAATTTTATTGAACATTGAAATCAAATTTGAACTTATTTTATGGACTACTATGGTGATTTTTGATTTGAACCTTATGCAACATCTAGTATCGATTTTGATACACAAAAAAATACTTTATTTAGTTATCCTGATTTTAAACTAACACTAAATAATAAAAAAATAAAAACTGATAACATTGATTATTTTGAAAATAATCAATCAGTTCTTGAAATATATTGTGGATTTTCTATCTTTTTATTCTTACTTTCTTATTTAATGTATAATCGAAAAATTGTTAGTTAGGAGAAAACTTATTATGGGAACTACAGAAGACATTATGATTAGTGTCAGAAACTATAACAAAAAATTTAAAAAGTTTAATATTAGTAATATAAATTTTACTGTATTTAAAGGAACTATTCATGCTTTGGTTGGTCAATCTGGTAGCGGAAAATCTGTTTTATTAAAGTCTATCATTGGTGCAATGCCTAGTAACAGATACAGTGGTACAATTAAGGTTAATGATTACAAAGCAGGAAGTGCAAAATCAAAATTAAGTTTAGGTTATTCCTTAAATTTAGAAAACTTTCCACAAGGTTTAACAGCTTATAATTTTCTAAAATATTTAGGACAAACAACCACTATTACCGATAGTGCTCTAGAAGTTAATTTACAAAAATTATTAAATAATTTTAATTTATGAGAACATCGTAATAAGGGTTTAAATTCTTTCTCTTCAGGAATGAAAAATAGAATTATGCTAATTCAAGCCTTAGCACATGATCCAGAACTAGTAATTCTTGATGAACCTGGTGCAAACTTAGATTCAGAGTCACGAAAATATTTTACAAATGTATTAAAAAGATTAAAAGCAGAAGGTAAAACTATTTTCTTAACAACTCATATGATTAACGAGGTTAAAGATATTATTGATGATTGTACTATTATTGATTTGGGAAAAATGCTTTATAGTGGAACAATAGCAAAATTTGATGTTGGCAAAATTTTTATTTTGACTACTAACAATTTACCATTAACAGCCATTATATTAACAAAATATCAATATCAATTTAAATATCTTAAATATTTAAATGAAATCTTAATTCGCTTAGATACACAAGAAAAAATTGATAATCTTAGTTCAATTTTAAATAAATATAAAATTGGTATTCAAAATCTTTATGAAAAAGAAATAGATTTATCACATTTAAAAAATTTTTTATAAAATAAAAAACAAAAATTTAACTATAAAATTTCTAATCTTTTTAATTTCTTATAGTATAATTATTTATAAACTTAATATAAGTTTAATTATTTTAAATAAATACCTTTTCATTTTAATAAGGAGAAAAAATGCAAAAAGTTAATGAATGAATAAATAAACATCAACATGAATTTAAGAAAACACTTGAAGAAAAAAATCAAATAAAAATAAATTGAGAACAAGAATACAAAATAATTAATAATTTAACTAATTTGTTCACTTGTCTATGTAATTAGTGTCCAATAAAGTGTAACCCATCCAATAAATCATTACCATTTAATCTTAGTTGTTGAGCAATTTGGTTATCTGTAATTAAACCTTTATTATTAGCCAAATAAACAATAGTATCATAAAGATTATTTGTAATAAAGAAACGACAATTTGCACTATTTCTTAATTGAAATAAAGTATTTCAAGCAGATAACATGGAAATGTTTAGTAATCTGTGTAACTTACAAAAATAACTATGTTTAATTAATTCTAGTAAATATAATTAAATGACTAGAAAGAGTGAGTTACAGATGGCTAAAAAAGATAACTTTAATAATAATGATCCAATATCAAAAGCAGTAGATTTATTATTAGAAAATACTGAAGATTTAACAAAAGTTTTTAAAGAGGGAGGGTTGTATAAAGAATTAACAAAAAGATTAGTAGAAAAAATGTTGAATTCTGAGATGCAAAATTATTTAGGATATGAAAAAAATCAACATAGTACTACTGAAAATGCTCGTAATGGTACAAGTTCAAAAAAATTAATAACTCAACAAGGTAAAATTGAAATTGATGTACCAAGAGATCGCAATAGTAATTTTACTCCTGTAATAGTTCCTAAAAGGCAAAGAAGATTTGATGGTTTTGATCAACAAGTTCTTTCCTTGTATGCAAAAGGAATGACATTATCTGACATTAGAATGCAGTTGCAAGAGTTATATCATGGTGCTGATATTAGTGAAAGTGTTATTAGTCAAATTACTGATGATGTTATTGATGATGTTAAAGCATGACAAAATCGACCATTAGAAAGTATTTATCCTATTGTTTATTTCATTTACTTTCAAACGATTCTAAAGCTTGCATTGCTTGTTCTTCACTACATGCACTATAAATTGGTTTTAAATCTGCAACTAGACCTTTTCGATGTTTGTATGAAACATATTTTAAACTATTTCTAATTTGATGAACAATGCATAATTGATGTTCTGTTTTAGGATAAACTGATTGTATTGCTTCTGACATGCCTGTTAAATTATCACTACAAGCAATAAGAATATCATTTAAGCCACGATTTTTCATTTCTGTGAAATTAGATAATCAAAACTTAGAACCTTCATTTTCACTAATTCATAATCCTAAAACATCTTTTTTGCCTTCTAAATCAACTCCTAATGCTATATAAACTGATTTGTTAATAATCTGTTTATCTTGTCGTACTTTAACTACTATACAATCAAAATAAACAATAGGATAAATAATTTCTAATGGTCGATTTTGTCATGCTTTAACATCATCAATAACATCATCAGTAATTTGACTAATAACACTTTCACTAATATCAGCACCATGATATAACTCTTGCAACTGCATTCTAATGTCAGATAATGTCATTCCTTTTGCATACAAGGAAAGAACTTGTTGATCAAAACCATCAAATCTTCTTTGCCTTTTAGGAACTATTACAGGAGTAAAATTACTATTGCGATCTCTTGGTACATCAATTTCAATTTTACCTTGTTGAGTTATTAATTTTTTTGAACTTGTACAATTACGAGCATTTTCAGTAGTACTATGTTGATTTTTTTCATATCCTAAATAATTTTGCATTTCAGAATTCAACATTTTTTCAACTAATCTTTTTGTTAATTCTTTATATAAACCGCCAGGTTTAAAAACTGTTGTTAAATCTTCAGTATTTTCTAGTAATAAATCTACTGCTTTTGATATTGGATCATTATTATTAAAGTTATCTTTTTTAGCCATCTGTAACTCACTCTTTCTAGTCATTTAATTATATTTACTAGAATTAATTAAACATAGTTATTTTTGTAAGTTACACAGATTACTAAACATTTCCATGTTATCTGCTTGAAATACTTTATTTCAATTAAGAAATAGTGCAAATTGTCGTTTCTTTATTACAAATAATCTTTATGATACTATTGTTTATTTGGCTAATAATAAAGGTTTAATTACAGATAACCAAATTGCTCAACAACTAAGATTAAATGGTAATGATTTATTGGATGGGTTACACTTTATTGGACACTAATTACATAGACAAGTGAACAAATTAGTTAAAAGAAAGGAATTATAATTATGGTCACTATTAACTCATATTCAGATGAATTTAAAAAACAAATAGTAGCTTTATATCAAAGTGGCAAATCAGTATCTTGCCTTGTTAAAGAATACAATGTTACAAGAGCAGCTACTTACAATTGAATTAAGCAATTTACTAATTCAGGTAGTTTTAAAACTAAAGATAATCTTTCAGATTTAGAAAAACAATTAATTCAAGCAAATAAAGAATTAAAACAGTTACGAATGGAAATTGATATTTTAAAGCAAGCAGCACTAATAATAGGCAGAAAGTAGAGATTATTGCAAATAATAAATCTAAATATAAAATTCGCACAATGTGTCATTTTTTAAAACTCTCTAAATCAACATATTATTTTAATTTAAAGAAAAAAAATAAAATTCAAAATAATATTTATGAACAAGCTGTTATTAGTGCTTTTAAAGAAAATAAAGAAGTTTATGGTACTAGAAGATTAAAAGTCATACTAGCAAACCAAGAAATTTATTTATCACGCAGAAAAATTAAAGAAATTATGAATAAGCATAATTTAATATCAAAATACACTAAATTATCATTCAAAAATTATCATAATAAAGTCAATGATAGTCAAATAACCAATCTTGTTAATAGAAACTTTAATAATAGAATTAAAAATGAAGTTATTGTTAGTGATTTAACTTATGTTCAAGTTAATGGTAAATGAGACTATATTTGCCTATTAATCGACCTATTTAACCGCGAAATTATTGGACATAGTGTTGGAGTTAAAAAAGATGCATCATTAGTATATCAAGCATTTATGCAATCAAATCACTGTTTAAAAGATATTGAAATATTTCATACTGATCGCGGTAATGAATTCAATAATAAAACTATTGATAAACTTTTATTAGCTTTCAACATAACTCGATCTTTAAGCAAAAAAGGATGTCCTTATGACAATGCTGTTGCTGAAGCAACTTTTAAAACTTTCAAAATTGAATTTATTAATGATAAAAATTTTACATCATTAATCCAATTAAAATTAGAATTATTTGATTACATCAATTGATATAACAACATAAGAATTCACAGTACTCTAAACTACCTAACTCCAATTAGTTATCAAAAACAAATGTCTACCAAAAAATAGTCCTAAAAAGGGTTGCCATTCCACTAGTAAATATAATTAAATGACTAGAAAGAGTGAGTTACAGATGGCTAAAAAAGATAACTTTAATAATAATGATCCAATATCAAAAGCAGTAGATTTATTACTAGAAAATACTGAAGATTTAACAACAGTTTTTAAACCTGGCGGTTTATATAAAGAATTAACAAAAAGATTAGTTGAAAAAATGTTGAATTCTGAAATGCAAAATTATTTAGGATATGAAAAAAATCAACATAGTACTACTGAAAATGCTCGTAATGGTACAAGTTCAAAAAAATTAATAACTCAACAAGGTAAAATTGAAATTGATGTACCAAGAGATCGCAATAGTAATTTTACTCCTGTAATAGTTCCTAAAAGGCAAAGAAGATTTGATGGTTTTGATCAACAAGTTCTTTCCTTGTATGCAAAAGGAATGACATTATCTGACATTAGAATGCAGTTGCAAGAGTTATATCATGGTGCTGATATTAGTGAAAGTGTTATTAGTCAAATTACTGATGATGTTATTGATGATGTTAAAGCATGACAAAATCGACCATTAGAAAGTATTTATCCTATTGTTTATTTTGATTGTATAGTAGTTAAAGTACGACAAGATAAACGGATTATTAACAAATCAGTTTATATAGCATTAGGAGTTGATTTAGAAGGCAAAAAAGATGTTTTAGGATTATGAATTAGTGAAAATGAAGGTTCTAAGTTTTGATTATCTAATTTCACAGAAATGAAAAATCGTGGCTTAAATGATATTCTTATTGCTTGTAGTGATAATTTAACAGGCATGTCAGAAGCAATACAATCAGTTTATCCTAAAACAGAACATCAATTATGCATTGTTCATCAAATTAGAAATAGTTTAAAATATGTTTCATACAAACATCGAAAAGGTCTAGTTGCAGATTTAAAACCAATTTATAGTGCATGTAGTGAAGAACAAGCAATGCAAGCTTTAGAATCGTTTGAAAGTAAATGAAATAAACAATATCCTCAAATTACTAAATCTTGATATAAAAATTGAGATAATTTAATGGTTTTTATTAGTTATCCAGTAGAAATCAAAAGAGTGATTTATACTACAAATGCTATTGAATCTGTTAATAGTCAATTACGAAAAATCATCAGAAATAAAAAAGTTTTTCCTAATGATATGGCAGTTTTCAAAATATTTTACTTGGCAATTGAAAATATAACAAAAAAATGAACATTGCCTATTCAAAATTGAAATACAGCAATTGCTCATTTTATGATAAAATTTGAAGACAGAATTAATCTAAATTAGTAACTTTGTAAAACAAAGATACACAGATTATTAAAAAGCCTCGCAAAATGTAATAGTTAATAAAAAAATAAGTTACTCTATAGAGTAACTTATTTTTTTATTAAATTAGTTTTTTTATATTTGTTGTTTATTTCTTCTTTTAAATTATTAATTATTTTGTATTCTTGTTCTCAATTTATTTTTATTTGATTTTTTTCTTCAAGTGTTTTCTTAAATTCATGTTGATGTTTATTTATTCATTCATTAACTTTTTGCATTTTTTCTCCTTATTAAAATGAAAAGGTATTTATTTAAAATAATTAAACTTATATTAAGTTTATAAATAATTATACTATAAGAAATTAAAAAGATTAGAAATTTTATAGTTAAATTTTTGTTTTTTATTTTATAAAAAATTTTTTAAATGTGATAAATCTATTTCTTTTTCATAAAGATTTTGAATACCAATTTTATATTTATTTAAAATTGAACTAAGATTATCAATTTTTTCTTGTGTATCTAAGCGAATTAAGATTTCATTTAAATCTTTAAGATATTTAAATTGATATTGATATTTTGTTAATATAATGGCTGTTAATGGTAAATTGTTAGTAGTCAAAATAAAAATTTTGCCAACATCAAATTTTGCTATTGTTCCACTATAAAGCATTTTTCCCAAATCAATAATAGTACAATCATCAATAATATCTTTAACCTCGTTAATCATATGAGTTGTTAAGAAAATAGTTTTACCTTCTGCTTTTAATCTTTTTAATACATTTGTAAAATATTTTCGTGACTCTGAATCTAAGTTTGCACCAGGTTCATCAAGAATTACTAGTTCTGGATCATGTGCTAAGGCTTGAATTAGCATAATTCTATTTTTCATTCCTGAAGAGAAAGAATTTAAACCCTTATTACGATGTTCTCATAAATTAAAATTATTTAATAATTTTTGTAAATTAACTTCTAGAGCACTATCGGTAATAGTGGTTGTTTGTCCTAAATATTTTATGTACCACTGTATCTGTTACTAGGCATTGCACCAATGATAGACTTTAATAAAACAGATTTTCCGCTACCAGATTGACCAACCAAAGCATGAATAGTTCCTTTAAATACAGTAAAATTTATATTACTAATATTAAACTTTTTAAATTTTTTGTTATAGTTTCTGACACTAATCATAATGTCTTCTGTAGTTCCCATAATAAGTTTTCTCCTAACTAACAATTTTTCGATTATACATTAAATAAGAAAGTAAGAATAAAAAGATAGAAAATCCACAATATATTTCAAGAACTGATTGATTATTTTCAAAATAATCAATGTTATCAGTTTTTATTTTTTTATTATTTAGTGTTAGTTTAAAATCAGGATAACTAAATAAAGTATTTTTTTGTGTATCAAAATCGATACTAGATGTTGCATAAGGTTCAAATCAAAAATCACCATAGTAGTCCATAAAATAAGTTCAAATTTGATTTCAATGTTCAATAAAATTTATTGCATTGATAAATTGATAACTATTTGCAATACTAATGTAATTTTTATAATTTTTATCATTAGTAACAGAATTATTAGTAATCTGACGATAAGTATGAATTTGATTATAAATATATTCTTCGGTTGTTCTAACTAAAAAATAAACAGGATTATAAAAAATTTTATTAAATTCATTACGAAAATCAAATTTATATGCATATGTATCAATAAAAATATTTTTAATTTCCTTGGGTGATAGTGGAACGGGTTTTTCTAATATTGGACCTGTAATTTGTATATAAGTATTATTAATATCAGTATCGTATGTTAATAGTGAAGGTGCTTTACCACTTTGCAGATCCATAAATGAATCAATATTATACTTTTTATCATAATCATTAATTATATTAATTAAGTCTTCTGTAATTTGATTATTATCAACATTATTTTTTAATTCATCTAAGTTTTTAAAATAACTATTAAAAGTAATTTTCATAAATATATCTTTATTTTGAAATTCAATTGGTTTTCAAGTGGTTGTTTTACCACTAAGAGTTTTAACAGTAGGATTTGTTTTAATAAATCCTAATTTTTGATAAAAATCAATACGCTTATTAATAACATTATTTTTTTTAATATCCTTTAATTCTTGATCACTAAGATTAGAATAAAAATCAAAAATAGCTTTTGTTAAATTCGGATATTTAATTAATCCTTTTTCTAAATTTTGTTTAAATAAAATTGCTTCTTTGATTTCACTAACAGTATATTGGATATTATTTTCAAAATTAATTTTAATAATGTCACTATTTATTTTGGTTAATGAGTAAGGCAAACCACCTAATAAAAATAGACTACAGAAAATAACAAAAATTAAAAAAACTGTTTGTGATGGAGTAAAAACTAACATTGTTACTACACCAACAGTAACTAAAACAGCAAATAAAGAGCAAAAGCCAAAAAACTTTAGGATAGTTAATATGTAAAAAGCTAAATAAGAAACTTTTATAATAATTCCACAAATCCCGCCAAATATTAATAAAGCAATAATATTTATGAAAATAAAAGTTAAACTCATAAAAAATAAAGTAGCGTATTGAGTTAAAATAATAACATTTCTTGTATAAGGTTTAGTAAGTAATAATAAGAAAGAACTATCTTCAAATTGAGTACCAAAAATTTTTATAACATTTAATAAAATAAAAATAAATAAAAATATACTATAAAAAATCATAATATAATATTGTAAATCAATAATAAAATCTTCTATTGATAAATTTAAAAAAAACAAAACACTAATGCTCAATACCGAAATTACTATTGAAAATAAAAATAAAAATGCCGTAATAAAATTGTAACTAATTTTAATTATAATTAATCTAAATAACTTAAATCAACTTGCCTTTTTGGTTTTAGTTTTTTTTATAGTTTTCGTTGTGGTTTCTAGTAATCTGTCCATTATTTTTTCTCCTTTACATATTATCAATTATAATCAATTATTTTTTTTGTTTATAAAATATAATTTAATGAAAAAGAAAAATTATTTTTTATTAAACTGCATAAAAAAAGAAAAATTATTTAAACATTTTAATTATAAGTAATAAAATTTAACAAATTTTGATATAAAAGATAATCTAATAATTATGATTACAATGCTTATTTTTTAATTATTAAATTAAACTTGATTTTTTATAAACTTATTAGTTTACTGAAATATTAAAGTTAATATATTCACAACATTTTAATTATAAATATTTTAGAATATACTAAAAATTTAATAAAATATATTAAAAGAAATTTTAGGAGGGTACTAGAGTGAAGGGAATATTAAAATTATTAGCAATTTTTGGATTAACAGCACCATTAGCAGTAAATGTAGTGGCATGTGGAAATGGTAATAGTTCTGATACTGATGATGAAGTATCGGAAAATGCTGATGTACAAGAATTATTAAAAAAAGCTAAAGAGCAAATTAGTTTAGGACTTGCAAATTTAATTAGTGAATATAAGAATTTAACTTTTGAAGATGAATTTGGTGAATCTGGAAAAGATATTACTAATAATTTAAATAGTTTACCTAAAGATAGTGACACTCTGGTTGATAGTAAAATAAAGGATATATTTTTAACTAGGCTTCAAAAAGATATTACAAATCTTATTATTGAGGATTATTTATTACAACCATCTGATTTAAAACCATTATTTAATAATATAACTACTAGTGAAATTTTAAAAATTGATTTTAATGGAACAAAAATGACAAATAAACAATTCAATTGAACTAAGGAAAAAGCTGATTTTGGTATTGAAAATTATGATCCAGCAACGTATAACATAACAATGTGATATAAACTTGCTGCAGACTTAAAATTAAAATTATCTTATAAAGATGAAAGTAACAAAAAGACAGAAATTGAAGTATCTAATATTTTTGATTTTAATTACGCTAATACTGGCGCTAATTTAAAGTCTTTAATTGAAGCTTCAACTGGTAATGTAACAAAAGTATTAAAAGATTTTATGATACAAATAGAAAGCACCACTACTGATAGTGGAAGTTTATTACAAAAAGCAAAAGAATTAATTACTAGAAAACTTAATAACAATAAAGTTAATATTACTAAAGTTGATATTAATGCTCAATCAGAAGTTCTTCAAAAAAATGATGTTTATGCTAGTGGTGATCATATGTATGAAGCGCTTACTAAATCTACAATTGATGAAGCAATTGATTCTTTGAAAAATTATTTATCACCAACAGCAACAACTTTTTCAGATGAGATTACTAAGTGACTTGTTGGAAAACAAGGAGTGCCTGAAGAAAGTAAAAATAAAATTAATGCTTTTGGAAAAATCACTATTAGTGATTGAAGCATTTCAGGATTAAGATTAACGCCAATGACTTTAGATTTTATTAATATTAGCCCTAATCAAACGCAAGGTGAATGAGCAGAGCAAACAGCAACAGCATTAGGTAAAATATTTTATACAAAAAGTGAATTTGCTAAAGGGCGTATTGATATCACTACTGATAATAATTTAACAATATATATGAATCCCGGAGATTTTGATAATTTTGTTCAAAATAATAAAACAATGAGTGATATTAGTGACTATATTAGTTCAAAAATAAGTTCTAAAGCTACAACCGAAAATCTTATTAAAGGTAATATTTCAGTTACTTTAAATGGTCTTTGAAAAGGAGCAAAAAATCCAACTTTAAGTGATAGAACTAGTGTGGAAAAAGTAGATGATAATACATTTAAAGTTAAAAGAAATGCGGGTGGTATGCATGGTTATAATTATTTAACTATTCGTTATGCAAACACTAATTTTTTAACTGGAATGATTAAGAATCATAAAAATAATCATATTTTATTTGATAATTGAATTATTAAAAAAGCAGATACTGATGTTTGATAATTTATATTATTTTTCAAAATTTTTTGTTATGATAAAAAATTTCTAATATAATTTAAATTTTTAATTTTAATAAATTTAAAAATTTGTATAGTATTTTAATTATTATTTTTATATTTTCATTTCTATAAATTTATCTTTACATTTAATTAAAAATAGTGTATTATATTTAAGTTGTTGATTAATTCGCAATTTTCTTTTAAGATATGATTGATAAAAAAATATCAAAAAAGTTGTTAATGATGTCAAAGAAATAAATAATATCATGAAATTATTTGACAACTTTTAATTTTAGAAAAATTAGATGAATTAATACTTTAAAATGTAAGTAAGTATATTATATATAAATAATAAATAAAACTAATCCTTTTTTAAAATAATCCTCTTTTAGAGGTTATTTTTCAGGTTATAATTATCATTTTTTCTAAATTTATTCAAAATTTATTTTTAAGGAGAAATATATGAGTTTTACAGAACTAAATTTAAAACAAGAATTAACTGCTGCTATTGCTAAATGGGGTTATACTACCCCAACACCAATTCAAAAGAAGACAATTCCAGTTTCTTTACAAAAAAAAGATATTATTGGAAAAAGTCATACCGGAACCGGAAAAACTGCTGCCTTTGTCTTACCTATATTACATAATTTAGATATAAAATTATATCGTAATCAAGCCATTATTGTTTGTCCAACTAGAGAATTGGCAATCCAAGTTGCTAAACAAGTAAAAAAATATGCTTATTTTTTAAATGGCGTTAATGTTGCTTTATTATGCGGTGGTGTTAATATTAGAAATCAATTATATGATTTAAGAACTAGTAACATAGTTGTTGGAACACCAGGAAGAATTACTGATCATATTAATCGTGGCAGTTTAAGATTAAATTCAATTAAAACATTAGTTTTAGATGAAGCAGATGAAATGTTAAAAATGGGATTTAAAAAAGATATTGATTTCTTATTTGAAAATTCACCTCAAAATATTCAAACTGTTCTTTTTTCAGCGACAATGTCAAAACCAGTTTTAAAAATTGCTGATGATTATCAAAATAATCCAGTTAGTATTAGTGTTGAAGATGAAAGTCAAAAATTACAACAAGCAAATATTAAACAATATTATTTTGATTGTCGTAATATAACAAAAGAAACTGCATTAGTTGCTTTATATCAAAAATTACAACCACAATTAAGTATTGTTTTTTCAAATACAAAAGATTTTACTAACAAAATCGCACAATTATTAGAACAAAATAATATTAAATGTGCTGTTATTAACGGTGATAAAAGTCAAAGAGAACGTATGGAAGCAATGAGACAATTTAAAAATGGTAAGGTTAAAGTACTAATTGCTACTGATGTTGTTGCTAGAGGAATTGACATTAATGGTATTGATTATGTTTTTAATTATGATATTCCACGCGAATATGAGTACTATACTCATCGTATTGGTAGAACAGCTCGTGCTGGAGCACAAGGCACTGCTATTACTTTAGTAAGTAATAGAGTTCAATATAATGAAATTCAAGAAATTCAATATTATCAAAATCACGAAATTACTTTACTAGATACTACAGGTTGAGATTTACCTGAAAATGTTGTTAAAGTACCGACTAAATTAAATTTTTCATCTCATAACAATAGAAATGATTTTAAACGTAATGTTGATAATAATTCAAAATGAAAAAGAAAACCAAAATAGAGGCTTTTTAATAATCTGTGTATCTTTGTTTTACAAAGTTACTAATTTAGATTAATTCTGTCTTCAAATTTTATCATAAAATGAGCAATTGCTGTATTTCAATTTTGAATAGGAAATGTTCATTTTTTTGTTATATTTTCAATTGCCAAGTAAAATATTTTGAAAACTGCCATATCATTAGGAAAAACTTTTTTATTTCTGATGATTTTTCGTAATTGACTATTAACAGATTCAATAGCATTTGTAGTATAAATCACTCTTTTGATTTCTACTGGATAACTAATAAAAACCATTAAATTATCTCAATTTTTATATCAAGATTTAGTAATTTGAGGATATTGTTTATTTCATTTACTTTCAAACGATTCTAAAGCTTGCATTGCTTGTTCTTCACTACATGCACTATAAATTGGTTTTAAATCTGCAACTAGACCTTTTCGATGTTTGTATGAAACATATTTTAAACTATTTCTAATTTGATGAACAATGCATAATTGATGTTCTGTTTTAGGATAAACTGATTGTATTGCTTCTGACATGCCTGTTAAATTATCACTACAAGCAATAAGAATATCATTTAAGCCACGATTTTTCATTTCTGTGAAATTAGATAATCAAAACTTAGAACCTTCATTTTCACTAATTCATAATCCTAAAACATCTTTTTTGCCTTCTAAATCAACTCCTAATGCTATATAAACTGATTTGTTAATAATCCGTTTATCTTGTCGTACTTTAACTACTATACAATCAAAATAAACAATAGGATAAATACTTTCTAATGGTCGATTTTGTCATGCTTTAACATCATCAATAACATCATCAGTAATTTGACTAATAACACTTTCACTAATATCAGCACCATGATATAACTCTTGCAACTGCATTCTAATGTCAGATAATGTCATTCCTTTTGCATACAAGGAAAGAACTTGTTGATCAAAACCATCAAATCTTCTTTGCCTTTTAGGAACTATTACAGGAGTAAAATTACTATTGCGATCTCTTGGTACATCAATTTCAATTTTACCTTGTTGAGTTATTAATTTTTTTGAACTTGTACCATTACGAGCATTTTCAGTAGTACTATGTTGATTTTTTTCATATCCTAAATAATTTTGCATTTCAGAATTCAACATTTTTTCTACTAATCTTTTTGTTAATTCTTTATACAACCCTCCCTCTTTAAAAACTTTTGTTAAATCTTCAGTATTTTCTAATAATAAATCTACTGCTTTTGATATTGGATCATTATTATTAAAGTTATCTTTTTTAGCCATCTGTAACTCACTCTTTCTAGTCATTTAATTATATTTACTAGAATTAATTAAACATAGTTATTTTTGTAAGTTACACAGATTACTAAACATTTCCGAGATTATTGCAAATAATAAATCTAAATATAAAATTCGCACAATGTGTCATTTTTTAAAACTCTCTAAATCAACATATTATTTTAATTTAAAGAAAAAAAATAAAATTCAAAATAATATTTATGAACAAGCTGTTATTAGTGCTTTTAAAGAAAATAAAGAAGTTTATGGTACTAGAAGATTAAAAGTCATACTAGCAAACCAAGAAATTTATTTATCACGCAGAAAAATTAAAGAAATTATGAATAAGCATAATTTAATATCAAAATAAACTAAATTATCATTCAAAAATTATCATAATAAAGTCAATGATAGTCAAATAACCAATCTTGTTAATAGAAACTTTAATAATAGAATTAAAAATGAAGTTATTGTTAGTGATTTAACTTATGTTCAAGTTAATGGTAAATGAAACTATATTTGCCTATTAATCGACCTATTTAACCGCGAAATTATTGGACATAGTGTTGGAGTTAAAAAAGATGCATCATTAGTATATCAAGCATTTATGCAATCAAATCACTGTTTAAAAGATATTGAAATATTTCATACTGATCGCGGTAATGAATTCAATAATAAAACTATTGATAAACTTTTATTAGCTTTCAACATAACTCGATCTTTAAGCAAAAAAGGATGTCCTTATGACAATGCTGTTGCTGAAGCAACTTTTAAAACTTTCAAAATTGAATTTATTAATGATAAAAATTTTACATCATTAATCCAATTAAAATTAGAATTATTTGATTACATCAATTGATATAACAACATAAGAATTCACAGTACTCTAAACTACCTAACTCCAGTTAGTTATCAAAAACAAATGTCTACCAAAAAATAGTCCTAAAAAGGGTTGCCATTCCATCTTTTGTAAGAATATCATCGACTGAATTATTTTGAATACTCAATTCTTTTAATTGTTGTTCTTGCTTTTGAAATTTTGCATCTAATTTCATGTTTCGTAATAAAAGTTCTCTCTTTTTTATTGCTTCTTCTTTTAATGCTAATTTTTTTTCAAAATCAGTATACAAACTATTTTCTTTGTTTTGTTCAAATTCTTGTTCAAATTCTTCTTCGGATTCTGAATCTGATGAATTATTTATATTTTCTAATAGCATGTTTTGTAATTTTTCTTGTCGTTTTGCTTTTTTTTCAGCAATATTAGCTTTGTAATTTTGTTTTACAACAGATCCTATTATTGCTCCACCAACAGCTGATGAAATTCCAACAGGCACATCAAAAATAGTATTAGGATTATTATCAGTAAGTCCTGCACCAAATCCACCTGCTAAAAACCCTATCGCACCACCTAATGTTGGTGCATGATTAGTAGCAATTTTTCCCGCTTTTTTTGCTGTACTTTTTGTTTTGGATATCATTTCTTCTTGTATTGCTTTTTGTTTTTTATAATTTTGAAAATTTTTATATTCTTTTTCTGTCATTTGTATATTTTGTATATTTTTAGGCATATCTTTTTATCTTCCTTTCAAATATTTTAATTTAATAAAAAACCTAATATAAAGAAATATCTATATTAGGATTGGACATCTATTAAATTATAATTAGAATTGTAATTTATTTTTCTTAATATGTCAATTAAAATGCTTTTTTAGTTTAAATAATTAAATTATCAATAATACTCTTAATTTCTTCTGCTTCTTTAAATTCATTTTTTCGTTTGAAGGCTATACATAAATTAGATAATAAAATTTCTTGATTATTAGTTTTTTCAATTTCATTTTTTAAAACAAAATAAAGGTACCCACACTGTCAAAAAGTTGGCTTTCTAAGAACTAAATAATTAATATTATTAATCATAATAGTATTTTTAGTTTGTTTTTTTAAACTAAAAGTTGTTAATCCTTTATGATAAATAGTTATTTTTTTATCATCAATAGTTATTGTACTTCGACTATATTGATTTTCAAATCATCAATTTTTTTTATTATTCATATATTAATATTATTTTCTTTTTTTATTTTTAGTTTTAATTCCAATTTTATTTAATAACGTTAAAATTGAAGATCTATATAATCCTTGCTTTTGCAATAAAAGTGAAGTATAAATAATAGATTGTACTACCGTACCAATAATAATAGCTACTGCATATCATAAAATACCAATATAACTACCATCAATATTAGTAACACCACCAAATAAAGCAATAATAAAAGAACCTCAAGCCCCAACATGACCAAGTACACCAAAACCAAATGCTAAAGCACCCGCAACAGCACTACCAATAACATTAGCAACTATTGTTCTTCATGTATCTCTCACTGCAAATGGAATAGCAGATTCAGAAATTCCCATAAACCCTAATAATCAGGCATTTCACCCTAATGATTGTTCTTGTTTTGTAAATAATTTACGACTAAATACTGTTGATGTTAATGCACAACCCAATGGTGCAATCGGAATCGCTGCTGCTACTGGTCCCATTAATCGACCACCATCTTGTACCATTAATGATGTTGCAACAAGAACAGCTGTTTTATTAATTGGACCACCCATATCAAATCCAACCATTGCTCCTAATAATAATCCAACTAAAAACCCTATATTTGGATGTAACCCCATTCAACTTAAACCATAATCCAATGCACCCATTACATATCCAAACGGTGCTGCTAAAAAGAAAGCTGTTGGAATTGCAATAATTGCTGTACAAAAAACAGGAATAATAATAATTGGCATAATTGGTAATAATCATTTTGGCACTTTTCATGAATTTACAAATCTAACTAAATAACCAGCCATTAGTCCTCCATAAAGAGCACCAAATAATGTTCATGAAACATTAGCATTACCCTGAAAAGGTTGACTTGCATCAATTTTAGAACTAGCAGTAAGATTAAACACTCCTCATCCAAATCACATTCCCGTACCAGGTGATACTAATAAAAATGTAATAATCATTGCTGGAGCAATACCAGGACGTCCTGCGATTGAATAAGCAATATAAGCACCCATGATTGGTATCATCAATGTAAAGCCAATACCAGCAATGTTATTGATAATCATTAATACATGCATTAGCGTTGTACCACCAATTAATCCAGAATTAACTCCCGGTGGATTTGTTTTTAATCAAGCAAGTTGTTCTTCTCATGAATTTTTAAATTCAAATCCATTACCAAAAGTGCCTTTTGCGATACCACCAACAATAGCAAAAATTAAACCAGCAAAAACAACAAATGGTATCATATATGATACTCCACTTAATAAATGTTTTAAAATTGCTGGTTTACCTTTCGAAGCATTTAAAATGAAATCACCACTATTTCCATTGGTTTCACCGTATATTTTTGCTTTTGTTAAACTTTCTTTAATAGTTTGTTTAGCATCTTTAACTACTGGTTTTGTACCACAAGTATATGTTTTTTTACCAATAAAACGTTCTAAGTCAATTGCAACATCTGTTGCTAAAATAACGACATCCGCTTCTTTAATTTCTTGTTCTGTTAGTACATATTCTGGTCCTTTTTGACCTTGACATTCAATATGTACTTGATAGCCTAGTTCTTTTCCTGCGGTTTCTAATAATTCTTTACACATGTAAGTATGAACTACTCCAGTTGTACAAGAAGAAACTCCAACAATTTTTTTTGTTTCCTTATTTTTCATTGTTTTTATTTCTTTTTTAGTACTATTTTTAACTGTTTCATCATTAATAAGCGATATTATTTCTTGTGAATTTGTTGCATTTTTTAATTTTTTACGAAAATCTTCATTTACAAGTTTGATTGCAAGTGTACTTAAAATATCTAAATGTAAATTTTCTGATTGTGTTTTAGGAATTATTAAAGCAATAATAAAAGTTGTTAATTGTCCATCTATTGCTTTTCAGTCAATACCATTATTATTACATAATATTAGAATTGCAGGTTTTTTAATTGATTTAATTCTAGCGTGTGGAATTGCAATTCCACCTTCAAAACCCGTTGATGATTCTTGCTCACGAGCAAGAAATGCTTTTAGTAATTCATCACGATTAGTAATATAACCTAATGAAAATGCCAAATCAGTAATTTTAGTTAGTGCTTCTATTTGATTTTTAATATTAGATTCAAAAATAATATGTGAGTTGTTTAATAAATCATTAGTTATTTTCAATTTTACCTTCCTTTCCAATGATTATTTTATCTCCTTTTTTTAATAAAAACCAGAGATTTTTTCAGATAATTAAAATATATTTTTAACTATTTATTCAATTAAATTTAATATTTATAAAATTAGATATATTAAATACTTCAAAGTTTTTGCTGTTTTTTAAACAAAATATAATAAATAAAAATTATCAACATTAATCCAATATTTCCTTATAAATTAATATAAATAACTTATTTATAAAATCATGTAAAATTAATTTAGATAAAATTTAAGTATTTAAAGAAAGGGAAAATTAGAGAAATGTTTAAAACAAGAAAAGAAAATTTAAATCAGAAAAATAACAAACTTAAATCAATAACTGATTATCAATGATTAGCTTTAGATATCGGAACAGAAAACTTTAAAGCTAGACATATTAATATAGGTCTTAGATATGATGCTCCAACCTATTTAGCTGAAGACTATGAAAAAAATAGAATTCTTTACGGTGAAGAGGCTAAGGCTTTAACTGAAAAAACAAATGAAAACGTTATTATTAAGCGTCCAGTTCGTGATGGTAATATTGCTGATCCAGATGCTTTACAACGTATTCTTACTAAAATTTTTCAAGATTTTAGACTTGAAATTAAAGATTTAAAACAAAGTAAAAACAATTCTATAAAAAAAGATGAAAAATTAGATAAAAATCGTAACTTGATTGTGTTGATGGCAACACCAAGTGAAATTAATTCAGTACAAAAAGAAGCTTTAGAAAATATTGTATATCGTTTAGGAGCACTCCGTGGATTTGTACAAGAAGAAGTAAAAATGGCAGCCTTAGGTTCAGGGCAAGATATTTTTGGAAGTGCAATTATGTGCATTGATATTGGTGGTGGCAGTACTGATGTTGCTATTATTAGTAATAATTCAATATTATATTCATATACAACACATTGTGCTGGTGACTATTTAATACAAAAAGTTCAAGAATATATTATAAAAAAACATGCCTTAAAAGTTGGAATAAAAGAAGCTGAAGATGTTATTAAAAATATTGGTTCACTTATGAAATATCAAGATGAAAAACCATACACAATTTCGGGTTTTTCATTACCTAGATTAAATTCTCAGCTAGGAGAAACAATGTCAATTTCTAAAACTATTGAAATTACACCAGAAGAAATTCGTGCAAATGTTATGCAAGTTCAATTCAAAGAACATATTATTCCAGCCATTCGTAGAGTACTAAGAACTGCTGGTGACAAGGCTGCTGGAAGTATTAGTGATTTAAAGAAAAAAGGTAAGGGAATCACAATTTGTGGTGGTGGAGCTTATATTAAAAAAGTTGATAAATTTATTGAAGAAGAATTAGCTAAAGAATATTATATTGAAGTTAAAACTGAAAAAGGTACAAAACCAATGCGTCAAAAATATGAAGGAGATCTTTTTGAAGTGCGGACCGCTCCAAATCCTTTAGATAATGTTATTGATGGTTGTGTAAAATATCGTGATACAATTTACAAACAATTAATAATTGAACAAAATCCTAGTCGTGAAATTCTAATAAAGGACGAAGATTTAGGATAAAAAACTATAAAAATCTTAAATCAATTTAAAAATAGTGCTAATTAGCACTATTTTTAAACTAACTAGTATTTTAAATTATTAAAAATTTTTTAAACTTTGGTAATTTTTTGAGTTATCAATTCCTGATTCAAAAGAAAAACATTCGTATTTCATAACATTAGATACATCTCAATTTGATATATTTTGATTAAAAGATATAGCACCATGAAACATTCAATTCATATTCGTAACATTTGAAGTATCTCAAGATGATAAATCTTGATTAAATGTTTCACAAAATATAAACATAAATTGTAAAGATGTAATTTCTGATGGTAATTGATTAGGTACTTTTTCAATTGTTCTTGGCATATTAACAACTTGAATTTCTCCCTGATCATTTTTATAAAAACCAATTTGAACAATTTCTTTACTATTTATATTTGATAAATCTCTTTCATTAGTTGTTATTTGTTTGCCATTTTTATCAATGTAAATTGTATCTTGTTGAGTTTTATTATTTAAAACATCATTTTTTTGTGAATTTGTGTTTAAAACAGTTACAGTTAAATTTCCTACAACCGATGCAAGTGTTAAAACACTTAATGCTGTCAATATTTTTTTCATTTTTTCATCCTTCTATGAAGTTAATTTTACTTTACTACTTTTTGAAGGTAAATTCACAAAAATTATATTTTTTGACTAAAAATTTTTATTTTTTAAAGTTAAAACTTTTTTGCTGCTTCTTTAATATACTGTTCAAATTTATCCATCGTTTTTTCTGGTCCTAATGCTGGTAAACCTCCACCTTTTGCTAATATTTTAGAACCAATAAGTAAATTAGCGTCATTTTGATGAAGTTCTTGAACCTTAGTACCACAAATAAGAATTGGTTCTACTACTTTAGCACCTACAAATTCTCATGTTCCTTTTAAATAAGTTGCATGATTACCTCATAAATATCAGCCATATGGTGCTCCTTGTGTCGCCAAAATTTGAACTTTTAAATGTGGTAATAATCCTCTAGCTTCACCTTGTTTGGTATATTTATAATCAAAAGTTTTACCAGCAACTAAGATGTGATCTAAATAATTTTTTGTCATGCTAGTAACATTAAAATTTGTCATTGGTGTTGTATATATAACTTTATTAACATTTTTTAGTTGATTAATATAATAATCAGAATCTTTTTCATTAAAATATGAAGTAAAGTTTTTTTGCGTAATAGTAATACTTGCCATTGGTATTTGATTTAAATCTAATTCAATTATTGAATCTTCTGGATGAAATTCACGATAATATTTAACAAAACGAGATACTAAACTTTCAGAATAAGATAGTTCTTTTTTAATCATAGAAGAACGAATTACTAATACTTTATTTGCCATTATTTTTGCCTCCGAAATATCTAAAATAACTTTGTAATTTTATTTTATCAGTTTTTATTTATTATTTTTTAAAAAATAATAAAAAATAATAAATAAAAATATAGTTTTATAAAAAAATGAAATATTTATTATAATTTTATCAATTTCTATAAAGTGTTATTATTAAAGTGTGTAAAACTTTTAAAAAAGTTTATAGAAAAATTTTAAATTAAATAGATATTAAATCTAAAAAATAGATATAAGTTAGTTATTATAGAGATTTTAGTACTTGTACACAAATTATAATTATTAAGAAATTTGAGATCAGACTATCAAAAAAATGGAAAGAGGTAAAAATATGAATGAAAGAAAACAAAAATTACTTGAATTGATGAATAGAAATTTAAAAATTAGTACTTTAATTAATTACAGATTTAAAATTTCTGAAATAACTAATGCAATTGCAAGTATCAATAATGATTTATATAAACAACAAAAATATTTTTTAGAATTAGAAAATAATAGAAAATATAGAAATAAAATTCAAAGAAAATTCAATAAAAACAAAAAGATAAAAAAGAAATTAAATAAAATTTTAAACGAGGCTTTTTAATAATCTGTGTATCTTTGTTTTACAAAGTTACTAATTTAGAGAGGCTTTTTAATAATCTGTGTATCTTGTCGTACTTTAACTACTATACAATCAAAATAAACAATAGGATAAATACTTTCTAATGGTCGATTTTGTCATGCTTTAACATCATCAATAACATCATCAGTAATTTGACTAATAACACTTTCACTAATATCAGCACCATGATATAACTCTTGCAACTGCATTCTAATGTCAGATAATGTCATTCCTTTTGCATACAAGGAAAGAACTTGTTGATCAAAACCATCAAATCTTCTTTGCCTTTTAGGAACTATTACAGGAGTGAAATTACTATTGCGATCTCTTGGTACATCAATTTCAATTTTACCTTGTTGAGTTATTAATTTTTTTGAACTTGTACCATTACGAGCATTTTCAGTAGTACTATGTTGATTTTTTTCATATCCTAAATAATTTTGCATTTAAGAATTCAACATTTTTTCAACTAATCTTTTTGTTAATTCTTTATATAAACCGCCAGGTTTAAAAACTGTTGTTAAATCTTCAGTATTTTCTAGTAATAAATCTACTGCTTTTGATATTGGATCATTATTATTAAAGTTATCTTTTTTAGCCATCTGTAACTCACTCTTTCTAGTCATTTAATTATATTTACTAGAATTAATTAAACATAGTTATTTTTGTAAGTTACACAGATTACTAAACATTTCCAACAAATATTTAGCACAAATAAAAAAATTTAGTTTTTTTATTAATAAATATAAAAAAGAACCTCAACAATTATTTGAAATATTAAGTGAATTAAATTTATTTGTAGGTGAATTAATAAATCAAGAAAACATAACAGATGAAGAATTACAATATTTATTTACAATATCTCATCAATTTTCAGAACAATTAAAAAATGAAAAACCATTAGATTTATCACTATCAAGTAAAAAACAAAGACTACAACAAGAACCATTAGATTTATCATTACCAAATAAAAATCAAATATGAAAATTAACAACAAAAATTAACACATCTTTAATTAATAAAAAACATTATACTAATACATTAGAAACACACACTAAAGACAGTTTATTTATTGAAATAAAAATATCAAAACCTAGTAGCAGTTTTATATATACAAATAATTTTAATGATATACAAACATATTTATTAACCCAACAAATACAACAAAATAATTTTTTAAATAATAATGATAAAAGTAAATATAGAAAAAAAACTGATGAAAATGAAAAAAAATCACAAATCATAAGATTTAGATAATTATTATATGTCAAAAAATCATTTTAAATAAATTATTTTTTTAATTATTTTACTAAATTTAAAAATATTGCGTATAATTTATATAATGTCAAAATTTAAGAATAACGGAGAATGAATAATGTCTGAACAAGAAAAAGTTTCTGCTGAACAAAAAATTATTAATATTGCAGTGATAGCACACGTCGATGTTGGAAAGTCAACATTAGTTGATGCTTTATTAAAGCAATCAAATATTTTTCATCAAAACCAAGTTATTGTTGAACAAATAATGGATAGTAATGATCAAGAACGTCAACGAGGAATTACTATTTATTCTAAAAATTGTTCAATCATGCATGGTAATACAAAAATTAATATTATTGATACACCTGGTCATGCTGACTTTTCCTCTGAAGTTGAAAGAATTATGAAAACAGTAGACTGTGTTATTTTACTAGTTGATAGTGTTGAAGGACCAATGCCACAAACTCGTTTTGTATTGCAAAAAGCACTAGAACATAACTTAAATCCAATTTTAATGATTAACAAAATTGATAAAAAGGACCAAAGAATTGAAGAAGTAAAAGATGAAGTATTAGAACTTTTTATGGAATTAAATGCTAATGATGAACAGTTAGACTTTCCAACACTTTATGGAATTACTAAACAAGGTATTGCCCAATATGAATTGAATCAACCAAGCGAAAATTTAGAACCATTATTTGAAACAATTATTAAACATGCTAAAATTTCTAAATTAGTAAAATATAATGAGCCTTTACAAATGCAAATTAGTTCATTAGATTATGATAGTTTTATTGGCAGAATTGGAATTGGTAGATTATTTCAAGGTACTATTTCTGAAGGACAAGAAATAATTGTTGTTGATGATTATGATTTAAAAAGAAAAGCAAAAGTAAAATATTTATTTGTTTATCAAGGATTAAAACGAGTAGCTGTTAAAAACGCTGTTGCTGGTGATATTGTTTGCATAGCGGGTATTGAAAATATAACAATTGGTAATACTATTTGTGATAAAGATAATGTTGTGCCAATGGAACCAATTACAATACAGGCTCCAACAATGTCAATGAATTTCCTTGTCAATAATTCACCATTTTCTGGAACTGAAGGTAAACTAGTAACTAGTAATAAAATTAAAGAACGTTTAACAAGAGAATTAGAAACTAATGTTGGTTTAAAAATAGAACAATTATCCGGAAGTAATGCTGATGGTTTTAAAGTTTTTGGTCGTGGTGAATTACATTTATCTGTTTTAATTGAAAATATGCGTCGCGAAGGCTTTGAATTAGGTATTTCTAAACCGGAAGTAGTATTTAAAAAAGATGAAAAAGGACACACCACTGAACCAGTCGAAGAAATTATTTTAAATCATCCTACTGAATATAGTAGTACTGTTATTAATAATTTAAATCTAAGAAAAGGTATTATGACTAATATGGATTCTGATAATGTTCGTGATAAAATTATTTTTCATATTCCAACAAGAGGATTAATTGGATTTGGTCGTCAATACGTTAATATTACTCGTGGAACGGGTGTTATGGTTCGTAGTTTCCTTACATATGAACCATTAAAAGGCGAAATTAATAATAATAGAAATGGCGTTCTAGTAAGTATGATTACAGGGACAACATTACCTTATGCTTTAAATTCTTTAGAAGAACGTGGTACTTTATTTGTTAAACCACAAACTAAAGTGTATGAAGGAATGATTATTGGTTTAAGTAATCGTGATAAAGATTTAGATGTTAATCCTTGCAAAGCAAAACAATTAACAAATACTAGAAGTTCAGGTAATGATGAAGCTGTTAGATTAACACCACCAACTATTTTTAGTTTAGAAGAATCTTTAGAATTTATTGCTAGCGATGAATTAGTTGAAGTAACACCACAAAATATTCGTATGCGTAAAAAATTCTTGACTGAAAATGAACGTAAACAAAATAGAAATCGTAAGTAATACTTACGATTTTTTGTTTAAAGATTAAAAGGATTATAATTTACACAGTTAACTGTAGATACTCTAAATAATTTTGCATCTCAGAATTCAACATTTTTTCTACTAATCTTTTTGTTAATTCTTTATACAACCCTCCCTCTTTAAAAACTGTTGTTAAATCTTCAGTATTTTCTAGTAATAAATCTACTGCTTTTGATATTGGATCATTATTATTAAAGTTATCTTTTTTAGCCATCTGTAACTCACTCTTTCTAGTCATTTAATTATATTTACTAGAATTAATTAAACATAGTTATTTTTGTAAGTTACACAGATTACTAAACATTACCTTTTACCCTTATGTTATAATCAAATTAGAGGTGGACTATGGAATGCTACTTTACTAACCATAAAACTAATAATATTTTAATATTGGATGAAGAAGATAGTAAACATCTAATTAAAGTATTACGTCATAAAATTAATGATGAAATAGTTATTATTCATCAAGAACAAAAATATTTAACAAAAATTATTGAAATTACATCAGTTATTAAATGCGAAATTATAAAAACAGTGCCAAATAGTAATTCAGAATTAAGATGTAAAATCACATTAGTAATATCTTTATTAAAAGAACAAAAATTTGATTTAGTCATTCAAAAAGCAGTAGAATTGGGAGTTTATCAAATTGTGCCATTGCAGTTAAAACGATGTGTTAGTGTTTTAACAAGAACAAAAGCAGAACAGAAAGTTTTACGTTGACAAAATATTGCAAAAGCTGCTGCCAAACAATCAAATCGCAATTTAATTCCGATTGTTACACCCGTTGTTTTTGATTTAAAACAATTAGAGCGATATCGGTCTCATCTTAATTTGGTTGCATATGAAAATTCATCAGAAACTAGTTGAATTAGTCAAATAAATAATAAATTATCATCAATAACAATTATAGTTGGACCCGAAGGAGGAATCACTAAAGAAGAAATTGCAACTTTAACACAACTTAATTTTAGTAATATTAGTTTAGGAAAATTAATTTTACGTGCTGAAACTGCACCTTTATTTTTAATGTCAATCATTAATTATGAAACAAGTTTAAAAAGTTAGAGGAGTACAAGATGATTAGAATTGGTATTATTGGAACTGGAAAAATTGTTCAAAGATTTATAAAGCAAGCGTTAACTAATAAAAAAGTTAAAATAACTTGTATATATTCAAGAAGTTTAGATAAAGCAGAAACATGAGCAAAAAAATATAATATTGCCCATAGTACTGATGATTTAAATAAAATGATAGAACATATTGATGCTATTTATATTGCTTCACCAAATGGTTTGCATTACAAACAAAGTAAATTATTTTTAAAAAATAATATTCATGTTTTGGTAGAAAAAACTATTACTTTTACAGTTGAAGAAGTTAAAAACCTAATTTCATTAGCAAGAAGTAAAAAAATAATTTTATTAGAAGCTTATGTTACTGTTCATTTACCTATTTTTTATAAATTAAAAAAATTAGTGCATGAAATAAATCCAGAAGTAGTTAACCTTAATTTTAATCGTATTTCTTCAAGAATGCCATCAGTTGAAAAAGGAATATATGATTCTGTTTTTGATAAAGATTTTGGTAAAGGTTCAACTTATGATAGTTTAGTATATCCATTACAATTAGTATTGTATTTATTAGGTAAAGTAAAAACAGTTAAAGCGATGGCAATTAAATTACCTAATGGTGTTAATTTAAGTAATCATGTTATTTTGAAGCATGAAAATGGAACTATTACTACTATTACTTGTAGTAAAGGAGTAACCTCTTATGCACAAAGTGAATTTATAGGTCATAATAGTAGTCTTGTTTTATCACAAGTTCATCCATTAAGTGGAATTAAGGTTTATACTAAAAAGGGAATAAAAGAAATCGCAGATAATACCAATGAAGAAAGTTTAATGACATATGAATTAAATGACTTTGTAAAAATGATTAAAAATAAAGATTATTTAAGTCGAGATTATTGATTAAATCATAGTTTAATGAATCTTGAAGTTATTGAAGCAATTATTAAAAGTGAAAATGAATTAGGAGTTGAAGTTTATGAAAAGTAATATTAATTTAAATGAATATATTGATCATACATTATTAAAACCAGAAGCAACATTATCAATGATTGATGCATTATGTAAAGAAGCTAAAACTTATTATTTTAAAGCAGTTTGTATTAATCCATTTTATGTTAATCGTGCTGTTACTTTATTAAAAAATAGTAATGTTAAAGTATGTACAGTGGTTGGTTTTCCATTGGGTGCCAATACTACACAAACTAAAGTAGCAGAAACAATTAATGCGATTAAAGATGGTGCTCAAGAAATTGACGTTGTTATTAACATTGGGGCACTAAAGAATAATGATCAAAAACTTGTATTGCAAGATCTACAAGCAGTTCGTAATGCATGTCCGTCAAATATTATTTTAAAAGTAATAATTGAGTGTAGTTTATTAACAACAGAACAAAAAATTATTGCTTGTCAGTTAGTAACTAAAGTAAAAGCAGATTTTATTAAAACTTCAACTGGTTTTGCTAATGGTGGTGCAACGGTTGCTGATATTAAATTAATGAAAGCAAATATTGGTCCTCATGTTGCAATTAAAGCTTCTGGTGGTATTAAAAATGAAGATGATGCAATGGCGATGATTAATGCTGGTGCTACTAGAATTGGTACTAGTAATGGTGGTGCTATTATTTCAGGGCATGAAGCTAAGGGTGGTTATTAAATAGATATATTGATAATTATAATAAATAAAAAAAAGAAATTAAGATATTTAAAAATATTAATTATATGTAAAAAATAAAAGTTACCTAGGTAACTTTTATTAATAAAAAATCCCTAATTAAAGGGATTTTGCCTAAGAAACCACGTACTTAACATACGCTTAGTAATCAAGTGGTATACGGTTTATCTTAAAGGACTTTATTATATTTTACTATACTTTTATATATGATTCAAGTATAATAAATTTGATAACTTATGAAAGTGTAGTATATAATGGTATTTATAATATTAGATGAATCCGGGACTTTATCAATAAATAATAGACATAAATATTTTGTCATAGCAGGCTATATATGTAAAGATATAAGAAAAGTAAAATTTATATATAACAAAGTAAAAAATAATTTAAAAGAAAGTTTAAAAAATAAAATTGAAATAAAAGCTACAGATTGAAATGTTACAGAAAAAGCAATTTTTATAAATCAATTATTAAGGTAATGTTTAGTAATCTGTGTAACTCACTCTTTCTAGTCATTTAATTATATTTACTAGAATTAATTAAACATAGTTATTTTTGTAAGTTACACAGATTACTAAACATTTCCGGCAGAGAGGCTTTTTAATAATCTGTGTATCTTTGTTTTACAAAGTTACTAATTTAGATTAATTCTGTCTTCAAATTTTATCATAAAATGAGCAATTGCTGTATTTCAATTTTGAATAGGCAATGTTCATTTTTTTGTTATATTTTCAATTGCCAAGTAAAATATTTTGAAAACTGCCATATCATTAGGAAAAACTTTTTTATTTCTGATGATTTTTCGTAATTGACTATTTACAGATTCAATAGCATTTGTAGTATAAATCACTCTTTTGATTTCTACTGGATAACTAATAAAAACCATTAAATTATCTCAATTTTTATATCAAGATTTAGTAATTTGAGGATATTGTTTATTTCATTTACTTTCAAACGATTCTAAAGCTTGCATTGCTTGTTCTTCACTACATGCACTATAAATTGGTTTTAAATCTGCAACTAGACCTTTTCGATGTTTGTATGAAACATATTTTAAAATATTTCTAATTTGATGAACAATGCATAATTGATGTTCTGTTTTAGGATAAACTGATTGTATTGCTTCTGACATGCCTGTTAAATTATCACTACAAGCAATAAGAATATCATTTAAGCCACGATTTTTCATTTCTGTGAAATTAGATAATCAAAACTTAGAACCTTCATTTTCACTAATTCATAATCCTAAAACATCTTTTTTGCCTTCTAAATCAACTCCTAATGCTATATAAACTGATTTGTTAATAATCCGTTTATCTTGTCGTACTTTAACTACTATACAATCAAAATAAACAATAGGATAAATACTTTCTAATGGTCGATTTTGTCATGCTTTAACATCATCAATAACATCATCAGTAATTTGACTAATAACACTTTCACTAATATCAGCACCATGATATAACTCTTGCAACTGCATTCTAATGTCAGATAATGTCATTCCTTTTGCATACAAGGAAAGAACTTGTTGATCAAAACCATCAAATCTTCTTTGCCTTTTAGGAACTATTACAGGAGTAAAATTACTATTGCGATCTCTTGGTACATCAATTTCAATTTTACCTTGTTGAGTTATTAATTTTTTTGAACTTGTACCATTACGAGCATTTTCAGTAGTACTATGTTGATTTTTTTCATATCCTAAATAATTTTGCATTTCAGAATTCAACATTTTTTCAACTAATCTTTTTGTTAATTCTTTATATAAACCGCCAGGTTTAAAAACTGTTGTTAAATCTTCAGTATTTTCTAGTAATAAATCTACTGCTTTTGATATTGGATCATTATTATTAAAGTTATCTTTTTTAGCCATCTGTAACTCAATCTTTCTAGTCATTTAATTATATTTACTAGAATTAATTAAACATAGTTATTTTTGTAAGTTACACAGATTACTAAACATTTCCGCTTGAAATACTTTATTTCAACTAAGAAATAGTAATAATTGTCGTTTTTTTATTACTAATAATCTTTATGATACTATTGTTTATTTAGCCAAGAGGCTTTTTAATAATCTGTGTATCTTTGTTTTACAAAGTTACTAATTTAGATTAATTCTGTCTTCAAATTTTATCATAAAATGAGCAATTGCTGTATTTCAATTTTGAATAGGCAATGTTCATTTTTTTGTTATATTTTCAATTGCCAAGTAAAATATTTTGAAAACTGCCATATCATTAGGAAAAACTTTTTTATTTCTGATGATTTTTCGTAATTGACTATTAACAGATTCAATAGCATTTGTAGTATAAATCACTCTTTTGATTTCTACTGGATAACTAATAAAAACCATTAAATTATCTCAATTTTTATATCAAGATTTAGTAATTTGAGGATATTGTTTATTTCATTTACTTTCAAACGATTCTAAAGCTTGCATTGCTTGTTCTTCACTACATGCACTATAAATTGGTTTTAAATCTGCAACTAGACCTTTTCGATGTTTGTATGAAACATATTTTAAACTATTTCTAATTTGATGAACAATGCATAATTGATGTTCTGTTTTAGGATAAACTGATTGTATTGCTTCTGACATGCCTGTTAAATTATCACTACAAGCAATAATAATATTGGAATGGCAACCCTTTTTAGGACTATTTTTTGGTAGACATTTGTTTTTGATAACTAACTGGAGTTAGGTATTTTAGAGTACTGTGAATTCTTATGTTGTTATATCAATTGATGTAATCAAATAATTCTAATTTTAATTGGATTAATGATGTAAAATTTTTATCATTAATAAATTCAATTTTGAAAGTTTTAAAAGTTGCTTCAGCAACAGCATTGTCATAAGGACATCCTTTTTTGCTTAAAGATCGAGTTATGTTGAAAGCTAATAAAAGTTTATCAATAGTTTTATTATTGAATTCATTACCGCGATCAGTATGAAATATTTCAATATCTTTTAAACAGTGATTTGATTGCATAAATGCTTGATATACTAATGATGCATCTTTTTTAACTCCAACACTATGTCCAATAATTTCGCGGTTAAATAGGTCGATTAATAGGCAAATATAGTTTCATTTACCATTAACTTGAACATAAGTTAAATCACTAACAATAACTTCATTTTTAATTCTATTATTAAAGTTTCTATTAACAAGATTGGTTATTTGACTATCATTGACTTTATTATGATAATTTTTGAATGATAATTTAGTGTATTTTGATATTAAATTATGCTTATTCATAATTTCTTTAATTTTTCTGCGTGATAAATAAATTTCTTGGTTTGCTAGTATGACTTTTAATCTTCTAGTATCATAAACTTCTTTATTTTCTTTAAAAGCACTAATAACAGCTTGTTCATAAATATTATTTTGAATTTTATTTTTTTTCTTTAAATTAAAATAATATGTTGATTTAGAGAGTTTTAAAAAATGACACATTGTGCGAATTTTATAGAGGCTTTTTAATAATCTGTGTATCTTTGTTTTACAAAGTTACTAATTTAGATTAATTCTGTCTTCAAATTTTATCATAAAATGAGCAATTGCTGTATTTCAATTTTGAATAGGCAATGTTCATTTTTTTGTTATATTTTCAATTGCCAAGTAAAATATTTTGAAAACTGCCATATCATTAGGAAAAACTTTTTTATTTCTGATGATTTTTCGTAATTGACTATTAACAGATTCAATAGCATTTGTAGTATAAATCACTCTTTTGATTTCTACTGGATAACTAATAAAAACCATTAAATTATCTCAATTTTTATATCAAGATTTAGTAATTTGAGGATATTGTTTATTTCATTTACTTTCAAACGATTCTAAAGCTTGCATTGCTTGTTCTTCACTACATGCACTATAAATTGGTTTTAAATCTGCAACTAGACATTTTCGATGTTTGTATGAAACATATTTTAAACTATTTCTAATTTGATGAACAATGCATAATTGATGTTCTGTTTTAGGATAAACTGATTGTATTGCTTCTGACATGCCTGTTAAATTATCACTACAAGCAATAAGAATATCATTTAAGCCACGATTTTTCATTTCTGTGAAATTAGATAATCAAAACTTAGAACCTTCATTTTCACTAATTCATAATCCTAAAACATCTTTTTTGCCTTCTAAATCAACTCCTAATGCTATATAAACTGATTTGTTAATAATCCGTTTATCTTGTCGTACTTTAACTACTATACAATCAAAATAAACAATAGGATAAATACTTTCTAATGGTCGATTTTGTCATGCTTTAACATCATCAATAACATCATCAGTAATTTGACTAATAACACTTTCACTAATATCAGCACCATGATATAACTCTTGCAACTGCATTCTAATGTCAGATAATGTCATTCCTTTTGCATACAAGGAAAGAACTTGTTGATCAAAACCATCAAATCTTCTTTGCCTTTTAGGAACTATTACAGGAGTAAAATTACTATTGCGATCTCTTGGTACATCAATTTCAATTTTACCTTGTTGAGTTATTAATTTTTTTGAACTTGTACCATTACGAGCATTTTCAGTAGTACTATGTTGATTTTTTTCATATCCTAAATAATTTTGCATTTCAGAATTCAACATTTTTTCAACTAATCTTTTTGTTAATTCTTTATATAAACCGCCAGATTTAAAAACTGTTGTTAAATCTTCAGTATTTTCTAGTAATAAATCTACTGCTTTTGATATTGGATCATTATTATTAAAGTTATCTTTTTTAGCCATCTGTAACTCACTCTTTCTAGTCATTTAATTATATTTACTAGAATTAATTAAACATAGTTATTTTTGTAAGTTACACAGATTACTAAACATTTCCTTTTTAAAAGTATTGGGGGTAATTCTTTTAATTTAGTTGAGCAACTAGAAGATGGTGGTATTACAAGCATTGCTGTTGATAATAAAGAAACAGTCTTTGTTACTAACAACAGTAAAAAAGTTTATTATAAACGTGTTACTATTGCTAATTTTTTATCATATAAGCAAACTTTAGAAACAATAAATACAACAGTAATAACTTTTGGAACAGGAGTTTTAGTTGGTGATAAAGATGGTAATATATGAAAAAGTTATAAAGAAAACAACTTTAATTTAATGAATGAAAATAAACTAAATTCAATTAACGAATTGATTTATAATTCTAATAATTTTACTATTTATGCAACAACTACTGATGGAATATATAAAAATAAATAATCTAATTTAAAATAACTAATTTTAAGTTAGTTCTTTTTTAAAAAAAATTGTAATACTTATTGAAAAATTTAATAGTAAAATTATAAATCATTTTAATTTTTTATAATTTTGTTTATTCATAAAACATCTCTAATATTTTATTAGAGATGTTTTTAAAAATACTTTAATTTATTATATTTTTACATATATTAAAACTTATATATTTGCTTGTAAATTTGATTTATATAAAAAACTATTACTATTTTTTAACTTTAATTTTATTTCATTAAAAAAATCAAATTTTTCTTTTTCTTTATAATCATTAGAAAATATTTCTAAAGTTTCAGCATCAGATTTTTCATAAAAATGATATATATTATTGAATACTTGCTCTTGTGTTTCTTCTTCTTCTTCTTTTATTACTCGATATATAAAATTAAGAACTGAACACATTTTTCGATATTTATTATCTTTTCTTAAAGCATTATTAAATTTTTCTTTTTGTTTAGTATTCATTTTGGATATTTTAGAACTATTTTTAACGTTTGTTATATCAATTTTTTCATCCACTAAATAAACTACTTGATCTAAAAAATTTAATACTAATTCATCTACATCTTTTGATTTATATTTTTTTAAGGTTTCTAAATAAGTATCTGCTAAATTAATTGCTAATAAATTTAAAAAATTATTTAAAACTTTTGTTTTTAAATTTTTATTGATATTTAAATCCATTATCAAAACTCCTTAAAATCACCTTCAATAGAGTGATTATATCAATTTTAACCTCATATTTTTGTAAATACAATATTACTTTATTTTTTTACCTTTAATTCGTTTTCTTTTAAGTTCTAATTCTAATTTAGGATTATTATCATGTTTTAAATAATAATTTTGTCTATTTATAATTAATTTATTTTCTAATATTAACCCTAATCTTTTAGTTTTTTCTTCAGCTAATTCTTTTTGTAATTTTCTGTCTTTTTCATTTTCAAGTGATTCATGTTTAAATCTAGAATCTTGTAAATCTTTTTCATGTTGTCTTTGCTTTTCTTTATCAATTAATTTTGCTTCAATCTTAGCTCTATTTTATATATACTTTTTAATACTTTTAAAAATAGAAATTGGGTTCAAACAATCAATTATTTTTAATAAAATTTTCACATAACCCCCTACTCCCCATTTAAGTAATTATTATTAATATACTTATTATAAATTAAAATTTTATCAATTTCTTAGGGAATTGTTTTTTTATTATATCATTTTATTTAAACTTGCTTTTAATTTATTTTTCTATGAATACTAGATTTATTATAGAAAATTATATCATTTTATTTATAATTTTTATAAATAAAATGATATAATCAAAAATATAAATAAATTATTTATAAAACTTTGAAATGGGGAATATAAAATGATTAATAACATAAAAAATATGATTAAAAATTACTCTAGAGAAATTGAGTGTCACGCAATAATTAAAAATAATTTAGAAAATAATCAGTCAAAAACTCAAGAAAATTTAATTAATATTGAAATGCAAAAAAATTACATCAAAATTAAAATGGAAATAATTGCAGAATTAAAAAAAATACTATATATTTAACATAAAATTGTGAGAAATCTGATTTTAATCTAAAAATATGATTTATAAAAATAAAAAAATAATTGTTCTATTTAAGTCAATTATTTTTTTATTTTCAAATAATTCAATTTAGAAAAATACAAATCAAATATATATATATATATATATTAATTTTCTTCATCTATTTTTAAAACAGCACGAAATGCTTCAGGTGGTAATTCAACATTACCAATCGATTTCATTTTTTTCTTTCCTTCTTTTTGTTTTTCTAAAAGTTTTCTTTTTCTTGTAATATCACCACCATAACATTTAGCAATAACATCTTTTCTAACTGCTTGCACAGTTTGACGAGTAATAATTTTATTATTAATAGCAGCCTGAATAGCAACTTCAAAATTTTGTTTCGGAATTAATTTTTTTAATTTTTCACATAAAACACGCCCACGATCATAAGCAAAATCCTTATGAACAATAACAGATAATGCATCAACAATATTACCTGCTAATAAAATATCCATTTTCACTAATTTACTTTCCTGATAACCAATTAACTCATAATCTAATGAAGCATAACCTTTTGATATTGATTTTAATTTATCAAAAAAATCAATGACAATTTCATTCAGTGGCATATTATAAATAAGAGTTCTTCGTAAATTATCAGCATATTTTAGATCTAAATAAGTTCCGCGTTTATCCTGACATAATTGCATCAATGCACCAACATATTGTTCTGGTGTCATTATTGTTACTTGTACAAATGGTTCTTCTACACTTTTAATTGTTTGCACAGTTGGTCATTTTGCTGGATTATCAATTATTAACTTTTCACCATTAGTTAAATTTACTTCATAAATTACAGAAGGAGCTGTTGAAATTAAAACTAAATTATATTCACGCTCTAAACGCTCTTGAATAACATCCATATGTAATAACCCTAAAAAACCACAACGAAAACCAAAACCTAATGCTTGTGATGTTTCAGCAGTAAAAATTAATGAGGCATCCGATAATTGAATTTTATATAATGCATCCTTTAATTCTTGATATTTATTAGTATCAATTGGATATAAACCACAATAAACCATTGGTTTTAAAGTTTTATAACCTAGTAATGGTGCATCAGCAGGATTAATAACACTAGTAATCGTATCACCAACATGAATATCACTAATTATTTTAATTGCACCACTAATTCAACCAACTTCACCAGCTGTTAACATTTCTCTCTTTTCTTCTTTTGGTGTGCGTACTCCTAATTCAGTAATTTCATATTCAGCACCAGTTGACATCATTCTTACTTTATCACCAACTTTAATTACACCAGTTTTGATTCTAATAAATGCCATCACTCCACGATATTTATCATATAATGAATCAAAAATTAAAGCACGTAATGGTTCATTATCGTCAGCATCAATTGGATAAGGAATATATTTAATAACTGCTTCTAAAACATCGCGAATATTAATACCTGTTTTTGCAGAAATTAAAGGCGCATAATCAGCAGGTAAACCCAATACTTTTTCAATTTCTTCTTTAACTTTTTCTGGTTCAGCACTTGGTAAATCTATTTTATTAATAACAGGAATAATTTCTAAGTCATTATCTAATGCTAAATATACATTTGCTAAAGTTTGTGCTTCAATACCCTGAGCAGCATCAACTACTAAAATGGCACCCTCACATGCTGCTAAACTACGCGATACTTCATAAGTAAAGTCAACATGACCTGGAGTATCAATTAAGTGAAGCAAATAAGTATGACCATCTAATGATTGATATTTAAGCTGTACACTATTTAGTTTAATTGTAATGCCACGTTCACGTTCTAAATCCAGTGAATCTAACAATTGATTTTTCATTTCCCTTTTTGAAACGGCATTAGTTAATTCTAAAATACGATCAGCCAAAGTTGATTTACCATGATCAATATGAGCAATAATTGAAAAATTTCTAATGTATTTTTTATCGATACTCATAATATTATTTATTCACCTATCTTTTGCTTATAAACTATTTACTATGTTTTAGTATATCAAAGTTTAAATAAAATTAAATCGAAAGTTGCAGATAATCTTATAAATATAATTAAACTATCACTTAACAATATATGAAAAGATATATACATAAATAACTAGTTTTTAAAATCATGTAAAATTATAATAACAAAAAATAAAGGAGGGAGGGTGTTAGTAATATGAAAAAAATATTAACAACATTAAGTATTTTAGCAATTACAATTACTGTTGGAAATGTAAATAATGTTAATTTAAATAGTAGTTCGCAACAAAATGCACATATAATTAATAAAACTCAACAAGACACAATTTACATTGACAAAGATGGAGAACAAATAACAACTAATGAAACAGATTTATCAAATATAAATAGCAAAGAAATTGTTCAAATTGGATTTTATAAAAACATCATTAATCAAATTCAAGTGGTTAAAATGCCAAAAACAATTCAAAAAGTGCCAGATCAATTACCACCAGAAATAACTTCTTTAAAACACATGTTTTGAGATGCTATTGTCTTCAATCAAGATATTTCAAAGTGAGACATTTCAAAAGTAACAGATTTAAGTCTTATCTTTCAAAATGCTATTGCATTTAATCAAAGTCTTGCAGATTGAAATACATCAAATGTAATAAATATGAATTCAATGTTTGCTGATGCTTTAACATTTAATCAAAATATTTCAAATTGAAATACTTCTAATGTAACAAATATGAATAAAATGTTTTTTAATGCAAGATCATTCAATCAAAACCTTTCAAAATGAAATGTAAAAAAAAATAATAGAACACAGTAATTTTGCTACTGGCTCAAAAATTGATAATCCCAATAAATTACCAAAATTTAAACAATAAAAAAAATAATAAGAAAAAAATAAGGTGGTAAATAATTATGAGAAAACTGCCAAGATTTATATTATCTTTAATGGTTGCAACACCAACAAGTATTAGTTTAGTTGCTTGTGGAGGAACAGTATATCCTGTACATAAAAAAGATTTAAAAGGTTTATCTGATAACTTAGACATTACAACACTTGATAATAATGTAAAAGTTTTTAAAGTTGAATTAATTAATAAATTAAGAAAAAAAACATTTTCAAATTTACAACTAAGCGATGTAAAAATTAGTAAAAATAATAATACACCTCTACAAGATGCTGATATTAAAAATAGAAAATTAATTATAAAAATAATTGCATTAAGTACTTCTATAAACTTTATAGGTGAAAAAACGATAAATATAAATATTACAACCACACAAGAGAAAAAAGACTTAAATTTACTTATAGCAAATCAAAATCTAGGATTTATTAAAATTTTAGCAAAAAATTTAATTCCAACCAAAGAGGAACTTTTAATTGGTATCAAAAGCATAAATTATGATGCTAGTATTTTAACTATTAATGATTTTAATATTAAAGGATCTATTAATAGTACAAGTGCTATAATTGAAGGAACTGGCGACTATAAAGGTGAAATTACTTTAAGTTATAGACAAGAATTTGATTTTAATATATGAAATTTTCTAGTCATTTAATTATATTTACTAGAATTAATTAAACATAGTTATTTTTGTAAGTTACACAGATTACTAAACATTTCCCTGTCTTTCAAATTTTATCATAAAATGAGCAATTGCTGTATTTCAATTTTGAATAGGCAATGTTCATTTTTTTGTTATATTTTCAATTGCCAAGTAAAATATTTTGATATTTTTTCTTCTTTTTCTTTCTGCTCAAATTGAAAGTGTATTACCAATTATTACACTTCCAGAAAAAATAGATATTGGTACTAACCCAACACCACTTACAAACAAGCCAGTAATAGCAGCAGTACTTATAACAGCTTGAATACCAGTTTTTCAATAAAATTTTTTATTTTCTTTATCTAAAGTTTTTTTTGCAATAACAACAGTTTCATTATTACAATTATTTAAATTTTGTAATTGCGTTTCCATATCTTTTATCCTTTTCAATTGTTTATTTACATTTTTATATATATGTACTTATTTTTTTATGAATTGATAATGAACAATTATTACTTGTTTCTACATTTACTACTTTTGTTAAATTAAATTCTTGAGGGATCGGTGATGAAGTAATATTTAAACTAGTTATGTTATTAAGTTTTGCTAATTCTTCTCTTACTTTAACTAATTCAAGTTCAACTTTAGTTCTTTCTAATTGTTTTTTAACAATTTTTGCTCTTACTGTTTCTAATTGTAATTCTTCTAATTTTCTCTGAAGAATACTTGATTTTTCATTATTCTCATCTTCTAGTTCTACTTTCTCTTGTTTATTTTGTTTAATCGTAGCTTTAATAACTGCACCCATCATAGCACCAGATGTGCCTGCACTAGCTGCTATTCCTAAATCAGAACATTGAAAGCCATCAATTCCACCAGCCGCTAATGTTACTACTGTAGCAGTACCGGCAGCTATTATAGGTAAATTTTTTACAAAATTTTTTTTAAATTTTTTTCGAAAACTTTTTTTTCTTGATAATGAAGGTTTAACAATTTCCACTACATAATTATTTTCATCTTGCATTGAAGAAGCAAATGAAGATTTACTAATATCCATTTTTATTTCTCTCTTTCTAATCTATGAAAAATATCCTTCTGATTAATATAATTTAATAAAAAACTAATATAAATAAAAAATACTTATATTAGTAATGAACATATATTAAATTATTAATAATAATATCACAAATATTGATTTTAATAAAATTTAATATTTCATTTTATTACTAAAATAATTTATTATAATAAATATTAAAAATAAAGTAATTTTTCGTTTATAAAAAAATATTAGATATAATACTTGTAATCTAAAATATAGTTTTTGACCTATTGTTTTATTTTTTAACAAATAGGTTTTTATTTTAAAAGAGGGACAAAATGAAAACAATTAAAAAAGAGCAATTATTTACTAACAAAACTTATTTAATAAATTATGAAACTATAGAAAAAATTAAAAAACAACTACTAAATTTAAAAGCAGAAAAAATAAAACTTATTGAAAAAACTGAGAAAATTGAAAAAAAATTAATAATTATCAAAAAACTATTCAATTTTGAATTAAACAAAATAAATAAATAGAAGATAAAGTATTTCAATTTAATATTCAAATCTATAAATTAAAGGAACAAAAAATTAACAAAATTAAAAATTTTTTTATTAATCTTTTTTCATTTGGAAAAATAAATAAAAATAAAAGTATTAATAATTTAATTGAAACAGAAGAAATAAATTGTGAATTATTTAAAAAAACAAAATTAAATAATCAACAAAAAATTAATATTTTAAATTCAAATTATATTGAAAAACAAACAGAATATGCAAATTTAATAACTAATATTAATCAAATAACTGAACATGAAAACAAATTATTAGAAGATAAAAATAATTTGTTAAATAATAACAATAATTTATTAATTGATTTATTAAATCAAAAAGAACAGCAAGAAAAAGAAACAATTGTCGAAGTCAATGAACAAATGGTTGAACAATTTGAATCAGAAATATTTCAACTTAGTGAAAAAATTTGTGATTTGGAAAATCAATTATTATCTAACAGTAGTGATGAAAGTTTTAATTCAAAATCCACATCAACAGATTCTTTAAATTCAGATATTTCAGTACCTCTAAAATGCAACCAAAACTACAAATATCTAACCCCATTAATAAACAAAAAGAAAAGGACATCCCTTGAGAACAAACACTACGTAAATATGAAAATGATATTCCAACAAAAAATTATAAGCAAAGAATAAAGCCAAGTAATTCAAGAATAGTAAAATTTTAAAAATTAAACATATTTAAATAAACGCCATAAAAGGCGTTTATTTAAATTATATATTAATGAAATTTTCAATCTTTAGAAATTAGCAATATCAACTTTATCTTTTGCTTTTGGTATATCAATTACTGGTGGAGATTCTGGATATACTTTATTCATACTACTTGCTAAATTTCTTACTCATTTACCACGATGATAAATAAATAAAGAAATAATCATCTTAAGAACATCACAAGAACGCATAATAGCATAAATATAAACAATATCTAAAGGACTATAATGTACCTCAATAAATAAAATTAATATTGAAAAACACCAAGTAAAACAACTATCAACAAGTAAAACAGTAATTGCTAAGCCACCAGCACGAAATGCATAAATACAAGTATACAAAATAGTATAAGCACTAAAAACTATAGCATCAACACGCATCATTCAACTAGAAATTCGTAAGGCTTCTGTTGTTGCATTAAATAATAATTGTGGTAAAAAAAATGAAGATAAAACTAATAAGCCAGCAAAAAATAATGATACAAAAAAGCCTAACCTAATTAAATGTTTAGCATTATATTTAGCACCAATCAAATCATCGGCACCTAAACGATTGGCAATTAACACCGAAGAAGCAATACCAAATCCAATATATAAAGTATAGAACATGGTATTAATCGTGGAAGCAATTGCCGAACCACTTAATGCTTCAAAGCTTCATTGCGAAATTAATCTAATAATCATTGTCGTAGCAACTGCAAATAATAAATCATTTAACATTAATGGCCATGTTTTAATTATAATTTTTTTAAATAAATCACCCCTAATCTTAAACATTTTCAAAACTTTTGGTTGAAATTCATATTTCTTTCATATAATAAAACCACTAATTAATGCCAACTGAGCAATTCTCGCTGTTAAAGTAGCAACTGCTGAACCTCGTGCTCCAATTCCTGTAACTGCACCAATACCATTAATTAATAATAAATTTAATAAAAAGTTAATAAATACTGAAACAAAAGTTAATATTAATGAAATATAACCACGTTTTGTTTCGCGAAATACTGAAACAAAAGCAAAGCTTATTCCTAACAATGGATAAGAAAAAACAATTCATTGATTATAATCAATACCTTGTGCTGTTGCTAAAGATGCTGAATGAAATTCATAATAACGTAAAATAATTTGTACAAATTGGGGATCATTTTTATCAATATTATGAATATTCATAAAATCAATAAGTGAATTTTCACTAAAAGGATGATTATAATTTAAAATGTCCTTTAACTCATTAATATCATTAAGAGTTAATCCTTTAGCAGCACATAATTGATTAAATTTATCCAATGCACTACTAGGACTAGTAGTATAAGAAATTAAATATTCACCTACTGTATAAGATAAAATAATAACTATTACTCCAATTAAAAATCCAAAAATAATTCTAATTCTTACTGTTTGTCTTAAAGAACCATATCTTCCAGCTCCATAAAATTGAGCACCAAAAATACTAACACCGTTGATAAAACCTCCCATAACGGCATAAATAATAACAAAAATTTGATTAGAAGCAGTAACTCCCGAAACAGCAATTTGTCCTGCTGAATATTGCAAATGATAAAAATGTTCTAAACCATTATCTTTTCATCAACTTCGATTATCTCAAAGTCCTAATGAAGTAAAAATATCCCTAATATGATTATTCATTGGCTTTAAATCGGAAATGTTTAGTAATCTGTGTAACTTACAAAAATAACTATGTTTAATTAATTCTAGTAAATATAATTAAATGACTAGAAAGAGTGAGTTACAGATGGCTAAAAAAGATAACTTTAATAATAATGATCCAATATCAAAAGCAGTAGATTTATTACTAGAAAATACTGAAGATTTAACAACAGTTTTTAAACCTGGCGGTTTATATAAAGAATTAACAAAAAGATTAGTTGAAAAAATGTTGAATTCTGAAATGCAAAATTATTTAGGATATGAAAAAAATCAACATAGTACTACTGAAAATGCTCGTAATGGTACAAGTTCAAAAAAATTAATAACTCAACAAGGTAAAATTGAAATTGATGTACCAAGAGATCGCAATAGTAATTTTACTCCTGTAATAGTTCCTAAAAGGCAAAGAAGATTTGATGGTTTTGATCAACAAGTTCTTTCCTTGTATGCAAAAGGAATGACATTATCTGACATTAGAATGCAATTACAAGAGTTATATCATGGTGCTGATATTAGTGAAAGTGTTATTAGTCAAATTACTGATGATGTTATTGATGATGTTAAAGCATGACAAAATCGACCATTAGAAAGTATTTATCCTATTGTTTATTTTGATTGTATAGTAGTTAAAGTACGACAAGATAAACGGATTATTAACAAATCAGTTTATATAGCATTAGGAGTTGATTTAGAAGGCAAAAAAGATGTTTTAGGATTATGAATTAGTGAAAATGAAGGTTCTAAGTTTTGATTATCTAATTTCACAGAAATGAAAAATCGTGGCTTAAATGATATTCTTATTGCTTGTAGTGATAATTTAACAGGCATGTCAGAAGCAATACAATCAGTTTATCCTAAAACAGAACATCAATTATGCATTGTTCATCAAATTAGAAATAGTTTAAAATATGTTTCATACAAACATCGAAAATGTCTAGTTGCAGATTTAAAACCAATTTATAGTGCATGTAGTGAAGAACAAGCAATGCAAGCTTTAGAATCGTTTGAAAGTAAATGAAATAAACAATATCCTCAAATTACTAAATCTTGATATAAAAATTGAGATAATTTAATGGTTTTTATTAGTTATCCAGTAGAAATCAAAAGAGTGATTTATACTACAAATGCTATTGAATCTGTTAATAGTCAATTACGAAAAATCATCAGAAATAAAAAAGTTTTTCCTAATGATATGGCAGTTTTCAAAATATTTTACTTGGCAATTGAAAATATAACAAAAAAATGAACATTGCCTATTCAAAATTGAAATACAGCAATTGCTCATTTTATGATAAAATTTGAAGACAGAATTAATCTAAATTAGTAACTTTGTAAAACAAAGATACACAGATTATTAAAAAGCCTCTTTAAATCACTAATAAAACTATCCTTTAATTCTCCAACCATAATATTATCTAGTAAATTCATTGATGCTGATAATATTTGTTGCAATACTGCTGGAATAATAATCATTAATGCTAATAAATATCATTTTTTAGTAGCAAAAAAATTACTAATTTTATGTGGATTTGCTCTATTATTAATTTTAAATCCACTAATTTTCATAATTTCACCCTTATCATTAATTTGCTCTATATTATAATAATAATTTTACATCATTTAAATAATGAGGTTTGAAATTTAATATATAAAAAATCAACATCAAAGATGTTGATTTTTTATAAAAGATACTTAAACTACTAAGTAAAATCTCTACGATTAAATACTAATCATGAAGAACAAAATAAACCAATACCAAGCAAAACATAGACAGTCAATAAAACTGGAAAATTAAGAATTTTACTATTAGTTGCTTTATTGGTATCAACTTCATAATTTGTGTTAACTTTATTAAAACTAACTAAATAAGGATCTGCTGTCATAGCATACTCCCCTGGATAAGAAAAGATTGAACCTTGTTTAGTCGATATTCCATCTCAAATATATTTTAATTGATAAAAAATATTTAAATAACGCATTGCTTTAACTTGTGAGGTCTTAGTATTAAGAGCATCATATTGTGATTGAGAAAGAGATGTATTTAAACCCGTAATCATAAGATTTACTGAATAATCAACATCATTGCTACCAACACCATTTGATCTTTTGGGACCAAGGTTATCAAGTCCAACTTTTTTACCTGTCATTAATTCTTCAAAACTTTGTTCTTTTCATTGACGAAAAGCATTACTAATATTGTAAATATGAGTAACTAAGTCTTTAGGAGCATCAGTAGTTGGTGGAGTAATAGTACTACCATTCTTAATTGCTAATACTATTGTTTGTTCTTTTTGATAATCATAATTATTTGGATACTTAACTTCTTTAATATATGTATCGTAAATACTAAACATAGCCTTTTGAATAGATTCAATAGTAGTTGTTGGGTTTTTTCTATATACATCATTAATTCAATCAATATCAGTTTTATCTAATTTAGCTTTTACATTATTATAAACTGCTAATGACTGTGAAACAACATAATATGTAGGATCAAATGTTACTAAACCATTAATTAATGTCGCAAAAATATTGAATAAAGCAGCCATTCCAATCATAATTGCAACTAAAGCCTTAGCATTTAAAATTAATGAAAATAAAATAGCAATTGAAGAAATAATTAAATCAAAAATAATAGCAACACCAAATAAAATTCATAAATAAGGAAATACCGCACTATAAATAGTTGAACTACCAATGCCAGGAATAGTAATGACAAAACTAGCAATAAAAATAGATAAAAATAAATATAAAATAATTACCACTTGTAAAGATAATAACTTTTCAGTCCAAATTCTAGTTCTACTAACTGGTTTTGATACTAAAATCAATAAAGTACCATCATCAATTTCATCACGAAAAACTTGTGTTGCTTTAACTGAAATAAATACAAAAATCATAATTGATAAAAGTACCGAGAATGATAATACTTTTCATTGTGGTACATAAAAATTTAATGCTTGATCATAAGTTAATTGTTTTATTGCTTCAGAACCCACAAATAACGAAATTAAAGACCAAGATAAGGCAAGAAAAATTAAAGTTATAATAAAAATAATTCAAGTTGAAGGAGTAGCAATCATCTTTTTAAAAGTATAACAAAATATTGGCATTATTTTTCTCCCTTCTTATTTTTATCATTGGCTTCCATAACAATTCGTTCATACATTGTTTGTAAATCAACAGTATATGGTTTTAAATAAGTAATGATAATATTAGCATTTAAAGCAATTGCTAATACTTCTGCAACTTGTGCCTCAGTTTTAATATTTACCAATAAACGATTTTCATTAACATCTACTGAAAATTTTTTATCTATTAATAACTTCATTAATTTATTATTATCATTATTAGAACTTATTTCATATAATGAATCAGTTTTATTAACCAATCCTGTATAAACAACTTTACTATAATTTAAAACAGTAACTTCATCAGCTAAATTTTGTAATTCAGATAAAATATGTGATGAAATAAAAACAGTTTTACCTTGCTCACGAAGTTTTCTTAAATCATTAAACAATTCTGTTCTCGCTGTTGGATCAAGATTAGCGGCTGGTTCATCTAAAATTAAGACATCTGGATTATTTAATAGTGATTGTGCTAATAACACCTTTTTCTTCATACCCGAAGAATAAGCATTAGGGTTACGTTTTTTAAACTTTCATAAATCTAATTCCTTTAAAATCATTTCTGTCTTTTCCTTAGCAACTTTATATTTCAAACCGCTAATTTGTCCCATTGAAATTAAATAATCATAAGTAGTAATTCGTTTAGGAAATCTTGCAGCTTCTGGAATATAACCAACTTGTTTTTTTGCTTCAACTGTTCATGAACGCTTACCATGAATAATTAAATCACCGTGTGTTTCAACCATAGCGCTAATTAAACATTTAATAGTAGTGGTTTTGCCTGATCCATTTGGACCAATAAAACCATGAATAGTACCTTTTTTAACTTTAATAATAGCATTATCAACAGCTTTAAATTTTTTAAACTGTTTAGTAAAATCACGAATTAAAATTGCATATTGAGCATCTTCAGGATTAACTATTACATTACGGTTATAATGATTACGTCAGTTTTTAAAATATGATTTAATAAAATTTAGAAATTTATGTTTTTCTTTTGATTTAGCATTAACATCATCTTCAACTAAAGAACTATTAATAACTGGTTTTAATAGTTCTTGTTTTTTCATACTCATTCTCCTAACTACTTAAATATAATAATTACTATATGATTAATATGCTTAATACTGATATATTATATATTAATTTATAATTCAAAAATAAAAAAATTAATAATATTAAAGATATTGACATTGAATAACAATTACTAAAAACCTATCACTAATTAAAATATCTGATTAATGATAGGTTTTTATTATAACTTTTTATATCCTTAATAAATCAATTGATTTATATCTTTATTATAATTTCAATTTGATTTAAATAATAAAAAAAATAAACAAAACTGTTTATTTCATAATTTCACATATAATGGTGGGACTAAATGGACTTGAACCATCGACCTCACGCTTATCAAGCGTGCGCTCTAACCAGCTGAGCTATAGTCCCAAAAAGAGCAACAGAGATATTATATATTTGTTCAAGCACGATTGCAATATATAATAACAATATTTTATTTAATTTTTATTTAATATTCTTATAATAAAAATTTATATTTTTAAAAGTAAAAAAAATTTTTTGTATAATTTATTCATACAAGGTTTTTTATTAAGAGGGGATTGAGAATGACAAAGATTAAAATACATATCTTAAAAATTGAAAAATGAAATCAAAATTTAGGAAAAGAAGCAACACTAAATGATGATGATATAAAAGATATAAATGAGAATGAGAATATAGAAAAAATTAATGATGATATTATTGCAAAATCACCTACGTTTTCATAATCATATTTTTATTGTATATTTATTAAAATTTTTTAATAAAAAATACTAAATATGAATTAAGTAAAATGATATAATTTATATATAATTTACTTGTTAAATTATATAAGTTTGAGAGGTAAAAAAATGAATGGCAATAAAAATGAAATGAAAATAAAACTCAAAGAAATTTATTTATTAAAATATAAAACAAATCAAAGTGATGACATAAAATATAAAGCATTTGAAACATTAGAATTAGCAACACTATTTCATCTAAGTTTTAAAGAAATAGTAACAAAATTTGGATACCCTAATCGCGAAATTATTCACTATGAAATTATTGTAATACCATTTAATTTAGATGCAAGTAGAATATTGAATCAAATTAATAAATCAAAATAATATTAAGAAAATATTCAAATATTTTCTTAATATTATTCATTTATATAATTAATTAAAACTTTGCTTATACAATCAATAATTGTAAAAACAATATAAATTTGTTATCATTTTTACATAAAATAATATAGTTTTTAACTTATTATTTTTATTATCTAAAAATGTTTTTTTTATATTTAAAGAGGTATCAAAATGAAAAAAGTTAAAATATTACATTTAACAACTATAATATTATTTGCAATCACGGTTTTAATTATAATTACTGGTCTATACTTAATTTAATTTAGTAACTTTTATTTTAAATTCAATAATAATGAACAATGCCATTCAAATTTTAAAGATGGATATACAATGTTAAAACATTTTGGTTTAAGTTATACTATTAGCACTTAAGCAAGTTCTTTCTGTAATTTAAGTCATTTTCCTGATAATTACTATCTTTGAATTCAATTACAAATTGGAGTTATTTTTTGTATAATTATCACTCCAATCTTACTATATACAGTATTTCTATTCATAGTAATTATTTTTGTTTTTAAAATAAGAGAAAAAAATAATAATTTTTGAGATGCAATCGAAAATTGTGAAATAATTAATAATTACTATGTTCATTAATTTTTATTAATATACTTTATCTTATTAATATTTTAAAAATGAAACTTAATTTTGCTAAGGTTTGTTTTAACTAAATATTCTATAAACATTATAATATTTTTATTATAATGTTTTTTATTTTTTTAATAATTTTATTTTATTCTTTTAAAAAATAACTTCCCTTGATAATTTTGATTAGTTTTATCATTATAATTTTTGCTTCCAATATATAAATTATTATCTACAGGTAATAAACTCACTACAACACCATAATCTTTATTTCAACCAAATACTTCAGTAAAAGTAATACCACCATCAGATGACTTATATAATCCACCTTTAAAAAATTTATTATCAATAACTTGAACTCTACTTCCAACATATAAATTATTATTAACAACAGCTAAACTTCAAATCTCACCATAATTTTTGGATGGGTTACACTTTATTGGACACTAATTACATAGACAAGTGAACAAATTAGTTAAAAGAAAGGAATTATAATTATGGTCACTATTAACTCATATTCAGATGAATTTAAAAAACAAATAGTAGCTTTATATCAAAGTGGCAAATCAGTATCTTGCCTTGTTAAAGAATACAATGTTACAAGAGCAGCTACTTACAATTGAATTAAGCAATTTACTAATTCAGGTAGTTTTAAAACTAAAGATAATCTTTCAGATTTAGAAAAACAATTAATTCAAGCAAATAAAGAATTAAAACAGTTACGAATGGAAATTGATATTTTAAAGCAAGCAGCACTAATAATAGGCAGAAAGTAGAGATTATTGCAAATAATAAATCTAAATATAAAATTCGCACAATGTGTCATTTTTTAAAACTCTCTAAATCAACATATTATTTTAATTTAAAGAAAAAAAATAAAATTCAAAATAATATTTATGAACAAGCTGTTATTAGTGCTTTTAAAGAAAATAAAGAAGTTTATGGTACTAGAAGATTAAAAGTCATACTAGCAAACCAAGAAATTTATTTATCACGCAGAAAAATTAAAGAAATTATGAATAAGCATAATTTAATATCAAAATACACTAAATTATCATTCAAAAATTATCATAATAAAGTCAATGATAGTCAAATAACCAATCTTGTTAATAGAAACTTTAATAATAGAATTAAAAATGAAGTTATTGTTAGTGATTTAACTTATGTTCAAGTTAATGGTAAATGAAACTATATTTGCCTATTAATCGACCTATTTAACCGCGAAATTATTGGACATAGTGTTGGAGTTAAAAAAGATGCATCATTAGTATATCAAGCATTTATGCAATCAAATCACTGTTTAAAAGATATTGAAATATTTCATACTGATCGCGGTAATGAATTCAATAATAAAACTATTGATAAACTTTTATTAGCTTTCAACATAACTCGATCTTTAAGCAAAAAAGGATGTCCTTATGACAATGCTGTTGCTGAAGCAACTTTTAAAACTTTCAAAATTGAATTTATTAATGATAAAAATTTTACATCATTAATCCAATTAAAATTAGAATTATTTGATTACATCAATTGATATAACAACATAAGAATTCACAGTACTCTAAACTACCTAACTCCAGTTAGTTATCAAAAACAAATGTCTACCAAAAAATAGTCCTAAAAAGGGTTGCCATTCCAAACTTACCATAACAATCAGAAGTTCTTGTTCCAACATATACATTATTGCACATAACTACTAAACTATAAACTTCTCCTATTATTTCTGATATTTGTGTCAAAATATTTTGTTCAGGAGAATATCTAAAAAGTCCATTAGCAAAAGTTGCTACATAAACAGTTCCATCATTAGTAACAACTAAACTAGAAATATAACCATTAATACCAGTAATTGGTGTTATTATTTTATCTTTTGTATTACTTGCATTATCTTTAATTTTATATACACCATTACTAGTTCCGACATATAAATCATTTTTTATATTTAATAAAGTTGATATTGCACCATAAGATTCAGGTCAATTAAAAATATTTAATTTTTCTTGATATACCCCCTCATTTTGAACTAATATTTCAGAAATTGCTATAATACCCCCGATTAATCCACCAGCCAAAACTGTCCCACCAACCATTCCTACAATAAATTTTCTTTTTCTTCTAATTTCTTTTGGCATAAATTAAAATCTCTCCTTAATTTTATTAAATTTTTGTAAATTAATTTTACATTATTCTTAAAACAAATTATTGATATGCTTATTTTACACATATATAGTGTTTATAATAAAAACACCTCCAATTTATCTAAAGAAATACAAATTAAAAAAAGAAAGTTATTTAAATAAAAAAATAAATTATAAGCAAAAATAATATATAAAATTCTAGTAATACTATAAAAATAATAAAAAAAGAGTCTCAGACTCTTTTTTTATTATATTAACGTTTTGAAAATTGTGGTGCTTTTCTGGCTGCTTTTAAACCATATTTTTTACGTTCTTTCTTACGTGCATCACGAGTTAATAATCCAAATTGTCTTAATAATGTTCGATAATCTTCTGACACCTTAACTAAAACATTAGATAAAGCTAAACGTGCTGCACCAGCTTGACCAGTTCTTCCGCCACCTTCAACTTTGATATTAATTTCAAAGTTTTCTAACGTATTAGTTACTTTTAAAGGTAATAACATATCTTGAACTAAGATTTCTTGTTCTAAATATTTTAAAGGCTCAAAACCATTAATTAATATTTTTGATTGACCAGTATTTTTTAAATGAACACGGGCAGTTGACGTTTTACGTCCGCCTGAACTTGAATAAGTTACGGGTTTATTAGATGTTGTCATAAAAGTCTACTCCTCTTGGCCTAATATTAAAACTTCGGGGTTTTGGGCTTGATGTTGATGTTGATCATGGTTATAAACATGAAGATGTGTAAATTGCTTACGACCTAAGGTAGTATTTGGTAGCATACCTTTAATCGCTATCTCTACTAATTCAGAAGCATCTTTAGCAATCATACTTTGTGCATTACGTACACGTAATCCACCAGGATATTGTGAATGGTTATAATACTTCTTATCTTGTAATTTATTACCTGTTAATTTAATTTTGTTTGCATTAATAATAATGATATAATCTCCACAATCTAAATGTGGTGTAAATGAAGGTTTATTTTTACCACGCAATATCATTGCAACTTTAGTTGCAAGACGTCCTAAAATTAAACCACTGGCATCAATAACATATCACTTTTTTTCAATGTTACTGAAATTCATTGTTGTTTGACGCATTTTTTTCTCCTTACAGTGTAATTTTACCGGGACTACATTGCTTAAAGCATTAATAATTATATAGAAACTTATTTAAAAAAACAAGTATTATCAAAGATTTAATAATTATTTTTACACAAAATTATCGATTACAAAATAAATAATTAAAAGTTATAACTAACTCTTATAAAAATATTTATTTTTTAAAAATAATTACATTAAACATTTTTTTATTATATATTATTTTTTTCAATTATAAACTTAAATTAAAAAATATATACCAAAATATATCATTATTTAAACAATAAATTAAAAACTAAAAATAAATTAAAAGGAGAATAAATAACTATGAAAAATTTAATAAAACTAATGACAACATGTTCTTTATTAATGACAAACATAATCTCAACATTAAGTAATGCAAATCATAATACAAGTAATTTTCAAAATAATTTTTATACTTTAGGAGACAGTTTATCAGATGTAGGGGCATTGGTTGGTGCAGGAAGTCAATTTTTTCAAAATATTCCCCTCCCAGAGGAACTTATGAAATCTCATGATGTACAATTAAAACCTCCTTATTATCAAAATCGATCTTGATGTAATGGCCCTGTTGCAACCGAATTAATTAGTAAAAAATTAAAACAAAAAGTTACAGCTGGATGAGACTTTATAGCATTAAATGGTCAACATTTTTCACAAATAGGTACTAACTACGCTGTTGGTGGAACATTTATAGAAAAAGTTTATGGTCTTGAAGGTTTATTTTTAAATAAATTGGATGGGTTACACTTTATTGGACACTAATTACATAGACAAGTGAACAAATTAGTTAAAAGAAAGGAATTATAATTATGGTCACTATTAACTCATATTCAGATGAATTTAAAAAACAAATAGTAGCTTTATATCAAAGTGGCAAATCAGTATCTTGCCTTGTTAAAGAATACAATGTTACAAGAGCAGCTACTTACAATTGAATTAAGCAATTTACTAATTCAGGTAGTTTTAAAACTAAAGATAATCTTTCAGATTTAGAAAAACAATTAATTCAAGCAAATAAAGAATTAAAACAGTTACGAATGGAAATTGATATTTTAAAGCAAGCAGCACTAATAATAGGCAGAAAGTAGAGATTATTGCAAATAATAAATCTAAATATAAAATTCGCACAATGTGTCATTTTTTAAAACTCTCTAAATCAACATATTATTTTAATTTAAAGAAAAAAAATAAAATTCAAAATAATATTTATGAACAAGCTGTTATTAGTGCTTTTAAAGAAAATAAAGAAGTTTATGGTACTAGAAGATTAAAAGTCATACTAGCAAACCAAGAAATTTATTTATCACGCAGAAAAATTAAAGAAATTATGAATAAGCATAATTTAATATCAAAATACACTAAATTATCATTCAAAAATTATCATAATAAAGTCAATGATAGTCAAATAACCAATCTTGTTAATAGCAACTTTAATAATAGAATTAAAAATGAAGTTATTGTTAGTGATTTAACTTATGTTCAAGTTAATGGTAAATGAAACTATATTTGCCTATTAATCGACCTATTTAACCGCGAAATTATTGGACATAGTGTTGGAGTTAAAAAAGATGCATCATTAGTATATCAAGCATTTATGCAATCAAATCACTGTTTAAAAGATATTGAAATATTTCATACTGATCGCGGTAATGAATTCAATAATAAAACTATTGATAAACTTTTATTAGCTTTCAACATAACTCGATCTTTAAGCAAAAAAGGATGTCCTTATGACAATGCTGTTGCTGAAGCAACTTTTAAAACTTTCAAAATTGAATTTATTAATGATAAAAATTTTACATCATTAATCCAATTAAAATTAGAATTATTTGATTACATCAATTGATATAACAACATAAGAATTCACAGTACTCTAAACTACCTAACTCCAATTAGTTATCAAAAACAAATGTCTACCAAAAAATAGTCCTAAAAAGGGTTGCCATTCCAATACTTCTAATGTAAAAGATATGAATTTTATGTTCTATGATGCAAAAAAATTTAATCAAGATCTTTCGGTTTGAAAAGTAGAAAAAGTAATAGAATATATTGATTTTTTCTGGAATTCAGGAGTAACTGATATCAAAAAAATGCCAAAATTCAATAACTAACTTTTTAAGTTAAATCCTAAATTTTATTATATAAATTTAAATTATTTTTTAAAAAAAATAATAACTAAAATTTAATGATATTTAATTGTAAAAATAATATTTGACAAATAACATTACTTATCCTATAATTAACAAGCATTCACGAAAGCAGCAAATAAGTATTATTAAGTTGCAAATAGTTTACCCTCAAAGATTATTCTTTTTATTAGTAGAATTTTCTATTAATCTTAATAGTAACCAGTGCTGTTCTGGCGAATTGTAAACTATCTTAATGAGAACTTATTAAAGTCTCTTTGTGTTTGTATACATTCCAAGGAGGTTTTTATTATGTCAAGATATACTGGTCCAGTTTTTAGAAAATCAAGAAGATTAAACTTCTCAATTCTTGAATCTGGTAAAGAATTTGCAAAAGGAAAAAAGCGAACATTTGCTCCTGGACAACACGGTCAAAAAAGAATTAAACTTTCTAACTATGGATTACAATTACAAGAAAAACAAAAAATTCGTTTCACTTATGGTTTAAATGCTCGTCAAATGAAAAATTTATTTGATGAATCAAAAAAAACTCATGGTGTTACTGGTACTAACTTGTTGGTATTCTTAGAATCAAGATTAGATAATATTGTTTTTCGTTTAGGTTTATCTTTAACAAGAAAAGGTGCTCGTCAATTAGTAAATCATGGTCATGTTTTAGTTAATGCTAAAAAAGTTAATATTCCTTCATATCGTGTTAAAATAGGAGATAAAATTACTATTACTGAAAAAGCACAAAAAAATGCAAAAATTATTGAAGCATTAAGCGCTAATGCTTCAACATTACCATTTATTGAATTCAATAAAAAAACATTTATTGGTACATATGTACGTCATCCACTACGTGACGAACTAAATACTGATATTAATGAAGCATTAGTTGTTGAATCATATGGACGTGCTTAAAATTAATAATTAATTTAAAATCTGTTATCAATTGATAACAGATTTATTTTTTAGATGGTAAATGTCAATAAAAGCATTTATCATTTTTTTGTTTTTGAAAAAATAAAATATAAATTAATTATCTATCAATCAATTTCCTTAAACAAAACTAACAATTAATTTTTCTCCTACTACTATGTCAATTAAATTAAATGATATAATGTTAATTAGAGATGAGGAAAGGAAAAATAAAAATGATTAAAAATGAAATTTCTGAAAAAATAGTTAGTATTACTTTTGTAATAGCTGTTATGATAACAGCTATTGGTTGATTAGGAATTAATAAAAATAAAAAGAAATATTTAATTTTATGAATAGCTATAATTCCTTTAATTTTTAGTAGCGTATTTTCATTTTTTACTAAAAATTATTATGACAATATTTTACTAATATCAGTACTAACGATATCTTATTTAATTTATATAGGTTTTTTAATCGTTAGTACTTATCGATTTATTAAGATAAAAGACAAAAAAGAAATTAATAATAAACAAGTAGAAAATACTATTGATTTAATAAAAAATAAAATATTGTAAAAGTTACCCTTTGGGGTAACTTTTAAATGTTCTCTATAAATAATGATCTTAATATAAGTTCATATTATATAGCATTAAGAAAACTATTTGAACCACTACTATTATTAGGAATATGTTCTTGATTTGCTGCATCGATAAAATTTTGTTGTCTTATTGGACCATTTTCTAAAATTTGATTAATTCTTGTTTGCAAATCAGGATTATTAGGTTCTTTATATTTATTAGCGTTTTTCCAAATGCCAGAATTATTTTCTTCAATTCTATTTCTTATTTCTAATATACTTTTCTCTATATTTCTTAATTTCATAATTTTTCTACTTTCATCTTCATCTTTAATAGCCGTTGATGCTGCAGAAATTAGCTTAGTAATATCACTATAAGTCGACATATAAAAAAGAGTACCAGCAATAATATAACCTGCATTTTTTTCTGCATTATAAATTTTCTCTTCAACTTTTAAATAATTAATGATAATATTAATATTTTCGTTGATACTTTCTTCTTTTGCATTTGGACCATTTTCTAAAATTTGATTAATTCTTGTTTGCAAATCAGGATTATTAGGTTCTTTATATTTATTAGCGTTTTTTCATCTTGAATTTAGTGCTTCAATTTCTTCTTTTCTAGTAACTAATTCTTTATATATTTCTTCTAATTTTTTAAACTTTTCTAATTCATCAACATTATTAAGAGCATTTACTATTTCTTTTTCTTTTAATAGTTGGATATTAATTCGATGTTGAAGTGACATATAAAAAGGAGTATAGGAAACAGAATATCCTGCTTTACTTTCTGCATTATAAATTTTCTCTTCAACTTCTATATAGTCATTAATATTATTAATTAATTTACCTATATTTATTCTGAAATTATCAATCATATTTTTCTTATATTCTTTAGGTGTGTTTTCTAATGTTTTTCTTAATAAATCATCTAACATATTCTTTATCTTCCTTTGCTTATTAAAATTAACTTAATAAAAATCCTAATATAGAAAATATCTATATTAGGAAATAACATTTATTAAATTACTAAGTAATAATATCATATTTTTTTTAAAACACAAAGAAAAAATACTACTCCAGTTATAAATAAAATTAAATGCCTCAACTATTTTTTTATAAAAATATTGAAATAGAAAAAAATATTTTTTTATTTTTTTTAAAACGGATTATAAATATTTTTTAAATTTTGAATAATATGTTCTCTCACTATTACATCTTTAATTGAATTAGTAAAAGCAGAAATTTTAGGCTTTAAAAGATTATAACGACCCATATTTTGTGGAAGTGTAGTATCTATTATTGGCATATCTTTTAAATTATCATCGAATATTTGTACTACTTCCGAATATAAATTAAGTATATTAGCATAAGCATTAAAAACTGATACCATATAATTAACATCTAAAAAATTATCAACTCCATGTTGTTGCAAGAGATCTATAATTATTTTTTTATTAGCAATGATATCACCTGTTGATTCCATCTCTTTTAGAGCATTAGCAATTTTATCAGTTTCATCTACTCTTAATATACCTATCATTTTTAACTTTTCAACAGTACTGTAACATTCCTCATAAGTTGTATTATTTTTTAATTCATTTATACTTTGTTTTAACGTTTCACTATTTTGATATAAATCAATAACATTGTTAATGTCTGCTACATTAACATTTAAAAAAGGAAGATTATTATCAATACTAGTAAATATTTTATGAGTAACAGAAGTTGTCGGTATTTCATTTTTAATAACACCATAACTTAATGATTTATTACCGAAAACACTAGTACCCATCATAATAATTACGATACTACCTAAAATACTCATTCTAATAAAATTAATTAAAATTCCAGCTGTAGCATTTATTGCTTTGTGTTCAATTTTATTTTTATTAAAAAGTACAAAATATAAAATAATATAGTGGATGGGTTACACTTTATTGGACACTAATTACATAGACAAGTGAACAAATTAGTTAAAAGAAAGGAATTATAATTATGGTCACTATTAACTCATATTCAGATGAATTTAAAAAACAAATAGTAGCTTTATATCAAAGTGGCAAATCAGTATCTTGCCTTGTTAAAGAATACAATGTTACAAGAGCAGCTACTTACAATTGAATTAAGCAATTTACTAATTCAGGTAGTTTTAAAACTAAAGATAATCTTTCAGATTTAGAAAAACAATTAATTCAAGCAAATAAAGAATTAAAACAGTTACGAATGGAAATTGATATTTTAAAGCAAGCAGCACTAATAATAGGCAGAAAGTAGAGATTATTGCAAATAATAAATCTAAATATAAAATTCGCACAATGTGTCATTTTTTAAAACTCTCTAAATCAACATATTATTTTAATTTAAAGAAAAAAAATAAAATTCAAAATAATATTTATGAACAAGCTGTTATTAGTGCTTTTAAAGAAAATAAAGAAGTTTATGGTACTAGAAGATTAAAAGTCATACTAGCAAACCAAGAAATTTATTTATCACGCAGAAAAATTAAAGAAATTATGAATAAGCATAATTTAATATCAAAATACACTAAATTATCATTCAAAAATTATCATAATAAAGTCAATGATAGTCAAATAACCAATCTTGTTAATAGAAACTTTAATAATAGAATTAAAAATGAAGTTATTGTTAGTGATTTAACTTATGTTCAAGTTAATGGTAAATGAAACTATATTTGCCTATTAATCGACCTATTTAACCGCGAAATTATTGGACATAGTGTTGGAGTTAAAAAAGATGCATCATTAGTATATCAAGCATTTATGCAATCAAATCACTGTTTAAAAGATATTGAAATATTTCATACTGATCGCGGTAATGAATTCAATAATAAAACTATTGATAAACTTTTATTAGCTTTCAACATAACTCGATCTTTAAGCAAAAAAGGATGTCCTTATGACAATGCTGTTGCTGAAGCAACTTTTAAAACTTTCAAAATTGAATTTATTAATGATAAAAATTTTACATCATTAATCCAATTAAAATTAGAATTATTTGATTACATCAATTGATATAACAACATAAGAATTCACAGTACTCTAAACTACCTAACTCCAATTAGTTATCAAAAACAAATGTCTACCAAAAAATAGTCCTAAAAAGGGTTGCCATTCCATAGATTATTCAAAATAAAATATTAATGCCAATAATTCAAACAATAGCATATATCAAAAATCCAATATTATCAGTTAATAAATTCTTAAATGAAGCAAAACTACCACTAAGGTCACTAAACCATGGTGATACCATATTTTTAAAAGAATTTATTAACATTGGTTTAAATGCCAACATTAAACCAATACTAAGTAAATTACCAGCACTAATAAATATTAATGCTCTTCCCCCAATAAAAAAACCAGTAACAATACCAAAAATAATAATATCCCATAATAATGGAGAAACATTAATAAATATCATATTTAAATACCCTTCCTTATTTATGAACAACTATAAAATGATGACGCTTACCTTTTTTTATAACTGTTACTTGATTATTAATTGCGTTTTTTTTACTAATAAGAAAATTTATATTGGTAATTCTTTCACCATTAACAACAATTGAACCTTGCATAATTAGTTCTCTTGCTATTCTTTTTGAATTACAAATTTGATTATTAACTAAAAAATCAATTATTTGTTCATTATGATTAAGATTAAAATGTGGTACATCTTTTAAAACCTGTAAAATCTCAGATGATTTCATTTGATGAATCCGATCGTGGAAAAAAGCATTAGTAATATTAATAGCACTAAAATATCCATTTAATTTATGAATAAATACTGTTAATAAAGCTGCTAAAATCTTTTGTCCATAATGTTGCTTAACATCACTATTATGAATTACTAAAATTTTTGCTATTTGTTCTTCACTAAATAAAGTTAAAGAATTAAAAAAAGTAGGCAAATCTTTATCTTCTTGATTAAATAAAAATTGATATAACTCATAAGGTGAAGTTTTTTCACTATTTAAAAATATAGCACCTTTTTCGCTTTTACCAAATTTTTCACCATTAGATTTAGTTAATAAATTAATAGTAATACCAGCAGCATGATGTTCATAACCTTTTTGTTTTCTAATTAAATCTAAACCGGCAGTAATATTTCCTCATTGATCACTACCACCAGATTGAATATAACATTGCTCTTTTTCATATAAATGATAAAAATCATACGCTTGTAATACCATATAAGAAAATTCAGTATAAGAAATTCCAGAATTTAAACGATTAGCAATCATTTCTTTGCCTAACATTTGATTAACATTAAAATGCTTACCAATATCACGCAAAAAAGTTGTAATTGTTAGTGGACCTAATCATGTTTGATTATTAATAATTTTAATTGGCTTAATTTTATTGTTTAATGTTCCCAATGGTAATTTTAAAAATGTAATTCAAGTTTCTACATAACTATCACAATAATTTAACAATTGTTTAAAAGAAAGATTATTTAAATCACTTTTCATAGTAACTCACTTTTGATCAAAATTACAAATTTCATATAAAGTTTTTAATAATGATGCTGATAATCCTAATTCTTCTCAAGGTAAGGGCAATGTTTTTAAAATACTACTTAAAGTCTGTTGATATTGATTATTTGGATTAATACTTTTAATAATCATTTCTAATGTTTCATATTCTTTATCATTTAATAAATTACATGTTTTAATTAATTCTAATGATGTTAAATTATCAATATTTTCATAACTTAATAATGTCACTAACTGCTCTTTTATTTTTCTAACATTAGTTTGTAACACATTTTCATCTAATAAATTACGTTCTTTATTTTTACCACTTGGATCACCGATCATTGCCGTTGTACCACCAATAACAGCAATTGGTTGAAAACCAAATATAGCAAAACGATGCAATAAAATAATTTGTAGTAAATTACCTAAATGTAATGAATCATTACTTGGATCAAAACCACAATATATTCCTTTTCCTAATTTTCCTGCATTAATTACTTTATCTATGCTACTAATATCTTTTAAGATATTACGTCATTTTAATTCGTCAATAATATTGGATTTTATTATATTATTCATAGCATCTCCTATTTATTTTCATCTAAAATATCATCAACTAACAAATCAATAGTTGTAATAACTGTATCGTTATTATTACTTGCATTATTGTAATTAATAGATGTAGTTTCTTTAAATATTTTATCGCGAAATTCTAGATAGCGCGATGGTAAACTATCATATATTTGTTGTTGTTCTCTATTTTTTTTAATTTGTGCAATTCTAGTATTATCAAGATTACTAGAATTATTATACGCTACTTCTTTTTCACGAAAAATATTTTCTTTAGTTTTTTTATCAACATATTGCTCAATAGTGCTAGAACTGCTATCGGATTTTTTAATATTAATTGGAATCGTAGTTATTTTTTGATGATTAAGACCAAATATAGGTGAAATAATACTACTTAATTGATAAGGTTCTTTTTTAGCGTTATCAACATTAGTAGTAACATTTTCAATTTCAACTTCTGTATTTTCTATTGTCATAATAACTCCTTAATGATAATCAATAATTAAATTATAACATTTTAATGATTAATTATTCCTAATATAAGGTGAATAAATTTCATAATCTTCATTAAGATAAAATAATTACTAGTGAATATCAATTAATTTTATAAAAAGTACTAATAACTTTTCTCAAATTTATTTTTAATAAAAAATAAAATAATAAAAAAGTAGTACTTGTTTATAAAGTACTACTAAAAGTGTATTAAATTGATTTTATTCAACACTAAATGTGTCATATAAATTTGAAGTATCAATATTATCAAACCCTACAGCAAAAAACTCACTAATAGATGAATCCAACCCATTAATTATTTTTAAGATTGCAACTAAAGATACGTTTCTTGTTCCTCTTTCAGCATCAGAAATATAATTACGATGTAGGCCGCTTGCTTCTCCAAGTTTCTCTTGTGAAAATTTTCTACCTTTTTGATTACGTAAAGTTTTCATTCGTTTTCCAAAAGCATTCAATAAATCTTGACGACCTTTGCTTAAAATTTCTTTCTTTTTCATTGTATGGCCTCCTCTTATACTTTTATTATTAACTTACAATGTTTCTTGATACTTTTTCTTAATTTCGCGAATTAAATGATTAACCCCAGACTTAGTAATGACAAAACCAGTTTCTTGATAGTAAAGTTCACCCAATTCTGAAAGTGATGCTTCAGGATTTTTTAATCTTAAATTTGAAATAATTTGAGCTTTTAATGACAACGCTTTGAAAAGTTTTTTATCTTTTAAAACAGAAATCATTATAACTTGCTGGTCTCCAGCATTTAAAATTTTTTGTTGATTAGAAATATCAATATTATTAAAACGATTAATATTATTAAATAATTCTCGTGAAATGCGTTTATCTTCAAAAGCGAAAACTGCTTGTGGACAATCAATTATTTTTAAAAAGTCAGAAATTACATTAGATTTTTTTAGATAAAGCACCGTTTTATTACGACGTTTTATTGTTTTAAAGTTTAATTTAAAAGTTTGTAATAAAATATTTTTAATTTTTTTAGCCAACATATCATTATGAAATTGTAATTCCAAATGGTAGTTAGGTGTTGAAGGAGAATTGATACTGCCAACTACAAGGAAGATTCCTGCGATATACGCTCTTATACAATGCTCTTTTATTATATGCTGGTGCATAGCTTCTTTCTCAATAAAAAGATATTTATCTTGAAGCATTAAATCATTAATAATAAAATCAATTTTATTATTAATACGAATATTATACACCTTTGGACGCTCAAATTTATTTAAAACATCCACCATAACTATCAATTTTACGTCTTTATATTGATTTTTTAAAAATTTATATATTAACCTAGTGGTTTTGTTATGAAAACTATGAATAATAATCTCATTATTTATTTTATCTGAATTTGTAATCTTACCATTAATAAGCGAATATGCTGATAGCAAAGATTTCTGACAACAATTTTTAAAACTTTTTTGACAGATTTCATCTTTTACACTTGTTGTAAATGATATCATTACTATCACCTCAATTGTACACTTTATTCATTAAAATTATCAATAAAATTTATTAAATATTGTGCTGCAATCGCTCCATCGTTAACAGCAGTTACTATTTGTCTTAAATTTTTAGCAATTACATCACCAGCTGCATATAATCCCGGGATTTTAGTTTGACACTTATCATTAACTATAATATAACCATTGCTATCGCAAATATCTAAATCTTTAACAAATTTTGTAACAGGATCAGAACCAATATAAGGAAATAAGGCATCAGTAGTAATTTCACTAATTTCCTTAGTCTTAATATTTTGAATTTCTAATTTACCTACTTTTTTCTTATCCTCAGTACCTAATACTTTTAATACAACATGATCAGTTATTAAATTAATATTTTCATTATTTTTAACTTTATTAACGGTTTTATCATCAGCACGAAATTGATCACGACGATGAATAAGATTAACTTTATTAGTAAATCTTGTTAAATATAAAGATTCTTCACAAGCAGCATAACCACCGCCAACTACACTAATAATTTTATTCTTAAATAAAGCACCATCACAAACAGCACAATAAGAAACACCACGATTAGCATATTCCTCTTCACCAGGAACACCAATTTTACGTTCTAATGAACCAGTAGCTATAATTACTCCTTTAGCAATAAGAACATCACCACTACTTAAAAGGACTGTTTTAATTTTATGATTTTCACTATCTGTAATTTTAATAACTTCATCAGTAACAAGTTCAACTTGTAGTTTCTCAACTTGCTTTTGCATTTTTTCTGATAATTCAGGCCCTAAAATATAATAATAACCTGGATAATTTTCAATTTCAGAAGTTTTAATCATTTTTCCACCAACAATATATTTTTCAATAATCACAGTTTTAAGATTTGCTCTTTGTGCATAAATAGCAGCTGTCATTCCTGCTGGACCACCACCAATAACTACTAAATCATAATCATATTTATTTTCTTTATTAGTATGATTTTTCATATAATCATTCTCCTTTACGAAATCTTGATGGTGCAATAATTTGTGCAAATATTACTAAAATAACACCTAAAATAATTCACATTCCAGAAACTATCATTGAAGTTGAAACATTGGCTATTTTCATAATGTCTCTATTATCACGAAGTGGTTCTAAAATCATTCTAATAATACCATAAAAGACAAAGTATAAACTACCTGATACTCCTGCATATGTTACTCGATAATTATTAGGATTATACATAGTATTTAAAGATTTAGAATGTGGTTGCATATTATATTTAATCTTTAAATATCATTTTTTTATCTTTGATTTAACTTTTGAATGTTTTTTAACATCTTTTCAAGGTATTTTTTCAACACTTTTAACACTATTCTTATTGGGTGTAAAATCAAAATATGCTTGTTTTCAACTTTCATATTTAAATTTACGATATCCATGAATTTTTTTAATAACTGTTCAAGGTTTTAAAAAATCTTTTACAACAATTGGATTAGTCTTTAAAGGCGAAATAAATTGCGAAGAATCTAATTTTCATGGTTTTTTACTAAATATTTGTCCTGTTTTTGGTACAAAAAACGTTAAAAAGAATCAACCAAATAATGAAGATAATGACTCATATAAAAATAAAGGTTGACGATAAACAGCAACAGGATGTGGTTTATCACTATTAAAACCATAATGTAAATGATTATTTATTCATGTTGGTAATCAACTGAAAGGATGACCAACATCAGTTCCTAGTAATTCTTGATTAAAAAAATTACCTCATCTACCAATTGCTTGACCTAATAAAATATTTGGAACAATACAATCAATAAAAACTCACATTGAAATTTGTAACTGCTTTGAAGTACGATAAAAAATAAAGAATCCTACTATCATTCCAACTGTAACACCTCCTTCAATTGCCATACCACCTCTTCAAACGGCAACTACATCAAGTGCATTTTCAATTGTGCTAGTATTATTAAGAACATATCATGCTCTTGCTCCTATTAATCCTGCTAATGCAATAACTAATGTTCCTCATTCTAAAGTTTTAGTTGGAATATTACGACGATATAATTTTATTCATGAAGCAATGACAGCAGTTAAAAACCCTACTGCCATTAATACCGAATAAATATGAATTCCCGTTCCCGGAATATCGGTAATTAAACTATTGTATCCATCATCATTAATCATATTTTTTTCCTTTTTGATAATTTAATAATTAAATTATTTCTTTTTTGTTAAATTTCTAATTATTTGTTTTTGAAAACTAGCAGTAGCGTCTTGACCTTCATCTTTTAATTTTAAACTAATAACTGCTGCTTCAATTAAATCAGCTAAATTTCTTCCTGGACTAACAGGAATAATTATTTTAGGCACTTTAATTTCAAAAAAAACATCAAAGTTATTATGATCACCAAGTCGATCAACTTTAGTTCAACCATCATTTTCAATTCTAATTAAATTAATAATTAAATTTACTTGACTCTCATGCATTATAACATGATATCCATACATTTTGGTAATATCTAGGATACCTATTCCTCTAATTTCAATTAAATTTTTAATAATCGGATTAACTTTTCCTACAATTTTATTATTGACTTTTAAAATATCAATACTATCATCACCAACAAATAAGTGCCCATTACGTAATAAATCTAATGTTGTTTCTGATTTACCAATACCACTTTCACCTGTAATTAGGACACCATAACCAAAAATATTTACTAAAATACCATGTAAACGTTTAGATTCAGATAAACGTTCAACAATATACGTAGAAACTGTTGCTGCAAATTCAGAAGTAAAAAATAATACTTCAATAATTGGAACTGTTGAATTAATTGATTTAGCACAGTCACATAATTCTTTTTTAAATTTAAAATTAGGTGTTACAAAAATAGCAGGAATATGATCTTCTAAAATATTACTAAAATGGTTCTTAAATTCTGTTTTTGGTAAAGAGGAAATATATTCGCTTTCTTTACTGCTTAATAAAATTATACGACGACTACGTGAGATTTGTTTAGTTTTAAATCCTGTTAACTCTAAACCACCACGATTAGTACCAATATTAGTAATAATTCTTTTTTCAATTGGAATTTTGGGATTAATATATAAAATTGTTAAATTAAATTTTGTTACTATTTCGCCAACACTAAGGTTTTCCATACTTAATTTCCTGCCTTTTATAATTAAAATTTTTGATTAATTTTAAACATAATATAATTATATATAATATATCAACAGAAAGTTTATTATTAACAAAAATATACATAAGTTTCTAAAAACATTAAAAAAACTATTGAATAATATAATAAAAAATTACTAAAAATTTCATTATCAAATAAAAATTATTATGATATAATTATTTAAAAATTGTTAAAAATTAAAATATTGAGGCTTTTTAATAATCTGTGTATCTTTGTTTTACAAAGTTACTAATTTAGATTAATTCTGTCTTCAAATTTTATCATAAAATGAGCAATTGCTGTATTTCAATTTTGAATAGGCAATGTTCATTTTTTTGTTATATTTTCAATTGCCAAGTAAAATATTTTGAAAACTGCCATATCATTAGGAAAAACTTTTTTATTTCTGATGATTTTTCGTAATTGACTATTAACAGATTCAATAGCATTTGTAGTATAAATCACTCTTTTGATTTCTACTGGATAACTAATAAAAACCATTAAATTATCTCAATTTTTATATCAAGATTTAGTAATTTGAGGATATTGTTTATTTCATTTACTTTCAAACGATTCTAAAGCTTGCATTGCTTGTTCTTCACTACATGCACTATAAATTGGTTTTAAATCTGCAACTAGACCTTTTCGATGTTTGTATGAAACATATTTTAAACTATTTCTAATTTGATGAACAATGCATAATTGATGTTCTGTTTTAGGATAAACTGATTGTATTGCTTCTGACATGCCTGTTAAATTATCACTACAAGCAATAAGAATATCATTTAAGCCACGATTTTTCATTTCTGTGAAATTAGATAATCAAAACTTAGAACCTTCATTTTCACTAATTCATAATCCTAAAACATCTTTTTTGCCTTCTAAATCAACTCCTAATGCTATATAAACTGATTTGTTAATAATCCGTTTATCTTGTCGTACTTTAACTACTATACAATCAAAATAAACAATAGGATAAATACTTTCTAATGGTCGATTTTGTCATGCTTTAACATCATCAATAACATCATCAGTAATTTGACTAATAACACTTTCACTAATATCAGCACCATGATATAACTCTTGTAATTGCATTCTAATGTCAGATAATGTCATTCCTTTTGCATACAAGGAAAGAACTTGTTGATCAAAACCATCAAATCTTCTTTGCCTTTTAGGAACTATTACAGGAGTAAAATTACTATTGCGATCTCTTGGTACATCAATTTCAATTTTACCTTGTTGAGTTATTAATTTTTTTGAACTTGTACCATTACGAGCATTTTCAGTAGTACTATGTTGATTTTTTTCATATCCTAAATAATTTTGCATTTCAGAATTCAACATTTTTTCAACTAATCTTTTTGTTAATTCTTTATATAAACCGCCAGGTTTAAAAACTGTTGTTAAATCTTCAGTATTTTCTAGTAATAAATCTACTGCTTTTGATATTGGATCATTATTATTAAAGTTATCTTTTTTAGCCATCTGTAACTCACTCTTTCTAGTCATTTAATTATATTTACTAGAATTAATTAAACATAGTTATTTTTGTAAGTTACACAGATTACTAAACATTTCCAATCTAAATTTTAATTTTCAAGAAGTATTTTTATAAAGGTTATATTTTCATTTATATTTCATAATTGTCGTTAAACATGTTAATCATCATTTATGATAGAATTTAATATATGAGATTTTAGAGTTGTGAGGTTTTAGTATGGAAGTGTCAGCAGAGAATTATAGAAACATTAATTCTCATAATCGTTGAGGAATTATTGTTAGTTCGGGGTTAATGGCAATAACTTTGATTATAAGTTGAGTATTATGACTTATACTTTATCGTACTAATGCTAATGAGATTTTAGTAATTTTAACTGAAGTAATTAATAGTAAAGGCATTACATTTACTCTTACTTTTCAGATTTTAACAATTTTTACTTTAATTTTTTCGGTTATTACTCTAGTGTTTATTACAATTCCATTTATTTTTTTAAATAAATATGGAGTAATAACTTTAGTATGAGCATTAATAGTAGTAGTAATTTCGCTTGTCTTACTTATTGGTTCAGGATTATTAATAAGTTATGGTTATAAAAAAATTTATAGTTATGTTATGGACAAAAAAATTATTAATGTTTTATTTTTTATTTTGCCTTGAGGCTTTGCATTAATTTGTAGTTTCTTTTTAGTACTTTTTTCTTTATGATTAATAATGGCTAATCTAAGAAATAAATCAAAAAAAGCATTATCATTGACAAATAATAATGCTTTATCAGCAACAGAAATATCCGCGAGTGTTGAACAAAATTCTCTTTTTGGTGAACAAACTATTGGACCATCATTTACAGATCGATTTTTTAATGAACACGATAAATCAACACAAGGTATAAATATAGTTATTAATAATACTGGTGGAGGTGCACTTCCACAATCAAAATTACTTGATTATCAAGTAACTAGTAATCCGAATCCTGTTCAAACTAATAACAGTAGTAATGTTGTTAATAGCGAAGTAACTTGAACACCACAACAAATTGAAGAAGTATGAAATAAAGGAGAAATTATTGATGATTATAATCCACATTTATATCGAAAAGACTATGCAGGTGCGCTAATGTTTAGGAATAACTTTATTAGTAATGTTAAACTTGATGATGATCCTAAAAGTTATAATTGAACTATTATACATCAACGACCTTTATTTCATGGAGGCACTTCTGATATTAGTAATTTACAACCAATGAATAATACTAATGCTATTACTAAAGGTAATAATTATCCACGTTGAAAAACAGCTATTGCTTTTAATGGAAAACAAAATTTTTTAAAACAAAAATCATGAAAAGATAAAAAATAGAGTATTAATCATTAATTTAATTGAAGATTATATTGAGCATATTATAAATATAATTGGTATTTTGCTTAGTTGTTAATAATTTAAATTTAATTACACTATTATCTTTTAAAATTTATTTGTTTATGGGAAAATGTATATAATAATTAAAAGATAGGAGCAATTAATCATGCAAGTTATTGTCCATGGAAAAAATATTAATATTACTTATGAAATTAAAAATGCTGTTGATAAAAATTTTAATTATTTACAAGAAAAGTATTCTAAATATATTAAAAAAGATATGATTGCTAAAGTTGGTATTGAAAGAAATAGTAATCATACATATAATATTTCCGTTCATATTCAGTTATTAAATAATAATTTTTTACAGTGTTTAGTAGAAAATCACGATCTTTATGTTGGCATTAATAAAACATTGGTTCCGTTGGAAAAACAATTAAGTCGTTTAAAAACTGTTGCTGATAAAACTGTTGCTGAAAGCGTTGGTCAATTTATAACTAAAGAAATTCTTGATGATAATAGTGAAGTTATTATTGACGTAACAGAAAATAAAGATTAAAGAAAACGTTTATGAAAGTATACAATTATTAGCATTAGTTTTTTTATTTAAATATGATGCATCATATTTTTCATTTTCTGCATCTTGTGCTTTTTTTTGTAAATTTTCTTCTGGTGTTATTTTTAAATTTCGCTTATAAATATTTGTATCCATTTTGTTTATTATTAAAATGGCATATTCAAGACTTTTTTTATTTCTTTAATTAATTGTATATTTAAATTATCTTGATAGTTTTTTGTTGAAATATGTTTCTTTTTTTTGTTATCTTTAATTCTAAAATGTTTGATATAGTTATAGTAATAAAAAATATAATAGAGATTTTTAAAAGTATTAATAATTTTTTTTGTATATTTTTCAATAAAAAAATCACTAATATCACTATTAGTTGCGTTATCTTTTATACAAATTTTATAAAAAATTATAGTTAAAGTAGTTGTATTATTAAATACTTCACTTACTTCTTTTTCAATTTCTTTTGTTAATTTTTTATTTATTGTTATTAGTGGAATTTTAATTTTATGATATACATCACAAAATTCTTTTATTAATGTTTCTAAATCCATATTTTTTGTTTTATTAAATTCATTAGCAATTTTTTCATTAGTCAAAAATGTAATAAATTTTTGATCTAGAAACCCATTGACTGTTGTATAAAAATATATTATTTTTTCTATTAAAGTTTTGAATATATATTCACAAAAAACTTTAGCATATTCAGTGGGATCTGGTAAATAATTAGTAGATATTTTTAACATATTTATTGTTCCTTTCAAAATTATTAAATTTTATGTATATAAAATTTCAATATTTATTATAGTTAACACTTTTGAATGTTAACAATTCAATATTATTTTATATAATATAAAATTACAATGGTTAATAAGTAGTTGAACGTTAAATTTAGTTATTAAGAAGTTAATATATTTTCATTATCATTAAATTAATTTTTATTTTAAAAAATGATAATCTTTTTATATAAAATAGGAGGTAATTTATTGAAATATGTAATTATTATTATGAAAATTGTATTTGCAATTTTTGCAAAAAATAAGATTACGATTAAAAACGCAAAAATGCCTAAAATTTATATAGTAAATTTTTGAAGTATAGTTTAATTATTAATTATACTTTTGGTTAGATAGTATTTTATATATTTTAAATTTTATTATTTTCTATTATATAATCTTTAAGTATAAAAATAAGACAGTTAAGAATAAGTAATTATTTAATTATTATTGTATTAATATTAATTTTTAAAATTATAGATAGTATTTTATATTTAATAATTAGGTAGTTTAGTTTTTCTTAATTATGTTTTTATATAGAAAAAACCATTATCAATATATAATATCTTTATCTTTAAGATTATTATTGTCTTGATATATTATATTAGGTATAATGTAAGAGACTATAAAAATTATAAGAGATTTTATTTTATATAAATTTAATTTATTATTAATATAATAGGGGTGATTATTTGGAAAAAGATAAAGATATTATGAACATTATTAAAAAAGCATTATCAGAAAGTATTTTATCTATACCAGGTGTTGCCAATATTTATGAAAAAGATAATAATTATGGAATTAAAGTTAACAAGTCTGATTTAGGTTGAATTATTGATATTAATATAGTTTGTTTTTTTAATAATAATATTTGAAATATTATGAATCAAACTCAGAAAAATTTAAAATATATTGTTGAAAAGATTATTAAATATCAAGACTATATAGTACTTAACATTTTTGTTCATGATTTAATTGAAGAATAAAAGAAAATATAAGGTGAAATTAAATGAAAAAAATTAATATTAAAACCTTAAAAGTTATGCTTATTAGCGGTGCTAATAATCTTTATAATCATCATTTTGAAGTTGATAAATTAAATGTTTTCCCCGTACCTGATGGTGATACTGGAACAAATATGAATTTAACAATGATGAATGGTATAAAAGAATTAAATGGCAAAGAATATGATAGTTTAAAAACATTTGCTACTACTTTTTCTCGTGGTTTAATGATGGGTGCGCGTGGTAATTCTGGAGTTATTTTATCTCAAATTTTTCGTGGTTTTTTTCAAACTATAAAAACAAAAGATTTAAAAAATGATTTCATTAGTAATGAGGATTTATTAAAATCTTGAAAAAGTGCACAAGATTATGCATATCGTGCAGTTATGAAACCAGTAGAAGGTACTATTCTTACTATTATTAAAGATGGTGCTAGTTATATTAATGAATTAGAAATAACAGGCAAAGATTCGCTTTATATTTTTGAAAAATTACTAGAAGGAATGAATGAATCGTTAAAAAGAACACCTGATTTATTGCCAATTTTAAAAAAAGTAGGACTTGTTGATTCGGGTGGTGCTGGTTTAGTTTATATTGTTGAAGGTATGGTGTATGGTTTAAAGCATGGTAAAGCTATTTCACCAAAGAAAAAATTAGAACAACAAGATACAGCAAAATTAGAAATGGTTTTAAATCAAGAAAACTTTGGTTATTGTTCAGAAGTTATTGTAAAACTAAATAAAGTTAGTAAGTTAGATTTTAATTTAAGCAAAACACGAACTGATTTAGAAACAATGGATGGTCAATCAATAGTTTTAGTAGATGATGAAGATTTAATTAAAGTTCATGTTCATACTTTAAAACCGGGTCAAATTTTAAATTATTTTCAGAAATTTGGTGAAATTTTAAAAGTAAAAATTGAAAATATGACGGAACAGGCAAAAGCACATACACAAACTATTAAACCAATTCGTAAATTAAATAATAAATTTGCTTTAATTGCTGCTGTTCCCGGTAGAGGAATTGAAACCTTTTTTAGAGATGAATTAAAGGTTAATAATATTATTATGTATTCAAAAAGAATTAATCCATCAACAGATGACTTTTTAAAGGCAATTGAAATTGTCGATGCAAAAAATGTTTTTATTTTACCAAATGATAGTAATTTATTTTTAGCAGCAGAACAAGCAAGAAAATTAGAAAAAAAATCAAAAGTTTTTGTATTACCTGCTAAAAATATTGCTCAAGGTATGCGTGCTGCTTTAAATTTTAATCCTGAATTAAGTGCAAAAGAAAATAATAAAAATATGTGAAGTGAAATTAAATATGCTGCTTTTGGTTATATAACAGTTGCTGATCGTGATGTTGAAATAGATGGTATTAAAATTGGAAAAAAACACTTTTTTTCTGCTGTTAGTTTTCGTAATAAAGATGGTAAAGAAAAAATTATTGCTTCAAATAAAAATTTATTTAATGTAATTAAAGTATTGTTTACTAAATTAATTTGAGATGGTGCAGAAATAATTACTATTTTTAAAGGTAAAGGTTATTCAAAAGATCAAATTAATTTTATGAAAAAAATTTTAGATGAAGATTATGATATTGAATATGAAATTGTTGATGGTGATCAAGAAGTTTATAACTTTCTTTTCGTGGTGGAATAATACTATGTTATAATATTGTAGACTCTATTCAAATAGTTAGAAAGGAGAAGATTATGACTAATTTATTATTATCCTCAGTTAATCCAAATGATCCAAAGACTTGATCAACTAGTTTAATTGTTTTAGCAAGCTTAGTGGCTATTGTTGGTATAATTTTGTTTGTTGTTACTATGATTTGATTTTTCACTTGAATTAAGTATTCTTGATTCCATCGTGAAAATAGTGCTAATTTAACTGGTGGCGAGTTATCTCAAAAATATTTAAAAACATACGGTATTAATGCAAAAAGAATAAAATTTAAGGGATTTGGTAATATTAATAGTATTACTGTTGAATCTAGGTTTTTTTATTTAAGGCCATATTTATTTAATAATGGTAATTTTACTTTAAGATTATTACCATGAACTTATCACCGTCGTTCTATTTATACTTTAGCAATGGCAATGGAAAGTACTTGGGCAGTAAGTAGTTCAAATAGTAGTCGTTTTAATACTTTTTGATGAGATTTTTCTCGTAAAATAACATTATTTTTTGTTTTAATTCCTTTTGCACTTGCTATTCTATTTGCTCTTTCACCTGCTAATTCTTGAATTACTTTATCAGCAGCGAGCGTCAATATACTTTCAATTGTTTTATCAATTTTAGGTAGTATTTTATTAATTCTTTTTTCTTCAATGCAAATGATTTTTTATGCTAAATCAAGAAAAGAAATTTGTCAAAATCTTGTTGGTATTTTAAATGAAAAAGAAATACGTGCTATTAGTTGAATTTTCCAAATTAAGTTTATTTATTACTTGATTCGTATGATTTATGAAATATTACAACTTATTTTACGTATTGTGATGTATACACAGCAAAATGAGAAATAATAAAAATTTGTACCTATAATTTAGGTACAAATTTTAAATTTAAAATTATATTAAGTTTTATTGATAAAACATTATTTTCAAAACTTTTATAAAATATTCTATTTTAGTAAGTTTTAAAGTTTTGTTTTTTTAATTTTACATTTAATTACTAAACCAATATTTTTCATTTTCATTTATTATTGTATATTTAAAATTTTATTTTGATAGTTTTAAATTTTAAATATACAATAAAATACACTTATTAATTTAATATATATATATATATATATTCATTAGTAATTTTTTGTATATGTATTGCAAAAATATAAAAAAAGGTTTTAAATGTTAACTATGAGAGAGAAAAAAAAGAATATTTTAAGTTAAGGAGAATACTGAATGCAAAGTAAGTCTGCTATTAATATATATTCAAAAATTAATAAATTAAAAATAGTTTTATTACTTGCTAAAATTTTTATCAGAAATGGTATTGGAGTATTTTATATTAAAAAGTTTGTTGTAACGAGTATTATCCAAGATAAAAAAATATGTTCTTACTTAATCAATCAAATTTTGAAAGAATGGAATTCTAAAAAAGAATATATTATTTCACTAGAAAAATATTTAAAACAACTTTCAGTTCAACAATTTATTAACAAAATAATTACTTGCTGTTAATAAATTTGAGTTAAAAATTAAATATAATAATACATATCCATGTTTATGAAATTACTAATTCTGAATTGTCATGTGGCCAGAGTGTTGCCCATATTGTATATCAATGTTAAATTAAATAAAGATATTAGGAACTGAAAGGAAGAAAACATATCATGGCTATTAATTTAAAAGGCAGAAATTTTATTTGTTTATTAGATTTTACTTCAGAAGAAATTTATTACTTATTAGAATTAGCTGCTACTTTAAAAATTGCAAAACAAAAAGGAATAGAAAAACAGCCGTTAAAAGGCTATAGTGTTGCTTTATCATATCGAAAAGATTCATTACGAACAAGAAGCGCGTTTGAAGTTGCTGCTTGTGATTTAGGAATGCATTCAACATATTTTGATCCAACTAGTAGTAAATTAGGAATTAAAGAATCAATTGTTGATACCGCTAAATTTCTTGGTAGAATTTATAATGGTATTCAATTTCGTGGATATAAACAAACTGATGTTGAAGAATTAGCTGAAAATGCCGGTGTTCCAATATGAAATGGCTTAACTGATTTATATCATCCAACACAAATGCTAGCCGATATTATGACAATTCAAGAGTGTAAAAAAAATAAAGATGTTAAAGGTATTAAATTTGTTTATTTTGGAGATGCTCGTTTTAATATGGCTAATAGTTATATGATTATTAGTGCAAAATTAGGAATGAATTTAGTAATCTGTGCTAATAAAAATTTATGACCATATCCTCAACTATTAAAACAATGTCAAGAAATTACTCAAGAAACGGGTGGCTCTATTATTTTAACAGAAGATTATAAAACAGCAAGTAAAGATGCTGACGTAGTTGCTACTGATGTTTGAACATCTGTATCTGAAGATAAAGTTTTATTAAAACAACGAATTAAAGAATTAATGCCATATCAAGTTAATAATGAAAAAATGAAAATTGCAAAATCAGATGTTATATTTTTACATTCTTTACCAAGTTTTCATGATGGTAATACACAAATTACTCAAGATATTGTTAAACAATATGGTGGAACAGGTGAATTAGAAGTTACTGATGAAGTATTTCGATCTTCTGCATCAAAGGTATTTCAACAATCAGAAAATTGTTTACATACTATTAAAGCTGTAATGTTAGCAACTTTGAAAGGATAGTATATGAGATTATATTAAAAATGAAAAGAAGTTTTAATTATTTTATTATTTAATAAACTTATTTCCATTAATTAGTTTTTATTATTTTTATTTTAGAATATTAAATATATTAATTAATTGTTTATTAAAATATTAATGTTAGTTTTTATGTTAAGATATTAGTAATTAATTTTATTAACTCAAATTAAAAAATAGGAGTAAATTATGATAAGACAAGAAAGAATATCAGAAGATAGTAGACAACAATTAATATATAATTATCAAGGATTAAATATATGAAAAAAAGTGAGTATTATTGGTAGTGGGTTTTTGCTTAGTACAATACCAGGAATTGGTATAACATATTTATGTAATGAAAAAATTGTTAAAGCACTTGGTAGTAATGAAAATTTATTTTCATTACCAATTCGAATGCTAATGGGTGCTGTTACTAGTTCATTATTAGTATTATTTACTATGGGACCATTTGTACACAAAAAATTATTTCCTGAATGATATGAGAAGAGAGCAGAAGCAAGGTATATAAATAAAACTATTAGTGAAATTGAAAATTTAAGAAATGATTTTGTAAATATAAATAATAACTGAAATGAAAATAGTACAGTTAGCTTAATAGAAATATTAACAAAATTGAATAATAAAAAAGAAGAATTACAAAATAAAGAAAAACCATTAATGTTTCAATGAGAATTGGAAAGAATGGTAGATAACTTAATTATTGATGTTAATAATCAATTAATTAGATTTGATCCTATTTCAATTAGAGCAATTAATGATATGTTGGATAATTGAGATAATAATTCAGAATTGAATGATAGTAGTCAATCTTTAATTTATTATTAAAAATGTTATTCTTTTCTTAATTTAAAAGAATAACATTAGTTAATTTATTTAAAAGTTTTTATATGTTATATACTACTTTTTGTGCTAGTTTATTTTTTACTATTTGTGAGTTTTCAGAATTAAGAAACTCATATTTTTTTTCATCTTTTATTTCTTCAGGACTTTGTTCTTTAGTGTTTGTACTAGTATCAATAATAAAAGAACTTAAATTTTGTTGTGATTGGGTTGGTGTGCTATCATAGTAAATATAAGAAAGTAGCGTGAACGTGTCTGCTTGTTGATCTTCAAATTCTAAAAGACTTGTAGTATCACTTTTTTGATTATTTATTATGAAAAGACTTGTATATATATTTTCGATTTGTTCAGTTAATTTAATTTTTATTAAAACATTATTGTTATTTTTTAATGATACTGTGTGGATGGGTTACACTTTATTGGACACTAATTACATAGACAAGTGAACAAATTAGTTAAAAGAAAGGAATTATAATTATGGTCACTATTAACTCATATTCAGATGAATTTAAAAAACAAATAGTAGCTTTATATCAAAGTGGCAAATCAGTATCTTGCCTTGTTAAAGAATACAATGTTACAAGAGCAGCTACTTACAATTGAATTAAGCAATTTACTAATTCAGGTAGTTTTAAAACTAAAGATAATCTTTCAGATTTAGAAAAACAATTAATTCAAGCAAATAAAGAATTAAAACAGTTACGAATGGAAATTGATATTTTAAAGCAAGCAGCACTAATAATAGGCAGAAAGTAGAGATTATTGCAAATAATAAATCTAAATATAAAATTCGCACAATGTGTCATTTTTTAAAACTCTCTAAATCAACATATTATTTTAATTTAAAGAAAAAAAATAAAATTCAAAATAATATTTATGAACAAGCTGTTATTAGTGCTTTTAAAGAAAATAAAGAAGTTTATGGTACTAGAAGATTAAAAGTCATACTAGCAAACCAAGAAATTTATTTATCACGCAGAAAAATTAAAGAAATTATGAATAAGCATAATTTAATATCAAAATACACTAAATTATCATTCAAAAATTATCATAATAAAGTCAATGATAGTCAAATAACCAATCTTGTTAATAGAAACTTTAATAATAGAATTAAAAATGAAGTTATTGTTAGTGATTTAACTTATGTTCAAGTTAATGGTAAATGAAACTATATTTGCCTATTAATCGACCTATTTAACCGCGAAATTATTGGACATAGTGTTGGAGTTAAAAAAGATGCATCATTAGTATATCAAGCATTTATGCAATCAAATAACTGTTTAAAAGATATTGAAATATTTCATACTGATCGCGGTAATGAATTCAATAATAAAACTATTGATAAACTTTTATTAGCTTTCAACATAACTCGATCTTTAAGCAAAAAAGGATGTCCTTATGACAATGCTGTTGCTGAAGCAACTTTTAAAACTTTCAAAATTGAATTTATTAATGATAAAAATTTTACATCATTAATCCAATTAAAATTAGAATTATTTGATTACATCAATTGATATAACAACATAAGAATTCACAGTACTCTAAAATACCTAACTCCAGTTAGTTATCAAAAACAAATGTCTACCAAAAAATAGTCCTAAAAAGGGTTGCCATTCCAGTGCTTATTAAGTCTGTTCCTTTTAATAGTGCTTGTTCTTGATTAAGTTGCAAACCATTTAATAATGGTATTGATTTTCCATATTTTTCTTTAGTTTTTGTTATTCGTTGCTCATAGATTTTCTTATATTTTTTCAAAAATATTATTGTTTCATTTTTTGTTTTAAAATAATATTTATTAGAATTATTTTCAAGATTATGTTGTGAGAGATAGTAAGAAGTTAAGTCTATATCTTGTGCATATATTGTAATTTCAATAAAATTAAGAGGCTTTTTAATAATCTGTGTATCTTTGTTTTACAAAGTTACTAATTTAGATTAATTCTGTCTTCAAATTTTATCATAAAATGAGCAATTGCTGTATTTCAATTTTGAATAGGCAATGTTCATTTTTTTGTTATATTTTCAATTGCCAAGTAAAATATTTTGAAAACTGCCATATCATTAGGAAAAACTTTTTTATTTCTGATGATTTTTCGTAATTGACTATTAACAGATTCAATAGCATTTGTAGTATAAATCACTCTTTTGATTTCTACTGGATAACTAATAAAAACCATTAAATTATCTCAATTTTTATATCAAGATTTAGTAATTTGAGGATATTGTTTATTTCATTTACTTTCAAACGATTCTAAAGCTTGCATTGCTTGTTCTTCACTACATGCACTATAAATTGGTTTTAAATCTGCAACTAGACCTTTTCGATGTTTGTATGAAACATATTTTAAACTATTTCTAATTTGATGAACAATGCATAATTGATGTTCTGTTTTAGGATAAACTGATTGTATTGCTTCTGACATGCCTGTTAAATTATCACTACAAGCAATAAGAATATCATTTAAGCCACGATTTTTCATTTCTGTGAAATTAGATAATCAAAACTTAGAACCTTCATTTTCACTAATTCATAATCCTAAAACATCTTTTTTGCCTTCTAAATCAACTCCTAATGCTATATAAACTGATTTGTTAATAATCCGTTTATCTTGTCGTACTTTAACTACTATACAATCAAAATAAACAATAGGATAAATACTTTCTAATGGTCGATTTTGTCATGCTTTAACATCATCAATAACATCATCAGTAATTTGACTAATAACACTTTCACTAATATCAGCACCATGATATAACTCTTGCAACTGCATTCTAATGTCAGATAATGTCATTCCTTTTGCATACAAGGAAAGAACTTGTTGATCAAAACCATCAAATCTTCTTTGCCTTTTAGGAACTATTACAGGAGTAAAATTACTATTGCGATCTCTTGGTACATCAATTTCAATTTTACCTTGTTGAGTTATTAATTTTTTTGAACTTGTACCATTACGAGCATTTTCAGTAGTACTATGTTGATTTTTTTCATATCCTAAATAATTTTGCATTTCAGAATTCAACATTTTTTCAACTAATCTTTTTGTTAATTCTTTATATAAACCGCCAGATTTAAAAACTGTTGTTAAATCTTCAGTATTTTCTAGTAATAAATCTACTGCTTTTGATATTGGATCATTATTATTAAAGTTATCTTTTTTAGCCATCTGTAACTCACTCTTTCTAGTCATTTAATTATATTTACTAGAATTAATTAAACATAGTTATTTTTGTAAGTTACACAGATTACTAAACATTTCCTTTTGTTCCTAAAAAATATCCGAAAATTCTACTAGCTTATTTAAAATATCTATTTTCCCTTGAAAGTGACTATTACTTTTTGCTATTAAAGAAATATTTTTATTATCTTGATTAATTAGTACATCTAAATCATTATTAGAAAACTTAGTACCATTCATAATATTAATTGCTTCTAAAATTAAATCTTTATCAACTATTCCGTTTTTTTCAAAACTTTTACTATAAGGCAATGCTTTTTTAGTTATTATTTGACTAATATCATTACTTAGTCAAAGCAAATTAACCTCTTTAACTAAAAAAGGTAAATCTGTTGTATCTGGCATATAACGAATAATAGCCTTTGTCATTCCATCTAACATATCAACATCAATATTATCAGTATTCATTTTTTCTTTTCCTAATTCACTTTTCAAACTAAATGAATTAGGAATTATAGTATAAGTTTCTTTAATACTATTATTTATTTTGCTTAGATTCGTACTTAATACATTTCCAAAAGTTCCTACAGTTGTTCCAAATGTTAAAAAACTTAATGTTGCTAATAATAACTTCATAAATTAAAACCCCTTTATATTGATAATGTAATTCTACATGATTTCTATGTTTACTTCTTTCTAATTATTTTTACCATTAATAGTATTCATTATTACAAATAATACTTAAGTTATTATTATATTTAATTTAAAAAATGATTAATAAAGCATATACATTGCCGTAATCAAGAAAAAAATAAAAAAAACTTTATTAGTTATTGCAAATTATACTTTTCTTCAATATAATAATTAAGGTTTAGTAAATGCCCGGTTAGCTCAGCGGCAGAGCATTCGACTGTTAATCGAAGTGTCATAGGTTCAAATCCTATACTGGGCGCCATTATTCTAAACTCTTGTTTTCTACGGCTCGTTGGTGAATTGGTAAACACATAGGATTTTCATTCCTACATTACGGGTTCGATCCCCGTACGAGTCACCATTAATTAATATTTAGACTGCAAGTATTATAATTACTTGTTTTTTATTCCCCTAGATGTCTCGTTAGCTCAATTGGCAGAGCATCAGACTCTTAATCTGAGGGTTGTAGGTTCGAGGCCTATACGGGACACCAAAATGCGGAATTGGCGAAACTGGCAGACGCACCAGATTTAGGCTCTGGCGCCGAAAGGCATGAGGGTTCAAGTCCCTTGTTCCGCACCATACATTATTTTGTTAACCTTTATGTTTTTCATTAAAGGTTTTTTTCTTTTTTAACATTTTTATATAATAAAAAATTAAAATATAATATTTTATTTTAATTTAAGAAATTTTATTCTATGGAAATATATAGTATTTTATTATTTTATCTTTATAATATTAATAAAATAATAGAAAAAAAGAAAGCAGGAAATGATTGATGGTAAAAATAATTTTTACTGATGTAGATGGTACTTTATTTGATAGTGGCAGTGCCTTAAGTGAAATTAATCTTAATGCTTGTTTAAAAGCTCAAAAAAATAATATTAAAGTTGTAATTAATACAGGTAGATATGGTGAAAATGCTATTCGTGTTGGTAAAATGATTAATGCTGAAAAATATGATGGTTATATTATTGGTAATGATGGTGCTGAAATTTGATCATATACTAAACAAAAATGAATTTATTTACAACAATTAAATTCAGAAATAACAATTAAACTTTATGAATGATTAACCAAATATAATAAACAAATGATTTTACATTTTAATAGTATTGATACTTTGTATGTTAACCATGCGGCTAATAGTTGAAGTACATGAGTTGAAAATCTGCAAATTAAAATTATTAAGTTAACTAATAGTACTGATATTAAAATGCCAATCTCAAAAGTAATGGTTATTTTAGAAAAATATTGAAAGGCTAATGAAATTACAAAATTCATTAATAGTTTTGAAACTAACTTTCCAGATTTAACAATTGTTCAATATCATACAAATGTTTTTTCAATTGGTAATAAAAACATTAATAAAGGTTCGGCACTACAATGATTATGTAATCATTTAAATATTGACACTAAAGATGCATTAACGATTGGTGATGAATTTAATGATTTACCAATGTTTGAAGTATCTGGTCATCCAATAGTAATGGAAAATGCTAATATTGCTTTAAAACCATATGGTAAAACTATTGCTCCAAATAATGATGAGCATGGAGTTGGATACATTATTAATAATTATGTTTTTAAAAAATAAAAACTTAATATTTTTAAAAATATACTCTTATAGTTTATTAACACACTAATAATTAAAATACATTATAATAATAATATAAGAAAAGTGAAAGGAGAAGGAAAATATGGCAGCAAAAAAACCTACTGTTTTTAATATTTTTATGAAAACTACATTGCCAAAGGTTAAAGCAGAACACCCAGAATTAAAACACACTGAGGCTTTTGGAAAAGCAGCAGCATTATGAGCTAATGCTGAAGAAAATCCCAAAAACAAATAGATAGACAGATAATTGCTTAAAAGAGTCAGATTTAAAATCTGACTCTTTTAAATATAAAAAAATATTGAAATTTTAAAAAAACACTAAAATTGCTATACAAATCAACAATGATAAAGTATAATCAAAATACTTACCTAGTAGGGTTATAGAGAAAGGTAACTTTTTTTATATTTTTGATAAACTTCATTTATTTTGACTTGTAGATGGTTTATCAATATCTTCTAAATTAATTGTTTCTCAATCATTATTTTCTCTTTCTTTTACTAATAGAGAAAGTTTGTTCTTATAATCATCAATTATCAGTTGATTAATTCTAATCAACTTTTCATCAGGCTTTGGTTCAACATTATTTTTTTTCTTCTATAATACCTATCATTTTTTGTAAAATAGATATCTTTTGATCAAGCTCTGCTTTTTTTTCTTGATTTTGTCTAGCCATTTAAATTCCCCCTTTTAAAAAATTAAAGTACTTTTTTATTTATTATTAATTTATATATTATCTAATATTTATATTTTCTTCATTTAAAAATTAATGAATTTCCAACAACAGTTATATCAGAAAGAGCCATTGCAATTGCAGCCAACGGTGGAATAATAAATCCGGCAGCAGCTAATGGAATAATGATAATATTATAACTAAATGCTCAAATAAAATTCATTCAAATATTATTTTTAGTTTTTTTAGTTAAAACAATAGCCTTATAAACAATACTAATATCATTATCAAGAATAGTAATATCACCAATTTTTTTAGCAATATCACTACCAGAGCCCATTGCAATTGCTAAATCAGATTGTTCTAAGGCAATAACATCATTAATACCATCACCAACAAACGCTACTTTTTTACCTTTTGCTTGTAAATCAGCAACAATTTGTGATTTACCTTGTGGTGTAACATTAGCAAAGGATGTTTCTATCCCAACACGATTAGCAATAGCAAGTGTTTGTGATTCATTATCACCACTAATTAAAATAACCTCAATTCCTTGTTTTTTAACTTTTTCAATTGTTAATAATGCATTTGTTTGTAATTCATCTTCTAAAATAAAAATATTAGTAACAACTTTATTAATTGCCAATGCCAATACTTTCTGGCTAGGAGTAACTGTTTCAAAGTCAAATGTTTTTAGAAATGGACTAAATGGCATTTTTGCTTTTTGTAAATTTTCAAGTGATGAAATTTGTAATTCTTCAGTTTGATATTTTGCTTTAATACCAAAACCAATTTGTTCTTTAACCTCGGTAATTGTCAATGATTGTCCAACATTATTAGTATTAGAATATAAAGAAAACGCTAAAGCCAAAGGATGTGTTGAATGCTTTTCCATAGCAATTGCCTTATTAACATGTTTTTCTTGACCATAAATTTTAGTAATAACCAAATTACCAGTAGTTAATGTTCCTGTTTTATCAAAACAAATGGTATCAATCTTAGTAATTTTTTCAAAAGCACTAGCCTTATTATAAATGATTCCTATTTTTGCTGCTTTATTAATTCCAACAGCAACTGCTAATGGTGTTGCAATTCCTAATGCACAAGGACAAGCAATTATTAAAGTTGCAATTGCAATTTCTAATGATTCTTGCACACCATTACCTACTGCAAAATAACGAATAAGAAAAACTAAAATGGCAATTAAAATAACAGTTGGTGTAAATCACCCAGAGATTTTATCAGCCAATTTTTGTAATTTTGGTTTCTGATATTGTGCATCTTCAACTGCCTTAATAATACTTGCTAATACTGTGTCTTTACCAATTTTAGTTGCTTTCATCCTAAAACTATCACCAACATTATTAGTTCCACCAATTAAATTTTGGTTAACTTGTTTCGTAATAACTTGCAATTCACCAGTTAACATTGATTCATTAATAAATGCTTCTTCACTAATTAATTGACCATCAGTAGGAATATTTTCACCTTTTCGAATAATTAAAATATCATTTAATTGTACATCTTCAATATTAATAAAAGTTTCTGTTTTGGTATTATAATCATATTTTAAGATTGATTTTGGCTTTAATGACATTAAACTTTCTAAGCCACTAGTAGCCCTTTTCTGTGCAACATCACTAATTAAATCACCAAGTAAAACAATCATAATAATTGAAGCACTAACTTCAAAATATAAGTGTTTGTTTTTATTAATTATCATTAAATAAATAGAAAAAATAAATGCCGTTGTTGTTCCTAGTGCTACTAAAGTATGCATACCAGGTCATTTTTGTTTAATTAATTCTCGATAAATACCAATATAAAATTTACGACCAAAATAAAATTGAATTGGAATTGCTAGTGCAAATTGAACATAAGGATTACGTAAACTATCAAAAAATGAAGTATTAGGTATCATAATTAATAATAATGGTAGTAACAATATTCAACCAATAATAAGTTCAATTAAATCACGTAATTTAACATTATGTTGATGATTATGATGTTGTTCTGACATATGAGATTGATGTTGTTCACTACTATGACTATGACTACTATGATGACTATGACTACTATGATCATCTGTAATATCTTTCATATCAACTTGGTGACTCGTTTTTATATCTTTAATCTCAGTTTCAAACTTACAAATTTCATATCCTAAATGATGCATTGCTTTTTTAATTTTTTTTTCATTTCAAAACTTAGGATCATAACTAAATTGTGCTTTTTTAGTAGCAAAATTGATACTAACAGTAATACCATCTTCTTTAGTAAAATGTCTTTCGATAACACTAGCACAAGAGGTACATGAAACATCTGACAGTACTGCTCTACTAATAACAAAATTATCATTTATATCACTTGTATTATTCATATTAACTTCATCTCCTCAAATTTTAATATTTTAATCTTTTTTATTATTTTTTAACACACAATATATACAAAAATAAATTATACACATTTTAATGTTAAAAAATATTAAAAACACTAAATCCCCAATCATGTTATTGGGGATTTATTACCTTAAAAAGTAATATATTTATATTATAACATAGACTACCTTAAATCTAAAATTTCATTATAAACTGGCCATTTTCTTTGATTCTATTTTTACTTCAATTTGTGAATCTATATTATTTATAGCGGTTTTTTTATCTGCAAACTTATCATTGTCAACTTCAATTTGTCTTCTTTGTTTTTCATCAAATTTTTTTGCTGCATCTATGCCAAAAATAATAGCACCACCAACAGCAGCAATACCAGCACCAACAGGAATAAAAACAGGTGTTATTACAGCATTGGCAATCCCACCAATAGCAGCAGCACTAGTAGCAGCAGTTATAATATCAGTTTCTAATTGTTCTTCAGAACGGTTACTAACAGCACTGACACCACCCGCAACAGTAGCAGCAACTAAACCGCTCATTTGAGCAATAGGATTAATATACAAAGCACCAACAGCAGCACCAGTAGCAACACCTTTAGTCACTTTTATAATTTTTGCGGTTGTTCGATGTTTTGTTTTAAATTCTTTTCATTTTTTATAGGCATTTCTTTTAATCTTCCTTTCAAATAAAAACTCATTTATTTTTATCAAAATAATGAGTTAAAAACTTATATTAAGTTTAATTATTATTATATTCTATTCTATACTGAATATTGATATTTTTAATAAATATATACATATTAAACAACTTTTATATTTTTTTATAGCAACAAATATTATACTATTAAGTTTCTACTTCAACTTCATTAGTATTAACATCATCTGCTAATTTACTAATTACTAAATCAATTCCTTGTTTACTAATACTAGAAAATAAAATAATAGGAGTATTAGTGCTAAGTTTTAAAGTTGATAATATTAATTTTTTATTTTTTACTAATTGACTATTTTTCACTTTATCAACTTTAGTAGCAATTAAATGAATTTTTAAATGATAATGTTGTAAATATTCCAACATATCAATATCATCTTTACTGGGTGCATGTCTTAAATCTAATAATAAAAAAACTGCTTTTAAATTTTTTCGTGACTGAAAATATTCATCCATCATTGTCGCAAATTGGATTTTTTTTTCATTTGATACTTTAGCAAAACCATAGCCAGGAACATCAACAAAGCGACAAATATTATTATTAATTGTAAAAAAATTTAGCATTTGTGTTTTACCAGGTGTTTGTGAAACTCTAGCTAACTTACCATTATTACAAATTGTATTTAAAAATGTTGATTTACCAACATTACTGCGACCAACAAAACAAAATTCAGGAATTTCATCCTGCGGCCATTGTTCTTCTTTAATAGCACTAGTTAAAAATTGTGCTTGCTTAATTCGTTCCATTTTTTACCTCTTATTCAAAAATATATTATAGTTAATAGTTAATATTTAAACTAATTATTATTTATTATTTTAATTTTTATTAATATTAATAAAATTAGTAAAATGAATATTATCTAATGGCCATATACCAAAACCAAAAAATAATGCAGCCAAAATGATACCACCAACAATAATACAAATAGCAAGTCATTTTATAATTTTAAATAATAACATAAAACTAATAATAGCAATAGCTATTATAATAATACCAACTATTACAAATGTATTCATGTTTACCTCCTATTATTTTAATTATTAAAGTAACACGTAACATTAATTAATAATAACATAAAATAAATTCGAATATTTTATAGTAATCATCTTTTTCTTAAAATTATATAAATTAAAAAAAGTTATCTTTTTAAAGAGAAACATGTTAAAATGTCAAAGGATAAAGGAGAGTGATATCATGACTGACAGCGATTCCGTTTATAATAAGAAAAATAATACTAATTTAAAAATTAGTAATTTTAAAAGTGTACTTTTAAATAAAGATTCAGTTAAATATTCTCCTGGTATTTTTACTAAAAAAATATTTTTTTAGCGTGTTAATAAATTTCTAAATCCTTATTTAAAAGTCTTAAAATAAGAAAAATAAGGAGGTAAAGAAATTATGAAGATTTTTTTAAACAAAATTTATTTTAAATTACAATTTAGTTTTAAAAAACCATTAGTTTACACAAATGGTGATTATATTAAACAAATTGCACATTTTAACCAAAAACAATTACTAAAAAATTTAGATTTACATAATTTTGGTCTTAAAACAGACCAAATTGAAATAAGAAGAAAAAAATATGGTATTAATACTTTAAAAAATACAAAATTTAATTGAATTTTAGAATTTTTAAAAGCATATTTTGGACCATTCAATATAATTTTAGCAATTATTACTATCTATAATTTATTCTCATATTTTACAACAAATGATACTTCAATTTATTCATTGGTTGCCGCTATTATTGTTGGAACTATGATTTTATTAAGTGGAACCCTAATTTACATTCAATCAATACGAGCTTTTTTTATTACTAAACATTTAACAATTTTGGTCAAAAATACAACTACTGTTATTCGTAATATAAACATTAATCAAATTACTAAAGAAAACTCAATTAAAATAATTAAACAAGCACAAGAAATAAATGTTAATGAATTATTACCAGGTGATTTAATTTATTTATCAGCGGGTGATTTAATTCCTGCTGATTTAAAAATTTTATTAAGCAATGATTTATTTATTAATCAATCATCATTAACAGGAGAATCACTACCTGCTGAAAAACACGCTATTAACGATCCTACATATCAAAACTTATTTGATTTACAAAATATTTGTTTTATGGGAACAAGTGTTGTCTCTGGAAGTGCAATTGCTATTGTTATAGCAACAGCTACTAACACCTACTTCGCTACTATTGCTGATACAATAAATAAACAACGTCCATTAAGCAGTTTTTCCAAAGGAATTAAACGCGTTACTTTAATGTTAATTTGCTTTATGCTAGTAATGGTACCCATTGTGTTAATTATCAATGGTCTTTTAAAAAACAATTGACCTGCAGCATTTATTTTTTCAATTTCGGTTGCTGTTGGTTTGACTCCTGAAATGCTACCAATGATTGTTACCTCTAATCTAGCGCGAGGTGCTAGTAAAATGAGTAAACAAAAAGTAGTTGTTAAACAACTAGCTGCTATTCAAAATTTAGGTGCAATTGATATTTTATGTACTGATAAAACAGGAACTTTAACTAATGATAATATTGAAGTAGTCAACCATATAACATTGGATAATAAAACAAATAATGACTTAATTAAGTTTATTTATTTAAATAGTTATTTTCAAACAGGAATAAAAAATCCAATGGATAATTCAATACTTGAATTTGGAAAAAAAAACAAATTAAAAAATATAAGTAATTATTATCAAAAAATTGATGAAATTCCTTTTGATTTTAATCGTCGTAAATTAACAGTTGTTTTAGAAGATAAATTAAATAATAAAAAATTAATTTGTAAAGGTGCAATTGAAGAAGTTATTAATACATGTAATCGTATAGTTTATCAAGATAAAGTAATACCATTAAATTCTGATTTAATGAAAATGGTTAATAAAAAAATAACAAAATTAAATGAACAAGGATTACGTGTCTTAGGTGTCTCATATGAAGATACAAATCTTACTAATAATAAATATAATGAAACAAACGAAAAAAATTTAATTTTTCTTGGTTTTGTAACTTTTCTTGATACACCAAAACCTACAGCAACAAAAATGATCAAATTGCTAAAAACACATGGTGTTGATCTTAAAATATTAACTGGTGATAATGAATTAGTAACAAGAGCAATTTGTAATCGTGTTAATCTAGAAATTAAAGGATTAATTTCTGGTGAACAATTAACTGGCCTAACTGAATATGAATTAAAAAGAATTGTTGAAAATAATAATATTTTTGTTAAACTAAACCCATTACAAAAGGCAAAGATTATTCAAACTTTCAAAAGTAATGATCACGTCGTTGGTTTCATGGGTGATGGTATTAATGATGCTTTAGTATTAAGAAATGCTGATGTTGGAATTTCTGTTGATAATGCTACTGATATTGCAAAAGAAGCATCAGATATCATTTTATTAGAAAAATCATTATTAGTTTTAGAAAAAGGTATTATTGAAGGTCGTCGCATTTTTGGTAATATTTTAAAATATATTAAAATCACGATTGCTTCTAACTTTGGTAATGTCTTTAGTGTGCTAGTAGCATCAGCATGATTTGCTTTTGCACCAATGTCACCAGTACAATTATTATTTCAAAATTTATTATATGATATTTCACAATTTACAATTGCCTTTGATCGTGTTGATCCATCATTTTTATTAAAACCACAACGCTGAAATCCAAAAGGAATGTTACCATTTGCTTTTATTAATGGACCTATAAGTAGCATTTTTGATATCTCTACTTTTGCAATTTTAGGATTTGGATTTGGTGTCTTTGGTAATCCTTCTGCAGAAAATATTAATATGTTCAACTCAGGATGATTTATTGAAGGTTTATTAACACAAACATTAATAGTACAAATGTTTAGAACTGAAAAAATTCCTTTTATTCAAAGTCGTGGTACTTGACCGGTGAATATAATGGCAATTGTTATTTGTACCATTGGATTAGGTTTACCTTATACTTACATTGGTCATCAAATGAATATGATAGGACCACCGCCAGTCTATATTCCAATTGTTTTAGGAATAATCATGACTTATTGTGTGCTAAGTCAATTAATAAAAATGGGATACATTAAAGTATTTAAAAAATGATTATAACGGCTAATTAATATTAAAGTTTGCAATTTTAAATAGCAATTATCTATATTTACTATAGAAATAAATCTTATGATATAATTTTTTCAAACTTAATATAAGTTTTTAACCTATTTATTTTAGTTTTAAAATAAATAGGTTTTTTAATTTGATAGGAGAAAAAAATGTCTAATTTAAAAGAAATATCTAAATTAAATACAACTATAAAAATTAATAAAAATGAAAAATTAATTAAAGCCGCTAAACATGATGATTTAGAATTGACCCAAACTTTACTAAAAAATAATGCTGATGTTAATTATGTAGATGAACATTATAATAGTCCATTAACAATAGCTGCTGAACATGGTAATTTAAAAATTGTTCAAATTTTATTAAAAAATAACGTTAATATTAACCATATAAATGATTTTGGTGATGATGCTTTAAGAATGGCTGCTAAAAAGGGACACACAGAAGTAGTTAACGCTTTATTAGCAACAAATAGTAAGATTATTAATCACAAAAATTGAATTGGTGATAGCGCTCTAATATCAGCAGCACAAAATGGGCATGTAAATACAATTAAAACTTTATTAAAAAGTGGTGCTTATATTAATGATACAAATATATTTGGTGATACTGCTCTAATATGAGCTACTGAAAACGGACACACAGAAACAGTTAAAGTTTTAATAACAAAAGATAATGACATTAATAATCATGTAAACAACCTTGGTGACTCTGCTTTAATAATAGCCGCCAGAAAAGGTTATTTGGAAATAGTTGATACTTTAATTAAAATAAACTCTGATGTAATTCTACATAGAACTAAATTTAATAATACTGCTTTAATAATAGCGGCTAAAAATGGACACTTAGATATAGTAAAAATTTTAATAAAGAATGATATTAATATTAATCGCGAAAATAATGTTGGTGAAAATGCCTTAATATGAGCTGCCAGAAACGGACACACAGAAGTAATTAACGCTTTATTAACAAAAAATAGTGATATTATTAATCATAAAACAAAATATGGTAATAATGCTCTAATATGAGCAGCCAAAGAAGGACACCTAGATGTAGTTAACACTTTAATAAAAAGTGGAATTGACCTTAATCATATTAATTATTTTGGTGATAATGCTCTAATATGAGCAGCCAAAGAAGGACACCTAGATGTAGTTAACACTTTAATAAAAATGATATAGATATTACTCATTTAGATGCTAATGGTGATAGTGCTTTAACATGAGCTACTAGAAATGGACATTTAGAAATACAAAATATAATTAATGAATCAAATTATTGAAAAGAACAAATAAATTCTATAGATTTACAAAATCATAATTTACAGAACAAATGTGATAAATCAAATTCTTTAAAAATATAATTTTTAAAAAAAGAAATAAAAAAAATTAAAAGATAATAATATTTTTTTGGATTTTTTCATGATAAAATCTTAAATAACATAAAGTAAATCTAAAAGAAAAAAGGACATAACTATGAATAAAAAAACAATATACTATAGTTTATTAATAATTCCTATTTCTTTATTTGTATTATTACTTACTTTATTTTTAACAAATATTTGAAAACCCTCAATTGTTGCTATTATTTTTATTACTATTTTGTTAATAATAGTAGCAATTTTTACATGATATCTTATAAAAAATAGTTATTCACAATTTGATGAAGAACATATCCATAATTTTGAAGATAATTTTAAACAACGATTTTGAAAACTAGGAATAATTGGTTTTATTGCTGATTTTTGTGACACAATTGGTATTGGTTCATTTGCAGTAAGTATTATTTTATTAAAATTAACAAAACAAGTACGTAATGATAAAAAAATTTTAGGAATTATGAATGTTGGTCATAGTATTCCTACTTGCTTAGAAGCAATTATTTTTATTGCTTTAATTCAAGTAGCATGACCAACACTAGTTTCATTAATTTCTGCTGCAACATTAGGTGCCTATTTAGGCGCCATTATCGCAAATAAAATTAAACTTAGTTGATCACAACTATTTATTGGTATTCTATTATTTATTGTTTCAATTATCATGCTTTTAGGTCAAAAACAAATTGGAATTATGCCAACAGCGGGTAATAATAATAGTCTTGATATTTGATGAAAATATTTGGTTGGTATTAGTATATTCTTTATCCTTGGTGCTTTCATGGCATTAGGCATTGGTATTTATGCTCCAGCAATGTCAACTACTTATTTATTAGGTCTTAACGCTGAATGTGCTTTTCCAATTATGATGGGATCTGCAGCTTTTTTAATGCCAGTTGCTGGCACACGTTTTATTAAAGATAAAAACTATGAAATTAAACCAGCAATTACTTTCACACTATGTGGATCAATTGGTGTTATTTGTGCTTACTTAAGTGTATTCTTATTATTACAAAATGGTCTTGGCTTAAATAAAGAACAATTTATTAATATCCTACTATGATTAATTATCGTAATAATTTGATATACATCTTCTTCACTAATAATTACATCAGTAAAAAATTTACGTAATTATAAAAAACAAAAATCACATCAGAAATTAATTATTGACTCTTAAACATCATAAAAGGTTGTTAATTAACAACCTTTTATTATTACTACTTAAATTTTATTATTGCTAAAATCATCAATTCCTTTTTTAATAATATTAAATACTTGCTTTGATAATACATCAGTAGATAATTTAATAAATTCACTTGGCTCAATTAGCTTATGAAAAATAAGATGAATATCTTTTTTGCCTTTATATTTTCGATCAAAAATTTGATAAGAATTAATAATAGTAACAGGAATAATTGGTACATAAGATTGATATGCCATATTAAAAGCACCTGCTTTAAATTCTTGCATTTCTTGTTGATGACTTCTTGTTCCTTCTGGAAAAATCATCATTGTACGCGGAATTCTAATTAATTCCTTTGCTTCTTGAAAAGCCGTAACGGCTGTTCGTGGATTATTACGATCAATAAATAAAACATCAATTAAAAAAATAAATCTTCGTGCCAAATGGCTTTTTTTTAATTCTTCTTTTGCAATAAAACCTAAAGGTGCATATAAACTATAATCATTTACCGATAATACTAATAATGGATCAAAATTTGATTGATGATTGGCAACCATTACACAACCTTTTCTTTTTGGTCAATTCTCAATGTTATGAACGGTTAATTTAATATTATATAATCATTTAATATAACGCACACGTTTTTTCAATCAAATATATCGTTTTGCTTCAGAAACTAAACTTGGGTCTTTTAATACCTTTCTTGTCATTGAACCTGATTTACTATAAGTTTGTAATAAATAAGGTCATGTTAAAATTGCTTTTCAAATGTTCATTATTATTTTTTTTCCTTTCTTTGATACACATTCGCCACAAATTCTGCAAATTCTGTTGTTTTGATTAATTTAAAATCAGAAAAATTACTAATAGGAAATAAAAGATCACCATTATATAAATTTTTAATGACTGAAACATATAAATAATCAGCATAATCTCATGCCTGCTTATAAATTTCAGCACCACCAATAATACAAATATCTGTTTTTTTATTACCTTGATATTGTTTTAAATATGAAATAATATCATTTGTGAAAGTAATATTATTATCATTTAGAAATTGTTGATAACGTTCTTGATGATTAGTAACAACTATATTGTAACGATTTTTTAATGGTTTGCCAATACTTTCAAAAGTTTTTGAACCCATTAATACATTTTTATTTAAAGTAATGCTCTGAAAATATTGCATTTCTTCTTTAATTTTTCAGGGCAATTTATTATTAAAACCAATTACCTTTTCTTTGGTCATTGCTCAAACTAAAATTACCATTATACTGCAACCTGACCTCTAATCAACGGATATGGATCATATTGTTCTAATTTAAAATCTTCAAATTTAAAATTAAATAAATTAGTAATATTTTTATTAATAACTAAAATTGGTAATGATTTTGGTTTTCTACTTAATTGTTCATTAATTTGTGAAAAATGATTACTATAAATATGAGCATCACCTAAAGTGTGAATAAATTCTCCTAACTGATAGCCACATATTTGTGCTAACATTATTGTTAATAATGCATAAGAAGCAATATTAAAGGGAACTCCTAAAAAAATATCTGCACTACGTTGATATAATTGACAAGATAATTTTTTATCATCAGAAACGTAAAATTGAATTAAAGTATGACATGGTGGTAGTGCCATATTTTTAATTTCTGCAGGATTTCATGCTGATAAAATGTGTCTTCGTGAAAAAGGATTGTTTTTTAAATTTTCTATTAACTCCTGCAACTGATCAACACCATTAAAATTACGTCATTGTCTACCATAAATAGGTCCTAAATCACCAAATTCAAGAGCGAATTGATGATCAGTTTTAATTTTTTCAACAAATTCTTCTAAAGTTTCATTTTGATATTTTTTACTTTCCATAAATTTCTTATAAGGTCACTCATTTCAAATTCTAATATTATTTTTAACTAAATATTCAATATTAGTATCACCAGCAATAAATCATAATAACTCATGAACAATAGAAGCAAAATGAACTTTTTTTGTAGTTAATATAGGAAAACCTTTTTGTAAATCAAAACGCATTTGATAACCAAAAGTAGAAACAGTACCAGTGCCTGTTCTATCAGCTTTTTTATATCCTTTTTCTAAAACATATTGACATAAATCTAAATATTGTTTCATAATCATTACCTCTTTCATAAATCAAATTAAATCAATTATATTTTAACAAAAAATATTTTTTTATCTAAGTTTTAATTTTATTATTTATTTTATATACATATTCAAAAATTTGTAAAATACACTTAATAAATATTTAATTTTTATTATGTCTATGTATAATTAAAATAAAATATCAACATCATATTTCATGTTATTTGAAAGGAAAATTAAATTGAGTCAAAATCAAGTATTTAGTTGAATAGGTGTTATTTCTGGTTCTAGCTTACTTATTTCTTTTATATTACTTTTAATGTTTTTACTAATAAAATTTTTATTAAATTATAAACAAAAAAACAAAGTTAAAAGAATACTTTCTTCAAATGATTTTAGTCAAATCATAGAAACGAAAAAAGAATTAAAAATAAAATTAAGAAAATATTTTAAAGAAATATTTATTAGAGATGTTGATATAAATTTATTTAAAAAATTCCTAAAATCAGAAAGTGGAGTTAATAAAAAACCAACAAAAATTGCCTGAAATTTTTTTATAATTTTGACAAGTTCAATATTAGTAAATAAATCCGAAGGAAGAGTTTCTGAAGCAATCAAAAGTATTAAAAATACTTTTGATGAAAGTAAACAAATATTATTAACTTCTGATAAAAATAACTTAGTAACAGATGTAATTTTAAAAATTATGAATTTAAAAATCAGACCAATCTTAATTGCTAGTAGATCACTAACAAAAATAGATACTAATGGTAATTTTATCATTAATGATGAAAATTTAAGCAAAGAAGAAATCGAAAATTTTTTAAAACAAATTGATAAAGTTAGAAAAGATTTAATAGAAAACAAATACTTATATTTTATTTCAATACTTTCACTTTCAACTGCAACTAATGAACAAATCAAAAAATTATTAAACTACACAGATCAGTATAAAATACATAAAAAAGAAACATTATAAAAATAATTTTTTTAAAAAAATTCTTATATTATGTTGCTTTTTAATAGATTTTTTAAATTATATATGTATATAATTAAAATGGAATATTATTATTAATATCATAATAATTTTCAATAAATATTAATAAGAAACTAAAATAAAATTAATAACTAACACAAAACAAGTAACTATTTAATTAAAAAATTATAATACTAAATTTTTTTATTTTTTTTAAACTAATACCCCAAATTATAAATATAAAAGTTATATATTTTTTTCTCGTATTATGTTTAACATTTTATGGATAAAACTAAGGAAAAGCAGATTGACTACAACTAAAATATTTAATTGAATAGCTTATATTTCAAGTATTGCTTTACTTATTTCTTTTATATTACTTTTAATGTTTTTACTAATAAAATTTTTATTAAATTATAAACAAAAAAACAAAGTTAAAAGAATACTTTCTTCAAATGATTTTAGTCAAATCATAGAAACGAAAAAAGAATTAAAAATAAAATTAAGAAAATATTTTAAAGAAATATTTATTAGAGATGTTGATATAAATTTATTTAAAAAATTCCTAAAATCAGAAAGTGGAGTTAATAAAAAACCAACAAAAATTGCCTGAAATTTTTTTATAATTTTGACAAGTTCAATATTAGTAAATAAATCCGAAGGAAGAGTTTCTGAAGCAATCAAAAGTATTAAAAATACTTTTGATGAAAGTAAACAAATATTATTAACTTCTGATAAAAATAACTTAGTAACAGATGTAATTTTAAAAATTATGAATTTAAAAATCAGACCAATCTTAATTGCTAGTAGATCACTAACAAAAATAGATACTAATGGTAATTTTATCATTAATGATGAAAATTTAAGCAAAGAAGAAATCGAAAATTTTTTAAAACAAATTGATAAAGTTAGAAAAGATTTAATAGAAAACAAATACTTATATTTTATTTCAATACTTTCACTTTCAACTGCAACTAATGAACAAATCAAAAAATTATTAAACTACACAGATTAAAATATTAAATGTTTAAATAAAATATAAGTAAAAAACAAATTTAAATTTTTAAAACAATATCTTTAAAATTACCTATTAAGACTTATGTTTTATAATCAAAAAAATTATAAAACATAATTTTTAATAATGTTAAAAAAGGAGTTAAACAGTGAGAAAAATTTTTATTTCATATCATCATCTAAGAGAACAAGAAGAAAAAGACCAATTAGCAGAGTTAATTAAAAAGTATGCTAATTATTTAAATATAAAAGACATGTCTGTAGAAATAGGGGATATTGATACCACATGATCAAATAATGAAATCGCTAAAACTATTAGACAAAATCATTTAAAAGATACAACTATTACTATTCTTATTCTAGGAATACATACAAAATGTAGACAACATATTGACTGAGAAATTGAAGCTTCATTAAATAAATATGGAAGTTTAAATAGAAGAAAGAAGATAAATAGTTTTATAATACTTTTAACTGCTGATTTTATTAAAAAAGCAAAAATAAATTGTAATTTTAATAACACTTGTGATTATTCTTCTTTAATCACCCAAGAAAATGCTGGTCAAAGAATATATGAAACCGTAATAAATAAACATGCAATTATTGCTACTTATGATGAAATCTTTTCAGATATAATAATTCTTAAAAATTTACTTGATAAAGTTCAATCTAATCATAAAAAAGAAGAAATGTTTTATCAAAATGTTATCAGCCCTAGTTTTTTAAAACCAACTGTTTTAAAAGATAATACTAAAGATACTGTTTTTAATGAAAAAAAAGAAATAGATAATGCAATATTATCTTCAAATAAAGATAATGGTTTTAAAGAAGAAGATAGTGATATTGAAATACTTTCTGAATCAGACGAAGAAATAGAAAATGCAAAATTATCTTCAAATAAAGATAATGGTGTTAACAAAGAAAATGATGATAATGATAGTGTAGTACCTTCTAAATCAGAGGAAAAAATAAATAATGAAAAATTAACTTCAAGTCAAGATAGTGGTTTTAACGAAGATGATGATAGTAATATTGTAGTACCTTTTAAATTAGAGGAAAAAATAGATAATGTAATATTAACTTCAATTCAAGATAGTGAAATTAATAATCAATTACTACAAGAAACTACAACCAACTTTACTAAAGATGATAATAAAAGTAATCTTTTAAGAAAATTATCTTTAAAACATAATAGTAAAGATAGTGGAATTGGTAGTGAACTACAAAAAATAAGTATAATGAAAGATGAAAATTTTAAAAGAATACATCTCCATAAAAAAGGTAATTCAGAAGAATGTGAAGCAAAAGAAAAAGAAGAAAAAACAATGCAAGAGTTTACTAAAAAAACAAAAAAATTTATAAATTCTGGTAAAACTAATTATACACAAGAATGTCCAGAAATATATTTATCCTATCTTTAAAACATACAACTAGTAAAATTAAACATTAGAAAATAAAATATAAATATTTAAAAAGGGAAATGTTTAGTAATCTGTGTAACTTACAAAAATAACTATGTTTAATTAATTCTAGTAAATATAATTAAATGACTAGAAAGAGTGAGTTACAGATGGCTAAAAAAGATAACTTTAATAATAATGATCCAATATCAAAAGCAGTAGATTTATTACTAGAAAATACTGAAGATTTAACAACAGTTTTTAAACCTGGCGGTTTATATAAAGAATTAACAAAAAGATTAGTTGAAAAAATGTTGAATTCTGAAATGCAAAATTATTTAGGATATGAAAAAAATCAACATAGTACTACTGAAAATGCTCGTAATTGTACAAGTTCAAAAAAATTAATAACTCAACAAGGTAAAATTGAAATTGATGTACCAAGAGATCGCAATAGTAATTTTACTCCTGTAATAGTTCCTAAAAGGCAAAGAAGATTTGATGGTTTTGATCAACAAGTTCTTTCCTTGTATGCAAAAGGAATGACATTATCTGACATTAGAATGCAGTTGCAAGAGTTATATCATGGTGCTGATATTAGTGAAAGTGTTATTAGTCAAATTACTGATGATGTTATTGATGATGTTAAAGCATGACAAAATCGACCATTAGAAAGTATTTATCCTATTGTTTATTTTGATTGTATAGTAGTTAAAGTACGACAAGATAAACGGATTATTAACAAATCAGTTTATATAGCATTAGGAGTTGATTTAGAAGGCAAAAAAGATGTTTTAGGATTATGAATTAGTGAAAATGAAGGTTCTAAGTTTTGATTATCTAATTTCACAGAAATGAAAAATCGTGGCTTAAATGATATTCTTATTGCTTGTAGTGATAATTTAACAGGCATGTCAGAAGCAATACAATCAGTTTATCCTAAAACAGAACATCAATTATGCATTGTTCATCAAATTAGAAATAGTTTAAAATATGTTTCATACAAACATCGAAAAGGTCTAGTTGCAGATTTAAAACCAATTTATAGTGCATGTAGTGAAGAACAAGCAATGCAAGCTTTAGAATCGTTTGAAAGTAAATGAAATAAACAATATCCTCAAATTACTAAATCTTGATATAAAAATTGAGATAATTTAATGGTTTTTATTAGTTATCCAGTAGAAATCAAAAGAGTGATTTATACTACAAATGCTATTGAATCTGTTAATAGTCAATTACGAAAAATCATCAGAAATAAAAAAGTTTTTCCTAATGATATGGCAGTTTTCAAAATATTTTACTTGGCAATTGAAAATATAACAAAAAAATGAACATTGCCTATTCAAAATTGAAATACAGCAATTGCTCATTTTATGATAAAATTTGAAGACAGAATTAATCTAAATTAGTAACTTTGTAAAACAAAGATACACAGATTATTAAAAAGCCTCTTAAAAAGTGAGAATAAAATTTTCACTTTTTATTTTTATTTTAATTTAGTATTCTTCTTCAAGTGAAGAATTACCCATACCTATTAACTTCTCAGTTGGCATTAAACCAGTACCGGCCGGTATCAAGTTTCCTAAAATAACATTTTCCTTTAAACCACGTAAATTATCTTGTTTTGACTTAATAACAGCATTAGTTAATACTCTTGTTGTATCTTGGAAAGAAGCAGCAGCCAAGAATGATTCTGATTCTAATGGTGCTTTTTTAATCCCTAAAATAATTGGATGACCAAAAGCGGGTTTTTTACCAGCAACAATAATTTTGGCATTAACATTCTTAAATTCTTTGATATCAACAATCGCTCCAGGCAATAATGGTGAATCATTACCTTCAACTACAAAAATACGATTCAACATTTGTTTTACAATAATTTCAATATACTTATCAGAAATTTCAATTCCTTGTAAACGATAAACACGTTGTACTTCTTTTAAAATATATTGTTGAACTTCAATGATTCCTGCTACTTCTAGTAATTGTGTAATATTAATTGCACCTTCAGTTAGTTTTTGGCCAATCTTAACATTATCACCAATTTTAATTCTTACCTGCGCATTATATTGAGTTTTATATTCTTTATAGTCAAGTTTTGACTTTACAGTAATTGTATAAATTCCTTGCTCTTCACGAATATCTGTTACTTTACCATCAAACTCACTAATAATAGCAACAGCACCTTTGGGATTAGTAATATCTAATAATTCTTTAATTCTTGGTAATCCTTGGGTAATATCACTACCACCAGCAACTCCTCCAGTATGGAAAGTTCTCATCGTTAGTTGAGTTCCTGGTTCACCAATTGATTGCGCTGCAATAATTCCAACTGCTTCACCAATAGCAACAATAGAACCTGTTGTTAAATTAATACCATAACATTTTTGACAAACACCATAACTTGCTTCACAAGTTAAAACTGAACGAATATTTATTTTTGTAATTTTTGCCTCTAATATTGTTTCTACTAATTTTTCAGTAATTAATTCATTATTTGCAACAATTACATTATTGTTACTATCAACAACATCACCTTGAACAAAACGTCCAAATAAACGGTCACGTAAGGGCACAATAATATTATTACGTTTTTGGTCAACAACGTCACTAATTATAAAGCCATTACCGGTATTACAATCTTCTTCAGTAACAATAATATCTTGTGAAACGTCAACTAGTCTTCTTGTTAAATAACCTGAGTCAGAAGTTTTAAGCGCCATATCTGCCATTCCTTTACGAGCACCATGGGTAGAAATAAAGAACTCTGAAACATTTAATCCTTCACGGAATGAAGATTTAATTGGTAATTCAATAACTTCTCCTTTTGGATTATTCATTAAACCACGCATCCCTACTAATTGAGTAAAGTTACTAATATTAGTTCTAGCACCTGAATCTCACATCATAAAGATTGGATTTTCAATATCTTTTCTTAAAACTGTTTCTAGTTCAACTTGAATATTATTTTTAATACCACTTCATTTATTAATAATATGGTAATGACGCTCACGATTAGTTAACATACCTTGTTTATAAAACTTGTTAATTGTTTTAACATATTCATCTGCTTCTTTAAATAATCTTGTTTTACCTGAATAAGATACAACATCGCCTGCAGAAATTGTTGTTCCTGAAATTGTTGAAAATTTAAAACCAAGATTTTTCATTTTATCTAACATTTGTGCAGTTAATTGAGTTCCAAAAGTTTTAAAATATTTATGAATAATATCTGCTAAAGCTTTTTTCTTAAATGGTTCAACAATAACTCTTTTTTTAATAAATTCACGAAAATCAACATCAGTTGTAACTAAATCTTCATTATGGGTTTCAGTTAAATTAATAATATTTGGGCGATTAATAAATGGCATTCTTTCTGAAAACATTTGATTAAAAATAATCTTACCAATAGTAGTAATTAAAAATTTGTTTTGATCGGTAGCAGCAAATTTACTTGCACCTAAACTAGCAACACGAATTCCAATAATAGCATGTAATGAAACTTGTTTTGTATCATAAGCTTTAATTGCTTCATTAACATCTTTAAAAATTGAACCTTGACCTAATTCATCTAATTTTTCAATAGTTAAATAATAATTACCAAGAACCATATCTTGAGTTGGCGTAACAATTGGTTTACCATCTTTAGGACTTAAAATATTTTTTGAACCTAACATTAAACTTCTTGCTTCAGCTACTGCTTCTTGGGTAATTGGCACGTGAACAGCCATTTGGTCACCATCAAAGTCAGCATTAAAAGCAGGAGTTACTAGTGGATGTAAACGAATAGCTTTCCCTTTAACTAGAATTGGTTCAAATGCTTGAATTCCTAAACGGTGTAAAGTTGGGGCACGGTTTAATAAAACAGGACGATCTTTAATTACTTCTTCTAAAACATCTCAAATTCGTTCATCTTGGATTTCAATTAATTTTTCAGCAATTTTAATATTTAAAGCTAATTCTTGATGAACTAATCTTTGCACAACAAAAGGTTTGAACAAAATAATTGCCATATCACGAGGAATACCACATTGATACATTTTTAATTCCGGACCAACAGCAATAACACTTCGACCTGAATAATCAACACGCTTACCTAATAAGTTTTGACGGAAACGTCCTTGTTTTCCTTTTAATGTTGAAGTTAAAGATTTTAATGGACGTTTATCTCTTCCTGTTACTGGACGTGCTTTACGTTCATTATCAAATAAAGCATCAACTGATTCTTGCAACATTCTTTTTTCATTATTAATAATTAAGATTGGTGCTCCCATTTGTTTTACTTTTTTTAAGCGTTCATTACGAATAATAATTCTTCGATATAAATCATTAATTTCTGATGTTGTAAAACGACCACCATCTAACTGAATAATTGGACGAATATCAGGTGGAATCACCGGAATAGCGTGTAATACCATTCATTCTGGTTTATTTCCTGATTTAGCAAATGAATCAATAACATCTAAACGACGTTCTAGTTTTCTACGATCAGTTTGTGATTTCTTGTTTGTCAATTGTTTTTTAATGGCAAGAAATTCTTTTTCTAAATTAATATTTTTTAATAAATACTCAATAGCTGAAGCACCAATTCCAAATTTTGTTCCAGTATGTTTAGTAATAAATTGAGCACATTCATCCATTGAAAATGGACGTGAAGTATCTGCTAAAGTATCAGTTAACATTTGAGCACGAGTATAAGCAAAAGAAGAAGGTTCTAATTGTTCTAAAATTTGTGCAAATACTTTACGTAAACGATTACGAGTATCAGTTGAAGATTTAGCATTACCTAAATCCATAATCATTTTTTGTTTTAAACCTTTAGCGGTCCCTGGGTCTAAAACAATATAAGAAACAAAATATGCTACTTCTTCTAAGTCTTTAGCTTTCATATCTAATGCTAACGCAATTCTTGAAGGAGAAGCCTTTAACATTCAAATATGAGTTACTGGCTCTTCTAACTCAATGTGTCCTAAACGTTCACGTCGAACAATTGCTTCAGTAATTTCTACTAAACAACGTTCACAAACTTTACCTTTATTTTTTATTTTCTTATATTTACCACAAGTACATTCATAATTTTTAGTTGGTCCAAATATTCGTGCATCAAATAATCCATCTTTTTCAGGTTTTAATGACTTATAATTAATTGTTTCTGGCTTTGTAATTTCTCCATGTGATCATGAGCGAATTTGATCGGGAGAAGCAAGAGAAATTTTAAGGGCAGTATAATGTTTTGAATTTTTTTGCATTTGCATATATTTATTACTCCTTTTCTAATCCTCAAGATAACTTTCGACTTCTTCATCGTAAGTTACCACTTTTTGTTCTTGACCTTTTTCGTCAATTAACACAATATTTATTCCTAAACCTTGTAGTTCTTTTGTTAAAACATTAAATGATTCAGGGATACCTGGCGTTGGAATCTGTTTATTACGTAGAATCGCTTCATAAGTTTTAATTCTACCTTTAATATCATCAGATTTAATAGTTAGGATTTCTTGTAAAGTATGAGCAGCACCATAAGCTTCTAATGCTCAAACTTCCATTTCTCCAAATCTTTGTCCACCATTTTGTGCCTTACCACCTAATGGTTGTTGAGTAATTAATGAATATGGACCCACATTACGAGCATGTAATTTATCATCTACCATATGTGATAGTTTTAGCATATACATAACACCAACAGAAATTTTCTTGGCAAACTTTTCACCAGTTAAACCATCATATAATGTTAATTTATCAAAATCATTATATTTTGCTTCTTTCATAATATCTAACAAGTCTTGATTTTTTGCACCATCAAAAACAGGGGTTGCTACTTTAATTCCTAAAGTTTTAGCAGCCATTCCTAAGTGTAATTCAAGAATTTGTCCAATATTCATCCGCGATGGTACTCCTAATGGATTTAACATAATATCAACCGGTGTTCCATCTTCTAGGAAAGGCATATCTTCAATTGGTAAGACTTTAGAAATAACACCTTTATTTCCGTGTCTTCCAGCCATTTTATCTCCTTCTCGGATTTTACGTTTTTGGACAATAAATACTTTAACTACTTCTTCTACTTCTGAAGGTAAGTCAAAACCATCTTCACGTTTATAACGTTTAATACCTTGAACAATTCCAGCACCACCATTAGGTACTCGTAATGAATTATCTTTAACATTACGTGATTTTTCACCAAAAATAGCTGCTAATAATTTTTCTTCAGCAGTTGATTGTGTTTGACCTTTTGGTGTAACTTTACCAACAAGAATATCTCCTTCTTTAACTTCAGTTCCAATTAAAACAATTCCTTCATCATCAAGATAACGTCTTGATTGTTCAGAAGTATTAGGGATTTCACGTGTAATTTCTTCTTTACCTTGTTTTGTTTTTCGACATTCTAAATTATATTCTTCAATATGCATTGAAGTATAAACATCATCTTTTACTAAACGTTCACTAATAATAATAGCATCTTCATAGTTATAACCATGTCAAGTCATGAAAGCAATAATTACATTTTGTCCTAATGCAAGTTCGCCATCTTTCATCGAAGGTCCATCTGCTAAAATTTGATTAACTTCAACTTTATCACCAACTTTTACTAATGGCACATGAGTTACTGCTGTTCCTTGATTACTACGTTCAAAACGACTTAACTCATAAGTTGTTATTTCATCTTCTGATTTAATAATAATTTCATGAGAATCAACATATTGTACAACTCCCGGTAAATTAGCAACAATAGCTAATCCTGAGTCACGAGCAACAGCATACTCAACACCCGTACCAACAATTGGTGTTTGGGGTTTTAATAATGGAATTGCTTGACGTTGCATATTAGCTCCCATTAAAGCACGGTTAGCATCATCATTTTCTAAAAAGGGAATACAACTTGTAGCTATTGACACAATTTGTTTTGGTGAAACATCAATATATTCAACTTCGTTTGGTCCAACAATAATATTTTGACCATTACTACGAGCAATAACATTATTATTTTTAATAACATTATTAGTATCTAATTCAATATTAGCTTGTGCAATGATATAATTCTTTTCTTCACCAGCAGTTAAATATTTAATTTCATTAGTAATTTTACCTGCAATTACTTGACGGTAAGGTGTTTCAATAAAACCGTATTCATTAATACGAGCATAAGTGGCTAAATTATTGATTAAACCAATATTAGGTCCTTCAGGAGTTTCAATCGGACAAATTCTTCCATAGTGAGAATAGTGAACATCACGAACTTCTAAACTAGCACGATCACGTGATAATCCACCAGGTCCTAAAGCAGTTAAACGTCTTTTATTAGCCAATTCTGCTAATGGATTAGTTTGATCCATAAATTGTGATAATTGTGATAAGTTAAAAAACTCACCAATAACAGCTGTTAATGGTTTATTATTTGTAATATTTGCTGGTTTCATTTTATCACTATCAGTAGTTGACATTTTTTCTTTAACGTTTTTTTCAATACGTACCATTCCAATACGAAATTGGTTTTGTAGTAATTCACCAATTGTACGAATACGACGATTTGCTAAGTGATCAATATCATCAGCATTACCAATACCATGAACAAAATTTAAAATATAAGAAAGAGTTGCTAAAATATCAGCAATAGTAATAATTACTTCTTTACATTTAGGATTAATTCCAACAACATTAATAACTTCATTTAATCTTTCTTTATCATTATAAACTTTAATTAACTGCACATAATGTTTTGGTTCACTATCACTGATTGATGTTTTTAAAGTTACTAAACATGCTCCTTCTTCTAATACTGTTTTTAGAATTTCTAATTGTGATTTACCAATTACTGTTTTTTTGGATAAAACAACATTACCTCTAATATCTTTAATATCTTCAGCTAGAGTGTAATTTAAAACACGATCTGTAATAGCTAATTTTTGAATTAGCTTATATCTTCCTGCTTTTGTTAAATCATATTTTTTTGAATCAAATAATAATCCAGTTAAAAATTTTGCAGCACCATCAACACTGGCAGTTTCTCCGGCTTTAATTTTTTTATAAATTTCTTGTACTGCTGCTGGTCAATTTTGATGTTCATCATATTCATAAGTATTTAATAAAACATCATCTTTACCAATGATATTAATAACATCATCTTTAGTTAATCCTAAGGCAGTAAGTAAAGTGGTTACTGCAATTTTACGTGATTTTTCAATTTTAACTTGAATAATATCTTTAATTGCATTTTTATTACGAACTAATTTATTACGTTTAGAATCAGTTTCAAATTCTAGTCAAGTTCCACGTGATGGAATTAAATCACCTAAAAATTTATATAATCCGGTTTTTGGATCAATTTCAATTTTAAAATATGCACCTGGTGAACGAACTAATTGTGAAACAACAACCTTTTCACTTCCATTAATAATAAATGTTCCTTTTTGTGTCATTAATGGAAAATCACCTAAAAATACATCTCCTTCACGAGTTAATGTATAATCAACAATTAAAACATCTTCTTCTCTACTTTTAATAGTAACTTCAATAGTTGAAAATTCACTATTAGCATGAACATTTTTTTCTTCAAAATAATATATATTATCGCTAACTTTTGGTTCATTAATGTTTTTAATACCAAATTGGTCTTTAATTCAACGCATTAAATAATCTAAAATATTATCTTTAGCAGCAATAGTTAAATGACGATTATTTTCATGAATTGATAGAGATAATTTTGTATAGATTGGTGCTTCATAAGTTTTTGACTCATCTTTTGCTTCTTTTAATGTTCTTCTTGGTTTACGAAATTCTCAATCAATCAATGATAAAATAATACGATTATCATTATCAGTTACCGGAAATATTTCATTAAATACTTCTTGTATTCCTGTATCAATAAATCATTTATAAGTATCACGTTGAATTGAAATTAAATAAGGAAGATCTAAATTTCCTGATACTTTAGTATAGTCACGTCTTTTAGCATAATGACCAAATTGTTTTGTAGTATATGACATTGGTTCATCTCCAATTTTAAAAATTTATTAAAATCAAATAATTTGATTTCAGTTAATTAGTATTAAATTACTAATTAGTTTGATAAAATATTAAGTTTTAAGTTGATAATTTTTAGTTAAATAACAAACAGAAAACCAGTATTAATTAAAACTGGTTTTCATATAAATTTTTAATATTTGAACTACTTAACTTCAACAATAGCACCAACGGCTTTTAACGTTGCTTCGTGTTCTGTTGCTTTTGCTGTATCAATATTTTCTAAAATCTTTTGTGGTCCTGTTGCTACTGCATCAACCATTTTTTTAGCATCCATTAAAGACATTGTTCCACCAACAATTGCCTTAACTGCTTTAATAACATCAACTTTTTTGTCTCCTACTTCTTTTAAGATTACAGAAACTGTTGATGGTTTTGTTGCTTCTTCTTTAGCTGCTGCTGGTGCAGAAGCAACTGCTGCAGTTACTCCAAAAGTTGTTTCAATTAATTCAACTAATTCTTTTAATTGAACTGCTGTCATTGTTTTAACATGTTCAATAATTTGTTTATTTGTAATATTTTCCATTATTTTTTCCTCCATATATTTTTTTATTTAATAAGTGTTAATTATGCGTTTTCTTTTTGTTGGGCTACTGCTTTAATTGCTAAAGCCAAATTGCGAACTGGTGCTTGTAAACAAGAAGCTAACATTGAAATTAATTCTAATTTTGATGGTAATGAAGCTATTTTTTGTAACTCACTTTGGTCAATAACTTTCCCTTCAAAAATGCCACCTCTTAATACTAATAATTTATTAATTTTAGCATAATTAGAAACTATTTTAGCTGTTTCTAAGTCGTTTTCAAATCCAAAGATAAAACCATTTGGACCAACTAAACTACTTTCAAGCGATGAATATTCTTTTTTTAAAGCACGAGCAACTAAATTATTCTTATAAATAGTGAATGTTGCACCTTTAGCTCTTAATTCCTTACGTAAAGAACTAATTTCTTCAACATTCATACCTTGATATTGTATAACAATTGTTGTTTTTGAATCATTAATTTGCTTAGCAATTAAATCAATAGTTTTTTGTTTTTCAACCATTGCTGGGCGCATAAGTACACCTCCTTATTATTCTGAAATAACTAGCAATAAGTAGTAAATAAAACTCGGAGCAAAACCGAGTAAATCACATGCATATATAATGATGGAAATTACCTGAGCAACATAATTAAGACAAAAGTCCGTTGCTGTCTTTGGCTTATTCTAGCTTGTATATTATATGATATATATATATTAAAATCAAGAAAAATTTACAAAAGATTAAATAAATAATTTTTTATTATATATCTTTTAAGTTATAAACACTATTTTTAATAACATAAATGCTAATTTCATCAATATCTTAATTAAGATTAAAAAAATAAATTAAAATAAACTTCATATTGAAGTTTATTTTAATTAAAAAAATTGTTTTTTTTATAACTGGTTACTATTTTTACTACTAGAGTTTTTGCTTTCACTTGAAGAAGATTCACTATTTATTTTTGATTTATCTAACTCAAGATTTTTACAAACTCTTTCTCTTCTTTCAGATTCATTTTTTTCTCCTCAAGCTTTATTTATTTTATCAGCATTTTTAGCATGTGCTTCTTGTTTTAATTTATTATTCTCAATAGATTTTCATGGCATAATTTATTATTCCTTTCACTTTTTGAATATTTTTTCTACCTTTAAATACTCAATAAAATTATATATTTTTTATTAAAAATATATATAAAAATATATAAAAAATTATTCTTACTTAATTAAGTAAGAATAATTAAACTAATTATCGTTATATTTTAAAATGAGTAACGTCGTTGTCTTACATTTGTAGGAGGTTGCATATTGTCCATAGAATTTGCTTTATCTACATCAAACTGATTTTCAACTGGAATTATATTATTTTCAACATTTATTATTGTTTTATCATTCATTAGTTCATTTATAGTTTTAAGTTTTCTACCATCCAGTTCTTGTTTTAATATATTAAATTGTGTTTCTAACTTAGTTTCTAATTTATCACTTGTTAAATCCTTAGATACTGATTTAACTTCTTTTTTTTCTTTTTCTTTTTTATCTTTATTATTTTTAAATATTTTATTATAAATTCATGATTCAACTTTTTTTGATGCAGTTGAAAAAACTGATGTAATTGCTTTAAAACCTCCACTAATAAAAACTGAAGCAATAGCAATATCAATCTTAATTGTTGCCACTACTGCAGCAGCCAAATAAGGAGCTAAAATCACAGGAAGCAAATTTGGAAGAACAGCAATAACAATAGTAATGACTAAAATAATAACCCAAACTTTTCACTCCGTTTTAGATGGCTTTGATTTTAATTCCATTTGTTCTTTTAATAATTCTTTAACTGGCATTGTACTAATATTATTTGCATTTTCTTTATCAATTAAACAAGTGCTTTTTTTATATTCTTCAATACTCTGGTACTTTTTAGTCTGTTTTCAAACTTCAACCTCATTTTTTTCATTATTATCAAAATATATTATTTCTTCAAAAATTGATTCATCATTATAAACTAAAGTTGTTATATAAAATATCTTATCTTCAATTGGAAAAATTTCTTCATAAATTTTTTGAACATTTTGACTTTTAATATTTCATTCTTTTTTTATTTCTTTTTTTAACTTAGAAATATTAGAAAATATTTCTAGTTTTTGCTCTTCAGTTAAATTTTCTTCATCAATTTTTCTTTGTAGTTCTATTCTTCTATTAATATTTTCTTTTAATGATAACGGCATCCAATCATCACTATAACTATCTAGTTCACTATTTAAATTGCTTATAGTATTTTCTAATTCTTCAATTTTAGAATTATTTTTTTCAATATTATTATTCAATTCTTTTTTTATATTTCTTTGTTCTTCAATTTCTAATTCTTTATCTGATATTGTTTCTTTAAGCGCAAAATATTCTCTAAATTCACTATCGGTTGTATTTTGTTTCTTAGTTTTATTTATTTCCATTTTTCTTTCTTTACGTTTTAAATCATCAAGTAAAGGTTTAAGTTGAATAATTTCTAATTCAAAAAGATTTTCTCTAATAATAGTTAATTTTTTATTTAAATCATCATTTGTTCTTTTGACATCTTCTAATTGTTTTGTAAAATTAAAAATTTCTTCTCTAAGTTTACTTATCTTTTGATCTTCTATAATTGTAAGACAATTATATTTATATTTATTTAAAACATTACTATCATTATTTGCTTCATTTAAACTATTTTCACTTCTAGAAGATTTTATTGCTAAACCTCCATGTCTTTTTTTTATAGAACCATCGGTTTGAGCAAAAATATTTTCTGGATTATTTTCCATTATTCGCTGAAATGTTGTTGATTTTCTTTTATCATTATCACGCATTTTATACACCTTCTTAGTAAAATAAAACCCATTTACTTACAAACAAAGCAATGGGTTAAAAACTATATTTAGTTTTACACTTATCTTTTACCAAATTTTAGAAATTTTTACAATATTTTTTATTTTCATATTATATAAATAATTTAAATATTATTAAATTTTGAGGTATATAATAATTATTTAAAATAAAAGAGTTACCAATAATGGTAACTCCTATTCACTGTTAGGTGCCAACCCAATGAATATTTACTTACCCTTAACTAAGTAAGTATTTTTATTATACTACTAAAATAAAGTTTTTTTAGTTTTATTTACTAAAAAAAAATAAAACCTTTTTAATTTTATATATTTTTGATAATAATTTGATTTAAAAAAAGAAATCAACAAATAAATATTGAATAGTTGCAGAAATAGAGTCTATATTATTCACTTTTGTTTTAATGTCTTCAAATAAATTTTTTTGTGATTTCTGTTTTTGTGAAGAGAAATAACAATTTAGTTTCTTTTTAGATTTTTTTTGGACAATCTTCTATTAAAAGTATTAATAAACCATTTTTTCCCCTTCGATGAAGACTACCATATATTGATAATGAAGATGCAATTTCTCAATCAATATGTTTTCTACATTTTGTATGTTTTCCTAAAATAACTACAGTAATATCTGAATCTTTTAAATACTCTTCTCTAATAGTTTTAAATATCTTTTTAGGAGGCAATTGCGGATCAATATCACCTAGTTTTACAGATACGTCTTTCACTTCAAAATATTCTCCATAACACTGCAAAATTAATTCTGATAATTCATCCTTTGCTTTTTGTTCTCTTAAATGATGATATGAAATAAAAATTTTTAACATTATTCATTAACCTCTTTTTTAAAATTTTAAAAATATTTTATAAACTTTAATAAGTTTATACTTTATTATAAAATAATACTCACTAAAAGTAATATTTTTAACTTTTAAGTTTTATAAAATCTTATTATTAAAATAAAGTAAATATTATACAAATTTCAAGTAATTACTAGTATAATGATTTAAGAATAAAAAAGAATAATTAGTACAAATAAAACTTGTTATTTTAAAGGAGAATAATATACATGAATAAAAACTATAAAGATACATTATTAATGCCTCAAACTAACTTTGAAATGCGTGCTAATTTAACTATAAAAGAACCACAACTACAAAAATATTGACAAGACCAAAAAATATATCAACAACTAATTAACAAAAATAAAAAATCTACGAAAACTTTTATCCTTCATGATGGACCTCCATATGCTAACGGTGATCTACATTTAGGACATGCATTAAATAAAATTTTAAAAGATATTATTGTTCGCTATTATAATAGTAGCAATTATTATGCACCCTATATTGCAGGTTGAGATACGCATGGTTTACCTATTGAAACAGCAGTTACTAACTCAGGAATTAATCGTAAAACAATAGCAGTATCAGATTTTAGAAAACAATGTCAAAAATATGCAGAACTGCAAGTTGCTAATCAAATTAATCAATTTAAAACATTAGGATTACTAACAGATTTTGAAGATCATTATGTTACTTATGATAAAAAATATGAATCTGAACAAATTAAAGTTTTTGCTAAAATGGTAGAAAAAAAACTAGTATATCGTAATTTATATCCTGTATATTGATCACCATCAAGTGAAAGTGCCTTAGCTGAAGCTGAAGTTGAATATTTAACAAAAACTAGTGCTGCTATTTATGTTGCCTTTTTACTAAATGATGAAAAAAAAATATTTAACTTACCTACCTCACTAGTAATTTGAACAACAACACCATGAACCATTCCTAGCAATCAAATGTTAGCAGTAAATGAAGAATTTACATATAGTATTATTAAGACTAATGAACAACAATATATTATTGCACAACCATTGATTGATTCTTTTACTAAAGCAAACAACATCACCGATTTTACAATTGTTAAAACAATTTCTGGTAAAGATTTAATTGGATTAACAGCATTACATCCATTATATCAAAGAAAAACCCCAATCGTTCATGGTTCTCATGTTACTATAAATGATGGAACTGGAATTGTTCATACTGCTCCAGCGTTTGGTGAAGAAGATTTTGATTTAGGATTAAAACATAATATCAAAATTCTTTGTCCAATTAATGATCAAGGTCAATTTACAGCAGAAATCAATGATGAACAATTAGTCAATAAGTTTTATGATGATACTAATAAAATTATTGTTGAGCGCTTAAAAAATAATGGTACATTAATTGGTATGAAATGATTTAAACATCAATATCCACATGATTGACGAACTAAAAAACCCGTTATTTATCGTGCTACTTTACAATGATTTATCGCTATTGAAAAAATCAAACCATTACTTACTAAAAATATTAATAAAGTAAATTTTGTTCCTGAATGAGCAAAAAAAAGAATGTTATTAATGACAAATAATCGCTATGATTGATGCATTTCTCGTCAACGTGCTTGAGGATTACCAATTCCAATTTTTTACACTGAAAAAAAAGAACCAATCATGGATATAAACCTTATTAATCATGTGGCTGATTTATTTGCTAAACATGGTTCAAATATTTGATTTGAAAAAGAAGCAAAAGATTTATTACCACCTAAATATCAACATAAAGATAGCCCAAATGGTATTTTTTATAAAGAACAAGATATCATGGATGTTTGATATGATAGTGGTGTTTCCCACTTAGCAGTTATTAAAAATAATAATTTACCTTGACCAGCAGATTTATATTTGGAGGGTAATGATCAATTTCGTGGTTGATTTAATTCAAGTTTAACAACAGGAACTATTACTAATAATAGTAGTCCATATAAAAACTTGTTAGCACATGGTTTTGTAACTGATGCTAAAGGCAATAAAATGTCAAAATCAATTGGTAATGTTATTAGTGTTAAATCAATTTGTGATACTAATGGTGCTGATATTTTACGATTATGAGTAGCCAGTGTTGATTTTACTGATGATACAAGAATTGGTACTGAAATTTTAAAACAAGTTAGTGAAAACTATCGTAAAATCAGAAATATTTTTCGTTTCTTACTAGGTAATTTATTTGATTTAGATATCAAAACTATTGAAAATAAAACAGAAGAAGAAATTATTAATAGTTTATCAGAAGTTGATCAATATATTTTAAATAAATTAAACGGATTAGTGATTAAAATTAATGAAAATTATCAAACTTACCAATTTAATACTATCTATCATTTAATTTTAAATTTTGTTACTAATGATTTGTCTGCTTTTTATTGTGATTTTACTAAAGATATTTTATATGTTAATAGCAAAAAAGACATTAGAAGAAAACAAGTACAAATAACAATGTTTTTAATAGTAAAAACTTTAATTGGTTTATTAGCCCCTATTTTACCACACACTACTGAAGAAGCATTCCAAAGTTTAACTAAAAAAGATTTAAACACAAGCAGTGATTCTATTCATTTAAAAAAATTTCCACAACCATGAAATTTAAACAAACCAACAAAACTAATGGAAAAATGAGAATATTTTATTAACTTTAAAAATGAAGTTAATAAAGTTATTGAACAAGCTAAAAAAGACAAAATTGTTAAAACAGCCCTAGAAACAATAGTAACTATTATTTTTAAAGATAATCATAATATCTTATCAACAATTGATGAAAAAGAATTAGCACAATTATTAATTGTTAGTGAAGTTAATATTAATTATAATAATAGCAACGTTAATGATTGAACTATTAATGTTAAAACAAAAGATGGTACTAAATGTCCTCGCTGTTGATTAATTGTTAATGAAACAAAAGAAGATGTTTGTAATCGTTGTTTTGAAGTGTTATCCTTAATAATGTAAATAACTAATATTAGTTTAGAAAGAAGTAATTATGGAATTTTCTTGATTAGCAATTAAAAATCATTTAAAAACACGTGATTGAAAATGATTAACTAAAATAATTTGTTTTTGCGTAATTATTATTCTAATTATCACTGATCAAATGATAAAATTAGCAGTACAAAATGGAATAAAAGCTGGTGAAGAATATAAATTCATACCCGGATTTATTAATTTAAAATTTATTATTAATTATGGTTCTGCTTTTAGTTTTTTTCAAAATCAAAGAATCTTTCTAATAACTTTTGCTTTTCTAGTAGCAATTGCTAGTAGCACCTGACTATTATTTACTAAATCTATTAACAGAGCACTAGGTATCAGTTTTGTTATTGCAGGAACAATCGGTAATTTAACAGATAGATTTTTACACAAAGGTGGTGTTATTGACTTTTTATTATGACAACTATTCCCACCATATACTATTTTTAATACTGCGGATATATTCATTACCATTGGTATCACAATTATTATTCTACAAATAATTATTGGAACCATAATTAATGCCTATCAAGAAAAGTTTGGAGAACACAATAATGAAGTCAACAATGGAACATTTACAACAATCATCAATGACAGAAAATCAAAAGATGATAAAACTAAAATATCATGAAAACAAAAATATCCGCATCGACAAATATTTAGCAATGGTATTAACAGAACATCATTATTCACGAAATTTTATCCAAAATTTAATCACTAATGGGCAAGTAATAGTTAATAATAAAACTATTTCATCAGCTAACTTATTATTAAAAAATAATGATGAAATAAATATTATTATTAAAAATGACAAAGATAACACTTTAAAAACAACTGCAATTGATTTTGAAATAGTTTATGAGGATAATGAAATTCTTGTTATTAACAAACCTAATAATTTGGTTGTCCACCCAGGAGCAGGTAATTGAGATAATACTTTAGTTAACGGATTATTATTCCAGTCTAAAATTGAAAATATTGAAGAAAATAATTTACGTCCAGGCATTGTTCATCGTATTGACAAACAAACGACAGGATTATTATTAGTAGCTAAAAATAAAATTAGTCATCATATTTTAGCAGAACAATTACAAAAACATGAAATTAAACGAATTTATATTGCATTAGTTCATGGTACAATTAAAGGTAGATCAGGAACCATTAAAGCACCTATTGCTAGAAGCAATAATAATCGTCTAAAAATGATGGTCAATGAACAAAATAGTAAGAAAGCAACTACTCATTTTACAGTTATTGAGCGATTTAAAGACTATACTTTAGTTCAATGTCAATTAGAAACTGGTCGAACACACCAAATTCGTGTTCATTTTGAGTGAATTGAACATCCAATTGTAAATGACCCTTTATACAGCAAGTTTAAATTGGAAAATGCTAATATTGGACAATACTTACATGCTAAAGTCATTACTTTTACTCATCCCACAACTAAAAAAGTTATGACTTTTGAATGTAATTTACCTGATTTTTTTGAAAATAAATTACAATTATTACGAAAGGAAAGTGTTAAATAATGGATGATAATATTCTAGATATTTTAGGTTTACAATTAGTTGATTATTTTATTAGTCATCAAGATTATCGACCATTTAATGTTCCTAAAGAATTAAAACTACATGTTAAAGGTGAAGTATATCTAACTAATAAAGATAGTAATACTTATTATATCATTAAAATTATTAAAGAAAATAATTTTAATCCTCACCATTTAAAAAACAAAGATGAAGTTTATGAAATTTTACATAAACAATTAGCAGATGAAGGTGTTAAAGATATTCGTTATTTAATGGTTATCTTAAATGATGATAACCAAAACGAAAATCGAATGTCACCAGCAGTTGATGTTATTATTGCTACTAGTGATAAAATTGTTCAAGAATTATCTAAATTTTATCCTAGTATTACTAAATTTATTAAGGTAGACTTACCCCAACTTGAAACTGAAACTGAAAATAATGAAGAGACTAATGAAGATAATAGTACTGGAACTTTAAGTGATAATTGAAAAAAAGTTAATTTTCAAAATCGTCGTTACTTAAGCGAAACATTAAAAAAATGTACTAATGCTAATTTGGCAGTTACCTGATTTCTTTTTATAATTCCTATTATTACACTTGTTGTTTTTCTAGTAATTATAAATCTTAGTCAAGATGATTGATTAGCATTAGATTATAAAAAACAACATTTGCTTTTTGGTGCCAATTATCATAACTTAATATTTGGTGCTTATCAATATTGAAGGTGATTAATTTATCCATTTGCTGGTAATGATATAAATCCTTCAGCTCCTATTAATTTAATATTTTCACTTTGAATGTTTTATCGTGTTGGCAGATTTGTTGAAGGATTTTATGGATGATGAAAAGCAATTTTCATTTGAATTGGTGCAATGATTCTAACTGGTATTTTACAAAGTTTTGTTGATAATATTAATATCATGTCAGGATTTTGAGTTTTTCCTGTAATTTCATTAGGAGCAATGTTACCTTTCATTTGAAATTATAAATTATTTAAAACTCCAATTATGAGTCGTTTCTTTACAACTATTTTATTAATGTTAATATTTTGATTTATAACTGATCAACAAGTAGTGACATTATTATATTGAATGATTGCTTTTGTCACAGGATGATTATTTGCTTCTTTAATCGGATATCATAATCGTAAAATAACTGTGTATTATGCTTTTAGTCCAATTGCTATTGGTTCATTAGTATTATTTGCTGGTTTGCTTTGAGGTTTAAATAATTATTATCCTGTTGATGATAATAACTATACTTTAGAAGTATTAAAACAATATCAAAAACTTGGTTTAATTAGTAAAAGTACTATTAATAGCATTATGCTTAATTACTTTCATATACAAGTATAAAAAAAGTAGGATTTTTCCTACTTTTTTTATAAATAAAATTCTATATTTTTTTTAATGCGTCAAATAAATACTTTTCTTCCTCTTTTGTAAGAAGACTAGTATTAATAACTATTTGTCTACTATTAATATCAATAATTTTAAAATCTATAGCAATATATGAATAATTATTAAAATTAATTTTTAATCTTTCTGATCATTCAATTATCATAAAATTATTCATCATTATTTCATAATATTCTTCTAAATGAGGATTAATTAAACGATAAGCATCCATATGAATTAAATTTCATTCATATTTAGTTTGATACTTATTTCAAATAATAAAAGTTGGTGAATTAATAATATTTTTAACTCCAAGTAAATTACCAATTAATTTAGTAATTTGCGTTTTACCACTACCAAGCGGACCATTTAATAATAAAATTAAATTTGGTTTAGCAATTTTAGCAATTATTTTGGCAAGAGTATTAGTGTCATCTAATTTTTTTAATATATATACATTTTTTTTCATAATAACCTTCTTTGATAATTATTTTATACTTTACAAACTATTATACAAAATAATAACTTATTTTCTAAATTATTATTTTTCTTATTTAAAAGTTATTACTGCTCATATGTTTCTTTTTTAACTACCACTTTTTCTTTACTTCTTACAAAAAATCATTGATAAAAACCAAAGCATGAATTACCAAGAGCAACAATTCACATTAATAAAAGATTTACATCCAAACGATTATGAGCAGCTCCCGAATACATAGCTATTTGAAAAATATTAACGATTATTCAAAAAATTCATTGTTCACGAAAACGTAATAACATTAGTATTTGCGCAACAATACTTAAAGAATTAGTTAATGAATCTAGAATATGTGGTAAAACTTGTTGAAAAGTATTACCATCAAAATCATATTTCCCTAAAATTACACGTGAAAATTCAGGAATTTCAAAATAAAAAAATACTGATAAAACAATTGCAAAGTAAATAGTAACAATACTTGTTTTTAAATTTAAACGTTTAGAAATTATTTCTTGTTGTGAATCTAAATGAAATTTCCATAAACTATAGCCAATAAATTGAAAAGGCAAAAAGAAAAATAAATTCAACTGCATATCACCAACATAATCTCAAACTAAAGCAATACAACCATAAATACTAACAGCAAAAAAACCTCAAAAAAAATTAGAAATTTTACCAAACGAAATTAAAATTATACAAATAACATTAGTAAAAGCAGCAATACCATTTAAGAATAATAATACTTGCTGTCAAGGATGATAAGCTTGACGATTTACAATAGTTCAGACCGAAGGATATAAATTAGGATTAATAAAATGATTCAAATCAAAAAATGTATTTCATAACATAAAAATCCCCAAACAAATAATAGCTACTTTAGCAGAAAATGGAATTTTATTAAGATGGAAATGTTTAGTAATCTGTGTAACTTACAAAAATAACTATGTTTAATTAATTCTAGTAAATATAATTAAATGACTAGAAAGAGTGAGTTACAGATGGCTAAAAAAGATAACTTTAATAATAATGATCCAATATCAAAAGCAGTAGATTTATTACTAGAAAATACTGAAGATTTAACAACAGTTTTTAAACCTGGCGGTTTATATAAAGAATTAACAAAAAGATTAGTTGAAAAAATGTTGAATTCTGAAATGCAAAATTATTTAGGATATGAAAAAAATCAACATATTACTACTGAAAATGCTCGTAATGGTACAAGTTCAAAAAAATTAATAACTCAACAAGGTAAAATTGAAATTGATGTACCAAGAGATCGCAATAGTAATTTTACTCCTGTAATAGTTCCTAAAAGGCAAAGAAGATTTGATGGTTTTGATCAACAAGTTCTTTCCTTGTATGCAAAAGGAATGACATTATCTGACATTAGAATGCAGTTGCAAGAGTTATATCATGGTGCTGATATTAGTGAAAGTGTTATTAGTCAAATTACTGATGATGTTATTGATGATGTTAAAGCATGACAAAATCGACCATTAGAAAGTATTTATCCTATTGTTTATTTTGATTGTATAGTAGTTAAAGTACGACAAGATAAACGGATTATTAACAAATCAGTTTATATAGCATTAGGAGTTGATTTAGAAGGCAAAAAAGATGTTTTAGGATTATGAATTAGTGAAAATGAAGGTTCTAAGTTTTGATTATCTAATTTCACAGAAATGAAAAATCGTGGCTTAAATGATATTCTTATTGCTTGTAGTGATAATTTAACAGGCATGTCAGAAGCAATACAATCAGTTTATCCTAAAACAGAACATCAATTATGCATTGTTCATCAAATTAGAAATAGTTTAAAATATGTTTCATACAAACATCGAAAAGGTCTAGTTGCAGATTTAAAACCAATTTATAGTGCATGTAGTGAAGAACAAGCAATGCAAGCTTTAGAATCGTTTGAAAGTAAATGAAATAAACAATATCCTCAAATTACTAAATCTTGATATAAAAATTGAGATAATTTAATGGTTTTTATTAGTTATCCAGTAGAAATCAAAAGAGTGATTTATACTACAAATGCTATTGAATCTGTTAATAGTCAATTACGAAAAATCATCAGAAATAAAAAAGTTTTTCCTAATGATATGGCAGTTTTCAAAATATTTTACTTGGCAATTGAAAATATAACAAAAAAATGAACATTGCCTATTCAAAATTGAAATACAGCAATTGCTCATTTTATGATAAAATTTGAAGACAGAATTAATCTAAATTAGTAACTTTGTAAAACAAAGATACACAGATTATTAAAAAGCCTCCTTAAGATCTTTGGGTATTGATAATAAAAATTCTTTTATATTTTTCTTTCTTTTTATAAATTTAAATTTTATATCTTTAAACATATTTTCTTCCTTTTAAATTTATTTATTTATGTTCACTATTGTATTATTCAATCGTAATTTTCCATAAATTGCCAATGTAAGTGAATCATTAACTTTATCTAGTTCACTCTCATTAATAAAAATACCATTAATACCATTTTCACCAATACTACCATCACCTTTACCAAAATAACTTAACTTTAAATCTAAATTCAAACTAGATAAATCAACAGCATAAAAATGTCATATTTTTATTGAAGTTTTATTAGCATAATAACTACCAAGTCTATAAATACAATCAAGTTTTAAACTGCTAATATTAATTCCTGTCTCTTCTAAAATTTCATTCTTAACAGTTTCTAGTGATGATTTACCTAATTTACAACCACCTGTTAGAGTACTAAAAAATGATATCTTTTTATTTTCAAATAAAGGATTATTTTCTTTCATTAATAAAAATCAATATTGATTATATTTATATACAAAAGGTAAAACTGCAACTCCTTCATTATTACATCATGGTTCACTAACACCTATCATAAAGCCATTAGTAATTAACTTTAAAAATTTGCCCATAATAAACCCCTTTACTATAAGTAATATTATAACATTAACTTAAAATTGAATTTCAAATTTTATACTAACTAAAAATAAAATTTATCCCAAATATTAATGAAAAAAATCATAAATAATTCCCTACTAAGATAATAGTTAATATATAATTTATTTATTATATAAAAATAAATAGGAGGAACAATAATGATTTACACAATTAATAATTTATTTATTAATAGTAACGATAAAACTAAAAAAATACCAACACAAGTAACTGTTAACGGTTGGGTTCGTTCTAATCGAAATAGTAAAAAAGTTGGGTTTTTAGATTTAAACGATGGTTCTTCAATTAATAACTTACAAGTAGTATATGATCCAAATTTAGAAAATAATAACAATTTAACTAATGTTACTACTGGTAGTGCTGTTACTATTACTGGTAATTTAATTTTAACACCAAATGCAAAACAACCATTTGAACTAAAAGTAATTACTGCTACTGTCTACAACATATGCGCTAATGATTATCCAATCCAAAAAAAAGAACATACAAATGAATTTCTTCGTGAACACGCACACTTACGTGTTCGTACTAATACTTTCTTGTCATTATTTAGAATTCGTGATCAAGTATCATGATCTATTCATAAATTTTTCCATGATAATCAATTTATTTACCTACATAGTCCTCTTATTACAGCTAATGATGCTGAAGGTGCTGGTGAAAATTTTATTGTTACTACTATAACTAATGATAAATATGAAAAGGATTTTTTTGGGAAAAAAGCCTCATTAACTGTTAGTGGTCAGTTAAATGCTGAAGCCTACGCTCAATCTTTACAAAAAGTTTACACATTTGGACCAACATTTCGTGCTGAAAAATCTAATACTACACGTCACGCAGCAGAATTTTGAATGGTAGAACCAGAATTTACCTTTAGTAATCTACAAGATAATATTATACTAGCCCAAAAACTAATAAAAACTGTTATTAGAGATGTTCTAAATAATTGTAATTCTGAATTAAAATTCTTAGAACAAAAACAAGAAACTAAAAATGAACAATCACTAATTGAAAAATTAGAAAAAATTGCCGATTTTAAATCTGATTTTAAAGTTATTACTTATACAGAAGTCATTGAATTACTTTTAAATGCACAAAAAAAAGGAAAAAAATTTGAATTTAATGAAATTAAATGAGGAATTGATTTACAATCAGAACATGAAAGATATTTATGTGAAGAAATAACTAAACAATCAACTTTTGTTATTAACTATCCACAAACCATCAAAGCTTTTTACATGAAACTTAATCCAATTGATAGTAATCATCCACAACAAAAAACAGTGGCAGCTATGGATTTATTAGTGCCAGGGATTGGTGAATTAATTGGTGGTTCTGTTCGTGAAGATAATTATGAACAATTACTAAAAAATAAAACTCAATTCAAAATTGAAGGTAATGATCTACAATGATATTTTGATTTAAGAAAATATGGATATGCACCAAGTGCTGGTTTTGGTTTAGGTCTAGAAAGATTTTTAATGTTTATTACTGGTATTAATAATATTAGAGATGTTATTCCTTTTCCTCGTACACCAAATAACTTATTATTCTAAAATAATAATATTTTAATAATATCTTTTTAAATTAAACTTATAATGTTATTTAAAAATCCTATTACCACATTAAAATCCAACATAATATATAATTAATTTAGTATTAAATAATTATTTAATAAGTTAAAAAAAAGAAAGGATATTTATATGCCAAAATCATATGAAATTATAAAAACAATATTAAAAAATAATACTTTTAAATTAAAAAGTAAACGTTTAAATTTAGAAATAATGATTGATTATAATCAAAAAGATCTAATTAATGTTCAACACTCAATTTACAATAGTTCAAAAGCAACCATTTTTTCTAAAGAATTACAAGATTTTTTAAAAAATGCTTACCATAATGCAGTTGCATCTAAAAAATAGATATCCCATGAGTAATAACAGCAACTTTTAATTTACCAAAATTTGAAATTAATCAAAAAAAATTACCAAATTCATCATATATAACTGAAATTAATGACTTAAAAAATAAAATTATTAAAGAAGGTATAACTATTAAAAATGATGAAACATACTTTGAAACTAAACTTTCTTTAAAAGAAATATGTGAAAACTTTAATATTGAAAATTCTAACATAAAAGAATTACTAAATAATTGCTTAAAAATCCCAGATAATAATTTTGAAAAAATCAAACAACAAAGTAATTTAGATACTAAAGAAAACAAAACTTATAATTATCATTCTGTTCAATTATAAATAATTAAAAATGATCACTAATAAATAGTTGATCAGGTAATGTTTAGTAATCTGTGTAACTTACAAAAATAACTATGTTTAATTAATTCTAGTAAATATAATTAAATGACTAGAAAGATTGAGTTACAGATGGCTAAAAAGCAAAATATTAATAATAATGATCCAATATCAAAAGCAGTAGATTTATTATTAGAAAATACTGAAGATTTAACAAAAGTTTTTAAAGAGGGAGGGTTGTATAAAGAATTAACAAAAAGATTAGTAGAAAAAATGTTGAATTCTGAGATGCAAAATTATTTAGGATATGAAAAAAATCAACATAGTACTACTGAAAATGCTCGTAATGGTACAAGTTCAAAAAAATTAATAACTCAACAAGGTAAAATTGAAATTGATGTACCAAGAGATCGCAATAGTAATTTTACTCCTGTAATAGTTCCTAAAAGGCAAAGAAGATTTGATGGTTTTGATCAACAAGTTCTTTCCTTGTATGCAAAAGGAATGACATTATCTGACATTAGAATGCAGTTGCAAGAGTTATATCATGGTGCTGATATTAGTGAAAGTGTTATTAGTCAAATTACTGATGATGTTATTGATGATGTTAAAGCATGACAAAATCGACCATTAGAAAGTATTTATCCTATTGTTTATTTTGATTGTATAGTAGTTAAAGTACGACAAGATAAACGGATTATTAACAAATCAGTTTATATAGCATTAGGAGTTGATTTAGAAGGCAAAAAAGATGTTTTAGGATTATGAATTAGCGAAAATGAAGGTTCTAAGTTTTGATTATCTAATTTCACAGAAATGAAAAATCGTGGCTTAAATGATATTCTTATTGCTTGTAGTGATAATTTAACAGGCATGTCAGAAGCAATACAATCAGTTTATCCTAAAACAGAACATCAATTATGCATTGTTCATCAAATTAGAAATAGTTTAAAATATGTTTCATACAAACATCGAAAAGGTCTAGTTGCAGATTTAAAACCAATTTATAGTGCATGTAGTGAAGAACAAGCAATGCAAGCTTTAGAATCGTTTGAAAGTAAATGAAATAAACAATATCCTCAAATTACTAAATCTTGATATAAAAATTGAGATAATTTAATGGTTTTTATTAGTTATCCAGTAGAAATCAAAAGAGTGATTTATACTACAAATGCTATTGAATCTGTTAATAGTCAATTACGAAAAATCATCAGAAATAAAAAAGTTTTTCCTAATGATATGGCAGTTTTCAAAATATTTTACTTGGCAATTGAAAATATAACAAAAAAATGAACATTGCCTATTCAAAATTGAAATACAGCAATTGCTCATTTTATGATAAAATTTGAAGACAGAATTAATCTAAATTAGTAACTTTGTAAAACAAAGATACACAGATTATTAAAAAGCCTCAGTGATCATTTTTAATTATTTATAATTGATTTTTTACTTCTATAATTTTTACCCTATATGTTTCTTTAATACCTTTAATATCAACAATATCACCAACAACACAATTCATAATTGATACTGCTAATGGGCACTCATTAGAAATTAATCCTTCAAATGGATTACTTTCAATACTTCCAACAATTTTAAATTTTTCTTCTGATTCAGAAACAATTTTACCATCTTTAATTTTTACAATTGTTACTCAACTACCAACACGAACTGCTTTGATATTACTATTTTTACGTTGTTTTTGTTCTTCAAGAATAACAGCACTAGTAATAATCGTTTCAAGTTCTTGAATGCGTGCTTCATTTTTGCCTTGCTCTTCACGCGCACTAGTATAATCAGCATTTTCTGATAAATCGCCATCAGCCCTAGCTGCTTTTAATCGTTCTTTTATTGATTCACGTTCAACATTAATTCGTTTATATAATTCAGTTTTTAACTTTTCTAAACCTTGTTCTGAAATTATTATTTCTTTATTTTTGTTAATTTCGCTCATTAAATGCCTCCATTTATATAATTTAATATTTTAAGAACGTAAATAATTATATCATAAGGATAAATGGTTTTAAAAAAAGTATTCAAAAGAATACTTTTTTTAAAACCATTTACTTTATTAATTTTTCTTCTTTTAATAAAGAAATAATTTCTGATTTAACTTCTTCAAGTTTTTTATCTTCTACTTTTTCATCCATTTTTGTAATAATAAAAGCAATTTTACTAAAATTTTTTGCTTGTAAACCTAGAAAATTAAGAACTGACTTAGCTTTAACTTTAGTTTCATTACCAGTAAGTTTTACTGACTTCGTAATATCTGCATTATCAGGTAATTTAATGACTTCTACCTCAATATTTTTATACTTACTAATAGCAGCTGCAATTTTGGCTATTGGTCGTGCATGTAAACCAATCTTTTTTTCATCATCAATTTGCACAGCATAAATAATACAATTCATTTTTTTCCTCCAAGATTTCTTAAAAATTTGTATAATATAGTTTACTTATAACATATTTTTTATTTTTTTAAAAAAAATATATAATTTAAATTTTTCTTATTAAAATAATGACCTAGTAAATATTCAATTTTTTACAAATAAATTTTAATTTTTTTTAAAATAAATAAATAAATATGGTATTATTTATTAGTTAAAACATTAATAAGGAGAAAATAACTATGGCAAGAAAATGTGCTTTAAGTGGTATTGGTCCACTAGCTGGTAACAACCGTTCGCATGCGATGAACTCTTCTAGAAGAAAATGAAATCCAAACTTACAACCAGTAAAAATTGGTGGAAAAACTTTAATGATTAGTGCTCGTACTTTAAAAACTTTAAAGAAAAATAATGCTTTAGATAATAAAAAATAAAGTTATTTTATCTTTTGAAATATATAAATAAATAATACTAATAAAAGAAAGAAATACTTTTCTTTTATTTTTTATATTAAATTAAAAATATTTAATAAAAAATATTAATAATATAGTCTAGAACCTACATTTTTTATAAAAATGAAATAATTTTTCTAGTTTTTATCAATTATATTGTTATAATACGTGTATGATAAAGAAAACTCTCAGTTGGGTGGATTTATATGCTAAAAAAAAGAATTTTGTCATTATTTTGATTAATCACAATGATTAGTATTTTTATTGTAACTTTAGTTAGTCATAAACCCTATTTTATTATGGGGGGTTCAACTTCAGTAGCACCTTTAATGCATACATTAATGGAAGACTATCCCGATAATCATAAAGAAGCAGACTTTACTTATAACAGTTTAGGTTCAGATGCAGCAGTAATTCCAGTTAATAAAAATATGTTTGGTATTGGCTGACTTTCGAAAGAATATACAACTCCTAATAATAATTTAATTTCTTTTGTTTTATCAAAAGATGGCATGATTTTAGTTTATAATTTGCCACAAGATTGCTTAGGTAATAATAAACCTCTAAATTTTACACAAGATAAAGTAAAAAAAATGTATTTATCGAAATCACCTATTTTCTGAAGAGATTTATTTCCACAAAATACTTCAGAACCAAATCAAGGTTGAATCAAACCAACTTGTGACCTCAAAATTTTAGCTTATACTAGAGAAAATGGTTCAGGAACACGAGATGTTTTTAATGAAAAAGTTCTGGGTGATTCAAAAGCATATTATCCACAAGCAATAACTGTTAATTCAAGTACACAAATGTTTAATATGTCTAGTGGTGGTGTTGGCTATAGTTCATATTCAGATAAAAAACAATTAGATTCGAATAAACAATTCACTAATATTCATATTGCTAATTGAGAAAATATTGCTCCAAGTTTAGACACCATTAAAAATGGTACTTATCAGTTATCACGACCATTTACAGGTTTAATAAATAAAAATTTTAAACAAATTAATACTTTAGTTAAATTTCTAAAATTCTTGTTTATTCCTGACTATCCAGGTCATAACGAATACGTAGTTCCTGCTTTTTCAGAAACTCAGTACGCACAATCAGCAGTAGCATTAACTGACAAATTAAATTATGATTTAAATCAGTGATTAAACAATTTTCCATAAAGGAGTATTAATAAATGAAATCCAAATCTTTTAAAAAGTTTTGACATAAAATAACTTTTAATCATTTTAATAAAAATCATGATCCAAAAAATGTTTTTATTAGTGAACAAAAAAAACATACTTATGATCTGATTGCTAAAATTTGTGTATTGTCTATATCTTCATTAGCACTAATTGCCGCTTCATTATTAATTGGTTTTATTATCGGTCAAACATTTAGTAATATGAGTTTTCTAAATTGATTTAAAATGTTAGGAAATAGTAAATGATTACCTAGTGCTAATAGTTTTGGTATTATTGCCTTTATCGTTGCCACTTTTTGAGTTGCACTATTTTCAATGATACTTGCTGTTCCTTTAAGTTTACTAACATCATTATTTATATGTGAATTTTTACCACCAAAATTAAAAAAAACAACATTAACTTTAGTAGAATTATTATCTGGTATTCCTTCAGTTGTTTTTGGTGCTTTTGGTTTAATGACCATTGGCCCTATTTTTGTAAAAATGGGAGCACCAACCAAAGAAAATATGATGACAGCAAGTTTTATTTTATCAATGATGGCATTACCAACAATTATTTCATTATCTGTTAATGCTATTACTCGAGTACCAAAATCTTATCTATATGCATCATTAGCACTAGGTATTAGCAGGACTGACACTAGTTTTAAAGTCATTTTTAAAGCGGCAAAAACCAAAATCATTGGTGCAATAATTTTTGGATTTGGAAGAGTCATCGGTGAAACAATGGCCGTTGTTATGATTGCTGGTAATAGTACTCTAACCCCAAATTTTGCACATGGTCCACTTGCATTTTTATTTAGTTCAATTTCTACTTTAGCAGGAGTAATTGGACTAGAAATTGGAGAAGCAGTTAGTTCTCAACAAATATCAGCATTATATGGAATTGGTTTATTTTTATTTATTATAGTTTCAATAATTAACTTTATTGTTTTAATAATTTATAAACGTAGTGATAAAAAAGCAAAAGGTCATAAAAAACCACGAAATTATAATTTAAAAAAAATAAATCTATCTGATAATCAACTAATGTTAACTATTAGTGAAAAAACTATTAAAAATCAAGGCTGAAAACACTTTAAAGACTATTTTCGATTATTCTTTATGGGGCTAGCTTGTTTTATTACTATGGGATTAATTATTTGAATTATTGGTGATATTATTATTAATGGTATCTTCAACATTAGTGGTAATGCTGGTAGTAGCATTTTCAATTTTAATTTTGCAGCTTTAATTTCAACAACTGGTGATGAAGGTTACTTATCAATTATCACAATGACATGTTTATTGGTATTAACAACAATTACTATTGCTATGCCATTAGGTATTATTGGTGCAATTTATCTTCACGAATATGCCAAAAATGGTTGATTTGCTTCAATATTACGTTTTGTGCTAAATACCTTAGCTTCTACGCCATCAATTATCTTTGGTATGTTTGGATTTACTTTTTTTATTACTTTCTTACAAATAAGTTTCTCAGCAATTGCTGCTAGTTTAACATTAACAATTGTTATTTTACCACTTATTATTAGAGCAGTAGAAGATACATTAAAATCAGTACCTATTGAATATCGCGAAGCATCATTAGCACTAGGTGCTAGTAAATTTGAAACAATAAGAAAAGTAGTTATTCCAGCTGCCATTGGTGGCATTATTACTAGTATGATTTTATCAATGGGTAGAATTATTGGTGAATCAGCACCAGTTTATCTAACATTAGGAAGCACTGTTGCTTTTCCCAATAAAGGTTTCTTAAGTTCAGGACAAACTTTAACAACCCATATTTTATTAGTTAATAAAGAATCAAATGACCCTAATAAATTAGGAATGATGTACCAAACAGCACTAATAACAGTTATACTAATATTTATTTTAAACTTTATAGCAAAACATTTTGAAAAAAGTTTAACAACAGGAATCGGGGTGAAAACAAAATGCTCAATTGAATTATTAAAAGAAAAAATGAAAGCAAGAAAGAATCAACGAATAGCAATAAAAAAAGAAAAGTAAATGTAATTAAACCTTACTTTTTAAAAGTGAAAGATAAATTTAAGAAAAAACCAAATAACAAATCAAATAATTTATCAAATATAGAAAATATTCCAAAAAGTAATTATGTTTTTACTATTAAAAATTTAAATTTCTTCTATAATCATGGCAAAAAACAGGCTTTATTTAATATAAATTTAGAAATAAGTCGTAATCAAGTAACCGCTTTTATTGGACAAAGTGGTTGTGGCAAATCAACATTACTACGAACTTTAAATAGAATGAATGATTTAATTGATGGTGTTAAAATTAATGGACAAATATTATTTAATAATGAAGATATTTATGAAAATAAAAAAAATATTATTTCATTACGAACTAAAGTTGGAATGGTATTTCAAAAACCTAATCCCTTTCCAATGTCAATTTATGAAAATGTGGCATATGGCCCAAAAAATCAAGGCATTAAAAATAAAAAGATTCTAAATAAAATTGTCGAAGATGCTTTAAAAAAAGCGGCTTTATGAGATGAAGTTGCTCAACACTTATTCGATTCAGCATTATCATTATCAGGTGGACAACAACAACGTTTATGTATTGCTCGTGCTATTGCCCTAAAACCAGAAGTACTATTAATGGATGAACCAACTTCAGCTCTAGATCCGATTGCCGCATCTAAAATTGAAGACTTAATGAATGATTTAAAATCAGACTTTACAATTATTGTTGTTACACATTCAATGCAACAAGCAGCACGAATTTCTGATAAAACTGCCTTTTTCTTAAATGGAGAAGTCATTGAATATAATAATACTAAAAAAATATTTTCACGACCAAAAGATAAAAGAACAGAAGATTATATTACCGGCAGATTTGGTTAAAAATATATATAATTAATTATAGAGAAAGGAGTAAAAAATGAAAATAATTAACCGTAGATTTGATTTAGATATCATAAATTTAAAACAAAACTTATTAACTTTATTAAAAGAAGTAAAAAAAGAACATAAAGACGCTTTAATAGCAATGGAAACCCAAGATTTTGACATGTCAAAAAGAATTGTTGAAACCGATAAAGAAATTAGAACAGTCGCTGAAAGTTTAACAATTACTGCAATTTGAAGTATTGCTCAACAAAATCCTTTTGCTACTGACTTACGTACTATTATTGGCTATATGAATATTATTCGTGATTTAGAACGTATTTCAAATTATGCTAAAAATTTATCCAAATTTAATGTCAAATATAAACCAGAAATTAAATTAACATCTCAATTATTAGGATTAATGAAAAAAGTATTTAAAATGATGGATTTAATTGGTGAATCTATAAATGAAAATGATATTAATAAAGCTTATCAAGCAGCAGAATATGATATTGATATTGATAATCGTTTTCGTGAATCAATGAAAAACATTGTCAATATGTTAAAAGTAAACAAAAATAATGATCAACTTTCTCAATATACATCAACAATGCAACAGTTGAAATATATTGAAAGACTAGGTGATCACTTAGTTAACATTTGTGAAACAATAGTATATATTATTAAAGGTAAATTTTATGATTTATCTTCAACAAAAATATCTGAATAATTTATCAATCAGTGTTAAAATAATTACTTTTTTGCAAGTTTCATTTAAATATTTTTAAGTCATACTTTAATATGATAATATTTATTATTATTTTATTTTTAATTGTATTAAATTAAGGTATGATTTTTTAATTTAATATTAAAATTTCTAAAAAGGAATATTTAACTTAGTTCTTCTATTTTAATATTACTAAACATTTCCTTTTTGTTATCTACATTTTGCTTATTTTTATTATATAATAAAGAAATTCCTATTATTAAACCAATTAAATTTAATGTTAAAAATAATAATATGATGCCTAATGCATTATTACTATTACATAAACTTATACCTCAAATTAAAAATACTATTCAAATTACTAAACATATTCATATAATAAATGTAATTAAACCAATACTCATTGCCTTGCACCTTTTTCTTTCTAAAAAATAATTAAACTAAATAAAATATAGTATTTTCTATTAGATTCTTATAATTTAATATTTTTTTCTTTATACAAGTATTTACTCTATATAAATATAAGAAAAATGCATGAAAATATGCATTTTTCTTATATTTATTAAATCAACCCCCATCTATACCCTTTTCTTATGATCAATTTATTTCATTTGGTTTCATTGGTTTTTCATTATTCTTTACACTAATAATTTTACCATTTTTAACGTTAATAACAGTATTTGCAACATATTGGAAGTTAGGATTATGAGTAACCATAATAATTGATGTTTTATATTCTCGATTAACATCCAATAAAATCTCTAATACCTTACGCCCCATTTCCTCATCAAGTGCTCCTGTTGGCTCATCACAAAATAAAATTGTCGGATTTTTTGCTAGTGCTCTACCAATCGATACTCTTTGTTGTTGTCCACCTGATAATTGACTTGGAAATTTATTCATATGTTCATCCATTTCAATAACTTGAAAAATATCATCAATACTCATATTTTTATTTTTAGCAAGATTTTCACCAACTTCAGCATTTTCACGAGCAGTTAAGTTAGTTAATAAATTGTATTGTTGAAAAATAAAACCAACATTATCTCGTCTAAATTTAGTTAAATGACTATCTTTTAATAAAGATAAATTGTATCCCGCCACAAAAACATCACCAGTATTAGGTTTATCCAATCCCGAAATAATATTTAATAATGTTGTCTTACCACTTCCCGATGGTCCTAAGATAACAACAAAATCACCTAATTTAATTTTTAAATTAACTCCTTTTAATACTTCATATTCTAAGTCTCCAGTTAAGTAAGATTTTTTAACATCAAATAATTCAATAACATTAGTTTGAGTATCAGGAGTATTATTAGTCATTGATATAATTTTACCTGCTAAAATTTCTTTTGAATGAGTTTTTGTTAATTTTTTAATTGCTTTTTGATTATCTTTAAAAGCTTGCAATTTGGCTTTATTAGTTTCTATTTCTTCCTTTGATTCTGGTTTATCATGAGATTTATGGGTTACTGGTGGTATTGCACCTTCATTTTTAGATACTGACTTCTTTGTAAAACTAGATTCTAACTTATTTTTAGTTACTTGTTCACTTGAATTTTTAGTGTTTTTTTTATCATTTTTCATGTTTTTATTCCCTTCTGCTTTTAATCAATTTCATTTAAAGTTTTAATTGGATTAATCTTCTTCATGGCATATCAATCAATAATAAAGGTTGTTGCATAAATACCAAAGACAATTAAACCAACCACAAGCGGTAATCATCAAACAAAGAATAATGGTAAAACCCATGTTGTATTAGCAGCTAAATAGTTAAGAATAAACTTAACAATTATTCATCCTACGGGAAAACCAATAACAAACATAACAGCAATCACTGGTAAATACATACCAATAACAATATTAGTTATTTTTGCATCACTATAACCAAGTGTTTTCATTGTTGCTATTGTTTTACGATTTTCATAAATTACTAAATTACTTGTTAATAAAATAATAAAGAACGAAATGATTAATGAAAAGATAATAAATGCAACCAATACTGTATCAACTAAAGCAGTAATTTGATTTAACAACTGATGATGGATATCTTGTGGCGTAATATTAACAGCACTACCTGCACCATAACCTTGATAAGTACCAGAACCATCAGTACCACCATTTAAACCAAAAGCACTGTAATCTCCATACATTTGCGAAGTTGAAAATGAATTAGTTATATCTGGTAATGATTGCGAATTTGAAAATTTAAAATTAAAAATTGGATTTTCATTTTCAAATATTTGATTAAGTTTATAAATAACGGGATCATTTAATTGATTAAGAAAATTTTGATATTCATTAAATGATTTTAATTTACCAAAATCAACATCACAAGTTGTTTTTTTGTCTTCTCATTCTTTTTTAAATAATAAAAATAAAAATTCTTTTGTTTTATTAAATGATAAAACTTTATCAGCATTAGTTTTACTAATATAAGCATTAGGTTGACCATAACCATTATATATACCAACTACTTTATACGTTGGTGTTTTAGAACTTATCTTATCATTATAAGAATTAACAACCTTACCAGCAGTAACTTCTTTTAACATATTTGTAGCATTAATACCCATATTATCATAAGCCCGATCCTTTAACTCATCAACTTGTGTATAACCAGTTTGTTGTCTTAATAATGTTACATTATTAACATTTTTACTATCACCAACAATGTTATCAATATTAATTTTATCCAAATCAAAAGGTTTCAATTTATTATTATCTTTAAATTTCATAGTATTACCATTACTACTCATTTTAAATTCATCATTTATTTTTAAATTTAATTGTTTAGCAATCGTTTGATTAATAACAAGACTAATACTATCATCACTATTTTCTTGTTCTAAAAGTGGATTTAATGAAGAACCTCCAGCATCATATAATTGCATCATTGAAGGTTTGCCTAACTGTTGTTGATTTTGTAAACCATAAACTTTCATTAAATATTTGTTCTGTTTAAATAATTTTTCAGGAGTACCAATAAAGTAAGTTCCTAATTCATCAGTTTCTTTATCAAAAGGCACAACATTAAAAGCAACATTAAAAGGAGCATTGGGATCACTATAAGCTTTGGCAATATTTTGACGAATAAAATATGGGCTTTTAGTATAAGCACCTTGCACTACAGTTTGTCCCATTCTATTATAAAATAAAGCACCAAATCAAATTCCAACTTTATTAATTCAACTATCACGCTCTTTGTCACTAATTTCAGATGCATTATTATTCAATAATTGTGTTTCATTAGTTAAATGTCACGGATATAATTTATCGCTAGTATCAAAACTTAAATTATCAATATCATTAATAAAAGTAGGACCCTTACTTGAGGCATTTTTGTAAGCAGGAATATTACTATTTGCTCAATCTTTGAATTTTGTAATATCTAAATCATTAGGATTAGTACTAATCTTACCAGTCTTTGAAATCGTACCACTAATATTCATTGCCACTGTTGTTCGATAGTTTTGATAAAATTTTCTAATAATATTATAAGTATTCTCACTATAAAAACTGTTAATATTAGTATTTTTTAAAACTGTGTCATACATTGGTAATGCATTTGGTCAAGCCATTTGTACCATAATTCCAACAATCACAGAAGCATCTTTAATATCACTAGAATCTAATCCATTTAAAAAGTTTTTAGTAAGCATTTTACCATTTAAATACGTTAAACCAGTATATCCTAAATCACTAATAGCACCAACGGGATTAGATTCATCTGACATTGGAGCATATGCTTCAGCATTAATATTATTTTCTAATAATTCTTTAACAAAAGTATCATTTAATGGTCCAGAATTATCAAAACGTGGTGGATGTCAATATGTATCACCAGTAGTACTATCAACAGTAGAAGTATAAGTTCAATCATCTTTATTATTTGGATTATAAGTTTTATAAAAACTATATGGAGAATTATAAGTCGGAATGTCATATTCAACTAAGGAGTGATAATTCATACCAGTAAAAGAAAGTAATTTATTATCAGCCATAATTTTTGGACCAATAATAGATGTTGTCATTAACGTTGTTCCTAAAAACATAGTTAATGATGCTGCTGCCATTTTTCCAATTGATGATGTAAATAGTGATAAACGGAATCTTGTTAAAAATCCACGATTAATACTTTTTGTTTTAATAATTCGACTAAAGCGAGAATTAACAGTAGCTGATTCGTTTTTAATTAAATCTATTGGTTTTTTAATAACTGTTAAAGCGCTAATAACTCATGCAATAATTGATAAAAAACCAAATATTAAAATTAAACAATATATAAATCCTAAACCATCAAAAATAAAACGACCAAAATCTAGATTAAAATAGTTGGCAAATGTTTGAACTATAATTACTTGTAAACCACTTGCTGGTAAAAACACTAAAATAGTACCAATAAGTGCTGCTACCATTGGATAAGCTAAAGATGTAATTAAAATTTTAATATTACTATAACCTAATGATTTTAAAATTCCAATTTGTGTTCGTGAATTATCAATATTTTTATAAGTAATTAATATTACTGTAATTCCTGTAATAATTAAAACAATTAACAATAAACCAATTAATAAACTTTTAAATCCAATAATAGTTGCATTCAAAGTAGCAGTACGATTATTAAATGTATACTTATTATTTCCTAACTTATATACTAAAGCAGCATCAGAATCAATAGTATTAATATATTTACTTCTTAAACTTTGTGAAATTAATTTAATATCATTAATTTTACCTATTGTTGATTTTCCAACAAAATAAATTTCGCGATCATTATCAGAAGAAATTGTGATTTTTTCATTAGCTTTATCATATGATCAAATATAATTATTTTTTTCTAACCTTTTACTTAAACCAAATTGCATTGGATCAACGTATAATAAACCTTCACGAGTTTTATTTGGAATTGGTGTAGTTTGATCAATAATTGGGGTTGTGAAATCAGCAGATACACCATATCCAACAATTTTTAATCAATTATAACTACTATAAGCAGCATCATTTAAATCATATCCTGAAACTTTTAAACTACTTCCTAATTGATCTGATTGCACACGAATTGTATCATTAATATGCAAATTATTTTTTTGAGCAAATTCTTTATTAATAACTACCTGTTTTCAACTTGGAGTTTTATCTGGATTTTTACTATCTCCTATTTGATAACCATCACTAATGATTAATTTATCAATACGAGCATCTTGATTATAAGTTAATATTTTTAAAATTCTAGGATTACTATTATTATCTAATTGCATAGTTCTGCCTTCAACACGATCTCATATAAATTCATTACCAGCATCATTTGCAATATTGTTAATATCAAAATCATTCTTTTCATCAACAGCAGTTGTTGATGTTGAGATTTTATTAGAAACAGTTTTTGGAGTAGTATTAGATAAATCAATAACAAAATCATGTAAATTAGATTTTGCAACTAATGTTGAATATTCATCAGAAATTCTTGCTAAACTTGTTTGCATTAATGAAAAAATAGTTGATGATAATAATACTAAAACAATTAAACCAACTAATTGAATTTTATTACGAAATGCTTGTTTAAACGCATTTTTAAAAAGCAAAAATGATTGTTTTTTCATATTCGTTCTTCCTTTCTTTTAAATTTTAAAACAAAAAAAGTTATTGAATTAAAGCCATTTTTCAACCATTAATTAAAGTTTTTAAATCTTGAATAGTTTTAGTAATAAGTAGTGTTAATTGGGCACTTAAAAAATAAGTTAAATTCTTCTTAAAAATAGCAATTAAAAGTTTTTTATTATTATCAGTAATAAAAACTTGGTGGTCAAAATTAGTAAACATTTGTTTTTTAAATTGCCATGTTAAAATGATAATTTTAGTTTTAGTATATGCTTTTACTGGAAATTGTTTATTAATAATATTAGGTAATGAAGAATTACTAAATAATGTCACTCAAGTTTTTTTCATTAAATTAAAAATTGTAAATAAATTATCACTAAACATTTTTCATGAAAAAAAACCTAATCAATAGTAAAAGAACACTAAAATTAGTATTGAAACAAAGTTATTTATTGATGGTAATGATATTTTAATCATAGTAAAATTAAATTGTAAAATAATGGCAATTATAATAATTGACAAAATAGTAAAACGCATCACTTTCATAATCTGATTATTATTACGGCTTAAAAAACTAAAACAAATAAATAAATGTAAAATTGAAATCAATGATAGCATTGGTAAACTTTCTAAATCTAAAAAATTAATATTAATTACCATTTCTTGAACTGGTAATAAAAATAAACAAAATTGTGCTAAAAATCATAAACTAAATTGAAGAATAATGATTTTTGTTTTATTAAATATTTTTTTATTATTAATACTATTTTTATGAAAATTAATAGTAATTAAAAAAGTTAATTTCATAATTAAAAGTAAAAAAAGAACTGGTAAACCAAAAAAAATAAATAATTGTTCAAAATTATTAATACTATTAATTTTTAAAATATTACTACTACGTAACATTATATTCACCTTTAAATAAACTTTGCTATTATTATAATTATAAACTATTAAAATTAAATAATGCAATTATTTAGTTTTAGATAGTGTTCAAATATTCAAAAAAAAGGAAAAAAAGAAAATGTTATGAAACTGCTGTATTAAATTCTTTAGTAATAATTTTGATAATGAATATCAATATTTACAACCTATGGATTCAAACTATATGTACTACCCCACTACTAATTATCAAACTACTACATCTACTACTAAAACAATAATTGTTGAACAACCAACTAAAAATACATCAACAGTTTTTTCAAATAGAAAAATTATTTCAAAACCATTGAAAAAAAAGATACAAGAAATTAATATTAATAATATTACTATTTTTGAAGAAGAAAGTGAAAATCAAACTAAACATATATCTTTATAAATAAAAAAGAGTTAATAAATATTTATTAACTCTTTGTTTTTAATTTATAACTATCTTTAACTTTTTTAAAAACCATTGTTTTGTAATCTTTATTACGATAATCATCAAAAACAAATATACCTATAAAATGATAACCAATGCCTTTGAGGCTTTTTAATAATCTGTGTATCTTTGTTTTACAAAGTTACTAATTTAGATTATGGAATGGCAACCCTTTTTAGGACTATTTTTTGGTAGACATTTGTTTTTGATAACTAACTGGAGTTAGGTAGTTTAGAGTACTGTGAATTCTTATGTTTTTATATCAATTGATGTAATCAAATAATTATAATTTTAATTGGATTAATGATGTAAAATTTTTATCATTAATAAATTCAATTTTGAAAGTTTTAAAAGTTGCTTCAGCAACAGCATTGTCATAAGGACATCCTTTTTTGCTTAAAGATCGAGTTATGTTGAAAGCTAATAAAAGTTTATCAATAGTTTTATTATTGAATTCATTACCGCGATCAGTATGAAATATTTCAATATCTTTTAAACAGTGATTTGATTGCATAAATGCTTGATATACTAATGATGCATCTTTTTTAACTCCAACACTATGTCCAATAATTTCGCGGTTAAATAGGTCGATTAATAGGCAAATATAGTTTCATTTACCATTAACTTGAACATAAGTTAAATCACTAACAATAACTTCATTTTTAATTTTATTATTAAAGTTTCTATTAACAAGATTGGTTATTTGACTATCATTGACTTTATTATGATAATTTTTGAATGATAATTTAGTGTATTTTGATATTAAATTATGCTTATTCATAATTTCTTTAATTTTTCTGCGTGATAAATAAATTTCTTGGTTTGCTAGTATGACTTTTAATCTTCTAGTACCATAAACTTCTTTATTTTCTTTAAAAGCACTAATAACAGCTTGTTCATAAATATTATTTTGAATTTTATTTTTTTTCTTTAAATTAAAATAATATGTTGATTTAGAGAGTTTTAAAAAATGACACATTGTGCGAATTTTATATTTAGATTTATTATTTGCAATAATCTCTACTTTCTGCCTATTATTAGTGCTGCTTGCTTTAAAATATCAATTTCCATTCGTAACTGTTTTAATTCTTTATTTGCTTGAATTAATTGTTTTTCTAAATCTGAAAGATTATCTTTAGTTTTAAAACTACCTGAATTAGTAAATTGCTTAATTCAATTGTAAGTAGCTGCTCTTGTAACATTGTATTCTTTAACAAGGCAAGATACTGATTTGCCACTTTGATATAAAGCTACTATTTGTTTTTTAAATTCATCTGAATATGAGTTAATAGTGACCATAATTATAATTCCTTTCTTTTAACTAATTTGTTCACTTGTCTATGTAATTAGTGTCCAATAAAGTGTAACCCATCCATATTTATTTTCACTTGGCTTAAATTAGTAAAAGTGACTAGTGAAATAGTAACTAGTGTATATAAAATTTTAAACATATTATCAATTCCTTTAATATAAACTAATATTAATTATAAAGATTTTGAAGATAGTGTATAGCAAAATAATAAAAATAAGTTACAATTTATATATGATATTTTATAAATTAAGGAATGATTATAATTATGAAAAAAATTTTAACATTAATGGGTACTATTGCTTTTGGTAGTGGAATAGTAACGCCAGTTTTAGCTTGTTCTGATCAACAACAAGATAGTATTTTAAAAGCAATTACTAATGGTAATGGTAATTATAATGGTTGAGAAGCAACTTTGTCAAAAGTTGGTATTAAAAAACCAGTGGATGTTCCTATTGATGGTCAAAGACCTGAAAAAGAACAAGTTATTAAAAATGAAGCATTAGAAAACAGTCTTGCACAATCACTTGCCAAATTAATTTTAGATAAAGCAAATATTAAAGAACCAACTTGATTTGATAGTCAATTAGAAGTGGGTACTAAATGTTATTATTTTACGATTGATAATGGTAAAATAGATGAATTAACAAAATCAAGAACTTGAGATGTTGATGCTTCAACTGGTAGAATTAGTATTAATATTACTTATCAAGTTGGAGTAGTAAATAATGATAAAAGTTTTAAAGTTGAACAATACATAAAAAAAACTTTTAATATAAAATGTTCTTATACACAAAGCGATTACATAGTTTATAGTTGTGTTAGTGATGTTACTAAATTATCAGAACAAATAGTACCAATTAGTGTTGATGAAAAAACTAAACCTGATATTGATAAAACATATGCTGATTTTTCTCAAAAAACTAAAACTTTAGTTCAAGAAGGAATAAGTTTAGCATTAAATAATAATCCTCATGTTAATTCTGTTAATATTAATATCAAAGGAATTGATGGTCAAAAAGTTACAAGTTCTGGTCCTAATAAATTAGAACTTAAAGTTAATTTTGTGATTAGTTTTCAAGATTCATTAATTGACATGTCTTTACCTTCGCCTTATGATGATAGTAATTATGTTCCAACAATACTTCAATTTAATAGTTAAAAAGGAGTTTAATATGTCCAATAATTCAGAAGCAAAAAATAAAGATAAAGAGCCACCGTTAATTGTTGATGCCTTTACTTTTAAAAATATTGGTGTTAAGCAAGAGATCCATTCTTCATTAAAAAACTTTAATTGAAAAATAACTTCCAAAAATTTATTATTAATTTTTATTGGTGCTTTTTTAACAACTGTTTCCTTTTTTTATTTTATTAATCGTGCTGGTTTATATACTAATGGTTTATCAGCTTTTGCACAATTAATAGCTAAATTTATTGCCTTATCTTATAATGGCAGTATTACTGAACAAGAAACAACCCAAGCATTTTGATTTTATCCAGTATATTTTCTTATTAATGGTCCTATCATTATTTGAGGATTATTCAAGGTTGGATTTCGTTTTACTCTTTATACTATTATTTATTTGTTATTTCAAAACGGAATTAACTTTTTGTTAACATCAATTGATGTTCTTAAAAATTTTCAAGTTTTAGGTAATGAGCCATTAAAAGGTACTACAGATTATTGGCACTTAGTTTTACCACGTACTTTTATTTTTGCTGCTTTAGGTGGATTAATTTATGGTGCTGGTATTGGTATTTTATTTAAAACTGGTGGATCTAGTGGTGGTATGGATTTTATTAGTACTTATATTTCTATGAAACGTAAATATTCAATTGCTACTATTATTAGAAATACTAATATTATTATTGTTGTTATTGTTTTAATTCTTGATGGAACTTTTTTACAGAAAACTAGTCTTGTTGATAATTTTTTAGTTAGACCTTATTTTATGTCAACGCTTGTTTATATTTATGTAGCAGCTTTTGTTATGAATAGAGTTTATCCAAAATATATGTTGATGAGTGTCTTTATTATTTCTAATGAATTAGAGCAAATCCGTAATGATATTTATCGAAATAATTATTTACGTGGTGGTAATGTTTGAAATGTGAAAGGTTTGTATTCAGGTAATGAATATAAAATGATGATGACAACAATGTCATTATTAGAATATAATTTTTTTAAAACAAAAATAGTTCGAATCGATCCTAAAGTTTTTATGGTAGCAGTTCTTGCAAAATATATGCATGGTGGTAATGCAGGTAAACCTCCACAAAATGCACCTGTTAATATTACTGAAATTAATGATTTTTTAGAAAAAAACTAATAATATATATGTTATAATGTAATTAGTTTTATAATAATAGGTTTTTAGACTTCTAAATAGATTATTACATCTATAGTTAGTCTTTTTCTATTTTTTATAAAACAAAATTAGTTATAAACTATATTAAGAATTAAAAAAGAATGGAATAATTATGAAACATAATTTATCGCCAAAGGTTGTAAATGAGATTGTTAATAATATTCATACTGACTATAATAATAGTAGTAATCATTGATGAATTAAATTAATAAATAATCGTTTATGAATTAGTTTATGAATTATTACTACCATTATTGCTCTAATTGCTATTGGTGCTAGTATTGGTATTAACAAATCATCATTTATTAAAAAACCATTTACCATTATTAGTATTATTGGATTTATTGTTGGATGTTTTTTATTAGTACAGAGTTTTGTATTAAAAACTAAAATTCATGAAAAATTAATAGAAGAATTACCAATTATTAACTATTATCAATGAGTTATTAAAGATAATAATTCACAAATTAATTTAACAACTATTAGTGATTATTGAACAATTGAACCACAAGGTAATTTACCTTTAGATGAACAACCTAATTATTATTATAATTATTGCGAACAAGTAATGATAGGAAGTATTAATGGTCAAAATTTTAACTATGGAAGTATCATTAACCAAAAAGTTATGTATGAAACAAGTTCTGGATATAATAGTGCTGCTCAAGTTATTGAAACAGAAAAAATTACTTGTTATTATACACGTTTTGTTTATTACACAACTATTATTAGGAATAATAATTTTACAATGACATTAACACCACGTAATATATTTTCAAAAAAATTTCGTAGTAAAAAGAAAGTTCAATTAGAATCACATTTATTTGAAGATTTATTTGAAGTAAAATGTGATAATCAAATTAAATTAAGATTAATTTTAGAACCAAAAGTAATGAATTTACTTAATGAATTTGCTTATAGTTTAGGAAATAAGGATTTACCAGTTATTCACATAGAAAATGAACAATTAACATTAAGTTGAAAATATGAATTAGGAAAAAATCCATATAATGATGGAAAAGGAAAATTGATGGTTTTACCCACTACTACTAATCTTGAAAAGTTTATTAATAAATTATTAGCAATGATTAGTAAAGATATTTTAAATTTAACGCAAGCACAAATGTGAGTTAATAGCTTACAATTATAATAATAATTTATATAAATTACTTTACAATAATTTAAAAATAAGGTAGATAAAATTATGAATAACTATCAATTATTAAAATCAAGTTGAAAATGATTTAACAATAAATATTTGATGCAGACGATCTTATGAATATTGTTAACAATTTGTTTGATTATTTGTGCAATTTTATGAGAAGTTAAAAGTAGTATTTTTAATAAAATTTTAACATTTGATTTTTTTAATAATGCTAGTATTACTGATGAAACTATTATTACTTTAAAAACTTATTTATATATTGCTATTTTTAGTAGTTGTATTGCAAGTAATACTTTAATATTTATTCAAATCAGATGTTGAATGAAAAAATATATTGAAAATAAATATAAGGTAATTTCAAATTTTGAAAATAATTTCTTTATTTTTAAAGCTTTATTAGTATTAAATGTTGCTAGAAACATTACTTATATTTTTTGTTTTACTAATGTTTTTACCATATTATTTGTTTTAACTTATTGATTTTGTTATTTTATTATTTATATTATTTTAGAAAAAATATTAGAAGAAAAAAATCAGATTCTTGGTAATCCTTGATGAAAAGATATAGAAAAACGATCATTATTTATTATTTTAGGTTTTGAAGTTTTATATTTAATTGTAAAAAATTCAATTTTGAATTTTACTAAGGGTGCTATTAACATTGATCAAGTTTTAAAGTACTTTATTCCCGCTAGTTCTTTATCATTAATATTAGCAGTCTTTATTCAAAGTTTAGTTAAAAACGATGTTAAAACTATTTTAAAAAATATTAAAGATGTTAAAACCAAAGTTGATGATTTTAAAATATTTTATAATTGAGATTATAAAAATATCATTAGTGATTTTCTATTTGTTAAAGAAGCACCAATAATTATTCGAAATGAATTAAAACAAAAAGTATTAACTAATGAAGAAAAAAATAAAATATTTGAACTTTTACATGAAATTTATCAATTTCTAATATTTGTTGAAAAACAAAATATTAAAGTTAGTGAGTTGAAATATATTTATTATCATTTATTTTATGAAATAACAGATCACGCTGAAATTTCACAAATTAAAAATAGAATTATTAATACAAAAAAGAAAAATTTGAAGATAATACTAAAAAAGTAGTGATTATCTAAGGAAGTTTATTATGAAAAAAATATTAAAAATTATAAGTGTTTTTGCATTTACTAGTATTACTAGTATTAATATTAGCGCATGTGATGTTTTTCACAATTCATCAGTTGATTATCAGCAATTATTAGAAGATGCTGCAAATTTAATTGCTAATAATACTTATCCCAATTTTACTAATTTTTTAAAACCCGAAAATAAAACTCATGTTTCTGATTTTAAAAAATTAATTGAAGACAATATTTGGAACTTGTTTAATACTGCTCCAGAAGATTTTAGTAATATTACTTATGAAATTACTAATGGTCAAGATGAAATAAAAAAAATTAATAGTACTAACATTAAAATTCATTTAACTATTTATAATAATTCTGCAGTAAAAGATTGTAGTTTTAATGCTAATTTTAGTCCATTACAAGATTATATAAATGAAAAATTAGAACCATTAGTTAATGGAACACAATATTTATCAATTAATAAAAAGGATAGTGGTGGATTTTATAATGATTTAGTTACTGCTGGTGCTACTTTTAAAAGAGAAGAAAAAAATCAAAAAGAACAATATTTAAGAAATAATTCAGATGCAGCTGAAAATTTTTGAAAATCATTTCAAGAGTGAATTCCTTCTGAAGAAGTGAAAAACCCTTTACTTGGTAATATTTTAGTTCCATTGTTAAATTTTATTCCAAAAAAACCCGTTACTTGGTTAACTTTTGATAATTTTAAACCATATTTGTTAAATGCTGGTGGATATAATAATGTTATTGCTATTACTGGTAATAAAAAATTTGGTGATAAATATTATGATTATATAAAAATTGGATTAGAGGGTAAAAATTCAAAGGATATTGCTTTTGGTAATAAATATGAAGGTTTAACTTTTATTTTTACTACTAATAGTTAATTAATAAATTTTTAGTTCCTTTTTGAAAAGATAAAAATTAATAATAAAAATTACTTTTATAACTATTTTTGTTTTAAAAAAATTAAAAAAATATAGACAAGTTATAAAACACATGCTATTATTTTTTCATACCTTTTTAGGTTAAATAATATATGCGACTAAAAGAAGTAGTTTCACGTAATAATTATATTACTGGAAGCTACTTTTTATTTTAAAAAAGTAGCAACTTAAAAAAATATTATTATATATGAAAGAAGTGTTTAAAATGTCTCCTTTATTTACAGGTAATCAAAATCCTAATATTCGTAGAATGTCTGATGATAGTGCAATAAGTTTATTGGGTTCAAGTGGTGATTTTTCTAGCATATCTAATAGTAGTACAATATCTATTTTTGAAGAAACTGCTATTAAAGAAAACAAATATTTATCAAAAATAACTAAACTTTTAGGTAAAAATATTACTTTTATTGTTGCTCTTTCTGGTAATATCACTGCTCAAATGATAATTAGTACTACTGTTGCTAAAACACCATGAAATTGACAAACTATTAAGGATAGTTTGATATTTAGTGGTATACTTATTGGTTGTGATACAGCTATTGAACCTTTTATTTTTGATTCAATCGAAAATATTGAAAATTGAGTTATAGATAAATGAAAAAACAATGAAAATAATATTAATGTAGGAAAAGAAATAATAAAAGTTATTCCTTTCTTATTATTTTTAAGTTATTCTGGTGTAATTTTGGATAGAGCTTCTAATAATATTTTAGATAGTTGAATTTCAATGGAAATTCTTGGACAGACAACTATTGAATTTACTAGTTATGTGTTAAATATGACTTTTCATGGTGCAATCATTTCTAGGATAGAAAAAGTAATAAAATTAGGTTGAGAAAAAGTTAAAAGTTTATTTAATAACAATATTAATGATATAGAAAATCAACTTCTTAATAGTGAACAAAATAGTGATGAAAATAGTAATTTTTTTTATAAAAATATTTTACCATTATTTTTTATAACACCAATATCAATGGCTATAACATGAGGTACTGAGAATTATGGAATGGCAACCCTTTTTAGGACTATTTTTTGGTAGACATTTGTTTTTGATAACTAACTGGAGTTAGGTAGTTTAGAGTACTGTGAATTCTTATGTTGTTATATCAATTGATGTAATCAAATAATTCTAATTTTAATTGGATTAATGATGTAAAATTTTTATCATTAATAAATTCAATTTTGAAAGTTTTAAAAGTTGCTTCAGCAACAGCATTGTCATAAGGACATCCTTTTTTGCTTAAAGATCGAGTTATGTTGAAAGCTAATAAAAGTTTATCAATAGTTTTATTATTGAATTCATTACCGCGATCAGTATGAAATATTTCAATATCTTTTAAACAGTGATTTGATTGCATAAATGCTTGATATACTAATGATGCATCTTTTTTAACTCCAACACTATGTCCAATAATTTCGCGGTTAAATAGGTCGATTAATAGGCAAATATAGTTTCATTTACCATTAACTTGAACATAAGTTAAATCACTAACAATAACTTCATTTTTAATTTTATTATTAAAGTTTCTATTAACAAGATTGGTTATTTGACTATCATTGACTTTATTATGATAATTTTTGAATGATAATTTAGTGTATTTTGATATTAAATTATGCTTATTCATAATTTCTTTAATTTTTCTGCGTGATAAATAAATTTCTTGGTTTGCTAGTATGACTTTTAATCTTCTAGTACCATAAACTTCTTTATTTTCTTTAAAAGCACTAATAACAGCTTGTTCATAAATATTATTTTGAATTTTATTTTTTTTCTTTAAATTAAAATAATATGTTGATTTAGAGAGTTTTAAAAAATGACACATTGTGCGAATTTTATATTTAGATTTATTATTTGCAATAATCTCTACTTTCTGCCTATTATTAGTGCTGCTTGCTTTAAAATATCAATTTCCATTCGTAACTGTTTTAATTCTTTATTTGCTTGAATTAATTGTTTTTCTAAATCTGAAAGATTATCTTTAGTTTTAAAACTACCTGAATTAGTAAATTGCTTAATTCAATTGTAAGTAGCTGCTCTTGTAACATTGTATTCTTTAACAAGGCAAGATACTGATTTGCCACTTTGATATAAAGCTACTATTTGTTTTTTAAATTCATCTGAATATGAGTTAATAGTGACCATAATTATAATTCCTTTCTTTTAACTAATTTGTTCACTTGTCTATGTAATTAGTGTCCAATAAAGTGTAACCCATCCAACCCATCCAAATTAATAAAAAAATAGATCATACAGATTATATAATTACAGGTGGTACAGTAACTATATTTTTTGAAAAAAATAATAAACAATTATCTGACAATTATTTATTAAATATTTTATCAAAACCAAATGATGGTCTTGTATTACCTAAATTACCAACCACATCTAACATATCATTAAATAACTTTAATGATATTCCAGAATTTAAAATTGGACAACCTAAATCAAAATTATTAGTTGATACAGATTTAACAAACTATCTAAAAAGTCCAATTTATTCTTTAGGAGAAAGAATTGCTGATCTTATGAAACAAGGTGACCACTTTAAAGTTAAAGTAAGTAAATCCGTAAATGATGGAACTTATTTTTCAAAAGGTGATGTTATTAAAGTAAAATTTTCAATTGGTGAAATTCAATTTAATAATGAATATACGCTAACTATTATTTAAAATAAAAAATGAATATAATAATTATTCATTTTTTTATTATTAATTAAATATTAAAAGTAACATTTCATGATATTAATTTATCTATATTACTGATGTTAATCTCTTTGTTTGAGATTTACTACCTTCAATAACACTATTATTTTCTGATTCATTTATTTTTTCTACTATATATGTCATAGCAGAAACCGTTCCCACCGCAATAATACTACCAGCAAGCACAGGAGCAATAACGGGTGCACCACCAGCTCCAATTATAATACCACTAATAGCAGCAGCAGAAAGAACAGTAGTTGCAATAACTGTTTCAGATGGTGTTGGATCGATTATATGATTTTTAATTACTTTTTTTAACTTAGATATTTTTTTAAAACTTTTTTTAATTTTTTTATTCATAAAACCTTTTTCTCCTTATTTTAATTAAAAACCCTTTACATTAAAACTTAAGTAAATGGGTATAAACTTATATTAAGTTTATAAAATTATACCATATTGTCTATATTAGATATCAATAATTGATAATAAGTAAACTATTCTAAAACAGTTATTTTTTTATTTTTTAAATAATCAAATTCTTGATCATTTCAAAAACTATAATTTGATCTAATCTTATTTTTACTAAGAGCATAATAAAGTGGAATAGCAACAAAATAAGCAAAGATAGCTTGAATACTATCAGTAATTAATTCATTAACTGTAATAGCATAATCTTGATAAATTACTAAATAAGACAATGGGTAAATAAGTAATAAAATACCAGCAAAAAAGAAAGTATAAATAGTACTTCATCAAGATTTATTAATTAATAACTTAATAACAAAAAACATTAAAATTCTAATAAAAATTGTAATAGGAATAACCACAATTTTAACACCACTAATTAAATCAAAAATGCCACCCGCAATTGGTCCTGCAAATAACAGCATTGGCCCTTCAAAAAAAGCACAAAACGGAATAAAAACAGCATCAAATAATTGCAAAGTAGAATTTCCACCAAATAAACTAGTAATTGCTCAACCAAAAAGAAAAGTTGAACAATAACCAATTGTTACTAATAAACCAGTAATAATACCAGTCATTGCTAGATATTTAATTGAGCGAAAACGATACATCTTTTCCTCCTAGATTACCAAAAAATATTAGTTATTTTTTTATTACTATTTAAAGATAAAACCAATTGCAATTGGATTAATTTTAGAACCATAGTAACAAGCTGCTATAATTTCTTTTTTACCTGCTGGTTGAATAACCTTAATTACTATGTTATTAGTTTTAGTGGCAACAATAATACCTAATTTATTTATTGCAACAATTGTTCCTGGCAGAGCATTTGATAATTCATTAGTTACTGTTACTTGATTAATTTTGTATATATTATCATTCAATGTAGTATAAGCGATTGGTGTATTATACAATCCACGAACATGACATGAAATTAATTGTGCTGAAAGATTTCAATTAATTTTTTCATCACTTCTTTTAATATTTAAACCAAAAGTTACTTTATTTTCATCTTGTTCTTGCTCTTGTATTTCATTATTAATGATTTTTAATAAATATTTTATTAACATATTTTGTGCTAAAGTTATCAACTTATTAACTAAAGAAGTATATGTATCCTCAATACCAATTGAAACTTGTTCTTGAACATAAATTGCTCCTGCATCCATTTTACTTACCATTTTCATTAATGTAATACCAGTAGTTTGTAATCCATTAATAATTGCTCATTGAATAGGGGCACCACCACGCAATGATGGTAATAATGAAGCATGAATATTTAAACATTTATATTTTGGTAAATTTAAAATTGCTTTTGGTAAAAATTGACCATAAGCACAAGTAAGAATAACATCAATATTTAATAATTGTAAACTTTTTAAACTTTCAATAATATTTTCTGGTTGGAAAACAGGGATTTGATATTCTTCTGTCAATTGTTTAATTGCTAAAGGAACAACTTCTTGTTTACGACCAATTTTACGATCTGGCTGACAAACAACACCAACTATTTCAACTTCATTTTTCATTGTTATTAACAATGTTTTTAAAATATTTTCAGAAAAAAAAGAAGAACCCATAAATAAAATTTTAAATTTTTTCATAATTTTCGCCCTCAATTTTTGCTTTGTACATTTCAATAATATTTTTTACATGTCAGAATAATACTACCATACCTAAAGTATCTTGAGCACAATATTTTAACATATTTTCACGAAAATTATGAATTCAATTAGTTAAACTAATGTTATTTTCAACTCTTCTACGAAAAACTTCTGATGCCATATCTCCTTTTTTAATAACTAATCCTTCATAAGAAAAGGAAGGTTCAAATGCTGGTAAAGTTTTTTTAATTGAAAGAGAACCATAAAACTGTTCTTTATAAATTTTAAATTCTTTAAAAAAATCTTGTAAATCAATAGTACCATCATGGATTAATGATAATTTATTTTTATATTGAGGATAATAATAAGCTAATTTTTTAAGAACAGATTTCTCAAATGATTGATTATAAGCAACATACGTACCCTTACCATGAATATTAATTAAATCATGACATAATTTTTTTGTTAACATTTCTCTTGGATCATCATTTCCATCTGCTAAAAATTCATAATGTTTAATTGATTTATAAGTTTTAAAATCAAAATCTGGTGCCAATAATACATGGACAGAATATTGAAAAGGAATTTGTTGATATGGTTTACTATTTTTAAACTTAGGTATTGCAGATTTCATAGTCTCAAAATCATACATATAAATTGGATATTGGTACTTTTTGTATTCAATTTTTAAATCAACAAATTTATTGCCATCAATTAATTTTTCACCATTTTTAATTACATCATATTGTCTTAAATGTAAATTAGACTTTGTTAAAAATGGTAATAATCTTTCATCATTAATTTCTAACAAATCTTCTTCATAATATCACAATGCTTTCTTAGTTTTTCTTAAACGATATAATTCAAAAATAGTATTATGAATAGAAAAATATTTAAAAATATGAGGACAAAATTGATTACTATTTTCATGACAATAAGGTAAAGTTAATAATTTAACTATTTCATCAATATCACTAATTTTAATAATATTCTTAATATTTTCATATTGTAATTTCAAATTATTATTTAAAATTTCATCTTGAATTGATTCAAAAAGACTAAAACTTTTTTTAGTATTAGGACTTTTTTGCCAAGTTGATCCATTAACAATAAATAATTCATTTAAATCTATTTTTTCTTTCTTAACATAATTATTATTTAAATACATAATATAAGTATTAACTACTTTAATTCCACATTTGGTTAAAATATCATACTGATAAAGTAAATCTCACATATGTTCTTCTTTAACTCAAGTTACTGCTTTTACTTCAATTAAATCCCAACCATCATTATTTCGTTTTAAAATATCACACTTAGTAACACAGCCCTGATATTCAAATCTTGGTTCAAATAAAACATCATACTCTTTATTATTAATAATTTCTATGACATTATTACCCGGTTCAGACTCAAAATTAAAATAAGAATATTTTACTTTAAAATATTCTTGAGCATAGTGCCCAGTTTCAATACCATCTGCAATTGTTTCACCAAGATAAAATTCAGAATCATCTTCTTCATTATAATTATTTTCAAATGTATCATCATCTAAATCAGAAATAGTAATTAAATTAGATTTAAATTTACTACTTGTTTTAGTATGCGTTAGTTCAACAAAATTTATTATCTTTTTCTCTTCAATTAAATGCTTAGCTAAAGCATAATTTTTTGCATTTAAAAATCATGAAAGTTTTCGACAAATACGGAAATGCTTATAATCATCTTTATAAATTTTCATTACATATCACCCAATTGCCTACTTAAAAATAAAGATTTATTTATCTTTTCATCCAGAAAATTTATCATGAATTGCAATTTTAGGTTTTTCTAAATTTTTAGCACGTTTTTTATTTTCTTTATTTTGTAAACGTTCTTCTTCAATTGCAAGTTTAACGGCTTCATTTTCTTTTTTAATTGTTGTTTTTTCTTCTGCTGTCTTTCTTTTTATTTTAATTTTACCACTACGTTTTTTTGACATTTCAATTTTCTTAAGTGTTTCTTCTAAATCCAATTCACAATTTACTTTTCAAATTGTTTCAAATTCTTTCTTTGATAATTGTTTAGTAAATCCTTCTACCTCAAATGCTTTAGTTGCAAATAAATCATTTTTCTTAGAATCATATAATTTTACAATTACATCAAAAACATCACGATAGCGATATTCTTTACTACTACGTGAAACTACTTGTTCAAATTCTACTGTTTTATGTTGCAATTCCAATTCATCACGCATAAAGGATTTAATAATATTTTTTACTTCTTTTTGACGTTGTTTTTTCTCTTCTTTTTTCTTCTTTTTTGCTGAAATGGTTGTAAAAATAAAAATTATTAAAACTACTCCTATAAGCGCTAACATTCATCATTGACTAGATAAATTTCCCATTTTTTATTCCTCTTTTTTTGATTTATAAATTTTCCTCGATTACTGCTAATAGTTTAGTTGGACTCATCGGTGAAATTGTTAAAATTAAATTAACATCTTTTTTAATTACAAAATAAAGATGTGTTTTATTTACTCTAATATATTTAAAACTTTTTGTCTCTTCAATATCATAAGACTCATTAATCAATTTTAAACAATATTCACGTAATTGGATATCATTTAAGTCTTGCAATTTTAATCTTGTTCTAATCCTACCAATACTATGGTAAGAAAATTGATAAGGGTTACGAAAATAGTAACTCATTTATTTACCACACCTACATTTATCATTAAAGTTTTTAAACAAATAATTTACATTAAAAGTGTAAAAAAATTAAAATATACTATTAACAAAAAGCTAACACATTAATTATACTGAAAAAATAAAAAATATTATACAACATTTATGATTTTTGTTATAATTATTTTTGTTGTAATTAATCTATAAAACATGTTCAAAACAAAAAAGGAGAAAAAATGGCTAACATTGCATCACAAATTAAAAGAATTAAAACAAACCAAAAAAGAAATGAAATTAATAAAAGTTATAAATCTAAAGTTAAAACTGCTTTAAAAAAAGCTGAAATATCAATAAAAAACAAAGCAGAAAATGCTACAGTACTTGTTAATGAAGTATGTAGTTTAATTGATAAAGCTGTTGTTAAAGGCATTTATCACATTAATAAAGCTGCTCGTCAAAAATCTAAAATTATGACTAAATTAGCAAAAGCAAAATAACTATAATTTATTTTCAAAAGAGACACTATTAATAGTGTCTCTTTTTAAAATATAATTGATATTTTTAAACTAAATTTTTGTTTTAATAAAATACCAAATTCAAAAATTATTTAGCTAATAATGTAAAGTTAGAACTTGATGCTCTAATCTCAGCAAAAATTTTATTTTTTTGAAATTCATCTGATGTATCCATAACTATAAAAATACTAAAATTACTAATATCTAATTTATTACGATCAAATGTACTGTGAATTTTATAAATAGAAGCACCATTTTTAGTAATAATATTAATAATTTCGCTAATAGTACTATTATTAATTTTACCGTTAACTGAAAAAGGAACTCGTCGATGTGAACTAATTAAGGCACTATTAATAATTGTTCCTAATGTAGTAATATCAACATTGCCACCACTAATTACACAAACAACATTTTTATCTTTACCAATGATTTTATCTAATTTACCAGAAAGAATAGCAGCAACACTAACAGCACCACTACCTTCAGTTACAATTTTACATTTTTCTAATAAAAATAACATTGCTTGTGCAATTTCTTCTTCGCTAACAGTAATAACTTTATAAACATTTTTCTTTAAAATATTAAATGTTAATTCCCCTGTTTGTTTAACAGCAATTCCATCAGCAATTGAACTTTTACCTTGAATTTTAAATGGTTTTCCTTGTTTTAAAGCTTGATTATAAGAATCAACATTTTGTGCTTCAATACCAATAAATTTAATATTTGGATTTTTACTTTTTAAATAAATTGAAATACCACTTAAAAGTCCTCCTCCACCAATTGGAACTAAACAATAATCAATTTCTTTACCCATTGCATTCATTTGTTCATATATTTCCAAACCAATTGTACCTTGACCAGCAATAACAAAATTATCATCATATGGATGAACTAACGTTAACCCTTCTTCTTTTTCAAGTCTTAATGCTTCAGACATTGCATCATCAAACATATTACCACAAAGTTTAACAGTACATTTAGCACCACCAAATTCTTTAGTAGCAGCAATTTTGGCTAGTGGTGCTGTTACAGGCATAACTATCTTTGATACTAAATTTAAACTTGAAGCTGCTAAAGCGACTCCTTGTGCATGATTACCAGCACTAGCAGCAATTAAACCCTTTGCTTGCTGTTCCTTTGATAAATTAAGAATTTTATTTAAAGCGCCTCTAATTTTAAAACTACCTGTTTTTTGTAAATTTTCTAACTTTAAAAATATATTATTACCAGAAAATGAAGAAAGTTTATCTGCTTTTATCAAACTTGTCTTACTAATTTTATCTTTAATTTTTGAATACGTTTCTTCAATTATTTCTTCACTTACTAAATTTTCCACAATGGTTCCTCCTGAGTTTCTATCTAATTTCTCAAATATAATTAATTATACAATATAATAACTTTTATTTATAAAACAACAAAAGTAATCATTAATAGTGAAAGGGTCACCCCTAAGTTGCAATAATTATACTCTAGTGAAAAAGTAATTGAAATACTCTTTCTGGAGTATTTTTAATTATTGTATTTTCAAATAGCATGATTCATATGTAATAAAAAGGTATTTTTATTTTTGAATTTTTGTCTTTTAAAATAAACAACTTTTAAAGTTTTAAATACAGTTTCAACAATTGCATTTTGATATGAAGCATAGCCATCTGTCATGCTTAATTGAATATTATTTTTTTTAGCATAATTTCAATAATCATGAGTTCGAAACTGTATTCCGCGATCAGTATGAATAATCGTATTATGCAAATTATATTTAAAAGACATGTCTTTTAAAGATTTTATAAGATGTGATTTTTCTTGATTTTTAGATCAGTGGTGATGTAATATTTTTCGTGAATAAAGATCAACAAATGCTCACAAGTATAGTTTTTGATTATTAATTTTAAATTCACTAATGTTTAAAGCAATTTTTTCTAATGGTTTATTAACGTTAAAACTAATGGTATTATTAGCTTGTTTTAATAAATTAGGTGCTATAAATTTATGTTCGGCTTTTAATTTTGATTTTTTGCCATAAGTTCCTTGTTTATGAATTGTTTTTAAACCTAACCTTTTCATTGCTGAAAGTGCTTTTTTTCTACCAATTTTTAAAATGGCAGCCATTCGTTTATGACCATATTCTTGTTGACAACCATAATCTTTATCATCATCATAAAAGATTAAATTTATTGCTTGGTCGTAACTATCATCAAACTTTGGTTTTCATTCTGGACATCCACGGATCTTTCACTTGCGATATCCTTCATTAGAAATTTGTAATAAATTTAATAGAAAAGATTTTTTAAGTCCTTTTTCAGAATAAATTTTAACAATTTTATCACATTCATAAAGATAAGGTTTAAAATGAAATGGTTTATTTTTTAGGTTGTTTTGGTTTTGCTTGTGGTTTTTTCAATTTTGACTGCGGTAGAGATAAGACTTTTCCAATATTTCAATTTTAGTTTGTAGTAATAATAATTCTTTTTCAACACGTTTTTCATATTTTTTTAATGATTCCTTTGGTCTTTTCTTAAAATCTCTACTCACAGCATTTACCTCTTGTTTTTTAATTTTACTTCTTATCGAAACTAAACCTTTTTCACCTTGTAAGTATCATTTTTGTATTCAAATATAAATTATCTTTCTGCTAATTTTATTTTATTTACTTAATGTTGTAGCAGATTTACCAGCAAAATATTGTTCTATGATTTTTAATTTTAATTCCTTATTATATCTTGTCATAAAAAAGGTCTCCTTACTAAGTTAAAACATTGTTTTTTGCAACTTAGGGGTGACCCTTTCTTGAAGAATTTTGTGAAAAGTATATTTACATTCATAATGGAGTTATAAAAGAAGCAGGAAATGTTAAAGATATTGTTAAAAAATATGGCTCAGTTCATAACTTTACATGAAAAATGTTTGATAAAAATAAAAAAGTTGATTTAAAAAAACAATATGAAGAAATAAAAAAAGAAAATGCTGAAATCAAAAAAAATAAGAAAAAAAATAAATGAATTCATAAAGCCAAAATGCCCGAAAAAAGTCGACCATTAATAAACTTAATGTTTAAATATTATTATCGAGGATTTTTTGTACCCTTCTTTCTAGTTTTATTTCCAATTCTAATGTTGTTCTTAGAAGGTTTTGCTTTTAAACAAATGGAAGGTGATACTGTAAAAAGTTTACATACTTTAGTTGGTTCAATTTCAATGTTACAACCAATGGCAGTAGGAATTTTCATTATTCCACAAACAATTGTTGAATTTAAAAATAGTGTTTTAATGAAGCGAATTGGAGCAACAAATATTAAACCAATTTTCTTTGTTCTTTCAGTTATGATAATTGGATTTTTCTTTATGATAGCAACATTCTTATGATCTTTATTATGAGCTGGAATTATGTTTGGTGGTACTTATGGGTGAAGTAATATAGTAACAGCAAATTTTATTGGAGAATCTATCCCATTTATTATCTTAATTTTCTTTTCATCAATGGGTTTAGGAATGTTATTAGCCTCAATTTTCAAATCAGTAACTGCTTTAGTTGCAGCATCAAATGTAATTTATTTTCCAGTTGCACTTTTAAGTGGGGTATTTTTCCCGGCTGAGTTAATTAATAGTAGTCCTGTTTTAAAATACGCAACTTACTTTAATCCATTCAAATACGCTATGGATCCATTTATTCAAGCTTGAAGTGGAACAAGTTTTACTTTTACAACAACTTATGGAATATATCTAGGAGTTGCACTTGGATTGATTGGTATTTACACAATAGTTGCAAGTTCAAAATTACGTTGACAAGCATAATAAAACTAATAATTAAAAATAATAAAATTAAAAAGGACTTTTAGTCATTTTTAATTTTATTATTTAAATAAATCACTATTACGTCAAAATTTATGATCTTTTGTATCTTTTTTATTATCATTATCTAAACTATCATCAAAAAGTGATGGATCGATTTCATAGGGTTTACCACTTAAAGCATTATTAATAGCATTTTGATATTCCGAATTGGCTCTCATAATTTTATTACGATCAATTTTTGGATTCAGAATAGCAATAACTAGTATAATAGCAATTGGTAAAATTGCTGATGCTGCTGTAATATATGTTAATATTTGAAAAGCTTTAAAAGTTGCTAATCCTTTTAATCAAGGTAAAGCATTAGGATTAATTTTGTCACCTTTATCTAAAAAAGAAGTAAATGTTCTTAATAATGAATCATCTGTTGTCATATAAAATAAATTTGAAATTGTATAAATTATTCAAAAAATTAAAATAACTATTAAAAAATATGATGTTCGATATAAATCACGACCTAATTTTGGTGGTTTTAAAATTGAATATAAAAAGCCTCCATTTAAAACTATTGTTGTAACAATAGTGAAAACTATAGTTTTTGATTGTTGTGCAAAATTATAATAAACGGGTGATGTACTATTATCTTTAATTTGAAAAGTACCTGCTATAAAATAAGTTAGTATATAAGTAGCTATTGCTAGCACTGTTGTTAATAAGAAAAAAGCTGATAATATTTTCTTTAAAAGTGGAATATATTTTGGTTTATTCATATAAGGGTAAAATTTAGGATTTGTGGCGGGATGTTGCGGTAATACACCTAACTTCGCTAAATTTGCTAAACTATTATTATCAACATTCTGATTATTTGGAGTAACACTTGGCTTAACCTCAGTAGCATCATCACTAAAATTATTTAATGCAGTAATTTGATCATTTAATTCATTAAAAGTATTATTATCAAACTGTCTTATTCGTTCAAGACTTTCTTTTTCCACAGTCTTACAAATATTAGTAATTGTAACTATTAATAAGTTACGCTCTTCAAGAATTTCAATATGATTTTTAGGAGAACTTTTAGTAATACTCAAACTACGATTTACCAAATTAGAAATTAACTGCAAAAATTCTATTGCATACTTTTTATCTTTTAATTCTTTTAGTTCTTTTTCAAGAAAAAATAAATTAGAAATTTGTAATTCTAAAATTTTTAAAAGTTCTTCATTAGCAAAAATAGATTTTCTAACAATTAAATTATTTAAACTGTTATATATAGTACTTGATATTTCATAGTATAATGCAACATTTAAATCTTCTTCTGAGTACACTTTTTCGGTTTTTTTCTTTGTAACTCTTTTTACTTTTGGTTTAACCAATGTAATGTCACTATTTTCTTCTACTAACTTTTTTTCTGTAACATCAGTATTTTTATTACTTTTCATTATATGTATCACCTCTTGAGTTTAAAACATCTATAATTATATACTAAATATTCAAAAAAAATAAATCAATTGCAATATTTTTATTAAACTTTCCTTTTTTGATATTGTAATCTAATTCATATAATTTTAACAAAATATTATTAATATTTAAATTAATATTTAAATATTGTTCTAATATTTTTACTTGAAACTTGGAAATATTTAATATATTGGAAATATCTTCATTACTTTTTTTTTGTTTAACTAAAATTTTGATATCTCTAATTAATTCTAATTGATATACAAGAATATTAATCAATTTAATTTTATCATAATTAATAACATTATAATAGTTATATTGTGTTCAAAAATTGTTATAATCTTTTTTTAATATATATTCAACAGTTTTAAAAATATTTGTTTCAAAATATTTAGGAACCACCTCAATAATAATATCTGAAGTTATTTTTTTTCCAATTAACCTTAATTTTGATAACTCATTTAAAATAATACTGACATCATTTGGCAAGTATTCTAAAAGAAAATTAGTTGCTTCTTGAGTAATGTTAACTTTAAAACTATTGCAAACTTTATTAATTAATAATAATAATTGTGATTTTGTATAATTTTTAATTTTGATAATATTAAATTGTTGAAATTCTCTACTAATTTTAAAATCAACATTTAAACTTTTAATAATTATCATTGTTTTTTGATTATGATTAAGCAAAGCATTAACAAATTTTTTTTCTTTAATATATTTTTGCCATAAATTACTGCTATCATTAATTACAATTACTTTATTTTCTTCAAATATACTCATAATTTGAATTTCATTAATAATATTAACAATTGTATCCTCTTGTAATTCATATAGATTATAATCATAATTTTCTTTTTTATGATTTTTTTTAATTAATTGTTCAATATTTTTTCTTACTAAATACTCATCTTGACCATGAACAATATAAACCATGTTTCCAACCTCACAAAATTATTAATATATTTTATGTTAATGTTATAATATCATAATGTTTCATATATAATCACACTTTTATTTTTTCCTCAATAATAAACTTTTTTAAGATTATTCAGTGTTTCAATATTCGGAAAACACTTTCGTTTTTGATAATATTCCAAATTTGAACTTTTATCTTATATACTAATTGTTATATCTAATGTTTTAAAACATTATCACTTTTCAACTAAATTATAAAGATCTTCAGCAAATGCTTGATGCACTAATGTTGTTGGATGAACTTCATCAAAGAAGAAATAATTATTTAATGTTTCTTTTGTTGAACCATTAACATATGTTGCTGTAACAGCACCATCTAATGCCATATGAGCATAATCAGATTCAATTGCATTTTGAGTAATATTTTTTCCTTCTTGTTGAAATATCAACGCATATTTACTTAATTCTTCTCTTAAACTAAATCTTCTAATAAAATTAGGATAATTATTTGTATATAAAGATATCTCATGATTTCAAAGTGTTTTATAAGCATCAGATAATTGTTTTGCTAAAACTTGCGATTTAGTTCCATAATATTTTGGGACAAGACTAAAATCTGGAACATCAGTAGCAACAATATGTTGAATGCCTTTATTAATTAATTCTTGAATTATATCTCCTTCTTTTATAATTGCATTATAAATAATATCAAGTCCTTTATAATAGTTACCACTATCAATAGCAGCCAACATATCATTATTTCCTGATTCAAGAAAGACTAAATCATCACTTTGTAAATTTTGATGTTGAGATAATAAAGCAGCCATTTGATGTTGAAGGCTAAAACGATTTGAATAAAATTCTCCTGTTCATGAATCATTTTCAGCTGCAACAGCGCCTCCAACCGCATAGTTATTACCAAATTGTTCATAAGTTGCTGCATCATTTAAAATCGTATATTTTCATCCTGCTTGTAAGTTTAAATGTAATTTATTAGCTAAAATTTCAGCTGCAACCTTACCATTGCTGAAAGAGCGATTTAAATAATATGGATCTCCTAATTCTACTTGAGCGACTCATAAAGGTGCTAATGGTGATTTTTGGACAAAGTCACTCCCAGCTCCAACAAAACTACCAGTATCAGAAAGACTATCACCAAGAACGTATAATTGATGATAATCAGTAACTGTTTTTTCTGCCTTGCTATTGGATGTAATAGTAGTTATTAACATTGAAGGTAACAACAAAATTTTTAATAAATGATTTATTTTTTTCATATTTTTTCCCCTTTTGTTTTAATTATATATTTTTTAGCTTTCTTTTCTAAAAAGTAATTTTCTTTTAATTATTCAATACTTTTACTAAATACTCATATTGAACATGAATAATATAAATACTATTTCTAATCTCACAATATTATTATATCAGTTTATATTAACGTTATAATATCATAATGTTTCATATATATTCTTATAATCACAGTTTTATTTTTTCCCGAATAATAAACTTGAGCATTAATTTTTTTAAGATTATTCAATGTTTCAATATTGGGAAACTGTCTTCGTTTTTGATAATGTCCGGAAATTAATGCTAGTTCTGGATTAAGAGTTTTTAAAAAACTAATAGTTGATGAAGTTTTTGAACCATGGTGAGGAACTTGTAAAATATTAATTTTACTTAATACATGGGTGTTAACTAATAAATTTTCGGTTTGTTCTTCAATATCACCAGTAAATAAAATTTTATAATTATAAACTTTTAATAATAAAACTAAACTTTTATTATTTTCAGAAACATATTGCAAATTAAAACCATAAACTAAATTATGAATTGGATTAAAACCATCAATAACATATTGCGATAATTGATTGGTATTTTCATAAATTTTATCTATTTTTAAGTTCATTTTCAAAAATCCAATATTACTAATATGATCTAAATCATGATGAGTTAAAAATACTGCTTTTAAACTATGAATTCCTTTTGCTGAAAGATAATTATAAATAGTTGGATTATTTGGTTTTAAATCTTCTGTGCCCGCATCAATTAAAATAGCAGATTTATTATAAGGACTAGTTATTAAAAAACTCATAGCATTACCAACATTAATCATTGTTAATTCATAATAAGGTTTAATAATACTATTCATTCATAATGTTGAAAGTAAAACAAAATTAATAATAATAACTGTTAACATTCTTCAATTAAAATATCATCAACAGTTATAAATAACTATTAAAATTAAAAAATAAAGTTGTAAAATTCAAATTTCAATTTTAAAAGTCGGAATTCAAATATTACTCATATTTATTAACTTAATAATAATAATTAAAAAATTTAAAATTGGAGAAACAAAAAAACTTAAAATTGAATTTAAAAATAAATTTAAAAATAAAATAACATCACAAAAAATAATGATTGGTGTAAAAAATAATAAATATGCAACAGTTAATAAACTAAAACCATGATTTATTTGTCACTGAATAGGAATAGTGAATAAAAATAAAACAAAATTAATCGATAACATTCTAATCCAATAACTATATTTTTTAAATTTATTATTAATAAATAAAATCAAAAAAGTAATACCAAAAGAAAGTTGAAATCCTAAAAGATAGAATTGTAAAGGTCATAAACAAAGACAACAATAAGCACTAAAACTAAGAATAGAAATTGGATGAATAGTTTTTTTATTAAATTTTAAAATACAACTAAAAATTAAAAAAAATAATGCTTTCATTGCTGCAATAGATCAATTAAGTAAATATAAATAAAAACATAAAATTACAAGGAAATGTTTAGTAATCTGTGTAACTTACAAAAATAACTATGTTTAATTAATTCTAGTAAATATAATTAAATGACTAGAAAGAGTGAGTTACAGATGGCTAAAAAAGATAACTTTAATAATAATGATCCAATATCAAAAGCAGTAGATTTATTACTAGAAAATACTGAAGATTTAACAACAGTTTTTAAACCTGGCGGTTTATATAAAGAATTAACAAAAAGATTAGTTGAAAAAATGTTGAATTCTGAAATGCAAAATTATTTAGGATATGAAAAAAATCAACATAGTACTACTGAAAATGCTCGTAATGGTACAAGTTCAAAAAAATTAATAACTCAACAAGGTAAAATTGAAATTGATGTACCAAGAGATCGCAATAGTAATTTTACTCCTGTAATAGTTCCTAAAAGGCAAAGAAGATTTGATGGTTTTGATGAGGCTTTTTAATAATCTGTGTATCTTTGTTTTACAAAGTTACTAATTTAGATTAATTCTGTCTTCAAATTTTATCATAAAATAAGCAATTGCTGTATTTAAATTTTGAATAGGCAATGTTCATTTTTTTGTTATATTTTCAATTGCCAAGTAAAATATTTTGAAAACTACCATATCATTAGGAAAAACTTTTTTATTTCTGATGATTTTTCGTAATTGACTATTTACAGATTCAATAGCATTTGTAGTATAAATCACTCTTTTGATTTCTACTGGATAACTAATAAAAACCATTAAATTATCTCAATTTTTATATCAAGATTTAGTAATTTGAGGATATTGTTTATTTCATTTACTTTCAAACGATTCTAAAGCTTGCATTGCTTGTTCTTCACTACATGCACTATAAATTGGTTTTAAATCTGCAACTAGACCTTTTCGATGTTTGTATGAAACATATTTTAAACTATTTCTAATTTGATGAACAATGCATAATTGATGTTCTGTTTTAGGATAAACTGATTGTATTGCTTCTGACATGCCTGTTAAATTATCACTACAAGCAATAAGAATATCATTTAAGCCACGATTTTTCATTTCTGTGAAATTAGATAATCAAAACTTAGAACCTTCATTTTCACTAATTCATAATCCTAAAACATCTTTTTTGCCTTCTAAATCAACTCCTAATGCTATATAAACTGATTTGTTAATAATCCGTTTATCTTGTCGTACTTTAACTACTATACAATCAAAATAAACAATAGGATAAATACTTTCTAATGGTCGATTTTGTCATGCTTTAACATCATCAATAACATCATCAGTAATTTGACTAATAACACTTTCACTAATATCAGCACCATGATATAACTCTTGCAACTGCATTCTAATGTCAGATAATGTCATTCCTTTTGCATACAAGGAAAGAACTTGTTGATCAAAACCATCAAATCTTCTTTGCCTTTTAGGAACTATTACAGGAGTAAAATTACTATTGCGATCTCTTGGTACATCAATTTCAATTTTACCTTGTTGAGTTATTAATTTTTTTGAACTTGTACCATTACGAGCATTTTCAGTAGTACTATGTTGATTTTTTTCATATCCTAAATAATTTTGCATCTCAGAATTCAACATTTTTTCTACTAATCTTTTTGTTAATTCTTTATACAACCCTCCCTCTTTAAAAACTTTTGTTAAATCTTCAGTATTTTCTAATAATAAATCTACTGCTTTTGATATTGGATCATTATTATTAATATTTTGCTTTTTAGCCATCTGTAACTCACTCTTTCTAGTCATTTAATTATATTTACTAGAATTAATTAAACATAGTTATTTTTGTAAGTTACACAGATTACTAAACATTTCCTGCATTTCAGAATTCAACATTTTTTCAACTAATCTTTTTGTTAATTCTTTATATAAACCGCCAGGTTTAAAAACTGTTGTTAAATCTTCAGTATTTTCTAGTAATAAATCTACTGCTTTTGATATTGGATCATTATTATTAAAGTTATCTTTTTTAGCCATCTGTAACTCACTCTTTCTAGTCATTTAATTATATTTACTAGAATTAATTAAACATAGTTATTTTTGTAAGTTACACAGATTACTAAACATTTCCGGTCTTGAAAATTTAAATAAAGTAACTATTAAATCTTTAATGATTATTAAAGGTATTGGTGTTAGTAAGGCTTTAGAAATTTTAAGTTGTTTAGAAATAGTAAAAAGAATAAGAACTATTGAAAGTCAAAAAAAATATTTTAAAATTATTATTCCCGAAGATGTTTTTAATTTAGTTAATGCATATTATCAAAATTTAACGCAAGAACATTTTTATTTATTATTATTAAATAATCAAAATAAATTAATTCATCAAAATTTATTATATAAGGGTACTAATGATACTATGAAAATTGATGTTAAAGATATGTTGCATCTGGCACTTATTCATAAATCAAGTAAAGTAATTTGTATTCATAATCATCCTAGTGGTAATAGTGAACCCTCACTATCTGATTTATATATCACCGAAGAAATTAAAAAAAATTTTCAGGTTTTTAATATTACCTTAGTTGATCATATTATTATTGGCAAAGGTAATTATTTTAGTATAAATTTAAATAAAAAATATTATAAGCTTAAATAAAAACTTAAAAAAATACATTACTTAAATTTAAAAATATAGTAAAATTATTATGGTTTAGTGTGTAAATAATATTTAACTTACCAAGAATGGACTAGTTATTAAACATAGTTTGTTATTAGATATTGATAAGAAAGGAGAAAATTATGTCAACAATTAAACCTAGCAATGAATCATTTACTGCCCAACCGTCACTATTTGGAAAAATTATGGTTTATTTATCTTTTGTTTTAATATTTCCAATAATTTTATTTATTGTTTCTCGTAATAATTTTCTAAGATTACAACAATCAATTGAAGAAACTGCTTCTGATATTGATGTACAATTAAAGCGTCGTTTTGATTTATTAACAAAATTAGTAGATGCTACTAAAGGTTATATGAAATTTGAAAAAAGTACATTAACAGATGTTGTATCTTTACGAAGTGGAAAAATGGAAACAATGAGTGATCTTTCAAAAGCAGATAGTGGACTTAATGCAGCTTTTGGAAAATTTAATGCTTTATTAGAAAATTATCCTGATTTAAAAGCAAATACTACTGTTTTACAATTACAATCAGGTGCCAAAGATTGTGAAGATAATATTGCTGCTGCTAGAAGATTTTATAATGCTAATGTTAAAGTGTTCAATAGTGAAATTAAAACCTTTCCAAGTAATGTTGTAGCATCAACATTAAATTTAGTTTCAAAAGATTACTTTCTTGCATCAGATAGCGATCGTCAAGATATTAAAATTGACTTATAAAATTAAATTTATTTTTGAAAATATATTTAAATTAGTTTTTTATCCCTTTCTTTAGACAAATAAATTGTTTTGAATAAACATTTATGATTTGTTTGAAGAAAGGGTATTTTATTTAAAATTAAAATTTATATTAATTAGATTTAATTATTTTATTCTTTATTTCATTTTTTATTTAAGAAAAATTATATTTTGGTATAATCTAACTCATTAAGTAAGTTCTTAATAAATATTAAAGAAAGTAGTAAAGTAATATGAATATTTTTTTTCAAATTTTTCTTTTTTAATGTTTTTATTATGAATTTTTTTGTTTGCATATTTATTTTTTAAAATTATTAAAAATAAATTAGTTATTAATTATAAAATATTAAATTTTCAAAGAAAACATGTTTTTGGTAATATTAGTTATCAAAAGATTTTTTATTTATTGTTATTAATGTTTTTATTAACGCAAATTTTACCATACAATATTGTTTTTAATAATAGTTTACAAGTTACTCAAGTTTATTGTTTTCAAAATTTTATGATGTTAAATTATTTTATTTCTATTTTTACACTTTTAACTGGTAATGTTTAGTAATCTGTGTAACTTACAAAAATAACTATGTTTAATTAATTATAGTAAATATAATTAAATGACTAGAAAGAGTGAGTTACAGATGGCTAAAAAGCAAAATATTAATAATAATGATCCAATATCAAAAGCAGTAGATTTATTACTAGAAAATACTGAAGATTTAACAAAAGTTTTTAAACCTGGCGGTTTATATAAAGAATTAACAAAAAGATTAGTAGAAAAAATGTTGAATTCTGAGATGCAAAATTATTTGGGATATGAAAAGAATCAACATAGTAATAGTGACAATGCTCGTAAGAGGCTTTTTAATAATCTGTGTATCTTTGTTTTACAAAGTTACTAATTTAGATTAATTCTGTCTTCAAATTTTATCATAAAATGAGCAATTGCTGTATTTCAATTTTGAATAGGCAATGTTCATTTTTTTGTTATATTTTCAATTGCCAAGTAAAATATTTTGAAAACTGCCATAGGAAATGTTTAGCCATCTGTGTAACTTACAAAAATAACTATGTTTAATTAATTCTAGTAAATATAATTAAATGACTAGAAAGAGTGAGTTACAGATGGCTAAAAAAGATAACTTTAATAATAATGATCCAATATCAAAAGCAGTAGATTTATTACTAGAAAATACTGAAGATTTAACAACAGTTTTTAAACCTAGCGGTTTATATAAAGAATTAACAAAAAGATTAGTTGAAAAAATGTTGAATTCTGAAATGCAAAATTATTTAGGATATGAAAAAAATCAACATAGTACTACTGAAAATGCTCGTAATGGTACAAGTTCAAAAAAATTAATAACTCAACAAGGTAAAATTGAAATTGATGTACCAAGAGATCGCAATAGTAATTTTACTCCTGTAATAGTTCCTAAAAGGCAAAGAAGATTTGATGGTTTTGATCAACAAGTTCTTTCCTTGTATGCAAAAGGAATGACATTATCTGACATTAGAATGCAGTTGCAAGAGTTATATCATGGTGCTGATATTAGTGAAAGTGTTATTAGTCAAATTACTGATGATGTTATTGATGATGTTAAAGCATGACAAAATCGACCATTAGAAAGTATTTATCCTATTGTTTATTTTGATTGTATAGTAGTTAAAGTACGACAAGATAAACGGATTATTAACAAATCAGTTTATATAGCATTAGGAGTTGATTTAGAAGGCAAAAAAGATGTTTTAGGATTATGAATTAGTGAAAATGAAGGTTCTAAGTTTTGATTATCTAATTTCACAGAAATGAAAAATCGTGGCTTAAATGATATTCTTATTGCTTGTAGTGATAATTTAACAGGCATGTCAGAAGCAATACAATCAGTTTATCCTAAAACAGAACATCAATTATGCATTGTTCATCAAATTAGAAATAGTTTAAAATATGTTTCATACAAACATCGAAAAGGTCTAGTTGCAGATTTAAAACCAATTTATAGTGCATGTAGTGAAGAACAAGCAATGCAAGCTTTAGAATCGTTTGAAAGTAAATGAAATAAACAATATCCTCAAATTACTAAATCTTGATATAAAAATTGAGATAATTTAATGGTTTTTATTAGTTATCCAGTAGAAATCAAAAGAGTGATTTATACTACAAATGCTATTGAATCTGTTAATAGTCAATTACGAAAAATCATCAGAAATAAAAAAGTTTTTCCTAATGATATGGCAGTTTTCAAAATATTTTACTTGGCAATTGAAAATATAACAAAAAAATGAACATTGCCTATTCAAAATTGAAATACAGCAATTGCTCATTTTATGATAAAATTTGAAGACAGAATTAATCTAAATTAGTAACTTTGTAAAACAAAGATACACAGATTATTAAAAAGCCTCTTTTAACTTTTTATTTTTTTATTTTTAGTTTCTTTTTAGGAATTAATAATAATATGGAAAGAAAATATACTTTACAATTTATTAGTTTTTTGCTTCTTTTTGTAAATTTATTTTTCAATTTAGTTGCTATTCCTAATCAAACATTGAATTTATTAAATGCTATTAATATTTTTTCTGTCATTCCTTTTATTTTTATATATATTTTAGTTTTTCGTTTATTTTTAAATCTTTTTTAAATGTTTTTTTACTTTTAGTATTACGCAAATAATTAAGTTAACTTTATTTATTTTTAATTATCAAGGTATTAAAGCTATCTTCATTAATAATGAAAATAAAATTAATATTTTAGTTTTTGGGAGCGTACCGAAGATGTCGATAACTAAAAAGTTTTAAAAATAGCTCCTTTCTTTTTTAAATCCTTAAATTAAAAATAAATGACAAAAGATGAGAATAAAAATCTTGTCTTTTTTTGTAATTGTAAAATTTTAAAATTTTTAATAACCCTCTTTAACGCTATTATCAACACGTGTTAGGGAACTAAAAAAGTGAACTACAACACAGTTGTTAAAAATAGTAGCTAGCATGTGGACTTGCATGGATAAATAAAAAGTGGAGTGATACCTAATAAAATATACTAACCATTTAATGGTAATTTGGAATGGCAACCCTTTTTAGGACTATTTTTTGGTAGACATTTGTTTTTGATAACTAATTGGAGTTAGGTAGTTTAGAGTACTGTGAATTCTTATGTTGTTATATCAATTGATGTAATCAAATAATTCTAATTTTAATTGGATTAATGATGTAAAATTTTTATCATTAATAAATTCAATTTTGAAAGTTTTAAAAGTTGCTTCAGCAACAGCATTGTCATAAGGACATCCTTTTTTGCTTAAAGATCGAGTTATGTTGAAAGCTAATAAAAGTTTATCAATAGTTTTATTATTGAATTCATTACCGCGATCAGTATGAAATATTTCAATATCTTTTAAACAGTGATTTGATTGCATAAATGCTTGATATACTAATGATGCATCTTTTTTAACTCCAACACTATGTCCAATAATTTCGCGGTTAAATAGGTCGATTAATAGGCAAATATAGTTTCATTTACCATTAACTTGAACATAAGTTAAATCACTAACAATAACTTCATTTTTAATTCTATTATTAAAGTTTCTATTAACAAGATTGGTTATTTGACTATCATTGACTTTATTATGATAATTTTTGAATGATAATTTAGTGTATTTTGATATTAAATTATGCTTATTCATAATTTCTTTAATTTTTCTGCGTGATAAATAAATTTCTTGGTTTGCTAGTATGACTTTTAATCTTCTAGTACCATAAACTTCTTTATTTTCTTTAAAAGCACTAATAACAGCTTGTTCATAAATATTATTTTGAATTTTATTTTTTTTCTTTAAATTAAAATAATATGTTGATTTAGAGAGTTTTAAAAAATGACACATTGTGCGAATTTTATATTTAGATTTATTATTTGCAATAATCTCTACTTTCTGCCTATTATTAGTGCTGCTTGCTTTAAAATATCAATTTCCATTCGTAACTGTTTTAATTCTTTATTTGCTTGAATTAATTGTTTTTCTAAATCTGAAAGATTATCTTTAGTTTTAAAACTACCTGAATTAGTAAATTGCTTAATTCAATTGTAAGTAGCTGCTCTTGTAACATTGTATTCTTTAACAAGGCAAGATACTGATTTGCCACTTTGATATAAAGCTACTATTTGTTTTTTAAATTCATCTGAATATGAGTTAATAGTGACCATAATTATAATTCCTTTCTTTTAACTAATTTGTTCACTTGTCTATGTAATTAGTGTCCAATAAAGTGTAACCCATCCAGTGTAACCCATCCAGTAGTTTTAAAGGTAACGTTTATAAATATCAAAAAAATCAAAATACTTTTAAAAAAATGGATGGTATAAATAAATCTGTTTCTTCTTTAACTTTTGACAATGATGATAATATTTATGCAGGAGTTTGAACCGGTTCATATCAATCTCCTAGTAATGGTGAAGTTTACAAATGTTTAGCAGGAGAAACAAACTTTAAACCAATGTCTGGAATAAAAGGGGGAGTACTATCATTAGTTTTTAATAAAAATACAAATTTTTTATATGTTACTACATGAAACGGAGATGGAAAAACTAAAACTGATGATGGTTCACTTTATAAATGTTTAGCAACAAATAATGTCTTTACTTTAGTTCAAAAAAATTTACCAGCTATATGACATCTAAAAACCAAAGATAGTGAACCATTTATTGAACTTGAATATTAACAAATATCAAAAAAATATAATTGAAATTAATAATTATTAATTTAACATTATTGAAAAATTGATTTCAATTAAATTACATAATTAATCTCTAATGAAAAATAATTTAATTATTTTTCATTAGAGATTTTTAATATTTATATTTTCTAATTTTATTAAACTTCTAATCACTTTAAAATTAAAATTTTACTTCTTAAATTCCAAATTTAATATTGATAACTGATCAGATGAAATTTCACTAGGACTATTTGTTAATAAACAAATACCACGATTATTTTTAGGAAAAGCAATAGTATCACGAATTGATTCATTCTTAATTAAAAGCATTAATAAACGATCAATGCCAAAAGCAATACCACCATGTGGAGGAACTCCGTAATTAAAAGCTGATAAGAAAAAACCAAATTTATTTTCAATTTCTGTTTTACTTAAATCTAATAATTCAAAAATCTTTTTCTGTAATTTATAATCATGAATTCTAATGCTCCCACCAGCAATTTCAAAACCATTTAAAACCAAATCATAAGCATCTGCAGTTAAAGTTCCTAAATCTTTATTTTTTATATCTAATAATTTTTCAGGATTTTTTGGACTTGTAAAAGGATGATGACAAGCTTGTCATTTATTTTCTTCCTGTTCAAACATTGGTCAATCAATAATTCAAATAAATTCAAAGTTTTCAATATTATTCATAAAATCTTTATGATTAATTCGTTTTGACAAATCATTAATATAAAAACTTCTAATAGCACCCATAACTTTATTAGCAATATCTTGTTGTTCATATACGAAAATTAAAAAATTATTATTATATTTTATTTTTGATATTTCTTCTGATAAAACTAAATCATCAAACTTTACTTTAGAATTATTATGAATAATTTTTTTCTTAATTAAGTCATAAATTATTAATGTTTTTCCTCCATGCTGATTGCTAATTTCTGTTAATTTTTTTATAGTTGTTTCGTTCATTTTATCATTAACTATAAAACCCTTATAAATAAATCCATCACTATTATTGTTAATATTAATATTTATTAACTTACATGTACAACGTAAATCGGGTTTATCACTACCATATAAATCCATTGCTTGATCATAGGTAATTGATGAAAATGTTGAAGGAATATTACCAATTTTTAAAGTATTAAAAAGACTTATTAGCATATTTTCTACTATTAATTTAATTTCTTTACTAGTAGTAAATGCCATTTCTAAGTCTAATTGTTGAAATTCGGGTTGTCTATCAGCACGAAAATCTTCATCACGAAAACATTTAGCGATTTGATAATATTTGTCAATACCTGATATCATTAATAATTGCTTATAAATTTGTGGTGATTGTGGTAAAGCATAAAAATGTTTTTTTTGAATACGAGCAGGAACTAAAAAATCACGAGCACCTTCTGGTGTTGATTTTGTTAAGCAAGGAGTATCAATTTCTAAAAAATTATTTTGATTCAAAAATGTTCGTAAACAACTAAGAACTTGGTGTTTAAATTTAATATTATAATTCATTGCTGGTCTTCTTAAATCTAAATAGCGATATTGTAAACGTAATTCTTCACTAGCAAGCGTATTATCATTTTTAATAACAAATGGTAAATTAATAGAATTGCTTAATATTTCAATATCTTTTGCTACTACTTCAATCATATCATTAGCAGTTTTTGCATCTTTATTTTTTCGTAAGACAACTGTTCCAATTACTTTTAAAACAGATTCAACTTTAACATTTTTTATTTCTTGATAATATCCGTTATCTGGTTTAACAATGACTTGTGTTGTTCCGTACATATCACGTAAATCAATAAAAATACCAAATTTATTAATACGAATATCTTTAACTCAACCACTAATAATAATTTCTTTTGTAATATCATCCTGCGTTAAATTACCACATGTATGAGTTCTAAAGAGTTTTTCCATATTCTTCATTCTCCTCTAATAATAGATTTTTAACCTTACTAAGCAATTGCTGTTCAGTATCAAAAATTAATTTTATCATTTCTTTTTTAACAAAAGAATAAAAACTAACCTGATTTTTTTCTTTTAAAAATAGTATATTTTTGGCTAAACTACGATCAATAATCTGTGACTTATTTTTATCTTGATATAAATTATATTCCATATCAATATGATAATTTTCTTTACGTAATTGTAATAATAAATCGGAAGCCATTATTAATCCTAATTCGCTTAAAGCAATAATTTGTAAATCAATAATTGGTGGTTTATTAATATTTTTATTTTCTACCAATAATAACATTAATCTTTCAATACCAATTGCAAAACCAATAGCAGGAATTTTTAATGGTGAGCCCAATTCATTAAATAAATTATCATATCTACCACCACCAAGTAAAGTATTTTGACTTTCACCAATTCGTGAATCAATAGTAGTTATTTCAAAAATAATACCATTATAATAATCTAAACCACGAACTAAATGCTCATCAATAATAAAATTAACTTTATTATTTTTTAAACTATTAATAATAGTTGTAAAATATGTTTTTTCTTCATTAGTTAAAAAATCATTTAAATATGGTATTTCTAAATTTAATTTAGTACAAATTTTACAATCAAGAACTCTTAGTGGTGATACATTAACTCTAATTTGACAATTTTCACACAATTGCTTACTTTGATTTAATAATTGTTCTTTAAGTGCTATTTGATATTTATTTTTTGTTTCATTAGATCCAAAATAATTAATATTTAAAGTTAAATTTGGTATTGAAAAACTTTTTATCATTTCTAAGGCCATCATCATTACTTCAACATCAACTAAAGGATGTTTAACACCAACAGTTTCGATACCAAATTGATTAAATTGACGTTGACGCCCTTTTTGAGGTCTTTCATATCGAAACATCGAACCATAATAAAAATACTTTAACGTTTGCTTAGATTTATATAATTTATTTTCAATTATAGCACGAACAATACCTGCTGTTCCTTCAGGACGAAGAGCTAATAATCTATCATTTTTATCATTAAATTGATAAATTTCTTTCTGAATAATATCAGTTGTATCTCCCACAGCTCGTAAAAATAGTTGAGCATTTTCAAAAATAGGAGTAATAAATTCTTGATAATTATATTTAATTGCACACTGTGTTAAAGATTTAATAATATTACGATATATAATAACCTCTTCATTATACATATCACGTGTTCCTCTTGGCTTTTGAAATTGCATACTTTTTTTTACTCCTTTTAATAAAAAATAAATCTTCTAAAAAAACGTTCCTTTATTTTAGGAACGTTTCTTAACGCGGTACCATCCTAATTCATTTACAAAATAAATGCACTTAATTATAATTTATCATATTTAATTAATTAATAATACAAGCTATTTAATGTCATAAAATTAGTTAACCAGTGTTTGCACCAACCACACCGTCTCTTAATGTTTACCCTAAATTTACTTTTAAATGCTGAAAATATTATACTAAAATATTACATAATTATTCTGTTTATTGCAATAATATCAGGAATTTTTTTAATTGATGAAATAATTTGATGTAAACGTTCAATATTAGAAACTTTAATTAAAATTTTTAAACTTCCATGATTTTCCTTAAGTTTATTATTAGCATCAATACTTTGAATTTGTGCCTTTAAATAGCCCAAAATATTTAAAACATCAGTCATCAATGCTGGTCGATCTAAATATTGAATTTGAATTTTTGAATTATAAAGATGATGACTGGTTGCTAATAAATTTCACTTAGTATCAATAATACGTTCTTTCCGCTCTGGCAAACTAACATTAGGACAAATTAAACGATGAACTTTAATACCTTGCCCTTTAGTAATATAACCCGCAATTGGTTCATCAGGAATAGGTAAGCAACAATGAGCCAATGATGTTTTAGTATTGGGGGCATTTTCAATAATAATTTCATTATTACTACTTAAATTCATTGTTGTTTGTTGTTTAGTTTTTAATTCTTGAAATGTTGCTGAATCACTATATAAAATAGTAGTAACCGCCTGTTCAATTGTATAAGTTCCATTAGCAACATCTAAGCAAAAATCTTCATACGTTTTATATTTTAATGATCTAATTCTTGACATAATAACATTACGTTTTGCAATTTTTCAACGAATGTGATTTTCAATAATATATTCTTCTATTTTTTCCTTTGTTTTTTTTATTTTCTCTTTGTTTTCTGTATCTTTAATTTTATTTTCTTGATTAAATTTTTCTTGCTGATTATTTAAATATTTTTTTATTTTATGTTGAGCAAAATTGGTCTTAACAATATTTAATCAATCACGAGAAGGACGTGCAGTTTTAGCAGTTTTAATTTCAACAATATCCCCTGATTTTAAAACAGTATTAATAGGAGAATAAATACCATTTATTCTTGCACCCACTGTTGTTTCACCAATTTCAGTATGAACTTTAAAAGCAAAATCTAAAACAGTTGAACCAAATGGTAATGTTATAACATTACCATTTGGAGTTAATACATAAATTAAATCACTAAAAATATCTTGTCGAATTTCTTTTTCTAAATTATTATCTTTGGCAATATTATCTGCTAATATGTTTTCATCAACATTTGGATTTAAGTCATTTAAATTTAATATTTCTTGAAAAATATTTAATTTTTCATCAATTTCTGCTTGACGTTTCTTAGGATTTTTATTTTCCCCTTCTTTATATCTTCAATGCGAAGCTGCACCTGCTTCAGCAAAATCTTCCATTTCTTCAGTTCTAATTTGTAATTCATAAATTTCATTATCAAAAACAACAGATGTATGTAATGATTGATACATATTATTTTTTGGTGTTGCAATATAATCTTTAAATCTACCCGGAACAGGAGTAAAACTTTGATGAATATAACCCAAAATGGCATAACAACTATCAATAGAATTAGTAACAACTCTAATTGCTAAAATATCATGTATATCATCAAAATCTTTTCCAAAATAATACATTTTACGATAAATAGAATATAAGTGTTTACTACGACCATAAATTTTAAAAATTAAATTTTTATGTTGTGATAATGTTTTACTTAATTCTTTAATAATTTCATTAACTAATTTTTCACGTTTTTCACGATCTAAATTAATAAGGTTATCAATTTTTTTATACTCTTTAGGATGTAATACTGCAAAAGAACGATCTTCTAGTTCTGATTGTAATTTACGCATACCTAGACGATGAGCAATAGAAGCATAAACTTCTAAAGTTTCTTTAGCAATAATTATTTGTTTTTCAGGATTTAAAAAATTAATAGTTCTAATATTATGTAAACGATCTGCCATTTTAATAATAATGACACGAATATCATGAGCTAAACTTAAATATAATTTACGTAAATAATTAGCTTTAATTTCATTTCTTTTTTCTTTTGCAAAATGGCTAACTTTAGTTACAGCTAAAACTAAATTAGCAACTTCCAAACCAAATTCTGCTACTAACTCATCAAAAGTTGTTGGTGTATCTTCTAAAATATCATGTAAAAATCCTGCTTGTATTGAAGAGACATCTAAATGCCATAATACTAAATTGTATGCTGTTGATAAAACATGATAAACATAAGGATCACCATTCTTTCGATATTGATCTTTATGTTTTAATAATGCATATTCATAAGCTACTTTAATTTTTGTAATTTGCTTAGGATCTTTGATAAATGTTTTTGCTTCCGCTAATAATTGATTAAAATCTTTACAAGTTAAATTATTCATTATTTACTACTTATTAAAACTTAATTATTTCTAACAGCGGAATATTATCAAAATGATGTTTATTAGCAAATTCAGAAAGCGAAATTAAAGCAGCAATACCAACTGATTGAGCGTTACTTTGCTTTATTAAATTAAGACAAGCATTAATTGTCCCTGAAGTTGCAATCAAATCATCAATTATTACTACTTTATCTTTTGTTGAAAGTACATTTTGCTGCATTTCTAATATAGCAGTACCGTACTCTAAATCATAAGTTACTTTATAGGTTTTACCTGGTAATTTACCTTTTTTACGTGCAAGAACTAATTTAATACCCAACTTATATGCTATAGCAGCACCAAAAATAAATCCTCTTGCTTCAGGTGCTAAAATTGCTGTTGCTCCACATTTTTTAATAAAATCTACAAAAATATTAACAACACTTTGAAATGCTTCTGGATTACTTAATATTGGGTTAATATCTTTAAATTGGATACATTTAATTGGAAAATCAGGAATATTAATAATAATTTTTTTTAATGATTCTTTTGTCATTGCAACCACCTATTCATTAATACCTTTAATAACATATTCATCTGCACCAATGAAATGTTTTTTAATTTTATTAATACGTTTTTTATATCTATAAACTCTTCATTTCTCAAAATAAGTTCAAATAAAAGGAGCAATAAAGTAAGATGATACTAAACTTACTATACAACCTATTAATAATGATAAACTAACTATTCAGAAACTAGGAATAATAAACATAACAATTACTGATGTTATTAATACTACACCATTAATAACTAATGTTCTTGGTAAAGCCTTTTGAACACTTTTATTTGAAATTTGAATTATTTCTTCTGTGCTAATAACTTGTGTTTGATTATTATTAATCTTAATTTCACGAATATTATCAAAAATTGACATAATACTAATTATTGTTAAAATCATTACTCCCAATAATATTCCAACAATTGAAGTAGAAATTACAATTTGGAAAATACTAATAATAGCAAGTGTCATTAGTAAACTAAAAATAATAGCTAAAATTAAAGGAATAACATAAGTCAATTGAAATCTAATAATAATATAAATTAAAATAACAATAAAAGATAAAGCAATTGAAATAATCATATTAACCAATAAATCTACACCTGACTTAGCAACAACTAGATCAATTTCTCCTCATTGTAAAATAGATTCTTGTTTTCAATTTCTAGTAATCTCTCCTAAAAAATTCTTAAACCTTTGCTGCATACTTTGAGAATTTACTGTTGTTTGAACAATAATCTTAAACTGATATGGTTTTCCTTCACCACCAGCAATTAAGGAAAAATTAATATTTTTAAAATATTTACTAAATTGACTATTATTTTGAATTTCTTTATTAATAAAATCTTTTGCTAATTCTGCTTCTTTAATAATATTGTAACTAGGATCACTTGGATATTGAGTAATTGTACCCATTCCAATAAAATCAGTTCGTTGATCAAAACCAGAACCAAAATTAGAACCAATTACACCATAAGTAATACCTGAAGCAAGAACAATAACAGCAGAACCTGAAAGAATTCATTTTGTTAATTTATGAAAATAATTTCAGTTACTTATTTTAAGTTTTGAAAAAACATTTTTAAAATTAACTAATATTTTTTTGTCTTTTGCTTTAACTATTTGAATTTTTAACGGTTTTAATGCATTAATTAATTCTTGTTTCAATTTATTAATTTCTTGTAAAAGATTTAATTTTAAATCTTTTACTTTTGACTTATAAACTGATCTTGATTTACTATGTTCTTTTTTTAATTGCTGCTTATCAACTTTAAATTTTTTAATTAATGCTTTAACTTTATTTTTATAATTAATTTTAAACTGACATTTTTCTGAAATTAATTGTTTTTTTATTTTTTTATCATCAGTTTTAATATTATTTGTATCTATTGAATTATTTAAAACTATAGTGCTTTTTCTACTAATATTATTAGTTCCTAAAAGTTGAGGTTTATTTTCTAACCAGTTATTTCGTAATAATGTTCATAACATTAATCTTAATAAGATAATTCCAAAAATAATTACACCAAAAGTAGCAATAGAAGTCATAATAATAAAACCTTTGATAGCACGAGTTCCAAATCAGAAAATAGTTAAATTAACAATTAAAATAATAGCGCTACAATCTAATGAAGAAGATAATGTTTTCTTATTTGCTGATTTAAAAGCACTAATCAAAGTTTTACCTTGCATATATTCATTTTTAAAACGTTCCAACAAATTAATAATCGTATCTAATAATAGTGCAAAACCAATAATTAAAGCAATTACGCTTTCAGGAGCAATTATGCCATTAATGAAAACAAAACTAACAATAGTAAATAATAAAAATAATGATATTATAATTAGAACAATAACTCCTAACATACGATAATAAAACAGAACAATAGTCATAAGAACAAAGGTAACTAATATAATAATAACAACTGCAATTTTTAAAGATGTTGCACCTAGCGTTGGACTAACATTAGCATAAGATAACATAGTAAAATTATTTTTTGACAATCCTGATGTTAAAACACTTTTCATTTGTTCAACTGTTTCAAGATTAAAAGTATCTGAATTAATTGAAATACTATTGTTAGTTACTTTAACTTCACCAACTCAATATGGAATATAACGATAATCAATAACATCTTCATGTAAAATATCTGAAACATCTGGTAAACGTAATAAATCTTTAATATAAGGCAATCATGCATTCATAGGTGAACCAACAATAGGGGAAGCAAAAGGATCAAAGCGATTAGCAGGATCATATGTATTTTTTTCATCATTAGTATCAACAGAAAGACTATGAACTGAACCTAAATTATCAGAATAAATTCAATTAATACCAAATTGACCATTTTGATTAGGATTTAATAGTCGTGCTAAAGTAGGGTCTTGTGCTTTAGCTCTAGCTAAAATATCAGTACCTTTACCAAGACCTGGTGTATTATTATCTAATAATGATGTTAATGATGCTTTAATCTTACCATCAGTATCATTTTTAAGATTATCAATTATAAAAGCAAGGGAGCGAATACCCTCCATACTACTTCGAATATAATCTAATAACTGACCAATATCTGAGTAAATGTAAAATGTATTTTCTTTGGCAGAAGTAAGTTCTTTTAAAACTGAATCATTTTTAACATCAAAAACAAGTTCTGGGCGATGAGTAACAGAATTATTAACAGCTTTAATAGCAGAAAACACATCACTAGTTAATAATCTTTTATCTCTTTTTGTTCAAGTAGTATCTTTGTCATCTTTCTTTTCGGTTGCTAATAAGTCATTACCATCTTTATCAACAATATAAGAATAACCACGTCGTGATACACTATGAACAAAAGTAGAAATATCAACTCCCGCATCTTTACTCAACGCTAAATTATACTTATTATTATTACTGCTAGTAATGCTTTCAATGTCAACGTTACTAGTACCTAAAGGGTCAACTCTGTCTTTTAATAAATTAATAACATCTTTTTGTTTACCTTTACCATCATATTGAACTTGTGTTTGATAACCACCAGCAAACTCAATACTTAATTTACTATTATTTTCAACATATTTAGCACTAAACACTACTGAAATTATTATTGTAGAAACAATAATTATTAAACTAAAAATTCTTAAAAAAAATCCAAGATTTTTAGTTTTTCTTGTCTTAGAAGAAGTGTTCATATTTCTTCACTCCTAAATCAATTTATTTGTATAAACATAGATTGTATATTATTTAAGCACTATATAAGAATACCAACATTCGTTATAAATAACAATTGTTTTACAGTAATATCAAAAATAATTATTTTCTAAATAAAATTATATTATTATTAATATACTCTTTACCAATAATTGTTATTTTACGACCCTTAGTTGTCTTAGTAATTAAACCACAATGAATAAGTCAAGGTTCATAATGAATTTCAAGATTTTTTCTTTCTTCATTCAAAAGTTGACAAATAGTTTCAATACTCAAACTTTTATCTAAATTTACATTATTAAACAATGCTAAATATGCCAATTGTAAACTATCTAACCCTAAAGGATAAATTTGCAAAATATTAGTTTCATTTAAATCTACATTCATAACAACGCAATAATTATACAATTGTTTAATGATGTTAATAATGAGTCGCGGAATATTACAACAATGATTAGTAATAATATTTATTATATTATTTTCTAATTTTCAATTTAAACTCAAAGAAACTTGTGAAATAATACTTTTAATATCCTGATAATTATAATCAGATAATTGTAAAATATTAGGAATACGACTTATCAACGCTTTAGTTAAGATTCCTACTTTATTAGTAGCACCAATAAATGTAAAAGTGGGTAAATTAATTTTAACAATTTTATTATTATAATCTTTACCAATCATAATATTAATAAAATTACCTTCTAATGCAGAATATAATACTTCTAATATTTCATAGTTAACAACATGAATTTCATCAATAAAAACTATATCAGATTGTTTGATATTTGCTAAAATACTAATAATATCACTAGTTTTATTAATGCTTGTTCCTTCTAAACTATGAAAATTTACTTGCAATTCTTCTGCTATTAATCGTGCAATAGTTGTTTTTCCAATACCAAGAGGACCAATCAATAAAATATGACTTAAAGCAATATTTTGAATTTTACTACCTTGGATTAAAATTAGAATACGTTCAATAACATTATTTTGTCCAACAAAATTATTAAAACTACTAATACCCATATTTTATTTCCTTAATAGCTAATGCAATAATTTCTTCAACTTCCAAATCTCAATTAATATTTCTTAATAAAAAATTATTAATTACTATTGAACTAAAACCTAATTTTAATAATGTATCAAATACTAAATCTGATTTTTCATTTTGACTAGTTGTTAAATTACTTACTACTTTAATATGATTACTAAAATAATTAATAATATTATTAGCAATTTTATGAGTTATACCTTTACACTGTTGCAATATCTTATAATCTTGTTTGCTTATAGCCAACTTAATACTATCAAGTGATAGTTGATTTAATAATCTTAAAGCAGTTTTTGGTCCAATATTACTAATATTAAGTAAGTGAATAAAAAAGGTTTTTATTGGTTTTGATACAAACCCAAAAAATTGTTCATAAGTTGGTTTTTGATGAAAATAAACATAAATTTTTACTTTAATATTTAATGGTAATGTTTGTAAATTAACACCTTCAATAATATATCCATGATCATTACATTCAAAAATAATTTTATTTTCATAAAATTCTTTAATAATACCTAAAAATATTCATCCATAACTTATTCCTCCTTTTCTATTCTTACTATTAATTAGATGAAAAAGAAAAATAAACCTTTTTATTTTTTAAAATTATGTTCAATTGAAAGCACATCATCATCATTTTCAATTGTTTCTAACAATATATCAATTAATTTAATTTGTTGTTGATCAGTAATGGTAATCAATTCATGGGGAATATTAACAATTTCATTACTAATAAAATCATTAATATTATTTTTTTCTAATAAATTAGTTACAGCATTTAACTGTTTAGGATTAACTTCAATATCAATAATATCTTCATTTTTTTCAATATTAAAAATTTCAAAATCAATTATTAACTCCAATATTTCTTCAACTGATAATAAACTTGAAAATTGAATTACCCCCGTTGTTTGAAATAAATATTGAACAGAATTAGTAGCAGCTAAATGACCACCCAATTTATTAAAATAACTTCGAATATTACTTGCAGTTCGATTTTTATTATCAGTTAAACAATGAATAATTATGGCAATATTACTTGGTCCATATCCTTCATAAGTGACTGCTTCATAATTAGTTGTTTCATTTTTATTACTAGCTTTATTAATAGCACGATTAATATTATCCTTTGGCATATTTATACGTCGTGCTTTTTCTAACATTAATTTTAATCGTGGATTATTTTCAACATTTGCACCACCTAATTTAACAGCAACATAAATTTCTCTTGATAATTTTTGAAAAATTTTACCACGTTTGTTATCTTGGGCATCTTTACGATGTTTAATATTTGCATATTGTGAATGTCCAGCCATATTCTCATTCCTTTATTTTTTTCTTGTTCATTTTGGAGCTTGCGGTACAGGTATTCTTTTGTGTGCACTATTCTGATGCATAAATTCAATTTTATTAATTACTGATGATGGTATTAATGATTTATTTCCTAGTAAATATTGATCTAATTGTTCATACTTAAATTGCATTTCCATTTCATCGGTTTGTCCATCTCATAAACCAGCAGTTGGCTTACGAATAATGATCTCTTCATTAACTTTTAATATCTTTGATGCAGCAAAAACATCTTTTTTTAACAAATGAATAATTGGTAATAAATCAACACCACCATCACCATATTTAGTAAAATAACCAATGTGTCATTCGTCACTATTATCTGTTCCTACAACTAAATAATTATGATTTTGTGCATATGCATAAAGAGTATTCATTCTTAATCTAGCTTTTAAATTTCCTAAAATTAATTTTGATTTTTCTATATTAATTTCAGTTTCTAATGTTTTTTTAAAACTTAAAAAAACATTATTTAAATTAACTACTTTGGCATTTAATTTATGAATATTAACTAAATTATTTGCATATTCTAAATCAATATCTGGTGAAAAACAAGGCATAATTAATGCTAAATGATCATTAGGAAAAGCTTTTTTAATCAATAATGCTACTACTGCCGAGTCAACACCACCACTTAAACCAACAATTAAACCTTTGGCATTTGCTTTTTTTACTTCACTTTGTAAAAATTTAATAATTTCATCTAAATATTGTTCTAAATTCATAATTATTCGCTCTCTTTTATTTCTTCAGACATTTCAAAAATATTGTTATAATGTCCAGCAATTTTATTATGGGTTTTATCTAAAGTTTCAATGGCTTTATTAGTTGTATCAAAACCAGACTTAACTTTTTCTCATCTATCAACCCAACGATCAAAATCATCTTTGAATAAACGTAATTTTTTTGCCATTTTTTCTAAATTTTTATTGAAATCAATGTCTTTACGATTTTTATCAACTGTAAATAAAACAGCAGATAAAGTAGTAGGAGAGGTAATTCAAACACGTTTCTTAAAAGCATATTCAACAATATCATCAGCAAATTGTGCGTAAATAAAAGCAAATATTTCTTCAGAAGGAATAAACATTACTGCGCTAGAAATCTTATTTTTAATATTAATATATTTTCCAACTTCATCAATTCGTTTACGAATATCATTACGAAAATCTTTTAAATAATTTTCTTTAACTTTAATATCTTCACTTACTAAATACCTTTGATAGTTATCAATTGAAAACTTTGAATCAATAGCAATTCCTTCTTTTTCAGAATCTGTTTTTACATAGGCATCAACAACTTTGCCATCAATTGTTTTATATTGTCGTTCTCATAATTTTTGATTTGAACCCAACATATTAGTCAAAATTTTTTCTAAAACAAATTCACCAACATTACCACGTTTTTTAGTATTAATAAAAACTTCTTGTAAACTTTGAATATTATCATTAATTTTTCCTAAAACAGTTGATGATTCTTGTAACTTTGCTAAATCTTTAATAACATCTACTACTTGTCTTTGAATGACATCAGCATTGCGTTTATAATCATCTTCTTTTTTATCTAAATTTTTTTGAAAATTATCAATATTACTCATTAAATTAATTAATTTTTCGGTTTTATCACGATCTGAACCATTTCATGATATTTTAAAATCATTTAATTGTTCTTTTAAAGTTTCTACTTGCATTTTTAAAAAATCTTGTGCAATTGGGTCACTAGTAACATTCTGACTTTTTTTAATTTGCATATAAATTATTAAGCCACCAATACTACTAATAATTAAAATAACTACCAATAAACTAATTACTATTTCCATTTCCTATTTTCCTTTGCCCTTTTTTATTCTTCTTCTCAAATCATATCATAATTAAAAATCTTAACATGATCACCTTTTTTTATTCCTTGCTTTCTTAATTCATCATAAATTCCTAAATCTTGTAATTTAATTTTAAATAATAAAATATTATGATAATTATTTAAAGGATTTTTTTGATATATTACTTCAACGGTTTTACCAGAAATAGTTCATTGATTACTTGCAATTTTAGTAATAAAAACTTGTGGAACTTCTTCTTTATTAATATATTCATAAAGAATATGTTCTTCATTATTTTCATCATTATTAACTTGATGCAGTTGTTCTTTTTCAACAGCTTTAGCAATATCTTTAATTAATATATCCAAACTAATATGTTTCATAGCAGAAATTGCAATTATTGGTAATTTAATTTGTTCTTTTAATTTCTCTAAATTAGTTTCTGCATCTGGTAAATCAATTTTATTTGCAACAATTAAATGCGGTTTTTTTGTCAAATCTTTATTATAACTTTCTAATTCACTCATAATTAATTGATAATTTAAAAAATGATCTTGAGTCTTATCACTAATATCAATCATATGTACTAAAACTTGACAACGTTCAATATGACGCAAAAATTGTAAACCTAATCCTTTTCCTAAACTAGCTCCCGCTATTAATCCAGGCAAATCCGCCATAACAAAATTATTATTTTTATCAACTCTAACAACACCTAAATGCGGATTAAGAGTAGTAAAAGGATAATCAGCAACTGCTGGAGTTGAAGCAGAAATAGCTCCTAATAATGTTGATTTACCGGCGTTAGGCAACCCAACTAATCCGGCATTAGCCAATAATTTCAACTCACAAATTATTTCAAAATGTTGTCCAGTCATTCCTTTTTCACATATTTTAGGTACTCGATTTATTGCCGAAGCAAAACGAGCATTTCCTCGTCCACCAAGACCACCGGCAGCAATTATTATTTCTTGTTTATCTTTAATAATATCACCAAGAATATTTTGAGTTTTGTTATCTCTAATAATGGTACCCAATGGAACTTTTACATAAGTATTGGTTCCTTTACGTCCATGCATATTTTTGGGTGCACCATTTTTACCATCTTCAGCAGTTATCTCTTTATTTTTACGTAAGTCTAATAGAGTATTCATACCCGAATCACCAATAAAGATAATATTACCGCCTCTTCCTCCATCTCCACCAGATGGACCACCTTTGGCTACATAAAGTTCACGACGAAAAGCAACAACACCATCACCACCTTTGCCAGCAGTAACTTTTAATTTTGTTACATCTATAAAACGCATTTCTTACTCCTTTTTTATATTAAAAATAACTCTTATTATATAGTGTTAACATTTTTGTGTAAAATACTATTTTATTTTTCATATAATTTTAGTATACAGATATTATTGTTAAAAAAATAATAATTTACTATATCTAGTTAATATTTTTTGTAAACCATTTTTGCTTTATGAAAATTAAAAAAACATTTTTTTAATGTTAAATATCATTTAAGTTATTTTCATATATGAAAAATTATATATTAAAATAAAACTTATAGGTGTTTTTATTAATTTGCTTAAAATCAAATAAATAGTTTTTTTATTTAGTTTTATCTTTGAAAAAATATATTGTATATTGTTTTTTTCACATATAAACTTTATTTGAGATTTATTTAAAGTAATTTAAAAAAATAAATGAAAATTTAATTAAAAATATTTTAATAAATCTCAATTATTAAAAATAAATATTTATATTTAAAAAGGGGTACTTTAAAAATGATAAATGATAAAGATAAAAATATAGTAAAAAAATCTGATGTTGATAGTTGATGAGGTATTACCACTAGCAATAAATGTGATAAAAAAATTGAGAAATTAAATAAAAAATTACAAGAAACATGTAATAAATTAGACGAAATAAGCAATCTTTATACAAAATCAGTAAAAGAAAACAAAAATTTTGAATATAAAGTTAAAGAACTAAAAGAAGAATTAAAAAAAATTCAAGATAATAATACAAAATTAGAAACAGAATTAAATGATTCAAAAAACAATAAAAAAGAATTAGAAACACAATTAAAACAATTTCAAGACAGTAAAGAAAAACTAGAAACAGAACTTAAAGATTATAAGGATAATAATGAAAATTTAGAAGAAGAACTAAAAGCAACTCAAGATAAAAATACAAAATTAGAAACAAACTTAAAAGAAGCAACAGAAAGTATTGAACATTTACAAGAAATAATCCAAGATTATATGGATAATAAAGAAAAACTAGAAGAAGAATTAAAAGAAACTCAAGATAATAATGCAAAACTAGAAATAAAATTAAAAGAAGTAGAAAATGATAAAGAAAAACTAGAAACAGAACTTAAAGATTATAAGGATAATAATGAAAATTTAGAAAAAGAATTAAGAAAATCTAGATATACTATAGCAAAACAAGCAGCAGAATTAAGAGAATCTAAAGGTATTAAAGAAAAATTAGAACAACAATTAAAAGAAGCAGAAAAAAATATTAGATATTTACAAAAAATAATACAAGAAAATAAAACACAATTAGAAAAAGAATTAAAAGATTATATAAATAATAACCAAAAATTAGAAAAAAAACTAAAACAATCTCAATATGATAAAGAAAAATTAGAAAAACAATTAAAATATTCAAAAGAAAACATTGAAGAACTAAAAAAAATAATACAAGATTGTAAAAACACTGTAGAAAAACTAGAAAAAGAATTAAAAAATACTAAGGATATTAATAAAAAAATTAGAGACTTTGTACTTGAATGAGGCTTTTTAATAATCTGTGTATCTTTGTTTTACAAAGTTACTAATTTAGATTAATTCTGTCTTCAAATTTTATCATAAAATAAGCAATTGCTGTATTTAAATTTGAGGCTTTTTAATAATCTGTGTATCTTTGTTTTACAAAGTTACTAATTTAGATTAATTCTGTCTTCAAATTTTATCATAAAATGAGCAATTGCTGTATTTCAATTTTGAATAGGCAATGTTCATTTTTTTGTTATATTTTCAATTGCCAAGTAAAATATTTTGAAAACTGCCATATCATTAGGAAAAACTTTTTTATTTCTGATGATTTTTCGTAATTGACTATTAACAGATTCAATAGCATTTGTAGTATAAATCACTCTTTTGATTTCTACTGGATAACTAATAAAAACCATTAAATTATCTCAATTTTTATATCAAGATTTAGTAATTTGAGGATATTGTTTATTTCATTTACTTTCAAACGATTCTAAAGCTTGCATTGCTTGTTCTTCACTACATGCACTATAAATTGGTTTTAAATCTGCAACTAGACCTTTTCGATGTTTGTATGAAAAATATTTTAAACTATTTCTAATTTGATGAACAATGCATAATTGATGTTCTGTTTTAGGATAAACTGATTGTATTGCTTCTGACATGCCTGTTAAATTATCACTACAAGCAATAAGAATATCATTTAAGCCACGATTTTTCATTTCTGTGAAATTAGATAATCAAAACTTAGAACCTTCATTTTCACTAATTCATAATCCTAAAACATCTTTTTTGCCTTCTAAATCAACTCCTAATGCTATATAAACTGATTTATTAATAATCATTTTATCTTGTCGTACTTTCACTACTATGCAATCAAAATAAACAATAGGATAAATACTTTCTAATGGTCGATTTTGTCATGCTTTAACATCATCAATAACATCATCAGTAATTTGACTAATAACACTTTCACTAATATCAGCACCATGATATAACTCTTGCAACTGCATTCTAATGTCAGATAATGTCATTCCTTTTGCATACAAGGAAAGAACTTGTTGATCAAAACCATCAAATCTTCTTTGCCTTTTAGGAACTATTACAGGAGTAAAATTACTATTGGTAATGTTTAGTAATCTGTGTAACTTACAAAAATAACTATGTTTAATTAATTCTAGTAAATATAATTAAATGACTAGAAAGAGTGAGTTACAGATGGCTAAAAAAGATAACTTTAATAATAATGATCCAATATCAAAAGCAGTAGATTTATTACTAGAAAATACTGAAGATTTAACAACAGTTTTTAAACCTGGCGGTTTATATAAAGAATTAACAAAAAGATTAGTAGAAAAAATGTTGAATTCTGAGATGCAAAATTATTTGGGATATGAAAAGAATCAACATAGTAATAGTGACAATGCTCGTAATGGTACAAGTTCAAAAAAATTAATAACTCAACAAGGTAAAATTGAAATTGATGTACCAAGAGATCGCAATAGTAATTTTACTCCTGTAATAGTTCCTAAAAGGCAAAGAAGATTTGATGGTTTTGATCAACAAGTTCTTTCCTTGTATGCAAAAGGAATGACATTATCTGACATTAGAATGCAGTTGCAAGAGTTATATCATGGTGCTGATATTAGTGAAAGTGTTATTAGTCAAATTACTGATGATGTTATTGATGATGTTAAAGCATGACAAAATCGACCATTAGAAAGTATTTATCCTATTGTTTATTTTGATTGTATAGTAGTTAAAGTACGACAAGATAAACGGATTATTAACAAATCAGTTTATATAGCATTAGGAGTTGATTTAGAAGGCAAAAAAGATGTTTTAGGATTATGAATTAGTGAAAATGAAGGTTCTAAGTTTTGATTATCTAATTTCACAGAAATGAAAAATCGTGGCTTAAATGATATTCTTATTGCTTGTAGTGATAATTTAACAGGCATGTCAGAAGCAATACAATCAGTTTATCCTAAAACAGAACATCAATTATGCATTGTTCATCAAATTAGAAATAGTTTAAAATATGTTTCATACAAACATCGAAAATGTCTAGTTGCAGATTTAAAACCAATTTATAGTGCATGTAGTGAAGAACAAGCAATGCAAGCTTTAGAATCGTTTGAAAGTAAATGAAATAAACAATATCCTCAAATTACTAAATCTTGATATAAAAATTGAGATAATTTAATGGTTTTTATTAGTTATCCAGTAGAAATCAAAAGAGTGATTTATACTACAAATGCTATTGAATCTGTTAATAGTCAATTACGAAAAATCATCAGAAATAAAAAAGTTTTTCCTAATGATATGGCAGTTTTCAAAATATTTTACTTGGCAATTGAAAATATAACAAAAAAATGAACATTTCCTATTCAAAATTGAAATACAGCAATTGCTCATTTTATGATAAAATTTGAAGACAGAATTAATCTAAATTAGTAACTTTGTAAAACAAAGATACACAGATTATTAAAAAGCCTCTTACTATTGCGATCTCTTGGTACATCAATTTCAATTTTACCTTGTTGAGTTATTAATTTTTTTGAACTTGTACAATTACGAGCATTTTCAGTAGTACTATGTTGATTTTTTTCATATCCTAAATAATTTTGCATTTCAGAATTCAACATTTTTTCAACTAATCTTTTTGTTAATTCTTTATATAAACCGCCAGGTTTAAAAACTGTTGTTAAATCTTCAGTATTTTCTAGTAATAAATCTACTGCTTTTGATATTGGATCATTATTATTAAAGTTATCTTTTTTAGCCATCTGTAACTCACTCTTTCTAGTCATTTAATTATATTTACTAGAATTAATTAAACATAGTTATTTTTGTAAGTTACACAGATTACTAAACATTTCCGTTATTTATTAAAATAACCATATGGATAATTGCCATCTCATGGTATATCTATTCTTTCAATAGTATCTCCACCATTATAAAATTTTGTTTTTTTAGGATTATCAGCAAAGTATATTTTAAATTCACTTTTTATAGAAACTGAAATACCATGAATTTCAGACATTCATATTTTCTGAACACCAATTATAGGTTTTTTATATGAATTTAAATAATATTTAAGTCCACTAAGATTATGGGTAAGCACCTCCCATGATTAATCCTATTGTTCCAGTTGTAGCACCAGTTAGTGCTAATGCTAATGTTATTTTACTTAAATTTGCTTTTATTCATGTTTTCATATTAAATTACTCCTTTTTTCCTTGATTTTACTTATAAATTGTACTATTTTTGATTATTTTTACAAGTACGTTTTTAAACGCAAAATAACGCCTAAATAAAAGGCGTTTATTTTGTGATACCTATACTATTAATGATATTGTAGTTGTTTATTATATGGCAAATGTGAAGATGCTTTTTTTCACAGTAGCATTATTTTTACCCCTAATTACATTTTTATATGGATACAATGCATAAAATAATCCATCATACGGGTCTTGATACATATTTTTATCAGGAATGTTAGTTTTGGTTTGGTCATAACGTAATTCTTCTAAACATTGAGTAGTCTTTGGTAAATCATCTTTATTTGCATAAAAGTTTCCATAACTCATAATGTTTCTCATTCAAACTACTCTATTAGTTAATCCTGCTTCTTGATTTAAATTTGAAGCATGTTTAATAGCAGTTTGTGTGATTAAAATAGTATTATGTTCATCTATTAATTTTTGATTTAATCAATCAATGGCAGTTCGTGCTTTATCATCATAAAAATAAATTGCTTGTTCAAAATTTTCAAAATTATCAATTAATCCTAAAATTTCATTAACATAAGCATTAATTTTTTCATTTTCATTTATAAAATCATTTGGAGTAACTACTAATTCACAAATAATATAAGCATCATAATAACCAGTATTATTATATTCTTTAAAACCCACTACTATAAATACAGTATGGTCTTTATGACCAGTTGCTCAATCCACACCAACTGAATAAAAATCAAATTTATACATATCTTTTTTTGAATTATAAAATTCTTTTAAATCATATGGTTGTCAGCACTTTACAGTTTTTTGAAATGGGAAAATTGTTGCATCACTATCTAAAAATTCAAAACCATAAAAAACAGTATTAAATTCATCAGGATTACTTTTTTTCATTTCTAATAATGTTCTTTTTTGAATATCTGGTAATTTATTTCAAAATGGTTGAATAGTAAATCTTAAAACAAATAAACCTAAACCACTAAACATATCTTGATTTTCATAATAAATTTTGCCATTTTTTTTAAGATTTTCCATCACTTTATCATTTAATGGTAAAAATGGCGTACAGTATTTTAAATAAAATGGATGATATTTATCATAAGGATTACATGTAAAAGTGGAATGGCAACCCTTTTTAGGACTATTTTTTGGTAGACATTTGTTTTTGATAACTAACTGGAGTTAGGTAGTTTAGAGTACTGTGAATTCTTATGTTGTTATATCAATTGATGTAATCAAATAATTCTAATTTTAATTGGATTAATGATGTAAAATTTTTATCATTAATAAATTCAATTTTGAAAGTTTTAAAAGTTGCTTCAGCAACAGCATTGTCATAAGGACATCCTTTTTTGCTTAAAGATCGAGTTATGTTGAAAGCTAATAAAAGTTTATCAATAGTTTTATTATTGAATTCATTACCGCGATCAGTATGAAATATTTCAATATCTTTTAAACAGTGATTTGATTGCATAAATGCTTGATATACTAATGATGCATCTTTTTTAACTCCAACACTATGTCCAATAATTTCGCGGTTAAATAGGTCGATTAATAGGCAAATATAGTTTCATTTACCATTAACTTGAACATAAGTTAAATCACTAACAATAACTTCATTTTTAATTCTATTATTAAAGTTTCTATTAACAAGATTGGTTATTTGACTATCATTGACTTTATTATGATAATTTTTGAATGATAATTTAGTGTATTTTGATATTAAATTATGCTTATTCATAATTTCTTTAATTTTTCTGCGTGATAAATAAATTTCTTGGTTTGCTAGTATGACTTTTAATCTTCTAGTACCATAAACTTCTTTATTTTCTTTAAAAGCACTAATAACAGCTTGTTCATAAATATTATTTTGAATTTTATTTTTTTTCTTTAAATTAAAATAATATGTTGATTTAGAGAGTTTTAAAAAATGACACATTGTGCGAATTTTATATTTAGATTTATTATTTGCAATAATCTCTACTTTCTGCCTATTATTAGTGCTGCTTGCTTTAAAATATCAATTTCCATTCGTAACTGTTTTAATTCTTTATTTGCTTGAATTAATTGTTTTTCTAAATCTGAAAGATTATCTTTAGTTTTAAAACTACCTGAATTAGTAAATTGCTTAATTCAATTGTAAGTAGCTGCTCTTGTAACATTGTATTCTTTAACAAGGCAAGATACTGATTTGCCACTTTGATATAAAGCTACTATTTGTTTTTTAAATTCATCTGAATATGAGTTAATAGTGACCATAATTATAATTCCTTTCTTTTAACTAATTTGTTCACTTGTCTATGTAATTAGTGTCCAATAAAGTGTAACCCATCCAAAAACACAAAAAATGGAATTTCTTTCATTGTTAGATAATTATCTTGGTGTTAAAAAATATAGTAAACTTGCACCTAATGTTATTAAACAAATTTTGAAATATTTTGCAGATGGTAAAAAGTATCATGATGTTTGTGATACTTTTATTGAAGGTTTAATAAGTAATAGTACAGTTTGTAGAACATATAAAAAGTTTCAATTACCAAAAGCCAATATCCTCAAAATACCATTACAACCATATCAAAATTTATATGTAAATATTGATGATGGACATAGAAAATTTAAGTTTAATGAAAAACATAATACTAAAAATTGTAAAAAATGTTCAATGAGATTATTAGTATTATGTACTGGTAAAAAGAAGAATGGAAAATTAATTAATAAAAGAGCTGTATGTAAAATTAGAGTATCAAAAACAGAAATTGGTGCTGAAAAAACTGCCAAATTAATTGAAAAATATGGTAATTTATTTTTTGAAAATTTTGACCAAGCAAATTTAATAGTTTGTGGAGATAGTGCAAAATGAATTAGAAAAACTGCTACAATTTTAAATGCTAAATTTATTTTAGATAAATTCCATGCTTTTCATGTTTTATTTCTTGGCATAATGGCTGGAAGAAGAAAAAATAAAATTGCTAAATTACACTATCAAAATGCAATAAATTTATTTTCCAAAGGTCAATATTATGAATTAATTGTTTTTTTACAATCATTGACTTTACAATATAAAAAATTAAAAGTTGGTTATTTTGTTAATGCAAAAGATGGCGTATTAAATCAAGCATTAGTTGAAAATATTGGTTGCTTTACTGAAACTAATATTAAACAAATTTTAAAGCATATGATTGGTGATAGAACTTATAATTTAAAGACAAATTTGAATATTATTGACAACATCGGTACGCTCCCAAGTTTATAAAAAACTTGCATAACAAATTATACTTATTTAAAAATTATTAGACTCCCTTGTATAAAGAATTTGAGATAAAATATGAGCATTACTTCAATTTTAAAGTATATGTTGATGTTATATAAATATAATAATAATAACCTACTTTAAAATCATTAAATAATTTTAAAAATAACATTTTAGAATTTAAAGTTAATAATATCTTTTAAACAAGTTAAAAAATATTAAAATTGGTAATTTTTACTAAAATTTAAAAAAAGTCATTTATAATGATAGAATATTAAAGAAAATAGTTGACCTTAAAACACTTTTTAATTAAATTATTAAAACTACAAAAAAAGAAAGTTAGGTGCCAAATAATGTTAATTAACAAAACAGCTGATGAGTGTATCATTGAAACTGGCGGTGCTTTATTCCAATGTTTCGTTGATACAAATTTAACTGTTGATCAAAAAAAAATGTGTATAAATTGAATTGTTTTATTTTTAAACTATCAAGATGCAGTTATTCTTTGTGATGAAGAAAAAATTAATAGTTTACAAAAAGAACTTTCAGAAACATTCACAACAGATTATTATAAAAATGCTTTAAAAGAATTTAATAATGCAAATCTTATATATAAAAAAACTATACTTACCAATTTTAAAAACGTATGTTTGGAAAATACTTCACAAGATATTATTAATATTATCACTCAATTCCATCAGTCATTTATTAAAACAATAGATGAACATAAAAAATCACTTACCTTTTTGAATTTAAATAAAATATATGAAAATCTTTTATTATTATTTTTTATAATTCACTACCATTTAGGCTATCAATTTAAACAAGAATTAATTCCAATCATTAGAAGTTTCACTAATATGATTAAAATTCCTATTTATATTGAACAAAATGATAGTCATGTTAAAATGTTATTAATGAAAAAAATTTTGCAAGATAATGAACAATTATTTGAAGATCTTGAATTAATTCAATTGAGAAATTTTATTCATAGTTTAGATGATATATTTGCTAATGGTCTTAATATTAGTAGTGCCATTGAAAAATTAATATTAACTAGACCACATAAAATAAAACATTCAATGAATATGTTATTTAAAAAACACGGTATTAAACTACAAGAAATACTTTGAAAAAATAACAAAGAAAGTAATCCTACCATTGGTAATATGATTATGCACTTATTTGCTTATGAAACATATTATGTGCAAAGAAATCACAACTATGAAACATATGAACAACTAGTATTAAATAATGTTTTAACAGATCCTCTTTTTCAAAAAATATTTGTTGAATATAAAACAAAAAATCAAATTAATAAGGTTATTTAAAAATAATAATTACTTTAATTTTCTAAGTAAAAAATTAAAGTAATTTTTTTACACTTTTTTATACAAATTAAAAAACATAAATCAAAATATATATTATTTTTTTTATATCTAATCTTGATATTTAAAAATATTTATATTTTTAAATATCATTATAAAATTAACTTGTCACTACTATTGGTTTTTTCTCCAAAGTGACATAATTAACATTTTTTTATATTGAAAGGAACAATAATAAAATGTCAACAAATAAATATGATTTTGATATTGAAAAAGATAAAAATTGAGAACAAGCAGTGAAATGTAAAGAAAATATTTTTATTAAATGCCGAACAGAAAAAAATAGCATTATATGCAAATTATTAGAAGATAAAGATAAAACAGAAATGCAACAAAATGAAGTAAAAACATTTCGAACACTATTTAAAAAAAGAACGTCAGAAAATAATAATTTATGTAATGAAAATTTAGAAAATATACAATTTGAACAAATAACTACATGAAATAAATATTTACAAAAAGAAATTAACAGTAATACCACTAATTATTTTTTTGATAAAAAAAGAAGAAGCAATACTTTCAAGTATATAGGGGCGTTGCCCCTAGTTGCTTCGCAACTTACCCCAGTGGCGTAAACGCCACGGCCAACCAACCAAGGTTCTGGTTGGCTTCGACCAATAATATAGGTTTACTCTATTTTAACATCTTTCTTATTTTTCTTAGATGGAATGGCAACCCTTTTTAGGACTATTTTTTGGTAGACATTTGTTTTTGATAACTAATTGGAGTTAGGTAGTTTAGAGTACTGTGAATTCTTATGTTGTTATATCAATTGATGTAATCAAATAATTCTAATTTTAATTGGATTAATGATGTAAAATTTTTATCATTAATAAATTCAATTTTGAAAGTTTTAAAAGTTGCTTCAGCAACAGCATTGTCATAAGGACATCCTTTTTTGCTTAAAGATCGAGTTATGTTGAAAGCTAATAAAAGTTTATCAATAGTTTTATTATTGAATTCATTACAGCGATCAGTATGAAATATTTCAATATCTTTTAAACAGTGATTTGATTGCATAAATGCTTGATATACTAATGATGCATCTTTTTTAACTCCAACCTATGTCCAATAATTTCGCGGTTAAATAGGTCGATTAATAGGCAAATATAGTTTCATTTACCATTAACTTGAACATAAGTTAAATCACTAACAATAACTTCATTTTTAATTCTATTATTAAAGTTTCTATTAACAAGATTGGTTATTTGACTATCATTGACTTTATTATGATAATTTTTGAATGATAATTTAGTGTATTTTGATATTAAATTATGCTTATTCATAATTTCTTTAATTTTTCTGCGTGATAAATAAATTTCTTGGTTTGCTAGTATGACTTTTAATCTTCTAGTACCATAAACTTCTTTATTTTCTTTAAAAGCACTAATAACAGCTTGTTCATAAATATTATTTTGAATTTTATTTTTTTTCTTTAAATTAAAATAATATGTTGATTTAGAGAGTTTTAAAAAATGACACATTGTGCGAATTTTATATTTAGATTTATTATTTGCAATAATCTCTACTTTCTGCCTATTATTAGTGCTGCTTGCTTTAAAATATCAATTTCCATTCGTAACTGTTTTAATTCTTTATTTGCTTGAATTAATTGTTTTTCTAAATCTGAAAGATTATCTTTAGTTTTAAAACTACCTGAATTAGTAAATTGCTTAATTCAATTGTAAGTAGCTGCTCTTGTAACATTGTATTCTTTAACAAGGCAAGATACTGATTTGCCACTTTGATATAAAGCTACTATTTGTTTTTTAAATTCATCTGAATATGAGTTAATAGTGACCATAATTATAATTCCTTTCTTTTAACTAATTTGTTCACTTGTCTATGTAATTAGTGTCCAATAAAGTGTAACCCATCCAACAATGTTACAAGAGCAGCTACTTACAATTGAATTAAGCAATTTACTAATTCAGGTAGTTTTAAAACTAAAGATAATCTTTCAGATTTAGAAAAACAATTAATTCAAGCAAATAAAGAATTAAAACAGTTACGAATGGAAATTGATATTTTAAAGCAAGCAGCACTAATAATAGGCAGAAAGTAGAGATTATTGCAAATAATAAATCTAAATATAAAATTCGCACAATGTGTCATTTTTTAAAACTCTCTAAATCAACATATTATTTTAATTTAAAGAAAAAAAATAAAATTCAAAATAATATTTATGAACAAGCTGTTATTAGTGCTTTTAAAGAAAATAAAGAAGTTTATGGTACTAGAAGATTAAAAGTCATACTAGCAAACCAAGAAATTTATTTATCACGCAGAAAAATTAAAGAAATTATGAATTAGCAGATTTAATATCAAAATACACTAAATTATCATTCAAAAATTATCATAATAAAGTCAATGATAGTCAAATAACCAATCTTGTTAATAGAAACTTTAATAATAGAATTAAAAATGAAGTTATTGTTAGTGATTTAACTTATGTTCAAGTTAATGGTAAATGAAACTATATTTGCCTATTAATCGACCTATTTAACCGCGAAATTATTGGACATAGGTTGGAGTTAAAAAAGATGCATCATTAGTATATCAAGCATTTATGCAATCAAATCACTGTTTAAAAGATATTGAAATATTTCATACTGATCGCTGTAATGAATTCAATAATAAAACTATTGATAAACTTTTATTAGCTTTCAACATAACTCGATCTTTAAGCAAAAAAGGATGTCCTTATGACAATGCTGTTGCTGAAGCAACTTTTAAAACTTTCAAAATTGAATTTATTAATGATAAAAATTTTACATCATTAATCCAATTAAAATTAGAATTATTTGATTACATCAATTGATATAACAACATAAGAATTCACAGTACTCTAAACTACCTAACTCCAATTAGTTATCAAAAACAAATGTCTACCAAAAAATAGTCCTAAAAAGGGTTGCCATTCCAATAGTCCTAAAAAGGGTTGCCATTCCAATATTTTATTCTCTTTTTTCTAATACCAAATAAATCCATTATATTTAACCTTTCTATATTCCTTTTTAAAATAATTATAATATAAAAAATAAAAATATATAAATAAATTTAATGTAAAACTTTTTTCTTAAAATCTATTTTTTCAACTTTATTACCAAAAACTTTTTCTGTCCAAGTCAAAACATCTTTATCTCTTTGAATTAAATAACCGATTTCACTAGTCCGTAAATAATGCTTATACGATAAAGCACTTAAATATAAATAGCGTTCATAATCTTCATACTCTTTAAAATAATCATTAACAACAGTACTTTCAATAATCCCACCAATCATAACAGTATCACTATTATTATCTTTTTGAGTTTTAAAATAAAACACATTTGTTGCATTAAAACTTGCTTTAATTATATCTGCAATTGTTAATTTCTTAATTCCACGAACTACAATAGGATTTTTACAATTACGACTAAAAGCATAAGCTTTTACACCTATATCTGCTTGATTTAAAGACTTAACATCATCTATTGCTTTTGTAACATATTTTCCTAAATATTTAATAACAAATTCATTAGTACCTTTTTTAACTACCCTTAAATCATTAAAACCATGAGTTCATCATTCTGCTAACATACTTTTATGTATCTTTCTATTAAAAATTATATGAAAATGTATAGCACCACGAGATTGATATTCATAAACATAAAAATATTTTAATTCTCCTAAATAATGAAAACGTTTAGGGTCATTTCATCACTTCTTTAGTTTAAGAAAAAATAAACGAATATCTTTTTTTGCTTTTTTAATATCTTTTATATTATCTTTATAAGTTAAAGTAACAAAACTTAACATTTTACTATTATAAAAATTATGTAATGCTTTTTGAATTAAATTAGTTTTAGTACGAACAGTACTATTTCTTAATTTTTGTTTATTGCCAACATAAGACTTACCCCTAACATTCCCAATATTATTTAAAAAAGAAATAGGTAAAATTACATTTTTAACATAACAAGCATAAAAAATCTTTTTAACATAAAAATCTTGTTGAATATCCATACATAAAAATCGCTAATTCTAGGTTTTAAAAACCAATTTTATATATTTTAATAACAAACAAATCTTAACATAAAAAATTATAAAAACAAACAATAAAACAAAAACGTTACTTAATTTAATTTAATCAATATTATATTAATTTTACAATAAAAATGTACCTTTAAATTTTTAGGTACATTTTTATTATTTTCTATTTTTTATTAACTTTGTATCATTCTAATTCTAAATCTTGTGCAACATCCATAACTACTTCTGACATTGTTGGATGTGGATGACAAGAAGAGGCTAATTCAACAATAGTACCTTCCGTTTGCATAATATTAACAATTTCAGCAATTATATCAGTAGCCGTTGAACATAAAATATGAGCACCTAGGATTTCTCCATATTTTTTATCAATAATTATTTTAACAAAACCATCAGTCTCACCATCAGCCAATGCCTTACCATTAATAGTAAATGGTATTTTCTTCATCAAATATTCTTTACCTAAAGATTTACATTCAGTTTCAGTTAAACCAACACTTGCCACTTCTGGGAATGAATAAATACAACTAGGCATTTTATTATAATCTACTTCTTGCTCTTTCAATGGATGATTATCAGCATCCGTTCTACCTTCTTTAACTAAAATATTATTAAGCGCTGCTAATCCTTGTGTTGATGCAACATGAGCAAGCATTCTTTGACCATTAGCATCTCCAATTACATATATATTATCAATAACATTATTGTTAGCATCTAAAGCTTCCAATTTATTATTTACGGCAAATGCTTGATTAGGCTTAATTTGAATTCCTAAATTAGTAAAACCTTCAGTAATCGGCGTTCTTCCAGTACTTAATAAACAATAGTCACTAGTTACTGTTAATGGTTTTTTATGTTCTTTATCGGTTGCAGCATAATAAGTTAAAGTTTTATCCTTTAATTCATTAACACTATGACCAGTAATAATATTAACACCATTTTTTTCAAGAATTTTAGTTAAAGTTGTGCTAATATCTTCATCTAGTAATGCTAAAATACGATCTAAATATTCAATAATAGTAACTTTAGTACCAAGTGTACTAAATAAACAAGCAAACTCAATTCCAATAACACCACCACCAATAATAGTTAGTGTTTTTGGAACTTCTTTTAAAGAAAGAATTTCAGTCGAAGTTAATAATGTTTGGTTTGTTTTTAAATCTTTTTCACTTAAACCTTGTGGACCATTAGGATTATCAAACATTTTTACTTTTGAACCAGTAGCAATTATCATATATTTAGTAGTATATTTCTTTTCTTTACCATCTTTAGCTTTCACTAAAATCGTATTTTTATCAATAGCACTTCCAATCCCTAATAATTGTTCTACTTTATTAGCTTTCATTAAAAAGCCAACTCCACCAGTTAAACCTTTAACAACACCAGTTTTACGATCTTGCATTACTTTTCAATTAATTTCAATATTTTTTTTATCTTTAATAGCAACACCATATTTATCAGCATTTTCAATATAATGAAAAACTTTTGCGCCCTTTAGTAACGTCTTAGTAGGAATACATCCAACATTTAAACAGACTCCACCTCAGTTATCTTTTTCAACAATTGCGGTTTTTAAACCCATCTTTGCTGCTCGAGCCGCTGTTACATAACCACCAGGGCCTGCCCCGATAATTATTAAATCAAAATCATAGTTAGACATCTTTTACATTTTCTCCTTAAGCTAAAATTAATGTTGGATTTTCTAATAACTCTTTAAGTCGAGAAAGGAAATAACCAGCAGGTGCACCATCAATAACACGATGATCAATTGAAAGTGATAATGGAAAGAACTTATGTTCAACAATTTTACCATCAGCAATAATTAGTTTTTTTTGCATCATCCCTAGACCCAAAATTGCTACCTCTGGATAATTAATAACTGGTGTTCCCATTTCAATTCCTGCTGAACCAAAATTAGTAATAGTAAATGATCCACCTTGCATTTCATCACCTTTTAATAGCCCCTTACGAGCTTTATCACCTAATGAATTAACTTGTCTTGCTATTTCAAATAATGAAAGTTGATCAGCATTTTTAATAACAGGAACTACTAAACCCTTTTCAGTATCAGCTGCCATACCAATGTTATAATATTTTTTAACAAGAATTTCATTATTAGCCATGTTCAAAGTTGAATTAAGTAATTTAAATCGTTCTTCTTTTAACGCTTTAGCAACAGCCTTTACAAAGAATGGCATAAATGTTAATTTAGCACTACCATCTGGATCTTTTTCCGCTGGTTCTTTTAAAGTTGCACGTAATTGTACTAAGTTTTCAGCATCAACATTAATCATTAAACTAACATGTGGTGCTGTATAAACTGATAATGACATTTGATTAGCAACAGCCTTACGAATTCCTGATAATGGTAAATGTTCAACATTACCAAAACTTTCGATTTTAGTAACATTAATACCTTGTGAACTAATAGTTGTAGCAGAAACTGAAGATATTGAATTAATAGGTGTTGTTGATGCAGTAGTACTGGTTGTTGTACCACCATTCTTGGCATTTAATAAATCATCTTTTAAAATTCTACCACGAGGACCAGTTCCTTTAATTGTTCCCATATCAACACCTAAGTCACGAGCCATTCTACGTGCTAATGGTGTTGCTAATACTTTACCCGTTTGTTGAATAGGTTGCGCATTTTGTTTTGGTAATTCAACTGGTGATACTGTAGATGTACTAGCAACTGATTCAGATTTTGGTGAAGAATTTGTTGATGAAGGACTTTTATTATCACTAATCGTTCCACCAAACTCAACAATAACAGCACCTGATTTAATACTATCTCCTTCTTTAACAAGAATCTTAGAAACTTTACCATCCGCTTCGGCTTTAATACTATCTGAAGCTTTATCTGCTTCAATATCAACAACATTATCACCTTTTTTTACATTATCTCCAACTTTAACATGAATTTGAGTTACAGTAACTTCATCGATTCCATCCATATCTTTAAACTTCAATTCCATCTTTTCACTTTCCTTTCTTTAAACAACTAACTAAACTGGATAATTCATCATTAGTTTAACTTTTTCCATAATTTTATCTGGACTAATTATAAATCATTTTTCACCTTTAGACAGTGGAACAGTAATATCATAACCTGTTAATCTTGTTGGAGGACATTCTAAATATTCAAAACACTTTTCATTAACAACGGTAATAATTTCTGAAGCAACTGAAAATGAACGAACCGCTTCTGAAACAACTAATAATCTTCCTGTTTTTTTAACAGAATTAACAACTGTTTCTTCATCTCATGGTTGTAATGTTTGTAAATCAATTAATTCAATTTTAAAATTTTCTTTTTCTTCTAAAATTTTAACAGCAGCTTCACAATCATAAACTTTTGAACCATAAGTTACAATCGTTAAATCAGGTTTTTCTTCAGACTTATATTCTTTAAGAACTTTAGCTTTACCAAGAACAGCCACTTCATAAGCATCACTAACTTCTTCTCTAACATCATATGTATAATTATTGCTAGTATAACTATTGAAATAAGTTCCTAAACATTCTAAAACAATAACAGGATCTGGACTTTCAATTGCTGCCAATAATAATTTTTTAGTATCATTAGGTTTTGAAGTCATAACTACTTTTAAACCTGGAATATGACAAAATAAAGCTTCAATTGCTTCTGAATGATGCTCCAAAGCACCATTATTACCGTTATTTCAATCATATGAAGGCATACGTACTACCATTGGACAAGTGAATCTACCACGAGAACGATTTCTCATTCGTGCAGCATGACATAACAATTGTTGAAAAGCAGGGAAAGCAAATCCTAAAAATTGCATTTCAATAATTGGATTTAAACCATTAATTGCCATTCCAACGGCACTACCAGCAATAACTGCTTCAGCAATTGGTGCATCAAAACAACGATTAACGCCAAATTTTGCTTGTAAACCTTTAGTTGCTCGAAAAACACCACCAACATTACCGGCATCTTCACCATAAACAACAACATTAGGATTTTTTTTCATTGCTAATTCTAAGGCTAAAGTAATAGCTTGCACATTATTTCTTTTCATAATTATTTTTTCTCTCCTTCATTGAAGAAAGCTTTTGCTTCTGCTTTTTGTTCTATTAATTGTGGTGTTAATTTTTCATATGTATAATCAAATATTTCATCAATTGAAACATTTTCATTTTTTAATGCTCAAGTAATTGCATCATTAACCTTTTTAGTAATTTGTTTATCTAATTCTGCTTGTTTGTTGTCATCTCAAAGTTTAATTGATTTTAAATATTCTCTAATACGATCAATTGGATCTTTTTTTAATCATTCTTGTTCAATTTTATAATCTTCAGCAGAAAAATAATCTTTTTTAATATCAAAAGCAGAATGCGCATTTTGACGATAAGTAACAGCTTCAATTAATGAAGGACCATTACCTTTTTTTGCTCTTTCAATTGCTTCTTGTGTAGCATAATAAACAGCAAAAAAATCATTACCATCAACACGAATATTAGGTACGCCAAATGCTGTTCCTTTTTGTGCAAAAGTTGGACTCATTGTTGCTTTAGCAGTTGGTGTATCTAATGACCACTGATTATTTTCAACAAAGAAAACAACAGCTAATTTATGGATAGCAGCAAAATTAATTGCTTCAGAAAACTCACCTTCAGAAGTACCACCATCACCAATCGTAGTAATAACAATTCCTTTATCTTTTTTATATTTTTCAGCAAAAGCAATACCTGTTGCATGTGAATATTGAGTAGCAATTGGAATATTAACTGGTAAAATATTAACACCTTTCGGCATTTGACTTCCCATTTCATTTCCTAATCAATATTGAATTACTTTTTCAACTGGATATCCAGCAGTAATTCATGCTGCATTATTACGATAGGCTGGTACTAATCAATCAATACCTGGTCGTAAACAACTAGCATAAGCAACTTCAACACCTTCTTGACCTTTTGAAGATAAAAAGTTAATAACTTTTCCGATTACTTTTGGAATTCCATTTACTAATTTAACTTGTCCTTTTTCATCTTTTTCATAGTTTAATTCCATTTGCATTTGTTCTTGTATTCGTGAAAAACACATGTTTTCATATGCTTTTAATAAAACCTTACTATCAAATTTTTTTAAATAATCAACAAAATTAGGATTAATTACTCCTTTTTCATTTAATATTTGAAAAATTTCTTTTTGGGGATTATCAAATTTCTCAACTCACATTTAAATTTTCCTCCTAAATATTTTAGCTAATTGCAGTTACACTTTTAATTATACTAATTTTTAAAATAATGAATGAACATACCTTTTCATTATACTACTAATAATTGTTGGTTCAAGATAATTTGTACTAAAATATTAATTTATCTCCCGTTTTATTAATATCGTATTTTTTTATTTCCTATTATCATGTAAAAATGAAAAATATATTCTAACAATAAACAAAATAAAAAAATAATTCAAATAATAATATCGTTGTTTATTTATTTTTTTACAACATAAAGTCCTAATAAAATTAGGACTTTATAATAAAATTTATAATCATAAAACATTATCAAGATAATAAATATACAATAAAAATATTTTTATTTAATGTAAGATAAATATTCTTCATATCCTTCTGTAATCATTTCTGATAATGGAATAAAACGTAAAGCTGCTGAATTAATACAATAGCGTAAACCGCCTTCTTTTTGTGGACCATCCTTAAAAAAATGCCCTAAATGAATATCAGTTTTTTTAGAACGTACTTCAGTACGCTGCAACATTAGATTAGTGTTATCTTCCTTTTTAAAGATAACTATTTCACTGATTGGTCTTGTAAAACTTGGTCAGCCATGACTAAAATTACATTTATCTGATGATGCAAATAATGGTTCACCTGATAAAATATCGACATAAATCCCCTTTTCCTTATTATCTCAATATTTATTTTTAAAAGGAAGTTCCGTTACTGATTTTATAATGACCTCATATTGTAAAGTAGTTAACTCATTAATAGTTTTAATTTTTCATTTTTGTTTCATATTTTTATTACCTTTTTCTAAATAAAATATTAATTTTTAGTTGAATAATTATTTTCTAACTTTCTTAACTCATCCCTAGTATCTTTAGGTAAACTTTCACCATAATCCATAAGTTTAACCATTTCCTTAAAAGCAGCTTTAGGAATAGCTAATTTTTCAATATCTTTTTCAGTAATATGTAAATTAATTTTATCAATTTGCATATTTTTTATTTTTCTAACAAAATCAGGTTCGGCTACAAAAACAGAAGATAATCCTATCATATCCCCATATTCTAAGGCTTCTAAACATTTATCAGGACTATTTATACCACCACTCACAATAACAGGAATACGTTGATTAATGTGTTGATAAACAACTTTATTCACTAATTGATTAAAATATTTCCCCTGAGATTGAACTTTATATTTATATATATTTCTTCCCCAACTGGCTAGTGCTAAATAATCAATTTTAATGTTTATTAATACTTGATCCATGAATTGTAAAAAATCTTCAATTGGATAACCTATTTCTTGACCTCTAGTTTCTTCAGCTGTAGCTCGATATCCTAAAATAAAATTTTCACTAGCGTGCTTATCAATTGTTTCTCTTACTGCTTGTAAAATTTCTAATCCCAAACGTGAACGATTTTCTAAATTTTGATTACCATAAATGTCATTTCTTTGATTACTAATTACTGAAAAAAAAGCTTGAATTAAAAGTTTTTGTGCTGAAGAAATTTCGACACCATCAAAACCAGCTTCAATAGCCCTTAAGGTAGCTTTTTGATAATCTTTAATTAATTCTTTGATTTGCTTAATACTCAGTTCTTGAACTTCATGTGGAAAAGGATACATAAAAGATTGTTTAGAAGGTCCAACTACATAACCTAAACGATTTAAACTAATTATAGAAAAACGACCTGAATGTGCTAACTGTAAAATAGCTTTTGCACCTTTTGATTTCATAGCATTAGCAACTTGTTTTAATGAATCAATATGTTCGTCATTAGCAGTAGAAAAACCAAATTCAAAAATTTGTCCCTCTAAATTAATATAAGCAGCACTAGATATCGCTAAGTATGCACTATGAGCTCTTTTAAGAGCATAATCAATATCTTCTTTACTAGCAAAACCATCATAACTAGAAACATTTAAGGTAATTGGTGAAAGCACAAACCGATTATCAAAAACAAAATTTTTAATTTTGATTGGTGAAAATAATTTAGAATATTTTTTATTCATGTTAACTCAAAATTAATTCTAACAATTGGTCATTATCTATTTTCTTAAAAAAATATGAAGAAATATCCAATTCTTGTAATTTTATTTTTAAATCTTGTTTAATCATTTTAGTACCTTCAAGACCTTTCTCAAAAATAGTTAAATCTTTTGTAGCAAAAAAATCACCACTAATTTTGCAACTTTTAATTTTACCATTATCAATTATTAATGAAATATTCATTGTTCCAATTTCTAAACGTGCTTCACGATTATATTGATAGCGAGGACTTAAACCATAAACCCATTCTCAATTCTTATACTTTTGATCAACTAACTTGTCAATTTCTAGTCATTGCTCATTTGATAAAACGTATCGTTCAACATCTGCTATTTTTTCTACATTCATCAATCGTTTAATAATTTCATCTTTAAACTCAAAAATAGTTAATTTTTTGAATTGTTCATTAAGGTGATTTTTTAATTTATCTACTCTTTGATTAATTGATTTAATTCCTTTTGATTCAATTTTTTTACGACTTGGTTTAAGTGCCAAGATCATAGCATCCAAATCAATATCATAAAGTAATGAATAACCACCATAAATAATATTTTCTTCTTTTAACATAGCTGCTCCAGAAACTTTTTTACCATTAATTGTCAAATCATTTTTTCCACTTTGCATGATATTTTTAATCCCCATATCTTTAAGCACTTTTATAATTGGCTTATAGAATTCTTGGTAATTAGCATAAATCGAATTAGTATTAGAATTTAATGGAATTAAAAAACAAAAATTTACTGAATTTGAATCAATAAAAATAGCTCCTCCTCCAGTATCACGACGCACAACTGGAATATTATTTTTATCCAAATATTCTTTATTAACTTCAACCTCTGGATTTTGAAAATATCCCAATTGAATATGAGGATCACAAATAAAAGGAAATATTATCGTTTTGTTTTTTACTTTTAAATTATGTAGTGCTCATACTTGAATCGCTAAAGCATAAGCTCCATCTTTGATATATTTACCATTTCTTATAGGTTCAATTAAAATCATAATATTCCTCCAATTTTATTAAGTTTGTAAATCAATTTTAATTATCTTCAAGTTCTAAAAATTCTTTTTCAACTACATCTGTTAATTTCAAAATTCAATTATCTTTAGACTTTTTTGAATTGAAAAGAGTTGGATTTTCAATTGCTCTTTGATTATATTCCAAAACCTTTCCTGTTAGTGGACTGCGCGCATGCAAAATAGCTTTTGAAGCCTCTACTGTTAATACTAAATCATTTTTATTAACTACATCATTTTCTGTATTATATTTAACATAACACGCCATACCCATATCATCTTGTAATTTGGGTGTAGGACTAATTATGTATATATTATCTTTTTTTTCTATTATTAAACAATTTGCATTTTTTTTCATTTTTTACCCCCTAAAATAAAATAAGAAATGTTCAATGAATAAATTAAGACTATAGTAACTTTTCTTAACTCTATCTAATTATTATTCATTTCATATTTATTAATAAAATTTTTTATCTCATTAATATAAGTTTGATGAGCATTTGGCAAAGTTTCAACATGACCAATATTTTCTAAAAATAAATAATTATAATTTTTATTATTACCTTTAATTTGAAAATTATGAATAACATTTGACATGAAAAATGGGACAAAATCATCTTTTTTACCATGAATTAATAAGGTAGGAACTTTAAATCCTGTTTTTAGTTTTTTTAATAAATCATATTCTAAAATATTTGTATTTGTAAATTTTTGATATCTTTTAGATATACCATTACTAATTAATCATCAAGGTTTTTTATAACGATATTGCATAACGTAACGAAATTGAACAAGTAAATTAGAGAATCCACAATCAGTAATTGCTCAATTAATTGAACTGATTGGTGCATAATTCAACAAATAATAATTAATTGTTGATGCACCCATACTATTACCAATTAAACCAATTGTTTCAACTTGATAATTAGTCTTTAATCAATTAATTAAACAATTAACATCTTGCGCACAAGTAAGACCAGTATCACTATATTGACCATAAGTTTTACCATGAGCAACACTATCAAATGTTAAAATATTATATCCTTCTTGATAAAATCAAGACACTAACCTTAAAGCTAAATATTTATTTTCAGTTCAACCATGAAAACCAATAACTCATTTCTTGCTTTTATTTTTTTGAATAACAGCTAAACAACTAATATCTTCATTATTATTATTTTTAATAACAAATTCTTGATAATTTTCTTTTTTTCAATCAATTGGATAACCATATTTATTAAGTTCTTTAATCTTACAATCATAATAATGATAATCAAAACTATTAATATCAACTAATTGATCATCATTAATTTTAACATTTCCTTCTTTTTGATAAGTAAAACAAAATTTAAAAAATTGTTTTTGATATTTTTTTGAATAAAAATAAACAAAAGGAAATAATAAAATAACTAATAAAATTTTGCTAAAAGAATAACAAAATTTTTGATAACCATTCATTAAAATTTCGTCACTAACAGAATCATTTATTACCTTCATTTCCCGGTCTCTCCTATCTAACAAATTTGTATCAAATCCATATTTGATTAAAAAATAACTAGTTTTATTTCTTATGTACCATGTCCTTTTTTTGTTACAATCTAATTTTCCTTAAAAAATATTTTTTTTCAAGATCTATTTTTAAATTTTATAATTTTTCTTTTTTTAATTATAAAAATAATATATTATTCAATATTTAAATAAACTTATTGTATTTTTAAAAATTAAAAAATAAGAATATATTTTGTTTAATTGCTTATTTTCTAGTACCATGTAAAAAAGAAAAATATGATCCAACAGCAAACAAACCAATAAATGTTAGGCAAGAAAATACTGGTTGATAAATATTGGTGAATGATAGTTTATAATCAACTGAAGGAACAATCTGAAAAAAATTATAATAATTTTTATCACTTTGACTATAAAAAATAAAATTAATTCAAGTTATATATTTTTGTGGTACAAAATATCCAATAATAATGGTTGGTGTTGAAATTGTATATGTCATATCAATAAAAAAGTCACCAAATAAAATAGAAGTTAAAAAAATAATTATATTAATTGTTTGAATTATATAAGGATTTTTTATAGAACCAGAAATTAATAAAGCCAAGAAAAAAATAACAATAATATTTAGACTAATACTAAATATAAGACCAAATCATTGTGAAAAAGTTTTCATTGCTAATATTCATACTGTCATGATATTAGTTCCTTGTAACTGATCAATAAAAAATAAATATCCAAGTAATATAAATACTGTACAAAAAGAAATAACAAAAATAACAATTAATAAACTTAAAATAAATGCAATCTTATTGATACCAAAATTTTGTAATTGTTTTAAAAAAACTGATTCGCGTCATTGACAAATAAGATGACCAATTAAAAAAATATTAAATAATATTGGTAATAAAATATAACTAGAAACTATAATATAACGATTATATTTAATAATTGACTGTGATGTTAAAAAATAAACTAAACTAAGTAAAATAACGGGCATTATTAAAAAGTAAATATAAGTTCTAAATGTTTTTAAAATTGTTTTAAACATATAACTTATACAATGACTAAAAATTACTATACTATTTTTATTTTTCATATTTCACCTTTAAATTTCTATATTAAACACAAATGATTGTTGAGCAATAACATTATTGTTATAAACTGGTTTAATCATTAATTTTAACTGATTATGAATAGATTTTAAATTTTTTAAAAAATAATAGTTTTGATTAGTTTCGCCAACACGATATCATTTTTTTTCATCAAAATAATAAATAGCATAATAACTTAAATTTTCAATATTAACAGCATCTCATTGAAAACGAGCATTGTATAGTATTTGATTATTAACTGTTCGATTAATTACGTATTCTGATTTTGGATTTGAAATTACTGTATTTTCTTTGATTTGATTATTAGTTGTTGGACTATTTATTTCAAATTCACCAACATTAAACTTAAAATTATTATTAGTTGCTTTAATTTGTAATCCTAATTTAGAAATACGATTAAAAGTATTAATACCACCAATTTTCTTTAAATCCAAAGTAATTTTAACTCAACCACCTTGTAACTCTTCTTCATTATTTGGTGAAAAAGTTTGACGGTTTGCTATTAACGATTTTTGATCAGTAGTAGTAACTAAAAAATTAACTTTAGCATTATTATCACCATTAGTATTATAAATAAAACTGATCTGATGGTCATTTTTAATTAAATTAGTTCCCATAATATCTCAATCATAAACTTTACTTGTATTTCAATCGCCATTAATTATACTACCTTCTTCATTAAAACCCGAACCAATAGCAATTGAATTTCCTTTTTCATACACTTGATCATAATCATAAAAACCAGAAATTTTAGAGATATCTAATGGTTGTTCTGGATGAGAATCATCATAAATTTTCATTGATAAGTTGGTAAAATATCAGTTAATCTACGATTTGTTCATGGATAATCATTAGCAACAATACTATTACCATTTTGATCATGATTAACAAATTTAATACCACTACCCATTGAAAAATTAGTTTTCTTATTTAAAATTTGATTATCATCAAATAAAGTAGTTCGTTCTTTAACTAAATCACCAATGCCATAACTTGATGAGTTATAACCATTATTAGTTAAATAATTATAAATAGTATCTTTAACAAATGGATTTGGTTTTCCTTTAGTAACTGCAGTTTTTATTCTAGGATCCGATATAAATGCTGCCTCTTGATAATTATCACTTGCATTTCAACCTTGATAATCATTTGCATTATTATTTGCTTGCATACCAATATTATTATTTCTAATAAAAGTATTTGTTCCTGAAAATTGAATATTATTAAATAAATTTGTTGTTTGTGTCGCAAATAAATAAGCTCTAGTACCATTAACATTATGATTTTTAGCTCAATTATAAGCATAAGATCCAAATGTTCCAGCACCATTATCTAAAAAATCAGAAATTCCAGTATACACATTTTTATTATATTGAGGTTTACCAGCAATCATTGTTTCTGCATACCCTAATTGTCGAAAATCATAACTTCCAAAAAATTGGGCATTAGCTCCAGCATCAAGAATAGTATTTAAATTTTTACCACTATAATTTGGATAATCTGTTAAAAATGATGTTGTTTTATCTGGTGTTTCACCAAAAGTTAATTGAATATCAGTTGGTGTAACTTCACCATTAGTTTTACGATAACCACTATCTGCCATTTTTAATGTTTCTATATCATTATATCCACTAACACCTTTTGAAACTGTAGCACCATTACGATAAAAAATTATTTTTAATGCTTGAATATTTGGATCACTAGCAGTAGCTACTTTATAATTAAATTCTTTAATAATTTCGGCCATAACATTATAATCTAAAACTGTACCATTGGGAGCAGCGCCGTTTGGTTCATTATTAATAAATCAACCATCAAAGCCATTATAATTAGCAATATTAATTAAAATATCAACTATTTTATAAGTACCATCACTATTTTGCTAAGAAAATCTTTTAACATTTCTTTTGTTAAACCATGATATCCATCAAGAAAAAGATTACCAAATATTGGTGTTCCATTAATGTGTGCACTATCAATAACATCAGCTGGTGGTGGAACAATTGGCCCTTCAAATCAAGAACCTGATCAATTAATAAAATAATTAGTATATTGTCAATTTAATGGTGTATTTTCAAATGGATTTTTTGTCCCTACTATTGTATTATCAAAAGTACGATGTTTTCGTGTTGAAAATCCTAGTTGATTATAATTAATATTCTCATCTTGGTTACTTGAGTTGTATGTTGCTACAAATTGACGTTTCTGTAAAGGTACTGTTGCTCGATTATACTTTGCATCATAATCTTTTTGTGGATTCCAATCTAAAATTGAATTCATTCTTAAATATTTTCGAGCTGAAGAAGTTATACCAAAATCAGAAGCATAATTACCATTAGGCATAAAACCTTTATTCAAAGGAACGCCAGTCACTGCTTGTTTTTTAATGTTTTGTGTTCATTGAAAACCAGTATTAAATTTTGAATAATTTAAATAATGACCAGTATTGCTTGGTTTAACATTTCCCAAATCATTAATATTACCAATATTATTAATAATATTTTGCGAGTTAGTATTATCAAAATTAATACCATCTCCATAATCTGAATTTGTTCAGTCAAAATTTGGTAAACCATTTAAATAATCACTACCATCTAAACTACCAATATTACAAGCAACTACTAAACTAGCAGGAGCAGAAATTAAACTAAAAACACCAAAAAGTAATAATATTTTTTTCATTATTTTTTATCCTTTCATTCCTCAATTAAAAAATCTTTTTGATAAATAAGAAAACAACATAGTAAATATCAAGATTCCAATTAATGTTTGCCAAATACTAGTAAAAACAACAAATGATATTTCATTATAATTTTGAATAATTTGACTTATTCCTAGTGGATCTAAAAATTGATATGAAGTAATCAACATATTAAACCAAATAAAATATTTAGTTGGACACAAATAACCAATAATAATAAATATTAAATTATTGTTAGTTACTGTTGGTTGAATTAAAACATCCGAAAAAATAATGAAAAATATGGTAAAAACAGCAAGCATTACAAATGATAAATTAAACTTAGGGAAAAATGTTGTAATAAATATGTTAGCAACTGTTAAAAAAATGTTAATAATATCATAGCAAATATATAGAAAATTCAAATAAATCATCTAATATTAGAAAGCAAATTTAGATGAAAATTAAATATTGAAATTAAAGAATAAATATTATAACAAATAATATTAATACTTACTGATAATGATACCATTATTAAATTTGATAAAAAAATTGTTAAAATAATATAATATTCATTAATACCAATTATTTTTATTCTTTTTAAAAAGTTTTTCTTTCGCCACTCAATCATAAATATTCCTAAATAAAAAGATGAAATAAAAACTGATATTGATAAAAAATTTAACAAAATGGGAGGTAAAATTTGATAGTAACTATAATTATTTCATAATCATGATGATAATGCAGAAATTAAAAAACCTAATAAAAATACAAAAATGTAAGTTCTAGGATTTACAAAAATTACTTTTGAAATTAAAGAAAAAAGTCTTGAAAATTTAGAAACAGTACTTTGTTTGAATAATTCTTTAGTTACCATTAACTTCATTTTGATAATACTCCACCATCATTTTACGTAAACTACCATATTTTTTTATAATTGCATCAATACTTTGGTTTTGATAAATTTCACCATTTTTTAAAATTACTACCCGATCACAAAGTAATTCAACTTCTTCTGGTGTGTGTGAAACAATTAATAAATTAATTTTTTTAATTTCTTTTCATGACTTAATAAAATTAACAAGTTTAATTTGCATTTTTAAATCTAAACCAGTAACTAACTCATCTAAAATTAAAATTTCAGGATCATTTAAAATTGATAAAAAACAATTAAATCTTTGTCTTTGACCACCCGAAAGTAAAGAAATTTCTTTTTTCAAAATATCATTTAACTCAAAAACATCAATTAATCCTTTGCCTTCTTCACTTTTAATATATTTTTTATTTTTATAAAATTTAATTAAATCAATAATTCGTGTACCAACTGGTCAATAACCTTCTTGAAATTGAACACCAATTTTCCGACTAACCTTTTTACCAACATCATCAAGAAATAATACTTTACCTAATGTTGGTTTTAAAACTTGTGAAATTATTTCAACCAAAGTAGTTTTACCAGAACCATTAGCACCTAAAATAGCAAGTGATTGTGAAGCAAGTATCTCTAAATTAATATTTTTTAAAACCTGATTTTTACCATAATTTTTACTTATATTTTCTAGAATAATCATTTTTATTTTCCTTGTAAATTATTATTTAAAATTTCTTCATATAATTGATTAAACATTTTTTTCATATCAGAATCCAAAATTAATAGTGGCTTTACTGTATTGGCAATGGGTGGTTTATTTCACATATATTCACCTTTGTTATTTCGTTCCACATATTTATCAAAAGTATAAAAATCAATATCAATTGATTTTTCAATTGTTCTACCTAAATCTTGAATTCAAATTTTTACTCATTGAAAATAAAAACCAGCTTCAAAATACTTCATAACTCATAAGTTTAAATATTCATTTGCATTAATATAATTACTACTTGGATCATTAATTTTATTAATAGTAAACTCAATAAAATATGTTCGCAATGTTAAGGCCATGTATATTTGCATTGATTGTGAATGAATAATTTTATTATTAATATAATCATTAATATCTGCTGTTGGTATACCAATTTCATCATAGCCAGGTTTACCAGCATTTTTACTTGCTGAATCACGGTATTTATCAAATTCAGCAAGATAAAAATTATTAAAACCATTAACAATATCATCATTAGTTTTACCTACTTTATCAATAGCATCTTGATATAAAAATTGTCAAACATTTAATTGATTTCTATCTTTTTTTGGTCAACCACGTGTTGGATAAAGAATATCATTTATACTATTTGTTTGATCAAAACTATTATTTACTAAAAATGTAATAACATTGCTAATTGGTGTTATAAAAATAAACATTATAAATAAAATCCATAAATATTTCTTCATATTTCCTCTTTAATATTAGTTATAAAAGTAAGAATATCATAAATAAGAATTTTATTCATTATTTTATTATACTTTTTATGATTTCTTCAACAAGAAAATTTTCACCAAAAATTTCATTAATATTAGCATTTTCAATGATATTAGTAATAGTTGCTAAATTATATTTTTGTTTTTCTAGTTTTTTTTCTAAACTAGTAGTACCTGCTGAGCCTAGGAAATCACCATATATTTTAATATTTTCAATAATTCCTGCCTTAACATTCATTCAAACGTGAATAGTTCCTTTACTAGGAAAAAGTGTTTTATGCTTTAAATCAAAATCTGGAGATTTACCATAAACTCAATCTCAAGTTCGATATTTAGTATTTGCTAATAATTCAATATCAGCAATCATTTTTTCAGAAAATTCCATAATCTTTGTATTTTTTGTACTTTTTAATTGTTCAATAATTAAATTTTGAAATTCTTCAATTGTTATTGGTGGATTTAATAATGGTAAAATATTTGTTACTCGTGCTTGTACTGATTTAATACCTTTTGATTTTAATTTATCCAAATCAGGTTTTAATACTTTTGGTAACATTTGCATATCAACATTAAAAAGAATAGTACCATGATGTAAAATTCGATTTTTATATGTATATTGGGCATTACCCGATATTTTTTTATCATCAACTAAAATATCATTTTTACCACTAAATTGAGCATTTAAACCTAGACTTTGTAAAACATTAACTATTGGTTTTGTAAAAAGAGCATAATTACGAGCATTATCTTTATTTTTATCAAAAATAAAAGTAAAATTTAAATTTCCTAAATCTTGATAAACAGCTCCACCACCAGATAATCTTCGTACAACATTAACTTTTTTTGTTCTTACATATTCATTATTAATTTCTTCAATTGTATTTTGGTTTCTACCAACAACAATAGTATTATTATTTTGTCATAATAATAAGATTTCATCAGTTATATAAGGATTAGTAATCAAATATTCTTCGGCTGCTAAATTAAAATATGGGTCTTTGCTATTATTAATATAATAAATCATTATTAATTTAATCTCCTTTATCTTCAGTTTTAAAATTTGTTCATTTATTAACAAATTTTAAAGTAGTTTTGCAATATGTATCATAATCGGTAGTGACGGCTCTTATATGTTTAGCAAATGGCATAATTAATAATTCACTTATTGTTTCTTCTTCATAATTTATTTTCTCTTCATACATTTTTTGTGCCATTGTTGCTGGTACAGTTTCATCATCATTACCATGAATAAATAATACAGGAATTGAAGAACAATATTTTAATTTATTAATAGGATCAATACTATTAATATTAAATTTATCTTTTAACCTAAAGAAAAATTTAACACCATAATAAAATCAAAATCAATGAAGGTTAAAGTATTGTTTACCCATAATTTTAATAATATGACTAAAACTATCAAATCCACAATCAGAAATTGCACATTTAACACCAAATTTACCAGTATCAAATCGAGATATTGTTTCCAAAACAGTACTAGCACCCATACTATTACCAATTAAAGTAATATTGGGGGGTTGTTTAAAATCTGTTTCTGTTAAATAATTATTAAGACTTAAAATAACAGCATATAAATCATCTGCTTCTTTATTGCCAAAAGTAATTGCATCATGAATATTATTACTACCATGACCTCTTGTATCATAAGTAACAATACTATATCCCTGCTCATAAAAATGTTTAACTAAATATAAAATGCTATAGCGATTTTGTTGTCAACCATGAGTTGCAATTATTCATTTATGATTTTTATTAGATTGATGATTATTAATGAAAAAAGCTGATAACAAGCGATTATCATAAGTAGTTATCGTCATATCTTGTGCTTCCATCATATCCCAATTACTATCATCAATCATTAGTTGTAGAGAATTTTGTAATTCCATATCTCGATTATAAAAACTCAAAGTATTAAGATCAATTTTATCAAAATTTGGATTAGTACTTCGTCCAATTCGTTGAAAATTTTCCATAACATTTCGCATCATTAAACCAATAAAAAAATTAGTAATTAAAAAAGGAATAATCCATAATGGAAAAGTAAATATCAAAATAATTTTTAATCATCAAGCAATTTTATATTTACTTTCTTTAACTGGTGAAGTCATTCTTGCTCTAAGTTTTAAATATTTTTCATTACTAACCATTATATTTTATTCCTCTCAAAATTAATTTGATAAGGCAATCTATTTTTTCTTACCTTTTAAATATGGATCTGGATATGTAACATCTTCTTTTGTTAAAATTCCTGTTGCTAAAAGTGCTGCCGCAGTAACAAAGTTATAAGGCTTATTAAAGTGTGGTAAAAAATACATATCAATTAATGGAATTTCATCAATAGTAACCTTTTTCAATATTGCTAATGAAAACATTGCAATTGTTTCTGTATGATCATGAGTTGAACCAATTTCAGCTCCAACAATACGACGAGAACTCTTTTCTCATATAATTTTAATTTTTACTTCATGATTTTCACTCATAAAAGGTGGAAACACTGTATCTTGATAAAAATATGCTTCTACATTATTAGAACCTAAAATTGCTTTTGCAGAAACTTCTGATAAACCAGTAGCACATAACTTTCAACCAAAAACAGCAATTGCATTTGTTCCTTGAACACCAGGAAAGGCGATTCTTGTTTTAGGATCTGTTTTTGCAACATTTAATCCAGCAATTAAACCACTACGTACAGCATTAGTTGCTAAGGCAATATTAACATTTTTATTTCAAGCATTTGAACGAATATTAATACAATCACCAATTGCATAAACATTAGGATCTGAAGTTTGAAAATATTCATTAACTTCAATTGCACCACGAGGATCTAAGTTAAGTTGAACTTTACCATTCTCATCTTTCAAGATAGCAGTATTTGGTAAGAAACCAACAGCCATAATTACTAAATCAGCTTTATATGTTCCTTTATTAGTTTTTACTTCACTCACTTTATCATCTTTAATAATAAATTCTTGTAAAGTTTCTCCTAATTGTAATTTTACTCCTACTTTTTTCATATCTGCTTCAACATCATTTGTAAATTCTTCATCATAATAACGAGGCATAATACGATTTTCAAAATCAATTAAAGTAACTTCTTTTTTATCTTTATAAAAAGCTTCTACTAATTCAATACCAATATAACCTGCACCAATTACTACTACTTTTTTTACTTCCGGTTTACTCAAATCAGAAATAATTTCTTGAGCATGTTGGTATAGTTTTGATAAATGAATGCCATTTGTTAATTTAACACCATTTAAAGTATCTTTAACAATCGCACCATCTTTATGAGCAATTAAACCAGGCATTTCTTTACCACCTGGATTTAAGATTGGTCATGAACCAATTCCTAATACTAACTTATCATAACTTTCAATAAATACTTCATTAGTATCTAAATTTTTAATAGTAACAGTTTTTGCTTTACTATCATATTTAATCATTTCATGTTTTTCTTTAATTTTAACACCTAATGCTCTTAACTTTTCAATTGTGGCATAAAATAATCCTTTTGGATCAGTAAATTCTTTACCAACTCAAAGAGCAATTCCACATCCTAAAAATGAAATATTATCATTACGATCATATGCTACTACTTCACTATTTGGATTAGACCTCATAATTGCCTTTAATGCTGTTGTTCCGGCATGATTAACACCTATAACAACTATCTTTTGTTTTCTTTCCATGCTAAAATCCTCTCTTACTTATTACTTTTTTTCAATTTCTTTTATTGTGTAATCACAAATACAAATATATACATTATTTTATCACTTTTTATTTAATAGTTACAACTCTTTCTTTGTTCAGTAAATGAATATAACAATAATTTTAAGAAACTGAAATTGCCATTGCTGATGGACTACTTCCATCATGATCATGATGATATTTATTAATTTCTAATAAGCCACGACAAGTATCTCAATTATTATTTAAGAACGGCTTATTAGTTTGTTTATTTTTTTTGTCATAATTATTTATTTTATTTATCATGCTTTTATCAAAATTTTCAATTTCATCTTTTTCAAAAATTTTAAAAATTTTTTTTCTTTAATGTCTTTATATGTCATACTTTTTTCTCCTTGAATCTTTAAAGTATTTATTTTTAATTAAAATTTGATAATTATTAAGTATTTTCACTTAATTTAAACATTATATATCAAAACAAAAAACCTTAATATATTTTTTTCATTTTTTAAATATTTTTTAATAAATTATATGTATCTTGACAAATCATTAATTCTTCATTTGTTCTAATTTTAAAAATAGGAACTTCTGATTGTTTATCACTAATTTCTAAGTAATCATTATACTTATCATTATTTTTATTAGTTACTAATTTTAAAGTAAACACTTTAATTTCCTCAATAACTAATTGACGAATAATTGCAGAATTTTCACCAATACCTGCTGTAAATACTAATGCATCAATATTACTATCTAAATCATTACCATATTGAACAATATAATTAGCAATTCTTTGAACAAACATTTTTATTGCTAATTGTGATTGTAAATGATATTTATGGTTTTTATCATTACTACTTGCAAGAACATCACGTAAATCAGAAGAATGTCCACTAATTCCTAATAAACCTGAACTTTTATTTAAATCATTAGTAATAGTTTCAATAGTTGCTTCTGCTTTAACATTACACATATAACCATGAATAGAAGGGTCAATGATACCACTTCTAGAACCCATAATTAAACCATCTAATGGTGTTAATCCCATGCTAGTATTAAAACTTTTACCATTTTTAATAGCACAAATACTAGCACCATTACCTAAATGACAAATAATAGCATTAATCTTATCTTTTGGTTTATTTAAAATATTAGTTAATTTATCTAAAATATAACGATAACTAGTACCATGAAAACCATATCTTCTTACCTCATATGTTTTATATCAATCATATGGAACTGAGTAAAGATATTTTTCTTCAGGAATAGTACTATGAAATGAAGTATCAAATACTGCCACATGTTTAGCATGTGGAACTAATTTTTGAAAAGATGATAATCCTTTTAAAGCTGGTGGATTATGTAATGGTGCTAATGGAATACATGCTTTGATACCAGCAATGACTTTCTCATCAATAACAATTGAGTTATTAAATTTTTGACCACCGTGAACCATACGATGACCAATTCGTTTAATATCATCAAAATTATTAATGACCTTATACTCAATTAATGCATCAATAACTGTTTGTGCTCCTATAACATGATCGGCAATATCTTTCGTTACTTCATGTTTAATAAAGTTATCACCATTAGCAATTTCAATAATAAAATTACTATTTTTAATAGCTATCCTTTCAACTAAACCTTTACAAAGAATAGTAAAATGAGGTTGTTTATCATTATCAATAGCATTAAAAAGTTGAAATTTAATAGAACTACTTCCAGCATTAATAACTAAAATTTTATTTTGTTCTGACATATTTGTTTTATCTCCTTATTAATTCTTAATTAATGTTTGAATAGCAGTGATCAATGCTGTGTAATAAATGTCATCAATAGTAGCACCACGAGAAAGATCATTAACTGGCTGATTTAAACCCAAAACAATAGGACCAATAGCTTTATAATCACCTAATCTTTGGGCAATTTTATAACCAATATTAGCAGCATCTAAAGTTGGGAAAATAAATGCATTACAATGATTTTTAATTGTTAATTCTGGGAATTTTTTATTTCGCACTTCTTGATCTCAAGCAGCATCAAATTGAATTGGTCCTGCTACTTGCACATTCTTTAATTTTAAATGCTGAACAAAGTTAGTAGCATTACGTACTTTATCAACACTTTCACCACTACCACTAGTATTAGTAGAATAAGATAACATTGCTAATTTAATTGGATTAAATTCTAAAAGTTCGCCAAAGTGAATTGTAGATTTTGCAATATCTGCTAATTGTTCAGCTGTTGGATTTAAATTAATTGAACCATCACTAAATAAAAATATTTCTTCATTTTTATTCATAATAAATGTACTTGAAACAGTTTTAGTACCTGCTTTTGGTCCAATAATTTGTAAAGCCGGACGTAAAATATCAGCAGTAGTAAAAGTAATACCACCAACAAAACCATTAACTTCTTTATTATTTAATAACATCATTCCATAGTAATTACGACTTAATACCAATTTATTAGCTGCTTCTAAAGTTAAACCCTTTGCTTTTCTTAATTCATATAATTGATTAGTAAAATTTGTTACTTGATTTTCTTCAATAGATAATGTTTTAATATTAGAATTTTTAATATTACTAGGAATTTCTTTATCATTATTAAATAATAAAACTGGTGTAATAAAATTTTTAACAGGTGAATTATCATTAATAATTTTTAAAGCTACTGCCTGTACTTTTTCATTATCACCTTCTGGAAATAAAATTCTGATTGATGTTTTGCTTTTTTGTAAAATAGATAAAATAAAATCTAATAGTTTCATATTATCTTCTCTCCTTTAATTTGTTAATTTTGATTGCTAATAATAGTTGCAATTGCTTTATTTTGTACTGCTTTAATGATATTATTTTCAACCTTAATATCAAATACCATAATTTTCAAGTTAGCTTCCATGCACATTGTTGAAGCAGTTAAATCCATTACTTTTAATTGTTTATCAGTAATATCTTGATATGATAAATGTGAATAACGAATAGCATTTTTGTTAATATTTGGATCTTTATCATAAACACCATCAACGCCATTTTTTGCCATTAATAATATATCCGCATTAATTTCAGTAGCACGAAGTGCTGCTGCAGTATCCGTTGTAAAGTACGGTGAACCAGTACCACCAGCAAAAATACAAACATAGCCTTTTTCAAAACTACTAATAGCTTTTTTGTAATAAAAAGGTTCAGCAACTTGATTAATATCTAATGATGTTTGCACAATAACTTTTACGTTAAGAGCTTTTAACTTTGATTCAATTACCAAAGCATTCATAATAGTTGCTAACATTCCCATATAATCAGCATTAATTCTTTTTAAACCAATCTTTTCTCCTTGTTTAGCACCACGTCAAATATTACCACCACCAATTACTAAACCAACTTCTACTTTTGCCTTAACTAGGGTTTGAATTTGTTGACAAACATTATCAATACTTTCATTATTATATAATTCATTACTACCATCACCTAAAGCTTCACCACTAATTTTTAATAATATTCGTTTATATTTAAATTGTTCCATTTTTGATCATCCTCCTTAAATTTAATATTATAAGAAGCCACAGATTGCTTTGTGGCTTCTTATTTATTTACTGTTATCACTAGATAATGAATCATTATTTGCGCTTTCAGCGACAGTTTCTAATTCAACGTTAGCAATAACTTTTTGTGCTAAATGATCTTTAACAAAAAGTTGTGCTTGTGGAGTAATAATTGTTAAACGTTTTTTAATTTTTTTAATACCCTGTTCATAAACAATTTTTAAAACATTTTTCTTTTGTTCCAATGCAACAATTTTACTAGTATTAACGCTTTGTCCAAAGAAATAAATATTATGTTCATCAACTGCGATACCAAAATCAAAACTAAAAATATATGCTAATCCTAACATGATAACTAAAAATATATACTCTACTATTAATAAACTTAAAAAAGCAGGATCAGATTTAATATATTCTGGTTCAAATGTTCAAACTTGCATTCCAATTGGAACAATTGAGATAACTAAACCAATTACCCCAACTATTAATGTTGCTACTAATAATTTTAAATTCAAAAATTTAATAGTTGTTTTTGGTTTATTAAAACTATATCATCCTCAAACAAGAATAACTAATAATAATATAAACATTACTAATGCAATATAATATATAATTTGAAAATTCACTTTATTTACCTCCTAAATGTTTATTTGGCAGAACTATCAATTTTTTCACCTAATTGATAACGTATCATAGCTATAATTGTAGCATGATTTTTAGTTAAATACTCTTTAACCTTAATTGTATTATCTTTAATATAAAGTTGATCAACAATAGTTAATTCAGATAATACTTTTTCAAAACGACCTCTTATAATATTTTCAAGAATATTATTAGGACGTTTTTTTGCTTTCAATTTTTCTTCTTCTTTTGTTTTTTCACTAATAATTGATAATTCTTTATCACGAACTGTTGCGGGTATGTGATCAATATCAATATATTTAGCATCTGCTGATACTAATTGCATAGCAACATTATTTGGAATATCACTTTCCTTATCAACACCTTTGATAATAACTAAACCACTATATTTACCACCACCATGGACATATGAACCAAAAACTTCATCACTATTTTTACTTAAATATTGAAAACGATTTAAAACAATATTTTCACCTAATTTAGCGATAGCAAATCTTATCTCATCATTTAAACTTTCACTACTTCCATCAGCTTTTAACATTAAAGCTTCTTCAATAGTTTTAGGTTGATGTTTTAAAATTGTTTCTAAAATCTTAGTAAATAAATCATTAAAATCTTCTAAATCAGCAACTTGTTCAGTTTGACAATTTAATTCAGCAATAATTGCATTATTACCACTAATAACAACTTTAGTAACCCCTTCAGTGGCTTTATTAATACTTTTTTTCTCTGCTTTTGCTAAACCTTTAATTTTTAATAGGGAAAGTGCTGCTTCAAAAATATTATTTTTTTCCATCAAAGCTTCTTTACAATCAGTAATTGGTAAATCGGTTGTATCTCTTAATTTTTTCAATAATTTAACATCTACTTTAACTTCTGACATATAAACTATTCTCCTTTATTCTTTATTTTTTCAATTCCATTTGCAGTTTTATTTTGATCAAGACTAGTAGTTTCTTCTACTACTATTTCTTTTTTATCAATAACTGGTTTTACACTTTGTCCTTCATTAATAGCTTCAGCAATTTTCTTTGTAATTAAAGTAATTGATTTTGTAGCATCATCATTACCAGGAATAATATAATCAATATTATCTGGATTTGAATTACTATCACAAATCGCAATAATTTTGATACCAAGTTTAACTGCTTCTTCGACAGCAATTTTATTAGTAATAGTATCAGTAACAAAAATAGCTTCTGGTAATTTATACATATTTCTAATACCACCAAGATTACGTTCTAAACGCGCTTTTTCTTTAATTACTAGCATTTGCTCTTTTTTTGTTAAAAGTTTAATTTCTCCACTTTTTTCTTTATTTTCAATATCAATTAACTTTTTAATACTTGATTTAATAGTTTTAAAATTAGTTAAATTACCACCTAATCAACGTTCTGTTACATAAGGTGAATTACAACTAATTGCAAGTTCTTGCACAGCTTCTTTGGCTTGTTTTTTTGTACCTACAAATAAAACTTTACCACCATTTTCACTAGTTTCTTTAACAAAGTGACAAGCTTCATCTAATTTACGCATTGATTTTTGTAAATCAATAATATGAATACCATTTCTTTGACCAAAAATATATTTACGCATCTTTGGATCTCATCTTTTAGTTTGGTGACCAAACTGAACTCCCGCTTCAAGGAGTTGTTCACGTGTTACAACTGACATATTGTCTCCTTCTAATTTGTTTTTCTTCCATTTATTTCTAACATTGGCCACTTTTTAATTAAAAAGCACTAGGCAATGAATTCACAAATGTGTTGCTTATTTTCATTAAATTAAGCCTATACATTGTAGCATATTTTTTATATTTTAAACAAATTATTTTTAAACATAAAAATAGAATTGTATTTTAATAAACTATATTATAAAAATATTTTTTTATTTTTCTTAAAAAAATAATACCAATAAAAACACACAATATATTATAAAAGTATGGATGGGTTACACTTTATTGGACACTAATTACATAGACAAGTGAACAAATTAGTTAAAAGAAAGGAATTATAATTATGGTCACTATTAACTCATATTCAGATGAATTTAAAAAACAAATAGTAGCTTTATATCAAAGTGGCAAATCAGTATCTTGCCTTGTTAAAGAATACAATGTTACAAGAGCAGCTACTTACAATTGAATTAAGCAATTTACTAATTCAGGTAGTTTTAAAACTAAAGATAATCTTTCAGATTTAGAAAAACAATTAATTCAAGCAAATAAAGAATTAAAACAGTTACGAATGGAAATTGATATTTTAAAGCAAGCAGCACTAATAATAGGCAGAAAGTAGAGATTATTGCAAATAATAAATCTAAATATAAAATTCGCACAATGTGTCATTTTTTAAAACTCTCTAAATCAACATATTATTTTAATTTAAAGAAAAAAAATAAAATTCAAAATAATATTTATGAACAAGCTGTTATTAGTGCTTTTAAAGAAAATAAAGAAGTTTATGGTACTAGAAGATTAAAAGTCATACTAGCAAACCAAGAAATTTATTTATCACGCAGAAAAATTAAAGAAATTATGAATAAGCATAATTTAATATCAAAATACACTAAATTATCATTCAAAAATTATCATAATAAAGTCAATGATAGTCAAATAACCAATCTTGTTAATAGAAACTTTAATAATAGAATTAAAAATGAAGTTATTGTTAGTGATTTAACTTATGTTCAAGTTAATGGTAAATGAAACTATATTTGCCTATTAATCGACCTATTTAACCGCGAAATTATTGGACATAGTGTTGGAGTTAAAAAAGATGCATCATTAGTATATCAAGCATTTATGCAATCAAATCACTGTTTAAAAGATATTGAAATATTTCATACTGATCGCGGTAATGAATTCAATAATAAAACTATTGATAAACTTTTATTAGCTTTCAACATAACTCGATCTTTAAGCAAAAAAGGATGTCCTTATGACAATGCTCTTGCTGAAGCAACTTTTAAAACTTTCAAAATTGAATTTATTAATGATAAAAATTTTACATCATTAATCCAATTAAAATTAGAATTATTTGATTACATCAATTGATATAACAACATAAGAATTCACAGCACTCTAAACTACCTAACTCCAATTAGTTATCAAAAACAAATGTCTACCAAAAAATAGTCCTAAAAAGGGTTGCCATTCCAAAAATATGTTTCATACAAACATCGAAAAGGTCTAGTTGCAGATTTAAAACCAATTTATAGTGCATGTAGTGAAGAACAAGCAATGCAAGCTTTAGAATCGTTTGAAAGTAAATGAAATAAACAATATCCTCAAATTACTAAATCTTGATATAAAAATTGAGATAATTTAATGGTTTTTATTAGTTATCCAGTAGAAATCAAAAGAGTGATTTATACTACAAATGCTATTGAATCTGTTAATAGTCAATTACGAAAAATCATCAGAAATAAAAAAGTTTTTCCTAATGATATGGCAGTTTTCAAAATATTTTACTTGGCAATTGAAAATATAACAAAAAAATGAACATTGCCTATTCAAAATTGAAATACAGCAATTGCTCATTTTATGATAAAATTTGAAGACAGAATTAATCTAAATTAGTAACTTTGTAAAACAAAGATACACAGATTATTAAAAAGCCTCATTGAATCTGTTAATAGTCAATTACGAAAAATCATCAGAAATAAAAAAGTTTTTCCTAATGATATGGCAGTTTTCAAAATATTTTACTTGGCAATTGAAAATATAACAAAAAAATGAACATTGCCTATTCAAAATTGAAATACAGCAATTGCTCATTTTATGATAAAATTTGAAGACAGAATTAATCTAAATTAGTAACTTTGTAAAACAAAGATACACAGATTATTAAAAAGCCTCTTACTTGTTGAAGCTTGATTTTGTAAATCGATTGCATTTATTTCATTTACTAATAATTTTGTTTTTTCAATTCTTTTATTGATTTCATTTATTTTTTTGTTATCAATTTCTAATTGAGCAAGTTTTAAATTTATTTGTAATTTTTGATATGGATTTGGTTCTCTAAAATCAATATTGGTTGTTATTTTTTGTACTTAATTTGCTAATTCTTGAAGAGATTTAACTTCAAAATTATTTTTATTGGTTGTAACATTAAGAATAGTAGGTAATCCAAATTTATATCGTTGCTTTATTTCTTGTTCATAAATTTCATAGGCTAATCTTTCAACTATTTTTGGGTGTTTGTTTTAGCAGCTATTGTTAAAGCTGTATCACCATTTTCAATAGTATCTAGTATTTATAATAACCATTTGTTTTTAAATATTTGGCTATAATTATTTGTCCATTAATATTATTTAATATTCAAGGATCAGGTCTATTTTTAACTACATGATAAATATTAACATCATTATCTATTAAGATATTAACTACATCTAAATGACCATTTTGCGCTGCTCATATTAAAGCGGTTATATCATCGCATATATAATTAACATTGCCACCATTTTTAATTATTTTTTTAATTACTTGTAGATCACCACTTTTAGCAGCTTTTATTAAATTAATATTTTGAATGTCCATTTTTTTCTCCTTATTTGATTAAAAATAACAAACTCACTTACTTTAAAATGAAGTAATAAGTTGAAAACTTATATTAAGTTTATGCAGATTTTATCATATTATTGGTTTTAATATGCAAAAAATATATTATAATTTTTCCAAGTTATTTATTATTAATTATTGAAAAAAATAATGTTTATTTTTTCTTTTTTAATATAAATTTTAGAAATAAAATAAAAATATAAATTTTATTTCTAAAAAAGTTTATTTTAAGTGTTTTAAATAGTTTTGTATTGAAAACAATAACTTAAGAATAACCTAGCAAGATAAAATGATGTTAAAATTAACTTGTAATATAAGTCATTCAAGAATTGTAGGGGATAGTATGAAATATATAGTTAATTTAAATGTTCGTTCTAATTATTCATTTCTTTCATCAACTATTAAAATAAGTGATTATATTGAATTTGCTAAAAAAAATAATTTAAAAGTTCTATCTTTAGTAGATAAAAATATAATGTATGGTGCTTATGAATTTTGTAATTTATGTATAGAGAATGAAATTAAACCATTAATTGGTTTAAATTGCGTTTGAGAAAGTGCTAGTGATAAAGTTGAATTAACTATTATGGCAACTTCATATGCTGGTTATCAAAGATTAATAGAACTTTCTACTATTATTAGTACTAATAATAATATTGTTACTACTAATGATGTAAAAAAATATCTTAATCAAACACGTGAAGTTTTAGTTATTATTCATGCTAATAACAAAAATATTAGATATATTAAAAATAATTATGATATTTTAAATTCAACAGGTCATGAACTAGTTTATTTTGGTTTAGTACCTATTGATATGGATAATATTACTTTATTAAAATCGATTACATCTAATATTATTCCAATTGATTTGGTTTTATATTTAGATGAAAAACAACATCGTATTTATCAAATTTTACAAGCTATTAAAGAACAAAAAACATTAAAATCAGAAGATTTATCAAAAAGTAATGAGTTTTTATATAAAACTAAACAAGATTTAATGCAACATTATCCAAATGAAATTATTGAAAACATTGAAAAGGTTATTTGATTATGTAATTTAAAATTTCCTAAAAATAAGCCAAATAGTGCAGAATTAAGTTTACCAAAATTTACTTGCCCTAATAATCTTACTAGTAATTTATATTTGCAAGAATTATGTAAGCAGGGATTAGAAGCGCATTTTCAAAGTCGTGAAATTCCTGAAACATACGTTAAAAGAGTTTTATATGAATTACAAGTAATTAATGAAATGGGTTTTGCTGATTATTTTTTAATTGTTAATGATTATGTTAAATTTGCAAAAAGCAAGAATATAATGGTTGGACCAGGTAGAGGAAGTGTTGCTGGTAGTTTAGTGGCATATGTTTTAGGAATTACTGGTGTTGATCCTATTGCTTATAATTTAATTTTTGAAAGATTTTTAAATCCAGAACGAATATCATTACCAGACATTGATATCGATTTTGAAGATACAAGAAGAGATGAAGTTATTAAATATATTCATCAAAAATATGGCAAAGAACATGTTGCATATATTGTTACTTTTCAAACAATTGCTAGTAAAATGGCAATTCGTGATTTGGGAAGAGTTTTTCAAGTTAATATTGAAGATATTAATGAAATGACAAAATTAATACCAATTCAATATAATTTTGAAATAGATATGGCTATTAAACAATCACCAAAATTAGCATGATATGCAAATAAGTATCCTTTATTGTTTACTTTAACCAAAGAAATTCTTGGTTTTCCACGACAAACTAGTACTCATGCAGCAGGAATCGTTATTACAAGTGCACCATTAGTTACTGCTATTCCATTACAATTAGGATTTCAAGGTATTTATCAAACGCAATTTCCAATGCAAACCCTAGAAGCTCTTGGTTTGATAAAAATGGATATTTTAGGATTACGTAATTTAACTATTTTGCAAAATATTTTACAACAAGTAAGTAAACATTATTTTTTAAATTTAAAATTATCTCAAATTCCTTTAAATGATGAAAAAAGTTTTAGCATTATTAAAAATGGTGATACAACCGGTATTTTTCAATTGGAATCTTCAGGAATGCGTCAAATTTTAATTAAAATGAAAGTTGATAGCTTAGAAGATATTATTGCTAGTTCTTCTTTATTTCGTCCTGGACCACAAGAGTACATTCAAGATTATATTAATCGTAAATTAGGAAAACAAAAAGTTACGTATATTCATGAAGATTTAAAACCTTATTTAGCATCAACTTATGGCATTATTATTTATCAAGAACAAATATTATTAATTTTACAGAAAGTTGCTGGTTATTCATTAGGAAAAGCTGATTTAATTCGTCGTGCAATTAGTAAAAAAGATACTACAGTTATGAAAGAACAAGCAAACTCATTTATTAAAAGTGCTGTTAATAGAGGTTATTCATCAAGAGTTGTTAAGAAAATATGAGAAGATATTGAAAAATTTGCTAGTTATGGATTTAATCGATCTCATGCTGTTGCTTATTCATTAATTAGTTATTATTTAGTTTATTTAAAAGCAAATTATCCATTGGCATTTATGGTATCGTTATTAAGTAGTGTTATTGGTAATGATCAAAAAATGTTACAATATTTGAATGAATGTCAAAAATATCAAATTAAAGTTTTACCACCATCAATTCAATTTTCTGGCATTGATTTTTTAATTGATGATGCTAAAAAAGCTATTCGTTATAGTTTACAAGCAATTAAGCAAATGAGTCAAGGTAGTTGTAGTAATCTTATTAAAGAACGTACTAGTAATGGATTTTTTCAAGATTTTTTTAATTTTTGTGCTCGAGCAATATTTATTGGTTTGAATCGTAAAAACATTGAACATTTAATTGCCGCTGGTGCTTTAGATGATATTCAATCAAATCGAACAATGTTATTATTAAACTTGGATGCTGCATTAGAATATGCCAATATGGTGCAGGTAAAAGATGAAACTAGTGGCGAATTATCATTAAATTTTAATTTAATTGCTAAACCAATTATGTTACAAAGAGAAGATGATTGAAATAATAATAGTATTAATGAACATCGTGCATTAGGACTTTATTTAAAATATAATCCTAAATTACTATGAAAAGAACAATTAGATCCTCATAATAAAGCTATTGATTTAGCATATATTAATAATTATGTTGATCAACATGTTAGAGTATATGGAGTTATCAATAATATTAGAGTAATTAAAACTAAAACTAAAAAATTAATGGCTTTCTTTGAAATGCAAAATGATAGTAATGTTATTGAAGTAACGATTTTTGAAAAGTTATATCAAATATACCAAGAATATTTACAAGTTAATAAAGTAATTTTAATGGAAGGAAAGGTAGAAATTTATAATGATAATATTCAGTTAATTTTATCAAGAGTAATTAAAAATTTATAGTAAGCATATAATTTTATCTATGCTTACTATATTAAATAATAAATATAATCAATAGTTTTTAAATTTCTTACTTTAATTTCTAATAATAAATAAAAAATTAATGAACATAATAATTATTAATAATTTCACAATTTTCAATAGCATCTCAAAAGTTATTATCTACTTTTTTTATTTTTAAATAAATATTTAAAAAAATTAGTAATATATTTATAAATAATAAAATTGGACTTAAAATTATAGCAAAAACAATTCCAATTTTTAGTTGTACTAATGATTTAAGATTATAGTTTTCAACAATATTTTGGAAGAGGTAATGTTTACAAAAATATAATTTATTATTAGTTAACATATAAATTAAACCACGTTCTTTTATTAAATTAAAACCATTTTCTTTTGTTATTATTTCTTGTTTTCGATAATAATTATAGAAAGAAGGAATATATTTTATATCATTTTTTATGTTAAAAAAATCTATTAGGGTTAAAGATGTAAATATAACCAAAATAGTTAAAATCAATAGTGATAGTGTTATTAAATTTATTTTTTTAAGTTTCTGAATTTTCATTTTTAAAAATCTCCTTATATTTTATTTATAGGTTAATTTTATTTGTTAGGAAAGTATTATAATATATTTTTTATTAAATAAAATTAAATTATAAAATATTTATATATAATATTTTAATAATGATTTGCTATTATTTTTTTGTTTTTTTGTTATATTATAAGTAGTAATATTTATTACCAATTTTGCGATGAATTGCAAAGCAACGAGCATTAAAATCCCAATATATTTATTTAAAATTTTAGTTTATTATTTTATTTTAAAGTAACTATTTTTCTTTTAAAGGAGCACACATTACCATGGCAATTAAAGATGTACAAAGAGATGGCAATTGTTTATTATGAGCAGTAATTGTTTCATATTTAGAACAAGTTAAAACCAATAAAAACCAATTTAAAAAAAGATATAAATCACTTTTTGGTATAGAAATCGGTTGAGAACGAATTTTTAATTTTGCTGATTTTAATTTTACTGATAAAGAAAATGAAAAATGAGTTAAAGTCTTTCGTAATCGTATTTGTGATTATATTGAAACAAATTTAGATACAAAACGGCCAGATAATAAAGCTAACTTTAGATCAATGTTATTAGAAAGTGAAATCAATAAAAAAAATAAAGAATTGTATCCTAACAATAGTGAAGATACACAAATAAGAAAAACTTTAGAACAAATGAGAAAAAATGGCGAAATAACAGGTTCTGTTGAAATTGAAGCAATTTGTAATATTTTAAATTGTAATATTATTAGAATTAATGAAGATTTTGATGTTGCAAGTAGGGAAAGATTTGAACCAGATAATAATGTAATTGCTAATAATGAGGTGAAGTTATACTATCAAGCTCGACATTATCAATATTTTTCAAATGTTACTAATCAAACACCAACAAAAAGGAATGAGGAAGAAACTACAAAAGTAGTGACGCCTTCATTTGAAGTTAATTCAAGTAATAATAGTTTTCAAGAAAGTATTTTATTTCCAAGAGAGGAAAGTGCTGATTTTTTAATTAATGATAGATTGAAACTTAAAAATCAGTTGTCTGATAAAGAAATTAATGAAGAAACACAAAATGCTATAATTGATATTTTTATTGAAGATATAATTAAAGTACCAGCACATCAAAAAAATGAAATATTAGAAAAATCTATTTTTGAATTAAATAATCAAGATCAATTATTTACAAATCCTAATCTGGTTTTTGAATCATTTATTAAACCAATAATTAATAGTTCAAAAACAGGAGATCAACAATTATTAAAAGAAAGTACTAATGCAAATACTAATTAATTAGTATTATCAATTTTATATTTATTGATTTGTTATATTAATAAAAAATAACCAAATATTTGGTTATTTTTAGTATATTTTAAATTTATTTTACTTGGTATTTAATAGTTGTATTTATATTAAAAAAAGAATTTGGTAAATGTTTGTTTTCATCATAATTATGTAAAAATACTCACAAATTATTAAGTTTTAATTCTTGATTATCAGTAATTATCATTTGTTCTGGTTTAAAATGAAAATAAATTCCTTGTTCCATTAATCCAATTTTATAATGTGATATTCTAATTTGTTTAATATAATTTTCTAATTTTGTAAAAATTTCTTCTTTATTTATTTCTGTAGGTTTTACATCTATAATTCAAGGATCTATTTTAAATTTTGCTTCGATAGATTTTTGAAGAAATGCAAAATATTTCTTATATGCCTCAACATATTCCTTGCCATATCTTTCTTTATAAGCGGCTGTTTTTATTTTTTTAATAATTTTTTCTAATTTTTCTTCTTCAGTATCAATTTTTGTAATTGTAATGTTAACTTTTCCTGTATATTTACTGTCGGCTTTAGCATGTAGTTCTGCTGAATCAGCAGTTCCTTCTGATGCTGCTTTGAAGTTTTTAATTTCAACATCATTAGCAGTTACATCTTTGTTTTGTTTAATGATTTCATCAAGAACTGTTTTTTCGGTATTAAATTTGTTACCGTCAACTTCTAACTTAGTAATGATAGAACTTGATTCTTTTTTTGGTTCTGATTTTGTGCTTTTTGTAGCAACGACAGCTAATACACCAGTTGCAATTAATATTTTTTTATAATTTAGTTTTCTTTTCATATTTAACCACTCCAACGTGTTATTTTATCATTTTTGCTACATTAATGTCAAATTGCAACAATTGATTGAAGAAATATTGATGACTATTATTGATTATTTATATTTGTATTTTTATTAAAATTTGACTTATAGAAAATAAATAAATATAATTATTTTTATAAAATTTATAGAATTTTTTGACCGATACTTTAATTTTTAAAGTAAACAAGGTTTAACCTAGATAATGTGAAATATAAAAATATAATGGATAATAAAAAATACTACTAATTATTTTTCTTTTATAGTAAGTTCTAGTAAGCATATGATATTGTTTGTTCATTTTAGTTACTAGAATTATTGATATGTACTTAAAAGAAGAAATAATAAAAATAACTATTTTAAAAAAAGAATGAAGGGGATAATATAATGAAAAAAATATATGATAATTATCAAGATACTAACTTTAATTATAAAAATATAATATCAACAAAAAATGTAAAACAAACACAGGATGACAATGGTAATTTGTATTATACAACTTTTGATAGTTCTGATCTTCATACACCTGGACAAAAAATTTGAAAATATAATATCAGTACCAGAGATAATGAAATTTATTGAGAAAATAAAGAATTCAAAGTAGGTTCTTTTCGCATGATAATTGATATTAAAGGTAATATTTATTTAACTTCTGCTGGTGGAGTACTAATTCTTAATAATAAAAATCAATCTAAAACTATGCCATTAGTTTCAGGTATGGTAACTGATATTATTTATTTGAAAAATAATATTTATGTATCAACTTTTGATGGCTTTTATAAATATAATATTAATACTGAAATTACTGAAAAAATAAATTTACCAAACAATCTAATAGTTAATTCTATATTTATTGATAAAAATGAAAATATTTATCTTGCTATTTATAGATCTATAAATAAACCTATAAGTTATAGTGTGTTAATTATAAAAAAAGGTCAATCTGAAGCCAAACCAATAATTGGAGATGATTTTTTTAACATTAACGATACAATGTGAATAACAGAAATAAATAGTAAAATATATTTTTATAGTTTAAATTTAGCAAGTAAAAAAGCAAAATTATATTATAGTGATTTAGATAGTAATAAAGTAAATTATGTATTAGATTTATCAATTAATGTTCAAACATTATTTAATTTAAATAATGAACTTGGTTTAGTAACACATGAAAATGGAAATACAGTAATTGAAGTTTTAAATATTGATAGTATAGAAAAAAAATATGAAATAAAAAATAGTGTTTATGAGCAAGTAATGCAAATACAAAAATTTAATATTTTATCTCTTCTAAATGAAGACAAAATTGATTATTTAAGTTGATAATCTTCTTGTTAACTTAAAAAACAATAAAAAACAATTGAAAAATTAAAGCTTAAAGCAATTATTTAATAATTGTTTTAATTTTAGTAGCAATAATATCAATAGCTACAGTATTATGAAAATCAAAAGGAATAATAATATCAGCATAACGTTTAGTTGGCTCAACAAAAGCATCATGCATAGGTTTAACAGTTAATGCATATTGTTGTAAAACACTGTCAAGAGTACGATTTCTAAAACTAACATCTCGTTTAATTCTTCTTAGTAGTCTAGTATCACTATCAGTATCAACAAAAATTTTGATAGTAGATAATTCACGAATAATAGGATTTTCTAAAGCAAAAATACCATCCAGAATGATAACGTCACCCGGACCAATAATCTCAGTGTTTTTACTGCGACTATTGATTTTAAAATCATAAATAGGCTCTTCAATAGCATTGCCGAGTAATAATTGTTCTAAATCATGAATTAATAATTTCATATCAATAGCATTAGGGTGATCAAAATTAGTTTTTTTTCTTTCTTCAACTTTTAAATTACTAAGGTCATAATAATAATTATCCATTTGTACAAAAATGACATTGGAAATGTTTAGTAATCTGTGTAACTTACAAAAATAACTATGTTTAATTAATTCTAGTAAATATAATTAAATGACTAAAAAGAGTGAGTTACAGATGGCTAAAAAAGATAACTTTAATAATAATGATCCAATATCAAAAGCAGTAGATTTATTACTAGAAAATACTGAAGATTTAACAACAGTTTTTAAACCTGGCGGTTTATATAAAGAATTAACAAAAAGATTAGTTGAAAAAATGTTGAATTCTGAAATGCAAAATTATTTAGGATATGAAAAAAATCAACATAGTACTACTGAAAATGCTCGTAATGGTACAAGTTCAAAAAAATTAATAACTCAACAAGGTAAAATTGAAATTGATGTACCAAGAGATCGCAATAGTAATTTTACTCCTGTAATAGTTCCTAAAAGGCAAAGAAGATTTGATGGTTTTGATCAACAAGTTCTTTCCTTGTATGCAAAAGGAATGACATTATCTGACATTAGAATGCAGTTGCAAGAGTTATATCATGGTGCTGATATTAGTGAAAGTGTTATTAGTCAAATTACTGATGATGTTATTGATGATGTTAAAGCATGACAAAATCGACCATTAGAAAGTATTTATCCTATTGTTTATTTTGATTGTATAGTAGTTAAAGTACGACAAGATAAACGGATTATTAACAAATCAGTTTATATAGCATTAGGAGTTGATTTAGAAGGCAAAAAAGATGTTTTAGGATTATGAATTAGTGAAAATGAAGGTTCTAAGTTTTGATTATCTAATTTCACAGAAATGAAAAATCGTGGCTTAAATGATATTCTTATTGCTTGTAGTGATAATTTAACAGGCATGTCAGAAGCAATACAATCAGTTTATCCTAAAACAGAACATCAATTATGCATTGTTCATCAAATTAGAAATAGTTTAAAATATGTTTCATACAAACATCGAAAAGGTCTAGTTGCAGATTTAAAACCAATTTATAGTGCATGTAGTGAAGAACAAGCAATGCAAGCTTTAGAATCGTTTGAAAGTAAATGAAATAAACAATATCCTCAAATTACTAAATCTTGATATAAAAATTGAGATAATTTAATGGTTTTTATTAGTTATCCAGTAGAAATCAAAAGAGTGATTTATACTACAAATGCTATTGAATCTGTTAATAGTCAATTACGAAAAATCATCAGAAATAAAAAAGTTTTTCCTAATGATATGGCAGTTTTCAAAATATTTTACTTGGCAATTGAAAATATAACAAAAAAATGAACATTGCCTATTCAAAATTGAAATACAGCAATTGCTCATTTTATGATAAAATTTGAAGACATAATTAATCTAAATTAGTAACTTTGTAAAACAAAGATACACAGATTATTAAAAAGCCTCATGACATTTTTTTTATTACAAGCTTCAGCAATCTTTTCTGCTACTGTTGTTTTTCCTGAAGCACTGCCGCCAGCGATAGCGATTAAATTAATTTTTTTATATTTCACATTTATCTCCTAAAATTTAAGATTGAGTTATTTTATCAAAGTATGATTGTAAAATAATAGCAGCAGCCAATTGATCTTTAACTTGTTTTCTTTTATTTGAAGAAACATTAGATTTAATTAATATTTGCTGCGAAGAATAGGTAGTTCTTCTTTCATCTTGTAAAACAATATTTAGTTTATCATTATTTTGTGTTAATTTAAATTTATCAATAAAATTTAAAACAATTTTTGCGCTGGGGCCGACTGTGCTATCCATGTTTAAAGGGTAACCAAAAACAAGAATATCAGCATCATATTCTTTAATAACATTTTGGAGTTGGATAATAGCATTATTAAAATCATGCTCTGGGAAACGAATATTTTTTCAAGAAAAAGCAATTTTTCCTTCACCACGAGCAAGTCCTAATGTTTTACTACCTAAATCAATGCCTAAATATTTCATAAATTTATTATACTTAATATTTTTTTTAATTTTAATAATATATTAATTTTATAAAAAAATATTTTTTATATTGTAAGTATAATAAAAATGTATTATGTCTATAAATTTTTATCTTTTTTATATTGTTTTTTTTCTTCTGCAATTCTTTTTCTTTCTTTTTCAGCTTCTTCAATTCTTTTTTTTAATCTTTCTTCATCAAATTGTTTTTTATTTTCTGCATCTTGTTTTCTTAACTTTTCAATTTCCTTATCTTTATCCATAATAAAAAGATCCTCTTTTCTAATGTTAAATTTTGGATTATTTTTTTCTTTTTTTTAAAAATATCCATAAATTAGTATAAATATTTTTTAAAAAAAATATATTTTTAAGTTATATTATGAATTAAGCAAATAAAATCATTTTTTTGTTTGATAATGGAAATTGATCTGAATCATAATCAGTGCTATTTATTATCTTTGTCTTGATTTTTTTTGTATTTGAATATATTACTTTATAAGCCTTATTTACTTCATTTATACTATCTTGCATTTTTATTACTTCTGATTTATTAAAAATTGGAATATTACTATTATTTTCTAATTCTATTAATTTTTCTTCTAGTAAACTTATGTTTGGTTTATGAAAATATCTATTTTTTTTTATTAAAGTTTCAAAACTAAATATTTTATAAAAATTTGAAATAGAAAGAGAAATCATTTGAGAACCTGTTGCTAAGAAAAAAAATAATCATGTTTCTCATTTTTTTAATTTTAATTCAAGTAGATCATGAGATTTTGTAACTTCATATTTAGTAAGTAGTGTTGTTGTTTTAGTAATATTAGTAAAAACAGCATTGAAAAAAAATGACAAAATTGCCATTGAAAATTTTCCACAATTTGATTGTTTTGTAATTCAGTTTGAAATTATTTGAGGACAAATATTAGTTTTAATTTTTAATGTTTCTAATCCTCATTTAAATATATAATTAACTGGTCGTATAGAAAAATAAGTGATTGTATTTGCTAATATAATATTTGGTTTAGTAAAATATTTAATTCAATCACTTATTTTAAAGTTTTCTTGTATAGCATTTGCTATTGCACCTGTCATTATAGAATGTGCCATTATTCATGTTACTGATTCTAAAAATAAATCAAATAATGAATAATTTATTCTTTCTTTTCATTCTAAAGTATCTAAATCAGTTTTTTTTAATTTATTTAAATTATCAATCACTTTGTTTGCCGAAGATGTTAATTCTTTTATTATACTATTATCAATAGGCTTCTTTAAACAATTAAAGTCACTAATTTTTTCAATTTCTTTTTTAAAATTTGGATGATATTCAAAATCTGTAGAGTTTGGAATATTATTAATTTTTTTTATTAAATTATTAATACGTTTTATTCGTGACATATTATTTTTTAATTTTACTTCATTTTCTTCATATAAAAGGGTTAAAAATTCATGTTTATATTTTTCAAATGGTTCAATAGGAATTTTTTTAATTTTAAAATCATTTATTGGATTACTTTTTTGACTTTGGATTATATTTAAAATTGTATTTCTTGATCAATCAGCAATTGCTGAGGTAAAAAATGTCGTTAAAATAGTATCAATGAATGTTGTGAAATAGTTTTGTTTATTTTGAAATATTCCATAAAAATAATCTTCTGATGTATATTCTTGCTCATCAAAAATATATGTAGAAATTATTCTTTGTGCATTTTTTCCAGTAAATGCAATATAAACTAGTAGTAATCCTAACAATAAATTAGGTAATGTTTTTTTAATTTTGGCATTTATTGAAATATTGCTAGACGAAGTAGGATTATCAATAATTTTTTGCATATTTGTTAAATACTGATATAAATTTAATAAATTATCATAATTAATATTAATACTTAATTCTTGATTAAATGAGGTAATATTTTTTATAAACATATCTATATTATTAATAGAATTTATAGTAGCGTTTTCTAAAAAATAATAATATTTTGGATCTGATTTTTCGCCTCCTTTAACTTTGATAGGAGAGGAATCTAAAAGTTTATTATTGTTTAGGTCATCTGATAATTTGTCAATGTTTTCATATTTTTTAACGTGTTTATATAATTTATTATTTTTAATTAAAAATATTTCAAAAATAATTTGACTATTTGGAAAGGCAATTCTTTTAGTTCAACATTTAAAATCATTTTTGTTTTTGTCATAAATTGTCATATACGATTCATAAATAACTGAATCAAGTTCATTAGATTTATTTCTAATTTCAGTTTTATATTCTCATTCTCCTTTATTATTTTTTCATTTCTTTGTTTTTCCACCAAAGCGATTATTGTTTTTTGTTAATTTTATTTTTTTTAAATTTATCATTTTTACTCCTTTTTAATTACAAAAGTTTTATTTAATATAATGTTAATTTGTTATTAATAACAGTAAGTATATATTTTAAAAAGGATCATATTCTTTTAACAAGATCCTCAAAAGTAGTAGTATTAATTTTTTTGAATTAGTTTTACTACAAAAATTTATAAGTATTTCAAAATCATATCCAAAAAATTACTGTTTATAAGTAAAGTTTTTAGTTGTGTTATTAATTTTTCCCCAATGCCTTCTTAGATATATAATAAGAAGTAACTAAATTCTAAAGTTTTTAAAATAAAATACAATAAAAATTATTTTTAATTAACTTTATTTTTATTTTTTATGAATAATAATCAAATTAATAGTGTTTATTTTATAAATAAAAATAAACACTATTAAATGTTTTAATATTTTTTTAATTCTTTGATCATTTTTGATTTTAGTAAAATTATGATAAGATATTTTTATATTTATATTAGTTTTTTGCTTTTAAAGTTTTTTTTATTAATAAAATAAATAAAAGGGTTTTGGTCTTTAAAAAAAACTGGTGTAAATAAAAACAATTATTTAGAAAATCAATATCAAAATAATTAGAGATAAATTGTTTTTTAACTTTTTACTAGCAAATAATGAAATATTAATATTTAAAATAAATAAAAGGGTTTTGGTCTTTAAAAAAAACTGGTGTAAATAAAAAAAATTATTTAGAAAATCAATATCAAAATAATTAGAGATAAATTGTTTTTTAACTTTTTACTAGCAAATAATGAAATATTCATATTTAAAATAAATAAATGCAGTATTAGTTGGATTGTTAATCTTAAGGAATTAAAAAAATTAACGTATAATTAAACTATCAATAATATAATATAATATTATTTAAGGTTTCTTAAATTATTTTTTGTTTTTAGGAGGAACTATGAAAATTGCTTTTGATGTAATGGGTTCAGACCATGGTAGTTTGCCCGCTATTGCTGCAGCGTTAGAAGTTATTAAAGAATTCAAAAACGTTGAAATTTGTTTAGTTGGTGATGAAAAACAAATTAATGGAAACTTGCAGATTTTATTAAAAAATAAGCCATTATCATCAAGAATAACAATACTAGCAACAACCCAAGTAATAACTATGAATGATGGTCCACTCGCTGGTATTAGAATGACTGATTCTTCTATGAATCAAGCCATTCAGTTAGTTAAAAATAAAAAAGCAGATGGGATTCTAACTTCGGGTTCAACTGCTGCCTATCTTGGTGATTGTCATTTTTTATTAGGCGAAATCAAAGGCATTAAACGTCCGGCATTCATGCCAATTATGCCTACTTTAATAAAAGATCAACAAGTAGTATTATTGGATGTTGGAGCAAATATTGAAAACACTGTTGATGAATTAATTAATTTTGCATTAATGGGTCATATTTATTGTCAAACTATTCAAAATATTTCACGTCCTAAAATTGGTTTATTAAATATTGGCATTGAAGAAAGCAAAGGTCCAGAAGTAACTAAAGCAACATATGCTAAACTAAAACAATTAACACAAAAAAATGAAAAGTTAAGTTTTTTAAATTTTCACGGTAATATTGAACCACGAAATGTTTTAAGTGGTGATGTTGATATTATTATTTGTGATGGTTATTCAGGTAATATTGTTTTAAAATCAGTTGAAGGCATGGCATCATTATTATTTACATTAATTAAAAATGGTTATAAAAAAAATTTATGAACTAAATTTTTAGGTTTAATGTCAATTGGTATTTTTAAAAATATTAAAAAGACTTTTGATTATAAGAATACAGGTGGTGCTCAATTAATAGGTATTAATGGCATTGCTTTTAAAGCACATGGATCTAGTGATAAAAAATCTTATTATAGTACTTTAAAACTTTTAATTCGTGCTATTGAGCAAGATGTTACTAATAAAATAGCTAAACAAATTCAAGAATTATAATTTATAAATAAGTATTAAGGAGAAAAATATGATTAATATTGAACATATTTTAAAATCGAGTATTTTAGAAAAAATTAAATCTAATCGTAATTATCGTGAAGCGTTTACTCATCGTTCTTTTTCAAACGAACATAATTTAGATTATTCATATGAGCGATTAGAATTTTTGGGTGATTCGATTTTAGGGGAAAATATTTCAACTTACATTTGGCACTTATTTCCAAATAAAGATGAGGGACAATTAACAAGTTTACGTAGTAAAGCAGTTAGACAAGAAACATTGGCAGCAGTGGCAATTGCTCTAGGATTACAAGATTATTTATTTTTGGGAAATGGTGAAAAAAATACAGGTGGGCAACAACGCGAAAGTATTTTATCAGATGTTTTTGAATCATTTCTTGCTGCAGTATATCTTGATTTAGGAAATAGTGCCGTTAAAAAAATCTTAGATTTAACTTTATTTGAATTAATTAAAACTAATCAGTTAGAAACAATTATTGATTATAAAACTAAATTACAAGAATTAGTACAGGCAGAAAAAAGAGATCCTATTAATTATAAAACTATGGAACAAATTAAAAAAGATAATATTACTTATTTTATTGTTCATGTGTATTTAGATAATAAAATACTAATGGGGAAAGGAGTAGGAACAAATAAAAAGAAAGCTGAGCAAGAAGCAGCAAAGTCAGCTTTAGCAAAACTGTCAAAATCTAATTTATTAATAAGTGATCATAAGAAGGGATAATCATGTTTAAATTATTACGTAATTATATTCGTGAACAAAAAAACAATTTATTACAAATGTTTGGTTTAGGTTTTTTAGTAATGATTATGATTATTGCCTTTTTATCATTAAATTTTTCTAATAATTATTTATTTGAACAATATGTTAACGATATTGCTCATAATGAATTTAACCAATATACATTTTTTTCACCAGTGGAATATGTTAATTTTGATGGAAAATATAATGAAAAAGATAAAAATGGTTCTTATTTAAATAATATTAATTATTATCAAAAAGATAATACTATTGATAAAGAAAAGATGGCAAAAGCTACTTTTCAGTTAACAATACCAGATGCTACTAGACCTGATATATATCGTTTTACTTTTTATGGAGGACTCGCTAATAGTAAAGAATATTTTGCTATTGGTGATAGTCTTTTTAATGATACTAGCCATAAATATATTGATTTTAAAATTAATATTCCTATTAATTATCCATCTTATGATACTCATAAAGCAACGATAGAACAATATGCTAATATTCTAAATCAATATCTATATGATCCATTACATCCAGAAAATGCAACAAATTTTATGATTACTAGTGAAGCTGCTTTACAGTTTTATAATGATAATTTTAAAGGAAAAACTGAGTATCCATATGCTAATCGAAACTATAGTGAAATAGATATTAAAAATGAAGCTAAGTTATATGAAATAATGTCAATGGGAATGTTATATAAAGATATTGAATGACAACATGCTGTTATGGTCCGTGATTGATTAATTACTAGTAAAAATTTTGCTTTTATTGAAACAGGACCTGAATATATTGTTAATAAAGCAATTATTGTCAAAGATGGTGGCCCAAGTTTAACAGAAAAACCATTACAAGATAATGAAATTTTAATTTACAAACATTTTGCTGAACTAAATAATTTACATATTGGTCAAAATTATGTAATTGCTGGACAAACGTTTATTATTCGTGGTTATGCTACAAGCTCATTAGCAGCATTTGTTGGTCGTTATTTTGGTAATTCACTTGATTTAAAAAATAATACTGTTGCTTTTACTAATGGTAATACGATGCACAAAGTTGAATCTGATTTAAAGGCATTTAGCAGTAATATTGATGATTTTTTTTTAGGTATTAATCCTGACTTGGCTAAAAATATTGATTCACAAATAAATAATGAATGAATTTATAATTATCTTCATGCAACTTATAAAACACCTACTGATATAGCAAGTACAAAATATTATAATAATGGTATTGAATATAATAAAATAGTTTCACCTTTAAATATCAATAATCCTAGATTTTATACTAGTATGCAAGAATGATCTTTTAGTTCCATTAATAATAGAATTAATGTTATTGAAGAGATTTCTAGTTTATTTTTAATTTTAATTTTTATTGTGACTACTATTATTATTTTTATTATTACTTTTAAAATGATTGATCGTAATAAAAAATTAATTGGAATTTTAAAAGCAACAGGATATAAAAGTTGACAATTAAGTATATCATTAGTAATTTCAATTATTGCTCCTTTATTTATTTTTGCTATTATTGGTGTTTTAATTTCGATTCCAGTTGCGCATTATTTAATTTATATTACTAATATTAGTACTGTTGCCTTAATTAGTTATGGTTGGTATTTTAATATTGTTACTGCTATTTTATTACTTGTTATTCCAATCATTAGTTTAACTTTCATTAGTTTTTTAATGGTATTATTCTTATTAAGAAATAAACCCTTAGATTTAATTACTAATAATATTTCAAAACAAAAATATAAAATAAATATTAGTTCAACTTTTACTTTTATTGCAAGATATGTGATTGGTAGATTTAGTTATCGTAATAAGTTGGCCGTTACTACTTCACTACGTAGTTTTGGTAAAACATTAATTATGTGTTTTACTAGTATTTTTGCTGCAACATTAGTATTCTTTGCGCTTGCTGCTAGTGGTTTAGTTAATAATATGTTAGGTTCACAATTTGCGGGAACTAATTTTAATTATCAAAATGGTTATCAATTTGATGATAATATTAAAACTAACTTTATTAATAACGAAAATAAATTAATGTATCAATTTAATAGTGTTGATAATATTAAAAGTAAAATTTCATTATATCCAGAATTATTAGTGGCAATTAAACAATTTGATCCTCTTAATCCTAATAAATCAATTGTGATTAATGTTCAAAATCGTTATATTATGGGTAGTGAATTATTAAAAATAAAACAATGAATTGATGCTAATCCATCAAAGATTCCATCAATAATTAAGAATTTTTTAGAAAAAAATAGGGAGCGTACCGAAGATGTCGATAACTAAAAAGTTTTAAAAATAGCTCCTTTCTTTTTTAAATCCTTAAATTAAAAATAAATGACAAAAGATGAGAATAAAAATCTTGTCTTTTTTTGTAATTGTAAAATTTTAAAATTTTTAATAACCCTCTTTAACGCTATTATCAACACGTGTTAGGGAACTAAAAAAGTGAACTACAACACAGTTGTTAAAAATAGTAGCTAGCATGTGGACTTGCATGGATAAATAAAAAGTGGAGTGATACCTAATAAAATATACTAACCATTTAATGGTAATTCTTGGGGTGGGAGCGGATTGGAAACTAGTATATATAGACCTGCTTAGGGAACCTACTATATTAATTCTATTCTTTATTTAACCAACCTTGCCACTCACCAGTGAGCAAGTGTTGGTTTTATTTTTTATTTTTTTTGAAAAATTTTTGGGCGAGAAAATAAATTTCAAACTTGTAAAAAAAATTGAACCGGCACCGCTCAATGTTTTTTAAAATTTCACAATTTATTTTTGAGCCCAGAATTTCTGGAATGAATAAAACTAATAATAGTATTATTAATAATTTAAAAATCAAAATATATGTCCTTTATGCTAGAAGCAACAGGACATATTAGGAAAGGATTATTATGCAAATAGAATTTAAAAAAGAACAAATTGTTAAAGATAAACCACAATCTATTCTTATTGATTATGTTGAATATAAATTATCACTTCCAAAATGAATGATTAAAAATAATTCTTTTATTGTTGATAATAATTACACATATTGGGTTTTTAATTCTGAAAATATTAAAAGAGAATTAAATGGTGATGAATTAACAAAATTATTAGAACCATATATTTCTGAACAGAAAATAACTGTTAATAAACCAGAAACACCCAAAGAATATTATCTTAATGATATAAAACTTGAACCATTAACATTTTATGAACAGCATAATAGTTGATTTATTGGTGAAATAACTGATAGTAAAACAAAGATTACTAATCCTTGTTTTAAATATAATGTTACATGAGAAGAAAACAGAAAAGGTTTTAAACTAAATAATCCATATAACCATAATGATTTGTCAATTAATTATATAGTCACTTCTTATAAACATATTTTAACTCATAATGAAAAGATATTTTATTTATAAAGAAAAAAACTATGAATAATAAAAATAAAAAATGTGAATTAAGAGTTTGTATGGATAAAGTTTGAAAAGAATGTATTAATAATTCTACTAAAACTATTAAATATAAAAATTGACCAATACCTTATTTAATATGTGACAGTTGTTATAACAAAATACCTAAATACCTTAAACAAACAGCAAAAATAATTGAAAAGGATGATTTACATAATGGAAAAAAAGATTATTGAATATAAAGTAGGATTAATCAAACAAATTGATAGTTTACAAAAAAATAATTTAGTTTGTGGACATAAAGAGTTTATCGAAGAATGTAAATATTGCTGAAGTAATTGTGATTTAGAAATTATTAAAACAATTGTTAGAGGTTAATTTGATTAATGCAATATGACTTAATTATTGGAATTGACCCTGCTGGTATTGGTAGTAATGGAATTATTATATACTCAAATGAAACTAATAATATTGTTTTTAATGAAACATTTAAAACTAAAACAGTTTTAAAAAGCAAAAATCTATTTAAAGAATACTTTTTATTAATTAAAAAACATTTTGATAATAAAAAAATATTAGTTATTGTAGAAAATTTCTTTTTAAATTCAAAACAATTATTAACAAATCCATTAGCAACTCCTAAAATTATTGGTGCTTTAATAGTATTAGCAGAAGATGTTATGAATTGAGATTATTTAGAAAGTGAACCAAAAAATAAAAACAAAATAGAAAATTATAAAGGAAATATAAAATTAACAAAACATGAACAAGATGCATATAAGCATATTAAATATTATTTAAGGAATTATAAAAATGAAAGAGAAAGCCAATTATGTCAAATTAACAGTAAAACTGAGTAACACTATTGAAACAAAATATTACGAAAAAGGTAATAAAGAATTATATTATAGTGTTCGAGGTCAATGAAATGGATTAAACTATGTTACTTTAATTTTTAACAACCCAAAATTTTATAGACGCTGTATTTTATTAAACAAAAACGATGAAATTATTGTAACTGGTCAAATTTTTAACACTTTAAATATTCCTAAAAATCGTGCATTTTGTTCAATAAATGTTAAATGATTTAAAAAATGAAAAGAGTAAAAAATGATATTATGAAAAATTTTATTAATAGTACCAATGGATGGGTTACACTTTATTGGACACTAATTACATAGACAAGTGAACAAATTAGTTAAAAGAAAGGAATTATAATTATGGTCACTATTAACTCATATTCAGATGAATTTAAAAAACAAATAGTAGCTTTATATCAAAGTGGCAAATCAGTATCTTGCCTTGTTAAAGAATACAATGTTACAAGAGCAGCTACTTACAATTGAATTAAGCAATTTACTAATTCAGGTAGTTTTAAAACTAAAGATAATCTTTCAGATTTAGAAAAACAATTAATTCAAGCAAATAAAGAATTAAAACAGTTACGAATGGAAATTGATATTTTAAAGCAAGCAGCACTAATAATAGGCAGAAAGTAGAGATTATTGCAAATAATAAATCTAAATATAAAATTCGCACAATGTGTCATTTTTTAAAACTCTCTAAATCAACATATTATTTTAATTTAAAGAAAAAAAATAAAATTCAAAATAATATTTATGAACAAGCTGTTATTAGTGCTTTTAAAGAAAATAAAGAAGTTTATGGTACTAGAAGATTAAAAGTCATACTAGCAAACCAAGAAATTTATTTATCACGCAGAAAAATTAAAGAAATTATGAATAAGCATAATTTAATATCAAAATACACTAAATTATCATTCAAAAATTATCATAATAAAGTCAATGATAGTCAAATAACCAATCTTGTTAATAGAAACTTTAATAATAGAATTAAAAATGAAGTTATTGTTAGTGATTTAACTTATGTTCAAGTTAATGGTAAATGAAACTATATTTGCCTATTAATCGACCTATTTAACCGCGAAATTATTGGACATAGTGTTGGAGTTAAAAAAGATGCATCATTAGTATATCAAGCATTTATGCAATCAAATCACTGTTTAAAAGATATTGAAATATTTCATACTGATCGCGGTAATGAATTCAATAATAAAACTATTGATAAACTTTTATTAGCTTTCAACATAACTCGATCTTTAAGCAAAAAAGGATGTCCTTATGACAATGCTGTTGCTGAAGCAACTTTTAAAACTTTCAAAATTGAATTTATTAATGATAAAAATTTTACATCATTAATCCAATTAAAATTAGAATTATTTGATTACATCAATTGATATAACAACATAAGAATTCACAGTACTCTAAACTACCTAACTCCAGTTAGTTATCAAAAACAAATGTCTACCAAAAAATAGTCCTAAAAAGGGTTGCCATTCCAAATATTTAAAAATCAAAATAATGAATCTGCTTTAATTAAACTATTAAAAAATATAGCAAGGTCATCACTATTAATTGTTTGCAATACTTTCTTTCTATTTTTGCACTTGTAATCTTAGAAATTATTTCTTTTCTAAAATGCTTAATATTTTTTTGCTTTTTATTATCAGAACCTATTTCTTGACTTTCTGTAGGCACTTCTTTACATCCTTTCAAATAAAAAACCCATTTATTTTATTAAAAATAAAACAATTGGGCTTGAAAAACATATTTTTTTAAATTTTTTATTTTAAATTTTCATTAAAATAAGCAAAGGAACAATTCTAAAATAAATTAGTTATAATTTATTTGAAAAAGTTAATTAACAATTTCTAAAATCTCTTGTTAATTACCTATAATAATGCATATAGTTTATCTCTAATATTTAAGATAACTATTCCTAAATAATAGCATGTATAAAACGTATTGCAAATAATATACAAAAATCATACTTTATATTACATTAATTTTACTAATTAAAATGATAAATAAAAACATCATTGATATTATATAAAAATAATAAACACTGTTATTATGAAATAAATTTTATTATTACATGAAAAAATAACAAATAAACAAATTAAAACAATAAATCACTTCTAAATTAGAAGGGATTTTTATTCTAAAATTAATGTAAGAACAATTTAAAAAATAAATAATTGAGGCTTTTTAATAATCTGTGTATCTTTGTTTTACAAAGTTACTAATTTAGATTAATTCTGTCTTCAAATTTTATCATAAAATGAGCAATTGCTGTATTTCAATTTTGAATAGGCAATGTTCATTTTTTTGTTATATTTTCAATTGCCAAGTAAAATATTTTGAAAACTGCCATATCATTAGGAAAAACTTTTTTATTTCTGATGATTTTTCGTAATTGACTATTTACAGATTCAATAGCATTTGTAGTATAAATCACTCTTTTGATTTCTACTGGATAACTAATAAAAACCATTAAATTATCTCAATTTTTATATCAAGATTTAGTAATTTGAGGATATTGTTTATTTCATTTACTTTCAAACGATTCTAAAGCTTGCATTGCTTGTTCTTCACTACATGCACTATAAATTGGTTTTAAATCTGCAACTAGACCTTTTCGATGTTTGTATGAAACATATTTTAAACTATTTCTAATTTGATGAACAATGCATAATTGATGTTCTGTTTTAAGATAAACTGATTGTATTGCTTCTGACATGCCTGTTAAATTATCACTACAAGCAATAAGAATATCATTTAAGCCACGATTTTTCATTTATGTTAAATTTGCTAATCAAAACTTAGAACCTTCATTTTCACTAATTCATAATCCTAAAACATCTTTTTTACCTTCTAAATCAACTCCTAATGCTATATAAACTGATTTATTAATAATCATTTTATCTTGTCGTACTTTAACTACTATGCAATCAAAATAAACAATCGGATAGACACTTTCTAATGGTCGATTTTGTCATGCTTTAACATCATCAATAACATCTCATCAGTAATTTGACTAATAACACTTTCACTAATATCAGCACCATGATATAACTCTTGCAACTGCATTCTAATGTCAGATAATGTCATTCCTTTTGCATACAAGGAAAGAACTTGTTGATCAAAACCATCAAATCTTCTTTGCCTTTTAGGAACTATTACAGGAGTAAAATTACTATTGCGATCTCTTGGTACATCAATTTCAATTTTACCTTGTTGAGTTATTAATTTTTTTGAACTTGTACCATTACGAGCATTTTCAGTAGTACTATGTTGATTTTTTTCATATCCTAAATAATTTTGCATTTCAGAATTCAACATTTTTTCAACTAATCTTTTTGTTAATTCTTTATATAAACCGCCAGGTTTAAAAACTGTTGTTAAATCTTCAGTATTTTCTAGTAATAAATCTACTGCTTTTGATATTGGATCATTATTATTAAAGTTATCTTTTTTAGCCATCTGTAACTCACTCTTTCTAGTCATTTAATTATATTTACTAGAATTAATTAAACATAGTTATTTTTGTAAGTTACACAGATTACTAAACATTTCCAAATAATTTTATTTCTTTATTATTAGAAAGAAATAAAAACCTATTTGTTCAAGATTAACTTAATTCATTTTTAAATTCATAAATATGAATATCAGTTTTATCAACAACAAAACCAATAACATACGAAATACCACAAAGAAAATCTATAATTCTTCTTCGATCATTTTCAACAGTTGTTGTTAAATTAACTTTAATTGGTTTTTGTAAAATCATAGCATTAGCAATTGATTCAATTTCTTGATAATTTTTAGGAGCAAATTCTTGTATTTGTTCTTGAAAACTGGTTTTATAATTACTATTTTCATCACTGTCTTTATATTTTTTACTTCTTCATCCCATAATTAATTAAACTTCCTTTCGTCTTCGTAAAAATGATGGTAAATCATCATCTGCTTCCATTGCTGCTTCTTGGACTAAATTTTGTTGTTCTTCTTCTTTTTTCTTTGTTTGTTCTTTAATTTCTTCGCTTAAATATTGAGTCTTATTAGTAATAAATTCATGATTATCAACTTTTGAACTATAAACAAAATTATTGGCATTAGCACCTTCTTCATCAAAACCAGTGGCAATAACTGTTACAATCATTTCATCATTTAAATTTTCATTAACAGCGACACCAAAAATGATATTAACATCATTACCCGCAGCATCACGAACTAAATCAACAGCAATATTAGCATCAGTTAATGTCATTGTTGTTCCACCAGTAACATTAACAATAGCATTTTTAGCGCCCTTAATTGTCACATCATCAAGTAAAGGAGAAGAAATAGCTTTTGTTGCGGCTTGTTTAGCTTTATGTTCACCCTTTGACATTCCAATACCAAATAAGGCATTACCTTTATTTTCAATAATAGTACGAACATCAGCAAAATCTAAATTTATTAAAGCAGGAACAGCAATTAAGTCAGTAATAGTCTGTACACCTTGACGTAAAATATTATCTGCTTCTTTAAACGAATCTTTAAGAGGAATATTACCAATTACTTGTAATAATTTATCATTAGAAATAATAATAATTGCATCAACTTGTTTCTTTAAATTTTCAATTCCAACTACGGCATGAGCATTACGATTACGTCCTTCAAATTTAAATGGTTTAGTAACAATAGCAATTGTTAAAGCACCACATTCTTTAGCAATTCTTGCAACAATTGATGCAGCACCAGTACCAGTACCACCACCCATACCAGCAGCAATAAAAACCATATCTGCACCATCTAAAGCACGTTTAATCTCTGCTTCACTTTCAATTGCGGCTTGTTTACCAATTTCGGGATTAGCTCCCGCTCCAAGTCCCTTTGATAATTCTTTGCCCAAAATAATTTTATTTTCAGCTGGAGATGCATTAACTACTTGTGCATCAGTATTAGCAACATAAAAATCAACACCTTGTACCTCTGCTTCAATCATTCTATTAACAGCATTATTACCAGCACCACCAATACCAATTACCCGAATTGATGCTATTGGTTTAAATTGTGAATTATTATGTTCCATTTTATTTTCCTCCTGATTAATCAAATTGTCTTCTTCTATTTACTACCATCATTATACTGATAATTTGGTTGAAAGGGGGAATTATAATGCTTATTATCATGATTATTAGAATGCGTATAATGATTTAATTTTGATACAATTTCTGGTTTATGTATTGATGAAATATAATTATTACTAAAAACATTTACTAAATGTTGGTAGTGAGTATTACCGATTAAAGTAGTTCACTGATAACTATATGCACCAGGAGTTTGGCTAAGCATATATTTTACTTCTTTTAGTTTGCTATTATTTTTAAAATAGTTGGCAAAACCACATAAACCAATAGTAATTCCCGTAAAAATAATTTCCATATCTGAACTATTATTATCACTAACTTCATCAAGAAAATATTCAATACAAGCAATAATTTCATTAATTTGTTTTTTAACTGTTGCTTGTAAATCAGTTTTTGTTAAACGAACAATAGATTTTGTCTGCTCATCAACATACTTATCAACAACAACATCGCATAAATAATTACTACTTATATTAATAATTTTTTGTAAATATCTTTCAGCTTTATCATAACCACAATGCATTTGCTTCATTAATGATTGAATTATTTGATTTCAACCAATTTTAATATTTGTTGTTGCAAATAATACTGAATTACTAAAAACACTAATCTTAGTACTATTAATATTTCAATCAACTAAAACTGTATTACGATTAAAATCAGTATTTTTAATATTACATACTAATGCAAATTGATCTAAACTAACCGTTAACAATTCTGTTTCGGCATTAGTTAATACTTCGAGGTGAGAATTATATAAACTTTTAGGTAATGAATAAACTAAAGCATCAACATGCATAACTTGTCCTTTTTTAGCAATTGGTAATTGTTCATTACCAATTGCATGATCAACTTTAAAATTGTATGGTTTAGTTAAACAAATAATTTCACTATTATCAATAGTAATGTTTTTAGCCATTTCAATCACTTTACTACAATCTTCATCAGTAATAATGTGGTTAGCATCTTTAAAATCAAGTGATGCTTGTGATTGATAAATTTTTAAATTATTTGAAGGTAAAGTTAAGGCAATACGTTGTACTTTTATATTTAAAGTATTATTAATTTTATTAATAATTTGCCTTAATAACTTACCTGTAGCAATTGAATTAATAATTACACCATTTTCAGAAAACTGTTCAGTATCAACAGTTTCTTTATATAAAACCTGAATTTGATTATTAACATAATTATTAACCATCACTTTTAAACTAAAGTCTTCAATTTGACATACAACATATAATTCTTGAAAATTCATATTGTTCACCTCCAAACATTTTTATGAATCAATATAAGTAATAACTCTTAACTTTGCACTTCGTGCTCTTGGATTTTTATTTATTTCATCAGGCTTTGGTGTAATTGGTTTTTTAATTATTAATTGATATTTTGTTTTTCGATTATTATGAACTGGTAATTTAGCATATAATTGCGCTTGTGGATCAATTAAAACTTCATTAAAAGTTTGTTTAACAATACGATCTTCTAAAGAATGAAAACTAATAACAACAATTCTACCATTAGAATTTAATAATTTCAAAGATTGTTTTAAAGAAGATTTTAATGTTTCTAACTCGTTATTAACAGCAATTCTTAATGCTTGAAAAGTCTTTTTGGCAGGATGATGATGCTTATTTAATACTCTTACTGGTAATGATTTTTTAATAATCGTAACCAATTGTAAAGTGGTATCAATTGGTTGAAAAGTTCTTGTTTTAATAATATTTTTAGCAATACTACTAGCAAATACTTCTTCACCATAATTTTTAATAATTGTTTTTAATTGCTCATAATTATAATTATTAACAATATCTCACGCATTTAATTTTTGACTTTGATCCATACGCATATCTAACTTAGCATCTTTCATATAACTAAATCCTCTAATATCTTCATCAACTTGTGGTGATGATATACCTAAATCATATAATATACCATCAACTTTAGTAATATTTCTTTTTAAAAGCTCAGATTGAATATTAGCAAAATTACTTTTAATTATTTCATATTTATCTTTAAAATCTTTTAAAATAATTTTACTATTATCAATGGCCATTTGATCTTGATCAAAAGCATATAGTTTGCCAGAGGTAAGTTTTGATAGTATAACTTTACTATGACCTGCTCGTCCTAATGTACAATCGACATAAATACCATCAGGTTTAATATTTAAGAAATCAATTGCTTCTGTTAACATTACAGAAATGTGTCTTGCATTGATATTATTCATAATTTTTATATCTCATCTAGAGCTGCTGCCGCTGACTCAAATTTATCCTTGGTATCTTGATTAAAACTATTTCAATTAGTTTCTGATCAAATCTCAATTTTATTGGATAGTCCAATCATAATTACTTTTTGTTTAATATCAGCTAGTGTCAATAATGAATGTGGAATATTAATGCGACCTTTACTATCAATAGTTAATTCTTCTGAATTAGCAAATACTTGTCTTGCCAAAATTCTGGCTTCTTTCTGACCTTCAGATTGTGATAAGATTTTATCTTGTCATTTAATAAATTCAATTTCGTTACGAATAACTAAACAGCCTTCAAAACCTTTAGAAACAATAACAATCTCATTGTTATGAAAATAACTTCTAAACTTAGAAGGAATTATCATTCGTTTCTTTTCATCTAATGTTGACAATGATTGTCCTAGTAGCATAATATCACCCACACTTTCCCACTATTACCCATATTATATAACCTTTGGCATATAATTGCAATTGATTACTTTAAATGTATGACTAGTCAGTAAAATAAAAGAGCATACAATAATAAAAATAAAAACTCATTTACTTTAAAAAAATAAAGAAATGAGTTAAAACTTTTTAAACTTACCGTTTGTCAATATTATATGCTTTTATAAAAAACAAATATAATATTTTATTATACTATTCTAAGTTTTATTATAGTTAATTACTTAGAAATTAAATACTTTTGATCAAATTAAATAGTGTTATTAATAAAAAAGTTTTTAAATTTAGGTAATTTATTAGAATCAGAAATTGCTGAACCAACAGCAAAATGAGTGTGATCTAGTACATTGGATACATCTCACTTTGAAAGATCTTGATCAAATAATACTGAGCCAGCAAACATACCAGTCATAATTCTTACATTGGATACATCTCAAGTTGATAAATCTTGATTAAATGCTAAAGTATTGGCAAATGTACCAACCATATCTTCTACACTAGATACATCTCAAGCTGATAAATCTTGATTAAATAAAAAACAACCAGTAAACATACCACTCATACTTCTTACATTAGAAGTATTTCATGTTGAAAGGTCTTTATTAAATGCACTGGCATTACAAAATATAGCATGCATATTTTTTACATTTAATGTATTTCATTTTGAAAGATCTTGATCAAATTTTAAACTACCATTAAACATAGAAAGCATATCTGTTACATTAGATACATCTCAATTTGAAATATTTCCATTAAATGAAGTAGCTCCAGCAAATACACTCAACATACTTGTTACTCTAGATACATCTCAAGTTGATAAATCTTGATTAAATTGTGAAGCACCCAAAAACATAAAATTTAAAGAAGTTATTTCTGGTGGTAATTTGTCAGGTACTTCTTTAATTGTTTCTGGCATTCTAACAACTTGAATTTTACCTTGTTGGTTTTTATAAAAACCAATTTGAGTAATTTTGGTAGTTTTTATATTTGATAAATCTCTTTTATTAGTTGTTTGTTCTTTTCCATCTTTATCAATGTAAATAGTATCTTGTTGTGTTTTATTATCTAAAAGTTCAATTTTTTGTGAAGTTTTATTTAAACCAGTATTTAAAGTTCCAATAGATGTCCCAAATGTTAAAACACTTAGTGCAGTAATCAATGTTTTCATATTGAAAACCTTCCCTTTTATTTTATTCAATAACTTTTTATTAAATCTATAAGTTATTTATATCTTAGAATGCTTTTTAAGATAATGCAATAACAAATATTTATACTCCCACAAAACACTACTTTTAGCATAACGTTAACAAATCAAACAATAAAAAACACTAGCAACAATAAAGATGCTAGTGTTTTTTATTATTAAATTTTAAAAATTTATTTAAATAAATTTAACAAAAAACTATTACTAATTAGCAACAAAAACTGAATTAACAGAGTTTAATGAAGATGAATCATTATCAATATTTGTTTCATTACATCTTGTCTTAAATTCTTCATCATTAATTAATAAAGTACCATTTTCTTCATTATCCAATATGCTCTGATTTTCATTATTAGTTTAAAAATCAATAGCATTTCAAAATTTATTTATTAATCAATTAGTAGTTCCAGAAACTCCATCAAGTGTAGCAAAAATTGGAGCAATAATTTTTGAATCAAGACCAGGTGTTCAAAATAATGATCCTCCTCCAATAACTGCAGCAAAAGGACATAATAAATTAAAACCATCTTCAATTGACTTTAATATTTTATTAGTTGTTGAATCTTTATTAGTAAAATAAATACGTGTAAGTGTTGTTGTTCCAGCCAAAACACCAGAAATAGCAGATATTTCAAAACTAATAAATGGTAGTAAATTAGGAATTGTTAAATCTCAATTACTTGCTTTAGTAAATATTGTTTTAATAAAATTAACATCTAATGTTGTAACTATATATGAGGTATTTGTTAATATTTTTCAAACTTCTATTAATGTTGCTACTTTTTTACTATCTGGTAAAAATGTAAATGCTGTCCCAAAAACACCCCTATTTAAAGCATTTGCTAAATTTAATCATTGTGAAACTTGACGAGCATTATGTAATAATTTAGTAGTTGCACCAGCACTACCAGCACCAATAGCATTTAAAGCAATAGTAATAATTTTTTTATACTGTTCTTGATTATTTATCATTTAATTACTCTTCTTTCTAAGTTAAAATTTCTCTAATTAAACAGCAAAAAAACCTGTTTAGGTAATAATACTAAACAGGCTTAATGATTTAAGCACATATTTCTTGTCTGTTCATATACATTATAAAATCAAAACATTTAAAAAACAATATTCAAAATAAAGAAAATAGAAAAATATTAAGTAATGTAAACAACAATCTTTACATTACTTTTTTTCTTCAATGGTATTTAAAATATTGATTAAATTTCCTATGGTTGTTGCAAGTGTTAAAACACTTAATCTTGTTAATAATGATTTCATAATTAGTCCCCTTTATTTTCCCCAATAACTTTTTCTTAAATCTATAAGTTATCTATATTTTAAATTGTTTAAAGAAAAAATGCAATAACCGTCTTGTATATTAAGATACTTTTTAAATTAAAATATCTAATTATTGAAGAAAATTATTAAAAATTATTGACTAATATGAAATAATTTTATTTTAAAGATTTTACTTGTAAGAAAATTAGCATTTTTAAATGTAATATCATAACTTTTATTATCTAAATTATTTTTAATTTTATAACTTAAAACTGCACTAACACTACCATCATCATGTTTAAATGTATTCATTGCAATATCACTTAAAGTAAAATAACTATTATTGTTAATATCAAAATATTTACTATACATATCTTTATATAAATTTTCTTGGTCCTTTAACATATTATCAAGAATACCATTATGATGTTTTTTATCAACTATTATATTTAGTAAGGAATTTAAACTACTAGTAGAAGTATTTAATCAATTAGAAAAGTTTGCAAAAACACTATCTTGTTTAAAATTAGTTTCACCACCAAATTGAACACCTAATAATTGTAATATTTCTTTAGTTTTACTAATATTATCTGTTGTTGGATGATTAATAATATATTTAAGATTATTTAAAGCATTAATAAAATCTTTACTACCGAAAGTTAAATCTAAATATTTTACTAAATCTTTTAAATCAATTAATGGATTTGTTGTTAAATATTTATTAGTAAACTCAAATATTTTATTAATTGTGTCACTAATTGGAACATTTTTAATTGCTGATTCTAAACTATTAACAACTTGTTGAGGAATATCACTAATAGCTGAAATAAAAGAAAATTTCTTTTGAATCTCAGGTAATGTTCAATATGAATCAGTTCATGCAAAGGTAGCTTTCGCAATAATATCTTCACCAAAAGGTCCGGTCATTAAATTGGTAACTAATTTAAGCATATTATCTTTTGAAGATATTAATTCTTGAAAAATAGTTAATACTTTTTTTAGTTGAACTGTATTATTTTTAAGTAGTGTTTTATCATCTCAAGTAATACTATCAATGCCAAAAGTTGGATTAGTTAATTTTAATACTTCGCTTTTAACCATTGGTATTATTGTTTTTATTAAATAAGGTCATGCCACTGGATTTGTTAAAATCTTATTAAGAGTTTCACTAAATGTAGCATTAAAATTATCAGAATTAAAACCAATAGGTCCAGCACCTCATAAAGCATATTTAATATTATCGCTAATCATTTCACCAATATATTTTCCTGATATTGACTTAAACATATAATTAAAATTAACACCAGCTATATATTCATAAAATTGATTTCAATTTCAATTTTTTGCTTCATCTTTAACATAGTATCACTTTTCATGACTTGGAATATTTCAAGCTTGAGCAAATGTCGCTTTCTTTGACATATAATCTTGCATTTTTTCAAAAGTAGTATTACCACTAAAATTATCTTCTTGATCTCAATCTGCTAATAATTCATCAATAGTATTAGTTATAATTGGAATATAATTAGTATAAGATAAGTAATCATTAATATTTGGTATTAAATTTTTAATATTTTTTAACATTCCATCAATCATATTAACAGTATCATCATTAGATAAAATAGAATTATTTAAATAATTTTTAACCATTGGCAATATGTCACGATAACTACTATAGCTATTAATATTATTGGCGATAGTGTCAACTTTAGATTGATTAATACCATTACGTTGAAATAAAGACTGAATAGTATTAATACTATTACCATCTAAGTTGCTAGTTCAATCATTAATAAAATCATTTCCATTATTCTTACCTGTAAGATTATCAATTTGAATAGAAGGGGCTTGATTATACATATTATTTAATAAATTATTAGTATTAAAACCTTTATTTTTACCAATTAATAACGATTTACCAACAATAGAGGTTTCATTAGCATGCTTAGTTGCTGTTTTAGTATCAACATTGTTGTTAGCAAAATTATTAATACTAATATTGTTTGTATCAATTGTGAATGCTAAAAGCGACATACTAGAACTTAATAAAAGGCTGGTAGTAAAAAAAAAATTTAATTTTCGTCTCATATTTTACACTCCATTTATAATGATTTTCTTATTATTATAAACTATTACAAAATAATGTACAGTAAATTTTATTTTTAAAAAAAATATCTACTAATAAGTTAAATTAGTAGATACTTAATACATTTTAATTATGAATTTAATTAGATATTCCGTTTTTGTTAAGTTAGGACTAATAACTAGTAAAGGAATATTTATAAATTTATGAGAAAGTATGTTTATTATGTTTTTTTGGTATAGAAACATTAGTTTTTGGTGTAGAAGCATTAGTTTGTGTTTTATTAAAAACATGTGTTGGTTTAACTGAATGATTATTCTCTTGAGTAAAATGAGAATGTTTTTTGTGTTGATGTAATTTATTATTACATTTATTAAACAAATGTTTAATCAAATGTAAGGGATTTACTATACAGTGATGATGATGACATAAAATATCAACAATATTAGTTAATAAATAATTAACATTTTTATTAGCTTCCAAATTATATTGGATAGGTTTTTCTAAAATGCTATAAAAGGTAGGAATAATATTATTATAATTAGCGATATCTCTTTCCTATAAATATGTTAACATTTCCAAAACTTTTTTATTATTTACTAAATCATTATTACTTTTAAACTTTCTATTCTTGATAATGCTATGATAAGAATTTGGAACACATAAACAATATTTTATTTTCCTTGATGATTTTATTTTCTTTTTTCTTAATTTCAGAAAAAATATTATTATAAAACCAATTAAAAAAATAATACTCATGATAATAATTAAAATAACTATTAACTTCATATATTGCTCCCTAATTTTATTTTTAATTAATAAGTATTAATTTAACATTTTATTTTATAAAATAAAATACTTTTTATTAAAAATAATAACGTTTAGCAGAACCTATCTTTCTTTCAACTAAACTAAATAAGATAAAGATAAAAATAAATCTTAAAATTTCAATACCAAGTAAAATAAATAATATAATTACTGAATGATTATTAAAATTAAGAATATTATTATCATATTCATCAGGTCTTGGTAGGTTAGGACTAAAATAAAGTACTACTAAAGTTAAAGCAAAAGATAAAGTAGCAATAATCGCATTTAAGGGTACTATTACTAGACCAGCACTTATTTTTTTGATAGTATCTACTTTTAAATTTTTACTTTTATTGCACAATTTAAAAAGATAGTAGTAAATAAAATAAAAAGAAACAATAAATAAAATATTAGCAATATTATCAAAGAAAATTTGAATTGGTGGATGATCACTATCTGCTAATAAATGTAATCAAGGTTCGATAATACCAATTGCTAATGTATAATATAAACCAATAATTGGTAAAGCAAAAGCAATAATTAATGAATCAAAAATTCTTAATGGTAAAATTACTCCCATAAACTGAATAGGTATTTCAATTAATGAAGAAGCAACAGCTAATCCCAATAAAATTCCTGTCAAAGTAATATTAAAAATTTGTTGTTTTGAATTAATATTTATTTTTTTCTTTGTTTTTATATCTACTTTTTCTTTTTCTTGGTCAACACTTTTAACTCTCATTATAACTTATCCTTTTTAAAATAGGTATTTAATTAAATAAATACTTATTTATAAAAATTATAAATTACTTTTAATTAAAAAACAAGACATTTATTAAATTTTTATAAAAACTATTAATACTACTCTAATTTAGAAAATTAATTAACAATGAAAATATCATAATAATAATTTGATAAATAATTTTTATTACAATAAAAATAACAAAAACTAAAAAATAAATTATAATATTAATCATTAATTTAAACAGTGTTAAATCCTTATATAGATATTTTTCTGTATTAGGATTTTTATTAAATTAAATATTGAAAAAGAAAAGGAAGATAAAAAGATGGCAAAAAAATATACACTCTAAATAAAAGAAAAAGTATTACAATATTTACAAGATGGTAAAAGTTATGATGAAATCAAAAAAGAAACTGGCATTTCAAAAACAACAATTTGAATTTGAAAACAAAAAGCAAGAAAGAATGAACTTAAAACAAAACATTCAGTCAACTCAACTCCAAAAGATATATTAGAAGAAGCTATCAATATTGCGGAAATAAATTGTGATAATAATGAGAATCAAAATTATAAAGAAGAATTTTTAAATCAACAACAAGCAATAAATTTATTATCAGTAAATATTAACAAACAAATAGAAAACAACTATTTTGATAATTCAGAAGAAGATAGTGATTCAGAACGATTAGTAATTGATGAAGATTATAAAGAAGAAGTAAATATTTGAAGACCTTGAGAAGAATCAGAAATAAAGCAAAATAATGAAGAATCTTTAGTAATAGAAATAAAAAAAGATCAATTAAAATATATTATTTAAATATTAAAATGTTGTACTAAAATTTGTACTGGCCTAACTAATAATAAATATAAAAACAAAACTGAAGTAAATTTAATTAAATTAAATGGTACAAATACAATTCAAATCTTATCTTTAAGATCAGCAGCACCATACATGTCTAAAATAAAAGCTCAATTATAAAAAGCACTAATTAATGATACTAAAATACAAGTAATAACAATTGTTGGTATTTCAATAATCATTAATCGTTTTCAAGAATTATTAGATTGCGTTTTTCAAAATGGTAATTGCTTAAATAATAATTTAAAACTACTATATAATAACAATAAAGTAATAGTATTTAACATATAAGCAAATTCACCAATTGGTTCAGCATTACCAGAAGGAAAATGAGGTAAGATTAAACTTAGTCAAGGAACAATAATGGCAATTAACAAACTATAAGGAAGTTTAATAATTAACAATGCAATTAAATTAATAGTATTACCAAAATCAATTTTTAAAAAAGGTAAAAAAATAGGTGGTGTTTCTAATAAGGTCATTAATGTCGTAACTGCTAATAAACTACTAACTAATGCTATTCTATGAGTAGTTAGTTTTAAAGAATTATTCATATTACTTTTAAATTGTTGTCACTTTTTCTCATATTTTAAACTCATCTTTTACTCCTTAAAATACATTTATTATTTTAATTATATATAAAAAAAAGTTTATTTATTATATAATAAAATTAATTTTTAAAAGGAGATGAAGTATTAATGAATAAAAGCGAAAATAACATTGTGCAAATGGTAGTTGAAATTCCCAAAGGATCAAGTAATAAATATGAATATGATTGAAAATCTAAAACTATGATATTAGATCGTGTTCTTTATGGTGCTAATTTTTATCCCGGTGAATATGGATATATTCCTGAAACTTTAGATTACGATGGTGATCCTTTAGATATTATTAGTTTAATTACTTATCCAACTTTCCCTGGTTGCTTAGTAGAAGTTAGAATTTTAGGAATGATTAAAATGATTGACGGTGGTGAAGTTGATACTAAATTATTTGGTGTTGTTAATTCTGATCCACGCTTTAATGAGTATCAAGATCTAAAAGATGTACCACAACATTTACGTGATGAAATTGTTAATTTCTTTCTACAATATAAAGAATTACAAAAAAAGAAAGTCATAATTGAAGGTTGAGGTAACTTAAAAGAAGCATTAACTGAACTTACAACATGTAAAAATATGTTTAAACAATATCAAAATGAAATGAATAATTTACCAAAAGCACAATTAGTGTCATTATTAAACAAAAAATAAAGAAAAAATTTAATATATTAAAAGGAAATGTTTAGTAATCTGTGTAACTTACAAAAATAACTATGTTTAATTAATTCTAGCAAATATAATTAAATGACTAGAAAGAGTGAGTTACAGATGGCTAAAAAAGATAACTTTAATAATAATGATCCAATATCAAAAGCAGTAGATTTATTACTAGAAAATACTGAAGATTTAACAACAGTTTTTAAACCTAGCGGTTTATATAAAGAATTAACAAAAAGATTAGTAGAAAAAATGTTGAATTCTGAGATGCAAAATTATTTGGGATATGAAAAGAATCAACATAGTACTACTGAAAATGCTCGTAATGGTACAAGTTCAAAAAAATTAATAACTCAACAAGGTAAAATTGAAATTGATGTACCAAGAGATCGCAATAGTAATTTTACTCCTGTAATAGTTCCTAAAAGGCAAAGAAGATTTGATGGTTTTGATCAACAAGTTCTTTCCTTGTATGCAAAAGGAATGACATTATCTGACATTAGAATGCAGTTGCAAGAGTTATATCATGGTGCTGATATTAGTGAAAGTGTTATTAGTCAAATTACTGATGATGTTATTGATGATGTTAAAGCATGACAAAATCGACCATTAGAAAGTATTTATCCTATTGTTTATTTTGATTGTATAGTAGTTAAAGTACGACAAGATAAACCGATTATTAATAAATCAGTTTATATAGCATTAGGAGTTGATTTAGAAGGCAAAAAAGATGTTTTAGGATTATGAATTAGTGAAAATGAAGGTTCTAAGTTTTGATTATCTAGAGGCTTTTTAATTATAACTTAAAAAAATATTTTTATGATAAAAAATATTTTTATTTTTTAATTATCAAAATTTTATGATATTAGAACAAAAGTAGTTTTAAAGTGATTAGCAAATTAAACAATAAAATATAACAAATTATATTATTATAATTTGTTATATAAAGAATTACTAATTATTTTACTTTTAATTTTCCTTAAATAATGAGTAAAAAAATCTTAATTTCTTCTTATTTAAATTTTGATATTTTTTATAATAATTATCAAAAAAAACATTAAACTTTACGAACTGGACTTTTTACTCAATAAGTTCAATTACCAGTAAAAACATTTGTAAAATCACCTTCATTTAAATATTTTAATCCGTGATTATTTGTTCCTCAAACTTCATCTATCTTACCATTACTATCACGATTTAATGATCATATTCTAATGTTTGCTAATTTATTTGTTTGTGCTCAATTATATAAATCTTTAGCATCTTCTAAAGTAAAATAGTTATTATTTACATCATTAATACCAATCATTGGTGTAATACCTAGTTTTTGATAAACATCAGTAAGTAATAAATTAGATTTTGGAAAATATTGTTTTATTAATTCAAAATATTGGTTAGCAGTACTTTTAATTGCTTGTTTAGCAATATCAAAAAAAGTTAAACCTTTATCAATTACTTCTTGTCCAACAATTTCACCATAATCCATAGCCATAATGTTAATTGTAAATAAATCTTCAACTTTTAAATCTGCTTTTTGATATATTTCTAAAGCTATTTTAATAACATTCTCAATATCTCTACCAACTAGCCCTGTTGGCATTACTGGTAATGTAACACTAAAGTTTCAATTTTGATTATTTCTTTTCATTTTTGTTAATGTAGTAAATAAAACCTTCATTCCATTAATATGATCACTATCAAAGTTTATCCCTTCAATATCTAAGTCTAAATTTAATGGCATATCTTTAGTTTCAAAACCTGCAAATTTAGTAATGCGTTCTTGATACTCAATCAAAGCTGGTTGTAGCATTGCTACTGCTTTATTAATATCTTTATTAGATAGCGTATATGCAACATCTCATGGATTATAACCAACAGCTGAAGCAGCACCACCATAAGCAACAACAATATTATTAAAACCATCATTCTTTACTAAAGGTTTAAGCACTTCTGGTTTCAATTTATTTTCTACTCAATAATCATATCCGGCGCCCAAAGACTGTCCAGCAATAGTTAATTCTAACTTATCTTTAATTGCAATTGCTTGCTGAACAAAAGCCAAAGTAATAGATTTTAAATCTTTTATTTTATTAAAAACTTTTTTACCATCATGTAATATAATTTCTTTACCATTAATTAAGTCTCTAGGAGTTGTTCCTATTCATAATCCTCCATCATAATAAGGTTGGAATAAATAGTTAGCATGTTGTTTAACTTTATTAGTAACTGATTGACCATCACGATTAGGGTTAACTTCAATTCAATTACGAATTAAACCTTTTCACGTTTCTAAATTTATTTTTATCATAATTACTTTTTTTCCTTTCATTAAAATAATAAGATTTATTAAAATATTAATTTTTCTAAAATTATTTCAAAATAAAAAATAATTGGCAATTTAGCACCAATTTTAAAATATTATTAGGAAAATTAAATTAAAATAAATCTTAATTCTAATTTTATACTTGAAAAAATTAATATGTAATAAAAAATTTCTTATAAAAAAGTACTTTTTTATAAGAAATTAATTAAAAATACTTAAAAATGTCCAAAAAATAGACATTTTTAATAAAAATAAATTTATACAAATTTTTTAATAGCACTATGATTAGAACTAATAATTCTAATACCACCATGATTTTTATGAAAAGCAACTTGAATTTTATCACCAATTAATTTAGTAATAATACCTTTGCCAAAAATTTCATGAATAATTATATCTCCAACATTTCAATTATTAGTTATTTCAACCTTATCTTTATTATCAGTTTTATAGTAATTAAATTTAGAATGATTACGATTTTGATAAGTTGCTGCCATTTCTTGATGTTCGTTATTAATGATTTTTAAATATTTAAGATCTAAATCTTTTAAGAAACGAGATGGTTGTTTCATACGATCCAAGATATATGAATATCCACCGGCACTAGATAAAAATAATCATTTTTTTGCCCTAGTAATTGAAACATAAAAAAGTCGTCGTTCTTCTTCAATTTTATCTAAGTTTTCTATACTAGATTTACCTATTCCAGGCAAAATACCTTCATTAATGCCAACTATAAAAACAACATCAAATTCTAAACCTTTAGCACTGTGAATTGTCATTAAATTAACGGCTTTATTAGTACTATTTTCATCTAAATCAGTATATAAACTTACTTCTTGTAAAAATGACGTTAATAATTCTTCGCCTTGTAATTCATTATTACTACTATCATATTCAAGCAATTGTTCTAATAATTGTTGAACATTTTCAATTCTTTCTTTTTCAAGATTATCTTCTAGTTTTTTTAAATAATTATTTTTATTTAATAAATTTTCAACCATGTTATGTAAAGAAGTAACATCTTTGATATTAGTTTGCATCTCATTAATTAAATTAATTAAAGGTTGTAAATGTTGACGATAATTTTTTGGTAATCCATACTGAAATTTAAATAAGTATTCATTTAAAGTTAGTGATTGTTCATTAGCAAGTAATAATAAGTTATCAATAGCTTTTGGTCCAATTTTAGGTGTTGCATTTAAAATTCTAATCATTGATATATTATCATTTCAAACAATAATTTTTAAATATGCCAAAATGTCTTTAATTTCTTTACGTTCAAAAAATTTATAACCACCAAAAATTTTATAATTTATATTATTATTAATCAAAGCTTGTTCTAAATCTTTTGATAAATAATTATTACGATAAAGAATAGCAATTTTATTCAAATCTAAATGATATTTTAAATGAATTTTTTTAACAGTTGTTGCAACTCAATGTGCTTCTTGATCACTACTACTAGCATGATACATAACAATATCATTACCAAGATCATTTTTAGTAAACAGTTCTTTTTCAATACGTTGAACATTATTTTTAATTAAACTATTAGCTGTATTTAAAATCTTAGTTGTTGAACGATAATTTTGATTTAAAATAAATGTTTGTGTATTAGGAAATTGTTTAGTAAAATTCAATATTAAATTAATATTTGCTCCTCTTCAACTATAAATAGTTTGATCGGGATCACCAACTACAGTAATATTTTTATGATTTTTAGCAAGTGACAATAAAATATTATATTGAATATCATTAGTGTCTTGAAATTCATCAACTAAAATAAAATCAAATTTCTTTTCTCATTTTGTTAAAATATGTGGAAATTCTTTAAATAGACGTTCAACTAATAATAATAAATCATCAAAATCTAAACATGAATTAATAAATTGATATTTTTTATACGATTCAAAAACTTTGATACGTAAAATTCACTCATCTTGATTTTGATAATCAGCTAATAATTCATCTTGAGAAAGATAATTATTTTTTCAGTTAGAAATATTAGAACTTAATAATCTTAACTCCTGCAATTCAGCTTTATGTGAAAATTCTTTTTGAAAAATATCTTTTAATATTTTTCGTTGATCTTCTTGATCAATAATATTAAAATTATTATTAATATTTAAATGATGAATATCTCTTCTTAATATTTTGGCACATAATGCATGATAAGTAACAATATTAACATTAATGTTGATATCATTTAAAAGTTGCATTATTCGTTCTTTCATTTCGCGTGCTGCTTTATTAGTAAAAGTTAATGCCAATATTTTTTCACTAGCAATTTTAATTACATTAATTAAGTAAGCAATTTTATATGTTATAACCCGCGTCTTTCCAACTCCAGCCCCCGCAATAATACGACATGGGCCATCAACATTAATAATTGCTTGTAGTTGTTGTTCATTTAGATTTTCTAAAAGTTTTGTTTTATCCATGTTATTTATCCTTAAGTTAGTAAGAGTATATACTATTAAAGACTATTTATATTTTCTAATTCGTCATCATTAATATTTCCTGGTTGAGAATAAACTAAATGAATATGTGGATCATTAACGTTAGTTAATATCTTCCGTTTATTAGTTGCAAGCGGTTTCTTGTTAATGACAAAAGTTTTATGATTACGATCAAAGAATAGCTGATGATATTTATCAATTTTAGTGACGATCATAATCCCACAATACCAAGCAAAATCAAAACTAACTACAGAACGAATAAGAATATTTAATCAAGAATTTAAAGTACTATTACTATTAATAGTAGCAATGTTTTCATTAAAAGTCAATTTCATAAAAAGAATTATTGAAGTGGTTAATAATAAAGGAATAAAAACTAAAAATAGTTCACGATAAAAAAAATGTTTTAACTTTAAATCTTGATTTTTTTCATTTACTAATCTTATTTGAAAAATTAATTTTCCTAAAGTTTGACCCTTACATTTTCATGGAATAATAACAAAATATATAATAACAATAATTATATTAATAATAAAAATAATTATTAATTGTCATGATTCTTGATTACCTTTATTATCTAAATAATGGATTGCTAATCCAATTATTAATGGGATTAAACTAACAAAAATCACGTCAAAAATACGTGCAATAATACGTTTTCATGTTTTAGCTATTATATATGTTTCGGTTGTATCTAATTTTTTAATATTCATTTTTTTACTCTCAATATTTTGAATCATCTCTAATATTATTATCTTTAAAATATTTCTTAAAATAAGTACTTAGATCAGGAGCATAAGTGGTAAATTTATCATTTGGATTAATAGTATTAAAATAAGAATTTTTTTTAAAATTTTTAAATTTAAATTCAATAATTTCTTTGACACGATTATATGTTTTTTCAATTAATGCAGGTTTTTTAGAAATACTAATAAATCTTAAAAGAGTATATAGATAGTATCTAACAAAAGCATATTCCAACTCTTCATATAAAACTTTTTTAATTTTATAATTATTATAATAGTTTAAAATATGTATTCATTGATGAATTAGTTCAAAAATATTATCATTTTCCAATGTGTTATTTTTAGACGTTAATAATGTTTCATTAATTGCATAATATGTTTTACAATGTGCTAAAAATGAGTATAAAAATAAACTATCAAATTGGATTTCTTTACGAAATTGTAAATTATATTCATTAATAATACTAACTTTCATGATTTTTGTTGTTAAAACTGGTGTTGTTAAAGCAAAGACTATTTTTCCTTGTGTTGTATTTAAATTATATAATTTATTAACTTCAGTTCTAATTGTTGAATGAAAAACATTATTTATATCAAATTCATAACGAACACAATATTCAATACAATCTAAATCTTTATTATTATCTAAAATTTTATTAACTGTTTCAACAAAATTAACGCTAAGAATTTCAGTTGGATTTAAAATAACTACATATTGTCCGGAAATATATTTAAGACCAAGATTACGACTAATGGCAATACCTGATACTTGATAATTAGTAATCATTTTTAAATTTTGTGGATATAATTTAAAATATTTACTAAATATCTCCAAATTTTCATTGTTAATGCCATCATCAACAACAACAACTTCAAAATTAGTTTTTTTATTTACAAAAATCTTTGCTAAAAAAGAATCTAAGTGTTCGGATTCAAATGAAGTTGTATATAAAATAAAAGTTAGTAGCATAATAAATATTTCCTCCCTTTTATAAATAATTATAACACTTCTTTAACAATTTTAAGTGAAGGTTTATCAACATTTATTTTTTATTTTTTTGATTACTATTTTTAAGTTTATTTTTAGATTCTAAAGTAGATTTTTCTATATTATCTGTTTCTTTAATAACTTTAACAGTCATATTTTTATGATCAAAAATAGTTTTTAAATTACCTTCAATAATAACGGTTTCAGTATTATTAGATTTAATAACGTTTCGCTTTGCGGGATTGGTAACTTTTTTCTTTTTTTGTCCTTTTAATATTTCTGCTCTTAATAAAGCACGTGTTTTTCTAATTTCAAATTTTTCAAATTTAAAAAGAAATGATTTAATAAACTTTTTATACGAATTAACAAAATATCGAAGTCTTTTCTTGCTTCGAGCATGATTATCATATTTTAATAAAATACAAACATAGTTTAATTCATTTCTTGCTTCTGATTCAATTAATGAATTAAAAAAACTGTGATAATTATGACTTAAGTTATATGGTTGACCAGATATTGGACTTTTATAAGGAGTAAAACCTAGATTACCAGTAGTTTTATAATACTTAAAATCAGCAATTCGTGTTGTCATTTGTCCCTTAGGATGTTCTGGTGATTTAATTTCTGATATTTTAAAATATTATTTGTATCAAATTCTAAAAAATAGCAATATACCTTATGAACAAAGTTACCTGCAGTTTTAAAAGCAATATACAAATCTACTTTTGCTTCATAATTTAAATTATCAAAAATACTAACGTATGGTTGATAAAAATCATATTTTTTATCAATAATTTCTCATCCTTGTTTTTTAATAGTAAGTTCAATCTCATCAGCACAAATATTTGGATTTAAAATAATTTTCTTCATTTTCTACTCCTAACTCTAATATTTTCTAAGTCTATTTTATCAAATTATATATAAAGTGTGGGCTAAGAAAATTTTCCACTTTGATTAATAATTAAAGTACTTTAATTATTACTATTAAACAGCTAACAATACATCATAAAATTATCTTTAAACTATATGAATATATCATATATTTCTACACATAATAAACATTCCTTTTTGTTCGCTAGTTATTAATTAAATTACACCACTTACTCCTTCCAATTTTGAAAATGTTTCATGGTTATTACAAAAGAAATTTTAATCAATTTATTATTAGAAACATGAGTATTAATTGAAAGCATAGTCCCTTAACTAGCAAAATATGTTATAGTAACATTATTAATAATTTTTTAATACATAAGTCATTTTCTTCTTTTACTTTTTTATGTTTTTTATTTTATAAATTAAGTTTTTTTGAAAAAATAATATATAACATTCTTTAAAGTACTCTATTTTTATTAGAAAATATTAATAAAAAAGGACACCTAAAAATATAATGTTTAATTTTCATCAGTAGTAGTTTTATTATTTAATGATGAAGAATTATTAACAACTAATTTAATTTTTTTATTTCCAACTTGATTTTTTGCATCTTTATGATCATATCATCAATTAAGTAACAATGATAATGGTACTAAAATAATAATAATAAATATTAATAAACAACCAATACTTCATAAAATAGTCATTGGATTAGGATTAATAAGAATTTCTCTTAGTCCTTTTATTGCATAACTAAATGGTAAAAAATTATACATTACTTGAAAAAACTTGGGTTCTAATTCAACAGGAAAAGTACCACTTGATGAAGAAAGTTGTAATATTAAAAGAATAACAATTAAAAATCTACCTAAATCATGATTACGAAACATGTGAGCAATTGATTGAACAACCAAGTCAAAAATAATTGCTATTAATCACATGTATAAAAACATTTGTCAAAAACGTTGTCATAAATCAATATTATTAAATAATAGTAATAATGAAGTTACTAAAATTGTTGACTGAATTAAACCAAAAATAATCATTCATGCTGATTTAGCTAAATAGTTTGATCAAAATTTAGTTTTTGGAATATCTTTATTTCTAATAAAAGTAAAAGTTAATAATAAAGTACCTACTCACATTCCAATACACATGAAATATGGTCCTAAACCAAATCCATAAGGAGATTTATCTTGACCTTCAATATTAATATTAAAATTAATAAAGTTAATAGGTGCCAATAAAGTATGATTCATTCAATAATCATGTTCTAAAACTTTAATATGTTTAATATCTCTGTTGCTTGTTACACTATCAATATCAATATTAAATTGTTCAGCATGAAGACCTAAACCAGGAACAGCAATTGAAATAATACCATAAATTTCTTTTAAAATTGGTTGTAAATGCTGATAACCTGAATCAGAAGCATCTTTATCTCAATAATCAAATACTTGATCACTAATAACAACAGGTAAAAACTTACTAAAAATATTATCTTTTAATGCATTTAAAGCAAAATCATTAATTTCACCTAAAATCGGACTAACTTTATATGAAGCTTGTAAACTAATTTTTGGTCTAATAGTAATTTGATTAATAAGATTCCAAATTCTTCCTGGAGTTTTAATATTTTCAATAACTACTTTAAAAGCTTTTTTAAAAAAATCATTAAAATCCTTAGTAAAACAACTATCAATAATAATTTCAGTTAAAAAAGTTTTGTCATTTTGATGTTGATAATAACTTTTTCAATCATCATAATAATAAACAGTAAATGTTTTTTTCTCATTGTTAATTTGTAAATCATTAATTTTAAATTCATAAGCACCACTACTATTAGGATTTTCATCATCCAAATTTAAATTATGTCTATTAATAACACGATTAATTCCTACTGCAGAACTATCATTATTAACTAAAGCAATTGGTAAACGATTAATATTTCCCAATGGATTAAAAAAAGCTCATAAAGCAATAAACGCATATAAAAATGGAATAAAACATAGTGCAATACTTTTAATAACTGTTCTTTTATTTTTATAAATGTATTTAGTCCCCACTGCTTTAAAAACCACTTTAAATTCTTGAATCACAATTTTAAATTTATTTAAAATTTTTAACACTTTGTTACTCCTTAATAGATTATCTTTAATAAATTTAGTTATAATAATATTATAAATACATTTGATAAAAAGGGAGAAAAAATATTATGTTGCAATTAACAATTAAAGGTAAACCCGTTCATATTAAAAATGAAATAATCAAAGTTGGAGATACTTTATCATTTTCTGCAGTTAATAAAACAATGGATAATATGAATTTGGAAAAATTCACTAATAAATTTAAAATTATTTCTAGTGTACCAAGCATTGATACTAAAACTTGTGCTTTACAAACTATACACTTTAATAAAGAGGCCACTAAATTAAAAGATTTAGTTATTATTACTATTTCCAAAGATTTACCATTTGCTCAAAATCGCTTTTGTGAAAAACTAAAAATGAATAATAATTTTCATATTTTAAGTGATTATCGTAATAATGAAAATAATTTTAGTAATACTACTAATTTATTAATTGATGAAATCCAATTATTAGCACGTACTATTATCATTGTTGATAAAAATAACAAAGTTATATATTTACAAATTGTTAAAGAAGTAACATTAGAACCAAACTATGATGAAGTTCTAAAATTTATTAAAACTTTAACATAAAAAAAGTTAGGTAATATTTTTAAAATAAGTATTACCTAACTTTTTTTATTTATCAGTAGACTTTTAAAAAACTATTTATGGAAATGTTTAGTAATCTGTGTAACTTACAAAAATAACTATGTTTAATTAATTCTAGTAAATATAATTAAATGACTAGAAAGAGTGAGTTACAGATGGCTAAAAAAGATAACTTTAATAATAATGATCCAATATCAAAAGCAGTAGATTTATTACTAGAAAATACTGAAGATTTAACAACAGTTTTTAAACCTGGCGGTTTATATAAAGAATTAACAAAAAGATTAGTTGAAAAAATGTTGAATTCTGAAATGCAAAATTATTTAGGATATGAAAAAAATCAACATAGTACTACTGAAAATGCTCGTAATGGTACAAGTTCAAAAAAATTAATAACTCAACAAGGTAAAATTGAAATTGATGTACCAAGAGATCGCAATAGTAATTTTACTCCTGTAATAGTTCCTAAAAGGCAAAGAAGATTTGATGGTTTTGATCAACAAGTTCTTTCCTTGTATGCAAAAGGAATGACATTATCTGACATTAGAATGCAGTTGCAAGAGTTATATCATGGTGCTGATATTAGTGAAAGTGTTATTAGTCAAATTACTGATGATGTTATTGATGATGTTAAAGCATGACAAAATCGACCATTAGAAAGTATTTATCCTATTGTTTATTTTGATTGTATAGTAGTTAAAGTACGACAAGATAAACGGATTATTAACAAATCAGTTTATATAGCATTAGGAGTTGATTTAGAAGGCAAAAAAGATGTTTTAGGATTATGAATTAGTGAAAATGAAGGTTCTAAGTTTTGATTATCTAATTTCACAGAAATGAAAAATCGTGGCTTAAATGATATTCTTATTGCTTGTAGTGATAATTTAACAGGCATGTCAGAAGCAATACAATCAGTTTATCTTAAAACAGAACATCAATTATGCATTGTTCATCAAATTAGAAATAGTTTAAAATATGTTTCATACAAACATCGAAAAGGTCTAGTTGCAGATTTAAAACCAATTTATAGTGCATGTAGTGAAGAACAAGCAATGCAAGCTTTAGAATCGTTTGAAAGTAAATGAAATAAACAATATCCTCAAATTACTAAATCTTGATATAAAAATTGAGATAATTTAATGGTTTTTATTAGTTATCCAGTAGAAATCAAAAGAGTGATTTATACTACAAATGCTATTGAATCTGTAAATAGTCAATTACGAAAAATCATCAGAAATAAAAAAGTTTTTCCTAATGATATGGCAGTTTTTAAAATATTTTATTTAGCAATTGAAAATATAACAAAAAAATGAACATTGCCTATTCAAAATTGAAATACAGCAATTGCTCATTTTATGATAAAATTTGAAGACAGAATTAATCTAAATTAGTAACTTTGTAAAACAAAGATACACAGATTATTAAAAAGCCTCCTATTTATTTTGAAAATGAAATATGTTTTTTTGATTGCTGTTCTTTTTTAGTACTATCTGCTTTTTCCTTTTCACGTGCTGCTTTCTCAGCTTTTTGTGCTAGTCTTTCTTTCATATCTTTAGCTCTTTGCATAGCTGATTTAGTAAGTATTTTATCTACTTTTTCTTTTTCATCCATAATGTGTCTCCTTTTTTAAATTATAAACTTGCTCTTCTCATATTTTTAACTGGTGATTTCTTTCTAATATCTTCTCTTTCAAGATTATCATTTTTTTCAGGATTTTCAAATAAATTTCTTACATTTTCCATTTTTTTTCTTCTTGAAATTATTCTCATACTTGTTTTGGTTTATAAAAAAACCATCACACATATGCTTTTTAGTTGCATCACTTTCATTAAAAACTTCTTTTATTTTTCTGATATCTCTAGGTTTTGAATTTTGTGAAAATTCAACTGTTTCATTTCAATTTTCATTTCATTGTTGAACTTTTTGAGCATAAATTTTTGAAAATTCTTGAGTTTTTACATCTTGTTTATTTTTTTCAATTTTTTTACTTAATTCTTTTTGAATATTTTCAAATGTTTTATTTTTATTACTATCTCAAATTTTACCAAAACTTTTTGCAAATGCCTGTACTTTTGCTTCACGCGTTAAACTTAAAAATCATTGTTTTGATTTTGTCTTTCCTTTTCTTAATTCTTTTTGTAATTGTAAATCTTTTTTACGTTTTCAATTAGGTAATAATCATGCTTTTATTTTGTCTTTATATGTTTCTCATGCTATAACAGTTCCACCAACGATAGCTCCACAAGTTAAAGCAATTAGTGCTCCTGCAACAAGTGGTGGTACAAGAGGAGTTATTAATGGACCAACAACTAAACCACTTAAAAGACCAATACCAGCTCAAGCAACTAAAAACATTGTTACTTTTGATATTTTTCATAAAATTTTTCTAAATTTTGAATCTTTTATACTAGCATCTCACTCTTCTGTTTGTCCTTGATTGACACTATTAATAAAATCTAAAAATGGCATTCTAACAATAGTTGTTGTATCATCTTCAGTTAATTTAATAAATTTCTTATTTTTTGAAATTTCATTTTCATTAAACTCATTGAAGAATTGATCACTACTTAAATGTCTAATTTGTTGAACAACTTCTTCTTTTTCATCATCATGCAATTCTAATAATAAAACAGGTTTATTATTAATTTCTATTATTTTCTTCAATAATTGTTTTAAATTGAGAATGTTTTATATCTTCATCTTCATTTTCTTCACTTTCAAATAGAAAAGTTTTACCATTATGTCAATTTTCATCATTTTCTTTAAATTTTGTAGAAATAGCATTTTTATCATCTTTATCATTAAATTCTGCTTCAATAATAGGTGTTGTTGGTCACATTTTAGTATCTCCTTTTAATTAAAAAACCCATTTACTTTAAAATAAAGGAATGGGTAAAAACTTATATGTTTAATAACTATATTTTATCAAATATTACATAATTTACAATAATTTTTTAATATAAATAAGCATATTTTATTTAAATTAATATTTATTTAATTTATGAAAAATATCTATTGTCAGTAAGTATTATTAAACATAATAACTAAGCTTTTAATTATTTTAATTTATGGATATTTTTGAATTTATAAATGTTATTTAATTTTTCTGAATAACCTTTAATTTCAATATATTTCTTTTTAAAATAAAATAATAAATTTAGAACTATATTAAATTTTATTTCATAAGTTTTTATCTAAAATTAAATAATGAGATTTAAATTTTCGGATTTCTTGATTTATGTTTTTTTATTTGTTTTTCTTCTTCAATTTTTTTTAATGTCTCTTCTTGTTTCTTAGCTTTTACAAGTAATAAATCAAGTCTTCTACTTTCTTGTCCTGCATCATGTAATAATTTTGCTGCTTTTTCTTTTTCATTCATAATATTTTTTCTCCCTTTCTTTTAAATATTTATTTTTAAAAATATCCAAAATACAGTATAAAATTTTTCATAAAAATTAAAAGATAAAATAAATATTTTTAAATAAAATTATGATTTATTAACTCAAAAGTAAGGATGTTATTTTTTTAATTATTGTGCTTAAAAATTGAAAATATGTTATACTAACAACATAATAAACTAAATTATTAAAGACCATTAGGTTCGACTTATTCTTTTTTATTAGATAAGTGGAACCTAATTATTTTTAAATAAAAAAGGATGTGAAAAATTATGTCAGCACAACAACAGCAACAACCAAATAAAGAAATTTTTGATAAATTACAAGGTGAAAAAGATAAAAAAGAAAAAGCAAATACTTCTTCTGGTGGTAGTAGTAGAAATTGAATTGTAAAATTTGCAAAAGATGTCGCTTATATTTCTTTTTTTCCATACATATGATTAAAAAAACTTTTAGTTTCACTATTTAATAATCGAACTAAAAAACCTAAACTAAATCAGTCAGTTAATATTATTAAAAATAAAGATAATGTTAATCAAAACAATAATGTTATTGCTCGTAGTAATGGACAAGTTAGTTTTAAAGAAGTAGATGCACTAGATCCAGAAAATGAATCAGTAGCAGAAACAACAGCAGAAGCACTAAAATTAAACGGTAATACTACTAATCCATTCCAAAATGTTGCACATAGTTGTAATCGTGAAGAAATTCCAGTAGTTTCAACAACAACTTCTGGAAAAAAATTAACTACTTAAATTATTTAAAATATTTATTAGTTCGTTCTAAATCAATAATATTATCAACATCCCAATGACAATCAAATGATAAAACATAAGGTTTTAATTCAAAATTATGTTTAATACTATTACTAATTAAATATTTACCAACCATTGTTGTTTGCAATACAAGTTCTTGTTGTGGATTTATTAAATCTTCACCAAGAACTTTTGCTCATTTTTTAGTAATATAACTTCATTCTCCTGCCAAGAAACTATCCTTTTTTTTACTTTTAATAATATCAATAATATTACCATTCTTGTTTAATTTATAACTTCAATCTTCTTTGATATTATCATGATCACGATTAATAGCGGCCATCATATTAGTTGAAAAATTATTTAAAAAAATATTTTTTGTACTAATCATATCACCAGAAATAATAAAAATATCATCTTGACCATTAAAATATGATGATACTAATGTCAAAGCATAACCACTATTATAATCAAGGAAATGTTGATTATTTACTAAAATTAATTTTGAATATTTATGAGTAAGAAAATTAAATTCATCTTTTAAATGACCAGTAATGACAATAATTTTTTTTAAATCATGTATTTCAATTAAATGATTAATTATATGTTCAATTAAAGTTAAACCTTTAAATTTAATTAACGATTTATGAACATTATTTGAGATAGGTTGTAATCTACTGCCAATTCCTGCTGCAAAAATAATAGCAACTTTCATTATTCCTCCTTTACTTAACAACAAAATTAACAATCTTATTTGGTATACAAATTGTCTTAATAATTGTTTTATCTTGCAATCAATATTTTACTTTTTCTTCATTATTAACTACTTTTAAAAGTTCTTGATTATTTAAATTTTCTTTTACTACTAAAGTTATTTTCGTTTTACCATTAATCTGAATAGCAATAGTAACTTCACTAGTAATCAAAAATTTTTCATCATAACTTGGAAACTGACTTTTATTAATACTTTCTTTATTACCAAATTGAAATCATAATTCTTCAGCAATATGTGGAGCAAATGGATTTAATAATTTTAAAAAATTAACTAAATATTGTTGATAAATAGTTGGTGCTTTATAACAAGCATTGATAAAAATCATAAGTTGCGCAATAGCAGTATTAAAATTTAAATCGTTAATATCATTAGTTACTTTTTTTACAGTTTGATGATAAATTGTATCTAATGATTTATCATTCTTAGTAGTAATTTTTATTTTATACTCATCTTTATTAACAAGACGATAAATACGCATTAAAAACTTATAACAACCAACTAAACCACTATTTAATCACGGTAAAGATGCTGTTAATGGTCCCATAAACATTTCATATATTCGTAAAGTATCAGCACCATACTCATTAATAATATCATCTGGATTAACAACATTACCGCGTGATTTAGACATTTTTTCATTATTTTCACCAAGAATCATACCTTGATTTACCAATTTTAAAAATGGCTCTTTAACACTAACTAATTTTAAATCATATAGTACTAAATGTCAGAAACGAGCATACAATAAATGTAAAACAGCATGTTCTTGACCGCCAATATATAAATCAACTGGTAATCAATAGTTAAAACGTTTTTGCGCAATAGCACTATTAAAATCACAATAAGTACCATCATCATTTTTTAAAATATATGCTAAATAATATCAACAGCTACCTGCTCATTGTGGCATTGTATTAATTTCTCTTTTTCCTTTTACACCATCTTTTCTAGTTACATGTAATCAGGAATTTGGTGCATTAGTTAAAGGTGCATTCCCCGAATTAGATGGCTTAATATTAGTCATTTTTGGTAATAATACTGGTAATTGTTGTTCATCTACTGTTGAGATTGTACCATCTTCTCAATAAATTATCGGAAAAGGTTCACCTCAATAACGTTGACGAGAAAAAAGTCAATCTCGTAACTTATATGCAGTATGTACTTTTCCTTGTTTTAAAGTTAGTAATTTTTTAACAATTAAATTAGTAGCTGTTTCTAAATCCTTACCATTAATAAAATCAGAGTTAATATATTCACTAGTACCCAAAAATGGTTCATTTTTATTATTAGTTTTCATAATAAAATTGATTGGTAAATTTTTATTTTTAGCAAAAATAAAATCACGACTATCATGTGCAGGAACACCCATAATTGCTCCTGTCCCATAATGATTTAAAACATAATCACCAACTCAAATTGGTAATTTACTTTTAGTAAAAGGATGAATAGCATAACTTCCAGTAAAAACACCAGATTTTAAAGTATCATATCCTTGACGCATTAAATCTGTTTTAGTTTTAGCATCTAAACAGTATTGAGTAATTGCTTGCGAATATTCACTAGTTGTTAAATCATGAATTAATGGATGTTCAGGAGCAAGTACTAAAAATGAAACACCAAAAATAGTATCAACCCTTGAAGTAAAAATAGAAACCTTACATTTATTATTTTCAACTACAAAATCAACTAATGTTCCAACACTTTTACCAATTCAATTACGTTGTAATTCCTTAACACTATTTGGTCAGTCTAAATCATCTAATCCTTTTAATAATTTTTCAGCATACTTAGTAATTTTTAAAACCCACTGACGCATTGGTTTTTTAATAACTGGGAAATTACCACGTTCAGAAACCATATGACCATTAATGTTAATTATTTCTTCATTAGCTAAAACAGTTCCTAACTGTTCACAAAAATTAACTTCAACATCTTTAATTTCAGCTAACCCTTGTTCATAAAGTTTAATGAAAATTCATTGTGTTCACTTATAATATTGAGGGTCTGTAGTATTAACTTCTTTATTATAATCAAAACTTAGACCAATACTTTGTAATTGTTTACGAAAATTATTAATGTTTTGTTTAGTAAATGTCTCTGGATTATTACCTGTATTTAAGGCATATTGCTCAGCTGGTAAACCAAAAGCATCTCAACCAATTGGATGCAAAACATTAAAACCATTCATTATTTTAACTCGAGAAATAACATCAGTAGCACAATAACCTTTAGGATGGCCAACATGTAAACCTGATCCTGAAGGATAAGGGAACATATCAAGAATATATGATTTTGGTTTTTTATTATCATCAATGTTTGTTTTAAAAGTTTCATTTTTTAATCAATACTGCTGTCATTTTTTTTCTATTTGTTGGTGATTATAACTCATGTTTTTCTCCTTTAATATGTTCAGGTAAAGTAATCATAAAACCATAATATCATAATCATTTAACAAGTTGCAATGTTTACTTATTGATTAAATTATATTTTAAATATTTTGTTAATTATCAATCAATGTTATTAAACCATTTGATAATATTTATTTTCTACAAAAAAGAAATAGTTTTTATTGTATTTCAAATAAAATATATTATATAATTATCGTTAATATTAAATAAATTCAAAGGAGGATTCTATGAACACACAAAAAGTTTTAAATAAGTCTTTAAAACAAAAAACAAAGCAGCAAAAAATAGGCTTAGGAGAACTGGTGTGACTTTGGATTTAATTATACTTGCACAATAGCTTTTCCTATGTCTTTTATAGGAATATATTATTGAAATAATGGCGGAGTTGGATTACATCTAATCTGAATTATGATTTTAGGCGCTATAATGGCTAGTATTAGTGCATGTGCTTTTTTAAAATGTAGTAAAGTTTATGCTGGTAATAATGGTTGGAGCATATATTTATGTTAGAGCAACTTTTGGTCGTTTTTGAGGATGAATAACCGGCTTTATGCAATATATCATTTTACCATCTACTGTTATTGGTGGTATTATTTCAATGTTTAGAATTAACTTAAACCAATTATCATTTTTTTCTTGATTACCTGATAGATGATCTAATTTATTTATTGATAGTTTAGTAATTATAGTTTATTGTTTGGTTACAAGTTGTATCTATTTTGGATTAAGAGGTTTTCGTTGATTTGTTAATATTTCAGGAATCATTAAATGACTGTCAACTTGTTTTTTGATTATTTGTGCCATTATTCTGGTAATCAAAAACGGCACTATAGTTTATCAACAAGCATTTGTTGGTACTAAACATCTTCATTTTACAATTAATATTTTTAATAATGCTTTTAGTAATTTTTTCTACTTTTTCCTTGGTTTTGAGACCTTTACTGTTATTGGAAAAAATGTTAAAAATCCTAATAAAAATTTAGGTAGGGAACAATTATTGTCTTATTTTTGACAACTATTTTTTATTTAATGATTACAATTTTAATTATTGGTGCCATCAGTTCGCAGGGACCTAATGGTAATAACGGATGAGCAAATGGTGGTAATAATTATAACCCAAATAATGTTATTGCTGGCATTGCTGGTACAACGGGTATCATTTTACTAGTTATTTGTACTTTATCAATTAAATTGAATGGTGTAATACAAGTAGCGCTATATTCTGGAGCTATGCTACAACCATTAGCCAAAGAAGGATACATTAGTGAAAAAATAGCCAAATTAAATAAAGAAAATATTGCAATGTATGGTAATACTATTAATTTTATAATTACAATTATAGTTTGTATTATTATGCTAATAATTCCGGATTTAATTGGAATTAGTTTTAATTATAACCAAATGTTGGGATTTACAACTAATATAACAATCTTTGTTTATCTTTTTGTTATAGCAGCAACTTGTGTTATGGGTTATTATAAAAAAATAAAAATAAAAGTTATTGAATGAATTATGTTTATTATCTGTTTATTATTTTTAATTAGTCAATTCATTATTTTTAATTATAATATGATTCATGATTTAGTAAGCAACAAAGGAATCATATTAATTGCAATTGCGATTAAGTTTTTAATATTTTGAGTATTTATTATAATTGCTACTATTATTTATTTTACTTATTATAAACCAAAAATAAAACAAAGATTAATAACAAATCCAGAATATCAAAATCAATTAGATAAAGAATTTATTTTTAATTCTCATCTAGTAGTTAATTAAATTACTTAAAAATTATATTATCTTATTATCGCCAAAAATAAACTAAATGAGTTGCTGGTTTTTTACAAAAACAAGTACCAGTAGTAGTTGTACTTTTTAATTTAGCATATGCTTGAAAATGTTCAGATCAACCAATATCAATTGTATGTTGAGCATGTTTTCCTAATTCAATTGCTGCTAATACAACCTTTTTCTCATTTAATGCTTTATTCATTAATTTAATATCACCATCCATAATAATAATATCTTCTTTGATTATTTCATCATTTTTCATTATAATCACCCTTTCTATCAATTAATATTATAACGCTATTTAAAAAAGAAATAGTAATTACAATTACTATTCTAACGATATCTTTCTACATAGTGACTAACTAAACCACGATAAATAAAAGGTATTGTTAATTGCATAATTGGATAAGTAAACAAAAAAATATGAATAAAATTGTAAACTAATGAGTAAAAAAGAGGATTAAATCCTGATCAAATATTTTTACTTCCGTCAGCATTAGTAATTTGTGATCAAATAAAATATCCTGCTATTGTTTGTCAAAAATAAATAATTAAACAAACTAAAAAATAATGTAAAAAATAATTAATATAAGTAAAAATTGATTTATCAGCTTTTAAATTAAAACGTAATAATGAAATAATAGCGGGCGTTGTCATTGGCAAAAAATAATCTAATAAATAACTTCAAGCATTAATAACATAACCACCACCAATAAATAATAATGACATTAAAGCACTAATCATACCCGTTAATCATCCACTTGCAAAGCCAATAATATAACTAATAACCATTAAAGGTATATATTTAATAGCAATACCGCCGCCGTATGGCATTTTTGGTAATAAATTTTGTTCAATAAAAGCACAAGCAATAGTTACACCAGTAAATAAACCAATAATTGTATAATCAATAACTAATCATCGTTTAATACCAAATGCAAATTTAAAATTAGTTCATCATCTTGTTTTTAAAATGGCAAAAGTTTCTTCTTTTTGTCATTGATAATGTTTAATTCAATTAAAAATTAATGCAATGGGATTGATACTAAAAATTGATAGTAATGTAACAATAACAATATTTTTATGCATATCTTCTATTTTAATTGTTCATGTAATAACAGATAATAAAATTGCTGAAATTAATAATAAACAAAGAATTAATATTAAATAAATTTTACTGCTATAAAATTGTCAACCAATAATAGTAGTAACTTTAAAAAAGTGATTAATACTACTAGCAGGTAAAATGCTAATAATAACTGTTAATGTTAAAAGAGTAATTAAACTAAAAATGGCTGATGCTTTAATTAACATTCCTACCCCCAGTTTGCTTTTAATTTTATTATAATTGATAGTTGTTAATAGTTGTTCTTTAAACATAATAAAATGATAACTCCTTTAATTTATCTTACATAACAAAAAGGAGTTATCATTTTTTAAAATATAAAAAATAAAGTCTCCCTCCGCTAGTACTAACTAGATCAGGTTATAGGGTATTTCTCAGGCAATGCCACCCCTGCTTTATATAATATATGCAAATTAATCCATATTTACTACTATTATAACATTCAAAATATTTTTTTAAATATAAAATATATTTTTTTATGATTTTTAGTTTAAATTAAAATTTGTTCTATTTTTATTTGAAATTTATTTGAAAAAAAATAAAATATATTCACTTCTTAAAAATAAGAAGTTATTGGGAAAAAATAAAAAGGAGTTTTTTAAATATGAAAAAGATATCAACACTAATTACAACAACAATTTTAGCAATAGCAAGTACAAACAGTTTAAATACCTTATTTATCAATAACACAAATAATAAAATTAAAACAAGTATTAAAAATGAAAATAATAATTGAAAAATAAATGAAATTAAGTCTTTAACAACTGATAGAAATAGAAATATTTATGCACTTGCTAATAATACTGTTTATAAATGTTTAGCAGAACAAACAGAATTCGAAAAAATGATAGTACCTAAAGAATTTGCTAATGGTAAATTTATAAAAACTGATAAAGATAAAAATACTTATGTAGCAACTAATAATAATATTTATAAATGTCTTGCAACACAAACATATTTTCAACAAATGATAGTACCTAAAGAATTAGAAAATATTAGATTTTTAAAAATTAATGAGAGAGACGGAAATTTTTTTATAATAGCTAATAATAGTATTTATAAATGTTTAGCGGGAGAATGAGAATTTAAAAAAATGACATTACCAACTAACATTAATTTTCTGAGTCACATAAGTATTGATAAATATGGAAATATTTATATCACTGCTAATAATAATCTTGGATGGGTTACACTTTATTGGACACTAATTACATAGACAAGTGAACAAATTAGTTAAAAGAAAGGAATTATAATTATGGTCACTATTAACTCATATTCAGATGAATTTAAAAAACAAATAGTAGCTTTATATCAAAGTGGCAAATCAGTATCTTGCCTTGTTAAAGAATACAATGTTACAAGAGCAGCTACTTACAATTGAATTAAGCAATTTACTAATTCAGGTAGTTTTAAAACTAAAGATAATCTTTCAGATTTAGAAAAACAATTAATTCAAGCAAATAAAGAATTAAAACACTTACGAATGGAAATTGATATTTTAAAGCAAGCAGCACTAATAATAGGCAGAAAGTAGAGATTATTGCAAATAATAAATCTAAATATAAAATTCGCACAATGTGTCATTTTTTAAAACTCTCTAAATCAACATATTATTTTAATTTAAAGAAAAAAAATAAAATTCAAAATAATATTTATGAACAAGCTGTTATTAGTGCTTTTAAAGAAAATAAAGAAGTTTATGGTACTAGAAGATTAAAAGTCATACTAGCAAACCAAGAAATTTATTTATCACGCAGAAAAATTAAAGAAATTATGAATAAGCATAATTTAATATCAAAATACACTAAATTATCATTCAAAAATTATCATAATAAAGTCAATGATAGTCAAATAACCAATCTTGTTAATAGAAACTTTAATAATAGAATTAAAAATGAAGTTATTGTTAGTGATTTAACTTATGTTCAAGTTAATGGTAAATGAAACTATATTTGCCTATTAATCGACCTATTTAACCGCGAAATTATTGGACATAGTGTTGGAGTTAAAAAAGATGCATCATTAGTATATCAAGCATTTATGCAATCAAATCACTGTTTAAAAGATATTGAAATATTTCATACTGATCGCGGTAATGAATTCAATAATAAAACTATTGATAAACTTTTATTAGCTTTCAACATAACTCGATCTTTAAGCAAAAAAGGATGTCCTTATGACAATGCTGTTGCTGAAGCAACTTTTAAAACTTTCAAAATTGAATTTATTAATGATAAAAATTTTACATCATTAATCCAATTAAAATTAGAATTATTTGATTACATCAATTGATATAACAACATAAGAATTCACAGTACTCTAAACTACCTAACTCCAATTAGTTATCAAAAACAAATGTCTACCAAAAAATAGTCCTAAAAAGGGTTGCCATTCCAGATTAACTTTTTATGAAGAAAATGGAAAATGATTTTTTCAAATCATCATTGCTCATTATGGTAAAACATGAGGATCTGAAAGTGGAGGACAAATTAAAACAATTTTAGGGAACGGTTTTCGATTATACTCATAATTTATTTTTTAAATATTCATACTCCTTTAAAAATAAATTTAAAGGAGTATTTTAATAAAACTATTATTTCAAAATATTGTTAATATATAAAAATCTAATTATTTATAAAAAATAATTAGACTATAAATTAATAAAAATAAGTAAGTTATTATATTAAAACATTTTCAATTTTTGATTTAAATTTGAAACATTTTCCAAATATTTATTTTCTAATTGATTTATTACTTTAGTATTTAACTTATCACTTTGTTTTAAATAGTTTTGTTGAGATGCAACTTCTGATAATAGTTCTAAATTTTCAAATTAATTTTGATTATCTAATCATGCTTTAACTTTATCAAAATAATTAATTGGTTGTTCATCAATAACATATTTTCTTATATTTTTAGGCATTGTATATTTTCACTCCTTTGTTATTTTATAATTCATTACATACTTTTATAAAAATTAATCAAATCATTTAAATAGTTTTCAAGTTAAATAATAAATGCCACAACTAATAAGATTTAAGGCAATAAATATACCCACTAAAATACCAACAACAGCACCAGCACCAATACTTGAAACTAATCCTTCACCAATAAGACTAGCTAAAAAGTAAGTTAAAATAATTAATGGCGCAACAATTAATAAACTAGTAAATAAACTAACAATTGCTTGTCCAGTACGACTTTTAATAATAACTGACATTAGCAAAGCAATACTAGTAATAGTAATAGAAAAAAATAATGTAAATAAAATAATAATTAATAATTGTCAATTAAAAATGGAACTAATCATTCCAGATAAAGGAACAACATAACCAATAATAATAACACCAATAAAAATAATAATATCAGAAATTAAAACTAAAGCTAAATTAAATATTGATGTTATAATAATAAACTTGGTTTTGCTAATTCTTGTTAAACCAATGCGTCGATAAACTACGCTTTGTTTTAAATCTAGTAAAATAGCTAAAAAAGTTTGAATTGAAAAGGAAGCAGTTTGTGTCAATCAAATAATCATCAAAATAAATCGTCCAATATTTTTACCAGCAGGTGATGATAATATTTGATTATTTCCACCAATTGATGCACCAATAAAAATCAATGGTGAAACGAAAACTGAAAAAATAATAATTGAACGATTACGTTTTAAATAACTTCAAAATAAATTAAGAAGAGATCAATCATTATTTTTGTTTTTTAAGGTGTTTTTTTCAAGACTTAGCTCATTTTTCATTATTTTCCCCTCCTAATCTTTTTAATAACGCTTCGCTATCATACATACCTATTTTATATTCTTTAAATTTAGTTTTAACATATTCTTCAATACTTCCATATTCTTTAACAACAGTTTTAACATCATTTATACTAATAATTGAACCTTCAAACATGAAAATAATTTGTTGACAAAAACGTTCAATTTCTTGCATATTATGTGAAACAATCAATACTGAAAGATTAGGTTTAATAAAAACTTCTTTTTCTAGTAATTCATAAATTCGCTCACGTACCTCTAAATCTAATCCCGTAGCTAATTCATCTAAAATTAATAAATCTGGTTCAACAATTAATGCTAATAAAATATTAATTTTTTGTTGTTGACCGCCCGATAAAGTAATAATAGGTTTATTAATAAATGCTTCAGCGTCCAAATAGTACAATAACTTTTGAATGTCTTCAACAGACTTATTTAAACGATAAGCTCTCATATAATATTGGGCCATATCTCAACCAGTTAGACCACGAGGAAATTTAGTTTCTTGTAATTGCATGCCTATTTTTAAATCAGGTTTAATATTAATAGTACCTGTTGTTGGTTTACGAAGTTGGGAAATCATTTCACATAATGTTGTTTTTCCAGTACCATTGGGGCCAACAATACCAATTTTGGCACCAATAGCAATATTCAGACTAACATTTTTAATGACTTCATTACTATCATAGTTTTTACTGACATTAATGATTTCAACATTATTTTTTTTATCTTTAATCATAATTACTTCCTTCCTATAACTTTATAATTTTATCATAATTACTACATAAATATTACTTGTTTTTTAAGTTATAAAAATTAAAATATTATATAATATATTGTAAACTTTATTAGGTTTTTACTCATTAATTTCATAAAAAGTAAATGAGTTTTTATTTTTAAAAGGAGAAAATTATGAAAAAAAATGCACAAAAAAAAGAAATAAAAAAATTAAAAAAAGAGAAAAAAGAATTAGAAAAAAGTTTGAATCCATTTAAAAAAAATTTTAGTCTTAATAATAAAGAAAAGATATTAAAAGAAATTGCTTTAATCAATGAAAAAATTGTTAACTTAAAACAAAAATTATTAGTAGATTATGAAGAACATTTAGATGAAATTGAAAATGGAAATCTAGAATTTAATTTTAACCTCCAACAGTTAAATAATGAAGATCAATATTTAAAAGATAGTACTTTTCTAATAACTAATGTAACTAATGATGATATAAATAGTATAAATTCAGAAGAATTAATTAATATGCAATATGGTAAAAAATGTTGTCCACCATGCACAATTTTTTAATTTTAAATATTTTTATATAAAAATATAAAAAAATATTAATAACAACACTTTTACTATTTATAATTTAATTTTTCAATTATAAAATTAAAATAATATATAATATAAAAACAAACTTGATCAAAGTTTTAACCCATTACTTTATTTTAAAAGTAAAGGGTTTTTTTATTTTTTAAAAGAGAGGAGACATTAAAAAATGGATATTAATGATTTAGAAAGAGAAGTTAACTTTATAGCAAATAATTATCATATTATTAATCTTTATTTACATTTTCCGATTGAAACTTATAGTAAAGATTACAATGATATTTTTGACTTTTGAGAAAATAATAAAAAAAATACTCAAAATCATTATCAATTTTTAAATAAAAAAATAAAAACTTTAGAATCCTTAAAAAAATTAGAAAATAATTTTATAAATTCAATAAATAACCTATCAAAAAAATTAAATAATAAAAAAATAAATAAAATAATGAAAATACTTACTATTGGATTATTTAATTGAAATAAAAAAATAGAAACAAAAATAACTATTTTAACAAAAATCAAAGAAATTAAACAACAAAATTTAGTAAAAATAAATGAACTAATATTACGAATTAACAAAAAAAATATAATTAAAAGTGTAAATTCGGAAATTAATTTTTCTGTAACAAATAAAAGCAAATCAAATTTATCACAAATATAAAAAAATTTTATATAAAAAAAGTAAATACTTGTTTTTAGTATTTACTTTTTTAAAGTTATAGTTATTAATAATTTAATTAGATTTTAACCTTCATCAATAATACTTGAAGTTGGTTTAATATTATTAATAGGTGAGTGAATTTTTGCTTTATGTTTATTAAAAATAAAATCATATACTTCAGAATAAAATTCAACTGAAACAATATTTAATTTTTTCTTTACTTCTTCTGGAATATCTTCTAAGTCTTTTATATTAGCTTTTGGAATTAAAATTGTTTTTAGTCCACTACGATGAGCAGAAATTGATTTTTCTTTTAATCCACCAATTGGTAATACATGACCACGAAGTGTAATTTCACCTGTCATACCAATATCTTTTGATACAGGTCTACTTGTCAGAGCAGAAATAATTGCAGTTGTTAAAGTAATACCAGCACTTGGACCATCCTTTGGCACTGCTCCTTCAGGAACATGGATATGAATATCATGTTCTGCAAAGAAAGTATCAGGAATATTGAAAGTAATAGCATTTGCTTTAATATAATCTAAAGCAATAGTAGCAGATTCTTTCATAACTTCACCTAATTTACCAGTTAATACTAAATTACCTTTTCCTTTAAAGTAGTTTACTTCAATTGGTAAGATATCACCACCATATTGAGTATAAGCAAGACCAGTTACCACTCCAATTTGTGATTCATTTTCTTTTTTAGTATAATCGAAAATTTGTTTTCCTAAATAATCTTTAACATTATCAGCAACAATTTCTTCAGTACTAATTTTTTTATTCAAAAGTTTAACAATAAATTTACGAGCAATTTTATTTAATAATCTTTCTAATTGTCGAACACCTGATTCTCTTGTATAATATTTAATTATTTCTTCAATTGAATTTGGTTTAAATTTTAACATTTTATTATTTAAACCAGTAATTTCAATAACACGAGGAATTAAATATTTTTTTGCAATTTCAAGTTTTTCTAATTCTGTATATGAAGAAAGCTCAATAATTTCCATTCGATCTTTTAATGGTTCAGGGATACCTTCCATATAATTAGCTGTTGCTAGAAACATAACTTGTGATAAATCATAATTTTCTTCAATATAATGATCTGAAAAATTAGCATTTTGTTCAGGATCTAATACTTCTAACATAGCACTAGCTGGATCACCACGATAATCAGATGACATTTTATCAATTTCATCTAATAAAAATAATGGATTAATAACTTTAGCACGTTTCATACCTTGGATAATTCTTCCTGGCATCGCACCAATATAAGTTTTACGATGACCACGAATTTCAGATTCATCTTTAACTCCACCAAGTGAAACTTTAACGAAAGTACGCCCCATCGCTTCAGCAATTGATTTAGCTAAAGAAGTCTTACCAACACCAGGAGGACCAACTAAACAAATAATTTGCCCTGGCATTGCCTTAGCCATTTTTTTAACAGCAAGATATTCAATAATTCTTTCTTTAACTTTTTCTAAACCATAGTGATATTTATCAAGAATTTTTTTTGCATTAATTAAATCAAATTTTTCTTCACTTTTTTGAAATCAAGGTAAAGTCATCATTCAATCAATGTATGTACGAATTATATTTGATTCACTTGAAGCTTGTGGCATATCTTCATAACGACTAATTTCTTCTTTAACACGAGTTTTGATTGCTTCAGGAAACTCTTCTGTTTCTAAACGTTCTAAATAACGTTTCATTTCATTAGACTTACCATCAATTTCGCCTAATTCTTCTTTAATAGCACGCAATCTTTCTCGTAAATAATATTCACGTTGTTGTTCATCAATACGATCTTTAATTTTAGCTGTTAAATCCTTTTCAATAGCACCAACTTGTTTTTGACCACCAACATCTTTCAATAATAAATCTAAACGTTTATTAATATCAATTTCTTGTAAAATTTCTTGGCGTTTATTGATAGTTAAAAATGGTAAAAATTGAGCCATTTTATCAATAATTTCACTAGCTTTCATTCCATCGGTGATTTGACTAATTACACCTTGTGGAATTGAACCATGAACATCTAAAATCTGTTGTAAATTATTTACAATTCTTTGGATCAACTCTTCTTCTAATGATTTTGAAACATTAGGACTAACTAAAGTTTCAGCATCTCCTGTATAAAATTTATCATCATAAAACTTAGAAACTTTAACTCTTTGTTGTCCATAAAAAAATACGGTAAGTGTACCATCATTATGACTTTTTTTAATTTGCACTTTACACAAAGTACCATGATTGTAGACTTCACTTAATTGAGGATTATCTACTTTTGGATCCTTTTGCGAAACTAAAATAATTTCTGAATTAAACTTAGCTACCGATTCATTAATTGCCGCTACTGATTTATGTCTGCCAACTTCTAGTTCTATTTCAACTGTTGGGAAAACAAAACTTCCTCTTGTTACTAGTACTGGAATATTAGTAATATTTTTTATCTTCATTGTCTCACCTCAAATAATGTATTAACTGGATTATAATATAAAACATTAGCACTTGCAATACTTAATTGCTAAAATATCTAATTTTTGATTTATACTATACTATTACAGCAGCACTTATTAATTCATATTTAATTTATACTAGTAGTATTTTATTACATTTATTTTTTTTGATAATTTTTACTTTTTGAAAAAAAATAAACGATAAAATAACCTAATTATTAAATTGGTAATTAGGTTATATAATAATTATCAAATTAAATTAATTAAGCACTTGTTGTTTGCTTTTGGTTTTTACCGTTACTTTCTCATAATAAATCAAAGGCTTTATTACGTTTTAGGGTAGTAGTCACTAAACTTAAATCTTTAATATTTGCTTTAACTTCTTCAATGCTTATTTTAAATTGGTCGGCAAATGTTGTTAATTGTTTTTGAACTTCTTCTTCGGTAATTTCTATTTTTTCTTGTTTAATAATTTCTTCAATAACTAAAAAATTCTGAAGTTGCATAATTGCATCCTTTTTTATTTCATTAATAATTTCTTCATGAGATAAACCGGTTGCTGCCATATAGTTTTCAATTGTAAAGTTTTGATTAGCTAATTGTTTTTTAAATTCATTTTCTAAACGTTCAGTTTCATTTTTAACAGCAAAATTTGGAATTATTATTTTTGAATCTTTAACAATTTTAGCAATAAGTTCTTCCATAAATTGTTCCTTAATTGTCATTGTTTTTTGTACTTCAATTTGTTTTTTAATATTTTCTAATAATTGTTCAGTAGTAGTAACATCTGGAATGTTAACATCTTTTACTAATTCTTCTAAATCTTCATTAATAACTTTTGTTTTTATTTCGTTTAATTCAATTTCAAATTGTACTAATTGACCTTTTAAATTTGGAACATGATAATCTTCTGGGAAAGTTACTTCAATAGTTTTTTTAGATTTAGGTTCCATACCGATCATTCCTTCTTCAAAACCAGGAATAAATTTACCAGAACCAATTTCTAATTCCATGTTTTTAGCTTCACCGCTAGGGAATTTTTTACCTTCTAAAAAACCAGTAAAATTAAAAACCGCAGTATCACCTTTTTCTAATTTTCCTTTTTCTTTTGGATTAAAAATAGCAAAACGATCTTGTAATAGTTTAATTTGAGTATCAATTTCTTCTTGATTAACAGTTGCTACAGGTTTTACTATATCAATACCACGATATTTACCAATAGTAATTTCTGCTGGTAAATCAAATACAAACATTATTTCACACTCTTTAATAGTAGATTTTTCCACATTAACTTCGGGTTGATTAGTAGGCATTAAGTTAGGTTTTTGTTTTAAGGCAAAATCATAAGCAATAGTAATAACTGCTTTAGTTGCTGTTTGTAAAGTTTGTTCTTCAGTTACATGTTTTTTAGCCATTTTAGTAGGAACTTTTCCTTTACGAAATCCAGGAATTTCTACTTGTGCAATCAATTTATTTTCAGCTTTTGCCAATTGATCTTTTCAAGTTTTAGCATCAATGGTAACATGTCATTTTCCAAGACCATTTTTTTCATCTTTTATAATATTTAATGTCATTTTTCAAATCTCTCCTTATGTAATTTGTTGTTGAATCATAATACTTAAGTATTTTTTTATTAAAGTAGTAGTAGTTTTAAATTTTTTAGCACTTTCTACCAATTTTACACTAATAAATTGGAAACTACAAGCACGAATATACAAAGCAGCTGCTAATTCTGCTGCTTGATTTTTATTAGGTAATGTTGGAAACAAATTCTCAAAATAACTATCCAATAAAAAAAAGCAAATACCATAAATACCTGGATTATCAATATGAACTTCATCTTCAAATATTTTTGTAATCTTTAAATAAACGAGTGATTCTTGTCATTGTGTTATTTTTTTTGGATTAATTTTAAATGTATCATGACCTTTTATTACTTCTATTTCTTCATCAATACCTTGATTATTTAATATAAATAATAGTTGTGTTTTATTTATATTATTTATATTTTTATTTGTAAGATAAATCTTAATTGTTGGCAAAATTAACCTAGCATTATGACTTTGTAAATAATAAAATGCCACCGGATGAAGATCTTCATCAAATGGATTCATTAATACATGACTTATTCTCTCTAAATTTCACTCATGACTTTCATTTTTACTATTTAATCTAATATGAGTAGTAATATTATGATGTAACTCTTGTAATGTAACTTCATGATGAATAGGAATATAAGGCATCTCTAATTCATGTTTGACCAACTTCATTGCTTGATCTCATTTATTTTCACTAATGAGGTGGTTAATTTTACCAATAATGTCTTGATAATAATTGTCATGATTTATCATTATTTAGTTAAACCTTCTTAGTATTTTAAAATTTAATGGCGCCCACGAGAAGATTCGAACTTCTGACCCCCGCCTTAGAAGGGCGGTGCTCTATCCACTGAGCTACGTGGGCATAACATTTACCATAAGTAATCTTAACTTGTTTGATTAAAAAATGCAATTATTAATTGGCTACTTTTCAATAAAATAATAATAATAATAATAATATATTTAATATTATTTTGATATTTCATTATGTACCTTTAAGTAATATTTTTTTTTAAAAAAAATAAAATATTTTCATTTTTTTATATTATAATATTTTTTGTAATTTAATAATTGTTCATTACTAATATAGAAATTATTTCTATATTAGGATTTTTATTAAATTAAATATTGAAAAAGAAAAGGAAGAAAAGTATTATGCCTAGTGAAATAAGTACAAAAAGAAAAGTAATTGCTGGTGTCACAATAACTACAGGAACATTAACAACAACTGCAGGAATAACAACAGCTTGTGTTGCTGCAGCACCTATGACTGGTGGTGCTTCATTATTACCAGTTGCTATTGGTACAACTTTAATAGCTGGTGGAATGGCTACTACTACAAATTTTGGAAGAAAAGAATCAAGAATTAACAAATTTTTAAGAACAAATCCTACTATCCCCACAGTAAGAGTATCAAAAGAAAATGTTAATCCTAATGACATTAAAGAATCACGATTTAACGAATTTTTAAGATTAAGTGGTTTTGTTTCTACAAAAAAAGTATCAAAAGCAAATATTACTCCTGATTACATTAGAGTATCTAATGAACTAGCAAATTCATCAAAAGAACCAGTTATGAGAACCAGAAGTTTAACAGTAACTTCTGTCTAAAAAAAACAAATTACATATTCATTTAAAAAATATTAAATTATAATTCATAAAATGCATAATATAACAAAAATAATTAATTTATATTATAATTATTTTATAATTTAATAAATGTTCATACCTAATATAGAAATAATTTCTATATTAGGATTTTTATTAAATTAAATTTAAATGAAAAGGACAAAGATTAAAAGATATGCCTACAGAAAATCAAATATTATTTAGCAAAGCAGAACTTAAAGGACTTACTAAAACACAAATACAATCATTTACAAACACTGTCAATAAACAAGAAATTGATAAATTTATTTTAAGTATCATTAAAGTAAATGATAATAATGGGTTACCAATTTGAAGACAATTATTGCAACTATTAAGCCCATATCAAGTTTCAACAATTAATTCCAACTTAATTCCCTTATTTACAAAAAATAATTTACTGCTTTATGCTTTTTCAAAAAAACAAATGAAAGCACTTACAAAAATACAAATACAAGCATTTACAACAGAACAAATAAAAAATTTCAGTTATAATAAGTTTTCACTACTAGAAAAAGGAATAAGAAAAGCATTAAAAACAATTAATAATCAATTAACAATAGAATATGATTTTTATGAATTTAAATTTCAAATTGAATCATTAACTCCAAAACAATTAGAATGATTTACTTCTAATCAAAAGGCAGCATTTACCAAAGAACAAATACAAGTGTTTACAAAAGAACAAAAAAAATCTTTTAATAAACCATCTATACAAACAAGAAATCAACAATTAAATTAAAATTTTAATGTGAATAATATAAATGCTATTTTTGAAACCGAAACATTACCTAAAACAAATAATCCAATAACACCTTCATGATAAAAAGTAATGCCTAATATTTAGGCATTACTTTTTATTGTAATTAAATTATTTTGTTTTTATTTTTTTTTATAACTAAAATTTCATACTTTTTTTATATAAGAATAAGAATAAGAATTTTAATTAAGTTATAATTAAAATATGAAATTTGATTAAACATTAGAATAATGATTTAATATATTTTAATTAAAATATATTTATTATTGTTAATTATTTAGTATTAAGAGAGGGAAAAATATATGAACCAAGATTTGCAAAAACTTTTCCATGAAATGGATTTTAATGATGTTAATAATGAATTTAATCATGCCACTATTAAAAAAGTACAATATTTTCATCATAATCAACAAGTAATAATTACCATCAATTTACCTAATTTTCTAACAACTACTACTTTAAAAAGTTTTGAACAACATTTTGAAAAATTACCTGTTTCGAATATTAGTGTCGATTTTAATGTTTCTCTTACTGCTGATGAATCAACTGTATTAACATATTTTCATTATATTAAAACTCATAAATTGCAACTATTAGCTGGCATTTATTATTCTTTACCCGACTCAGCAATTAATTATAAAAATAATATTATTACCATTACTATTCATAATAGTATTGAAGAGAAATTAATAACTAATGAATTTTTACAATTTATTAATTACTTTCAACAATATGGTTTTAAAAAAATTCAATTAAAAACTAAAATAAATAAAGCAGAGCAACCATTTATTAGTTATGAAAATGAATCTAAAACAGAAATTAGTAAAATTACCAACAATTTAAAAACTAAAATTACTAAAAATAATGTAAGTAAAAATTTTAGTACCACTACTTATCGCAAAAAAGCAAAAGTTAATTTAGAAATAACAGACCCAACTCATAGCATTAAAGATATCATTGGCGACGAACCCAATATTATTATTAGTGGTAAAGTTTTTAAAATTAATAAATTTTTAACCAAAACTCAAAAATGATTTTATTCATTTTGAATTACTGATTATAGCGATGCAATTACTTGCAAAGCATTTATTAATAGCGATCAACCAGATGAGAAATTTGATAATATTAAAGTTGATGATTGAATAAAAATTAATGCTAATAGTCGTTATGATAATTATAGTAAAGAACAAGTACTATGAATTGATGATTTAATTATCGATTTAAATAATAAAAATGCTAACAATAATGATGATGCTAAAACTAAAAGAATTGAATTTCATACTCATACTAAAATGAGTGCTATGGATGGTATTACTTCAGCAAGTGATTATATCAATCAAGTAGCTAAATGAGGACACCAAGCAATTGGTTTTACTGATCACTTAAATGTACAAGCATACCCAGATATTGCTAATGCTGCTAAAAAACATCCAAACTTAAAAGTAATGTATGGTGTTGAAATGGATTTAATCCCCGATAATATTAGTATTACTAAAAATAATATTAATACATCATTATTAGATTTAGAATACATTGTTCTTGACTTAGAAACAACTGGTTTATCAACCAATTATCACGAAATTATTGAATTTGGTTATACAATTGTTAAAGACAATATGATTTTAAAACAAGATACAATTTTAATTAAACCAAATAATCCCATACCTGAACATATTACTGAACTTACTAGTATTACCAATGTTATGCTAAAAGATAAACAAACATTACAACAAATATTGCCAACAATTATTGAAATAATTGGTAATAAAACAATAGTTGCTCATAATGCTAACTTTGACTTTGGTTTTTTACAAGCAGCAATGAAACAATTGGGTTTCATGCCTTTAAATAATCCTGTCATTGATACTTTGCAATTATCTAGAGCAATTCTACCACAACTAAAATATTATCGATTAGGTACTATTTGTCGTACTTATGGCATTAAATATGATGATGAAATTGCTCACCGTGCTGATTATGATGCTAATGTATTAGCCCAAGTATTTTTAAAAATGTTACAACAATTAAAAACAGAATTTAATTGTATTAATTTACAAGAAATTAATAACTTAATTAATGAACAAATTAATTATAAACTTCGTGGTGAACATATTACTATTTTTGCAAAAAATCAATTAGGTTTAAAAGATTTATATCAATTAGTTTCACTATCTCATACAAAGTATTTTTATAAAACACCAAAAATCATATCAGAAGCAATTAATGAAAATAGAAAAGAATTATTAATTGGTAGTAGTTGTATAAATGGTGCTGTTTTTGAAACAGCATTAAATAAAAGTGAAGAAGAACTAATTAAAATAATGAAGTGATTTGATTTTATTGAAATCCAACCACCTGCTGTTTATAAACACTTAATACAGTTAGGAAATATTACTAAAGAACAATTACATGATACTATTAAAAAAATTATTAATAATGCCCTTAAATTAAATAAATTAGTAATTGCTACTAGCGATGCCCACTATTTACATCCCCATGAAAAAATATATCGTGATGTTATTATTAATAGCAAAGCAATTGGTGGTTTATTGCACCCATTATTTGATCGTAAAGGTAAAGTTACATCATATCCTGATCAACATTTAAGAACTACTAATCAAATGTTAACAGAATTTAATTTTTTAGATGACCCTAATTTAATTAATGATATTGTTATTAATAATCCTTTGCAATTAGCTAAACAATTTGAAATGATTAAACCAATCAAAGATGGCTTATTTACACCAAGTATTATTAATGTTGATACTAAATTACGTAATCTTTGTTATGAACAAGCATGAAATCGTTACGGTAATCCATTACCAACATATGTAGAAAAACGTTTAACTCGTGAATTAGATGCAATTATTACTCATGGTTTTGCTGTTGTTTATTGAATTGCACACAAATTAGTAGAAAAATCTTTACAAGATGGTTATCTTGTTGGTAGTCGTGGCTCAGTTGGTTCATCTTTAGTAGCTACTTTTGCTAACATTACTGAGGTTAACCCACTACAACCACACTATTTATGTCCACAATGTAAAACTAGTGAATTTATTAGTAATGGTTTTTATAAGTGTGGTTATGATTTACCAAAAAAAATGTGTTCACAATGCAATATTGATTTAATTACTGATGGTCATGATATTCCTTTTGAAACATTCTTAGGATTTGATGGTGATAAAACACCTGATATTGATTTAAACTTTTCTGGTGAATATCAAAATAAAGCTCATGATTTTACTAAAGAAATGTTTGGTGAAGAAAATGTTTTTCGTGCCGGAACAATTTCAACAATTGCCAATAAAACAGCTTATGGTTATGTTAAAGCTTATGCAGAAAAAATTGGTCAATCAGATATGCGTGCAGCAAAACTAGAGTTACTAAGTCAAGGATGTGTTGGAATTAAAAGAACAACTGGTCAACATCCTGGTGGTATTATTGTTGTACCAAAAGAATATAATATTAATGATTTTACACCAATTAATTTTCCAGCTGATGATACTAGTTCTACATGAAAAACTACCCACTTTGATTTTAATGCTATTCATGATAATTTATTAAAATTAGATATTCTAGGTCATGTTGATCCAACAGCATTAAAAATGTTAGAAAATTTAACTGGTATTGATCCAAAAACAATTCCTAATCAAGATGAAAAAGTTTTATCATTATTTTCTAATTTAAGTTCCTTAAATATTACTAGTGATGATTTACTTGGCGAAAAAACAGGAGCAATTGGTATCCCTGAATTTGGTACTGGTTTTGTTCGTAAAATGTTAAGTGATACATTACCTACTTCATTTTCTGAATTAGTACAAATATCTGGTTTATCACATGGTACTGACGTTTGATTAAATAATGCTGATGAATTAATTTCACAACAAGGTTTAAAACTAAAAGATGTAATTGGTTGTCGTGATGATATTATGACTTATTTAGTATATCAAGGCTTACCAGCAAAAATTGCTTTTAATATTATGGAAGATGTCCGTAAAGGAAAAGGCATTAAACAAGAATATGAAAAGTTAATGCAAGAAAAGAAAGTTCCTAATTGATACATTCAATCTTGCAAAAAAATTAAATATATGTTTCCTAAAGCACACGCTACTGCTTATGTATTAATGGCATGAAGAGTAGCTTGATTTAAAGTTTATTATCCACATGAATATTATGCTACTTATTTTACAACAAGATGCGAAATTTTTGATATTAAAACTATGTTACAAGGTATTGGTGCTATTACTAATAAATTAAAAGATATTAATAACAGATTAAGAAAAAATGATGGTCAAAAAAATACAGTTACTACTAAAGAAAAAGATTTAATCCCATTATTAGAAGTGGCATTAGAAATGAATGCTAGAAATATTAAATTTAGCAATATTAGTTTAGAACATTCTGATGCTAAACTTTTTCAAGTTAAAGTAATAAATGGTGAAAAACAAATTTTACCACCATTTATTACTTTAGATGGATTGGGTGAAATTGTGGCTAATTCAATTGTTAAAGCAAGGAGTGAACAAGCAATTACTTCAAAAAATGATTTACAACTACGAACTAATATTACTAAAACTAATTATCAACTATTAAATAAGTTAGGAGTATTAGAACATTTAGAAGAAAATACACAATTAATGTTAGAATTATAATACAAAGAAAAAAGAAAAGATGTGGGATTATTATGTATAAATTAAGTAACAAAGCCAACTTTTATATACGTTTATCTGCATTAATAATGATAATTTTATTTTTAATTATTGATTTAATTAGTGCAATATATTATCCAATGGAAAAATTTGAACATTTAGGATATGGTGAACGAGTAAGTAACTACTATGCTTTTTTTACTACTGAGAGTAATTATATGGTTGTTATTTATTTTTGTGTTTATTTATTTGATTCTTATTTTCGTGGTACTAAACCAAGTTTTCAAACTCGATTAGCAGTAACTGTTTATATTACTATTACGATGTTAGTATTTTGAATAGGTATTTTCACTGCTGAGCAAGATCCAAAACAATACAGTGCTTATAATTGAATTACAACATTAATTTTACACTTATTAATGCCAATAATTATGATTACTAGTTTTATTGTTACGTCAGGTCATCAATATATTAATATGAAACAACAACATAAAATATATTTATGATTAATTGTTATTTATCCAGCAATTTATTGTATTGTTATTCTAATTAGAGGTCATTTACGTTATTTAGATTTTATAGAAACTGGTCATCCACCAAGAGATACATGATATCCATATTTTTTCTTTGATTATTCAAATGGCGAATATGGATGATTAATCGCTGCTAGTGCTGTTGTTTTTGTTTTTGGTTTAGTTTTCAGTTTACAATATTTTTATATTTGAATTAATAACTTAATGTTCAAACGTTATCAAACTTCTGAACATCGTTTATATGATTTTTATCAAAAAATATTACGTCAACTTAATAAAAAAAAGAAAAGCAAAATTAAAAAGAAAAGAAAAAAGTAAAAATTTAAAACATATCTTATATTCCTTACATGATAAATATTATGGGAGCGTACCGATGTTGTCAATAATATTCAAATTTGTCTTTAAATTATAAGATTAGACGAGAATCAATATGCAATTGTATGTTAATCTTAACACTTGTAAAATATTAGTCAACAATAATACTTACTTTTATAACTCAAAAATTCTTATTAAATTTTACTTTAATAAGGAGGCTTTTTAATAATCTGTGTATCTTTGTTTTACAAAGTTACTAATTTAGATTAATTCTGTCTTCAAATTTTATCATAAAATGAGCAATTGCTGTATTTCAATTTTGAATAGGCAATGTTCATTTTTTTGTTATATTTTCAATTGCCAAGTAAAATATTTTGAAAACTGCCATATCATTTAGATACATATAATATTAATTTATTACCTAATAATCCACATGGTATTAAATGAAAAATAACTAAGGATGGTGGATGTATTATTTTTCCTAATAATCAACAAATTGACTTTATTGGTTATGCTAATGGTAATAAGATTTTTGGAAAAGAAGCCGGTGGTTCAAGTTTTTTAGGTTCAAGAACAGATGAAATTATTATGGCAGAAGAAAAAGAAACACTAACAGAAAAGCAATTAACATATCGATATGAACGTTTACAAAACTCTATGTTTAGAAGTAATCGTATTAAAGTATCAAAAGAACCTATTAAAGAATGAAGTTGAACGTTTATTGATAAAAATATATATAGTCCTAATTTTGGAAAAAAAATTACTAGCTATTTTTATAAAAGTTTCTTTATTACTTTTACATGTAATCCTTATGATAAATATCATCCATTTTATTTAAAATACTGTACGCCATTTTTACCATTAAATGATAAAGTGATGGAAAATCTTAAAAAAAATGGCAAAATTTATTATGAAAATCAAGATATGTTTAGTGGTTTAGGTTTATTTGTTTTAAGATTTACTATTCAACCATTTTGAAATAAATTACCAGATATTCAAAAAAGAACATTATTAGAAATGAAAAAAAGTAATCCTGATGAATTTAATACTGTTTTTTATGGTTTTGAATTTTTAGATAGTGATGCAACAATTTTCCCATTTCAAAAAACTGTAAAGTGCTGACAACCATATGATTTAAAAGAATTTTATAATTCAAAAAAAGATATGTATAAATTTGATTTTTATTCAGTTGGTGTGGATTGAGCAACTGGTCATAAAGACCATACTGTATTTATAGTAGTGGGTTTTAAAGAATATAATAATACTGGTTATTATGATGCTTATATTATTTGTGAATTAGTAGTTACTCCAAATGATTTTATAAATGAAAATGAAAAAATTAATGCTTATGTTAATGAAATTTTAGGATTAATTGATAATTTTGAAAATTTTGAACAAGCAATTTATTTTTATGATGATAAAGCACGAACTGCCATTGATTGATTAAATCAAAAATTAATAGATGAACATAATACTATTTTAATCACACAAACTGCTATTAAACATGCTTCAAATTTAAATCAAGAAGCAGGATTAACTAATAGAGTAGTTTGAATGAGAAACATTATGAGTTATGGAAACTTTTATGCAAATAAAGATGATTTACCAAAGACTACTCAATGTTTAGAAGAATTACGTTATGACCAAACCAAAACTAACATTCCTGATAAAAATATGTATCAAGACCCGTATGATGGATTATTTTATGCATTGTATCCATATAAAAATGTAATTAGGGGTAAAAATAATGCTACTGTGAAAAAAAGCATCTTCACATTTGCCATATAATAAACAACTACAATATCATTAATAGTATAGGTATCACAAAATAAACGCCTTTTATTTAGGCGTTATTTTGCGTTTAAAAACGTACTTGTAAAAATAATCAAAAATAGTACAGTTTATAAGTAAAATCAAGGAAAAAAGGAGTAATTTAATATGAAAACATGAATAAAAGCAAATTTAAGTAAAATAACATTAGCATTAGCACTAACTGGTGCTACAACTGGAACAATAGGATTAATCATGGGAGGTGCTTACCCATAATCTTAGTGGACTTAAATATTATTTAAATTCATATAAAAAACCTATAATGGGTGTTCAGAAAATATGAATGTCTGACATTCATGGTATTTCAGTTTCTATAAAAAGTGAATTTAAAATATACTTTGCTGATAATCCTAAAAAAACAAAATTTTATAATGGTGGAGATACTATTGAAAGAATAGATATACCATGAGATGGCAATTATCCATATGGTTATTTTAATAAATAACATTTAAATTTCTAAATTAATATAAGAAATATTTTCATTATATTTGTCAAATAAATTAATATTAGTTAAGTTTATTTCTTGTTTGTCAGTTATTAAAATTAAATAATAATTACCAGCACCAAATATTCCACTAATTTCAATCCGATTTAAATTATTAATTGGATTTTTAATTTGCAATTCAAATTCATTTTTATTATCAATTTGTAATATCTCTTCATAAAATTCTAATTTAGAAAATAATTGAGATTTATTTGAACCATATAAATTTAAAGCATTCTCAATTTTATTGTTACTAATAATTACTCTTGTAAAGTATTTTCCATATTCGCCATTTCCTAATGTTCAATCTGCTGGAATTAATGACGGAATATTATTGCTTTCTAATTCATTTGTAATAGATAATCAATTAAATTGATTATCATCAAGTTTAAATAATTCATTTTGACTAATATCATTATTTTTTAATTTAATATTATTCATATCTGTAAAATCAAAATATTCAGATTTTAGTATTACTTTTACATCTTTATATTTTCAACTATTATCCTTATTAGAATGTATAGGATTTGATTTTAATTCAAAATAATAAGGTAATAAAATTTTATTATCATCATTTAGACCTTTATTTATTGATAATGTTGAATAAATATACTTTGATAACATAATAAATACTTGTTTAAATATTTTAACTTGTTGCAAATTTATGTAATTTGGATAATCAAGTTCTCATTTTCTAAATAAATTAGTAATAACTTCATCAGGTTTTTGACCTGAGAATTTATCACGTAATTTTGCTATTTCATTTTTATCATCATAATCTGCGCCATCAAAATTACGATTATAATTATAGGTATAACTTAGCATATCTAATAATAATTGTTGTAAGCTATCAATAGTTGGTGCATCTTTAATTTCAATTTCAATATCATTAAATTTATTATTAGTTGCAATATAACTATAAAATTGACTTTCACCTACAAAATCTCAAACTTCTTTATCCTTTAATTCTTTTTGACTTTTTAATGGTCATTTACCACCTAAAACATTACTAAACTCATATCCTAATCAAGCATGAGTTTATTCTTGCATTATTAATAACTTCTCTTCTTGTTACAGAACCACTACTAATTTTAATTAAATCTAAAACTGATTTTTCTTGTCCGATAAATTGTTTTGCTAAATTTCAAGGTAATATTTGCTCACTAAATCATTGTTGTAAAATTCTAACTTTTGGTTGAGTTTCAATAGGCATTGATAACAGCGGAAATGCTATCTTATTTTTAACAAATAACTTTGGGTATACTTCCATATTGTCAACTTCACCAAGTACCTTTATATTGCCAAAAATCATGCTTCTAGGGGCTTTAATTTTTAAACCAGTAACTTTTGTATCTTTATCTAATGGTTTTTGTAATTTAATAATGATTGGATAACCATCTCTTGTTTTAAAATCTTTAATTTTAATAATAGTTATACTTTTAGTACTTCTAGTTTTTGGATTTTGATAAGGTTGTGAATAATTATTAATTATATATAAATTATCAATATTATTTTCAGTTAAAGGTTCATTTATACTAACTGCACATAACTTAAATTGATTTAATAAATTTATTTCTTGAAATATTAAATTTTTAATATCAGTCATACTATATTCAATTGTATTATCATTAATATTAGTACTTGCTCTTTGATTTAATTGCATAGTAAAATCAGATGTTTCAACAGCAGTAGTTTTTAATACTTTATCAATATCAATAAAACCTATTTTAATAGTATTTGCTGAAAATTTTAAACTATTATTTTCATTATTTTTAAATAAACGTTCAATTTCATAAATATATATCGTTCTTTTTTTAAATTCATCATATGCTCTATTAATATCTGGGTCACTAGTAGCACGCATCATATTAGTAAAGTCATAAGGAATGTTATCAATTAAATAATCATTTTCTACTTCTGCTTGATTAAGTTTAGTTTGTTTCTGTGGAAATTTCGTTTGTGGTTTGTTGTTGTTTTCCATTGTTCTCTCCTATTAATTGGTTATTTTCGGGATTAAATAATTTTAATTTAACTGTTAAATTATTAATTTCTTGATCATCATTAATATTAAATGTTTTACTATTTAATAAATCTTTATCTACACTTACTAATATTTGAATAAATTTAAGAATATCAATATTAAATTGTCATAATTTTTGTTCAATATAATTAATAGTTGAAATATTTACTGCTGTACTTTCGGGAACTGATTGTTGTGCTGATTTCTTTTGACTTGGTATATGAATACCACAACGTTTAAATATTTCATTAACATTTCAATCATATATATCAGTTAAATTTTTACCTTTAAAATTACTATTTGTCATATTGATATTTTCGTTTTGTTCATTATTATCTCCACCGCTTTTAAATATGTAATTTTTAGTAACTAATGTTCTTACTGCGTCTTCTATTAAAGATTGAACATTGCCATAAGTTTGACTAAATATAAATTTAGGTGAGTTTAAAATAGTATCTAAAACAATTTGTTCATAAATAACATCTAATGCTTTAATTTTATCCATTACTTTATTACAATCTGCTAGCTCATTTGCTTTATTTCTCATAATTGCTATTGGTATATAGTTAATATTTAGTGTTTGTTCTTGTGCTAAATTAGGGTTATTAATGAATGATTTAAAATCTAATGGAAATTGTTTTTTATTATCACTAATACTATAAATTGCACGATTAATAGTTATTTGTTCATTATTTAATGTATAAACTTCAAATAATCTTACCATTTGTGCATTTTGTTCATAACTATCATAAAAAATAGTACATTCAATTAATTTACCAGTAATATCATAAACTCTTTGTTGTATATCTACTACTTGAAAATATAAGTCATCATTAGCAATATAAATTAAATAAGCACTAATTCCTAATTTACTTAATTTAAAAATTGAATTTCAATTTTTTCTGTAAAATTCTTGTTGAATTAAATATTGTTTAATAGTTTCATTATTAATATCTAATGGAGCATTATATAAATTAGCATTATTTTCTGCTACAAAATCAGTGAAATAAGTTTCATGGTTAAAATCATTAAAACCAAAATAATTTAAAATTGAAGCATGAGTACTTTTATTTTTATTAGTTAAAAATTTTACTTTTTCATTTTGATTATCACTAATATTACTTTTTTCTTTTCTTTTAAATAGACTTAACATAATATTCACCACCTTTTTTTAAAATATTTGATTAATTTTTAATACAATTTTTATAATAATAAATATAATTAAACCTGCTGTTGCTGATGATAAAATTACTCCTATTAAACCTAAAATAATTTTTATAATTTTAAAAAACATAATATTATTCCTGTAATTCTTCTAATTTTTTAAAAATATAATCTCTACCCATACCCCGCATTATTCTATTATTATAAATATTAATTTCAGTATCCGCATTAACATTATTATTTGATATTCATAAACTACTTTTTAAAACATTTGTATCTAATTGATAATAAAAATTAATTATTTGTCAACTATAATTTTTATTATTTTCTTTACTAGTATAATCACCAAAACTATAATATATTCTATAATGTGTTTTATCTTTAAATATATATTCTATATGTGTAATATTATTTTTATCTACTACGACTTTACCTACTTCTTTTCAATTTGAACCACTTGGACTGGGTTGTGGTTGTTTTTCTAATATTTCATTAATTGCTTGTAATAATTTTTTATTTTGAGTTTTTAATAATTTATATTCATTATTTTCTAATAAATCTTTACAAAGTAATGAATTTTCTTCATCATTTAATGCAATTTCATTTGTTTCAGTATTATATTTAAAATAATCATTTGAAAATTTTTTATCTTTTATTTTTTCTTTTAATTCATTAATAGCACCGGCAATAGTTTTATCAGTAGTTTCTAAATTAGGAATTTCTGCACTAATAGCATTTATTTGAAATGCAATAGGAAATTGTGATTTTACATCTTCTAATTTTTTATCTACTTCTTCTTTTTTATAATAATCAGATAAATTAGGAATTTTATTATTGATTTCATTAATTGCAGGAACTATTTGTTTAGAAACTTTTTGTAAAGCATCATCATTGATATTTTGCTTTTTATCTAATAAATTATTAGTTTCTAGTTTTGTGTAATAATCATGTTCAGTACTTTCTTCTGTTATAAATTCAGTTGGTGTATCTATTCCTTGATATTGATATATTTCTTGTATATCACCAATTAAATTAATTTTTCCACGTTCAGGATAGGAATTACCTCCACCACTAAATTTTTTATTTCTATTGTCATAGTAAATAGTTCCAATATTTAAAATATTTTCATTTTGTATTTGTTCTTTATAAGTCATGGAATCAACATTTAACAATTCAAATTCATGAAAAATATTATTTAAATAAATTTTAATTATTTTATAAAATTTCATAAAGTTATTTTCTGTTGAATAGTGATAACTGATTTTAATAAAATATCATTTCAACATTTCTATATTATTATTTTCAACTTTTTTTCATAAAGGACTAGTTTCAATATTAAATCAATTATTTTTGATATCATCAATGTTTTCATTTGTTTTAGTTAATTCACTATTTAATTTGGTAATTTCATTTTCATTAGTAGTAATTCGTTTTTGTTGTTTAGCAGAAAAATCACAAGTTGGTGCATGAGTAAAATCACCAATTTGCGGATTATTTTGTAATGCTTCTGGTGGTAATGTTCCAATTTCATCTGGTCAATCTAAAATCATTGTTTCAGTTTCTTTATCATAACCAGTTGCAACATAACCTTTATTAACAAATTTACTAATAGGACCTCTATATATTTCATTTTCATTATCATCAACTAAATCATCATATAATTTAATTTGTTTTAATAATGTAAATTCTTTTTGTTCTTTAATTAATTCATCAACTTGATTTCTAGTATAAAATGCTTTTAAGTCAATTTTTTCAACATCTATTTCATCATTATTATAACTTGAAAATATTTGTTTTAATTCTGTTAATCTTGCTCATATTTTCATTCTACTAGGTGCTAAATCTCAAACATTAATTGTAGGAGTACTATTTGCACTAAATTGATTACCATTATTAAATTGAATAGTAGCATCAACATTAAATTCAATTGGTGTACGATTAAATACTCAATGTTCAACCATAACATAAACCATATCTCTTAATGTTTCTTTAATTAATTCATCTTTAAAACTATCAAAAGGAAATTTAGATAAAATAAAATCAAGATAAGCATTAATATCATTTTGCGCGCGAATAGCAAAAGTTATAAATCAATCATTAATATTTGATCATGTTTGTATATATTGTTGTGGAGTTTCTGTAATTTTTCCAGTTAATGGATATCAGTTATTATAATTTTCAAGACTGACATCAGTTCAAAGTTTATTAATCATAATTTATCATTCCTTAAAAAATGCTTGTTTATAATGATGAGTATGTTTTTTTGTTTTTTTATGTGTTATATGTTCAATTTCTTTTTGTATTTTATTTTTTTCTTACTTTTTGTTACAACTTGACTATATGCAAACTTTTCTAAATGATGTAATAATCCAGTACCAAATAAAGTATTAACACTAAATTTTAAACCAACATTTTTAAATGATTTGTTAATATTTTCAATAGGATTATTAATAACATTTACTACTTTATGATAAGTTCTAATAGTTCTAAATATTTCTCTATATACTTTAAAACTATCTCTAATTACTTGTTGCACCACTGGTGGAGCAAATGCTATTGCTTTTAATCATTTATTTTGATTAACTCCATAACCAATGTATCAACCACTATATCAACGATATCAATGGAATGGATGTATTTGAGTAACAAAAGTTTTTGCTTTAAGAATACTATCAACAACTGTAATTGGGTTATATTTAGGATTGCGATGATAAATAGTAATTGCACATTTATCTAATGACAAAGGTTGAATTTTACAACCCATAAATACTGGTGAATTTAATGGAATTAATTGTGCGTGTTTAATTGCTCTTTTTTCTGCACTAGTAAATAAATCAGTTGCTTTTTCTTTTAATTTCTGAATTTTTTCAAATACTTGTTTTTCTAACTTTTCAAATTTTTCTTGTAATTTATATATACTTTCTCGTATTTTTTCAAAATATGGTGTATCTTTTCAAAATTTATTTAAACCTTTTTTTAAATAAAATCAAATATCAAAATATTTAAAAGTTTGATTTGCTTTTAAAACAAGTTGATGAATAACATTATTTTTAAAATTAAATTTAATAGCATTAGCACGAATTTTTTGTAAATCTAAAATTAAAGTTTTTCCATATCTATTTTCTGTATGTATTGTATGAACTAAATTTAATCAATCATGTTGATTCATTTTTAATACTTCTTTTAAATCAGTATTAAATTTTTTTAAAAAGTTATTTGCTTTTTCAATATCTTTAATTTTAAATTTAGGAGTTAATTGTGGACTTAATTTTATTAATGTATTTTGTAATAATAAGTGTTCCATTAATTTTTCTGTTTCTAGTTTTTGAAAATTATTCTTATATTGTCTTTCAGCAACATATCCTAAATCTCGTAATACTGTTTCACGATTAGGAGTAAAACTATACTTCATTAAATAACGTTTATTACCAATAATTTTATCTGTTAAAATTTCTTTTCCACTTACTTGACTAATAATTTCTTGTAAGTTTTTTGCTTCTTTAATACCAACTTGTTCTAATGTTTTAGTTTTTTGTGCTAACTTAATAAATTTAGTTGTACGATAACCACGACTAATTTTATTAAGTCCAGCAAATGCTGGTAATATATTAAAAAAAGTATTTAATGGTGTTACATTTCCTTTTAAATAATCATAAACTTGATTAATAGTAAAATCAGTTAAAAATTCTACACCAACAGCACTAATACTAGCAATTAAATCACTTGCACCTAATCCAAGTGCTAAATCTTCACTTAAACCACCAGTAAAAGGAGCAAGTGCTACTACTATAACTTGTACACCAATCATTTCTAAAATTTCTCATCATAAACTTTTATGTTCTTGTTGTTGACTAATTCTGGTATGTTTGGGTTTATTTATTTTTAAGAGTGTGGCTGTATTTGCTGTACCAATAGGCATAATTAATGTCCTTATTATTTAAGAGTTATTTTTATAGGATTTGTTGAACCTTGATAATTTGCATCATTAATATCTGCAGTAATAATTACATATAAATCTCCTGCTTTTTGATTTTGATTACTTACATCAGTTTTGCCTTGTGCATCACTAAAATATTTAATATTTGCATGTACTAAATCTAATGCTGGATTCAAACCAGTAATTTCTCTTGCATTTTTTATTGCTGTATCTAGTAATTGATTTTTTCTATTCGTATTAGCAGTAATATCAGTTGTTAAAATTGTAAGTTTACTACTTAAATCTGTTTTAGTAATAATTCCACATAGCATTCAACGTGATGTTGTTTCTTTTTTTGACATATAAGGAATTGATTGACCTAGTACTTCACCACCAACTTTATATGCTCTACCAAGTTTGCCATCAGCAATTTCTTGAACATAAACAATTGTTTGTTGTAACATATATCTTTTCATTGCTCTTGGTGTTGCTAAAATAAAAGGTATAATTTGTTTTTTATTTTCACTATCAGTAAATGTCATATAATCATCCATTACAATTTGACATAATACACCTTTTATATATAAATCATTACCATTTAATCTTAGTTGTTGAGCAATTTGGTTATCTGTAATTAAACCTTTATTATTAGCCAAATAAACAATAGTATCATAAAGATTATTTGTAATAAAGAAACGACAATTTGCACTATTTCTTAATTGAAATAAAGTATTTCAAGCAGATAACATTGCCTGTATATGTCCTGTTGGTGATGTGTCACTAATTATTACTTTAGTTCCGTTATCGCTAATTACTTGTATATCATCAGTTGCTAATTTATCTGCTAAATCATTAGCGACTTCATATTGCATACTTTCTAATAAATTTTGTCCATTTTCAGCATTTAAGTCAACTGCTGCAATAGTTTCACCAGCAACATATAATTTTTCAATTATTTTTGGAATAGTATCAGTTTGTGCATAAGTTACATCTATTCTTTGACTTTTATCATTTCATGCAATAACTTTAATTGATGGGTCTTTCGGAACTTTAATAATAAATTCTATTTTAGTAGAATTAACTATTTCAATAGGAAAAAAGTTTGCTCATGGACTATTTGATTGTTTGAAAAATTCAATAAATTCTGGTGCTTCAACTAGTTTTTCTGTATTATTTAAGTTTGTTTGAATATTAATTGCCATTTTTATTTTCCTTTCTGTTATAAATTATTTTTCTTTTTATAATCCAATAAACTACTTTTTATTGAATTCGATTGATTTGTTAATATTGTTTCTTGTTTACCACCTGTATTAATTGGTTCTTTAAATACTGGTTGTTCTTTAATCATTTTTTTAATAGTGTCTTCTACTTTTGAATTTTCTATATTACTTGTTTTAAATTTTAAAAAATCATAAAATTCTTTTTTAACTTGATATTTTTTAAATATATTAAGCATTTCTTTTTCTTTAATTTCTTCATTAAGTTTATTTAACTTATTTTCTAATTCAACAATCTTAGTTTCTTGTTCTTTTTGCAAATCATTATTTTCAGTTAAAGGTTCAGTTGTTTCTTGAACATTAGTTTCATTTTCTAACATTTACATTACACCTTTATTTATTAATTTTTTCATTTAATTTTGCTAATTTTTTTTTATGTTTTATTACTTTATTATTTGCTCGAACATGTTTTGGAGTTGTAATAAATCGTTTAAATCAAACAATTAATTCTCTGCAAATTAATGTTCCTACACTTGTTCCAATAATGATTAATTCATGCAATAATTCTTTCATTTCAATATTTTCCTTTCAATTATTTATTTTTTAATTATTCGTCAAATTGACCACCATTAATTCTTTCAACCATTGACTGATAATTACTTATAATAGTTACTAATAAAGAAATTTCTTTATTTAATTGTTCCATCCTTTCTTTATGTATTTTTATTTCGTGATTATAATATTCAATTAATTTTTCTTTATTCATAAATTACTCACCTCCTTTATAAACTGTCATAATATGTAGTTGGTCTATATACTGGTGATATTCTATCTACAACATCATTAATTAATCTTGCATTTTCACTAGTAAATGTTGTTTCTTGCATTTCTTCAACATGATTAGTTGTTTCCATTGGTAGTAAATTATGGATAATTTCAGATGCACCAGCAATAATAGTCGGAACTGCATAAGCATTCATAAAATCATTATTAATACCCATAGCAACACCACTACTAATCAAACAACCACCAGTTGCCATATTTGCTATTTTACGTATAGTTTCAAATTTACTTGGTATTAATTCTGTAATTCCAGCAACCAAATTTGCAATACCATATGAATTTAAAGATATATAAGTATCTCAATCCATTAAAGATTGGTCATTAACATTATTATTAGTTACTGATAATGTTAATGCTGGTCATGGCGGAGTTTCTGTAGTGGTTGTAGTTGGGGTGATAGGATTTATTGTTTCAGTAAATTTACTATAATTTGCTAAACCAATTGTTCCTAATCCTAATGCTATTTTTTTACTTGAATTTAATAGTTTACTTTTTAAATTTGGCATTTGATTTAAATTTCATATATCAATTCCTAATTTTTTAGAAAATAATAAAGCATTTATACTACCTAATATTGGATTACCAATAAGTTGACCATAGTATGCAGAAGTTCCTATCATACCAAATAATGGACTTGCTCCAGTTCTTATTAATTTTAATAAATTGTAATTACTTGATTGTACAGTTATGTCATTTGGCATTTTCTTCTACTTTCTGTTTAATAAAAACTTCTATTCAACCTTGATAATTAAAGTTATCTCCAACTAAAATTGCAGTATTAGCATGTGGTTGAGAAACAATTAAATATTTAGCAATAACATTGGGATATTTTCATAAAATCAATGCTTTTATATCATTACTATCTGTTAAATCTTTGGGATTTGGTGAAAATATTTCTATTTTATCTTCACCAAATAAATCTTTTAATTTAATCATTATCAAATTCTCCATTTTCAATTCTTTCTTTTAAAGAAAAGACATATTCTGTATAAGTTCTATGTGGATTTTTATCATTTATAATTTCATCGATATCTAAAATTAATTTTTCTTTATATTCATTAATATATTTTTGGGCAATTTTTCTTCTTATATTTTCAACTTTTATCATATGTTTATCACAAAAATATCTTACTTGAACATTATCTTTATCTAATTTTGTTGGTAAATTATTACAATTTGTTATATGTTTACCAAGTTCATTAACTTCACTAAAACAACATGGTATATTTTCTTTATTCATTATCAATGTTTCCTAAATTTCTTCAACTTCTTCTATTTCATTTATTAACTGATTCTAATCAACAACTATTACAGGTATTGGATAAAAAGTTTTCTTTTACTTTATTGTACATAGAACATTTATCTTCATATTTCATATTATTTCTCCTTATTTTCAATTTGATTAGCAATTTCACTTAATATTTTTAATACTTTATATTCATTTTTTAATTCTTTACTAATAAATATTAAAAATATTATTAGTGTTATGCTTGTTATTAATATTGGTACTATTAATAAAATTTTTCATAATATCATTTTTTACTCTTTTCATTTTTTAAATCATTTAACATTTATTGAACAAAATGCACGATTTTTAGGAATATTTAAAGTGTTAAAAATTTGACCAGTTACAATAATTTCATCGTTTTTGTTTAATAAAATACAGCGTCTATAAAATTTTGGGTTGTTAAAAATTAAAGTAACATAGTTTAATCCATTTCATTGACCTCGAACACTATAATATAATTCTTTATTACCTTTTTCGTAATATTTTGTTTCAATAGTGTTACTCAGTTTTACTGTTAATTTGACATAATTGGCTTTCTCTTTCATTTTTATAATTCCTTAAATAATATTTAATATGCTTATATGCATCTTGTTCATGTTTTGTTAATTTTATATTTCCTTTATAATTTTCTATTTTGTTTTTATTTTTTGGTTCACTTTCTAAATAATCTCAATTCATAACATCTTCTGCTAATACTATTAAAGCACCAATAATTTTAGGAGTTGCTAATGGATTTGTTAATAATTGTTTTGAATTTAAAAAGAAATTTTCTACAATAACTAATATTTTTTTATTATCAAAATGTTTTTTAATTAATAAAAAGTATTCTTTAAATAGATTTTTGCTTTTTAAAACTGTTTTAGTTTTAAATGTTTCATTAAAAACAATATTATTAGTTTCATTTGAGTATATAATAATTCCATTACTACCAATACCAGCAGGGTCAATTCCAATAATTAAGTCATATTGCATTAATCAAATTAACCTCTAACAATTGTTTTAATAATTTCTAAATCACAATTACTTCAGCAATATTTACATTCTTCGATAAACTCTTTATGTCCACAAACTAAATTATTTTTTTGTAAACTATCAATTTGTTTGATTAATCCTACTTTATATTCAATAATCTTTTTTTCCATTATGTAAATCATCCTTTTCAATTATTTTTGCTGTTTGTTTAAGGTATTTAGGTATTTTGTTATAACAACTGTCACATATTAAATAAGGTATTGGTCAATTTTTATATTTAATAGTTTTAGTAGAATTATTAATACATTCTTTTCAAACTTTATCCATACAAACTCTTAATTCACATTTTTTATTTTTATTATTCATAGTTTTTTTCTTTATAAATAAAATATCTTTTCATTATGAGTTAAAATATGTTTATAAGAAGTGACTATATAATTAATTGACAAATCATTATGGTTATATGGATTATTTAGTTTAAAACCTTTTCTGTTTTCTTCTCATGTAACATTATATTTAAAACAAGGATTAGTAATCTTTGTTTTACTATCAGTTATTTCACCAATAAATCAACTATTATGCTGTTCATAAAATGTTAATGGTTCAAGTTTTATATCATTAAGATAATATTCTTTGGGTGTTTCTGGTTTATTAACAGTTATTTTCTGTTCAGAAATATATGGTTCTAATAATTTTGTTAATTCATCACCATTTAATTCTCTTTTAATATTTTCAGAATTAAAAACCCAATATGTGTAATTATTATCAACAATAAAAGAATTATTTTTAATCATTCATTTTGGAAGTGATAATTTATATTCAACATAATCAATAAGAATAGATTGTGGTTTATCTTTAACAATTTGTTCTTTTTTAAATTCTATTTGCATAATAATCCTTTCCTAATATGTCCTGTTGCTTCTAGCATAAAGGACATATATTTTGATTTTTAAATTATTAATAATACTATTATTAGTTTTATTCATTCCAGAAATTCTGGGCTCAAAAATTTTTCAAAAAAAATAAAAAATAAAACCAACACTTGCTCACTGGTGAGTGGCAAGGTTGGTTAAATAAAGAATAGAATTAATATAGTAGGTTCCCTAAGCAGGTCTATATATACTAGTTTCCAATCCGCTCCCACCCCAAGAATTACCATTAAATGGTTAGTATATTTTATTAGGTATCACTCCACTTTTTATTTATCCATGCAAGTCCACATGCTAGCTACTATTTTTAACAACTGTGTTGTAGTTCACTTTTTTAGTTCCCTAACACGTGTTGATAATAGCGTTAAAGAGGGTTATTAAAAATTTTAAAATTTTACAATTACAAAAAAAGACAAGATTTTTATTCTCATCTTTTGTCATTTATTTTTAATTTAAGGATTTAAAAAAGAAAGGAGCTATTTTTAAAACTTTTTAGTTATCGACATCTTCGGTACGCTCCCAATATTATTGATATAATTAAAAAAAAGAAAAGTTAGGTGATTGTAATTGAAAATTAACTTGAAAACAATGTTAAAACATGCACAAATTAACAAATACGCAATCCCAAGTTTTAACTTTGATAATTTAGAAATGTTAATTGCAATTACTAATGCAGCCGAAAAACAAAAAGCACCAATATGTTTAATGATAACACCTAACACTATTAATTGTATTGATTTAAAATATGTACTTGCTATTATTAATAATGTTATTAATCGTGCAAAAGTACCAATTTTTTTACAACTAGACCACTGTCTTGATCCACACTTTATTAAAACTAAAATTACATCTGATTTTAGTTCAGTTATGTTAAATTACAGTAACTATCCAATTAAAGAAAATATTGAAAAAACTAAAGATATTGTTCATTTTGCTGCTCCTTTGGGTATTATTGTTGAATCAGAGATTTTTTACAATAATACAAAAGGAGATATTACTAATGATATTAATTTAATTGAACAAGCAATATTATTTAGAAATAAAACTAATATTAATTGTCTTGTATTTACTGCTATCAATAGTCATCATCAAGATAATAGACAAGATTTAAAAATTTCTCTAATTAAAGAAATTGCTATTAAAATGCCTGAAATTTTTTTAGTATTACATGATAATATTACTATTAATGATGAACAATTAACTCTAGCAATTAAAGCTGGTATTACTAAAGTTAATATTAGTAGTGATTTAAGAAAGATTTACGTTGAAAGTCTAAAAAAAAGTTTGCAAACTAATTCTAATTTGTCTAATCTTAATACATTAACAGAAAATGCAATGATAGCTATTCAGAAATTTGTTGAAGAAAAAATAATTCTCTTAGGAGCAAATAATCGATATAAATTTTAGTTTTTATACTTATAAAGTATATTTCAAAATAAAATAAAAAGTGAACAATATTGTTCATTTAAAATAGTAACTATTTTATTTTTTTAAAATATAAATAATTAAGAAAATTACTCAAAACTTTTTCATTCAAATTTATTATCCTATTTATAATAAGATTTTATTATAAAGTAAAGATTAAAAAAATATATCTTTAATAGTAATAGCAATAAAGATAACTAAAAATAATATAGCTCCAGCAATACTGACAATAATTTTATATTTTTCATTTAATTTTTTTCTTGTTACCGCTTCAACTGCATTTTCAACAAATTTATAACCATCCAATGGCGGAATTGGTAACATATTTAATAAAAATAAATTAGATGATAATAATGCTGCTCAACGAAAATATGTACTTGCTGCTTGTGTTGATGATAAATCAGGATTTAAAAAACTATTAGTTGATTTAACAATACCAACAGGTCCTGATAAATTTTGTCAATGAAAAGTAACTAATTGTCCTAATGCTTGTAAAAGACTGTAACTATCTTTAAAAGTATCAATGATACCATTACTAATAACTTGCCCTGCATTTAAATAATAACTACCTTGACTAACACCAATGAATAGTACACCTTTTTGTTCTACTGGTTTAAAAGTAACAGTTTTATCATTTTTATTATCAAAAGTAATTTCGTAATCAGCAATAACTGTACCATTAGTAGTCTTTTTATTATATTTACTTAATCATGCTTCTAAATCATAATATGATTTAATTGATTGTTTAGATTCAATATCACCAGTATTATAAATACTAGTAATAGCATCAGTATCTAAAATTTTAAAAGTTGGATTATGTTCATTATATTCTTTAACTGCTTCATATAATGGTCCTGTTGTTGCATAAGTTGGTGGCAAGTTAGGATCATATTTATGTGGATAAATTCCATATCCAATCATTAATAAAATAAAAGCTAATAATAAATTCATTAGTGCACCTGCACTAATGAAAGCTGCTTTTTTACCACGTTGCAAGTTTTCCATCATTCGTTTACCTTCAATTACTTCATCTTCTCGTCCTTTAGGAGCATCAGCAATTTCTGAAGCAATAGAAACATAACCACCCAATGGTAATAGTCTTAAAGTATAACGTGTTTCTTTTTTACCTCACTGCAAAAGTTTTGGTCCCATACCAATAGCAAATTCATATACATATGCTCCTGATAATTTAGCAATTACAAAATGAGCAAATTCATGCAATGTAATTAAAAATAATATTGTAAATAAACCAATTAAAATGGCTAAAAATATATACATAACTTCATCCTTAAATTTTATATATTAAGCAATAGCTGCTAGAGTAATTAGAGAACCAAAAATAACTACTGTTGAAAATGAATCTAAACGATCTAATAATCCTCCATGTCCAGGTAAAATATTTGAAAAATCCTTAACATGATAATTACGTTTCAAATAAGAAAATAATAAATCACCCATTTGACTAACGATTGAAAGAATAAAACTAGTAGCAAAATAAGCAATATAGATTGGTGCTTTACTATTAACTTCTAAAAAAGGCAATGGATTATAATTACTTGTTTCTAAAAAAACAGTTACTGTTATCATACTTAAAATAACTGCTGTTATTAAACCAGTAATAGCACCTTCTCAAGTTTTATTTGGTGATATACTTGGTGCCATTTTTGTTTTACCATAAATTATACCACCAATAAAAGCACCAACATCATTAGACATAACAATAATGAATAAAAACAATAATGTTGGTCATCCTAGTTTTGAAAGTTTAATTTCTGATAACATTAAAAAATTAACAGCTTTAACAACAAATACTAAATAAATAATTCAAGTAAAAATAAAAATAACATCACTTAATTGAAAATTTTTACTTCGTCAAGCAATTAAAATAAAAATACAAATGAAAAATAATAAAGTTAATAAAGTCATTCAAGTTTCAAATCAATAATGATTATAAATATATGGACCAAAAGTTTCTTTACCAAGCGGAACTCATAAAAGTATGACTCCTGTTAAAATTATAGAAATTTTAAGTACAATTGATCAATTTGATTCTTTTTTTAAATTAATAATTTCTCATAAACAACCAATAAAAATTAAAGTATTAATTATCATAAATGTATAGGCTGATCACTGTGGTTTATTACCAAAAATTGGTTCTAAATAAACTGCCCCAATAAACATTCATAATACACCACAAGCAATTAACATAAAGCTTGTAAGAATACGATTTCGATAGGTTCTAAAAAAATTACTAAGTTTTGCAAAAAAAGAAATTTTAGATTTTATATTTTCTTTATTTATTATCTTTTTTTTCACAATATTTAACCCCTAACTTTTTATTGCTTTATTGCTAAATTTTCATTAAATCGGTTTTTTTATTGTTTTCTATTAATACAAGTTCTTTAATTTTACTATCAGTTAAATCTTGAATTGTAGTTTCTGCATGCTTTTCTTGATCTTCTGGTAATTTTATTTTTTTCAGATTTTGAACAGCATCACGTCGACAATTACGGATTTTAACTTTATATTCTTCAGTTTTTTTACTCAAATCTTTAACTAAAGATTTACGAACGTCTTCTGTTAATTGTGGGAAAATTAAACGTATATTCTCTGCTTCGCTTTTAATTTGTAATTTCAAATCAGCTTTTGTAACAGCTTCTGTAATGTCTTTAATTAAACTGCGATCATATGGTTTAATTAATAATTGATGTGCTTCTGCTACTTTAACTTGCGCAATATTACTTAAACTATCAACACCACCATAACATTTAACATTAACTCCTTCTAAGATATTAGGATTAGCTCTTCCGGTGCGAATTTTGTTAATTTCATTTTTATAACTTAAAATTATTTCATTCATCAGATTTGTGGCTTCTAAAATAATAACTTCCATATTTGTTTTCCTCCTAGTTAATAATTTTAAGTTGTTTTTAAATCAAACTATAAAAATTATATAATAATTTTTATTAAAACCAATGGAAAACTATTTAAAAAAATAAAAAACATCATTAATTAATGATGTTTTTTTATTAATATCTTTGGATTTTATTTTCATCATTGTTTAAATCAACTAATATAAAAATACCACCAATAATACCTAATGCAGCACCAAAGATAATTCCTAATATTGCTAAAGCAATTTTTTGATCAGTAGTCGCTTCACCTTTACTTACTTTTTTGTATAAAATAAAAGCGGGTATTGTTCATAATAAAGGAATTATAAATATTGATTCTAAAATAAAAACAATAAATATTAATATACTTCCTGCTTTTAACATATTTTTTCTCCTTCTTTAATTTTTATAATTAATAATATCACTTAATAAAATTGAAAGATACAATTGTGTCCTCATTTAAAGTTTATTTTTTTAACTTATCAATGTTATAAATTTAATTTCTTCAGTTTTACCCGCTTCAGTACTTGTAATTTTTGCAGATAAGGTAGTAATTTTTTTAACATCATCAGATGAATATTCTTCATTTTCACTACCACTTGTAATCCCTAATTCTTTCAAAAATGCTGCAGCATCAGCATCTTTTGCTTGATTTGGATTTCTAATTTCGTTTGCGTTTAATAAACTGTTTTTAAAATTAGTCATCATAATTTTTGTGTCATCAGCCTCAATTGAATACTTCTCTTTACCAGTAGTTTTATCCCTCTTTAATTCTTGATTAATTAAACTTGTATTTTCATCACTATATCATCCTAATAATTTTGCATATTTACCATTTAATATTGGTCCTTTTGTTTCAAAATCACAGGCAACAATTGAACTTGCTACAGTTGTAATTAAAGTAGTAGCAGCCATTAATCGTAATAATGTTTTTATATTTCTCATATAATATTTTCTCCCCTTTTAGATAATTTTCTAAAAAATATAAATTATTTTCTGCTATTTATTATATATTCTTCTTGATTTGAAACTATTTTTATAATTTTAATTATTAATAATATTTTTTAAATGATAAAAAAAGAATATAAATTAAAAAAGATTGCAATTGCAATCTTTTAAAATATATTTAAGCTTGTGGAGTTCCAAAATCTAGAGTATTTGTAACTTTTACTTCTCCAAATTTTACGGTTAAGTATACTTTTTGAGCTGTATACTTAGGTATCACTGTTTGACCTTGATCATCAGAAGTTCAAACTAATGATACTTTATCTTTGCTAAATAAATTAACTAAAGAATTATATAGATTTTTTTCTTTAGAATTCTCAGTTTTTCAAGGTAAAGACTTAAGTACATCTTTGCCTTGTTCAAATCCATTAGCTTTAGTTAAATCCAATTTTGCTGATTGTACAAGCGTATCTACTTGAGCAGGAACACCTAATGTATCTTTCTTAAGAGTACTAATAGTATATTTTTTTACAGATTTGGCATCATCTCCAGTTGCCTTATCCATAATATTAATTTGACAAGTACCAGCTGCAACTTTAAAATCAGTTGTACCAACAGCTTCAATTTTACCTGCTTCAGTACTTTCAACTTTTGCAGATAAAGCAGTAATAGATGTAACTTCTTCAGCTTTATAAAAAGCAGTAGTGCTACCAGATGTAAATCCTAAATCTTTTAAAAACGCTGCAGCATCAGCATCTTTTGCTTTAAATTTATCAACATCAGCACCGTCACCTGCTTTTAATAATTTTTCGTTAAATTTAGTTGCTGTAATTTTTGTACTATCAGCAGCAGGAACAGAAATTGAATAACTTTCTTTACCAGCAGTATCATCCTTTTTTAGTTCTTGATTAATTGTACTTGTATTTTCATCACTATATCATCCTAGTAATGCTGCATATTTGCCATCTAATGTTGGCGCTTTTGTTTGAGTTCCACATGCAACAACTGAACTTGCTGCAACTGTTGTTAAAGCAGCAGCACCCATTAGTCGTAGTAATGTTTTCATGTTTCTCATATTGTTTTTCCCCCTTAGATAATTTTTCTGAAAAATATAAACTATTTTCTGTTCATAATTATACATTCTTTTTTATTTGGTGTTCTTTTTATAATATTTTTCATTATTAAGTGTTATTTTGATTTTTTTAAAAAAATAATTTCAAAAATGTTAGGATTAAATTGTTCATTAACTGAACATTCTTATTATTTTTTATATATACTCTAGAGTACTTCCAAGATTATTGAGTAATATAATGTAAAAAAACCTGAAAATTTTTCAGGTTTTTTTATATTTAAAAATTAAGAACAGAAAATAAAAATAAATTTTTTTAATTAAAATTTCAAGGACAGAAGATTATTAGAAAAATTAATTTATTAAATTTTGTTCGCTTATAACTGTGTTTTTAATAGTCTAATTGTTCTTTATGAATTTGAATGTTTTCTGGATTATTATTATTTAAAATAATTTGATTCATTATATTTCTTTGAATATTAGAAGAAGAAGTACATTTTCCTGAATTTTCTTCAATTTTATTTTTAATATATTCAGATAATTCAAATAAATTTAATGCTTTCTCATTTATTTTTAAGTTACTATTTTCAGTAATTTGTAAATTATTTTGAACAAATACTACAAGACTAAAAAATTTAAATTGTTTTAAATTAATGTTTTCTTTTTTTAAAAGATACAGAATAGTTCTAACATGACTTCTATTTTGATAAAGAGGTGATGGAATAAATTCTTGTCTTTCACCATGATATTGGATTCAATTTTTTTTAAAATAATCTCCATAAGTTTTTAAAGATCAATTTTTAGTCTCAATTATAAAAATACAACTATTTAAAATTAATAAATGATCAATTTGATTAATTTTTCCTTCAATAGATGGTAAATATAAATTGTTAAATAATTGTAAATCTTCTTCATTAAACATACTTATTATTTTTTCTTTAACAATTAATTCACCTTTAATACCTAACGTATTATTTAAATTATCATTATATTGATAAGGATGTTCAAAATTTTTTAAATTTTGATAAATTTTTTCATAATTTTTAATTCGATTTTCTAATTCTATTATTTGATAAGAATATTCTATTTCTTTACTTTTTTCTAAATTAAAATAATTTTTTTTATATTTTAAATATTTATTTGCCAATATAATAGTAGTTAAAATTGAAACAATAATTATAGAAAATATAATAATTATAGTTATTCAAACATTATTAACAATTCATTTTTCTAAACCTTTAAATAATGACTTAATCAAAAATATAATAGTGATAATAATTATTAATGAAATAAAAACTACAATACTAATATTTTCATTCTTTTTCTTATTTTTACTCATAATATTTACTCCAAATTTTTATTATTTAATAAAATTTAATAAATAAATCTTAACATTTTTACTAATGTGGAATGGCAACCCTTTTTAGGACTATTTTTTGGTAGACATTTGTTTTTGATAACTAATTGGAGTTAGGTAGTTTAGAGTACTGTGAATTCTTATGTTTTTATATCAATTGATGTAATCAAATAATTATAATTTTAATTGGATTAATGATGTAAAATTTTTATCATTAATAAATTCAATTTTGAAAGTTTTAAAAGTTGCTTCAGCAACAGCATTGTCATAAGGACATCCTTTTTTGCTTAAAGATCGAGTTATGTTGAAAGCTAATAAAAGTTTATCAATAGTTTTATTATTGAATTCATTACCGCGATCAGTATGAAATATTTCAATATCTTTTAAACAGTGATTTGATTGCATAAATGCTTGATATACTAATGATGCATCTTTTTTAACTCCAACACTATGTCCAATAATTTCGCGGTTAAATAGGTCGATTAATAGGCAAATATAGTTTCATTTACCATTAACTTGAACATAAGTTAAATCACTAACAATAACTTCATTTTTAATTCTATTATTAAAGTTTCTATTAACAAGATTGGTTATTTGACTATCATTGACTTTATTATGATAATTTTTGAATGATAATTTAGTGTATTTTGATATTAAATTATGCTTATTCATAATTTCTTTAATTTTTCTGCGTGATAAATAAATTTCTTGGTTTGCTAGTATGACTTTTAATCTTCTAGTACCATAAACTTCTTTATTTTCTTTAAAAGCACTAATAACAGCTTGTTCATAAATATTATTTTGAATTTTATTTTTTTTCTTTAAATTAAAATAATATGTTGATTTAGAGAGTTTTAAAAAATGACACATTGTGCGAATTTTATATTTAGATTTATTATTTGCAATAATCTCTACTTTCTGCCTATTATTAGTGCTGCTTGCTTTAAAATATCAATTTCCATTCGTAACTGTTTTAATTCTTTATTTGCTTGAATTAATTGTTTTTCTAAATCTGAAAGATTATCTTTAGTTTTAAAACTACCTGAATTAGTAAATTGCTTAATTCAATTGTAAGTAGCTGCTCTTGTAACATTGTATTCTTTAACAAGGCAAGATACTGATTTGCCACTTTGATATAAAGCTACTATTTGTTTTTTAAATTCATCTGAATATGAGTTAATAGTGACCATAATTATAATTCCTTTCTTTTAACTAATTTGTTCACTTGTCTATGTAATTAGTGTCCAATAAAGTGTAACCCATCCACTTTGATAAGCAGAATATATAGGAAATTAATATCAATATAAGAACAAATTAGTATTGAAAATCGATTTAGTTCCCCTTGATTTTAAAAAAATAGAAACTTTAAAATGAATGTTATATCTTTCAATGATAATAGAACAAAAACAATTACGACTATATAAATAATTATATTTAATCAATTTAAAACTTGAAAATTACCATTAATATAATGAAAGATATTTCTACAATATAATCTACGATAATAAAACTCTATCCTTTAATAAATTTCTATTGTTTTCAAATTAATAATATTGTATAATGAACAATGAATTAGAATTATAGCAAGACAGCTACCAGCTGTCTTTATTATTTCTAGTGTAATATATTTTTTTATTTAAGTATATTTTCATTTTGAAATAAATCTATTTCAAATACTATTAAATAATAAACAACAATGTTTATAAAAAACAAGGAGGAGAAAAAGTGGACAAAGAAATTAGTCAAATCATTTTAAATGCCATAAATGAAATTGCTGAAGAAAAACAAATAGCAAAAGAAGATATCATTGAAGCTTTAAAAGAAGGACTAAAAAAAGCATATGAATATCAAAGTCATCGTGATGATAGTACAAATATCAGAATTGAAATTGATCAAAATAAAGGTACTATTAAAATTTTAAAGGATTTAATTGTTGTTCCAAAAGTTGAAGATCCTGAATTAGAAATTGCACTTTCAACTATTAAAACAAAGAATCCCGGCTTAACAATTGGTGATACATATACGCAAATAATTACTAGTGATCAATTCTCTCGTTTATCAATTTTTAAAGCCATTCAAGTAGTTAAACAATCAATTCGTGAAGCAGAAAAAACATCAATTTATGATGAATTTATTGATAAAAAAGATCACATATTAATTGGTACTATTGAAAGCGTTGAAGAAACTTATATGTTAATTAAAATTGGTAGAGCCTATGCTTTCTTACCAAAACAAAATCAAATCCCTAGTGAGATCTTACCAAAAAATAAACCAATCGCTAATAATACTTATATCAAATTTTATGTTGAAGATATTATTAAAAATAAAAACTATGGTCAAATTTTAGCATCAAGAACTCACGTTAATTTTTTACGTTGTTTACTAGAATTAGAAGTTCCTGAAATCGCACAAGGTGTAATCGAAGTTAAAGATATTGCTCGTATTCCTGGAATTAGAGCTAAGGTTGCAATTGTTAGTCATGATCCAAGCATTGATGGGATTGGTGCATGTATTGGCCCAAAAGGCGAAAGAACAAAACTAATTACGCAAGAATTAAGTGGCGAAAAAATTGACATTATTGCCTGAAATCCTAATATAAAAGAATATATAATTAACGCTTTAACACCAGCTAAAGTTATTTCAATTGATATTAATGAAGAAGAAAAACAAGCAAATATTATTGTTCCTACTGAACAATTATCATTAGCTATTGGTAAAAATGGTATGGCTGCTAAATTAGTTGCCGGTGTAACTCACTGAAATATTAATGTTACTTCATTAGAACAAGCAAAAGAAAATAATATTAAATTTACTTGAAATGGTAATATTAAAGAAAGTGAATATGAAAAGTTTATATCTGAATTATTAAAAAAAACACAATGAAAAAATAAAAATCAATAAACAATAAAGTAGGTCGTTATGAATAAAATACCTTTAATTAAACGTAAAAAAATACCAATGCGTAAATGTATAGTTACAAATACTATTTTACCTAAACGTGAATTAATTAGAATTGTTATTAATAAAGAAGGACAATTATTCATTGATAAAACTGGCAAACAAAATGGTCGAGGTGCCTACATCCAACCTAAACTTGAATTAATACCTTTGCTTATTAAAAAGCAGGCATTAGAACGAGCATTAAAAACAAAAATTCCAAATGAATTTTATGAACAATTAATTAATGAAATTAAAAAAAATTGAGATTAATTTTCCCAAGCGAAAGGCGGGATGCAAATGGCAAAAAAACGAATATCTCAACAAACACAAAATATTAATCAACAACTAAAACAAAAAACATCTCAAATTAATGAAAAAGGAGTATTTTTATATAACGAACCATTAACTATTTCAGAATTTGCTAAAGCATTGCATCATCCAGTAACTGACATTATTAAATACTTCATGAAACAAGGCAAACTATTTAATCAAAATCAAATATTAACTCAAGAATTAATGCTTGAACTTTGTTTGGAATGAAATATTGATTTTGAAAAAGCTAAAGTGGTAACATATGAAAACTTATTAGAAAATATTAATCTCGAAGATGATAAAAAAAATTTAGTAACTCGACCACCTGTTGTTACAATTATGGGCCACGTTGATCATGGAAAAACAACACTATTAGATACTATCCGTAATTCTAAAGTTACTAATCAAGAACACGGTGGTATTACTCAACATATTGGTGCTTATCAAATTAAAACTAATAATAAATTAATTACTTTTATTGATACCCCAGGTCACGAAGCATTTACTGAAATGCGTTCACGTGGTTCTAAAATTACTGATATTGTTGTTTTAGTAGTTGCTGGTGATGATGGTGTGATGCCACAAACTCGTGAAGCAATTGACCATGCAAAAGTAGCTGGTGTTTCAATTATTGTTTTTGTTAATAAAATGGATAAACCAAATGTTAATACTGATCGCATTATGAATGAACTAGCTAATTGTTATTTAACTAGTGAAGAATGAGGTGGCGATACTATTTTTGTTTATGGTAGTGCTTTAAAAAATCAAGGAATTGATGAATTATTAGAAGCAATATTAGTAATTGCTGAATTAAAAGAACTAAATGCTAATCCAAATCGATTTGCTAATGGAACTGTTATCGAATCTCATCATGATAAAAATGTTGGTTCAATTTGTACTTTATTAATACAAGGTGGAACACTAAAAGTTACTGATATTGTAGTTGCGGGTAGTGTTAAAGGAAAAATTAAACGCCTTATTAATGATACTGGTAAAATAATTACTAAAGCCGGACCTTCAATGCCTGTTCAAGTTTTAGGATTTGAAACAGCCCCTACTCCTGGTGAATCTTTTATTGTTTTTAATGATGATAAATTAGCAAGAAAAGTAGCACTAGTACGCCAAACAGAAGAAACAAATAAAATTAGAAATAATCGACAAATTAGTTTAGGTAATTTAACACAAGATGTTGCTACAGGTGAATTAAAACAAATTAATGTTATTTTACGAGCAGATACTCAAGGTTCAGTGCAAGCAATCGTTCAAGCAGTAAATAAAATTAATGTTAATGATATTACTGTTAAGTTTATTAGAGCAACTATTGGTGGTATTAGTGAATCAGATATTAAACTTGCTCAAACTTCACGAAGTATTATTTATGGTTTCAATGTTCGCCCCAATCATGTTATTCGTGAAGCTGCTAACAATGCCGGTGTTGAAATTAGATTACATAATATCATTTATAAAATAACTGAAGAATTAGAATTGGCTGCTAAAGGTTTATTAGAACCAACTTATGAAGATAAAATTCTTGGTCAAGCACGAGTTATTAAAACTTTTCATTTTTCAAAAGTAGGAACAATTGCTGGTTGTGTTGTCATTAATGGTTTCATTCAACGTAATAGCAAAGTTCATATCATTCGTGATGATGTTGTTATTTATAACGGTGAAATCAGTGGTTTAAAACATGAAAAAAATGATTTAAAAATTGCTAAAAAAGAAACTCAATGCGGTATTACTATTAAAAATTTTAATGACTTAAAAGAAAATGATATTATTGAATCATATTTAGTAGAAGAAGTGGAGACAAAATAGGATGTCTATCATTAAATTTGAACAACAAGAAAGTTTCTTAAAAAAAGAAATTACTAATATATTAAAAAAAGAATCAAAAAATATTCTTTTCAAAGATATCACTATTACTAATGTAAAAATAACAAAAGATAACAGTTATGCTACCATTTATTGAACAGTTTACTTAGATAATTTAGATATTAAAACCATTAGTACTGCTTTAGAAAAAGCGAAAGGTTTTTGTCGAAGCGCACTTGCTAAAACAAGTAATAAATATAAAGTTCCAGAATTACGCTTTAAATATGATAATACCAACACTAGAGTTAAAAACATTGAAGAAATATTAAAAAATATCAAAAATAATAATTCTTCAAATGAATAAAAAAAATAAAATTATTAGTATAATAAAAAAAGGAATCATCAATAAAATAAGGGAATTATTCAGTAGCTACTAAGTAAGAAAGGAAAGCTACTATTAATGGCACAAAAAATTTATTCAACACCAAATAGTGAGAGGCTTTTTAATAATCTGTGTATCTTTGTTTTACAAAGTTACTAATTTAGATTAATTCTGTCTTCAAATTTTATCATAAAATGAGCAATTGCTGTATTTCAATTTTGAATAGGCAATGTTCATTTTTTTGTTATATTTTCAATTGCCAAGTAAAATATTTTGAAAACTGCCATATCATTAGGAAAAACTTTTTTATTTCTGATGATTTTTCGTAATTGACTATTAACAGATTCAATAGCATTTGTAGTATAAATCACTCTTTTGATTTCTACTGGATAACTAATAAAAACCATTAAATTATCTCAATTTTTATATCAAGATTTGGATGGGTTACACTTTATTGGACACTAATTACATAGACAAGTGAACAAATTAGTTAAAAGAAAGGAATTATAATTATGGTCACTATTAACTCATATTCAGATGAATTTAAAAAACAAATAGTAGCTTTATATCAAAGTGGCAAATCAGTATCTTGCCTTGTTAAAGAATACAATGTTACAAGAGCAGCTACTTACAATTGAATTAAGCAATTTACTAATTCAGGTAGTTTTAAAACTAAAGATAATCTTTCAGATTTAGAAAAACAATTAATTCAAGCAAATAAAGAATTAAAACAGTTACGAATGGAAATTGATATTTTAAAGCAAGCAGCACTAATAATAGGCAGAAAGTAGAGATTATTGCAAATAATAAATCTAAATATAAAATTCGCACAATGTGTCATTTTTTAAAACTCTCTAAATCAACATATTATTTTAATTTAAAGAAAAAAAATAAAATTCAAAATAATATTTATGAACAAGCTGTTATTAGTGCTTTTCAAGAAAATAAAGAAGTTTATGGTACTAGAAGATTAAAAGTCATACTAGCAAACCAAGAAATTTATTTATCACGCAGAAAAATTAAAGAAATTATGAATAAGCATAATTTAATATCAAAATACACTAAATTATCATTCAAAAATTATCATAATAAAGTCAATGATAGTCAAATAACCAATCTTGTTAATAGAAACTTTAATAATAGAATTAAAAATGAAGTTATTGTTATTGATTTAACTTATGTTCAAGTTAATGGTAAATGAAACTATATTTGCCTATTAATCGACCTATTTAACCGCGAAATTATTGGACATAGTGTTGGAGTTAAAAAAGATGCATCATTAGTATATCAAGCATTTATGCAATCAAATCACTGTTTAAAAGATATTGAAATATTTCATACTGATCGCGGTAATGAATTCAATAATAAAACTATTGATAAACTTTTATTAGCTTTCAACATAACTCGATCTTTAAGCAAAAAAGGATGTCCTTATGACAATGCTGTTGCTGAAGCAACTTTTAAAACTTTCAAAATTGAATTTATTAATGATAAAAATTTTACATCATTAATCCAATTAAAATTAGAATTATTTGATTACATCAATTGATATAACAACATAAGAATTCACAGTACTCTAAACTACCTAACTCCAGTTAGTTATCAAAAACAAATGTCTACCAAAAAATAGTCCTAAAAAGGGTTGCCATTGGAAATGTTTAGTAATCTGTGTAACTTACAAAAATAACTATGTTTAATTAATTCTAGTAAATATAATTAAATGACTAGAAAGATTGAGTTACAGATGGCTAAAAAAGATAACTTTAATAATAATGATCCAATATCAAAAGCAGTAGATTTATTACTAGAAAATACTGAAGATTTAACAACAGTTTTTAAACCTGGCGGTTTATATAAAGAATTAACAAAAAGATTAGTTGAAAAAATGTTGAATTCTGAAATGCAAAATTATTTAGGATATGAAAAAAATCAACATAGTACTACTGAAAATGCTCGTAATGGTACAAGTTCAAAAAAATTAATAACTCAACAAGGTAAAATTGAAATTGATGTACCAAGAGATCGCAATAGTAATTTTACTCCTGTAATAGTTCCTAAAAGGCAAAGAAGATTTGATGGTTTTGATCAACAAGTTCTTTCCTTGTATGCAAAAGGAATGACATTATCTGACATTAGAATGCAGTTGCAAGAGTTATATCATGGTGCTGATATTAGTGAAAGTGTTATTAGTCAAATTACTGATGATGTTATTGATGATGTTAAAGCATGACAAAATCGACCATTAGAAAGTATTTATCCTATTGTTTATTTTGATTGTATAGTAGTTAAAGTACGACAAGATAAACGGATTATTAACAAATCAGTTTATATAGCATTAGGAGTTGATTTAGAAGGCAAAAAAGATGTTTTAGGATTATGAATTAGTGAAAATGAAGGTTCTAAGTTTTGATTATCTAATTTCACAGAAATGAAAAATCGTGGCTTAAATGATATTCTTATTGCTTGTAGTGATAATTTAACAGGCATGTCAGAAGCAATACAATCAGTTTATCCTAAAACAGAACATCAATTATGCATTGTTCATCAAATTAGAAATAGTTTAAAATATGTTTCATACAAACATCGAAAAGGTCTAGTTGCAGATTTAAAACCAATTTATAGTGCATGTAGTGAAGAACAAGCAATGCAAGCTTTAGAATCGTTTGAAAGTAAATGAAATAAACAATATCCTCAAATTACTAAATCTTGATATAAAAATTGAGATAATTTAATGGTTTTTATTAGTTATCCAGTAGAAATCAAAAGAGTGATTTATACTACAAATGCTATTGAATCTGTTAATAGTCAATTACGAAAAATCATCAGAAATAAAAAAGTTTTTCCTAATGATATGGCAGTTTTCAAAATATTTTACTTGGCAATTGAAAATATAACAAAAAAATGAACATTGCCTATTCAAAATTGAAATACAGCAATTGCTCATTTTATGATAAAATTTGAAGACAGAATTAATCTAAATTAGTAACTTTGTAAAACAAAGATACACAGATTATTAAAAAGCCTCATTTTTTTCTCTATTAATAAATGTTATTTAACAATTTTTTTTCCAAAATGAAATGATAATAATCAACTTTTAATTGAAGAAAATATTAATTCTAATACATATTTAAATCAAATGGTATTAATAATTATTGGTGAAGAAAGTTTGTTAACATTTATTTGAAATAATATTACAACATAAATGTAAATATTGATATAATTTAATCAAAAAGAAGTTAGGTAGATAAATGCCAGCAAAAATTAATATTGTAAATATTTACAATGATCATAACTATGACATTAAAAATTTTAATATTTTATCAGAAAAAATTTTAAATGCAGTAGCTATTAAGTTAAAACAGAAAATTACATGGTGTATTGCTGCTATTTTTAATGACGAACAGACTAGTATTGAATTAAATAAAATGTATCGTCATAAAGATTATGTTCCTGATGTTTTATCATTTGGAAATAATGATGATGATTTTCCAAATATTAATATTGATATTAGAGATTTAGGTGATGTTTATATTTGTTATTCAAAGGCAGTAGCGCAAGCACAAGAATATGGCCATAGTTTAATTAGAGAATTATCATTTCTTTTTATTCATGGATTACTTCATACATTAGGATATGATCATCAAAATAGCCTAGAAGAAAAGGTTATGTTTGATTTACAAGATGAAATTTTAAATATTCTTGGTATTACTAGAAAATAAGGGGTGGTATAATGGAACAAGATATAGATTTATTAGTATTATTGAAAAAAGCAAAAGCAATACAAAAAAATGCTTATGCTCCTTATTCTTTATTTAGAGTTGCTGCAATAGTACTTTTGAAAAATAGTAAAGAAGTGTTAGGAGTAAATGTTGAAAATGCTGCATACTCAGTAGGCATTTGTGCTGAAAGAGCGGCTTTGTCACAAGTTATTGCTCAAGGTTATAAAAAAGAAGATATTATTAGTCTATTTTTAATTACTGATAGTGAAACTGTTGGTTCTCCTTGTGGTATGTGTCGTCAATTTATGATTGAAATTATGCCAGAAACATGTCCTATTTATATTAGTAATAAAAATGAAAATAATGATACTAAAACAATTTGTAAAATATTAGTAAAAGACTTATTACCTTTAGCGTTTAAACCAAGTTCATTGAAAGGGAATTAATTTATGAATAATAATTTTAAATCAGGTTTTGTTAGTTTTATTGGTAGAAGTAATGTTGGAAAATCAACTTTATTAAATACCATTCTTCAAGAAAAAAAGGCAATTGTGTCTAATAAACCACAAACAACCAGAAATCAAATTCAAGGTATTTATAATAGTGATGATATGCAAATCATATTTTTTGATACTCCCGGCATTCATAAACATAATAACCAACTTGGACGAATGATGAATCGCGATGCTAATCGCGCCATTAAAGAAACTAACATTATTTGTTTATTAGCGCCATGTAATGAATACATTGGAAATAGCGATAAACATATTATTAAATTATTATCAGAAAGGGTAAATACAACTATTCTACTTTTATTAACTAAGGTTGATTTAGTAACAAAAGAAAAATTAATGGATAAAATTAATGAGTGAAAAGATTTATTACCATTTAAAGAAATAATTCCAATTTCTGCTATAAAAGAAATGAATTTAGATATATTATTGAAAAAACTATATGAGTATTTACCAATTGGTGAAAAGAATCATTTAATCGAAAATAACGATGATGTTTCAGATAATACTTTAATTAAGGAAATTATTCGTGAAAAAATTTTAAATTTAACAGAAGAAGAAATTCCTTATAGTGTAGCAGTATTAATTGAAAGTATTAATTATAATCCAAATACTAATATTACTGATATTAATGCTGTTATTGTTGTTGAACGAGACTCACAAAAAGGAATTATTATTGGTAAAGGAGGTAGTATGATTAAAGAAATTGGAATAAGAGCTAGAACAGATTTAGAAAGTATTTTTGATTCTCATATTATATTAAAAACTTTTGTAAAAGTAATACCTGATTGAAGAAATAATCCTAGAAAATTAAAAGAGTTAGGTTATAGTTAAAATGTGTTTAATATTGATACTGGTTTGATTTTAAACATTAACTACATTAAATCAATAAATAATGTTACTATTTTAACACCATAATTTGATGTTAAAATAGTTTCTTTACCAGAAATAAAAATCAATTTAAATAAATATAGTCTTTTAGATTGTTGAATTTTTATTTTTAATCAAAATTATGATTGTTCAAACTTATGTATAACATATAAAAAAATAAAAAGTTTTAATAGTTTTATAAATGAAAAAAGTTATCAATTGATTAAGAGTTTTAACAAGATAGTTATTAATTATTTAGAAAAAATTATTATTAATAATAAAAATATCTTTTCTTTTTTATTTAATTTATATGAACAGTTAATGATAAATAGTAATTTTAAGAAAGTTTATGTTTTTTTCTTATTTCATAGTTTAATATTTCAAGGAATTCAGTTTAACTTTACTAATTGTATTAATTGTAATCAAATAACTAATTTGTATTTAATTAATTATGATTTGGGTGGTGTTTTTTGTAAAAATTGTTCTTTAAAATTAGCTATAATTAATTTTGACATTGTTTTGTTTAAAAAAATATATCAACTTTATTTATTAAATTATCAAGATATTAATAAATGAAAAGTTGAAAAAGAAGAACTTAATAAAATTCTTAATATTTTAGAAAACCACTGTCAAAAATATAATAATAAATTAATAATTACATAAATATTTTAATAATTAGTTGTTATATTGTTTTTAATAATATATAACACTTATAATAGGTTGACAAAACCTATCTATGAACATATTATTAACAGGATTATTCTTTTTAGAGATTTTATGTATTATTTAAGATATTTAAGAAAATTTTTATGATTAATGGAGGGGCAATGATTAATAAAATTATCAATGATAAGTCAATGAAGGAAATAATTACTCATTTAAAAGAAAATGGTTTTATTTTTCAAGGATCAGAAATTTATTCAGGTCTTGCTAATAGTTGAGATTATGGTCCGCTTGGTGTAGCACTTAAAAATAATATTAAGAAAAGTTGATGAGTTTTTTTTGTCGAAAAAAATCCATACAATGTTGGGCTAGATAGTTCAATTATTATGAAATCTAAAGTTTGAGAAGCTTCAGGGCATTTGAGTAATTTTAGTGATCCATTAATTGATTGTAAAAAATGTAAGTCTCGCTTTCGAGTTGATAATTTAATTAATCATTATTTTCCTAGTATTAATTGTGATAATTGAAGTAATGAAAAATTAGAAACATATATTAATCAAAATCATATTAAATGTATTAAATGCAATAATGAAGATTGAACTAAAGTTAGACAATTTCAATTAATGTTTGAAACATATCAAGGTGTTTTAAAAGAAGATAAAAATAAAATTTATTTAAGACCTGAGACCGCACAAGGAATATTTATAAATTTTAATAATGTAAGAAATAGTTGTAATAAAAAAGTACCATTTGGTATTGGTCAAATTGGTAAAAGCTTTAGAAATGAGATAACTCCTGGTAATTTTATTTTTCGTACTAGAGAATTTGAACAAATGGAATTAGAATTTTTCTTTATTCCAAAGGATAAAAATGATAATACTTGATTTAATTATTGAGTTGATCAATGTAAAGAATTTCTCTCTCTAGTAGGTTTATTGAATTCAAAAAATATAAAATTTAAAAATCATGAACAAAATCAACTAGCACATTATGCATTAGCAACTACTGATATTGAATATAATTTTCCTTTTGGTATGAGTGAATTATGTGGTATAGCTAATCGTGGGAATTATGATTTAACAAAACATAGTGAGAATTCTGGTGTAAATTTTGAGATTCAAGATCCTAATGTTACAGTAAAAAGAATAGTTATTCCTTCAGTTATTGAACCTTCAATTGGTGTTGAAAGGCTTTTATTAGCTTTAGTTTGTGAAGCATTTACAAAAGAAGTTTTAAAAGACGATAAAGAACGGTTAGTGTTAAAATTAAATAAGAGTATTTGCCCTTATCAAGTAGCTGTTATGTCTTTAAATAAAACAAAATTAGGTAAAGAGGCATATGAAATTTTTGAAATGTTAAATAAAACACAATTAAGAGTAATTTATGAAGCATCATCAAGTGTTGGTAAATCTTATCGTTATCAAGATGGTATTGGTACTATGTATTGTGTAACAATTGATTATGACACAAAAACTAAAGGTACTGTTACAATTAGAGATCGTGATACTACAAATCAAGTTATAGTTAAAGTTGATCAACTTAAAGAATATTTATATGACAAATTAGACATTATTTGTTAGAATTGTGTGAAAAAATATGGATATCGAGTTTAATAAAAAAATTAATGAAGTTAAAGCAAAAATTAATATTGTCGAAGTTATGGGTAAATATTTAAATTTGATCCGTAAAGGCAATAATTTTTGAGCTATCTGTCCTTTTCATGAAGACTCTACTCCTTCATTATCAATTTCACAAGAAAAACAAATTTATAAATGTTTTTCTTGTGGTGAACAAGGAAATGTTTTTATTTTTTTACAAAAATATAAAAATATTAATTTTATTAATGCTCTTAAAGAAGCAGCAGATAATATTAATTTAAATTTAAAAGAGTTTGATATTAATTTATCTGAATTTAATGTTGAAACTAAAAAAAATCCACTAAAAATTTTAAATAATATTGCAATGAATTTTTTTAGTTATCAGTTACTAACTGATATTGGTCAAGAAGTAATGAAATATTTACGAAATCGTAATATTACTACTGAAAATATTAAATATTTTAATATTGGTTATGCACCTATTAATAATGAATTAATAGATTATCTTAATGCACAAGGTTATAAAGATAATATTGAATTTGTAAAATTAGGACTTATGAAAATTAATAATAAGGATCAACTTCTTCCTACCTTTTCAAATCGAATTATGTTTGCTATTAAAGATGAAGATGGAGACTGTGTTGGTTTTTCTGCAAGAAATTATAATAGAGAAGATAAAAGTTATAAATATATTAATAGTCCAGAAACAGATTTTTTTAAGAAAAGTAAAATTTTATATAACTTTAATAATGTTAGAAATTATATTAAAAAAAATGAAGTTATTTATTTGACTGAAGGTTTTATGGATGTTATTGCTCTAAATAATCAAAATATTAAAAATGTTGTTGCTTTAATGGGAACAAATTTAACAAAAGAACATATTTTACTTTTAAAAAAAATTACTACTAATATTATTATTTTTTTAGATGGTGATTTACCAGGAAAAATAGCATCTTTAAAAATAGCTAGTGTTTTATTATCAAATAATTTTAAAGTACAAATTATCAATAATGATACTAAATTTGATCCTGATGAATTAATAAATAAATTTCCTCAAAAATTTTATGAAATAATAAAAAAAACTATTCATCCTTTTGAATTTGCAATTAATTTATCATTAACTAAATATAACATTAAAAAAGATAGTTATGAACTTAATGAATTTTTAAAATCATTAGTTCCAATTTGAACAAAAATCAATGATGTTATTACTCAAAAGTTTTATTTAAATATGTTAGCAAAAATAACTAATTTATCCACTGAAGACTTAATACAAATTTTAAATATTGATAATAATTTAGTAACTACAACTTTTAGTATCAAAAATAAATCTAAAATAGAAGTAAAAAATATTTTTTTTGAAGCACAAGAACAACTTATTTTTTTAGTAATGTTATCAAGAAATGTTTATTTAATTTTAGAAAAAGAAAAATTTATTTTTCCAAATCAAGATTTTATGAATTTATACTTTTTAATTAGTCAAAAATATCAAAATAATCAAATAGAAGCAATTAATTTTGATTTAATTTTAGAAGAACTTAAAGGTAATTCACTTTTAAATATTTTAGAAAAACTTCTTGATAAGTATAAAAATAAAAAGTTTGATTTAAAACCTCAAATTATTAATGATTACTTAAAAATTATTAATAATCAACTAATTGATTATGAAATAAAAATGATCAATGATAAATTGAAATCTGAAAAAAATATTGAAAAACAAATATTGTTATTAAAAGAAATATCAGTATTAAAAAATAAAATAAAGAAAAAATAAGTATGATGATAAATTAAGGATAAGGTGAAAATATGGCTGCTATACAACAAAAAACGAAATTGAAAAAACTTTTAACTTTAGAGGAAGTAGAAAGTAATTTAATTAAAAAATTAGAAAAGAGTCAAACAAAAGAATTAAAACAAGAAGATGTCATTAAAGAGTTTGCACATTTAAAATTAGATGATGATACGATTGAGGAAATTTTTGATCGGTTAGAAAAAGAAGGAGTAGTCTTTACTGATATTTTGATGGATGAAGTTGAAGATGATGCTAATTTTCCCGATATTGATGATGAACAATTACCTGATGATTTAGATATTGATATTTTAGTTAGTGATTTGAGTTTTAAAAATACAATGGGGATCTCTAATGATACAAGAAGAAAAGATGGAATTAAGTCTTATTTTAATATTTTGGGAACAAGTCAAATATTGAGTCAAAGTGAGGAAATTAAATATGCTAAAATGTTAGAATCAAAAGATGTTGAGGAAAGAACATATGGTCGTGAGCAATTAATTAAATCAAATTTAAAATTAGTAGTTTCTGTTGCTAGAAAACATTTAAATCGTGGTTTAGATTTTGCTGATTTAATTGAAGAAGGTAATATTGGTCTTATTAAAGCAGTTGATAAATTTGATTATCGCCGTGGTTTTAAATTTTCAACTTATGCTACTTGATGAATTAGACAATCAATTACACGAAGTTTAGCTGATCAAGGTAAAATGGTTCGTGTACCTGTTCATATGGTTGAAAGAATTAATAAGTTAACAAGAATTGAAAGAAACTTAACACAAGAATTAGGTCGTGATCCTACTCATGAGGAAATTGCCAATAAAATGGGACAAAACATGACAGCCGATCGTGTTCGTGAAATTAAAAAACTTGCTATTGAACCAGTATCTTTAGAAAAACCAATTGGTGAAGAAGATGATACACATTTTGGTGATTTTATTAAAGATAAAAATATGCTATCTCCCGATGAATATGCTGAAAGACATTGATTAAGAGAACAATTGGATCGTGTTTTTGCTGAAGTATTAACAAAACGAGAAGAAAAAGTTATTAGAATGCGTTTTGGAATTTTACCAACAAAATTAAGAAGATTATTAGAACTTTGTGAAGATGAAAAAGAAATTACTGAATTAAAAACAGTAGTTAATAATTTACAGTTACACTATGATACTAGTTTAGATAAAACAGAATTGTTAAGTGATAAGGTTGTTCATCGTCATATTACTAAGTACGATTCTCCAAAAACTCTAGAAGAAGTTGGTAAAGAATTTATTGTTACAAGAGAAAGAATTAGACAAATAGAAGCAAAGGCAATTAGAAAATTAAAACATCCGTCTAAATATAAACATATTAAAGAATTTTATAAAGGATAATAGTTAACATGTTAACTATCAATAATATAATTAATGTTTTAGAAACATATTTTCCTTTAAAAGATGTTTGTGAATGAGATTTTTCAGGAATACAAATTAAATCAAAAACAAAAACCAATATTAATAAAATTTTAGTTTGTTTAGATGTTACTAATGAAGTTTTAACTGAGGCCATTAATAATAATATTGATTTAATAATTTCTCATCATCCATTAGTTTTTGCTAAAGATATTAATCAATCTAATATTTCAAATTGAAAAAAAGAATTATATAGTAAAATACTAATAGCAGATATTAATGTATATTCATTACATACTAATTTTGATATATCATTAGTAGGTATGAATATGTTGATGGCTAAAGAATTAAAAATTAAAAATATTCATTTTATTAATGAAGAAAAGTTGGCAATAGTTGGTAAATTTGATAGACAAATGCCATTAAAAGAATTGATTAATAACTTAAAAAAATATTTTAATGTTGCAAATATACAATTGGTTAATAATAAATTGAGTGATAACAATATAGTGACTGTTGCTTTATCTGCTGGTGCTGGTGGTGATATTATTAGTAATTTATCTAACAATATTGATTTATTAATTACTGGAGAAATGAAATGAAACTATATTATGGAAGCTAAAGATAGAAAAATTAATGTTATTTTGGTTGGTCATTATATGGAACAAAAATTTGTTGATTTTCTTTTTCAATTACTTATTGAAAAATTATCAACAAAAGTTAAAGTTTTTAAATATAATTTAGAAAATCCTATTACTTTTTTTTAAACTTATAAAATTTAAAAAGGAAAAAACTATTTTTTAAATAAAAATAAGTTTTAGGGGGTTGATAAATATGATTTTAGAAGATTTAGAACCAATGACTGATCAAGAGTGTCAGGCAGTTAGTGGTCGTTTTGCTCAATTTTTAATGGGTGCCGTGTTAGCGGGGATAGCAATTCCTGTTATTAAAAATTTATGAAATAGTGTTTCAGGAAGTATTAAGTTACCAGGTGGTATTGAAAGTAAATGAGACAGTTCTAAAGATGATAGTAAAGATTTAGCAAAAATTAAAGATGAATTTAATAAATTTCAAGAAAAATTAACACATTTAATACCGCCTTTTTATGAATTTTAAAGAACTTAATAATACAAAAAAACCAAGAGAAAAAGCCATTAAATATGGCTTTGACGCTCTTAGTGATAATGAATTATTAGCAATTATTTTGCGAACAGGAACTAAAGAAAAAAATGTATTATTTTTAGCGCAAGAAATAATTACTAATTTTAATGGTCTTGAGAGGCTTTTTAATAATCTGTGTATCTTTGTTTTACAAAGTTACTAATTTAGATTAATTCTGTCTTCAAATTTTATCATAAAATGAGCAATTGCTGTATTTCAATTTTGAATAGGCAATGTTCATTTTTTTGTTATATTTTCAATTGCCAAGTAAAATATTTTGAAAACTGCCATATCATTAGGAAAAACTTTTTTATTTCTGATGATTTTTCGTAATTGACTATTAACAGATTCAATAGCATTTGTAGTATAAATCACTCTTTTGATTTCTACTGGATAACTAATAAAAACCATTAAATTATCTCAATTTTTATATCAAGATTTAGTAATTTGAGGATATTGTTTATTTCATTTACTTTCAAACGATTCTAAAGCTTGCATTGCTTGTTCTTCACTACATGCACTATAAATTGGTTTTAAATCTGCAACTAGACCTTTTCGATGTTTGTATGAAACATATTTTAAACTATTTCTAATTTGATGAACAATGCATAATTGATGTTCTGTTTTAGGATAAACTGATTGTATTGCTTCTGACATGCCTGTTAAATTATCACTACAAGCAATAAGAATATCATTTAAGCCACGATTTTTCATTTCTGTGAAATTAGATAATCAAAACTTAGAACCTTCATTTTCACTAATTCATAATCCTAAAACATCTTTTTTGCCTTCTAAATCAACTCCTAATGCTATATAAACTGATTTGTTAATAATCGGTTTATCTTGTCGTACTTTAACTACTATACAATCAAAATAAACAATAGGATAAATACTTTCTAATGGTCGATTTTGTCATGCTTTAACATCATCAATAACATCATCAGTAATTTGACTAATAACACTTTCACTAATATCAGCACCATGATATAACTCTTGCAACTGCATTCTAATGTCAGATAATGTCATTCCTTTTGCATACAAGGAAAGAACTTGTTGATCAAAACCATCAAATCTTCTTTGCCTTTTAGGAACTATTACAGGAGTAAAATTACTATTGCGATCTCTTGGTACATCAATTTCAATTTTACCTTGTTGAGTTATTAATTTTTTTGAACTTGTACCATTACGAGCATTTTCAGTAGTAATATGTTGATTTTTTTCATATCCTAAATAATTTTGCATTTCGAGGCTTTTTAATAATCTGTGTATCTTTGTTTTACAAAGTTACTAATTTAGATTAATTCTGTCTTCAAATTTTATCATAAAATGAGCAATTGCTGTATTTCAATTTTGAATAGGCAATGTTCATTTTTTTGTTATATTTTCAATTGCCAAGTAAAATATTTTGAAAACTGCCATATCATTAGGAAAAACTTTTTTATTTCTGATGATTTTTCGTAATTGACTATTAACAGATTCAATAGCATTTGTAGTATAAATCACTCTTTTGATTTCTACTGTATAACTAATAAAAACCATTAAATTATCTCAATTTTTATATCAAGATTTAGTAATTTGAGGATATTGTTTATTTCATTTACTTTCAAACGATTCTAAAGCTTGCATTGCTTGTTCTTCACTACATGCACTATAAATTGGTTTTAAATCTGCAACTAGACCTTTTCGATGTTTGTATGAAACATATTTTAAACTATTTCTAATTTGATGAACAATGCATAATTGATGTTCTGTTTTAGGATAAACTGATTGTATTGCTTCTGACATGCCTGTTAAATTATCACTACAAGCAATAAGAATATCATTTAAGCCACGATTTTTCATTTCTGTGAAATTAGATAATCAAAACTTAGAACCTTCATTTTCACTAATTCATAATCCTAAAACATCTTTTTTGCCTTCTAAATCAACTCCTAATGCTATATAAACTGATTTGTTAATAATCCGTTTATCTTGTCGTACTTTAACTACTATACAATCAAAATAAACAATAGGATAAATACTTTCTAATGGTCGATTTTGTCATGCTTTAACATCATCAATAACATCATCAGTAATTTGACTAATAACACTTTCACTAATATCAGCACCATGATATAACTCTTGCAACTGCATTCTAATGTCAGATAATGTCATTCCTTTTGCATACAAGGAAAGAACTTGTTGATCAAAACCATCAAATCTTCTTTGCCTTTTAGGAACTATTACAGGAGTAAAATTACTATTGCGATCTCTTGGTACATCAATTTCAATTTTACCTTGTTGAGTTATTAATTTTTTTGAACTTGTACCATTACGAGCATTTTCAGTAGTACTATGTTGATTTTTTTCATATCCTAAATAATTTTGCATTTCAGAATTCAACATTTTTTCAACTAATCTTTTTGTTAATTCTTTATATAAACCGCTAGGTTTAAAAACTGTTGTTAAATCTTCAGTATTTTCTAGTAATAAATCTACTGCTTTTGATATTGGATCATTATTATTAAAGTTATCTTTTTTAGCCATCTGTAACTCAATCTTTCTAGTCATTTAATTATATTTACTAGAATTAATTAAACATAGTTATTTTTGTAAGTTACACAGATTACGAAACATTTCCAATGGCAACCCTTTTTAGGACTATTTTTTGGTAGACATTTGTTTTTGATAACTAACTGGAGTTAGGTAGTTTAGAGTACTGTGAATTCTTATGTTGTTATATCAATTGATGTAATCAAATAATTCTAATTTTAATTGGATTAATGATGTAAAATTTTTATCATTAATAAATTCAATTTTGAAAGTTTTAAAAGTTGCTTCAGCAACAGCATTGTCATAAGGACATCCTTTTTTGCTTAAAGATCGAGTTATGTTGAAAGCTAATAAAAGTTTATCAATAGTTTTATTATTGAATTCATTACCGCGATCAGTATGAAATATTTCAATATCTTTTAAACAGTGATTTGATTGCATAAATGCTTGATATACTAATGATGCATCTTTTTTAACTCCAACACTATGTCCAATAATTTCGCGGTTAAATAGGTCGATTAATAGGCAAATATAGTTTCATTTACCATTAACTTGAACATAAGTTAAATCAATAACAATAACTTCATTTTTAATTCTATTATTAAAGTTTCTATTAACAAGATTGGTTATTTGACTATCATTGACTTTATTATGATAATTTTTGAATGATAATTTAGTGTATTTTGATATTAAATTATGCTTATTCATAATTTCTTTAATTTTTCTGCGTGATAAATAAATTTCTTGGTTTGCTAGTATGACTTTTAATCTTCTAGTACCATAAACTTCTTTATTTTCTTTAAAAGCACTAATAACAGCTTGTTCATAAATATTATTTTGAATTTTATTTTTTTTCTTTAAATTAAAATAATATGTTGATTTAGAGAGTTTTAAAAAATGACACATTGTGCGAATTTTATATTTAGATTTATTATTTGCAATAATCTCTACTTTCTGCCTATTATTAGTGCTGCTTGCTTTAAAATATCAATTTCCATTCGTAACTGTTTTAATTCTTTATTTGCTTGAATTAATTGTTTTTCTAAATCTGAAAGATTATCTTTAGTTTTAAAACTACCTGAATTAGTAAATTGCTTAATTCAATTGTAAGTAGCTGCTCTTGTAACATTGTATTCTTTAACAAGGCAAGATACTGATTTGCCACTTTGATATAAAGCTACTATTTGTTTTTTAAATTCATCTGAATATGAGTTAATAGTGACCATAATTATAATTCCTTTCTTTTAACTAATTTGTTCACTTGTCTATGTAATTAGTGTCCAATAAAGTGTAACCCATCCAAATCTTGATATAAAAATTGAGATAATTTAATGGTTTTTATTAGTTATCCAGTAGAAATCAAAAGAGTGATTTATACTACAAATGCTATTGAATCTGTTAATAGTCAATTACGAAAAATCATCAGAAATAAAAAAGTTTTTCCTAATGATATGGCAGTTTTCAAAATATTTTACTTGGCAATTGAAAATATAACAAAAAAATGAACATTGCCTATTCAAAATTGAAATACAGCAATTGCTCATTTTATGATAAAATTTGAAGACAGAATTAATCTAAATTAGTAACTTTGTAAAACAAAGATACACAGATTATTAAAAAGCCTCTCAAGACCATTAAAATTAGTAATTATTTCTTGCGCTAAAAATAATACATTTTTTTCTTTAGTTCCTGTTCGCAAAATAATTGCTAATAATTCATTATCACTAAGAGCGTCAAAGCCATATTTAATGGCTTTTTCTCTTGGTTTTTTTGTATTATTAAGTTCTTTAAAATTCATAAAAAGGCGGTATTAAATGTGTTAATTTTTCTTGAAATTTATTAAATTCATCTTTAATTTTTGCTAAATCTTTACTATCATCTTTAGAACTGTCTCATTTACTTTCAATACCACCTAGTAACTTAATACTTCCTGAAACACTATTTCATAAATTTTTAATAACAGGAATTGCTATCCCCGCTAACACGGCACCCATTAAAAATTGAGCAAAACGACCACTAACTGCCTGACACTCTTGATCAGTCATTGGTTCTAAATCTTCTAAAATCATATTTATCAACCCCCTAAAACTTATTTTTATTTAAAAAATAGTTTTTTCCTTTTTAAATTTTATAAGTTTAAAAAAAAGTAATAGGATTTTCTAAATTATATTTAAAAACTTTAACTTTTGTTGATAATTTTTCAATAAGTAATTGAAAAAGAAAATCAACAAATTTTTGTTCCATATAATGACCAACCAAAATAACATTAATTTTTCTATCTTTAGCTTCCATAATATAGTTTCATTTCATTTCTCCAGTAATTAATAAATCAATATTGTTAGATAAATTACTAATAATATCACCACCAGCACCAGCAGATAAAGCAACAGTCACTATATTGTTATCACTCAATTTATTATTAACCAATTGTATATTTGCAACATTAAAATATTTTTTTAAGTTATTAATCAATTCTTTTAATGGCATTTGTCTATCAAATTTACCAACTATTGCCAACTTTTCTTCATTAATAAAATGAATATTTTTAATTTTTAATTCTTTAGCCATCAACATATTCATACCTACTAATGATATATCAAAATTAGTATGTAATGAATATACATTAATATCTGCTATTAGTATTTTACTATATAATTCTTTTTTTCAATTTGAAATATTAGATTGATTAATATCTTTAGCAAAAACTAATGGATGATGAGAAATTATTAAATCAATATTATTATTAATGGCCTCAGTTAAAACTTCATTAGTAACATCTAAACAAACTAAAATTTTATTAATATTGGTTTTTGTTTTTGATTTAATTTGTATTCCTGAAAAATCTCATTCACAAACATCTTTTAAAGGAAAATATGTTTCTAAAACATTAATTATATTATTGATAGTTAACATGTTAACTATTATCCTTTATAAAATTCTTTAATATGTTTATATTTAGACGGATGTTTTAATTTTCTAATTGCCTTTGCTTCTATTTGTCTAATTCTTTCTCTTGTGACAATAAATTCTTTACCAACTTCTTCTAGAGTTTTTGGAGAATCGTACTTAGTAATATGACGATGAACAACCTTATCACTTAACAATTCTGTTTTATCTAAACTAGTATCATAGTGTAACTGTAAATTATTAACTACTGTTTTTAATTCAGTAATTTCTTTTTCATCTTCACAAAGTTCTAATAATCTTCTTAATTTTGTTGGTAAAATTCCAAAACGCATTCTAATAACTTTTTCTTCTCGTTTTGTTAATACTTCAGCAAAAACACGATCCAATTGTTCTCTTAATCAATGTCTTTCAGCATATTCATCGGGAGATAGCATATTTTTATCTTTAATAAAATCACCAAAATGTGTATCATCTTCTTCACCAATTGGTTTTTCTAAAGATACTGGTTCAATAGCAAGTTTTTTAATTTCACGAACACGATCGGCTGTCATGTTTTGTCCCATTTTATTGGCAATTTCCTCATGAGTAGGATCACGACCTAATTCTTGTGTTAAGTTTCTTTCAATTCTTGTTAACTTATTAATTCTTTCAACCATATGAACAGGTACACGAACCATTTTACCTTGATCAGCTAAACTTCGTGTAATTGATTGTCTAATTCATCAAGTAGCATAAGTTGAAAATTTAAAACCACGGCGATAATCAAATTTATCAACTGCTTTAATAAGACCAATATTACCTTCTTCAATTAAATCAGCAAAATCTAAACCACGATTTAAATGTTTTCTAGCAACAGAAACTACTAATTTTAAATTTGATTTAATTAATTGCTCACGACCATATGTTCTTTCCTCAACATCTTTTGATTCTAACATTTTAGCATATTTAATTTCCTCACTTTGACTCAATATTTGACTTGTTCCCAAAATATTAAAATAAGACTTAATTCCATCTTTTCTTCTTGTATCATTAGAGATCCCCATTGTATTTTTAAAACTCAAATCACTAACTAAAATATCAATATCTAAATCATCAGGTAATTGTTCATCATCAATATCGGGAAAATTAGCATCATCTTCAACTTCATCCATCAAAATATCAGTAAAGACTACTCCTTCTTTTTCTAACCGATCAAAAATTTCCTCAATCGTATCATCATCTAATTTTAAATGTGCAAACTCTTTAATGACATCTTCTTGTTTTAATTCTTTTGTTTGACTCTTTTCTAATTTTTTAATTAAATTACTTTCTACTTCCTCTAAAGTTAAAAGTTTTTTCAATTTCGTTTTTTGTTGTATAGCAGCCATATTTTCACCTTATCCTTAATTTATCATCATACTTATTTTTTCTTTATTTTATTTTTTAATACTGATATTTCTTTTAATAACAATATTTGTTTTTCAATATTTTTTTCAGATTTCAATTTATCATTGATCATTTTTATTTCATAATCAATTAGTTGATTATTAATAATTTTTAAGTAATCATTAATAATTTGAGGTTTTAAATCAAACTTTTTATTTTTATACTTATCAAGAAGTTTTTCTAAAATATTTAAAAGTGAATTACCTTTAAGTTCTTCTAAAATTAAATCAAAATTAATTGCTTCTATTTGATTATTTTGATATTTTTGACTAATTAAAAAGTATAAATTCATAAAATCTTGATTTGGAAAAATAAATTTTTCTTTTTCTAAAATTAAATAAACATTTCTTGATAACATTACTAAAAAAATAAGTTGTTCTTGTGCTTCAAAAAAAATATTTTTTACTTCTATTTTAGATTTATTTTTGATACTAAAAGTTGTAGTTACTAAATTATTATCAATATTTAAAATTTGTATTAAGTCTTCAGTGGATAAATTAGTTATTTTTGCTAACATATTTAAATAAAACTTTTGAGTAATAACATCATTGATTTTTGTTCAAATTGGAACTAATGATTTTAAAAATTCATTAAGTTCATAACTATCTTTTTTAATGTTATATTTAGTTAATGATAAATTAATTGCAAATTCAAAAGGATGAATAGTTTTTTTTATTATTTCATAAAATTTTTGAGGAAATTTATTTATTAATTCATCAGGATCAAATTTAGTATCATTATTGATAATTTGTACTTTAAAATTATTTGATAATAAAACACTAGCTATTTTTAAAGATGCTATTTTTCCTGGTAAATCACCATCTAAAAAAATAATAATATTAGTAGTAATTTTTTTTAAAAGTAAAATATGTTCTTTTGTTAAATTTGTTCCCATTAAAGCAACAACATTTTTAATATTTTGATTATTTAGAGCAATAACATCCATAAAACCTTCAGTCAAATAAATAACTTCATTTTTTTTAATATAATTTCTAACATTATTAAAGTTATATAAAATTTTACTTTTCTTAAAAAAATCTGTTTCTGGACTATTAATATATTTATAACTTTTATCTTCTCTATTATAATTTCTTGCAGAAAAACCAACACAGTCTCCATCTTCATCTTTAATAGCAAACATAATTCGATTTGAAAAGGTAGGAAGAAGTTGATCCTTATTATTAATTTTCATAAGTCCTAATTTTACAAATTCAATATTATCTTTATAACCTTGTGCATTAAGATAATCTATTAATTCATTATTAATAGGTGCATAACCAATATTAAAATATTTAATATTTTCAGTAGTAATATTACGATTTCGTAAATATTTCATTACTTCTTGACCAATATCAGTTAGTAACTGATAACTAAAAAAATTCATTGCAATATTATTTAAAATTTTTAGTGGATTTTTTTTAGTTTCAACATTAAATTCAGATAAATTAATATCAAACTCTTTTAAATTTAAATTAATATTATCTGCTGCTTCTTTAAGAGCATTAATAAAATTAATATTTTTATATTTTTGTAAAAAAATAAAAACATTTCCTTGTTCACCACAAGAAAAACATTTATAAATTTGTTTTTCTTGTGAAATTGATAATGAAGGAGTAGAGTCTTCATGAAAAGGACAGATAGCTCAAAAATTATTGCCTTTACGGATCAAATTTAAATATTTACCCATAACTTCGACAATATTAATTTTTGCTTTAACTTCATTAATTTTTTTATTAAACTCGATATCCATATTTTTTCACACAATTCTAACAAATAATGTCTAATTTGTCATATAAATATTCTTTAAGTTGATCAACTTTAACTATAACTTGATTTGTAGTATCACGATCTCTAATTGTAACAGTACCTTTAGTTTTTGTGTCATAATCAATTGTTACACAATACATAGTACCAATACCATCTTGATAACGATAAGATTTACCAACACTTGATGATGCTTCATAAATTACTCTTAATTGTGTTTTATTTAACATTTCAAAAATTTCATATGCCTCTTTACCTAATTTTGTTTTATTTAAAGACATAACAGCTACTTGATAAGGGCAAATACTCTTATTTAATTTTAACACTAACCGTTCTTTATCGTCTTTTAAAACTTCTTTTGTAAATGCTTCACAAACTAAAGCTAATAAAAGCCTTTCAACACCAATTGAAGGTTCAATAACTGAAGGAATAACCATTCTTTTTACTGTAACATTAGGATCTTGAATCTCAAAATTTACACCAGAATTCTCACTATGTTTTGTTAAATCATAATTCCCACGATTAGCTATACCACATAATTCACTCATACCAAAAGGAAAATTATATTCAATATCAGTAGTTGCTAATGCATAATGTGCTAGTTGATTTTGTTCATGATTTTTAAATTTTATATTTTTTGAATTCAATAAACCTACTAGAGAGAGAAATTCTTTACATTGATCAACTCAATAATTAAATCAAGTATTATCATTTTTATCCTTTGGAATAAAGAAAAATTCTAATTCCATTTGTTCAAATTCTCTAGTACGAAAAATAAAATTACCAGGAGTTATCTCATTTCTAAAGCTTTTACCAATTTGACCAATACCAAATGGTACTTTTTTATTACAACTATTTCTTACATTATTAAAATTTATAAATATTCCTTGTGCGGTCTCAGGTCTTAAATAAATTTTATTTTTATCTTCTTTTAAAACACCTTGATATGTTTCAAACATTAATTGAAATTGTCTAACTTTAGTTCAATCTTCATTATTGCATTTAATACATTTAATATGATTTTGATTAATATATGTTTCTAATTTTTCATTACTTCAATTATCACAATTAATACTAGGAAAATAATGATTAATTAAATTATCAACTCGAAAGCGAGACTTACATTTTTTACAATCAATTAATGGATCACTAAAATTACTCAAATGCCCTGAAGCTTCTCAAACTTTAGATTTCATAATAATTGAACTATCTAGCCCAACATTGTATGGATTTTTTTCGACAAAAAAAACTCATCAACTTTTCTTAATATTATTTTTAAGTGCTACACCAAGCGGACCATAATCTCAACTATTAGCAAGACCTGAATAAATTTCTGATCCTTGAAAAATAAAACCATTTTCTTTTAAATGAGTAATTATTTCCTTCATTGACTTATCATTGATAATTTTATTAATCATTGCCCCTCCATTAATCATAAAAATTTTCTTAAATATCTTAAATAATACATAAAATCTCTAAAAAGAATAATCCTGTTAATAATATGTTCATAGATAGGTTTTGTCAACCTATTATAAGTGTTATATATTATTAAAAACAATATAACAACTAATTATTAAAATATTTATGTAATTATTAATTTATTATTATATTTTTGACAGTGGTTTTCTAAAATATTAAGAATTTTATTAAGTTCTTCTTTTTCAACTTTTCATTTATTAATATCTTGATAATTTAATAAATAAAGTTGATATATTTTTTTAAACAAAACAATGTCAAAATTAATTATAGCTAATTTTAAAGAACAATTTTTACAAAAAACACCACCCAAATCATAATTAATTAAATACAAATTAGTTATTTGATTACAATTAATACAATTAGTAAAGTTAAACTGAATTCCTTGAAATATTAAACTATGAAATAAGAAAAAAACATAAACTTTCTTAAAATTACTATTTATCATTAACTGTTCATATAAATTAAATAAAAAAGAAAAGATATTTTTATTATTAATAATAATTTTTTCTAAATAATTAATAACTATCTTGTTAAAACTCTTAATCAATTGATAACTTTTTTCATTTATAAAACTATTAAAACTTTTTATTTTTTTATATGTTATACATAAGTTTGAACAATCATAATTTTGATTAAAAATAAAAATTCAACAATCTAAAAGACTATATTTATTTAAATTGATTTTTATTTCTGGTAAAGAAACTATTTTAACACCATAATTTGATGTTAAAATAGTAACATTATTTATTGATTTAATGTAGTTAATGTTTAAAATCAAACCAGTATCAATATTAAACACATTTTAACTATAACCTAACTCTTTTAATTTTCTAGGATTATTTCTTCAATCAGGTATTACTTTTACAAAAGTTTTTAATATAATATGAGAATCAAAAATACTTTCTAAATCTGTTCTAGCTCTTATTCCAATTTCTTTAATCATACTACCTCCTTTACCAATAATAATTCCTTTTTGTGAGTCTCGTTCAACAACAATAACAGCATTAATATCAGTAATATTAGTATTTGGATTATAATTAATACTTTCAATTAATACTGCTACACTATAAGGAATTTCTTCTTCTGTTAAATTTAAAATTTTTTCACGAATAATTTCCTTAATTAAAGTATTATCTGAAACATCATCGTTATTTTCGATTAAATGATTCTTTTCACCAATTGGTAAATACTCATATAGTTTTTTCAATAATATATCTAAATTCATTTCTTTTATAGCAGAAATTGGAATTATTTCTTTAAATGGTAATAAATCTTTTCACTCATTAATTTTATCCATTAATTTTTCTTTTGTTACTAAATCAACCTTAGTTAATAAAAGTAGAATAGTTGTATTTACCCTTTCTGATAATAATTTAATAATATGTTTATCGCTATTTCCAATGTATTCATTACATGGCGCTAATAAACAAATAATGTTAGTTTCTTTAATGGCGCGATTAGCATCGCGATTCATCATTCGTCCAAGTTGGTTATTATGTTTATGAATGCCGGGAGTATCAAAAAATATGATTTGCATATCATCACTATTATAAATACCTTGAATTTGATTTCTGGTTGTTTGTGGTTTATTAGACACAATTGCCTTTTTTTCTTGAAGAATGGTATTTAATAAAGTTGATTTTCCAACATTACTTCTACCAATAAAACTAACAAAACCTGATTTAAAATTATTATTCATAAATTAATTCCCTTTCAATGAACTTGGTTTAAACGCTAAAGGTAATAAGTCTTTTACTAATATTTTACAAATTGTTTTAGTATCATTATTTTCATTTTTATTACTAATATAAATAGGACATGTTTCTGGCATAATTTCAATCATAAATTGACGACACATACCACAAGGAGAACCAACAGTTTCACTATCAGTAATTAAAAATAGACTAATAATATCTTCTTTTTTATAACCTTGAGCAATAACTTGTGACAAAGCCGCTCTTTCAGCACAAATGCCTACTGAGTATGCAGCATTTTCAACATTTACTCCTAACACTTCTTTACTATTTTTCAAAAGTACTATTGCAGCAACTCTAAATAAAGAATAAGGAGCATAAGCATTTTTTTGTATTGCTTTTGCTTTTTTCAATAATACTAATAAATCTATATCTTGTTCCATTATACCACCCCTTATTTTCTAGTAATACCAAGAATATTTAAAATTTCATCTTGTAAATCAAACATAACCTTTTCTTCTAGGCTATTTTGATGATCATATCCTAATGTATGAAGTAATCCATGAATAAAAAGAAATGATAATTCTCTAATTAAACTATGGCCATATTCTTGTGCTTGCGCTACTGCCTTTGAATAACAAATATAAACATCACCTAAATCTCTAATATCAATATTAATATTTGGAAAATCATCATCATTATTTCCAAATGATAAAACATCAGGAACATAATCTTTATGACGATACATTTTATTTAATTCAATACTAGTCTGTTCGTCATTAAAAATAGCAGCAATACACCATGTAATTTTCTGTTTTAACTTAATAGCTACTGCATTTAAAATTTTTTCTGATAAAATATTAAAATTTTTAATGTCATAGTTATGATCATTGTAAATATTTACAATATTAATTTTTGCTGGCATTTATCTACCTAACTTCTTTTTGATTAAATTATATCAATATTTACATTTATGTTGTAATATTATTTCAAATAAATGTTAACAAACTTTCTTCACCAATAATTATTAATACCATTTGATTTAAATATGTATTAGAATTAATATTTTCTTCAATTAAAAGTTGATTATTATCATTTCATTTTGGAAAAAAAATTGTTAAATAACATTTATTAATAGAGAAAAAAATGAGGCTTTTTAATAATCTGTGTATCTTTGTTTTACAAAGTTACTAATTTAGATTAATTCTGTCTTCAAATTTTATCATAAAATGAGCAATTGCTGTATTTCAATTTTGAATAGGCAATGTTCATTTTTTTGTTATATTTTCAATTGCCAAGTAAAATATTTTGAAAACTGCCATATCATTAGGAAAAACTTTTTTATTTCTGATGATTTTTCGTAATTGACTATTAACAGATTCAATAGCATTTGTAGTATAAATCACTCTTTTGATTTCTACTGGATAACTAATAAAAACCATTAAATTATCTCAATTTTTATATCAAGATTTGGATGGGTTACACTTTATTGGACACTAATTACATAGACAAGTGAACAAATTAGTTAAAAGAAAGGAATTATAATTATGGTCACTATTAACTCATATTCAGATGAATTTAAAAAACAAATAGTAGCTTTATATCAAAGTGGCAAATCAGTATCTTGCCTTGTTAAAGAATACAATGTTACAAGAGCAGCTACTTACAATTGAATTAAGCAATTTACTAATTCAGGTAGTTTTAAAACTAAAGATAATCTTTCAGATTTAGAAAAACAATTAATTCAAGCAAATAAAGAATTAAAACAGTTACGAATGGAAATTGATATTTTAAAGCAAGCAGCACTAATAATAGGCAGAAAGTAGAGATTATTGCAAATAATAAATCTAAATATAAAATTCGCACAATGTGTCATTTTTTAAAACTCTCTAAATCAACATATTATTTTAATTTAAAGAAAAAAAATAAAATTCAAAATAATATTTATGAACAAGCTGTTATTAGTGCTTTTAAAGAAAATAAAGAAGTTTATGGTACTAGAAGATTAAAAGTCATACTAGCAAACCAAGAAATTTATTTATCACGCAGAAAAATTAAAGAAATTATGAATAAGCATAATTTAATATCAAAATACACTAAATTATCATTCAAAAATTATCATAATAAAGTCAATGATAGTCAAATAACCAATCTTGTTAATAGAAACTTTAATAATAGAATTAAAAATGAAGTTATTGTTATTGATTTAACTTATGTTCAAGTTAATGGTAAATGAAACTATATTTGCCTATTAATCGACCTATTTAACCGCGAAATTATTGGACATAGTGTTGGAGTTAAAAAAGATGCATCATTAGTATATCAAGCATTTATGCAATCAAATCACTGTTTAAAAGATATTGAAATATTTCATACTGATCGCGGTAATGAATTCAATAATAAAACTATTGATAAACTTTTATTAGCTTTCAACATAACTCGATCTTTAAGCAAAAAAGGATGTCCTTATGACAATGCTGTTGCTGAAGCAACTTTTAAAACTTTCAAAATTGAATTTATTAATGATAAAAATTTTACATCATTAATCCAATTAAAATTAGAATTATTTGATTACATCAATTGATATAACAACATAAGAATTCACAGCACTCTAAACTACCTAACTCCAATTAGTTATCAAAAACAAATGTCTACCAAAAAATAGTCCTAAAAAGGGTTGCCATTGGAAATGTTTAGTAATCTGTGTAACTTACAAAAATAACTATGTTTAATTAATTCTAGTAAATATAATTAAATGACTAGAAAGATTGAGTTACAGATGGCTAAAAAAGATAACTTTAATAATAATGATCCAATATCAAAAGCAGTAGATTTATTACTAGAAAATACTGAAGATTTAACAACAGTTTTTAAACCTGGCGGTTTATATAAAGAATTAACAAAAAGATTAGTTGAAAAAATGTTGAATTCTGAAATGCAAAATTATTTAGGATATGAAAAAAATCAACATAGTACTACTGAAAATGCTCGTAATGGTACAAGTTCAAAAAAATTAATAACTCAACAAGGTAAAATTGAAATTGATGTACCAAGAGATCGCAATAGTAATTTTACTCCTGTAATAGTTCCTAAAAGGCAAAGAAGATTTGATGGTTTTGATCAACAAGTTCTTTCCTTGTATGCAAAAGGAATGACATTATCTGACATTAGAATGCAGTTGCAAGAGTTATATCATGGTGCTGATATTAGTGAAAGTGTTATTAGTCAAATTACTGATGATGTTATTGATGATGTTAAAGCATGACAAAATCGACCATTAGAAAGTATTTATCCTATTGTTTATTTTGATTGTATAGTAGTTAAAGTACGACAAGATAAACGGATTATTAACAAATCAGTTTATATAGCATTAGGAGTTGATTTAGAAGGCAAAAAAGATGTTTTAGGATTATGAATTAGTGAAAATGAAGGTTCTAAGTTTTGATTATCTAATTTCACAGAAATGAAAAATCGTGGCTTAAATGATATTCTTATTGCTTGTAGTGATAATTTAACAGGCATGTCAGAAGCAATACAATCAGTTTATCCTAAAACAGAACATCAATTATGCATTGTTCATCAAATTAGAAATAGTTTAAAATATGTTTCATACAAACATCGAAAATGTCTAGTTGCAGATTTAAAACCAATTTATAGTGCATGTAGTGAAGAACAAGCAATGCAAGCTTTAGAATCGTTTGAAAGTAAATGAAATAAACAATATCCTCAAATTACTAAATTTTGATATAAAAATTGAGATAATTTAATGGTTTTTATTAGTTATCCAGTAGAAATCAAAAGAGTGATTTATACTACAAATGCTATTGAATCTGTTAATAGTCAATTACGAAAAATCATCAGAAATAAAAAAGTTTTTCCTAATGATATGGCAGTTTTCAAAATATTTTACTTGGCAATTGAAAATATAACAAAAAAATGAACATTGCCTATTCAAAATTGAAATACAGCAATTGCTCATTTTATGATAAAATTTGAAGACAGAATTAATCTAAATTAGTAACTTTGTAAAACAAAGATACACAGATTATTAAAAAGCCTCATTTTTTTCTCTATTAATAAATGTTATTTAACAATTTTTTTTCCAAAATGAAATGATAATAATCAACTTTTAATTGAAGAAAATATTAATTCTAATACATATTTAAATCAAATGGTATTAATAATTATTGGTGAAGAAAGTTTGTTAACATTTATTTGAAATAATATTACAACATAAATGTAAATATTGATATAATTTAATCAAAAAGAAGTTAGGTAGATAAATGCCAGCAAAAATTAATATTGTAAATATTTACAATGATCATAACTATGACATTAAAAATTTTAATATTTTATCAGAAAAAATTTTAAATGCAGTAGCTATTAAGTTAAAACAGAAAATTACATGGTGTATTGCTGCTATTTTTAATGACGAACAGACTAGTATTGAATTAAATAAAATGTATCGTCATAAAGATTATGTTCCTGATGTTTTATCATTTGGAAATAATGATGATGATTTTCCAAATATTAATATTGATATTAGAGATTTAGGTGATGTTTATATTTGTTATTCAAAGGCAGTAGCGCAAGCACAAGAATATGGCCATAGTTTAATTAGAGAATTATCATTTCTTTTTATTCATGGATTACTTCATACATTAGGATATGATCATCAAAATAGCCTAGAAGAAAAGGTTATGTTTGATTTACAAGATGAAATTTTAAATATTCTTGGTATTACTAGAAAATAAGGGGTGGTATAATGGAACAAGATATAGATTTATTAGTATTATTGAAAAAAGCAAAAGCAATACAAAAAAATGCTTATGCTCCTTATTCTTTATTTAGAGTTGCTGCAATAGTGCTTTTGAAAAATAGTAAAGAAGTGTTAGGAGTAAATGTTGAAAATGCTGCATACTCAGTAGGCATTTGTGCTGAAAGAGCGGCTTTGTCACAAGTTATTGCTCAAGGTTATAAAAAAGAAGATATTATTAGTCTATTTTTAATTACTGATAGTGAAACTGTTGGTTCTCCTTGTGGTATGTGTCGTCAATTTATGATTGAAATTATGCCAGAAACATGTCCTATTTATATTAGTAATAAAAATGAAAATAATGATACTAAAACAATTTGTAAAATATTAGTAAAAGACTTATTACCTTTAGCGTTTAAACCAAGTTCATTGAAAGGGAATTAATTTATGAATAATAATTTTAAATCAGGTTTTGTTAGTTTTATTGGTAGAAGTAATGTTGGAAAATCAACTTTATTAAATACCATTCTTCAAGAAAAAAAGGCAATTGTGTCTAATAAACCACAAACAACCAGAAATCAAATTCAAGGTATTTATAATAGTGATGATATGCAAATCATATTTTTTGATACTCCCGCTCCCGGCATTCATAAACATAATAACCAACTTGGACGAATGATGAATCGCGATGCTAATCGCGCCATTAAAGAAACTAACATTATTTGTTTATTAGCGCCATGTAATTAATACATTGGAAATAGCGATAAACATATTATTAAATTATTATCAGAAAGGGTAAATACAACTATTCTACTTTTATTAACTAAGGTTGATTTAGTAACAAAAGAAAAATTAATGGATAAAATTAATGAGTGAAAAGATTTATTACCATTTAAAGAAATAATTCCAATTTCTGCTATAAAAGAAATGAATTTAGATATATTATTGAAAAAACTATATGAGTATTTACCAATTGGTGAAAAGAATCATTTAATCGAAAATAACGATGATGTTTCAGATAATACTTTAATTAAGGAAATTATTCGTGAAAAAATTTTAAATTTAACAGAAGAAGAAATTCCTTATAGTGTAGCAGTATTAATTGAAAGTATTAATTATAATCCAAATACTAATATTACTGATATTAATGCTGTTATTGTTGTTGAACGAGACTCACAAAAAGGAATTATTATTGGTAAAGGAGGTAGTATGATTAAAGAAATTGGAATAAGAGCTAGAACAGATTTAGAAAGTATTTTTGATTCTCATATTATATTAAAAACTTTTGTAAAAGTAATACCTGATTGAAGAAATAATCCTAGAAAATTAAAAGAGTTAGGTTATAGTTAAAATGTGTTTAATATTGATACTGGTTTGATTTTAAACATTAACTACATTAAATCAATAAATAATGTTACTATTTTAACATCAAATTATGGTGTTAAAATAGTTTCTTTACCAGAAATAAAAATCAATTTAAATAAATATAGTCTTTTAGATTGTTGAATTTTTATTTTTAATCAAAATTATGATTGTTCAAACTTATGTATAACATATAAAAAAATAAAAAGTTTTAATAGTTTTATAAATGAAAAAAGTTATCAATTGATTAAGAGTTTTAACAAGATAGTTATTAATTATTTAGAAAAAATTATTATTAATAATAAAAATATCTTTTCTTTTTTATTTAATTTATATGAACAGTTAATGATAAATAGTAATTTTAAGAAAGTTTATGTTTTTTTCTTATTTCATAGTTTAATATTTCAAGGAATTCAGTTTAACTTTACTAATTGTATTAATTGTAATCAAATAACTAATTTGTATTTAATTAATTATGATTTGGGTGGTGTTTTTTGTAAAAATTGTTCTTTAAAATTAGCTATAATTAATTTTGACATTGTTTTGTTTAAAAAAATATATCAACTTTATTTATTAAATTATCAAGATATTAATAAATGAAAAGTTGAAAAAGAAGAACTTAATAAAATTCTTAATATTTTAGAAAACCACTGTCAAAAATATAATAATAAATTAATAATTACATAAATATTTTAATAATTAGTTGTTATATTGTTTTTAATAATATATAACACTTATAATAGGTTGACAAAACCTATCTATGAACATATTATTAACAGGATTATTCTTTTTAGAGATTTTATGTATTATTTAAGATATTTAAGAAAATTTTTATGATTAATGGAGGGGCAATGATTAATAAAATTATCAATGATAAGTCAATGAAGGAAATAATTACTCATTTAAAAGAAAATGGTTTTATTTTTCAAGGATCAGAAATTTATTCAGGTCTTGCTAATAGTTGAGATTATGGTCCGCTTGGTGTAGCACTTAAAAATAATATTAAGAAAAGTTGATGAGTTTTTTTTGTCGAAAAAAATCCATACAATGTTGGGCTAGATAGTTCAATTATTATGAAATCTAAAGTTTGAGAAGCTTCAGGGCATTTGAGTAATTTTAGTGATCCATTAATTGATTGTAAAAAATGTAAGTCTCGCTTTCGAGTTGATAATTTAATTAATCATTATTTTCCTAGTATTAATTGTGATAATTGAAGTAATGAAAAATTAGAAACATATATTAATCAAAATCATATTAAATGTATTAAATGCAATAATGAAGATTGAACTAAAGTTAGACAATTTCAATTAATGTTTGAAACATATCAAGGTGTTTTAAAAGAAGATAAAAATAAAATTTATTTAAGACCTGAGACCGCACAAGGAATATTTATAAATTTTAATAATGTAAGAAATAGTTGTAATAAAAAAGTACCATTTGGTATTGGTCAAATTGGTAAAAGCTTTAGAAATGAGATAACTCCTGGTAATTTTATTTTTCGTACTAGAGAATTTGAACAAATGGAATTATAATTTTTCTTTATTCCAAAGGATAAAAATGATAATACTTGATTTAATTATTGAGTTGATCAATGTAAAGAATTTCTCTCTCTAGTAGGTTTATTGAATTCAAAAAATATAAAATTTAAAAATCATGAACAAAATCAACTAGCACATTATGCATTAGCAACTACTGATATTGAATATAATTTTCCTTTTGGTATGAGTGAATTATGTGGTATAGCTAATCGTGGGAATTATGATTTAACAAAACATAGTGAGAATTCTGGTGTAAATTTTGAGATTCAAGATCCTAATGTTACAGTAAAAAGAATGGTTATTCCTTCAGTTATTGAACCTTCAATTGGTGTTGAAAGGCTTTTATTAGCTTTAGTTTGTGAAGCATTTACAAAAGAAGTTTTAAAAGACGATAAAGAACGGTTAGTGTTAAAATTAAATAAGAGTATTTGCCCTTATCAAGTAGCTGTTATGTCTTTAAATAAAACAAAATTAGGTAAAGAGGCATATGAAATTTTTGAAATGTTAAATAAAACACAATTAAGAGTAATTTATGAAGCATCATCAAGTGTTGGTAAATCTTATCGTTATCAAGATGGTATTGGTACTATGTATTGTGTAACAATTGATTATGACACAAAAACTAAAGGTACTGTTACAATTAGAGATCGTGATACTACAAATCAAGTTATAGTTAAAGTTGATCAACTTAAAGAATATTTATATGACAAATTAGACATTATTTGTTAGAATTGTGTGAAAAAATATGGATATCGAGTTTAATAAAAAAATTAATGAAGTTAAAGCAAAAATTAATATTGTCGAAGTTATGGGTAAATATTTAAATTTGATCCGTAAAGGCAATAATTTTTGAGCTATCTGTCCTTTTCATGAAGACTCTACTCCTTCATTATCAATTTCACAAGAAAAACAAATTTATAAATGTTTTTCTTGTGGTGAACAAGGAAATGTTTTTATTTTTTTACAAAAATATAAAAATATTAATTTTATTAATGCTCTTAAAGAAGCAGCAGATAATATTAATTTAAATTTAAAAGAGTTTGATATTAATTTATCTGAATTTAATGTTGAAACTAAAAAAAATCCACTAAAAATTTTAAATAATATTGCAATGAATTTTTTTAGTTATCAGTTACTAACTGATATTGGTCAAGAAGTAATGAAATATTTACGAAATCGTAATATTACTACTGAAAATATTAAATATTTTAATATTGGTTATGCACCTATTAATAATGAATTAATAGATTATCTTAATGCACAAGGTTATAAAGATAATATTGAATTTGTAAAATTAGGACTTATGAAAATTAATAATAAGGATCAACTTCTTCCTACCTTTTCAAATCGAATTATGTTTGCTATTAAAGATGAAGATGGAGACTGTGTTGGTTTTTCTGCAAGAAATTATAATAGAGAAGATAAAAGTTATAAATATATTAATAGTCCAGAAACAGATTTTTTTAAGAAAAGTAAAATTTTATATAACTTTAATAATGTTAGAAATTATATTAAAAAAAATGAAGTTATTTATTTGACTGAAGGTTTTATGGATGTTATTGCTCTAAATAATCAAAATATTAAAAATGTTGTTGCTTTAATGGGAACAAATTTAACAAAAGAACATATTTTACTTTTAAAAAAAATTACTACTAATATTATTATTTTTTTAGATGGTGATTTACCAGGAAAAATAGCATCTTTAAAAATAGCTAGTGTTTTATTATCAAATAATTTTAAAGTACAAATTATCAATAATGATACTAAATTTGATCCTGATGAATTAATAAATAAATTTCCTCAAAAATTTTATGAAATAATAAAAAAAACTATTCATCCTTTTGAATTTGCAATTAATTTATCATTAACTAAATATAACATTAAAAAAGATAGTTATGAACTTAATGAATTTTTAAAATCATTAGTTCCAATTTGAACAAAAATCAATGATGTTATTACTCAAAAGTTTTATTTAAATATGTTAGCAAAAATAACTAATTTATCCACTGAAGACTTAATACAAATTTTAAATATTGATAATAATTTAGTAACTACAACTTTTAGTATCAAAAATAAATCTAAAATAGAAGTAAAAAATATTTTTTTTGAAGCACAAGAACAACTTATTTTTTTAGTAATGTTATCAAGAAATGTTTATTTAATTTTAGAAAAAGAAAAATTTATTTTTCCAAATCAAGATTTTATGAATTTATACTTTTTAATTAGTCAAAAATATCAAAATAATCAAATAGAAGCAATTAATTTTGATTTAATTTTAGAAGAACTTAAAGGTAATTCACTTTTAAATATTTTAGAAAAACTTCTTGATAAGTATAAAAATAAAAAGTTTGATTTAAAACCTCAAATTATTAATGATTACTTAAAAATTATTAATAATCAACTAATTGATTATGAAATAAAAATGATCAATGATAAATTGAAATCTGAAAAAAATATTGAAAAACAAATATTGTTATTAAAAGAAATATCAGTATTAAAAAATAAAATAAAGAAAAAATAAGTATGATGATAAATTAAGGATAAGGTGAAAATATGGCTGCTATACAACAAAAAACGAAATTGAAAAAACTTTTAACTTTAGAGGAAGTAGAAAGTAATTTAATTAAAAAATTAGAAAAGAGTCAAACAAAAGAATTAAAACAAGAAGATGTCATTAAAGAGTTTGCACATTTAAAATTAGATGATGATACGATTGAGGAAATTTTTGATCGGTTAGAAAAAGAAGGAGTAGTCTTTACTGATATTTTGATGGATGAAGTTGAAGATGATGCTAATTTTCCCGATATTGATGATGAACAATTACCTGATGATTTAGATATTGATATTTTAGTTAGTGATTTGAGTTTTAAAAATACAATGGGGATCTCTAATGATACAAGAAGAAAAGATGGAATTAAGTCTTATTTTAATATTTTGGGAACAAGTCAAATATTGAGTCAAAGTGAGGAAATTAAATATGCTAAAATGTTAGAATCAAAAGATGTTGAGGAAAGAACATATGGTCGTGAGCAATTAATTAAATCAAATTTAAAATTAGTAGTTTCTGTTGCTAGAAAACATTTAAATCGTGGTTTAGATTTTGCTGATTTAATTGAAGAAGGTAATATTGGTCTTATTAAAGCAGTTGATAAATTTGATTATCGCCGTGGTTTTAAATTTTCAACTTATGCTACTTGATGAATTAGACAATCAATTACACGAAGTTTAGCTGATCAAGGTAAAATGGTTCGTGTACCTGTTCATATGGTTGAAAGAATTAATAAGTTAACAAGAATTGAAAGAAACTTAACACAAGAATTAGGTCGTGATCCTACTCATGAGGAAATTGCCAATAAAATGGGACAAAACATGACAGCCGATCGTGTTCGTGAAATTAAAAAACTTGCTATTGAACCAGTATCTTTAGAAAAACCAATTGGTGAAGAAGATGATACACATTTCGGTGATTTTATTAAAGATAAAAATATGCTATCTCCCGATGAATATGCTGAAAGACATTGATTAAGAGAACAATTGGATCGTGTTTTTGCTGAAGTATTAACAAAACGAGAAGAAAAAGTTATTAGAATGCGTTTTGGAATTTTACCAACAAAATTAAGAAGATTATTAGAACTTTGTGAAGATGAAAAAGAAATTACTGAATTAAAAACAGTAGTTAATAATTTACAGTTACACTATGATACTAGTTTAGATAAAACAGAATTGTTAAGTGATAAGGTTGTTCATCGTCATATTACTAAGTACGATTCTCCAAAAACTCTAGAAGAAGTTGGTAAAGAATTTATTGTTACAAGAGAAAGAATTAGACAAATAGAAGCAAAGGCAATTAGAAAATTAAAACATCCGTCTAAATATAAACATATTAAAGAATTTTATAAAGGATAATAGTTAACATGTTAACTATCAATAATATAATTAATGTTTTAGAAACATATTTTCCTTTAAAAGATGTTTGTGAATGAGATTTTTCAGGAATACAAATTAAATCAAAAACAAAAACCAATATTAATAAAATTTTAGTTTGTTTAGATGTTACTAATGAAGTTTTAACTGAGGCCATTAATAATAATATTGATTTAATAATTTCTCATCATCCATTAGTTTTTGCTAAAGATATTAATCAATCTAATATTTCAAATTGAAAAAAAGAATTATATAGTAAAATACTAATAGCAGATATTAATGTATATTCATTACATACTAATTTTGATATATCATTAGTAGGTATGAATATGTTGATGGCTAAAGAATTAAAAATTAAAAATATTCATTTTATTAATGAAGAAAAGTTGGCAATAGTTGGTAAATTTGATAGACAAATGCCATTAAAAGAATTGATTAATAACTTAAAAAAATATTTTAATGTTGCAAATATACAATTGGTTAATAATAAATTGAGTGATAACAATATAGTGACTGTTGCTTTATCTGCTGGTGCTGGTGGTGATATTATTAGTAATTTATCTAACAATATTGATTTATTAATTACTGGAGAAATGAAATGAAACTATATTATGGAAGCTAAAGATAGAAAAATTAATGTTATTTTGGTTGGTCATTATATGGAACAAAAATTTGTTGATTTTCTTTTTCAATTACTTATTGAAAAATTATCAACAAAAGTTAAAGTTTTTAAATATAATTTAGAAAATCCTATTACTTTTTTTTAAACTTATAAAATTTAAAAAGGAAAAAACTATTTTTTAAATAAAAATAAGTTTTAGGGGGTTGATAAATATGATTTTAGAAGATTTAGAACCAATGACTGATCAAGAGTGTCAGGCAGTTAGTGGTCGTTTTGCTCAATTTTTAATGGGTGCCGTGTTAGCGGGGATAGCAATTCCTGTTATTAAAAATTTATGAAATAGTGTTTCAGGAAGTATTAAGTTACCAGGTGGTATTGAAAGTAAATGAGACAGTTCTAAAGATGATAGTAAAGATTTAGCAAAAATTAAAGATGAATTTAATAAATTTCAAGAAAAATTAACACATTTAATACCGCCTTTTTATGAATTTTAAAGAACTTAATAATACAAAAAAACCAAGAGAAAAAGCCATTAAATATGGCTTTGACGCTCTTAGTGATAATGAATTATTAGCAATTATTTTGCGAACAGGAACTAAAGAAAAAAATGTATTATTTTTAGCGCAAGAAATAATTACTAATTTTAATGGTCTTGAGAGGCTTTTTAATAATCTGTGTATCTTTGTTTTACAAAGTTACTAATTTAGATTAATTCTGTCTTCAAATTTTATCATAAAATGAGCAATTGCTGTATTTCAATTTTGAATAGGCAATGTTCATTTTTTTGTTATATTTTCAATTGCCAAGTAAAATATTTTGAAAACTGCCATATCATTAGGAAAAACTTTTTTATTTCTGATGATTTTTCGTAATTGACTATTAACAGATTCAATAGCATTTGTAGTATAAATCACTCTTTTGATTTCTACTGGATAACTAATAAAAACCATTAAATTATCTCAATTTTTATATCAAGATTTAGTAATTTGAGGATATTGTTTATTTCATTTACTTTCAAACGATTCTAAAGCTTGCATTGCTTGTTCTTCACTACATGCACTATAAATTGGTTTTAAATCTGCAACTAGACCTTTTCGATGTTTGTATGAAACATATTTTAAACTATTTCTAATTTGATGAACAATGCATAATTGATGTTCTGTTTTAGGATAAACTGATTGTATTGCTTCTGACATGCCTGTTAAATTATCACTACAAGCAATAAGAATATCATTTAAGCCACGATTTTTCATTTCTGTGAAATTAGATAATCAAAACTTAGAACCTTCATTTTCACTAATTCATAATCCTAAAACATCTTTTTTGCCTTCTAAATCAACTCCTAATGCTATATAAACTGATTTGTTAATAATCCGTTTATCTTGTCGTACTTTAACTACTATACAATCAAAATAAACAATAGGATAAATACTTTCTAATGGTCGATTTTGTCATGCTTTAACATCATCAATAACATCATCAGTAATTTGACTAATAACACTTTCACTAATATCAGCACCATGATATAACTCTTGCAACTGCATTCTAATGTCAGATAATGTCATTCCTTTTGCATACAAGGAAAGAACTTGTTGATCAAAACCATCAAATCTTCTTTGCCTTTTAGGAACTATTACAGGAGTAAAATTACTATTGCGATCTCTTGGTACATCAATTTCAATTTTACCTTGTTGAGTTATTAATTTTTTTGAACTTGTACCATTACGAGCATTTTCAGTAGTACTATGTTGATTTTTTTCATATCCTAAATAATTTTGCATTTCAGAATTCAACATTTTTTCAACTAATCTTTTTGTTAATTCTTTATATAAACCGCTAGGTTTAAAAACTGTTGTTAAATCTTCAGTATTTTCTAGTAATAAATCTACTGCTTTTGATATTGGATCATTATTATTAAAGTTATCTTTTTTAGCCATCTGTAACTCACTCTTTCTAGTCATTTAATTATATTTACTAGAATTAATTAAACATAGTTATTTTTGTAAGTTACACAGATTACTAAACATTTCCGGAATTTATGGAAAAAGTTGCAATTAAAAATCAATTTAAAGTTATATCTCTTTATGCCCAAATTCAAGCACTAAATTTTTATAAAAATTTGGGTTATAAAGTTTGTTCTGAAATATTTTTGGACGCTGGTATTAAACATTGTAAAATGGAGAAAAAAATATATAATGAAGGTAAATTTTAAAAAATAATATTTTAAATACATTGTTTTTAAAAAAACAATGAAAGGAAAAGAATATGTTTGAGTGAGTTAGAGAAATATTTGGAATAAATATAAATATTAATAACAAAGAAGCAAAAATGATAGATGCTATTAAAAATAAAAAGTTAGATGTAGTTAATAAAATATTAAAATATGATATTAATATTGATTATATTGATAGAACTGGTTATACGCCTTTAATGTGGGCCGCTGAAAAAGGTTATCTAGAAATAGTTAATGTTTTATTAGAACATAATGCTAATATTAATTACATATCTGTAAATGGTAATACTGCTTTAATCTTAGCTGCTAAAAAAAAATATACAAAAATAGTTAATCTGTTATTAGAACATAATGCTAATGTTAGTTGTGAGGATCAATTTGGTAATACTGCTTTAATTTTAAGTACTGAAAATGGAAATTTGGAAATAGTTAAAACTTTATTAACACTTAATGTTAATGTTAATCATGAAAATCGATATGGCGAAACTGCTTTGTTAGTGGCTGCTAAAAATGGATATACAGAAATAGTTAATGATTTACTAGCAAATGGTGCTAATATTAATCATGTCTCTATAAATGGTAATACTGCTTTAATATTAGCAATTAAATCTAATTATTTAGAAATAGCTAATGCCTTATTAACAAATTATCCTAATGTTAATAGAAAAAATATGTTTGGTTATACGCCTTTAATGTGGGCTGCGATGAATGGTCATTTAGAAATAGTCAGAACTTTATTAGAATTGGGAGCTAATGTTAATTGTATAAATGAAAATGGTGATACGCCTTTAATGTGGGCTGCGATGAATGGTCATTTAGAAGTAGTTAATTTGTTATTAAATAAAGGTGCAAATGTTTATTCTATAACAAAAATTTGTGGTTATACTGCTTTAATTGCTGCAGCTGGTAGAGGTCATTTAGATGTAGTTAATACTTTAATCAAAAATGGCGCTAATGTTAATCATGTAACTATTGATGGTTTGAGTGCTTTAATTGCTGCAGCTGGTAGAGGTCATTTAGATGTAGTTAATACTTTAATCAAAAATGGCGCTAATGTTAATCATGAAAATATAATTGAAGAAACCGCTTTAATTGTTGCTGCTAAAAATGGACATTTGGATATAGTTAAAACTTTATTAATAAATAGTGCAAATGTTAATTTTATAAACGAAAAAGGTTGCAATGCTTTAATGTGAGCTGCTAAAAATGGACATTTGGATATAGTTAAAACTTTATTAGCACATAATGCTAATATTGATGATGTAGATGTAAATGGCAATACTGCTTTATTATTTGCAACCAAATATAATCATTGACAGATAAAAAAGATAATTATTGAAGTAAATAGTTTAAAAAGAGAAAATTTATTAAATGTTAAAAAAATGATAAATAAAATGAATATTATTTTTATTAAAAATAAAGAAAGAATTTATTCAAAAAAAATAGAAAGAAAATTTATTAAAATATTGCAAAATTATGAAGATTATATTAATAAAAAAACCAAAAATATTGATGGACAACTAAATCTTTTTTTTAAAAAAGAATTTATTAATAGTCTAAAATTTGAAGAGGAAAATTATTCATTATTGCATATAGCAGTATTAAATGATTGACAAAAATTAGTAACTTATTTAGTAACAAAATGACCGGTTGATATTGATTATAAAGATAGTTCGGGGAATTCGGCATGAAATCATGCTTGTATGTTACTAAAAAAAGAAAATGCTTTAGCAATTAAATCAAAAGTTCAAATAAATGAAGAAGATAAAATATTTTTAGAAAAAAATATTGATTTATTATCAAGAAAAGAATCTTGTTTTATTAAACCTTTAAATAAAAAAGATAAAAATGCTAATAAAAATAGATTTAACATTATAAATTATTATTATGATGTAGATGAAGTTGCTATTGATGCTTTTGATTATTTTAAAAATAACATAAATTTAATTGAAGATGATAATACTTTTTTAACAATTAATAATAAACAAACTTTACAAATATAAAGGTAATTTTCATTTAATTATACAGATTAAATTTTAAGTAAACACTCAAATCATAATAAAATAATAATTAATGTAATATAACAAAAATTATATATAATAGGTATAGTAAAAAAGATTTAAAGATTGAGGAGAAAAATATGAATATTATAAAATCGGTATTAAGATTAATGTCGGCAGTTGCTTTAACTACAGTTAGCACAATCTCAGTTATTGCATGTGATAATCAAGATTTGGAAGAAAATTTATTAAATGCAAAAGTTTCACAAGGTTTAAAATTGACTAATGCTACTGGTGAAGGATTATTAATGCCTACTATTAATATTGATGAAAATGATAAATCACAAGTAACTTGAAAAATCAATACAACTAATATTAAGGTAATAAATTTGATTAAAAATGATAAAAAAGCTAAAGATGAAGAAAGTTTTCAATTTTTAAAAAATGTTTTAAATATTAAAATTGATAGTGGCACAAAATTAGAAGATGCTATTTTTAATGAAACAGAATTAAATAATGTAACTACTATTATTTCAAATATTAATGTTGATTTAAATCCAGTAACACAGAAAAATGATTTTTATATTGTAAAAGGTTCATATAATATAATGTTTACAAATGGTGTTACAAAAACTGATAAATATAAAGTAGTTACAAAAACAAGTCCAAATGGAGTAATTAATCATGATATTTTTCCAATTAAAAAACAGATTTTAATAGTAATTTTCAAAGTGAATTTAAAGTAGGCCAATCAGTAAGTAAATTTCAAATTAAGAGTGATTTGACTTCAATGTTAGATAATTCTAAAGATAATGTTAAAACAATCTTTGGAATCCAAAAATTATTAAATAAAGGTTCACTAAAATTATTAGTAACAAAAAATGATAAATCAACAGGTAATTTTATAGCCACTGATAAAATTACAGTTAGATTTAAAATCGGTGAAGTTATGATTTTTGTAGGAGAAGAATTAATAGTTAACCCTTAATAATAACATCATACTCAATGCTAATTATTTTAATAAAATATATCAAAAAAATAAAAAATAGTTTTTAAAACTATTTTTTATTTAATATAACAGGAATAATTAAAGGGTTTCTTCTTTTCTTTTTAAATATATAAGGTGCTAATGTTGATTTGATAGCATTTTTTATTGTGGCAAAAGTAGGTCTTTCGCTTTTTAATACTTCATTAATAGATTTTGTTAATAATGATATTGCTTCAGATACTAAAGGTGCTGCATCGCGAACATAGAAAGAACCGCGAGAAATAAACGTTGGTGGTGCTAATAATTTATTATTTTGTGAATCAATAGAAACAACAATTGCAATTAAACCATCTTTAGAAAGAATTTGTCTATCACGGATTACTGCAGCAGTTGTTACTCCTGACATATCTTTACCACCATCAACATAAATAGGATCAGCAGCAATGCGTTTATCACTTAAAGAACATTTACCATTATCCATAATAATTGGATCACCGTTAGCACAAATAAATATATTTTCTTCAGGGATTCCAATTGATACAGCTGTTTCTTTATGAACTTTTAACATTCTATAATCACCATGCATTGGCATAAAGTATGATGGTTTAATTAAATTTAACATTAGTTTTTGTTCTTCTTGTGAAGCATGACCAGAAGTATGTAATCAATTTAATGGTGAATTTTCTTCAACAATCGCACTAAGTCGTGTTAGTTTATTAACTACTCTTTCAACGTCAGCACGGTTACCAGGAATTGCCGATGAAGAGAATATTACTGTATCACCGGGTATAATTTTTATTTGACGATGTTCGCGATTAGCAATTCTTGATAATGCTGCCATTGGTTCACCTTGGGAACCCGTACAAATAATAACAATTTGATTATTATCATATTTTTTAGCTTCTTCTGCTTTAATAAATGAACTATCGCGAACTTTTAAATGTCCCATTTGACGAATAACATTAACTATTCTTTCTAAACTTCTTCCAACAACAATAACTTTTCTATTATGTTTTGTTGCAACTTCAATAATTTGTTGTAAACGGTGTACATTAGAAGCAAAAGTAGAAATTAAAATTCTGCCCTTCGCTTTAGCAAATATTTCACTAATTCTTTTAACAACAAGCATTTCTGTCATTGTATAACCGGGTACTTCAGCATTGGTTGAATCTGCTAAAAATAATGTTACTCCTTTTTGACCCATTTGTGCCATTTTATCAATATCTGCTTTATGACCTAAAGGTGTTCAATCGAATTTATAATCACCTGTTGTTACAACAGTTCCATTTGAATTTTCTACACAAATTCCATATGCATCAGGAATTGAATGATTAACAGCAAAGAAACTAATAATAAATCTGTTAGTTTTAATTTTACTATTACCATCAACAATATTTATTTTTATTTTTGATTTTATCCCTTTGTCTTTAATTTTATGACGAATTAAAGCTGCTGCTAAATTAGGAGCGTAGATAGCCGGAATATCACTAATTTCTTTCAATAAGTATGGTATACCACCAATATGATCTTCATGACCATGAGTAATAAATATTCCTTTAATTTTATGTTTATTTTCTTTTAGGTAGATATAATCAGGAATTACTGCTTCAATTCCTGGCATAGAAGCATCAGCAAATTTTACTCCAGCATCAATAATAATAATTTCATTATCTTGTTCAATTACATAAGTATTTTTTCCAACTTCTTCTAGCCCACCAAGCGCAAAGATTTTCGTGACGAACTTTTTAACTGGTATAGTATTTTTTGTCGATGTATCACTCATATTTTTTCTCCTTCATTCATTTTAAAATTATAAGAAAATAACATAAAACATAACATAAAAAAATGTAATGAATTTAATCATGTTTTTACTTATTACTTATTTGGTATATTATATTTAACTATAATAAAACAATTTAAAAACTTAAGTTTATCATTCTACCTTATATCATAATCCATTTATCATCATTAAGTCAAGGATTATACTTATTAATGTGATGATAAAAGAGTTTTCCTTCTAAATGGTCTTGCTCATGTTGAAAAACAATTGCTTCATAACCTCTAACAGTTAAAGTTACTTTTTTCTTTTTTAAATAGTCATAACCTGTAACGTTGATTTTATAACTACGTGGAACTAAACCTTCATGAGGGTGATTAGTTACACTTAAACAACCTTCACCTTTTTTTAAATAAGCTATTTGTTCGCTTTTACCAATGATTTTTGGATTTATTAATGCATGTTCATAGTAAATAATCTTTTCATTTTTATCAGGAATTGGTAATAAAATATAATACATTTTTATATTTTCTCCAATTTGTGGTGCAGCAATACCAATAGCTTCGGTTAAAATGTTGTTAGCATTAAATTCTTTATCTTGTGATGCTTTTACTCAATCAATCATACGTTTCATAATATTTTCATCTTTAGGTGTTAAGGGTAAAATAACATCAGCACAAGGTTTTAATAAACTAGCTTTTGTATCTTCAGTAATTCAAGATGCTGATGGTACTTCGTTTTGTAATTTGTTTAACATTGCAGATCCTTTCATCAGTTTGTAATAAATAATAAATTAAATTAATTTGCTTTTATCAAATTTAATGATAAAGTTATTATAAACTAAATTTTGGAGAAAACATGAAAATTATTGCTGGAAAATTAAAAGGAAAAAAAATAATTACTTTAGATGGTTTATCAACACGGCCAACATTAAATCGAATTAAAGAAAATATTTTTAATATTATGTTAAATTATTGTAGTTTTGAAGATAAAATTGTTGTTGATTTATTTGCTGGAAGTGGTAATTTAATTCTTGAAAGTTTATCACGAGGGGCAAAATTTGCTTTTGCAAATGATATTAACAAAGCTGCTTGTAATATTATTAATCAAAATTGTTTTGCTTGTAATTTACAAGAACAAGTTAAATTAAGTAATTTGGATTATCAAATTTTTAGTAAAACACTAGTACAACAGTGTGATATTGTTTTTATTGATCCACCGTTTGTAAATATTACTTGTCAACAGTGAATTATTGATTTCTTTTATAAAAATAATTTACTTGCTAATAATGCTTTAATTGTTTTAGAAACAAATGTACCACTTGAAAATTTACAATTAAATTTCCATTTTAAAGTAGTATCTAATAAAAAATACGGTAAAATATATATTAAAATAATTCAATTTTATGAAAAGTAGAAAGTAGAATCTAAATGGCACAAAAAAAAGGAAAATTAATTATTCTTTCTGGACCAAGTGGTGTTGGTAAGGGTGCAATTATTGCTAAATTATTTGCTGATAAATCATTAAATTTAGCATATTCAGTTTCGATGACAACAAGAAAACCACGTAATAAAGAACAAGATGGCATTAATTATTTTTTTGTTGATGTATCAACTTTTTTAAATCATGTTAAAGGTAATGATTTTTTAGAATATACAAATTTTATTGGTAATTACTATGGTACTAGTAAGAGTTATGTTTTAAATTTGCAAAATCAAGGTTATAATGTTATTTTAGAAATTGAGGTTGATGGTGCTAGTCAAGTTTTAAAAAATTATGAACATCGCAATGATATTATGAGTATTTTTATTATGCCTCCTTCTTATCAAGAATTAGAACAAAGAATTCGTATGCGTGCTAGTGAGTCAGAAGCAATTATTGAGAAAAGGTTAAATAAAGCAAAAGAAGAATTTAAAGTTCAACATGAATATGATTATATTGTTATTAACGATGACTTAGATATTGCTGTTAAAGAAATAACAGATATTATTAAAAATAATATTAATTAGTTTTTGATTTGATAGTTTAGAATTAAATATTAAAAACATTTAACGATGTTAATTTGTATAAAAATATAATGGTATAGAAAACTATATTACAATAATTTTATAAACTTAATATCAAGTTTATTTTAAATCCTATTTCTTTAATTTTAAAGCAATAGATTTTTTGTAAACTTTTTAAATGTTAAAAATGTTTTTTATGATTTTTTTGTAATTTTGGTAACCAGAATCAGCCAAAATTTGTATTTTTGGATTAATAAAAAGTAAAAATTATAAGTAGTGCTAAAAGAAAAAAAGTGTTGAAATAAGTTTTGGTATTAAAAATTATTAAAAACTAATAAGTGTTACAATTAAACAAAGGGGGAAGTATATTATGGATTTAAGTTGATATGATTGTATTAAGGATTGAAAATTTTATTTTAAATTAGGTTTTGGTTTATTTTTTCTAGCAGTTTTATTATATGGATTATTATCACCTTTAATTAATGGAATTACTGTAACTGATCAACAAAAAAAAGATGCTAGAAATTGAATGTGATTTACTGAAGATAAAGGAGATTTTATTTTAAATTATTTTTCTTTTTTTACAATTCAAACTAATGTTTTTGTTATTATTTGATTAATATCATCTGCTATTTTTTGAGAACAAGAAGGTAGAATTAATAGTAAATGATTTGGCCAATATATGACTTTAGCAGTAACAACTTTTATTACTATTACAGGTATTGTTTTTAATGTTATGTTATTACCAACTTTAGTAAATCAACTACAAACCTTTTATGCATGATTTACTAATATTGTCCAACATATGGTAGTTCCAATTATAATGATTATTTACTTTTTTATTATGCCAAGAGAACAAGGTAGTGTTTTCACAACTAAAGAATTTTGAAAAAAGCGTATGTGAATGTACTATATTTATCCAGTTATTTGAGCAGTTATAATGTTAATTCGTGGTGAATTTCGTTGACAAGCAGGAAAGGTTTGAGCTTATCAATATTTCTTTTTAAACATTCACAAATCTTTTTATGGTATTCCAGGGGCTATATGATTATTAATAACTGCATTATTAATTATTTTGATTATTTTTAGTATTTCAACTTTATTTAATTTAATTAATTTAAAACAATTAAAACGAAAATATCATACATATTATTTAAATGATACGACAAAATAAAAAAACAAATCTTGCTATGATCGTGTTTCGTTTGGTTTATAGTTTTATGAAAAGAGATTACAATTATTATATTTGTTAATTTTAATTATAGAATACTTTAATATACTAATATTATTAATTTATAATAAAGGTTAACAATTAAGGTAGGTTTAGAATAATCTTTAAGTGTGTATTCATTTTTAAAAACAAAACAGGCATAATTGTGTTAGTCATAAATTTAAATAAAAATAATAAAGTTAAATCAAAGAATATAACAAAATAATTTGCTAAAAGTACTATTTATAATTAAAAAGTAGATTATAACGTAAAGTATTTTTACGTTGTGAAAAGAGAATTTAAAAAATATTAGATAAAAACTAAATAAAAAAATATAGAAAAGAAATGATTAAAGACAATGAATGTATAGTATTTTTATTGATAAAGATTAATAAATTTCATTTCTTAAAAAATATTGTAAGAAGTATTTTTATCTTTAAAGGAATTAGCAAAACTATCAAATGCATTAAAAATGATAATACAATTAAAACAAAAATTATCTTCAAGAGAAAATAGTAAAGATAGTGATAATGATTTTTTAATAAAAGCAGAAGTAAATGAGAATTTACCAACATTATCGGTAGTAAATAAAAATAATGTTCATAACACTGTACCAAATTTATAGTAAATAAAGATAATTAACAAATAATAATTTTATAAACTTATATAAGGTAAAATCTAAAATTATTAGTAATATTAATACTCCTTTAAATTAAAAATAAATTTAAAAGGAGTATTTTGTTATGATAAGTTGTTATACTAATAATATCAAAAATAATTTTTTTACTTTATAATTAAAGTAGTGGAATCAAAAAATAAAGGAATGGTGGTATTTAATATGAGTGTATTACCGTTAAATATTATTTCGACTGTAATTTCAGCAGATATTGGAACAGTTATTGCTGAAATAGCGGTTTTATTTGGAATAACCATTTCTTTATTAATGACAATTCTTATTTTAATAGTTATGAATACTTTTATTCGTGGTAAAAAAGTTTGATGAACAACAAGAAATAAATCTCATATGAAACTACTAGCAACTTCAGAAAAGAGAATGTTAGCAAGTGTTTTAGCAGAAGCAGTGATTAAATTAGCAGAAGAAAAAATTGGAGCACTAATTACTATTGAAAGGAATGTTTCATTAAATGAATATACTGATTTGGGAGTAAAAATTGATGGTGAAGTTACTTCACAACTATTACAGTCTATTTTTATTAAAGGTTCACCATTGCATGATGGTGCAGTTATTATTCGTTTAGGTCGTATTGAATGTGCCTCTACTTATTTTCCACTAACTAATAAAAAAATATCTAGTCAATTTGGTTCACGTCATCGTGCTGCTATTGGAATATCAGAGCAAACCGATGCAGTATCAGTTATTGTCAGTGAAACTAATGGTTCTGTTTCAATAGCTCGTAGTGGTAAGTTTTTACAAGTTGAAAACTTAAATAATCTTGTTCGTACACTATATGATGAATTAGCTTCAACTAAAGAAATGGTTCAACAAGTATAATAATGAAAAGTTTGTTATTAGTAGATATTGGTAATACATTAATTAAGATTGCTATGATTTATGATAGTGAAATTATTGAACAATGAGCAGTAATAGAAACCAAAAGTAAAACTGCAATTGATCAATTGAAAAAAGCATTTAAATTAAATAAAAAATTACATTTTGAAGAAGCTGTTATTAGTTGTGTTGTTCCAATTTTTTTAATAATAATAGAAAAATTAATTGTTTTTACATATAATTTAAAACCGTTAATTGTTGATTTTAATTTGCTAAGTTCTTTACCTTTAAAACTTAATTTAGAAAATCGCCAATTAGGTAGTGATTTGATAGCATTATCATATGCTGCTTATACTAAGTATCACAATGCGATAGTTGTTAGTTTGGGAACTGCTACTACCTATAGTATTGTTGTTAATGATGTTTTGGTTGGCGTTATTATTGGACCTGGATTTAGTACAAGTAAAGATGCATTGATTGATAATGCTGCTTTACTTGTCGATTTTGAAATGCAACATTATCAATCAATGTTAGGTAAAAATACTAATCATGCTTTATCAATTGGTTATGGTTATGGTTTTAGTGCAATGATTAATAGTATAGTTGTTAGGATTCAAAATGAAACAAATATTAGTTTACCTGTAATTTTAACAGGAGGTAGTGTACCAATTTTAAAATCTTATTTTGATTTTTCTTATATTTATGAACCACAAATGTTATTTTTAGGTTTAGTTGATATTATTAAATATTTTAGAAGTAATAATAAAATAAAAGATTAATATCTTTTAATATATTTAAAATATAAGGAAAGGAGAAAAAAACTATGTTAATGTTAATAAAAATTTATAAATTAACTAGTGCACAAATTATTATAATAACTATTATTAGTTTATTAATTTTTACTATTATCGTTTTAACAAGTTTATTAGTAATTTTTAGTTCGTATAAAAATAAACAATTTATGGTTTATAAAAATTTGCAATATATTCAAAATATTAATATTAAAGAAAGATTAAATCGTATTAATCAAATGGTACAAGCAAATGAACAATATAGTTCTATTTTAGGAATTTGAATTAGTCGTTATAATCTTTTTTTAAAAAAAGATTTAAATAAGGTTTTTAAAAATTATATTCAAATTTTAAAATTACAAAATAATAAAGAATTATGAAAAAGATATAAATTAATGTATAGAATGCATAATAAGAGTAATAATTTAAAAAATCAGTTGCAGTTATTAACAATTGAAATAGATTATTTTATTAGTATTGATCAATTATTACGAGAATATCAATTATTTTTTAAACAAAATTTTAATTATTTACAAGATCAAATGATCAAGATTAATTTACAAAACGATCTTAATCGAGAACAATTAGATGAAGTTATTAAGATAATTAATGATATGTTTAAAGAATTAGAAACAAATATTAATGCTATTAATGTTAGTCAAATTATTACTATTTTAAGTGAGATTGCGATTGCTGTTGTAACATTGGCAGAAATTTTAGATAATTTACCAACACTTCGTTATATTATAACATATGAAATTAAACAGAAAATGGCTGCCTTAAAAAATAAATATCAAATGATAAAAATAAATAATACTTTACTTTTACAATACGAACAATTAGTAGCAAACGTTGATGAAAAGTTAAGTTTTATTAATAAACAAATTAATAATTTACAATACAAAAAAGTTAAGGTTAACACTCAAGAAATATTAAAATTAATTGCCATTTTTAGTAATAAAATTGATAAAGAACAAATATTTTATAATATTTTTAAACAAAATTATGAAAAATTTTTAGTTATGAGTTTTAATTTTAATGAAATATTTGAAACTATTAAAAATGAAATTGCTCTTTCAAATAAAATTAATTCTAAAATGATAGAAAATAGCAAAATAACTAACTTAGAAACTATTATTAATAAACAACTTGCTACTGTTAATCATTTTGATAATTTATTAATCATAGAACATCAAAAATCAATAAAAAATACTAGTTATGAAACATTAGTGATGTTATTAGCGGCGTTATTTGAAAATAGTATTGTTGTTTTTAATAGTTTAAAAGAGTATAATAAATTGTTGAATGAACAAAATAAAGCAAAAATTAAATTTAAAACTTATGTTGATAAAATCAATTCAATGATGTTACAAATTGATAATATTTTAAATAATATTAATTTTTATTATTTAAATGAAATTTATAAAGAAAAGTTTAGTGATTTACAATATTTAATAAATGATACTATTTTAAATTTTAAAAATGGAAATTATGATAATTCTTCTTTTAGTAAATTTAATGATTTACAAAATAAAATTTTTCATCTTTATACTGAATTAAAAATGGAAATTACTATTCATAAATTATCACATTTAACTCTTGTTTATGCTAATCGTCATCGTTCAATTAATCAGCAACTTAATAGTAAATTTAATGAAATTGAAAATAATATCACTAATAATCATAATCAAAAAGCATTAACATTATTATTGGAATTAATGGAATAAATTTTAAAAAAGAGGAAAATTAAATGGTACCAATTATTATTATTCGTTATGGTGAATTAACAACTAAAAGTAAAAATCGGATTGATTTTATTAAACAATTAAAAATAAATATTAAGTATGCTCTTAGTGATTATAAACAAATAAATATTATTCATTTTCATGATCGGATGGAACTAACCAATTTATCTCTTGATGTAATGAATGATGTTATTAATATTTTGGTGAAAATATTTGGTATTAGTTCATTATCACCTGCTTTTAGAATTGCTAAAAATATGGAAATATTATCAGAAAAAGTAATATCATTAATTTTAAGTCAAGATCTAACAAATTTTAAAACATTTAAACTTTTTGTTAGTCGTAGTGATAAGAGTTTTTCATTAAATTCAGAACAAATAGTTAAAATTATAGCTTCTATAATTTTAAAGAAAACAGATTTAAAAGTTAATGTTACTAATCCTGATTTAAAAATAAATATCAAAGTTAATAACGATGATATTTATTTATTTGCAAATAAAATTATTGGTGCTGGTGGATTTCCAGTAGGTAGTTCAGGGAAAGTGTTATTATTATTGAGCGGTGGTATTGATTCCCCTGTAGCAGCATATAAATTAATGAAACGAGGATTACAAGTTCAATATTTACATTTTGCTACTCCACCTTTTACTTTACCAACAGCATTAAAAAAAGTAGAAACTTTAGTTCAAATTTTAGCACCTTATAATGCTGGTAGTAAAAATTTATATATTTGCAATTTTACTAACTTGCAAAATGAATTAAGTCATATTAAGAAAGAAAGTTATCGTATTACTTTAATGCGTAGAATGTTTATTAGAATTGCTAGTTTATTTGCAGAAAAATATAAAATTCAAGCATTAGCAACTGGTGAAGCAATTGGTCAGGTTGCTTCACAAACATTAGCAAGTATTAATGCTATTAATATTGTTAGCAATTTACCAATTTTGCGTAGTTTAATTGCCGAAGATAAAGTTGATATTATTAATCTTGCTAAAAAAATTGGTACTTATGAAACATCAATTTTACCATTCGCTGATTGTTGTTCATTATTTGTTCCCAAAAACCCTGTTACACAACCAAAGATTAAAGAATGTGAACTTTTAGAAAATGATTTAAAGCAAATAATTGATTGAGAACAAATTTTAATAAATAGTTTTAAAGATATTGAAAAAATATAAATAAATTTATTAATAATTTAATAGTTTTAATAAATTGTAGTTTATTTACTTTAAATATAAAAAAATAGTGAAACTTCACTCTTTTTGTTATTTTTTAATAGTAAACTATAAAATATTACAATAAGTATTTTGATTACTTGTGGAAATGTTTAGTAATCTGTGTAACTTACAAAAATAACTATGTTTAATTAATTCTAGTAAATATAATTAAATGACTAGAAAGAGTGAGTTACAGATGGCTAAAAAAGATAACTTTAATAATAATGATCCAATATCAAAAGCAGTAGATTTATTACTAGAAAATACTGAAGATTTAACAACAGTTTTTAAACCTGGCGGTTTATATAAAGAATTAACAAAAAGATTAGTTGAAAAAATGTTGAATTCTGAAATGCAAAATTATTTAGGATATGAAAAAAATCAACATAGTACTACTGAAAATGCTCGTAATTGTACAAGTTCAAAAAAATTAATAACTCAACAAGGTAAAATTGAAATTGATGTACCAAGAGATCGCAATAGTAATTTTACTCCTGTAATAGTTCCTAAAAGGCAAAGAAGATTTGATGGTTTTGATCAACAAGTTCTTTCCTTGTATGCAAAAGGAATGACATTATCTGACATTAGAATGCAGTTGCAAGAGTTATATCATGGTGCTGATATTAGTGAAAGTGTTATTAGTCAAATTACTGATGATGTTATTGATGATGTTAAAGCATGACAAAATCGACCATTAGAAAGTATTTATCCTATTGTTTATTTTGATTGTATAGTAGTTAAAGTACGACAAGATAAACGGATTATTAACAAATCAGTTTATATAGCATTAGGAGTTGATTTAGAAGGCAAAAAAGATGTTTTAGGATTATGAATTAGTGAAAATGAAGGTTCTAAGTTTTGATTATCTAATTTCACAGAAATGAAAAATCGTGGCTTAAATGATATTCTTATTGCTTGTAGTGATAATTTAACAGGCATGTCAGAAGCAATACAATCAGTTTATTCTAAAACAGAACATCAATTATGCATTGTTCATCAAATTAGAAATAGTTTAAAATATGTTTCATACAAACATCGAAAAGGTCTAGTTGCAGATTTAAAACCAATTTATAGTGCATGTAGTGAAGAACAAGCAATGCAAGCTTTAGAATCGTTTGAAAGTAAATGAAATAAACAATATCCTCAAATTACTAAATCTTGATATAAAAATTGAGATAATTTAATGGTTTTTATTAGTTATCCAGTAGAAATCAAAAGAGTGATTTATACTACAAATGCTATTGAATCTGTTAATAGTCAATTACGAAAAATCATCAGAAATAAAAAAGTTTTTCCTAATGATATGGCAGTTTTCAAAATATTTTACTTGGCAATTGAAAATATAACAAAAAAATGAACATTGCCTATTCAAAATTTAAGGAAATGTTTAGTAATCTGTGTAACTTACAAAAATAACTATGTTTAATTAATTCTAGTAAATATAATTAAATGACTAGAAAGAGTGAGTTACAGATGGCTAAAAAAGATAACTTTAATAATAATGATCCAATATCAAAAGCAGTAGATTTATTACTAGAAAATACTGAAGATTTAACAACAGTTTTTAAATCTGGCGGTTTATATAAAGAATTAACAAAAAGATTAGTTGAAAAAATGTTGAATTCTGAAATGCAAAATTATTTAGGATATGAAAAAAATCAACATAGTACTACTGAAAATGCTCGTAATGGTACAAGTTCAAAAAAATTAATAACTCAACAAGGTAAAATTGAAATTGATGTACCAAGAGATCGCAATAGTAATTTTACTCCTGTAATAGTTCCTAAAAGGCAAAGAAGATTTGATGGTTTTGATCAACAAGTTCTTTCCTTGTATGCAAAAGGAATGACATTATCTGACATTAGAATGCAGTTGCAAGAGTTATATCATGGTGCTGATATTAGTGAAAGTTTTATTAGTCAAATTACTGATGATGTTATTGATGATGTTAAAGCATGACAAAATCGACCATTAGAAAGTATTTATCCTATTGTTTATTTTGATTGTATAGTAGTTAAAGTACGACAAGATAAACGGATTATTAACAAATCAGTTTATATAGCATTAGGAGTTGATTTAGAAGGCAAAAAAGATGTTTTAGGATTATGAATTAGTGAAAATGAAGGTTCTAAGTTTTGATTATCTAATTTCACAGAAATGAAAAATCGTGGCTTAAATGATATTCTTATTGCTTGTAGTGATAATTTAACAGGCATGTCAGAAGCAATACAATCAGTTTATCCTAAAACAGAACATCAATTATGCATTGTTCATCAAATTAGAAATAGTTTAAAATATGTTTCATACAAACATCGAAAAGGTCTAGTTGCAGATTTAAAACCAATTTATAGTGCATGTAGTGAAGAACAAGCAATGCAAGCTTTAGAATCGTTTGAAAGTAAATGAAATAAACAATATCCTCAAATTACTAAATCTTGATATAAAAATTGAGATAATTTAATGGTTTTTATTAGTTATCCAGTAGAAATCAAAAGAGTGATTTATACTACAAATGCTATTGAATCTGTTAATAGTCAATTACGAAAAATCATCAGAAATAAAAAAGTTTTTCCTAATGATATGGCAGTTTTCAAAATATTTTACTTGGCAATTGAAAATATAACAAAAAAATGAACATTGCCTATTCAAAATTGAAATACAGCAATTGCTCATTTTATGATAAAATTTGAAGACAGAATTAATCTAAATTAGTAACTTTGTAAAACAAAGATACACAGATTATTAAAAAGCCTCTCAGAAATAAAAAAGTTTTTCCTAATGATATGGCAGTTTTCAAAATATTTTACTTGGCAATTGAAAATATAACAAAAAAATGAACATTGCCTATTCAAAATTGAAATACAGCAATTGCTCATTTTATGATAAAATTTGAAGACAGAATTAATCTAAATTAGTAACTTTGTAAAACAAAGATACACAGATTATTAAAAAGCCTCAATTTTGCATTTCAGAATTCAACATTTTTTCAACTAATCTTTTTGTTAATTCTTTATATAAACCGCTAGGTTTAAAAACTGTTGTTAAATCTTCAGTATTTTCTAGTAATAAATCTACTGCTTTTGATATTGGATCATTATTATTAAAGTTATCTTTTTTAGCCATCTGTAACTCACTCTTTCTAGTCATTTAATTATATTTACTAGAATTAATTAAACATAGTTATTTTTGTAAGTTACACAGATTACTAAACATTTCCACTTCACCAAGTACCTTTATATTGCCAAAAATCATGCTTCTAGGGGCTTTAATTTTTAAACCAGTAACTTTTGTATCTTTATCTAATGGTTTTTGTAATTTAATAATGATTGGATAACCATCTCTTGTTTTAAAATCTTTAATTTTAATAATAGTTATACTTTTAGTACTTCTAGTTTTTGGATTTTGATAAGGTTGTGAATAATTATTAATTATATATAAATTATCAATATTATTTTCAGTTAAAGGTTCATTTATACTAACTGCATATAACTTAAATTGATTTAATAAATTTATTTCTTGAAATATTAAATTTTTAATATCAGTCATACTATATTCAATTGTATTATCATTAATATTAGTACTTGCTCTTTGATTTAATTGCATAGTAAAATCAGATGTTTCAACAGCAGTAGTTTTTAATACTTTATCAATATCAATAAAACCTATTTTAATAGTATTTGCTGAAAATTTTAAACTATTATTTTCATTATTTTTAAATAAACGTTCAATTTCATAAATATATATCGTTCTTTTTTTAAATTCATCATATGCTCTATTAATATCTGGGTCACTAGTAGCACGCATCATATTAGTAAAGTCATAAGGAATGTTATCAATTAAATAATCATTTTCTACTTCTGCTTGATTAAGTTTAGTTTGTTTCTGTGGAAATTTCGTTTGTGGTTTGTTGTTGTTTTCCATTGTTCTTTCCTATTAATTGGTTATTTTCGGGATTAAATAATTTTAATTTAACTGTTAAATTATTAATTTCTTGATCATCATTAATATTAAATGTTTTACTATTTAATAAATCTTTATCTACACTTACTAATATTTGAATAAATTTAAGAATATCAATATTAAATTGTCATAATTTTTGTTAAATATAATTAATAGTTGAAATATTTACTGCTGTACTTTCGGGAACTGATTGTTGTGCTGATTTCTTTTGACTTGGTATATGAATACCACAACGTTTAAATATTTCATTAACATTTCAATCATATATATCAGTTAAATTTTTACCTTTAAAATTACTATTTGTCATATTGATATTTTCGTTTTGTTCATTATTATCTCCACCGCTTTTAAATATGTAATTTTTAGTAACTAATGTTCTTACTGCGTCTTCTATTAAAGATTGAACATTGCCATAAGTTTGACTAAATATAAATTTAGGTGAGTTTAAAATAGTATCTAAAACAATTTGTTCATAAATAACATCTAATGCTTTAATTTTATCCATTACTTTATTACAATCTGCTAGCTCATTTGCTTTATTTCTCATAATTGCTATTGGTATATAGTTAATATTTAGTGTTTGTTCTTGTGCTAAATTAGGGTTATTAATGAATGATTTAAAATCTAATGGAAATTGTTTTTTATTATCACTAATACTATAAATTGCACGATTAATAGTTATTTGTTCATTATTTAATGTATAAACTTCAAATAATCTTACCATTTGTGCATTTTGTTCATAACTATCATAAAAAATAGTACATTCAATTAATTTACCAGTAATATCATAAACTCTTTGTTGTATATCTACTACTTGAAAATATAAGTCATCATTAGCAATATAAATTAAATAAGCACTAATTCCTAATTTACTTAATTTAAAAATTGAATTTCAATTTTTTCTGTAAAATTCTTGTTGAATTAAATATTGTTTAATAGTTTCATTATTAATATCTAATGGAGCATTATATAAATTAGCATTATTTTCTGCTACAAAATCAGTGAAATAAGTTTCATGGTTAAAATCATTAAAACCAAAATAATTTAAAATTGAAGCATGAGTACTTTTATTTTTATTAGTTAAAAATTTTACTTTTTCATTTTGATTATCACTAATATTACTTTTTTCTTTTCTTTTAAATAGACTTAACATAATATTCACCACCTTTTTTTAAAATATTTGATTAATTTTTAATACAATTTTTATAATAATAAATATAATTAAACCTGCTGTTGCTGATGATAAAATTACTCCTATTAAACCTAAAATAATTTTTATAATTTTAAAAAACATAATATTATTCCTGTAATTCTTCTAATTTTTTAAAAATATAATCTCTACCCATACCCCACATTATTCTATTATTATAAATATTAATTTCAGTATCCGCATTAACATTATTATTTGATATTCATAAACTACTTTTTAAAACATTTGTATCTAATTGATAATAAAAATTAATTATTTGTCAACTATAATTTTTATTATTTTCTTTACTAGTATAATCACCAAAACTATAATATTGGATGGGTTACACTTTATTGGACACTAATTACATAGACAAGTGAACAAATTAGTTAAAAGAAAGGAATTATAATTATGGTCACTATTAACTCATATTCAGATGAATTTAAAAAACAAATAGTAGCTTTATATCAAAGTGGCAAATCAGTATCTTGCCTTGTTAAAGAATACAATGTTACAAGAGCAGCTACTTACAATTGAATTAAGCAATTTACTAATTCAGGTAGTTTTAAAACTAAAGATAATCTTTCAGATTTAGAAAAACAATTAATTCAAGCAAATAAAGAATTAAAACAGTTACGAATGGAAATTGATATTTTAAAGCAAGCAGCACTAATAATAGGCAGAAAGTAGAGATTATTGCAAATAATAAATCTAAATATAAAATTCGCACAATGTGTCATTTTTTAAAACTCTCTAAATCAACATATTATTTTAATTTAAAGAAAAAAAATAAAATTCAAAATAATATTTATGAACAAGCTGTTATTAGTGCTTTTAAAGAAAATAAAGAAGTTTATGGTACTAGAAGATTAAAAGTCATACTAGCAAACCAAGAAATTTATTTATCACGCAGAAAAATTAAAGAAATTATGAATAAGCATAATTTAATATCAAAATACACTAAATTATCATTCAAAAATTATCATAATAAAGTCAATGATAGTCAAATAACCAATCTTGTTAATAGAAACTTTAATAATAGAATTAAAAATGAAGTTATTGTTAGTGATTTAACTTATGTTCAAGTTAATGGTAAATGAAACTATATTTGCCTATTAATCGACCTATTTAACCGCGAAATTATTGGACATAGTGTTGGAGTTAAAAAAGATGCATCATTAGTATATCAAGCATTTATGCAATCAAATCACTGTTTAAAAGATATTGAAATATTTCATACTGATCGCGGTAATGAATTCAATAATAAAACTATTGATAAACTTTTATTAGCTTTCAACATAACTCGATCTTTAAGCAAAAAAGGATGTCCTTATGACAATGCTGTTGCTGAAGCAACTTTTAAAACTTTCAAAATTGAATTTATTAATGATAAAAATTTTACATCATTAATCCAATTAAAATTAGAATTATTTGATTACATCAATTGATATAACAACATAAGAATTCACAGTACTCTAAACTACCTAACTCCAATTAGTTATCAAAAACAAATGTCTACCAAAAAATAGTCCTAAAAAGGGTTGCCATTCCAGTTATTGGATTTTTAATTAATAAAATAAAAAATTTCTTCAACCGAAACTAATATACAAGTTGAAGAAATTTTTTTATTACTTTCAAATTTTCCAGCAATAATTTTCATGTTTTTTTACTAAATGCACTATAAATTATTTTAAATTGATTTTCAATAGTCTTTAGTATTTTTCTAAACTGGTTCTAATTTAGTAAACATTATATAAATTTTAAAATTAGTTTAAATATGAAAAAATTATATAATTTAAGGTTAATGATATTATCATTAACCTTAAATTTCATTAACAACTGTTAAAATCATAGGTAACTTACCAGTTTCTTTTTTAATATAATCTTGTAAATCATTTTTCATTTTAGTCTTAACTTCACTAAGACTAAAAGCAGTATTAGTTTTATATTTTTCAATAACATTAATAATAATGTTTTGCAATTTTTTCAACATTTCTTCATTATTAGTTAAATAAACAACACCACGCATTTGTGCATCAATTAAAGAAACAATTTCCTTAGTTTTACGATTTATTGTCACTCCTGTAATTAAAATACCATCACGTTGTAATTGTTTTCTTTCACTAATAACAATTGAACCAATATCACCAACACCAATACCATCTACATATACATCACCAGTTTTTATTAAGTTATCTGTTGTTTTATTAGTAGCATTTTTATCATTAAAACGAGAAGGACGTGCAACATACTGTTTAACAAAATTATCAATTAATTTACCATTTTCAAAAGTAATAACTTCACCATTATCATGAATTAAAGCATTGTTATGTAACACACCAGCATCAATGGCTGCTGCTTGTGCTGCTACAAAATCTTTATATAAACCTTTAACTGGTAAAAAATATTTTGGTTCAATAATATTAACCATTAACTTAATATCTTCATAAGAAGCATTTAAACTTCAAGCTTGTTTTTCTGATATATTAATAACTTTAACATCAGTACGTGCTAAGTCATCTAATAAGGCTGCATGAGCCAATTCATTTCCTGGAATTGGTGGAGTTGCTAAAATTATTGTATCTTGCGATTCAAGTTTTAAATAATCATCATTACCAATAGCAATTTTATTCATTCTAGTAAATAAACGTTCACCACTACCAGTAACAATAATTACTGTATCTTTAGTACCAATTGTTTGTGCTAAATTAATAATTTGTGATTTATCAATATTGAAAGCGTTTAAATCATTAACTTTTAATAAAATATCATATAAAGTTGCACCATAAACTGCAATTTTACGTTTAGAGTCAGTTTCTTTAATAGCATTAAGAATTTCACTAACACGATATAAATCTTGATCATAACATGCAAGAATAACCCTTCCTGGTGCTTCTTTTAATACTGGTTCAATAATAGTTTGAATTTTATGCTTAGGAGCTGTAAAAGCTTTTCTATTGGCACATGTTGCTTCACTAATTAATAATAAAACATCATTTTTAGGAACACTAGCTAAATGTTGAATATCAGTAGTAAAATCACTACGATGTTCACCATCAAAAATATAATCACCCGTATAAACAATTGTTTCATTTAATTTAATATTTTCACCATTATTTACAGTTAAAACAAAACCTAAACTACCTGGAATTGAAGTAGTTGTTTTAAATGTTTTAACAACAACATTACCAAACGATACTTTTTGTTCAGGCTCAATAGTTTTAATTATAATTTCATTTTGATTAATAAAACGAAAACGTTCTAATTTCTGCTTAATCATAAAATCAGTTAATTTACTAGTAAAGATTGGAACTTTATACTCGGGTTTTATTTTATTAAAATCTTTTAAAATATAAGGTAGTGCTCCAAAAGCATCATCAGATGGTTTTGAAATAAATATACCTTGAATACGATGTTTATTTTCTTTTAAATATGTATAATCTGGAATAATAATATCAATTCCTAAAATTTCTCTTTCTGGGAGTCTAATGCCGGCATCAAATACAAATATCTTATCATTTACTTCAACAACATATAAGTTTTTACCACGTTCATCTAATCCACCCAGAGCAAATACTTTTATCTTTGCCATGTTTTCACCAGTTTTCAACTTTCTTTATTTTTATTTTATAAAATTTAATATCTTAGAAAAACATAAAAATTAAAATTTTAACTTAAATTCCCAAGATGCTGCTATATTATGTTATTAGTATTTTAACACTAATTTAATAATAAAACTGTAATTAATTTTCATTAAAAATAGTTTCAAATTATTTATCAATAATTTCTAAGCTAAGCTTACTATTATCTTCAACTTTAATTACTCGAACTTTAATTATATCATTGATTTTAACGACATTATTTAAATTATCAATACGTTTATTAAATTTTTTTGAAAATTCTGAAATATGAATTAAACCATCAATCTTATCTTGTAAATTAACAAAAACACCAAAATTAACAATTTTTACAACTTTACTATCAAATTCAGAACCGATTTTAATTTGAACAGAATTAACAATACTTTCAATAATTTGTCAAGCTTTATCAATGGCTGATTGTTCATTATGATAAATCATCAATCGTCCATCATCTTCAATATCAATTTTAACATTATCACAGTCGGTAATAATTTTATTAATAACTTTCCCACCAACACCAATAATATCACGAATTTTATCAATTGGAATTAACTTTTGAATAATTTTTGGAGCATTAGGTGCCAATGTAGTTCTAGGCTTTTTAATTACTTCATTCATGTTTGCTAATACTTGTAATCTCGCAACTCTGGCTTTTTCCAAAGCTTGTGTAATAATATTAAAATCAATACCAGTAATTTTAATATCCATTTGTAAAGCACAAATACCATTGGCTGTTCCTGCCACTTTAAAATCCATATCACCTAAGTGATCTTCTAATCCTTGAATATCAGTTAAAATTGTAAAATCTTTTTCTTCTTTAATTAAACCCATGGCAATACCAGCAATTGCAGCTCTAATTGGTACGCCACCAGCCATTAATGCCATTGATGAAGCACAAATTGCTGCTTGTGAAGTTGAACCATTTGATGCTAATACTTCTGATACTAATCTAATTGTATAAGGGAAATCTTTTTCAAGAGGAATAATTTGTAATAATGCTTTTTCACCAAGGGCGCCATGACCAATCTCACGTCGTGAAGGAACACCCATTCTTCCGGTTTCACCAACAGAAAATGGAGGAAAATTATAATGATGAATAAAACGTTTATACTCTTCTTTACCTAATCCATCAATAATTTGATGTTCAGCAAGTGCACCCAACGTTAAAACTGATAAAACTTGTGTTTCACCACGAGTAAACATTGCACTACCATGAACAATAGGTAAAACATCAATCATACTTGTTAATTTTCTAATATCATCAGCTTTTCGTCCATCAACTCGTACATTATTTTTTAAAATCATAGTACGCATTGCTTTTTGTAATAATTGATCAATACTTTTGCGTAAATTATGAATAGTTGTTTCTTCACCAATATTTAAAACTTCTTGATTAAATTCATTTTTAAAACTTTGAAATGTTTCTTCAACTAAATTTTTAATCAAGTTGCTTCGACTTTTTTTATCAACAGTAGTACTAATTTTACTAATTTGTGATTGACAATTTGTTTCTACAAATTGTTCAATATTAACAGGAATTAATGCTAACTGTGGCTCAAATTTATTTGGTTTTAATTTTTCAATGATACTTTCTTGAAAAATTATTAATTTAATAATATGTTCATGTGCAAATTTTAATGCTTTAATCATATCTTTTTCTAAAATATCATGACATCCTGCTTCAACCATATTGATGGCATCTTTTGTTCCACCAACAATTAATTCCATTTTTGAATTTAATAATTGCTCTTGTGTTGGATTAAGGACAAGTTCATCATTTATTTTACCAACAACAACAGTAGCACTAGGACCCTGAAATGGCAAACTACTTAATCCTAAAGCAAGTGAAGTCCCAAAAGCTGCATTTACTCTAACATCACAAGCATCATCTAACGCAAAAACATTATTTACAACTTGCACTTCATTAACAAAACCTTTTGGAAATAATGGACGAATTGAACGATCAATTAATCTAGCACATAGTGTTGCATATTCACTAGGTCGACCTTCACGCTTTAAAAAACCACCCGGAATCTTACCAACTGAATATAACTTTTCTTGAAAAACTATTTGTAATGGAAAAAAATCTTGATTATTAATAACTTCATTATAAGATACAGTTGTTAATACAACTGTATTTCCATAAGTAATTTTTACTGATTTTTCTGCTAAATTAGCCATTGTACCTAATTCAACAATTAATTCATATTTTCCTTCTTTAAAAAGGAATTTTTCTTTTAACATTATTTTACTCCTTAACTTCCATTTTTTGTCGCAACTATGAGCATTATAGCATAATAAAATGTTAAAATAAGTTATAGAACAATTTTATTTTAGGAGGTCATAACTTATGTTTAAACATAAAATACAAAATGAAATTTCAATTTCAAATAAAGACTTTGATAAAATTAAAAATAAAGCTTTAATTATTGATGTTCGTGATGTTGCTGAATATCAAATTTTAAAAAAAATAACAAATGATAATGGTGAACTTAATATTGTTAATATTCCTTACTATGATTTGATTAAAAATCCTAGTAAATATATTGAAAGCAAAAATCAAGTGATTATAACTATTTGTAATGCAGGAAATCGTTCAACTGCTGCTGCACTAACACTCAGAGAATTGGGCTATACTAACACTTATGTTTTAATTAATGGTATTTATGGATATTACAAAAAATAACTTATTTCTCATTATTTAATTTAATAAGATCATTAATAGCAATACTTAAATTATTACAATAAGTTCCTAGGACTAAACTAACACTATCGTCTTTGTCTAAAATACCACGATTTTTAATTTTTTTAAGATTATTAAAATTAATTTTTGAATGATCAATAATCTCTACCTTAATTTTATTTGCTGTTGCTGTTGTCCCTTTAATATTATCAATTCCTCCTAAATCAACAATAAAATTTTTTAATTTAAATGGGAATTTTTGTGGTTTATTAATGGGTTTTAAACTACTTTCTTGTTGATTGCGTAATTTTTTAGCTGTACTAACATTTCATATTCAAATCCCAATACTAGCCACAGCAAATAACAATGCAATAACTAATAATACTATTTGTCAAATTGGCATAATTACCTTCCTTAATTAATATATTTTTAAATATTTTCTTAATCTTCTTGAATAAAAGCTTTTTTTACTTTAGCAAGTAAAGAATGATGATTAAGTCGATATTCTAAAACTTGTAACGTTAATTTTGATAATTTAATTGTTACCTTATCATTTAGTTTATCATTAAAATCAAAAGTATCAACAATTAATTTTCCAAAATCGCTCAATTTACTATCTTTTTGAATATTTTTCAAGGTAATTTCATGATTTTCATCCAAAATTAGTGGTGAATTTAAACTGCGATAACTATTATTAGCTACTGGAGCAATTTCATGAAATTGCATTAAGTTATGATTTGAAATTAAAACAGCACCACCAAGTGATTTCATTAAACCCGTCGAACCAGTTCTTGTTGCAATAACTAAACCAGAACCACGAAAGTTTTCAAATAATTGATTATTAATTAACACTTGACATGAAAGAGTTGTTGTTAAATTAACAAATTTAACTTCATTAATAGCATATAAAATCTTATTATTAATATTTACTTCTAATAATGAAAATTTATTTACTATTAAATTATTATCATTTTTATCAATTCACATTAATACTTTGTCAACTTCTGTGTTTAAAAAGTTTTCATAAAAACCAAGATTACCACATTTAAAACTAACAAACTTAACAGTATTGAGTATATTATTATAATCATGAACAGCTTTTAAAAATGTTCCATCACCACCAATAATAAAAACAATATCTGGAAAAGAAGTATCTTCAAGTGCTTTAAGGGCCAATAACTTGGCCCTTAATTCCTTAGCTAATGATTGAGAATTCTCATATTTATTAGCAATAATTGTAAATTTATAATTTTTCATCATGTATTCCAATCATATTTCAATTAAAATATTTCACAAGAATCTTCAAATTCGTTTTCAATAGAACCACGTAAAAATAATTCAATCTCATCTTCATTATAACCAATTTGAATACGTTGTTTATTTTCTTGAACAATAATTGGACGTTTTAAAACAGTTGGTGAAGTTTTAATTAAATCAAAAACTTGTAACATTGTTAACTTTTCAATATTAATAGCATGTGTTTTAATAAACTTTGCTCTTGTTGAAATAATATCACCAACACCATTTGGTACAAATCTTAATAATAATTTAATTTCAGTATCGGTCAATGGATTATGGATAATATTACGTTTAATATATGGAATTTTATGCTTATCAAAAAATTGAATAACTTTTTTTGAAGACAAACAACTTGGCGAAACATATATTTTAATCATGACAATACCCCTCTTTGCTTTTAGACTACATTTGATTTAAATACTCTTTTTTTAAAATTAATATTTTTTTATCTTTTAAAGATAAAAGTTAATAAACTCTACATTACTATAATAATATATATTTCCACACTATCTTTGACCAAACTTAGAAAATAAGTACATGAAAGACCTTTTCCGCTATATCCTTCACCCACACATTATATCATATTATTTTTTGAAAAATAGATACTTTTATTCCTTAAATTTTATAAAAAAATTTAACATATATTTTACTGTCAAATTTAATTTTATAATTTGAATTATAATATAATGAAATTATAAAATTAAATTTTCTTTATTTTAAAGTAAATAATTAAAAATAAATAATTTTTATGCGTAAAAAACAAGGAGTTAACTAAACATGCCTATTCAAAATAATAACAGTAAATATTTTAAAGAATTTATAATTGGAACTATAATTAGTTCCACCGGAATATTATTAACTGGTCTTAGTTTATCAACTATTTTATTTTTTTTATGATAATACAAGAAATGGAAAATCAATAAAAGATAAATTAAATACTATTTTAAATCCAAATAATTTAGTAGTATGCATAATGGGTTCTGTATCTTTAATTCATAGTTTAAACATAACACAATTTGGTAATAAAAAAATAACAAATGCCACTAAGGGATTAATAGAAAATATGCTAGTATCATTTTCAAAATCTAAAAAAACAACTCCTTTATTAGCAAATAATGATGTAACGAACATCAATAACTTTGAATTACAAAACCCAGTCAATAATATAAATAATAAAGTAACAATTAATACTTTATAAATATTTATCTTTTTATTTTATGAATAAAATTTAATTTAAATACTTTAATAAATTAAACTGAACTTATCATTTTAATTGATTCTGTTGTTATATCAATACCAGAATCGTTAGAATTACTCTTTTCTAAGAGTGGCTTTACTTTAGTAAATGGTTCTATTTCTAAAAGTTGTTTTTTTGTTTCAATTTCTACTTCTATCTTAAAATTATCTAAACTAGAATCTGAAATAGATGATTCATTTTCATTAATTTTTATTTTTAATTCACTTTCTCTTACTATTACTGTTTCTATATTTTTATCAAGTTTATCTAAACTAATGGCATTTAATGAATTTAATTTATCACTTTTTTCTTTTTGAAGTATTTCTAAATCAGTTAATGGTTGCGTATTTTCAATTGAAATATTTTTTAATTTTTCTCTTTGTTGTTTAATTTTTAGTATTGTATTTTCTAATAAAAATTGTTTTTGACTATTAGTTACTTTTAAATCTTCTATTTCTTTAGTATTATTCTTTTTGCTTAATTGTGCTTTTAATACTAGTCAATTTTCCTTTAATATATTTGTCTCTTTTTTATGTTTTAATATTTCATCAGACAAATCTTTTTTTTGTTTTATTTTACTTTCATTTGTCATTCGTAAATCAGCAATTTCTTTATTTATATTACTTCGATTAACAAATTCTTTATCTAATTTTTTTTGAACACTTTTGTAACTACAAAAAATGCCAAAAGTTAATATTGCAATAACACGACGTCAATTACTATCTCTTCAATCTTGTAAAAGTAAAAGATTCTGAAAAATATTTTCTGAATCTTTTACTTTTAAATTAATATCTTTATCATTACTTTCAATTTCTTCTTCTAAACGAGAAATTGAATTAGTTTTTGCATCTATCTTGTCATTTAATGTTTTAATATTTAAATTTATTTCATCTATTTTTGTGATTAATTGTTCTTTAGAAGTTTCATTATCATTAAAAATAGATTGTATTTGACCGTTATTTACATCAATCTCTGTTGTTAATTGTTCCTTGTTTTTTTCTAATCTTTCAATTTCTAATTCAATTTCTGATTTTTGTTTTATTAATGCAATTAACTTTTCTAAACTTTGTAATTCCACTTTCAATTCTTCTTTTTTTAAAATTTCTTTTTTTAAATTTAATATTTTAGTTTTTTCTTCTTGTAATTTTGTCATATTTTCTTTTAATGCTTTTAAACTACCATTAAAAAAAGATGATTCTTGAATTATTTTTTTTAAATTAAATAATTCATTTCTAATTCTTTCTAAGGTTCTTCTGTTATCTACTCTGTCTAGATTTCTGTTTTTTATATCTTTACTAGTTTCTTTACTTTCAACTTCTAAAGTATATATATATTCATTAACTGCTTTTAATTTATCAGTCATCTGATTAACATATTGTTCAATAAATGTTTTTTTATCTTCACTATCTTTGATATTTCTTAATTGACTTTCAGCTTTCTTCAATATATCTTCTAGTTGTTTTCTTTCAAATTCAAAACTTGCTTGTTTTTCAGCAATATTTTGTTTCTTGATTTCTAATTCCTCGAGTTTTAACCCAAGAGTTTGAAGATATTCTTTCACATTGTTTCGATCTTTTATTTTATTTAAATATTTTTGTAAATCATCCTTATATTTTTCTTCTCCAAATAACATAAAAAAACTCCTTTATAAAGTAAAAAACCCATTACTCTTAAAAAATAAAAGCTATGGGTCAAAAACTATTTTTAATTTATGTTTTTATTATATCAAAATCAAACAAATTTTAATATAATTAATTGAATTATTTAACTTTATCATTGATAATTAATTATATTAAAAAAATAATTTGGAGGAAGCAAAATATATGGCTCGTATTATATCCGGAATAACTAGCACTGGAAAATTAACTCTTGGTAACTACTTGGGAGCAATTAATAATTTTTTAAAATTGCAAGAAGAACATGAACTCTTAATATTTGTTGCAAATTTACATGGATTAACACTACCAATAAAAGCACAAGAATTAAGAGATAATATTAAAGATATTGCCGCTTGATATTTTGCTGCTGGTATTATACCAAATAAATCTCATATTTTTATTCAATCTGATGTTTTAGCCCATAGTCAATTAGGATATATATTATTATGTAATAGTTATGTCGGTGAATTAGAACGAATGACACAATTTAAAGATAAAAGTCAAAAAATGACAAATCAACAAAATAAAACGATTAGTATTCCAACAGGTATTCTTACATATCCAGCATTAATGGCTGCTGATATTTTACTATATGACGCTGATTTTGTGCCAGTTGGTGTTGATCAAACTCAACATTTAGAATTGACAAAAACTTTAGCAACAAGAATGAATAACAATTATAAAACTGATTTATTCAAAATTCCTAAAATCATTATTGATAAACAAGCACAGAAAATTATGAGTTTACAAGAACCTGAAAAAAAAATGTCAAAATCTGATACTAATCTAAAAAATACTATTTTTTTAAGCGATAGCAAACAAGAAGTTGCCAATAAAATTAAAAAAGCAGTTACTGATTCAGAAAATATTATTAAATTTGATCCAGAACATAAGCCTGGAGTTAGTAATTTATTAACTATTTATGCTAGCATTACTAAAAAAGATATCAAAACTTGTGAACAATACTTCAGCAATCACAATTATGGTTTTTTAAAAGAAGAAGTAATTAAAGTAATAAATGATTTATTAGAACCAATGCAAAAAAAACACCAAGAATTTATTAACGAAAAATCATCACAATTAGCAAAATATTTAGAAGAAGGTGCAAATTTTGCTAATAATATTGCTACTAAAAAATTAAACTTTGTTCAAGACACAATGGGTATTAATTTTATCGAGAAAGAAAGATAGGAGGAAGAGATAATGTCTTTATACAATAAAAAACAAAAACATTTAATCCTAGTTGATTTAGATGGTACTCTATTAAAAAGTGGTGGTCGAGAAATTCATATTAATACTAAAAAAGCACTAATTGATGCTCAAAAACAAGGTCATATTGTTTGTATTGTCACTGGTCGACCTTATCGTGGATCAATTAAATTTTATCGTGAATTAGGTCTTAATACATTACTATGCAATTTTAATGGTGGCCATATTCATGATCCAAAAATCAAAAAATTCAAACGATTAGTTTTTCCAATTTCTGAAACAATTGTTAAACATATTTTAAATGAAGACTATATTTTTCAACAAATTGAAAACGCGGTTATTGAATATTACAACAAAGCAGTATGTTGAAAAAAAGATGATTTCTTTGAAACTTATTTTCATTTAGATACTATTGAGAATGATACTTTTACAATTAGTAAATTAATTCGTGATTGAAAAGGGAGCGCTAATGCCATTTTAATTGAATTTAAAGAAAATACTAATCTTGATCAAGTATATCGTGACTTAGAAAAATATTCAAACTCAATTAAGGTAAATACTTGAAATCGCTATGATAATAATAAACTAATCTTTGAAATTTCAAGTAAATTTATTGATAAAGGAATGACAGCTCGCATTTTGGCTCAATATTATAATGTTGATATTAGAGATGTTATTGCTTATGGTGATGAAATTAATGATAAAGAAATGTTGATGGAAGTTGGCTATGGTGTAGCAATGAAAAATGGTAATATTGTTATTAAAAGTATTGCCAATGATATTACTACTAAAACTAATGATGAGGGTGGAGTTGGTGATCATTTAGCAAAATTATTAAATCTTTATGAAGAAAGTGAAATTTATATTTAATAGGAATGAAAATATATTAACTATTATTTCTATATTTGTAATATGATATAGTTTTTAAAAATTAATATAAGTTTTTAACCTATTTACTTTATTTTTAAAGTAAATAGGTTTTTATTTAAAAAAGTTTTTTATAAATTTAATATACTAAAATAAAAAAACCTATTGTTTTATTTTTTAAAACAATAGGGCATTAATTTCTACTAAATATAAATATTTTAATACTATTAATACAAAAAAACTATAAAACTTCTAAAGGCAAGAAGTCAAAAATTTCTGGGTGATTGGCACAAAACTTTAATTCCGAATCATTTTTTTGTTCTTCAATTTTAATTTTTAATTCATTTAATTGCTTTTTTATTTTAAGTAATTGAGCAGATGCTGGTGGTTGTTTATCTCATTCATCAAATAATATTTTACCTGTTTTAAAAAGTTTTTCATACTGACATTTTAAACAACTTTTTTGCTGTGATTCATGATCATGGATATTTTTGCCAAACATAAAATTACCTACTTTCCTCAATTCTTTTATTTAAATTTATTATACCAAATAATAAAAAAGGAGAAATAATTCTCCTTTTTAACTAGTAAAATGCTATAAAACCGTTGGTAAATAATGTAAGAAAAAACTATTTTCTAATTCTCATCCTCAATCACGCTGATTCTGGGGCGTTAAAATTCACCTAGCAAAACTTTCGGCAAAAAATTCATCATCAAGATTTATATTATATTTACCATTAAATCAGGCACTACGACCATAATTACTATTAACTGTTATTAAACCAAATAATAATTTTTGCTTAATATTAGTTAATTTTGCTTGTTGACCTAAATAATCAATTAAATATCAAGTACGATCATAAATTTGTTTGTTATCATTGTTAACGGTTAGTTTATGAGAAACTGATGTCATATTAGTATTAATATCACTATAACTGCTATCTGGTCACTTTCAATTAGCATTAAATGAATTTCTTTCATCAGCACTTAAACCAATAAAATTACTTAAAGCATGACCATATTCGTGAGTTGTAACACTAATTATTTGATCTGAAGATCAAAATCCCTCTTGAAATTGTTGATCAATTAAATTAATATTTGCAAATTCAGGACCATAACCCATACGTTGATTATCAGCTTTTGAATTAAAAGCAGTTCATGCTACTGTGCTATCACTTACAGCAACTGGTGCTACTTTTTGAATTAGTTTAATAACAGTGTTTTTATGAAAAACTTTAGCAAAAATATTATAAAAACGTAATTGTTGTTGCTCTGCTAATTGTAATTGTTCATTATTTAAACCAGCTTTTTTATACATTTCAACTCAATTAACATCAATGGTTTTACCACCAATTTTAGTATGAGTTAAATCATATTGTAAACTATCATAATTACTTCAAATTACATCACTTTTATTATTATCATACAAGTTATTAAATTCATCAATACTTTCTTTACTTGCCATTTGATGTATTTTATATTCATATTTTTTTACCATCTTTGCATCTTCTGGTGAAAGTTTTCATTTTAATAAACTAGCATTAGCATCATGCTTATTTAAATAGACATAATGATCACTGTCTGGAGAAAACGTTAACATTAAACCATTAACTGTTACAAGATTTAATGCTGTAATCATAGTTACTAATTTAATACCTTTTTTCATAATTAACCTCCCCTTCATATCATAATTATAATTATGATTTTACATTGTAGCATTTAAATAAAAATACTGCACTAACTATTCTCATTTATTTTTAATTTTTTTATTAGTAAAAATTTCAACTTCAAAAACAGCAAATTCTTTGCGAACCTTTATAACTTTAAATGAAAAATTTCGAAATTTTAAAAGTGGGCTATTTTTCCTTACTTTCTTTACTTTTGTTTTAAACATATATCATTCTTGGACAGTTTGTTTATTATAATTTGGAGGTTTTCTTTTTAAATAACGTTTAAATAATACTTCAAGTTTTGAAGAACCATCAACACGAAACTTATGTGTTCCTATTTCTTGTATCAATCCAATTTCATCAGTTTCATCATAAATTTCACCAACTAATTCTTCAAGAATATCTTCAAGTGTAATAATACCATTAAAATCTTTTTTATCTTTATTATTGCAGACAATAGCCATATGCATTCTTTCGGTTTGTAAAATTTCCAATGCTTCATTTAACTTAGTACGCTTAGAAATAAAAATTGCTGGTAACATTAATTGTAATAAATCTGGATTTTCATTTTCTAACATATTAATAATAAATTCTTTAATATTTAAAATACCAATTACATTTTGATTAACATGATCTAAAAGAGGAATTCTACTATATTTTTCTTCTAAATATAGATGTTTAATAACTTTAGGTGGCGTATCATCATAAATATATTTAATTTTACTTTTGAGATGCATAGCTTGAAAAACTGATTTTTCATCAAATTTAATTGCAGATTCAATTAAATCACGTTCTGCTTTTTCAAGAACTCCTTCTCTTTCAATTATTGAAATCAGTTCAATAAGTTCTTGTTCAGAACTTGTTGGTTTTTTACTTTTAAATTGAAATAAAGTAACAATAAAAGTTATTGGATAAAAAATAATATTAAGAATATACAAAATATATGCATAATTTAAAGCTATTGTCTCAGGATGTAATTTTGCAACACTTTTAGGTATAATTTCACCAATAATTAAAACAACAATCGCCGAAACTAAAGTTGATATTAAAGGACCATAAGTAGGAGAAACATGAAAAGAATCAATAAATAATATGGTACTTAAAGTACCAATTCCAACATTAATTACTGTGTTACCAAGTAAAATTGTTGTTAAAGTTACATTATAATTTTTAACTAACTTAAATACAATATTAGCACGACGACTTTTCTTACTACGTAATTTACCAATAGATTTAATTCTTATAACATTTAAAGAAGTTAATGATGTTTCAGCAGATGAATAAAAACCACTTAAAAATAATAAAACTAGCAATATTATTAAATAAATATACCAATTACTGTCCATATAGAAAAAAAACTACTCCTTTTGATTTTTATATTGTTATTAAGATTATAACATAGTATACTTAGTACGTTATATTTAATTATTAATTTATTACTCATATAACTTTATGATATTATATTGAAGGTGATGAAAATAAATGCGTAAAAAATTTGGACTAATAGCAGCCTTAATAATAGGCACAACAACTAGTTTACAAGTTAGTGCTTGTACAGATGATTCAAAATATCAAGAATTTATTAGTGATGTTAATAGTGGGCATGCTTTTTTTGGCATACTTGGTGCTGCTGATAATCCACTTTCTAAGCAAATTATTGACGGTTTACACACAATGCAAATCAAAAATAATAATGTACCAAGTAAATGAGATAACTGATTAACAGAAAAGAAAACTGAAATAAACAGTGTTACTACTAATGGAACTATTGATATTAAAATTTATGAAAAATCTCCTTATGCCAACCCTAGTAGTGATATTGTTAACCAATTTTGAAATGATAAAAAAATTAGTTGACAACAACAAATTTATCATTGACTACTTGACCATAAAATTTCTGATAATAGTTCAGCACCTGTTGCTGATTCAGGTGTCAAGGAAATTCAAAATCCTGTTGATAAAAAAAGAGCATTTAAAGCTTTACCAATTGTTTTTATTGTTAATAAAGGTAAACTAATAACTGTTGGTCAAGAATGAGGAACTATTGATGGTCCAAATCAGTTTTTTGATCAACTAACAGCTTTAATCACAGGTAATCTATTAAAAACTGCTGCTAAAAAAACTATATAATTTTTAAAAGAAGATAATTATATATCTTCTTTTACTTTTTTATTTCTTAATATTTTTTATTCCATTTTTTATAAATTTATATAACTAAAATACGTGTTTATTTTTTATTGTATTTTATTTATAAGGTGCTAAAATTTTAGTAGATAAGCAGATTTAGTAAAAATAACAATAATTCTAAACATTTCTAACTCATTACTTTAAAAAAAGTAATGAGTTTTATAGTTAAAAAGAGGTATCTAAAATGAATGATTTACTTATTAATAATACCAGTGAATTGGTAACTTTTAATACTAACAGTACAGATCCTACTAATATAAAAAATATTACTTGAAAAAATTCTATTCAAGAATACAAAAATAAAGTTGAACAAACATATCAAAATTTTTTAAAATCACAAGAATGAGGAAAAAAGTTAAGACAACAAATAACAACGCCATTAACAACAACTAAAAACAAAAATAGACATAAAAAAAAGAAGCACAAATATATTGGTTTCAACACTCACAACTGAACAAATACAAAGATTATCAACAAAACAAATAAAATGATTAACAAATTGACAAATTAAAACATTTACAGCAGAACAAATAAAAAGTTTTACACTTCAACAAATACAAGCACTAACAAGCGAACAAATACCCGCATTAATGCCACATCAAATTGAACAATTTACATTTTGACAAATCTCTGCTTTTACAACAGAACAAATACAAGTACTAACAGAAAAACAAATACAAGCATTATTACCTGAGCAAATACAAAGTTTTACAAGTGAACAAATACCTGCATTCACCAAAGAACAAATACAAAGTTTTACAAGTGAACAAATACCCGCATTCACCAAAGAACAAATAAAAAGTTTCACAATTCAACAAATACAAGCACTCACAACAAAACAAATACAAAGTTTTACAAGTGAACAAATACCTGCATTCACAATAGAACAAATTGAACTCTTTACAAAAGAACAAAAAGAAGTATTTTGACGGAAATGTTTAGTAATCTGTGTAACTTACAAAAATAACTATGTTTAATTAATTCTAGTAAATATAATTAAATGACTAGAAAGAGTGAGTTACAGATGGCTAAAAAAGATAACTTTAATAATAATGATCCAATATCAAAAGCAGTAGATTTATTACTAGAAAATACTGAAGATTTAACAACAGTTTTTAAACCTGGCGGTTTATATAAAGAATTAACAAAAAGATTAGTTGAAAAAATGTTGAATTCTGAAATGCAAAATTATTTAGGATATGAAAAAAATCAACATAGTACTACTGAAAATGCTCGTAATGGTACAAGTTCAAAAAAATTAATAACTCAACAAGGTAAAATTGAAATTGATGTACCAAGAGATCGCAATAGTAATTTTACTCCTGTAATAGTTCCTAAAAGGCAAAGAAGATTTGATGGTTTTGATCAACAAGTTCTTTCCTTGTATGCAAAAGGAATGACATTATCTGACATTAGAATGCAGTTGCAAGAGTTATATCATGGTGCTGATATTAGTGAAAGTGTTATTAGTCAAATTACTGATGATGTTATTGATGATGTTAAAGCATGACAAAATCGACCATTAGAAAGTATTTATCCTATTGTTTATTTTGATTGTATAGTAGTTAAAGTACGACAAGATAAACGGATTATTAACAAATCAGTTTATATAGCATTAGGAGTTGATTTAGAAGGCAAAAAAGATGTTTTAGGATTATGAATTAGTGAAAATGAAGGTTCTAAGTTTTGATTATCTAATTTCACAGAAATGAAAAATCGTGGCTTAAATGATATTCTTATTGCTTGTAGTGATAATTTAACAGGCATGTCAGAAGCAATACAATCAGTTTATCCTAAAACAGAACATCAATTATGCATTGTTCATCAAATTAGAAATAGTTTAAAATATGTTTCATACAAACATCGAAAAGGTCTAGTTGCAGATTTAAAACCAATTTATAGTGCATGTAGTGAAGAACAAGCAATGCAAGCTTTAGAATCGTTTGAAAGTAAATGAAATAAACAATATCCTCAAATTACTAAATCTTGATATAAAAATTGAGATAATTTAATGGTTTTTATTAGTTATCCAGTAGAAATCAAAAGAGTGATTTATACTACAAATGCTATTGAATCTGTTAATAGTCAATTACGAAAAATCATCAGAAATAAAAAAGTTTTTCCTAATGATATGGCAGTTTTCAAAATATTTTACTTGGCAATTGAAAATATAACAAAAAAATGAACATTGCCTATTCAAAATTGAAATACAGCAATTGCTCATTTTATGATAAAATTTGAAGACAGAATTAATCTAAATTAGTAACTTTGTAAAACAAAGATACACAGATTATTAAAAAGCCTCCTACTAATAAAAGTAGTGGGTCTCATAATAAAGTCATTTCATCCATTTACAAATTCAAATTTGGTAGTATTTTTTCAATAGTTAGTTATTGCCACAATTGGTGACATAATTATTGAAACTGTTCATGATAAACTAATTAAACTAAATGGTTTTATTCCTGATTTTCAAATAGGAGTAGTGGTAGTTTTAATATTATTGTTATTACCAGTTAATAATGGTAATTATGAATCTGTTAATGATTATGACAAAATTAAATCATCCTTTTTATTTTCATTTTAACTATCTAATTTTGTTCTTGTAAAAATGTTAATAATTGCTCAATTGCTGAATTATGATGAGAAATTTTATTTTTATCTGCTAATGACAATTCACCTAAAGTAGCATGTACTACTGGAACATAAAATATTTGATCGTAACCAAAACCATCATTACCTTTTATCTCAGTAGTGATTTCACCTTCAAGTTTACCAATAAATGCTTTAGTAATCTTATGATCAAAATCAACATAAGCAATAGCAGAAATAAATACTGCTGCACGATTAGTTTCACCTTCCATTTGTTCTAAAATGTCTAACATTGCATCATGATAGGACATTTCTCCCTTTCATCGTGCTGAGTTAACACCAGGAAAATTATTTAAAGCCAATATTTCTAATCCTGAATCATCAGCAATAACAGGACCATTCACTAATTTTGCAAGTGTTGTTGCTTTTAAAATTGCATTTTCAATAAATGATGTACCTGTTTCATTAATTTCAAGAGGAGAATTAAGATCTAACATTGATTTGACATTATATCCCTTTGTTTGTAATATACTCTTTAATTCATTAATTTTACCGATATTATTAGATGCAAACCATAAGGTTTTAGCAGTCATTAATAATCAATCCCTTCACGAGCAATTTGACCTTGTTCAAAATAATGTTTAATTGATTTAACTTCACTAATTAAATTAGCACATTGTTCTAAGGCAAAAGATGCATATCTACCAGATAATGCAATTTCAATATGTCTTTTTTTATTTTTTAAAATTTCAATTAAGTCTTGTTCTTTAATCAAATTATTTTGAATACACCCTAAAATTTCATCAACAACAATAAGATCAGTATTATCACTTTGACTTAACAGTTTTAATCTAGTAAGACCATAATTAGTTTCTTGTTTTAATTTATTTTTTTCTTCTTCATCCATTTCTCAAAAAAATTTTTGCGAAGATTCATAAAAACTTTCAATTTTAAGTTTAGTATTTTGTTTTAAAAAATTAATTTCACCAGAAGGACGATTTTTTAAAAAACGTAAGTAACTAACATTAAGATTATTACCCAATGCTCTAATTACCATACCATTAAGAATTGAGGTTTTACCTCTTCCTTCACCTTTATAAATATGAATATAACCTTTTTTTAACATACTATCACTTACTTTCAATAATTTTTATTTAATAAATTGTATAATTTTATTACGGACAATACAAGCAAAATAGAGGTGTCATTTTGAAATTTAAAACTATTAAACCACCATATCAATTAGAACTATTAAAAACAAAAGGTTTAACCAATGACTTATTTTTAGTAAATAAACATTTTTTTTTAAAACAATCTAAAGATATTTTGCAACCTTTTTTGAATTTTACAAATCAAATTAATGTTATTAAATTAATTAAATCAAAAAAATTTACATTACCTATTAATGAAGTCAATATTAATAATAAACTATTAACCTTAATGCCATATTATCATAATTTAATTAATTTAAGCGAACAAATAATTAATAAACAAATATTAGAACAAATTTCATCATTGGTAAAACAACTACATAATATTAAATTTGATAATAAATCATTAATTAAAACTTGAAAAGGCTTAGAACAACTTAATTTATACTGTAATTTAACTACTAGTAATCCTTGCTTAGAAAAAATAACCAGTGAGGTAATCAAATGAATTGTTACTTATCAACCAACAACAATTGTTTTATCTCATAATGATTTAACATTAAATAATTTTGTTAAAAAAAATAATTGCTGATATTTAATTGATTGAGATTTTGCCTGTTGAAATGATGAATTATTTGATATTGCCTCTTTTGCTTCTGAAAGTTTAACTTCTGAAACCGAAATTAATACTTGATTTAATTGTTTTAATTTAAATAATGAACAAACAATTATTGCTAAAAAATGAATGAATTATCAAAATTTAATTTGATATTATTGAGCTTGTTATTTATACGAACAAACTAATTTAAACATATATAAAGAAATTAGTGAAAGTAAATTAACTAATCTATTAAAATAAGTTATTTAAATAATTCATCATTTTAAGTCTGATTATGTAGTTTTAACTTCTTAACAAATTGAACCATAATTAGGTAATTTATTAGTAGTCTGTTTTTTTTGTTCAATTTGTTTTCCTTGTAAATTTATTTCTACTATATTATTAACAGCTGAAATGTTTGATTCTATTTCAATAACTATACATTTATTATTTGAAGTGTGTTCTTGTAACAATGGCATTCTTTCATCATTTACAATTTGACAATTATCATTTGAAGTAATATTTTTATGTAAATTTTTTTTATAATCACAGTTTGCACAAATTTCATTATTATCTTTTATTTGATTTATAAATTCTTTTACTCAATATTTCATTATTTATTTACTCCCTTTTTTCTTTTTTATTTTTCATTAGCATATACAATAAAATTTAATTTTACTGGAAATAGTTTTTAATAAATAGTATTTATAATGTTTAATAATTATTGTAAATATAAAGAATATCACAATTATTATGGCTTTAATAATTTACTACTAGAATTAGCAAAATATTTAATTGTTTCTATTAAATCTTTATCCACTTGTTTTTTTAAATCATCTAAATTAGTAAATTTTAAATTATCACGAAGAAAATCTAAAAATCTAACTTTAATGATTTTTCCATATAAATCTTGATTAAAGTTTAATAAGTAAGTTTCAACTAACGGCTTATTATTACGTAACATAATTACTGTCATACTTTGATATCATTTATTATCTACTTCAGTAAGCGTAATATAAGTAGCAAGACCTGGTAGTGCATAGTTTGTTAATAACGATAAATTAGCAGTTGGAAAATTAATCATTCTAGCCTCTTTAATACCATGAACTACTTTACCACTAATTGTATATGGCTCTTGTTGTAAACAAAGATTAGCACTACTAATATCTTTATTTTGTAAAAGTTGTTTAATATAAGTTGAAGAAACTTTGTTATTATTAATAATAATATCATTACAAAGATAAACTTGTAATGAAGATTGTTGTAATGTTTTAATATTACCTTGCCCTTGATAACCAAACCTAATATTTGGATTAACAACTACTGCTTTAACATTATTTGCCAATAATCACGAAATAAATTGCTCTGGTGAAAGTGTTGCTATTTCTTTACTAAACTTAATTTCCCAATAATAATCAAAATTATATTTAGCAATTGTTTTAATTTTATCTTCATTACTTAATAAAACCTCATTATTTTTATTACTAATTACACTTTGTGGTTTTCTATCAAAACTAATAATACATGTTTGATAATTATTTATTGTTGAATTAACTAATAATTGTTTAAATAAGGCTTGATGACCTTGATGAATACCATCAAAAAATCCTCAACAAGCAATAATTGGTTTAGACATCAATTTTTGATTTTGAATATTTAGATTTTTCAATTTTAATATCTTCATTACATTTAAAACCTCGTTGGCTTACGTATAAATTATTTTTTTGATTACGATAAATAGCTAATGGCAAATGTTCAGAATTAACAACTAAAACATATGGCTCATTAATACTATCAATAACTAAAGGTTTACCATCAATAACACTTTTACTATTATCAACAACAATCGCTGGCATAATATTTTTAACACCATCATAAATACTAATATGATTTTTACTAACTGTTTCTTCATTGATAACATCTAAATTTAAGGCATTACTTAAATCAAAACCCGATTGATGAATTCTTCTCAAATAAGTTAAAGTTGCTGATGTATGTAAAATTCTAGCAATGTCAGTAACCAAAGCTCGAACATAAGTTCCTTTTGAACATACTACTTCAAAAGTAACTAAATCATTATTAAAACTAATTAATTTTAAAGATTTAATATAAACCTTACGTTTTGGTAATTCAACAGGAATATTCTCGCGAGCATATTCATAAAGTTTTTTACCATTAATTTTAACTGCTGCATAAGCAAGAATTATTTGCTCATATTGACGATTATTATAAAATTCAAGTGCTTTAACAATTTCTGATTCTTTTAAATCAAGATGTGGTTTTGATTCAATAATTTTACCAGTAATATCGCCGGTGTCGGTTTTTAAAAATAGTTGCATTTTTGCAATGTAAACTTTATCACTTTTTAAAATAAAATCACTAATTTTGGTTGCTTCATTCACAAGTACTACCATTAGTCCTGTTGCTAAAGGATCTAACGTACCTGTATGACCAATTTTATTTAATTTCAAACGTTTTTTAATAACAACAAGACAATCTTGTGATGTCATAAATGAAGGTTTATCTATTAATAATATATAATCTTTTAACATGCGTTTCACCTACTTTACTTCTTTATCAGAAGCTATTTCTTTATACTTTTCAACATGTTTACAATTTGGATAATTAGTACACCCTAAAAATTTTCGATTTTGTTTTGAAGATTTAACAACCATTCAACCATCTGTACATACTAAACAAGGTTTAATTTTTTCTAATTGTTTTTGAATATATCGACATTTTGGAAATGCTGAACAACCGTTAAATTTACCATATCTTCCTGTTCTTTGCACAAGTGGGGCACCACAAAGTGGACAATCTTGATCTAATAAAACTGGTTTAATTTTAAACTCAGTCATTTTATCAAAAGCATCATCAATCCTTGGTTCAAACTTAACTCAAAAGTCTTTTACCACTTGATGCATATCAAAATTACCATGAGCAATTTGATCTAATTGAGTTTCAACTTGTGAAGTATATGTCTCATTAATAATATCATAAAAAAACTCTTGAAGTTTATCATTAGTTAAAAGACCTTTCTCAGTAGCTTTAAAAGACTTATTTTCAATAATAACATAACCGCGTTCTTTAATAGTGTTCATAATTGGATTATAAGTTGATGGTCGACCAATTCCTAGTTCTTCTAATGTTTTAATTAATTTAGCTTCTGTGTATCTTGGTTTTGGTTTAGTAAAGTGTTGCTGTAAATTTACTGACTCAACTTTAATAATTTGATTTTTTTCAAATTTTGGTAAAACTAAAAGTTCTTCATTTTTAAGACTTTCTATATCAAGCGTTAAAAATCCTTTAAACTTGATTTGTTGTCCTGTTAAACGAAATTGATAATCATTATTTTTAAATAAAACAGTAGTACTAATTAATTGTGCTGGTGGCATTAATGAACTAAGGGCACGAAAATAAATTAAATTATAAAGTTTTAATTGATCTTTATTTAAAAAATCAATAGCACGTTTATTATTCATTGTTAAATCAGTTGGTCTGATTGCTTCATGAGCATCTTGCACATTTTTTTTATTAGTCTGTTCTTTCTTCTGCCCAAGATATTGGTCACCATATTCATTAACAATTAATGTTTTGGCATTTTCAATAAATTTATCATTTAAACGTATTGAATCAGTACGAGGATAACTAATAAATCCGGTAAGTGTTCCATTAACATCAATTCCTTCATACAATTGCTGAGCAATAAGCGTTGTTTTAGCAGTACTAAAATTTAATTGCGTTGATGCTGCTTGTAATAAACTACTAGTAGTAAATGGATTTAATGAATTACGCTTACGATTTTGTTCAGTAACAGAAATTACTTGATAACTATCACTTAATGCATTTTTAATAGCAACTGCTTCTTGTTCATTATTAATAACTAACAGTTCTTCTTTATATTTTTCACAATTTAATATTATTTTTTTTTGATAAGTACTATTAATTGTTCAAAATTCTTTACTAATAAAATTAGTAATTTCACGTTCTCTTGTTGCTATTAATTTTAATGCTACTGATTGTACTCTCCCTGCACTACGTGAACCGATCTTTTTTTGTAATAGATTACTTAAGCGAAAACCAATGATACGATCAACCATTCTTCTTGCTTCTTGACTACGAACTAATGGTAAATCAATACTATGTGGAGATTTAAATGCTGTTAAAATTGCATCTTTAGTAATTTCATTAAAAGTTATTCGTGATGATATATTACTTGTTGCTAATACTTGATCTAAATGATAAGCAATTGCTTCTCCTTCGCGATCATGATCGGTTGCTAGATAAACATGAGTAATACTTTTTAATTTACTTTTTAATTCTTTTACCTTTGGCATTTTTTTGCGATCAATTTTGTAAATTGGTTCAAAAGTTTCTAAATCAATTCCCAAACCATATTGACCTTTAATTGCTAAATTACGAATGTGTCCATCCGAAGATAACACTAAATAATCATTACCTAAATATGATTGTACTGCTTTACTTTTAACTGGAGATTCCATGATTACTAATTTTGATGGCATCTTATATCTTCCTCTATATATAATTTATTAACTTTATTCAAATACTATTTTGTAATATATATATAACTTTAACGCGAAAGTCAATATTTTTTTGGATATATGCTTTTTTATAAAAATTTTAAATAACTTATTAACAATTAATATATAAATTATGCTATATTTATTTAGTAAAAATTTAATATAAGTTTTTATCCTATTTATTTTTGTAAATAAATAGGTTTTTATTTTGATTTGAAAGGAACATAAAAATGAAATTTTTAAACACAAATGAGAGCGAAATTAATTCTGAAATACTTTCTAATTTATTAAAATCAATACTTCCAAATAATCCTCTTACAGTGGGATTAGTGTGTCTTGCTGGTGGAATTGGTTACTATTAATGAAATTTTTACAAAAATAAAAAACAAGAATTAAATATAAAAGTAATAGAAAAAAATGAAAATGAAAAAAAATATTTAGATGAATGGATGGGTTACACTTTATTGGACACTAATTACATAGACAAGTGAACAAATTAGTTAAAAGAAAGGAATTATAATTATGGTCACTATTAACTCATATTCAGATGAATTTAAAAAACAAATAGTAGCTTTATATCAAAGTGGCAAATCAGTATCTTGCCTTGTTAAAGAATACAATGTTACAAGAGCAGCTACTTACAATTGAATTAAGCAATTTACTAATTCAGGTAGTTTTAAAACTAAAGATAATCTTTCAGATTTAGAAAAACAATTAATTCAAGCAAATAAAGAATTAAAACAGTTACGAATGGAAATTGATATTTTAAAGCAAGCAGCACTAATAATAGGCAGAAAGTAGAGATTATTGCAAATAATAAATCTAAATATAAAATTCGCACAATGTGTCATTTTTTAAAACTCTCTAAATCAACATATTATTTTAATTTAAAGAAAAAAAATAAAATTCAAAATAATATTTATGAACAAGCTGTTATTAGTGCTTTTAAAGAAAATAAAGAAGTTTATGGTACTAGAAGATTAAAAGTCATACTAGCAAACCAAGAAATTTATTTATCACGCAGAAAAATTAAAGAAATTATGAATAAGCATAATTTAATATCAAAATACACTAAATTATCATTCAAAAATTATCATAATAAAGTCAATGATAGTCAAATAACCAATCTTGTTAATAGAAACTTTAATAATAGAATTAAAAATGAAGTTATTGTTAGTGATTTAACTTATGTTCAAGTTAATGGTAAATGAAACTATATTTGCCTATTAATCGACCTATTTAACCGCGAAATTATTGGACATAGTGTTGGAGTTAAAAAAGATGCATCATTAGTATATCAAGCATTTATGCAATCAAATCACTGTTTAAAAGATATTGAAATATTTCATACTGATCGCGGTAATGAATTCAATAATAAAACTATTGATAAACTTTTATTAGCTTTCAACATAACTCGATCTTTAAGCAAAAAAGGATGTCCTTATGACAATGCTGTTGCTGAAGCAACTTTTAAAACTTTCAAAATTGAATTTATTAATGATAAAAATTTTACATCATTAATCCAATTAAAATTAGAATTATTTGATTACATCAATTGATATAACAACATAAGAATTCACAGTACTCTAAACTACCTAACTCCAATTAGTTATCAAAAACAAATGTCTACCAAAAAATAGTCCTAAAAAGGGTTGCCATTCCAGAATTATTTTTTTTAAACTAGGTCTTAAAATATCGGGTCCTTTATTATCATGATAGTATCTTAATCATTCATCATTAGTTTTATTATGTATTAAAAAATTGAAAAATCATGATTCTATTGATTCATTAGAATGGGGAACTAAAAAATTAATAAAATCAATTTCTTTTAGATAAGATAAGTATATCTTAATTAAATGATTTTTACAAAAATCATCTGCATATATAGAGTTACTAAATTTAAATAACTCTTGTTCTTGTTCTAATTTATTTAAATTTGTTAAATGTTCAGAAATCATTTTTTTAAAATAATTTAAATCTAAACTATGACTAAAAATATTTTCTTCACAACTTTTGAATTGACATTTTTTATTTTGGAATTCATTGAAAGTAATTGTTTCTCTTCCTCATTTATTTAAATTTTTTGACATAATTAACACCTTATAAAAATGATTATTACTATATATATATATATTATAAATAATAACTACTTTTTCTTTCTTCTTTTTAATACAAATATTGGAATAACAATTGCAAAAAATATTAAAGCAGTAAAACCAATAGTAATAATCATACATATTCTATTTATCTTTTTTTTGTAGTGATTTAACTCTTGTGGATTAATAATTTCATAGCCATAATAACTTATAATATTACGTTTACGAAATTTAAAAATAACAATATTAATCATATGAATAAAGAAAATAACACCTAAAATAATTGTTAATGTTATTGCATCTTTAATAATATCAGGAACATTAACTGTTCATTTTTGAATAATAAAAGTTAATTTCTGACCACTAATCAAAAACATAATGCCAATAATAATACCAAGAACAATATAACTACTAATACTTATTCAATTAATAATTATCAAGTTAGCATGAATTTTACGATAATTTCTAATTATAAAATTAGGAGGTAATAGCGATCCTTTTAGTGTTCTTTCAATATATAAATCCACTTCTCTTCTTAATGTCACAAATTCAATAATATTAATCAAAATAATAGTAAGAGCAATAATTGCTAATGGAATAGTAATTACAGGATGAGGAATAATTTTTATGTTAATCATACCAAAATATAAACTAATAAAAGTTGAAGCAATAATTAATGTCATAACACCAATAAATAATAAAATCAATTGTTTTAGCTTCTCTGATTTAATTTCTCTGCTAATTGGTTTTGGAATTTTAAAACTATTTTTATAACTAACTATTTCCATAGTATTAAATGTTTGTGGTTGATCATAATACATATCTTTTTCTTTAGTAAAGTTTTCATTGATCGGCACTGTCTTTTTTTCTTGTAAAGGTATTATATAAGAACTAGTAACTTGTATATTTTTACCATCATATTTTTTTTCATTATAATCGTTTTCATTAAAATCAGAATTATGAATATTTTCTTTATTTTTATTAATTGGTGGTACAACATTGCTAAAATAAGTGTTATTATTAGTTGATTTTCGATAATCTTCTTTATCTGATAACCTATTTTTTTGTGAAAAAAATTTATCAAATAATTTAAATTTTATTTTAGACATATACATCACCTACATTTAATTAGTTAAAATATTTTTTTGTCTTTTTAGAAATATGTTTACTTGAATAAAATTTTCTTTGTAATTTGGCAATTTCATGTTCAATTTCCAAAATTTTATCTTCAAATTGATAATCTTTTTCTTCTAAACTTAAGTATCCTTTAATAGAAATCCTTTTGCGTAAATACATTATTAATAAAATTGATAATAATAACAGAAAAATCAAAAGTGCTAACCCACCCATTGAATATAAAAAAGTAGTAATTGGAATCTCAAAACCTAAAAACTTAATGGTATTAGTACTACTATCATCACTTACTACTGCTAACACTAATTTCACCTCATACATTAGTATATAAATATTATAACAAAAACACCAAATCTAATTAATATTATCTATTTAATAGCTTATTTTCTGTTATAATAATTATTTTAATAATAAAAAAGAATATTATTAATATTCTTTTTCATATGTTCATCCTTCGCTACGTAAATATTTTGCTGCAACAAATTGTGCAAATATTGCTAGAAACAGACCAAAGAAAGTAATCAATAATAAAATTGTATAATCAAGGATTGGACGATTAATTAAAAATAAATCTTCTGGTGGGCGCTGTAACTCTAAAATAAATCTAATTAAATTTCATCCAAAAAAGTAAAGTCCCATTTGAACACCTACATGCATCATTCGATAATGATGTGGATTATTTATTTCATAAAGTTTTTTGCTTTTATTTATATAATCATTAATTTTCTTACCAGAAAGTTTGACTTCTGCTAATGCTTTATTTACTACATTTTTTGGTACTTGATTATAATAGTAAACTTCATTTCACATTTTAGTTCAAGTCAAATGCTTTGGGTCACGATTTACTTTATTTCAATATTTTGGATTAAAAGTTATTTTTCCTCAGTATTTAAAATTATCTTTAAAATCAAATTGAAACTTATCTGGTTCCACTTTTCATGGCTTTTTACCAAATCATTTACCAAGATTTGGAACAATAAATGTAATCGCTAATCATAAACCTAAATTAGCAATTGATTCATAAAGAAATATTGGTGCACGATAAACAATTTCACCATTAATCGTTTCGGGATTACCACTTGGTCCACCAATTAATTTAAAACAATTATCACGAATAAAAGCAGGTAATCATGATAATGAATCATAACTTACAACGTTACCAAGTAATTCATGATTAAAGAAATTACCTCAACGTCCTAATATCTGCCCTAATAAAATATTAGGAATAATTAAATCGCCATATATTCATAATGATATTTTATACTTACGACCAACAAAGTAAAAAATAATTGCACCAGCAATAATGCCAAATAAAACACCACCATGAATAGACATCCCTGGTTTTCAAAATGCAAATTTTTCAAAAAAACTAATTGACTTATCAGGATCATCCTTACCAAGAAAACTAGCACCAAATAATGAAGCAGGAATAATAAATATTATTGATCATGCTAAAGAATCAGTAGGAACACGATAACGTTTAAATTTTACTCAAGAAGCAATAATTGAAGCAAAAATACCTGACATAATAGCAAATGCATAAACATGAAATCATCCACCATAAGTATCAGTAATGCCGTGAGGTCCAACAAAATCTAAATTTAACATAACAAACACCTCACTTACAAGACCATCTTTTAATATAGAATACCATAATAGAATACCATAACTAACTAAGAATCACAATATAAATAAAGACAAACAATACATATTGCATATATAATTTTGATAAAGTGTAATTGTAATTCACATTTTTTTAGATTTTTTATTGTATATTATTTTTTGCAAATATAAACTTAAATTAAGATTTACCAAAAAACAAATACAAAAAATAATGTATTTTTGATAAAGAGGCTTTTTAATAATCTGTGTATCTTTGTTTTACAAAGTTACTAATTTAGATTAATTCTGTCTTCAAATTTTATCATAAAATGAGCAATTGCTGTATTTCAATTTTGAATAGGAAATGTTCATTTTTTTGTTATATTTTCAATTGCCAAGTAAAATATTTTGAAAACTGCCATATCATTAGGAAAAACTTTTTTATTTCTGATGATTTTTCGTAATTGACTATTAACAGATTCAATAGCATTTGTAGTATAAATCACTCTTTTGATTTCTACTGGATAACTAATAAAAACCATTAAATTATCTCAATTTTTATATCAAGATTTAGTAATTTGAGGATATTGTTTATTTCATTTACTTTCAAACGATTCTAAAGCTTGCATTGCTTGTTCTTCACTACATGCACTATAAATTGGTTTTAAATCTGCAACTAGACCTTTTCGATGTTTGTATGAAACATATTTTAAACTATTTCTAATTTGATGAACAATGCATAATTGATGTTCTGTTTTAGGATAAACTGATTGTATTGCTTCTGACATGCCTGTTAAATTATCACTACAAGCAATAAGAATATCATTTAAGCCACGATTTTTCATTTCTGTGAAATTAGATAATCAAAACTTAGAACCTTCATTTTCACTAATTCATAATCCTAAAACATCTTTTTTGCCTTCTAAATCAACTCCTAATGCTATATAAACTGATTTGTTAATAATCCGTTTATCTTGTCGTACTTTAACTACTATACAATCAAAATAAACAATAGGATAAATACTTTCTAATGGTCGATTTTGTCATGCTTTAACATCATCAATAACATCATCAGTAATTTGACTAATAACACTTTCACTAATATCAGCACCATGATATAACTCTTGCAACTGCATTCTAATGTCAGATAATGTCATTCCTTTTGCATACAAGGAAAGAACTTGTTGATCAAAACCATCAAATCTTCTTTGCCTTTTAGGAACTATTACAGGAGTAAAATTACTATTGCGATCTCTTGGTACATCAATTTCAATTTTACCTTGTTGAGTTATTAATTTTTTTGAACTTGTACCATTACGAGCATTTTCAGTAGTACTATGTTGATTTTTTTCATATCCTAAATAATTTTGCATTTCAGAATTCAACATTTTTTCAACTAATCTTTTTGTTAATTCTTTATATAAACCGCCAGGTTTAAAAACTTTTGTTAAATCTTCAGTATTTTCTAGTAATAAATCTACTGCTTTTGATATTGGATCATTATTATTAAAGTTATCTTTTTTAGCCATCTGTAACTCACTCTTTCTAGTCATTTAATTATATTTACTAGAATTAATTAAACATAGTTATTTTTGTAAGTTACACAGATTACTAAACATTTCCTAGATATCAAAACTTAGAACCTTCATTTTCACTAATTCATAATCCTAAAACATCTTTTTTGCCTTCTAAATCAACTCCTAATGCTATATAAACTGATTTGTTAATAATCCGTTTATCTTGTCGTACTTTAACTACTATACAATCAAATAAGAATTCACAGCACTCTAAACTACCTAACTCCAATTAGTTATCAAAAACAAATGTCTACCAAAAAATAGTCCTAAAAAGGGTTGCCATTCCATTTTTAATGCTAGATTTGATTGTAAAACTTCAATTAATTATCATTTTTATTTTTTATATTTAAGATTTACTTAAAATATTTTTTTATTTAAAATTATAGATTTAAAAATATAAAAAATGCATTAATATATTAAATTAGTTACTATATTAAATAGTAAGTAATATTGAATTAAATGAATTAATTTTATATAATTTAATGATAAATTTTTATTTTTTAAAAGTTATTCTAAGCAAATCTTAACTAAAGTTTATATCTGAAAAAATGAATATACAATAAAAAAAATACCAGTTAAATTATATTTTTAATTAAATAGAAAAAATCTTTCTTGTAATTTTTATTATATAAAGTTAATAATTAATATTTTTTTCTTTTTAATTTATAAAAATATTTCATAATTTTATCTTTTTGCTTGTAATAACTAATATTTATGGTTAATATTAAAATTGAAATTAATATTTATATTAATCTAAATTAGATAAGTATAATTAATAATAATTAGTTTTCAGCGAGAGTGAATAGTGTAAGCACTTAACCATTATTAATTAGAAGCTCCTAATTTAACAATTTTAATCATTAATTAAGCGCATTTACTTTGTAAGTGAATTAGGATGGTACCGCGTTAAAAAACGTTCCTATTTTGATAGGAATTTTTATTATTTTGAGGAGAAATTATTATGTTAATAAAATGAACAACAGATAAAGTTAGAACAACTTGATTAAATTTTTTTAAAAGTTATGATCATCACATTTTAGAAAGTGCATCACTTGTTCCAAATGATGATCCTTCATTATTGTGGATTAATTCTGGAGTTGCTACATTAAAACCATATTTTGATGGACGACAAACCCCAATTGCTAAAAGATTAGCAAATTCACAAAAAGCAATTAGAACTAATGATATTGAAAATATTGGTATTACAGCAAGACATCAAACTTTTTTTGAAATGTTAGGTAATTTTTCAATTGGTGATTATTTTAAAAAAGAAGCTATTATTTGAGGATGAGAATTTTTAACTAGTAAAAAATGATTAAATTTAGATGCTAATTTATTATATGTAACAGTTTTTAATGAAGATGAAGAAACATATAATTTATGATTAAATATTATTAAATTACCAAAAGAACGTATTATTAAAGGTACAAGATCTACTAACTTTTGAGATATGGGTCAAGGTCCTTGTGGTCCTAATACTGAAATTTATTATGATCGTGGTATTAAATATGATCCTAAAAATATTGGTATTAAATTATTAAAAGATGATATTGAAAATGATCGTTATATTGAAATTTGAAATATTGTTTTTTCACAATTTAATAATGATGGCAAAAATAATTATACTGATTTACCAAGAAAAAATATTGATACTGGTGCAGGATTAGAAAGACTAGTAGCAATTTTACAAGATGTGCCAACTAACTTTGATACTGATTTATTTCAAAATATTATTCATGAATGTGAAAAATTGACAAATTTTCGTTATGATATTAATAATTATTTTACACAAGAGATTAAGCAAAAAACTATTAATACTGCATTTAAAATTATTGCTGATCATATTCGTTGCTTAGTTTTTGCAATTAGTGATGGTGTTTTTCCTAGTAATAAAGATCGTGGTTATGTATTACGAAGATTGATTAGAAGAGCTGTTGTATATGGACAAAAACTTAATATTAATGAACCATTTTTGTTTAAGTTAGTTTCAATTATTATAAAAGTTATGGGTCAACATTATCAAGAATTACATGAAAAAGTCGATTTAGTAACTAATATTATTAAAAGCGAAGAATTAAAATTTTGAACAACATTAATAACAGGAAAACAATTATTATTACAAGTTATTAGTGATAATAAAAAAGTAGATGCAACTGCGGCTTTTAAATTATTTGATACCTATGGTTATCCTATTGAATTAACATTAGAGATTGCAAATGAAGAAAATGCTACTGTTGATTTAAAAGGTTTTCAAAAGTTATTGGATAACAGTAAAGATAATACAAGAAAAGTAAGAATTAATCATCAAGCATTAACAATTCAATCTTCATTACTAACTAATTTAAAAGTTCCTTCAACCTTTGTTGGTTATGATAAAGAACAAATAAATACAAATATTGTTTTTATGTTTAAATCAGAGCATGAGGTAAAATTTTTAAAAAATGAAAAAGGTTATTTAATTTTAAATGAAACACCTTTTTATGCAGAAAAGGGGGGACAAGCATCTGATGATGGCATTATCACAGGAGAAAATGGAACGGCCTCTGTTATTGATGTACAACAAGGACCACAAAAACAGCATATTCATCAAGTGGAAGTAAAAGGTGAATTAACACAAACAGAAATTGTTGAAGCACAAATTAATAGTTCACATCGTTTTTATACAAGAAAAAATCATTCAGGAACTCATTTATTACATGCTGCTTTAAGAAAATTATTAGGTTTACATGTTATGCAATCTGGAAGTTTTAATAATTATCAATATTTACGATTAGATTTTAGTCATTATCAAATGTTAACTTTAGAACAAATTATAAGTATAGAACAACAAGTAAGTAAATGAATTAAAGGTAAATATCCTTGTGAAATTATTTATTGTACATATGAAGAAGCAATCAAAATTGGAGCTTTAGCTTTTTTTGGTGAAAAATATGAAGAAAAAGTTCGAGTAATTAAGTTTGGTAATTTTTCAATTGAACTTTGTGGGGGTACTCATTGTTATAATTCACAAGAAGTAGAACAATTATTAATAACTAATGTTGAGTCAAAAGGATCTGGTTCTTATCGAATTCATGCTTTAACATCATTAAAAACTATTAATGAATACTTAACACAACAAATAATGATGATTAAAGAACAAAGCAATAGTTTATTTATTCAATATCAAAAAAATAAAGATAATTGTATGCAAGAAGAAGAAATTGAAAAAATATATGATACTATTAATAATTTAAAAGTGGTAGCTGCTGATTGAAGAAAAGGAAAAATGTTATTACTAGAATTACATGGTTTATTTAAAAAATGACAAATTAATTTTGAAGAATTAAATCGTCAGAAGATAGTGAAAAAATATTTAACTTTAGTTCCAAAAAATGAAAATAATTATAAATTATTAATTGCAAATTTTGAAAATTTAGATATTAAAACATTAAGAGAAATAATTGAACATTATCGTAATCAATATCAAAATATTATTATTATTTTTATTAATAAAATTAATAATCAAGAATATTTAGTATTAGTTGCTTCAAGTAAAGAATTGCATAATAATAAACAGTATCAAAGTAATAATATTTTACAAAAAATATTAAAAACATATAATGGTAAGGGTGGTGGTAGCCCAATCTTAGCGCAAGGGAAGATTGATAAGTTTATTACAGAAAAAGAAATTAATAAAATTATATATTAAACTTAATACTTATATGTATTAATTTATATAAATATTATGATATACAATAATATATGTTCAACGTCAATAATTTTTTACAATCATATATAACATTATTATAGTAATTGCAGAATCTTTTATAATTTCTTATTGATGAAATATAGGAAAATAGTAGTGATAATAATTTTGAAAAAAATATATTTTTTTAATTAATAACTTGTATTTTTTCTAAAATTTAATAAAATGACTAAGTGTAAACTAAATATTGGTTTTTTAACTCATTATTTTAATTTAAAAAATAAATGAGTTTTTATTATATTTAATAAATAAAAAACATAAAAAATACAATAGGTGTATTGGAAATACTCTATTGTTTAGACCAATAAAATAGATTTCAAATGTCCATCTTAAGTATAGAGGAGATAAATATTATGGCATATAACAAACAATCTGATTTATCACATATTAATGGTGGTTTGCCTTCAACTTCATCAAATAATTCAAAAGATGAAGAAAGATTAAAAAAAGAGATTTATGGTCAATTGTTTAGAAGTGAAATTTTACATCAAATTTATGAACTATGCGAATCCTCTCAACAAGAAGATTATGAATCTGCTTTAAAAATATTATCTAAAAAATGCAAGATGAGTCAAGAAAATGCAAAAGATTTATTAGAAAAGATTACTAAAATATTACAATCATCAAGGTTAACAATTAATTTTGATTTTTCAAAAATATACGATATTAATAATAAATGACCAGAGGTTTTAAATTGTTTTGCTTATAAGGAAAAACCAAATGAAATTTCTAACTATAATGTAGGTCGAGCAAGTGTAGAGGAAGTTGCATTTTATCTAAATCAATTATTTGATAATAGTAAATATGAAAAATTTGGACGTTTTTCAACCCCTACTGGTGATCAAACAAAAAGAAGTGCTAATTTTCAGTGAACAAGTAGACCTTGCTATGCGGCATTAGATTTTTTGGAAAATCCTATGGGTGGAGCTCCTATGTATGGAAAATCTTTTATTATACTAAAAGATTATGTAAAACATAATTGTACATATAGTCCTTATGATACGTATTCACCACCTACGTTCACTCGTGGGAAATTAAAAGATAAAATATCTACTTTTTTACACTTCCCAAGATTGATAAGATATTGTCAAAATGATTTATTTGGATATAATTGTTTAGAAAGTTTAATTAATAAAGCTAATGGAAAAAATTTTGTTCCTCATAGTAATTATGGTAAAAGTGAAGGAAATTATATAGAGGCTCATGTTTATTCTAGAATCTTATTTGCACGTGATATAAAACAAATTTGTTTATCAAAATTGGAATTTGATAGTCATCCACCTAATAAACAAAAACAAATATTAGAAAAAATAAATGAAATAAATTCACGTCTAGGAACTTCATTTATTATATTCATAACTGAAGAAGAATATAAAATAAAACAAGAAGAAAGACATTTAGAAGATAAATTATCATTAAAACAAGAAAAAATAACAAAATTAAAAAGTGATATTGTCAAGCTAGAGAAAAAAAAGATAAATCCAATTTTAAATTTTATTATTAAAATTTTTAGTTTTGGATGTATTAATAAAAATAAAGAAATAAAAGAAATAATAAATGCTAAAAATATTGAAATTAAAAATTTGTTATTAGAGATAAAAAATAATGAAACACCAAATTCACCATTAATTTCAAGGGAAACTATGCCATTATTACAAGATCAAAGAGTAACTGATGAAAAAAAATTGGGCGGTTGTCAAAGTTACGAAATAATTAATTATCATATTAGTAACTTATTTCCAAAAATGAATTATTTGCAAAATAATGAAAAATTAGACAAAATTACTCTCTTTAACCCTTAAATTTAAATTTATATTCGACGTATTTTAAAAAATATACATTTAAAAAATAAAAATTATTCTCAAAGTTATTAAGGAAAAGACAAGAAATAATCTTGTCTTTTTTTGTAATTGTAAAATTTTAAATGGATGGGTTACACTTTATTGGACACTAATTACATAGACAAGTGAACAAATTAGTTAAAAGAAAGGAATTATAATTATGGTCACTATTAACTCATATTCAGATGAATTTAAAAAACAAATAGTAGCTTTATATCAAAGTGGCAAATCAGTATCTTGCCTTGTTAAAGAATACAATGTTACAAGAGCAGCTACTTACAATTGAATTAAGCAATTTACTAATTCAGGTAGTTTTAAAACTAAAGATAATCTTTCAGATTTAGAAAAACAATTAATTCAAGCAAATAAAGAATTAAAACAGTTACGAATGGAAATTGATATTTTAAAGCAAGCAGCACTAATAATAGGCAGAAAGTAGAGATTATTGCAAATAATAAATCTAAATATAAAATTCGCACAATGTGTCATTTTTTAAAACTCTCTAAATCAACATATTATTTTAATTTAAAGAAAAAAAATAAAATTCAAAATAATATTTATGAACAAGCTGTTATTAGTGCTTTTAAAGAAAATAAAGAAGTTTATGGTACTAGAAGATTAAAAGTCATACTAGCAAACCAAGAAATTTATTTATCACGCAGAAAAATTAAAGAAATTATGAATAAGCATAATTTAATATCAAAATACACTAAATTATCATTCAAAAATTATCATAATAAAGTCAATGATAGTCAAATAACCAATCTTGTTAATAGAAACTTTAATAATAGAATTAAAAATGAAGTTATTGTTAGTGATTTAACTTATGTTCAAGTTAATGGTAAATGAAACTATATTTGCCTATTAATCGACCTATTTAACCGCGAAATTATTGGACATAGTGTTGTTAAAAAAGATGCATCATTAGTATATCAAGCATTTATGCAATCAAATCACTGTTTAAAAGATATTGAAATATTTCATACTGATCGCGGTAATGAATTCAATAATAAAACTATTGATAAACTTTTATTAGCTTTCAACATAACTCGATCTTTAAGCAAAAAAGGATGTCCTTATGACAATGCTGTTGCTGAAGCAACTTTTAAAACTTTCAAAATTGAATTTATTAATGATAAAAATTTTACATCATTAATCCAATTAAAATTAGAATTATTTGATTACATCAATTGATATAACAACATAAGAATTCACAGTACTCTAAACTACCTAACTTCAGTTAGTTATCAAAAACAAATGTCTACCAAAAAATAGTCCTAAAAAGGGTTGCCATTCCAAATAGTGATTTTGAATTATTAATTGAAAATCCGATTAATAATTTAAATCGGATTGAAATTAGTGGTATATTTGGTGCTGGTAATTATGATTTAATTTTAATAACCGATAAACAAGAAATTGATTTAAACAATATTAATTTATTTGATAAATATAACGAGAATATTTCATATATTAATTTGGAAATTTAGTTATCAATTAAAATATCCTTTTGGATATTGATCATCTCATTTTAAATCTGTATTAATGCGTTTATCTTTATCAAAATATAAATCTATTATACGTTTATCATTAGTTTTTCTTTCTCATATTGTTGTTCCAGCCCCCCCAGTAGACTGTATAATCATGTCCTAAAAATGATTGATAACCATTAGTTTTATTTTGTGCTAGTGAACCAATTATTAAACTAGTTACTCCACTTATTGCACCAGTTAGTGCTAATGTTAATGTTATTTTACTTAAATTTGTTTTTATTCATGTTTTCATAATAAATTACTCCTTTTTTATAAATGAGGTGCAGTTGAATTTATTTCATAAATTTCTGGAACTGAATAATATTCATCACCTAATTTATTTATTTCTTCAGATTCTTGAAAAATATTTTTATTTTTATGGTAAAATTTATGAGCTTGTAATTTCAAATCTTCATGTAAATTTGATGAATGTGAAATTAACATTTCATCACTTAATCTTTGCAGTTTATCAAATATACTATTGTCTAAATCTTCTTCAAGTTTCAAAAATTCTTGTCGATTTTCTATAGGTAAAAAATCCTTTATTAATTCTGGGTTTTCTTCGTCAATTTCATTAATATGAATTCCAGTTAAAAACTTATGAGATAATATGTCATTTTTAAAATTAAATAGTTGTTTTGCTTTTTCTTTTATTGTTTTTTTTCTAGAAGTTCATTTACCTAAAATTGCTAAACATAAAGAATCATTAGATTTGCAAATTTTTTCATAACTTATAAATTTTGCAATGATGTCTTTTTCTGCTTCTGTTCCATCACCATTACCTTTGTATGTTTTTGTTAAATCCAAATTCAACATTGTTAAATCTATAGAAAAAAAATAGAATATTTTTGTACTTGATTTATTTGCATAATGTTTACCTAAATAATAAATTTTTGATTTATCATTTTTAACATCAATTCCAGTTTCTTCTAACATTTCATTAATTACTGTTTGATAATGGTCAAGATTTTCAAGACCTCCAGTGATAGTACCATATTCACTAATTTCTTTATCTTTAAATAATGGATTATTTTCTTTAACTAGTAAATAATAATATTCATTGTTTTTAATAACATAAGGTAAAATAGCAACTCCTTGGTTATTGCATCAAGGTTCTTCTACACCATGCATAAACTCAACTTTAATAATTTTTAAATATTCTGGATTCATTAAATTACTCCTTTTTTCCTTGATTTTACGTTTTAATTTTACTATTTTTGATTATTTTTACAAGTATGCTTTTAAATGCAAAATAACGCCTAAATTAAAGTCGTTTATTTTATGATACCTATACTATTAATTATATTGAAATTATTTATTATATTTTAAATATGAAAGTGGTTTTTTAAATAATTTTTTATTTTAGTTAAAATTACACTTATATATTTATATAATATATGCAGTAAATTATTTTTTTAAATTATTTACAATAAATTTAGATTTTTTTAAAATAGTTAGGAGAAGTAAATGTGAATTTTAATTATAAATGAAATTTTAGAGAACAAAGTGCAAAAATTGATAAATTAGTTTTAGAACATATAAGAAAAAAATGAGAAAAATGAGATTGAAGAATAAAAAATACAAGAGATAAAAATAAATATAAAATTGTTGATTATCAATATCGAACAAGAAAAATAATGTATGGATTAGTAACTTATAAAAGAAGAATTTATGAATATTTTGATGAAAAATTACAAAAATGAGTTCGTGTTTGTTTAGTTGATGAATGACTAGAATTACCTAAATATAAAAGAATTGGTGAAGATGTTGAACAAACTATTATTGAATATTTTGCTGATGGAAAAAGATATCATGATATTTGTGCTATTTGTAAAAAAGCAGGTATTAGTGTTAGTACTGTTCATAGAGTTTTTAAAAATTTAGAAATAATTGAAGCAAATCCAATAAAAGTAAAATTAGAAAAAAATCAACCTATTTTTGTAGCAATTGATGATGGACATCGAAAGTTTTGAAATTTTAAACGTAAAGGTACAAAACACTCTATGCGATTAATAGTAACATATACAGATAATATTAATCACAAAGTACAAAATAAAAGAGTAAAAGCAATTATTAGACCAACAAAAACAAAAATTGGAGTTAAAAAAACTGCTGATTTTGTTAAAGAACATTGTCAAAAATTTTATGAAAACATTGAACAAGCAAAAATTATTATTTGTGGTGATAGTGTAGGATGAATTAAAGAAGTTGCTGATTATTTAGGTACACAGTTTTTTTTAGATAAATTCCATTTAATTAGAACATTATATCTTGGAATAATGGCTGGAAATAAAGGAAAATATTTAAAAGAATATAATCACTGTAAAAATTTAATTAATAATGGTAAATATGATGAATTAATTGATTATTGATATAATCAATTAGATAATCATAAAAAATTAAAGAAAAAATATTTTAAAAATAATAAACAAGGTATTGAAAATCAAGGTAAAAAATGAAATAAAGGTTGTTATACTGAAACTAATATTTGACATGTTTTAAAAGAAATGCTTGGTAATAGAACATATAATATTTTAATTTATATTAAAATGGTTATTTTTAAATGTAATAAGATAAATTTAGAAATATAATTAATGAATGTAATAATTACTTATTATTTCACAATTTGCAATAGCATCTCAAAAATTATTATTTTTTATTTTTCTTTTTAAACCAATAATTAAGAATGTTAATGACAAAATTATAGAAATAAAAATTGGAACTACAATTGTAGAAAAAATAACTGCAATTTTTAACCATAATAAAGAATAATTATAAGAATTATGAATAATATAATAACTTCCAAAATTATTAAGGCAAATATTGTTATTAGTTAATATATAATATCAACTGTATTTACTTCATAAAGTAAAACCATTATATTCATATATTAAAGCTTCTGTATTTTTAACTAAATGATTACTTTTAATAGTTACTACTTCTTTTCCATGAAATAAACCTAGTAATAATAATCCTGCAATAATAATTAAAATAGTTAAAATAAATATTAATACAGTTATTAACTGTAATTTTTTAAGTGCTTTAATTTTCATTTTTAAATCCTCTCTAAGTTTATTTAATAAGTTTAGCATTTAATAAAATTTAATATAAGTATTTTAGTTGAAATATCTTTTAAAAAATAGTAAGATGAATGTACAATTTCATAAAAATCCAAATTATTTCTTGTCTGAAATATAATAAGACTATATAGATTTAATTTATTCCGGATTTTTGACAATCACCCTTTATCTTTAACTGTGGTATTTTTTTTATGAGTAATCATTTCTTGTTTAGTAGCATCAACTTCGACTTTATCTTTTGGTGGTATTACAGCATCCTTTTTATAAACTAATTCACCTTTATTATCAACAGTAAATAATGTTCGTGCTGATGTCTTACCATCACTTAATAAATAATTAGCATGACTAGTATCATAACTATAATAGTTATTATCTATTTGATTAGTAATTCAATCACTACTACTTAAATAACCATATTGATTATTAAATAATGAAGTTACAGAATCACTTATTGATAATTTATTTGTTAATAGTTTATTAACAGTAGTGTTAGCAACATCAATAGTATTAATAATACTATTACTTGTTAAAGTTAATGTTGTTAATGTACTTAATGTCATTAGTAATTGTTTCATGTTACATTCTCCTTTCGTTTTAAGTTTACTAAAAATTATTTTATAAAAAATATCTGGCTAATCTATACTAAATATAACACTTTATTAATTTTATTTAAGAAGATTAATAAAATGCTCATTTTAAAAAGTAAATTTAGTATGTAAGTATTTAATTTCATTGAGAAATACTTTTAATATAAAATTTATCAACTAATGAAGGATGTCATATATCTGTACCATAACAGTCAATATGAATTATTATTCCATTAACACCCACATTATTTAAAAATTTTGTTAAATTATCTTTAAATATAGAATTTCAAAAATTTTTAAAAGTTCAATTATCACCAATTTCATGCTCCATATTACTATAATCAAATAAGTTTCCATTAGTAAAATACTTATAAATTACATCTCAATTATTTTGATTATTAATTAAATAATATAAATCTTGATAATTAATATAAATATCACCTGTATAATCAACTGAAGCAAAAGGACCAGGACTAACATGAGTTTCAAAATTACTTGTATTACTTTTTTCGTAACTATAATGATTATAATTTAACTCAATAATATTATTATTATGATCAAAAATATAACTAATGGCATAACTCGTATCATCATTTGAAAATGGCATATTTAACATAAAATTATAAACATATTTATTATTAATAATTAAATCAATAATTTTAGTAATTAAGTCATTATTAATTTTTCCTTTTAAACTACTTTGTGCTATAAAATATATTCCCAAATTAATAGCAACTGACTGACTAATCTTATTTTCAATTACTGCTTTTGCAATATAATATAAACCTGATGTTTCACTTAAACTATTGCTATGTTCAACTTTATCAGCACCTGCTTGTTGGGAAATATCAATATGTTTATTAACACCACCAAATTGAATATATTGTCAATCAGTATTATCACCACTAAAATCGGTAGATGAATACTGACTATTACTATAAGAATTGTAATTTGCTTTAACTGTAGTTATTTTTTTATGACTAATCATTTCTTGCATCGTATTTTCAATATTTAATTTTTGATCAGCAGGAATAATAACATCAGGATTATAAATTAAAGTTCCTTCATTATTTACTAAAAAAACATCTCTTGCATTAGCAAAAGTATAACTTTTTAAAGCTGATGTGTCATAACTATAAAACTTATGATCAGTTATTGATTGATTAGTTATTATATCACTATCATTTAAATAACCATATTGATTATTAAATAATGAAGTTACAGAATCACTTATTGATGATTTATTTGCTAATAATTTATTAATGGTAGTACTAGTATCATCAATAGTATTAATAATACTACCACTTGTTAAAGTTAATGTTGTTAATGTACTTAAAATGATTAGTAATTGTTTCATATTAGTTTTTCCTTTTTTTAACTTACTAACTGGTAATTAAAATTAAAATTAAAATCAGGGAATGTTAAAGTAGCACGATCACTAATAGTTTTGCCAGCAAATCTTTCTGATAAATCAAGAGTATAAAGTGTATTATCTTTAGTTGGTTTTGTTTCGCTGTCAGTAAATACTAGTTTTACATTATTTAACTCTCAACCCGATTTTGTTGTTACTGCAACATCGGTTTCTAGAAAAATACTTTTTGTTTGAGTAATTAAATCTCAGAAATTATTTACCTTACCAACTTTAATATCTTTACTAATATCAACTGACATACCACTTGGTTTTGTGTCACCATCTAATAAATAATTCATAGTGAACTGTCCAGTAAATGCATTCTCAACTGGACGATAAGAATTGTTATTAATTGTATTTAATAAACTATCTTTATTAGTAATTCAATTACCTAATAAATTATCTTGTTCATAAAAATGTTGACCTTCTTGTAAAATATTTGCATCTTGACCATCTTTTAATCAAATACCTTTTAATGCAAAATCTTTTGGTGAAGAATAATTACCAGTAATATTATTTTTATTATGACCATGAACAATTGCCTTAATGCTATCTAAACTTTTTGTTAATTTATGATCATTAGGACTAGCAGTTATTTTTATTTCAATATTTTTACCTAACTTATTATTAAAGATATTATCACCAACTTTTAAATTTGTTGATATTGTATAATCACTATCTTCAATATTAAGATCTGAATAATTTTTTTGGAAATAATTTTGACAAATTGTTTGAACACCTTTAATAATTTGATCATTAATAAATTTAAGATTATCTTTTGATAAACTAACATCAGCATTAATATAGTTACCATTTTTATCTTTTTGATTATCTAAAGTAATTTGAAAGTTTTTATTATCTTTATCATTATTATATTGTGCTTCAATTTCATTAGTTAATTCTTTCATACTACTTAAATCAGCAATATAATTTTTAACATTTATAGTGCAATCATCTTTTTTTCCTGTAAAGTTTCAAGGATTATTATCTAAAGATGTAATTGAAAATTGAACAGGAACACTTTTAGTAAAGTTTTGTGATTCTGAACCATTTTGAAATTCAATTTTGTAATAACTAGGTTTAATTTCTTTTTTGGGTACATTTAATGCTTTACTTAAAGTTGTTGCAAATTGATCTTGAATTGTTGGAATTAATCATTTATCTTTTATTGAATCAATAGTAGCATTTTCAGGATTAGTAATATTAATAATTTTATCAGGAAAGTTAACTGGTAAACTAGCAATATTAATTGCAACTTGATTTATAATATTAATACTAATTTCGATATTAATGTTAGTATTTTCAATACCAAAAATTGATGCTTGATCATTAGTTGTTAAATTTAAAACATAACTTTTAGACTCATTAAAGTTCTTTGGCAAAATAAAAGAAGTATTAGTTATCGGTTTTTTATCCTTACCAACAGTAAACTTAACTGCTGGATTATAATTAGCATTTAAGAAAAAATTAATTGGTAATAAATTTGAATTATCATTATCAATATCACTTTCAATTTTAGGATCAGTTTTTTGTAAATTATTATCAATACTACTTAAAACATTTGTAAAATCAATATTACCATTATCAGCAGCATTTTCAATAACATTAAAATTAACAATATTTGTTGATTTACTAAAATAAGCAATAGTAGAATTTAAACTAATAGGTTTAGAGTTACGATGATGTTTTTGATAATAATCATCTCATAATTTATTATTAGAATTAGGATTAAATTCAGAATTATTGAAAGCAGCAGTAGTATGTAAGAGTAATATTGTAGTAACTGTTGTAGAACCAAATGCTAATAAATACAACGAAAATAATAAGATTCTTTTCTTCTTATTTTTTTTAACATTAATTGTATATATTGAATTAGATCCTGTTTTTATTTTTTTATGTTTATCCTGATTAACCATATCTTTACTCGGGCTATTACTATTTATTTTATATTTCATTTTAACAATCCTTTCCTAGCATTATTTTTTAAATAATCTAAAGTGAAAAATATAGCTTAACGCTTTAACTTGCTATTTTTAACTAAAATATTAAAATAGGAAAAAATATTAAAATACTTTAAACCTTAGTTTTAATAAAATAAAACTAAGGTTTAAAGTAAACCAATTAAATTTAGTTTTTATATTTTAATATTAATAATTTTAATAATTATATAAACTTTGCTATACACCTATTAAAATTATAAGGAAAGAAATACTCTGTCCTTAAAAATAATATTACACTTATTATAAAAAAAGACAATATTCTTTTTAAAAAAAGATTGAATATTTTTAATTAAAAAGAACACTAATAGTAAAATAATTTTCAAAATAATTTTTCTTAATTAAGATAAAAATTAAATTAAAAATTCAATGATTGAATTAAATAGTCATTGAATTTTTAATTTATGATTAATTTTTTTTAATATTACATTCAACATGCATTGGTTGTAAATTTTCTAAACTATTATTATTTGGATCACCATCAATGTGATCAATATTTCAAGCAAATGCTGAAGTTGGTTGTTCACCTTGATAAGCACCTTTTATCATTGGCAAACAACATCACGGACAAGGAGCTTGCACATTCAATGTTCAAAATTCAGATAATCCTTTAAAATATTTCTCCATTTTTTGAATAGAATAGTTTCATATTTTTTCTTTGTCTTCTTTTTCTCACTTTTTACGACGTGCCACAATGAATTAACCCCTTTCGTATTAAATTATACTATAAGTTACAATATTTTTTTATATTTTTTTAAACTTAATATTACAATTTATTTTATTAACGTGCTAATAATCTATTATAAGCAGTTTGCATTTGTGGGTCAAAACTACGAGTATATAAACCGTTAAAATATCCTTCATGATGCTTACTTGGATCTAATGGATCAGGTAATTGACCATTTTTTGGAATATATACATGCTTTCAAATTTCTGCTGAAAAATTAGTACTAACTTCATCCATAGCTGCTTGTAAAGGTGAGGTATAACCAAATTCACTACTTAAATCAACTTGTGTTTGTTTTTGCATTATATAATTAATAAATTTAAAAGCTAAATCTTTATGAGGAGAATCTTTACTAATTACCATATCATCATTTCAAACATTAGTCCCCATATATGGTCTAACAACAAGGTACTTACCATTATAAGAAGCAGGATCATCAGCAATTGCAGATAATAAATCACCGTTATACATCATTGCTACATCCCACTTATTTTCATTACTAATTTCATCAACAATATCATCTTTTAATAATTTTGTATTTTTATTTTTGATAACTGGTTCTAACCAATCACTTGCATCTTTAATTTCAATTGGACTATGAGCATTAATATTATCAGAAAATTCATTTCCTACTTGATTATATTGACCTAAACCAGTATTTTCTCCTCATTTATTTTTATAGTGTAAATCAGTAAGCACAGTCATAAATAAGTTATGCATATCATCATTTAAAACGATACGTTTACCCAATTTTGCAGAATCTGTTAAAACACTTCATTGAACATTTGAACCATCAGCTTTAATACCAAGATCACTAAGATTATTTGTATTAGTAGTATTAATTACTAATACAACATCACCTCAAAAATAAGGAATACTATAACTATTTAAACCAAATTTATTTAAAATTCCATCACTATTTTCAACTCGATAATTATTCATTAATTCATATAAATCATGATTTATATCTTCTTTGGGATTAAAATCAATTCTACTATCATATTCAATATCACCTGCAGAATTTTTTGATGCAATTGGAAAAAGTCTATCTTCACTTGCTAATTTAGCCACCATATAATCACTAGGAACCATTACATCATAACTAGTAGTATACAATTTAGCATACAATGATTCATTATCATCAAAAGTTGAATATTTTATTTTAACTTGATATTTATTTTCAAATTCTTTTAAAATATTGGGATTCATATATTCGCCTCAATTAGCAATTGATAAATCATAAACATTAGTATAAATGTAGAAAGCACCCAAACTAATAAAACTTGATAATAAGATGATACTAATCATAATTAATTTTCACGGTCATAGTAAAAAACGATACTTCTCTCTTCTTAATTTTGAGCGTTCTTCTTTTAACTCTTTCTTTTTTTTAATCTTATTCTTTATATGTTCAATTCAAATTGATTCCATCTCAAGTTTTGCTTCAAGTTTAGAAATTTGATTAATAAGTTTCGGGTGATTTTTAATATAATCTTGAATTTTAATAATATCTTGCTCAGTTACAATTTCAAAATTACCATCACTATATAATGATTTAAGCTTTCTACCTTTACTCTTAACCTTTTTATAGTTAAAACCATTTAATTGTAAATAATATTTAGTTAACAACTTCTCAGTTTTAATAATTTTTTTATCATGATAAATACCTTTATCAATTTTTTCATTACGTTGTTTAATTTGTTTTTTGCAAAGAATATAAGTATTTCAAGAAATAATAAGTACTGCAATTAATAAAATAATTATTGTTGAAAAAGCATTAATATAAGGCTTAATTCGTTTTAAAGAATAAATAAAAGTTGAAACGTTAGAAGTATTACCGCCAGTAAAATAAGAAATTAAAAAATCATCAAAACTCATAGCAAACGCAATAGCTGCACCGGCAATTATTGCCGGTTTAATTGTTGGTAATACAATTTTACGTAGCGTATATCAAGGGGTCGCTCCTAAATCTTGACTTGCTTCTAATTGTGACATATTTATTGATCTAATTTTTGGTAAAACAGTAATAATAACATAAGGAATATTAAAAGAAATATGAGCGAAAATTAATGTTCCAAGACCAAAACTAAAACCAAATGCCATAAATAATAACATTAAAGAAACAGCAGTAACAATATCAGCATTAACTAAAGGAATATTAGTAATCCCTAAAGTAATATTACGTGTTATTTTTTTTGTTTTACTTAAACCCAAAGCAGCAAACGTACCAATAATAACAGCAACAAAAGTAGAAATAAAAGCAACAATTAATGTTACACTAACCGATTCTCAAAGTTCACTTTGTTGAAATAAATCGTAATAAGGTTGCAATGATCAAGAATTTCAACTGCGAACTGAATCGCCACCATTAAAAGAGAATATCATTAAAACTAAAATTGGAGTATAAAATAATAAAAAGATAATAGCTAAATAACTATTTTTAAAAAAAGATCTCATTAATTAATACCTCCTATTTTTTTACCAGTAGCTCAACTACCAATCGCTTTTAAAGTAAAAATAATAATTAAAACAATAATACCTAAAATAACAGAAATAGCAGCACCATAAGCAAAATTAGCACCACGATAAAAATATGATTCAATAATATTTGCAATTAAAATAGTTTTTCCTTCACCAATATATTTAACTACTACTAGTGAAGTCATAGCACTTAACATCATTAAAGTAAAACCAGAAACAATACCAGGCACTGAAAAACGAAAGGTAACTTTTCAAAATGTTTTCATCTTAGAAGCTCCTAAATCTTGACTTGCTTCTAATAAATTGCGATCTGTTTTTTCTAAAGAATTATAAATTGGTAAAATAACGAAAGGCATAAACATATAAACCATTGCTAAAATAATACCAATTGGAGTTCCTAATAAAACATTAGGACCTAAAATACTAAAAATAATTTGTAATCCAATTGTACGTAATAAAATGTTAATTCAAATTGGTAAAGTAACTAAAACCCAAATATTTTTTGAAGCAATTTTTGTGGACATAAAAGCCATAATATAAGCAATGGGATAACCAAAAATAACAGCAATTAAAGTGGCAACAAATGAATAACCAATTGAACGTAATAAAACCATAACATAACTATTTTCTTTAAAAAAATCATTAAAATTACTAAATGTAAAACGAAATATTCAAGCATTATTAGTTGCTTTAATAATTGAATATAAAATTACAATTAATAATGGCAATACAATTAAAATTACCATCACCAATAAATATGGATAAGCAAGCGTAACTCATGATTTAAAACCAAAATTTACTGATTTATCTTTGATTTTATTTTTAATAAAACTTATTTTTTGGTTTGTTTTTTTTCAACATAACAATGCTTTTTTCTTTTTTACTCGTTTCATTTTCGATTTATTTTTTGCTACCTCTTGTAAAGAAACATTATTTTTTTTAAGTTTAAACCATTTTTTAAATCTATACTTTTTTTTATTTTGATTATCAATAATTTTTTCTGGATTTGAATTATTAACTAACATATCTTGTGATTTTAAAATTTGTGTTTTAATATTACGTTTAAACAAATTTTTCATTTTACTCTTCAATTTCCTTTCACATAACATGAATATCTTCAACATTTCATTTTAAACCAACACGGTTACCTACTTCAAAATTATCAGTAGTATGAACTATCCATTTGCGTTTATTAGCAATAATTTCAATTTCTCATAATAATCCTTTAAAAGCAATAGTTTTAATAGTTCCATCAAAAAAACCACTACCTGCATTAACTAAATCAATATCTTCTGGTCGAATAACAATATCAATATTACGTTCTTGTTCACCAAAACCAGTATCAGAGCATGCAAATTTTTTACCGTCAAAACGAACACAATAATCATTAACAAATACACCATTTTCAATAACATTCGAGCTACCAACAAACTGTGATGTTCATTTATTTTCAGGCTCATTGTAAATATCTTGTGGTGTCCCAATTTGTTGAATTTGACCTTGATTTAAAACAACTACCCGATCTGACATAATAAATGCTTCTTCTTGATCATGAGTAATAAAGATAAAAGTAATATTAATTTCTTCTTGAATTTTTTTTAATTCTACTTGCATTTGTTGACGTAATTTCAAATCCAAAGCAGCAAAAGGTTCATCTAATAATAAAATTTTAGGATTAAGAACTAATGCTCTAGCTACTGCTACTCTTTGTTTTTGACCACCAGATAAATCATTAACATCTTTATCTTCCATACCATTTAATTTAACCAAATCTAAAGCTTTTTTAACTTCTTTTTTGATTTTTTCACGATCAATTTTTCTTAACTTTAAACCATAAGCAATATTATCAAAAACATTTAAATGTGGAAATAAAGCATAATTTTGAAAAATAGTATTTATTTCTCTTTTATGAATTGGAATTTTAGTTAAATCCTTACCTTTAAACAATAATTGACCATTGTTTGGTTGTTCAAAACCAGCAATAATCCTTAATAATGTTGTTTTTCCACAACCACTAGGACCAAGAATGGTAAGAAATTCACCTTCATGAATATTTAAACTAATTCCTTTTAAAACAACTTTACCATCATATTCTTTGGTAATATTACGTAATTCTAAAATATTTACACTCATAATTTCCTCCTTTAAATGGTTTAAAAAATTGGTGGATTTGAAACTCATAAAATAGTTGCAATTGAATTATTGGGATTTTCTAAATAATGTTTTTCATTACCTTTAATATAAAATGCTTCATTAGCTACTGCTTTTACTCTCGTTGCACCATAATGAACAAATACTGTTCCACTTAATACATATCCAAAGATCTGACCTTGAAATGGCGGAATTTTATTTGAATTACCAAATGGTTTTAAAGTTAAAATTACTGGTTCTAATGTTAATTTTTGAGCATTAGGAATAATTCATTTTATTTGATAATCTTCTTCGTCACTAACAGTAACATCTTGTGATTTAAAAACTATTTTTTCTTTTACTTCACCAGCAAAAAAGGTTGATAATGGACAATCAAAAATGTCTAAAATACTTTTTAGTTTTTCAATACTGGGTGAAGAAACATCATGCTCTAACTGACTAATAAATCCCTTTGATAAATCACAACGTTTCCCTAACTCTTCCATAGTTAAATTGTGTTTCAATCTTAAAGTTTTTAACTTTCTTCCAATTTTCATATTGATTATTTTCTCCTTTTGTTTATTTATACTAAACTTTAAGTTAAATAATACAAATAAAATTATATAATATTTTTTAAAAAAAACAATTATTTATTTTATTTTTAATAAATAAAATAAATATAAAATTATTAGTGTAAAAATGTGTAATAAAAAGAATAATTTTTTCATTTTTCTACTATAAAATTAAAATAAAATTTATTACTTTATTTTAAAGTAATAAATTTAAAAAATATATTTTATTTTTTAGTAAAGAAGAAATTGATATGTTTTAATAAATTACCTTTTACATTGTTGATGTATTAGAATTGTATACACTTGTTGAAGAATATAAATTTTCTAAATTTGAATTTATAATTTTTTTGAATCTTCAAAATCTAATTTTTGCTCTTCTTGTTTTTCATCATCTTTTTTTGCTAACATTTGAGTTATTTCAAAACCACGACCGATAGCACCACTAATGGCACCAACAGCAACTCCCCCAGCAACTAAACCAATAATAGTAGGAGCACCAAGAATAGCAACTCCTCCGGCTGCACAAGTAATAGAGGCCACATTAGTAGCAACATTAGCAACCGTAGAAGCAACTAAATTAACAGCCGCAACACCAATACCAACAACTTTTGCAGCACCAGTAATAACTCCAATAGTGCTACCCGCTGCAGCACCCACTGCAATAAGTTCAATGGGAGTAACATTATTTTTTACTTTATTATTTAATTTTTCTCTTTTTTCTATAATGGACATATCTTTTAATCTTTCTTATTTGAAATTTAGAATAAAAAACCTATTTACTTTATTTTAAAGTAAATAGGTAAAAAACTTATATTAAGTTTGATGTTATTATAACATAATAGATCAGTATATTTTAAAATTTATATTACCTTTTTCATATACAGTATGTAAAATAACTATAATCAATTATTAAATTAAATTTTATTTTTACATTCTTGACCAGATAAAATTACTTTTAAATTTTCATAAGTAATTTCAATCATATTTTTAATAGCTTCATCAGTATACGATCCAATATGTGGTGTCACAATAATACGCGGATATAATGATAATAATTTATTTGTAATATTATCGGGAGTTGGTTTTCCAGCAAAATCTTTGAAAAAAACTTTGCTTTCATTTTCTAAAACATCCAAACCAACACCTTTTAAATGACCACTTTTAACTGCATCATAAACTGCTTGTAAATCCATTAATTCACCACGAGCTACATTAATTAAAACTGATCCAGGCTTCATTTTTGCTAAAAAACTCTTGTCAACTAAATGATAATTTTCTTCTTTAATATATGGACAATGTAATGAAATTAAATCCGATTCTTTAAGTAAAGTTTTTAAATCACAATAAGTTAGAATACTTTTTGCTTGATCACTTTCATAAATATCATATCCCAATACCTTTGCTCCCATTCCATGTCATGCCTTAGCTGCTTGATAACCAATACGGCCAGTTCCAATAATACCTATTGTTGAATTACGAATTTCTTTGGCAAACATAAAATCATCAATTTCAAAATTATGATTTTGTTGATGATTAGCACTATAAAATAAATTTCGAAGTAAGCCGTTTCCCATACTTACTGCTAATTCACTAACAGCATTGGGCGAATAACCAGGTACATATGCCATTTCAAAACCTAATTCATGAGCTTTTTTTAAATCAATATGATTATAACCAACAGTTCTAGTTAATAAATATTTAACGCCATATTCTTTCATTTTTAATAAATTTTGCTCATAACAGTCACAATTAGCACGAACCATTACTGCTTCATGTCCCCTTTGCCGTTTCAATATTATCCTTTGTTAAATACTCTTCAATTAACGTTAAATCATATCCATAATTTTTATTTAATGTTTCAAAAAAAAGCTTTTCTGTTTTACGAACACCATAACAAACCATTTTAATTTTTTTTGCCATATTTTTATTCCCTTTCTTTTGTTTATATTTTAACTAAATAACGGTGTTGCGCCAATCGCTGTAGTAATAATTACTCAAAATGGTAATGAAATAATTGAAAATAATGTAGCAATTAATGTTAAATTACTTGTTAACAATGGCTGTTTTTTATAAGCAATTGAATAGGCAACAATAACTGATGCTGGGGGGCTGCTAACATGATTACAATAACTCCTAATCCAACAGTATCTAATTTTCATGCTCCAGTTTCTTTTCCAATTGCCGCAACTGCACAAACTAATGCTAATCCAAATAATGGTGCAAAAATAATTTTCATTACCATTCCAAATCATACTTTTTTATCTTGTGCAGCATCTTTAAAATTACCTTTTGCTAAAGTAATTCCAATTGCCAATCATGCTAATGGCGTACATAATGCCTCTAAAGTTTTTGTTACTTTAAACAATGGTGGAAATGTATTATCTAATCGTAATGGTGAAAAATATTGACCACTAGTAATATCATTTTGATCAGGAACAATAGCAATTCCAGGAATTAATTGTGTAACTCAAAAAATAAATCCAACCATAGTTGCAATTAAAATTGGATTTAAAAAAATCTGCTTTACATTCTTTATTAAATTTTCTCTTTTTATTACTTTCATTTCTGATTTAATTTGTGCATATCCATCAGTATTTAGTTTTGTATCAACAATAAAATCAGCACCAGTTTGTCCTTTTGTTACTACTGCTGCTTTAATAGGTTTGCTCATTACAATAAACCCTAATGAATATAAAAATATTCGATATGGAATATTAAAAATATTAGCCGGTAAGGTGGCAGCTCCATTATCAAATAGTGCTGTTACTACAGGAATTCCAAAAAATGTTGTTGAAGCAAATACAGTACACATTGCTAATGTATCTTGAATATCCTTATCATATTTAATATAAAAATATTTAGCAACTATTCCCAGTATCATATAGAATAAAAAACCAACTAGTAAAATTGCAACTTGCGTTTTAACTTGCTCTGTTGTTGTATTTGTCATAAAACCATCAAAAGCTAAAGATGGTAAACCAACAACCATAACAATTTTAATTAAAACCGCTTCTCAGTCTTTTTTAAATGTCCCTCTCTTCGTTAAAAATCAACCTAAAAAAATTACAAATATCGTTGCTAAAATTGCACTTCAAAATCCTCAAGCTTTTAATGTATTTATAACAGCTTGACCAACATCAGCTTGTAAATAAAATTGCATATTTCTTTCTATTTCTCCCTTCTTTAATACTTTCTCCTTTCTCTAAAATCTAAGTATTTTGTAACTACTTATGTGTTATTATATAACTTTCAAATAAAAAATAAAACTAATTTACCAAATTTTCAATATTGTGTATAGAGTAATAAATTTGGTAAATTAAAGTTGTAATATTTTTTTAAAGTTACAGACCCATTCTTTTCATAGTTCTAGCTGGTGATTTTTGTCTATTATCTTCTTCTGGAATAAATCCATTTACTCTAGTTTCACTAGTTTCTTTTTCTAACTCTTTTAGTTTATTTTTTCATTCTTGAAATTCTGATCATATTTCTTTTGTTTTTTCTTCGGATTCAATTTGATACTTTTCTTTTTTATTTTCAGTAAAAACATCTTTTATTTTTTTTATATGTTTAGGTTCTAAATATTTTGAAAATGCAATATTTTCTTGTCATTTTTCGTTTCATTTATTGATTGATTGGTAATATTTTTTTGAAAATTTATTTCTTTTAAATTTTCGATTTAATTCTTTTTTGCAAGTTTCAAAAGTTTTTGATTCATTTTTTTCTCTAGTTTGTAGCAAACAGTTTAAAATTATTTCTTCTATTACTTCTTTTGAATTTAAAGATATGTCTTTTAAATATTGAACTTCTTCTTCTAAATTATTTGATCTATTTTCTAGTTCTTTTATTTTTTGTTCTAATTCAAGTTGATACTTGTCTTTTACAATTGAAGACATTACTGGTCTTAATTTTTTAGCACAGTCACATAAAATTTTGTAACAAATACCAGCAACAATACCAGCAATAGTAAAAGGTAATCAACCCATAATAGCACTTGACACAACAAATGTACTAATTATTGGTGTGATAATTATTTTAGCAATAGGAGATGTGGCACCCCACGCAATAAAAAATATTAAACCATGAAAAATCTTTCATATAAACCTTTTAAAAATTCAATATTTATCTTGTACTTCTTCTGTAATATTATCTTGTTTTTGATTTGTAATAGTTCTTACAAATTCTAAAAATGGTGTTCTAATGATAGTTGTATGTTTAGATTCTTTTTTTATAAGCTTTGCATTATTTTTAATTTCATTTAAAAATTGCTTATAACGTAAATGTCTAATTTGTTGAACAATTTCATTTTTTTCAAAATAAATTAATAATTCTCAAACTTTTTTTCTTTTATCATCATATAATCTTAATAAAAAAAAGGTTTTATCTTCTCTTTTTATTATTTCATCATAAATAAAATAATATTCATTTTGTTTCTTAATAATTGTTCTAATTTGAAAACATTTTTTATCTTTTTCATCAAAATGATTTTCAAATTTACATGTTTCACCATTATGTCAATTTTGATGACACCTAATAAAATTTTTAGTAAATCATGTTAAATCTGCTACATTTCTTAATTCTTCTTCAATAATAGTTTTTGTTTGTAAACTCATTTTGATTCCCCCTTATTTAAATAAAAACCCATTATTTTAAAAATAAAAAACAATAGGTTTATTTAGTTTACACTTATTTTTGCTAAAGTTTTAAAATTATGCAATAAACTTTTTAATATTTTTCAAATATAGAAAAAAAGATTTCAATTGAAATCTTTTTTCCATATAATATTTTTTACAAGTTTGGTAAATTTAATTTAGATTTAACTGTTGATGATTGAGTTTGTAAATCAATTGCGTTGATATCTTTTTTTTCAATGTCATCAAAATCACTATCACATTCTAAATTACTTTCTAATTCATTAATTTTGTATTTTAATCTTTCTGCCAAATTCATATTGGAACTTTCAATATCATTTATTTTAAATCATTTTCCATCAAATAGTAATTCATATACTATTGTTTCTTCAGATTTATCATTTGTATTTAATAAACCAGAATAATTAGATTCTGGATGGGTTACACTTTATTGGACACTAATTACATAGACAAGTGAACAAATTAGTTAAAAGAAAGGAATTATAATTATGGTCACTATTAACTCATATTCAGATGAATTTAAAAAACAAATAGTAGCTTTATATCAAAGTGGCAAATCAGTATCTTGCCTTGTTAAAGAATACAATGTTACAAGAGCAGCTACTTACAATTGAATTAAGCAATTTACTAATTCAGGTAGTTTTAAAACTAAAGATAATCTTTCAGATTTAGAAAAACAATTAATTCAAGCAAATAAAGAATTAAAACAGTTACGAATGGAAATTGATATTTTAAAGCAAGCAGCACTAATAATAGGCAGAAAGTAGAGATTATTGCAAATAATAAATCTAAATATAAAATTCGCACAATGTGTCATTTTTTAAAACTCTCTAAATCAACATATTATTTTAATTTAAAGAAAAAAAATAAAATTCAAAATAATATTTATGAACAAGCTGTTATTAGTGCTTTTAAAGAAAATAAAGAAGTTTATGGTACTAGAAGATTAAAAGTCATACTAGCAAACCAAGAAATTTATTTATCACGCAGAAAAATTAAAGAAATTATGAATAAGCATAATTTAATATCAAAATACACTAAATTATCATTCAAAAATTATCATAATAAAGTCAATGATAGTCAAATAACCAATCTTGTTAATAGAAACTTTAATAATAGAATTAAAAATGAAGTTATTGTTAGTGATTTAACTTATGTTCAAGTTAATGGTAAATGAAACTATATTTGCCTATTAATCGACCTATTTAACCGCGAAATTATTGGACATAGTGTTGGAGTTAAAAAAGATGCATCATTAGTATATCAAGCATTTATGCAATCAAATCACTGTTTAAAAGATATTGAAATATTTCATACTGATCGCGGTAATGAATTCAATAATAAAACTATTGATAAACTTTTATTAGCTTTCAACATAACTCGATCTTTAAGCAAAAAAGGATGTCCTTATGACAATGCTGTTGCTGAAGCAACTTTTAAAACTTTCAAAATTGAATTTTGGATGGGTTACACTTTATTGGACACTAATTACATAGACAAGTGAACAAATTAGTTAAAAGAAAGGAATTATAATTATGGTCACTATTAACTCATATTCAGATGAATTTAAAAAACAAATAGTAGCTTTATATCAAAGTGGCAAATCAGTATCTTGCCTTGTTAAAGAATACAATGTTACAAGAGCAGCTACTTACAATTGAATTAAGCAATTTACTAATTCAGGTAGTTTTAAAACTAAAGATAATCTTTCAGATTTAGAAAAACAATTAATTCAAGCAAATAAAGAATTAAAACAGTTACGAATGGAAATTGATATTTTAAAGCAAGCAGCACTAATAATAGGCAGAAAGTAGAGATTATTGCAAATAATAAATCTAAATATAAAATTCGCACAATGTGTCATTTTTTAAAACTCTCTAAATCAACATATTATTTTAATTTAAAGAAAAAAAATAAAATTCAAAATAATATTTATGAACAAGCTGTTATTAGTGCTTTTAAAGAAAATAAAGAAGTTTATGGTACTAGAAGATTAAAAGTCATACTAGCAAACCAAGAAATTTATTTATCACGCAGAAAAATTAAAGAAATTATGAATAAGCATAATTTAATATCAAAATACACTAAATTATCATTCAAAAATTATCATAATAAAGTCAATGATAGTCAAATAACCAATCTTGTTAATAGAAACTTTAATAATAGAATTAAAAATGAAGTTATTGTTAGTGATTTAACTTATGTTCAAGTTAATGGTAAATGAAACTATATTTGCCTATTAATCGACCTATTTAACCGCGAAATTATTGGACATAGTGTTGGAGTTAAAAAAGATGCATCATTAGTATATCAAGCATTTATGCAATCAAATCACTGTTTAAAAGATATTGAAATATTTCATACTGATCGCGGTAATGAATTCAATAATAAAACTATTGATAAACTTTTATTAGCTTTCAACATAACTCGATCTTTAAGCAAAAAAGGATGTCCTTATGACAATGCTGTTGCTGAAGCAACTTTTAAAACTTTCAAAATTGAATTTTGGATGGGTTACACTTTATTAAATTAGTAATTAAAATTATAGTTTATTTTTTTAGTCTATCAATAAATATGCTTGTTACTAATTTTATTAACACTATAAAATGTAAGTAAATATTATAATTTTAATAAAAAGACTTTCATTTTATTTAAAAAACCAATATTAATTAGAATAATATATTAATATTATTCATTTTTCCAGTCCAATTAATTACACGACACTATCTTAATTTTTAATTTGATATAATTATAAAAAGAGTAAGTATATTAAAAATAGATTGGGGTATTTTTATGATAGAGGAAATAAATTCTAGTTCAATGAAAGAACCAAAAATTTATCGTATTGGTCTATATAGCAAATTAACAATTCTTATTAATGGTCTTCTAATTACTACAAGTTTAATGATAGGTTGGGCTTTATGAGCAACTATTGGTCGAGATGCAGTTGATAACTATATTAAATGATTCAATAATCCACAACAGCCTAATTCTAATTTACAAATTAGTTTCAATATAATAAGTATTATTGTTTTCATAGTTTCTGGTTTATCTTTAGCATTAGTAGTCGTACCTTTTATTTTTTTAAAAACTAAAAATAGTGTATCAGCACTTTTTTGTTTAATAAGTTTTATTTTTTCAGCAATATTTGTTATCTTTCTTATTGTATTTTTTATTTTTAGATTTAAAACTTTTACTTTCTTAGCTAATAAAAAAGACGGCGAAATAATAAATACAACTGGTAACTTTCTAATAACTTTTTTACCATGAATGTTGGCTGAGCTATTTGCAATACTTTTATTAATCCACAGTCTTTGATTAATTATTAATATTACCTCTAAATACAAATCAAATACACTATTAATGCCTATTGCTAAACCAAAAGCAAAACAAGAAACAGTAATAGCAAAACAAGAAGTTGATGATACGATAACGCTTCCTAACGTCGTACCAATACCAGTAACTCAAAATAATGAAGAACAACAAATAGCAAACCAAGAAACTAACAATACTGTTCTTAAGCAAGATCTAACACAAGAAAAAATAATCACTAACCCTTCAACAGCAACTGTCCATTATACTAATCATGAACTATCAAAAACACCAACGCAAGGTGCCTATCATGCCGAAACTGTTTCACCAACACCAGGTACTCTTACTAATCTTAAATCCGAATCTATTACAAATGAAGAAGAAATAAATGATAATATTGAAAATATAACAATATATTCAGAACCAACAGTTGAAAAAACAAGTGTAGAAGATACAACAATATATTCAAAATCACCAACAACAGAAAGTAATATTAATACCGAAACTAATTACCAACCAAAAAATCAAGGTGGTTTTGATGTTAAAGACAGTAGTTATTCTGAATCTGAAACATCTAATTTTAATGAACAAGCAACAACAATAACTGTTGAAGAAACACAACCAATAATAGAGAAAACAAACACAAAAACAAAAAAAGAAACAATCGAAGTGCAAAAAGTTACTACTCACCATTGAACATTAGAACAAATTGAAGCTGTTTGAGAAAAAGCGGAAATAATTGATGGTGTTAGTGATAAATTATATCGTAAAGATTATAGTGGTGCTTGAATGTTTCGTGATTCATTTACCACTGATTATAGCGCAGCAGATAACTTAGAAACTTACTCTTGAACTATTGTTCTACATCGTCCTACTAGTCAACAAGGAACAACTGAATTATATAATCTAGATCCAATGAATATTGTTAATGCAAAAAGTAAAGGTGAAAATTACCCTTCTTGAAAAACTAAAATTTCTTCAAAAGGAAATAAAAATATTGCGAAAGAACAACATTGAAAAGCAAGAACATAATAAATATAGTATCATTTATTTATGAATACACAAACTACTATTGAACATTTATATATAGAAATACCTAATTTTAAACATGAAGTAAATACTAACTATTCTTATTTTATAGAAAGTATTAAAAAAGAATTAACAAATATAATAAATAAATACCAATTAAACTTAAAAACAATTTATCTTGCTAACAAAAATAAGTCAGTTTTACCAATTATTTTTTTAGAACAATTATTAATACTACTTAAACCATTGACAACCACTATCAAAGAATACAACTTTGAATGTACTATTAATAATACTAATTTCACAACTCTACAATTATTTTCCAAATTTCAAATTAATCGTTTAATTTGAAAAATAATTAGTTTTCAAAATCAATTAAATAACAAATTTAATTATCAACAAAGTATAAAAATTATTAATGATGCTATTAACTTAAAAATTAATAATTTCTCAATTGATTTAAAATATAATCTTCCTCATCAAACAGTAATTGATGTTAATAATGATTTACAAATATGTATGCAATTAAAAACACCTCATATTAGCTATGATAGTTATAATCACAAACAAAATCTTACTATTAAAAGATACATTAATAATTTCTTAAAAAAACATAAATATGATAACTATGAATACTATAGTTATAGTAAAAATACTAATAATCAATCAAAATATATTATTGCATATTGTTTATTAGAAAACTATTATGGAATTGGTCCAAATGCTGTTTCATATATTAAAACAGAAGATAAAGCAATAATAATTACTAATAGCAATAACATTAATAATAACAATCAAAAAAATAGTATCTTATCAACAAATGAAATTTTAATCCAAAAATTAATACAAGGTTTATTACTAAAAAAGGGAATAAAATTTAACAAAAGTGATAACATTCTAGAGCAGCCACTGATTAGTAAATTAATCAAAAATAAACAAATAAAAATAAAAAATAATCATTTATCTTGCACAAATAGTTCCTGATTATTGTTAAATGATTTAATAGTTGATATTATAACTAATACTACTATTTAAATTTGTATATCAAGGAGTGAATAAATATGAAATTCAATGAAAAATTGTTAAAAGAAAAATATTTTCCGCAAGCACTAACAAAAATAAAAGAAATTGTTAAAATTCAATCATATGCTCAACCACCCACAACAACAGCACCTTATGGGCCTGGTGTTAAAGAAGTATTAGATTATGCTATTAATTTAGGGCAAGAATTAGGTTTTAAAACTTATCGTGACAAAAACAATAAATATGGATATTTAGAATATGGTGAGGGTAAAGAAATATTTGCCATATTAGGTCATCTTGATGTTGTACCACCAGGTAATTTAGAAGAATGAAAAATTTCACCTTTTTCGCCAGAAATTATTAATGATATTTTATATGGACGAGGTGTATTAGATGATAAAGGTCCAACAATTATTATTCTATACTGTTTAAAATATTTAAAAGATCATGGTTATCAACCAAATCGTCGAATTAGAGTTATCTTTGGTTTAACTGAAGAAACAACATGAGATTCAATTAACACATATATGAAGCAAGAAGGTACTCCAACTTTTGGTTTTACTCCTGATGGTATGTTTCCGCTAGTATATGCTGAAAAAGGAATTATTAACTTAGATATTATTGGTATAGGTCATAAATCCATTGTTATTAATGCAGGTGATGCTTACAATGTCACTTGTTCTACTAGTAATATTAATGGTGTTGATATTGAATCATTTGTTAAAATTGGGAAAAATAAGAACTATCTAATTGAAAATAATAATCAACAAATTACCATTCATGGTAAACCAGCACATGGGTCACGACCAGATGAAGGAATTAATGCAGGATTAAGAAGTTTATTAATTTTAAATGAACTTAAAGTTGAACACAATCTAATTAAATTTGTTGGTGATATTTTACAAGAAGATACTGCTTTAACAAAATATTTTGGTGATTTAGATGATGAATCTGGAAGTTTTACTATTAATGTTGGCATCGTTGAAATTAATAGCAAAAATTCAAAATTAGGATGTAATATCCGTATTCCAGTTAAAACTGATTTACAAGAAATTTTAAATAGATTAACAAAAATATTAAAACCTTATAATTTAACAATAAAACAACAACATTATGATAAACCATTATATATGCCACAAGAATCAACAATTGTTATTAAATTAATGGAAATTTATCAAGAAGTTACTGGTGATAAAAAAGCAAAACCAATTGCAATTGGTGGTGGAACTTATGCTAGAGCAATGCCAAATTGTGTAGCATTTGGTGCAATATTTGATCATACTAACTCAACTGAACATCAATATAATGAATGTATTAAAGTTGACGAATTATGAAAATCAATGTTAATTTATGTACGTGCTATTAGTACACTGGGAAGTTTAGAAATTGGTAAATTATAAAAAAAGTTAGAATAGTTTATTCTAACTTTTTTTATTTTCATTCAAATAAATTTTATGCAATTGAAGGATTTCTAGGACAACCACCAAATGCAGGACCATTAATACTATTAATAACACTCACCAATTCATCATTAAAGTTATTAGTTAATTGTCGTTCATCACTACTATTAATACTCATATAATTACTATTAGTTACTATTTCCTCTAATTCATTATTTGGAGTAGACTTAAAAAATTTCTGTCATTGTTTTTTAGCATATTTATTTAATACTTTATTACCAATAGTATCATTGATAATTAAACCAAACATAATAGCAAACATTGGAACTTGAAAAAATGTAGATTCAAATTCTGGTAATCTATCAGCAGTATACATAACAGCTGCAGTTTTAATTGCATTATCTATTATAGTTGCTATTACCATTGCTGTTAAATAACCACCACTTTTTAAAAGACTCATACATTTTGATTGTTGAGAAAATAATGATTCTAACTCATCATTTTCATTAATATTATTATTTAAACAATTAAAATATCTTTTGAAAGCAAACCACATATGTGTTTTTGTTAAATATTCTATACCCTTATCTATTAAGATAGAAGTATAACATAAAACTTCTGCTCGTATAATTGTTGATAAAATATTTGGTCCATAAATAATTTTACTTCAATATTCAGCTAAACTAGTTAAAGAACCAACTGAATACATACTAGAAGCAGTAATCATAAAATGATTCGAAATTCAATATCCAACTTTTGCTATTAGCATTTTTCCAAAAATAGATGTTTTTGAAAGACATGAATAACCTTCTTCAACACCAATTTCGGAATATAAAGATAAAAGTGGACTCATTTCTTGATCAGCAGTTCTATTAAATACTGTTCTTCCTTCTTGTCAAATTTTTTCTGCTCCCCATTTTCATAAATTCATTGCTTGTGTACTAATTACCAATTGTACTGGAGTTACTCCAAAATCAACTAAATTATTTAAAGGATTTACTTTATTTCAATCAAATGATCCAATACTAGTAACTGCTACCTGAAATACTCGTTGTACAGTTTTCAAACCAACTGCTGCTGTTAATAAACCAGCTGTTCCAATTATTTTTTTAGTATCTGATCATATTAAACTACTTCAACTATTATTAATAGTATTTGCTTCTATATTACTATCTATATCATTATTTATTAATAACTCTTCTTCTTGTGGCATTTTTTCTCTTCTCTCTATTTCTTTATTAAAACATAAAAAACACATTAGTAACAAACTTTACAAAAGTGGTTATAAACCATATTTTGTTAAATTGCTTTTATGTGTTTTAACATTATTATAAAGGATTATCACTTAATAATCAATATGTAAATTCAATAATTTAAAAATATTTATTTGGGTATTTATTATATATTTGTTACAATTATTAAGCATTTATGAAAAGTACTAAGGAGTAATAAAATGACAGAAAAAAAACGCATTGTTGTTGGTATGAGTGGTGGAGTTGATTCATCAGTAACAGCAGCACTTTTACAAGCAGAAGGCCATGAAGTTATTGGTCTTTTTATGCGTAATTGAGATTCACTTTTAAATAATGATTTACAAGGTAACAATAATCAAGATATTTGTCCACAAGAACAAGATTATCTTGATGCTTTAGCTGTTTGCCAAAAATTAAATATTAAATTAGAAAGAATTGATTTTGTTAAGGAATATTGAGATAATGTTTTTACTTATTTTCTTGAAGAATTTAAAAAAAGCCGTACTCCCAATCCCGATATTTTATGTAACAAATATATTAAATTCGATGCTTTTTTAAAATATGCACAAAAAAATTTACAAGCAGATGATATTGCAATGGGGCACTATGCACGAATTAACTACAACCCAATTACTAAACAATATCAGTTATTAAAAGGAATTGATGATAATAAGGATCAAAGTTATTTTTTATGTCAATTAACACAAAAACAATTAAAATATAGTTTATTTCCTTTAGGTAATAAAACTAAAACTGAAGTTAGGGAATTAGCAAAAATATATAATTTACCAACAGCAACAAAAAAAGATTCTACTGGCATATGTTTTATTGGTAATCGTAATTTTCAAACATTTTTAACAAATTATTTACCAGCTAATCCGGGCAAAATTGTTGATATTAATACCAAAACTACTATTGGTAATCACAATGGTGTTTACTACTATACACTTGGCCAAAGAAAAGGTATTAATCTTTCAGGAATGAAAGTTCCGTATTTTGTTGTTGAAAAAGATGTTACTAATAATATCCTTTATGTTGCTAATGATAATGAAAATAAATGACTAATGAATAGCGGTTGTACTGTTAAATCATTGAATTGAATTAATAATAGTACATTAAAAAAATCTTTAAAATGTAATGCAAAATTTCGCTATCGTCAATCTGATGTTGCTGTTATTATTAATTTTATTAATAATGATGAAATTAAGGTTGAATTTTCAGAAAAGATACGCGCTATTACGCCTGGTCAAACCGCTGTTTTTTATGATGGTGATATTTGTCTTGGTGGTGGAGTTATTGACCAAATATTTCGCTAATCAATTATTAAAAAACTAATATAAATAATAAAATTTTAATTACATATTTTTTTATAATTTTCAAGATTCAAAAATTACTATTAAACTATTTTTTTAGTTTTTAGATACTTTTATTGCATTTTCTTTTTTACGTTCTTAAAATATAAAATAACCTATTATTATAAAAGTTATAGAAAAAAACAAAAAGGAGAGTTTTAATGAAAAAAATATTAACATGGATGGGTTACACTTTATTGGACACTAATTACATAGACAAGTGAACAAATTAGTTAAAAGAAAGGAATTATAATTATGGTCACTATTAACTCATATTCAGATGAATTTAAAAAACAAATAGTAGCTTTATATCAAAGTGGCAAATCAGTATCTTGCCTTGTTAAAGAATACAATGTTACAAGAGCAGCTACTTACAATTGAATTAAGCAATTTACTAATTCAGGTAGTTTTAAAACTAAAGATAATCTTTCAGATTTAGAAAAACAATTAATTCAAGCAAATAAAGAATTAAAACAGTTACGAATGGAAATTGATATTTTAAAGCAAGCAGCACTAATAATAGGCAGAAAGTAGAGATTATTGCAAATAATAAATCTAAATATAAAATTCGCACAATGTGTCATTTTTTAAAACTCTCTAAATCAACATATTATTTTAATTTAAAGAAAAAAAATAAAATTCAAAATAATATTTATGAACAAGCTGTTATTAGTGCTTTTAAAGAAAATAAAGAAGTTTATGGTACTAGAAGATTAAAAGTCATACTAGCAAACCAAGAAATTTATTTATCACGCAGAAAAATTAAAGAAATTATGAATAAGCATAATTTAATATCAAAATACACTAAATTATCATTCAAAAATTATCATAATAAAGTCAATGATAGTCAAATAACCAATCTTGTTAATAGAAACTTTAATAATAGAATTAAAAATGAAGTTATTGTTAGTGATTTAACTTATGTTCAAGTTAATGGTAAATGAAACTATATTTGCCTATTAATCGACCTATTTAACCGCGAAATTATTGGACATAGGTTGGAGTTAAAAAAGATGCATCATTAGTATATCAAGCATTTATGCAATCAAATCACTGTTTAAAAGATATTGAAATATTTCATACTGATCGCTGTAATGAATTCAATAATAAAACTATTGATAAACTTTTATTAGCTTTCAACATAACTCGATCTTTAAGCAAAAAAGGATGTCCTTATGACAATGCTGTTGCTGAAGCAACTTTTAAAACTTTCAAAATTGAATTTATTAATGATAAAAATTTTACATCATTAATCCAATTAAAATTAGAATTATTTGATTACATCAATTGATATAACAACATAAGAATTCACAGTACTCTAAACTACCTAACTCCAATTAGTTATCAATGGATGGGTTACACTTTATTGGACACTAATTACATAGACAAGTGAACAAATTAGTTAAAAGAAAGGAATTATAATTATGGTCACTATTAACTCATATTCAGATGAATTTAAAAAACAAATAGTAGCTTTATATCAAAGTGGCAAATCAGTATCTTGCCTTGTTAAAGAATACAATGTTACAAGAGCAGCTACTTACAATTGAATTAAGCAATTTACTAATTCAGGTAGTTTTAAAACTAAAGATAATCTTTCAGATTTAGAAAAACAATTAATTCAAGCAAATAAAGAATTAAAACAGTTACGAATGGAAATTGATATTTTAAAGCAAGCAGCACTAATAATAGGCAGAAAGTAGAGATTATTGCAAATAATAAATCTAAATATAAAATTCGCACAATGTGTCATTTTTTAAAACTCTCTAAATCAACATATTATTTTAATTTAAAGAAAAAAAATAAAATTCAAAATAATATTTATGAACAAGCTGTTATTAGTGCTTTTAAAGAAAATAAAGAAGTTTATGGTACTAGAAGATTAAAAGTCATACTAGCAAACCAAGAAATTTATTTATCACGCAGAAAAATTAAAGAAATTATGAATAAGCATAATTTAATATCAAAATACACTAAATTATCATTCAAAAATTATCATAATAAAGTCAATGATAGTCAAATAACCAATCTTGTTAATAGAAACTTTAATAATAGAATTAAAAATGAAGTTATTGTTAGTGATTTAACTTATGTTCAAGTTAATGGTAAATGAAACTATATTTGCCTATTAATCGACCTATTTAACCGCGAAATTATTGGACATAGTGTTGGAGTTAAAAAAGATGCATCATTAGTATATCAAGCATTTATGCAATCAAATCACTGTTTAAAAGATATTGAAATATTTCATACTGATCGCGGTAATGAATTCAATAATAAAACTATTGATAAACTTTTATTAGCTTTCAACATAACTCGATCTTTAAGCAAAAAAGGATGTCCTTATGACAATGCTGTTGCTGAAGCAACTTTTAAAACTTTCAAAATTGAATTTATTAATGATAAAAATTTTACATCATTAATCCAATTAAAATTAGAATTATTTGATTACATCAATTGATATAACAACATAAGAATTCACAGTACTCTAAAATACCTAACTCCAGTTAGTTATCAAAAACAAATGTCTACCAAAAAATAGTCCTAAAAAGGGTTGCCATTCCATCAAAAACAAATGTCTACCAAAAAATAGTCCTAAAAAGGGTTGCCATTCCAATTTATCTAATAGATACTGATGGTCATATTTATAAATGCTTAGCTAATGAAATGGAATTTAAACGTATATTAGGATGACCAGGCATGCCATGTACTTTATTATTTGATAAAAATAATAATACTTATGCTTGATTTAAAAACGGAATTTATAAGTGTTTAACTAATGAAATGGAATTTAAACAAATGACAGGATTAGCAAGATCTATTACAAATGTAAAATTTGATGATAAAGATAATATTTATGTATTAGCTAAAAAAAATTATCCTTATAAATGCTTAGCTAATGAAATGAATTTTAAAGAAATTTGTAATAAACAAACATTCAATGATGAAAATCAATTTCAAGTAACGTATCGTTTTGCTGCTCACGATTGAATAATTATAAAAATTAGTTATGATATTTTTTTGAATATGGAACAAATATATAATGATGAAAATCAAAGTAATTTTCAAAAATTATTTTATAACATTATTATTGATTTTACTAAAAAAGATGAGACTGGGTTTGCTGGTGGTATTTTAGAATCAGATTATACTACAGCAATTTCAATAATAATTGAACATTTTGAAGAAATTAATCAATTTTTTAAAACTTTATCACAAGGTCAAGGTATAAAAATTATTACAAATAGAATTGGATCATGAGATAAAAATGATAATATGGGAATATTTAATCAGTAAAACCTAATTATAATTAAGTAATATTTAGTTTTTATTTTGATATTTTTTTCTAAAATTAAATTGTAAAAAAATATTAATTTAAAATTCGTGGTTTAGATTGAAAAGTATTACTAATACCATTATTACTACTATTACTATCAATAGTATTATTTATAATTGGCTTAATACGCATATCAAATATAGTAATAGCAACATTTTTAATACTAATAAAAAATTGCTTTAAAAAATCTAATTGTTCAAATGTAAAATTTAGTTCTTGATTACTAATCAAATCATTAATTTTTTTAATATCATAATTATTTTCATAATACACAGCAAAATTATCACATTGATTTTGTTTGATCAACATAAAAAAAGAATCAATAGTATTATTATCCAACTCTTCAATTGGTAATGCTTTTAAAATTTTAGGTTCAGTATCATTATAAGTTGTTGTTACTTTATATAAAATTTTTAAATCATTATCAATTTTATATTTTTCTAATTTATAATTTTTTAATTGATTGTTATCATTAACATAATATGATTTGTTTGCCATTTGATTACCACCTTTAAATAAAATAAATCCTTTTTCAATTTAAATAAATGAAAAGAGATTTAAGAAATCAAGTATTAGTTCTTATTTAATTTTACAACTAAATTATTTAGAAATAAAGTAAATCTATAATAAAATAATATATTTTATTATAGATTTAAATTTAATTTATATTAATTAGAAAATTTATTATTTGCCTGGAGTTCCAACAGCCATTTTTTGTGCAAGAATAACACTATCAAAATGTAACTGTAAAAATGCGGGTTCACCATCATTAAAAGTTTTTATTTCTTCTGTGCCGGTAGGTGAACTAAAAAAATGAGTTGTAAAAGATGTATTTAATACTTTAAGTAAAGACTCAAACTTTGTTTTGTTTAATTCATCAGTAAACTCTAATTTAAAACCAGAAGTTGGCTGATCGACCTTGAATCCTTGATCAGCAGTTAGTTTTAAATCATTTAAAGGTTCTTTTATAATATTACTTGTTATTACCTTTGAAACATTTAAATTTGCTGCCTTTATATTAATATTATAAGATTTAACAAGCTTAGCAGCAGTTTTGCTACTCATAATATCAATTTGACAAATACCATCCGCTACTTTAAAGTCAGTTGTGTCAGCAACTGATATTTCACCTGGAGCAGCAGTTTTAATTGTTACAATTAAATTGGTAATAGCATCAACATCGGGTTCTGAATAATCATTATCTTGATTACCAGATGTAAATCCCAATTCCCTTAAAAAGGTTGCAGAATCAGTATTTTTTGCTTTCCATTTACCATCAGTAGAACCTTCAACTAATAACTTTTCTTTAAACAACTTATCTTTAATAAGATTAGTAGAGTCAGCAGTGATAATACAAGTTCCAAGATTATCAAAATTTATTACTTCATCAATTATACTTGTATTTTCATCACTATATCATCCTAATAATTCTGCATATTTGCCATTTAATTGCGGATTATTAGGAATATTTGAACCATTATTACCGCATGCAACAACTGAAGGAGTTGCTTCTGCTGTTAATGCAAGGGCACCCATTAATCTTAATATATTTTTCATATTCACATATACCTCCAATAATATTATTTAAACTTATTATAATAACTATAAATTAACAACTTAGTTACTTTTTTCCAAATATAATATCATATAATAAGTTATCCAATATTTATATGTTTATAATGTTTAAAAATATGAAAAAAATAAACATTTTGTAAAATAAAATACTCCTTTTAAATTAAAAGGAGTATTAATATTATTTTTATTTTATAAAATTATGCAAGTGTTAATTCAGTTTTTGCTTCAAAAGTAACATCACCAGTTTTATAAGTTATTTCTAATTTATCACCAGCAGCTCAAGCATCAAAATAAGCAGTAATTGTTCCTAAATTTGCCCCAATTTTTAAAGCAGTTAGAGTATTTAAAGCAGTAAACTGTTTTACTTGATCTGATTCTCCTTTAATTTGTATTGGTTCTCCTGGTTTTTTTGCAGTTTCTGGAATTGTAGTATCATCTACAAACATAATTTTTTGATTTGTAGTAACATCAGTATCTACTATTTTAATTTCAGCAGCTATTGTAGTAAGAGCAGCAGCAATAACACCTTTTGTTTTATCAGCTTTTAACTTAATACCATAAACATCACCAAGTGCCTCTTCACCTTTTTTAAATTGGAAATTAAAAGTACCACCAGTAATAGCATAATCTTTACCATCATCCATTTTAGCTAATTCTGGTTTAAAATCAGTAACTGCACCAGTAATTTTATCTAATTCTTCTTTATTAAATTTTCCATCTGTAGCTGTTTGTTTTAATTTACCAGTAAGAAAATCAGCACATGCTTGATTAGCAGCTTTATTATCTTCTCCTAATAATGCACTAGCTTTAATTGGTGTTTTTAAAGCATCAACAGTTCAAGTAACATTATCCTTGACAGTTGTATCAAATGAAGCTGCTTGTACACCTTCTCCTTTATCATCTGTTAACCCTAATTGTTTTGATACTTCTACGTTCATGGCTACACCAGCTTTATCACCACAAGCAACAACTGAAGTAGTAGCTGCTGTTGTTAATGTTAATGCACCCATTAATCTTAATATATTTTTCATATTCATATATAGTACCTCCAATAATATGACTTTTGAACTACAAATACAATAACCACAATTTAGAATTACTTCTAAACATAATATTGAAATGAATCCAATTAACATTATACATCATATTTTACTTTCTACCATCAATATACTTTATAATAATATAAAAAAATATTCATTATTAACACCTTTAATATTACTATAAAAATTTGTCAAAAATAATAAATACTAAAAATGTATTAGTTATAATAACTAATACATTTTTAAACTTTTTTTATTCTTCATCTTCACGCCATTCGCCTTCTGACATCAATAATTCTTTACGTACATTTTTAGCAATTATATAATTAGGGTTTTTATCATCACCATTAATTAAAACATTACGTACTAAATAATTTTCAATTTCATTTTGTAGATTTTTTGCAACAAAAGGTCAATCATCTTTCACTCTAAATTCGCTATCCAATTCTTCTTGTAATTTAGGATTTGTAAGTGCTCTTTTTCTTTGCATTGGTTTATAATAAGCAAAGTATCAAATTAGAGCAAATGCAATGCTAGCAATTAAATAAACTAATTGTAAAACATTATAAGTTATATCAGATATTCCTTTTGTAGTATCAGTTCCACCTTTACCAATAAGATTTGCTCCTGAAATTAAACCATTGATTAAAGATCTTAATCATTCTTCAAATTGTCAAACTAAGAAAAGTGTTGCTGCAAGTCAAATAATAATTTCAAAAATATTTTTTTTCAATTTCTTTTCTATAGACAGTTTAATTGCAATGGAAAGTACAAAAACATAAATAATAACCATAATAATACCGGCTTCAGCAGTTAATGTTCCATAATTAACAATCGAACTTAAAACTAATTGTCCATCCTTATAAACAGGATGTAACGTATCAACTATTACTCCAATAATATCAGGTAAAATTAATCATACAAAAGCTGAAGAAAAAGTAATAATTAAATTTAATCTAGAAGCTTTAAACGGAATGTTATCTTTTGATAATTCTTTATATTTAGGTGAAATATACCCTTCAACAGATAATGGTTCTAAAATAGCACCACTATATAAAGCATTTTGCATTCCAGCATTAGACTTTAATGAAATAGTACAAATTAACATTACAAGGATACCAATTATTCCTAATCATTGTGCATGAGCTTTATCACCTAAAATTTTAAAAATACTTAAGTTGGGATTATCTGAAAAATTGCCAGCAACAGCACCAATCATAAGAATTGTTACTGCCATATAAAAAATAGTAGATAAAATCATAACAATAACTAATGAACGACTAATATTTTTTTTAGGATTTCTAACATTTTTACCAATTGTTGAATAGGTTTCAAATCCTAAAAAGAAAAAGAAACACATGGCAAAAGCTTGTGAAAAGTTATTGGCAGTTAATTGTTGATGAGAAGTAGTCATATCTCAATTTGAAGTTCCTGCCATCACAAATAATATAATAGTTGCTATGATTAATAAAAAAGTTGTTCCTCATTTTAAATAACTAGAAATATTCACAAATTTTTTAAATGCAGCCATTCCTAAAAATAATACACAAGAAGCTAAACCATAAATTAGAATTCCAATCAAATCTAATCCTAAATGTTGTCATACTCCTCAATTAGCATATAAAAAAGAAGATGGATCAGTAAAGTTAATTCTAATCATTGATACAATTTGTGAACTAACTATAACAGGTAAAGTAGCATACTGTAAAAAAGAAATTAATCAACCTCAGAAGCGACCATAACTACTTCTAACATAAATATAAGCAGCACCATTATTACCCGGATGTACTCTTGAAAGTCTTGAAAAAGCTCAAGCACAAGTTCCTGCAATTAATCCTTCTACTAAAAAAATTCAAATCATATGAGAACCTAAATTTAAACTATCTTTATTAATTAAAATTGCAAAGTTAGCAGTAAAAGTAATTCCAACAGTATAATTAAAACCAAACCAGACTAATTCTGATAAAGTTAATTTATGATTTGTCCTTTCTTTTTTCTTAAAAAGTTTTAACATAATATTCTCCTTTCAATTATAATAATTATATACCTTTAAAGTGATTTCATTAATTAATAAAATAGTCAATAAAATCAAAAAAATAAAAAAATATATGTAATTTATAATAACTAATTTTATTTTAAAATACTACTAATATTTAATTAAATTTTCAAATAATACTAATAAAAAAATAACATTTTTTTAAAAACTATTATTATAATAGTGTTACTTAAATAAAAATACTACTTTTTTAATAAGTTATTTTAAAAAATAAGCTTAAACATCTTTTATTCTACATGATAAATAGTGTATTATATAATAATACTTTTAAAAAAATAAAGAAGGAGGTATTAATCATATATGGGAATTACCAAAAAGAAAAAATTTCGTTTATTTCCATTTAAAATGCCAACAGCAATTACAGTCTTATTCTTTATTATTGCTCTAATTATCATTATTTCTTGGATTCCAGGAACAACAGGTAAATGATTAGAAGATGAATCAAAGCCTGTAAGCACCGATAACCCTTGACAAGACGGTGGGCCATTAGGTATCATGGACTTATTTTTGGCTCCAATTAAAGGTTTCATTGGTAGCAGTGATATTATTGTTTTTGTTTTAGTAATTGGTGGATATATTGGCATAGTTATGAAATCAGGTGTACTAGATGCAGGAATTGGTCGTTTAGTTAAACGTCTAAACGGAAAAGAAATTTGAATTATTCCTTCAATTATGACTATCCTATCGATTGGTGGAACAGTTGAAGGAATGTGTGAAGAAACTATTCCTTACTATTTAATTATTATTCCAGCAATGTTAGCTGCTGGTTTTGATGTTGTTACAGCTGTATTAATGATTTTATTGGGTGCTGGTGTTGGTGTTATGTTTTCAACACTTAATCCCTTTGCTATTGCTACAGCTTCACAAGCTAGTGGTTTAAATCCTGGTGATGGAATCATCTGACGTTTAATTTGTTGATTTTTAGCAACTATCGGTACTATTGCTTTTGTTATGTGATATGCAATCCGTGTTAAACGTAATCCTGAAAAATCAGTTGTTTTTCACTTACATAGCGAGCATCATGAAGAATTTATTAATAAAGAAGAAATACCTGAATTTACTAAACGTCGTAAAATTATTTTAGCACTATTTGGATTAACATTTTTAATTATGGTGCTTTGTATTATTCCATGAGGTAAAATTACAGGAACAACTATTTTTGATGATTTTCACAATACATTAATTAAATATTTTCCATATTTCACAAGTCAAATTAATGCATTTGGTGACTGAAACATTGAAATGTTAGCTTTCTTATTTTTCTTTGTTTCAATTATCATTGCAGCAATTGATTGAAAAGGCGAAGAACAATATGTTCGTAATTTTATTAGTGGTTCTTCAGAATTATTAGGTGTTGCTTTAATAATTGCTGTTGCTGGTGGAATTGGCTGATCATTACAACATTCAGGAATGCAACATGTTGTTGTTGGACAATTGCAAAGTATTGATAAATTACCAAGATTTGCTATTGTTATTATTGGTTTTTTTGCTTTTCTTTTGATTGCCTTTGTTATTCCTTCAACATCAGGATTTGCAAAAGCCGTTTTCCCTATTGTTTCAAAAATAGTAATTCCTTTAGGATTAGGTTCAGGAATGATTACTACTTTTGTTATGGCTAGTGGTTGAATTAATTTATTTGCACCAAGTGCAGGTGTAATGATGGCAGGACTTGCCATTGCTAAAGTTCCCCTAACAAGTTTTTATCGAGCAATTTGACCATATACTATTGGTATTACTGTCTTTGCCTTAATAATGTTAAGTATTGGAACTTTATTACCTCAATCAATATTTTAGTAGAATTTAAAGCACTATGTCAATTAAAACTTTTCTCTAATTAGAGAAAAGTTTTTTTATTTTTTATTTCATTTTTATAAAATTAAACAGTATTTGGGAAAACATTCACTTTCACGATTTGTTTGCGTTTGTTCATTATTTAGTAGACTTAATTGATCATCTGCTAATTCTGAAATTTCTACAACTTCATCTTCTGGTAAAAAAATTTGTTCTAATATTTTATTAATATTATTTCAATCATTTACAAAATTTTCACTCATTTTACTGTCTTTAATTATTTTTCCAGTAGCAGGATCATATTCTGTTGATTGACAAGAATTTAACAACATTTCTTCAACAAAAGCAGAAACTTTATAAATAATTAATAATTTTTGGTTAATATTATCATCACTTTTTTCTTTCTGTAATTGCTGTTTATACTTACTTAATTCATCTCATAATGATTTAATATTTTCCTTTTTTGCTGCTATTTTTCTAAAAATTTCTATAATTTCTTTATAATCAAATTTTATCTCAGATAGTAAAGATTTTAAATTCATATTTTTCCCCTTTCAAAATAAAAAACCTACTTGCTTAAAACTTAAACAATAGGTCAAAAACTTATATTTTTTTATTTATAGAAATATTATACTTTATTATTTTTATTTTTTTCAGATATTACTTTATAACAATAAATACTAATATAATTTTAATTTTTAATATAATAAAAATATATTAAAAATTAAAATTATAAGTGTTTTTTTATTTAATTTTACTATTAATAATTTACAAATAAACTCTTAAAGGTTTAAAAAAACAATAAAATTTTTTTTATGTATTATAATAGTGTTAGTGAGTTATTTAAAATAATATGTTTTACATAAGATTATTGAAGATAATTTCTCACATCTATTCTAGATTTAACTGAGGAGGTTAAGAGAAAAATGAGGAATATGAGAACATTATTAAAGTTATTAGGTGCTAGTGTCATAACAACAGTACCAGTAACTACTGTTATAGCTTGTGGTAACAACAAAGAAGATCAGGTAAAAATATTACTAGATCAAGTATCAATAAATTTAGGTTTAACAAATGATGAAGGAAACGGTTTAAAAACTATTAGACTTAATTGAGAAAAAGATACATCCTTTTTCTGAATTGATAATTCCGATATTTTGGTTACTAAATTATTAGAAAAAGAGGCAACTACTGGTCAAGCCAAAGCTAAAGATAAAGACAGTTTCTATTTTTTAAAATCTGTTTTACAACAGAAATTAACATCAGGAACAACACCTGAAGATGGTACTTTTGATGCAGCGGAAGTTGCTAAAATTAAAAATAAAATATCTAATATAAAAGTTTCTACTAGTAAATTTGTAGAACCAAATGATGATGAAAAACTTGTAGTTGGTGATGGGACATATAATTTACAATTCTTTAAAGAAGATGGTAAAACAAATTTAGGGGATAAATATACAGTAAAAGTAATGACTGGAACTGATGCTTTATTTAATATTTTTGCAAGTGATAGTCCTGCTAAGTTAAGTTATAATGAATTTGTTTATGAAGGAAGTTCTATTGAGTATTTCCAAGCGGGTTATAAATTAGAAGAAACTGTTAATAAATGATTAAAAGATAAAACAGAAGTACCATTAATAAGCAAAAGCAGAACTGAAAAAGCTATTAAATTTAATAACTTTGAACAATTGGTTGGTTGAAAAGCAAAATTTAATGTTATAAATTTTGAAAGAACAGGAATACCTCGTCCAAATAATTTAACAGACGGAGATGAACTAACACTTTCTATTGCTTTAGTAAAAAACCAAGAAACTATTTCTTTAAAGTCAACAATAATAATAAGAATAAACAATTAATAGTAAAATAATAATGATATGATTAGCATAAAATTATTATTCAACTTTTCTAAAATATATTAATTAAGGTAATACTAGTCTAGTATTACCTTATTTTTTACTTCAAAATAATATATATTATTTTAATTCTTCGCTATTAATTTTCATTGCTGAGATTTGTTTTAATTGAAATTGTTCATGCACTACTGCTTCAAATTCTAAAACAACACCTACTTTAAACTTAAGAAAAGCATCATTAACATATTTTTTATTATTAAAAATTAAAACTGCCAATTGTTCAAAAGCATAATTTAAAATTTTATCAGAATTTGGTTCTAAAGAAAGATAACAAAATATTTGTTCATTCCTTAAATATTGCGATATCTCAAAACTATTATTTAATTTATCTAATTGTTTTCATAAACATGGTGTTAAAATAATTTTAGCAATACCATTATCACTATACTTAATACCATCTCTTTCGTAAGAAAAACCATTATTAAAAATAATGGTATTCATTCCTAATTCTTTATAATTAATAGTATATTCGGTTATTAACTCTGCAAAAATATTCTCATTACCTACTCAATCAGCGCTAAATTCTAGATTTTTATTAACAGTAATAATAAGAGCATTTGTTATTTTTTTACTTCATTGTAAAAATAGTTCTCATTGTTCAAGAATAACAAAAACTATTTCATCAATCAAAGTATATGGCATTGAAGATTCTTCTGCTAAAGCTGAAATTTTAGAAACAATATTACTACTTAAAAAATTAGATAATAATCTTACCTTATCACTTATTTGTAAATTTTTATTTTTCTTGTAAATTTTAATAATATGTTTACATGTACTTTTTTTCAAAACTAATTTAGCAGTACCGCGACGTTGATTTGAAAAATATACAAATGTTAGTAAATTATAACCGAATTTCTTTGTCATTATAATTCCCCTGACTATCTTAAATTATAAATTAAAAACTATTTTACTTTAAATTAATATAGTTTAATTATAACAGAACTAGAAAATTTAATAAACATATAAGTTTATTTCAAAAAAATTAAATTAAAAATCTCAATAAGATTTGTCCATAATTATGAAGAAAAGCAATAATAAAAAATAAATAGTATTATTTCATATTTTTAGATATAATTATTTTAATTTAATAAATGTATATATCTAATATAGCTATTTTTCTATATTAGGATTTTTATTAAATTAAATATCCAAATAAAAAAGGAAAAATAAAATGTTAAAAAAAATATATAAAGAAATATTTTCAACTATGTTAGTAATTGATAATAAAGATAATAAATTTTGTTTTAAAATAAATATAATTAAAACTTCTAATAAAATTAGACAAAAATACAATATTAAAAAAGAAATAATCAATGACTTATTATTACCATATAAAAATGTTACTAGTTATTCTACTGAATTATTTCCACTACACTATTTATTAGAAAATATTAGCAAAGACATTATTAACAATAATGCCTTTCAAAAAATATTAAATAAAAATATAATAAATAAAATAGAAAAAATCTATAAAAAATATCAAGATTTTGACCATGACTTTCAAAAAAAGATTCTTTTATTTAGAAGTTGCCTATAATATTAAAACACCTACAAGCCAATTAGAAAAGAATTTACAAAAACATGGCCTTCAATCATTTAAAAATATTTTAATAAATCAAGGAACTAAACCAATTAAAGAAATTTTTAATATTCAAAATAATAAATTATTAGCAACAGATATAAATAAATTAGATAATAACTTATTACCAATAAATAATTGTAATAATAAAAGTTTCTCTATTATATAATCCCACTATATTTTTTAACGGGCGCACAACTAATACGATGAATATCACAAATACCATAATTTTGTAATGCTATCTGATGATTTTTTGTATAATACCCTTTATGATTTTTAAACCCATAATTAGGATATTTAGTATCATAATTAATCATAATTTTATCTCTTACTACTTTAGCAATAATCGAAGCGCTAGCAATATTAAGTGATTTTTGATCACCTTTAACTATTGCTTCAACTTTTCCTAGAAAATTAGGAAATTGTGGTTTTTCAAAATCAACTAAACACACATCAGGTACTATTTTTAATTTATTAAATGCTTCTATCATTGCTAAAATACTAGTCTGCTTAGGATTATGAATATTAACAAATTGATGACTTTTAATACTAACAGCAACTGTTAGTGCATTATCAATTATAATTTGATACATTGCTATTCGTTGTTTTGTTGATAATTGTTTTGAATCTTTAATTAAAGGATGATTAAAGTTTGGTTTAAGAATAACGCTTGCAACAACAATTGGTCCTGCAATAGCTCCCCTTCCCACTTCATCAAAACCAGCAATTAATGTTCCTGATGAATAATTATCAATTTCGTATCGTAAACTACTTTTCATGTTTTAAAATCTTAGGTGGTATTTCAAATGAAATTAATCCTAATTTCCCTACTTGTAAATCATTAATAAATAAATTCATGGCACGATGAGTATTATCTTCATCATTAGCCAATTTTAAATGATATTTTTGTGCTAATTTCTTAAAATAAAGAAATAATGTTTCATCATTAATATTTTTAATTTCAAAATTAATATTATAATATTTTACTAATCTTTCATAATAATTCTCAAGTAAAAAGGTTAAAGCAAAATTAGCCATTTCTTCTAAAAATAAATGTTTAACAGGAATTGCTTTAATTAAAGCTAAAATCATTACTACTTTTTGATCATTCATTTTTGGTGGTAAAATACCAGGACTATCTAACAAATCAATCGTTGGATTTAATTTAATTCATTGTTGACCTCTAGTAACACCAGGTATATTAGCAGTTTGTGTTACTTTACGTTGTAATAAATTATTGATAAATGTTGATTTCCCCGTATTTGGTAATCCCATAATTAATACCTTAATTTTTGGATTAACAATACCTTTTGCCAATTGTTTTTTCATTTGTGGCTCCATTAATTTAGTAATTAAATTTAATAACTGCGGTTTCATTTTTGTAATTAATGATTTTGCCAATAAAACAGAAAAACCTTGACTTTCAAAAAAATTAACTCATTCTTTAGTAAAATTATCATCTGCTAAATCAACTTTGTTAAGAACAATAATTCTTATTTTTTTCTCTAATAAACGATCTAATAAAGTACTTTTTGTTGCTAATGGTGCTCGTGCATCTAAAACTTCAATTGCAACATCAATAATTGGTAACTTAGTTTCAATTGCTTTAATGGCTTTCATCATATGACCAGGGAATCAATGAATTTGATTATGGGTACTTTCATTAGGCATTTTTTTTAACTCCTTTAATACATTTTATTATTATTTTATATCAATTTAGAAAACCACCATTGATTTTAATAACGGTGGTTTAATTATTATTTAACAGGTTTTACTGTTTTAATTTCTTTAATTCTAGCAGCTTTACCGCTTAATTTACGTAAGTAGAAAATACGTGCTCTTCTTACTTTACCCTTACGAATAACATTAATTTTATCAATTAATGGTGAATGTAAAGCAAATGTTTTTTCGACACCTTTACCACCAACAGTTTTACGAACAATAACATTTTGCGTAATTCCTGAACCTTTGCGAGCAATAACTACCCCTTCAAACATTTGAATACGTTCTTTTTTTTCTTCTTTAATTTTAGAAAATACTTGGATTGTATCTCCAGATTTAAAATTAGGAAGATTATGATTTAGTTGACTTTCACTAACTAATTTAATAATTGCATTTTGCATGTTTTATTTCTCCTTTCGTTTATTTTTTTTAAGTGAAGATTTATATTCTTCAATTATTATTTTATCTTTTGCAGATAATTGATATTTTTCAAATAAATCAATTCTTTTTTTATAAGTATTAATTAATGCTTGTTGATGACGATATTCTGCTATCTTTTCATGGTGACCACCAATTATAACCTCTGGAACTTTCATACCTAATACTTCTTCTGGTCTTGTATATGTTGGATAATCCAATAATGAATTATTAAAAGAATCATTAAGATGAGATTGATGTTGAATAACATTAGGAATTAACCTAGTAATACAATCAATAATAACCATTGCTGGTAATTCACCACCAGTTAATACATAATCACCAATTGAAATCTCTTCATCAATATAAGACATAATGCGTTCATCAATACCTTCGTAATGACCACAAACTAAAATATAATTAATATTTTTTTGACTATATTTATAAGCTAATTGTTGATTTCATTGTTGACCTTGTGGACTAAGTAAAATTGTTTTAGCCTCAGGATATTTAAGTTTTACGCTATTAATAGCATTAATTACTGGCATTGCTTGTAAAACCATACCATTGCCACCACCATAAGGAGCATCATCAACTTGTTGGTGTTTATTATTAGCAAAATTTCTAATATCAATAATATCAATGCTAATTTGTTTTTTAGTAATAGCTCGTTTGATAATTGATGTTTGCATAAAATCATTAAAAGCATTGGGAAATAAAGTTATAATTGTGAATTGGTTTTTAGTCATTATTAATTAATCCTTCAATAATATTAAAATAAACTTTTTGTTCTTCTTTATTAATTTTATTAATAAATACTTTATTATTAGGAATAAAAAAGGTTTTTTTATTAGTCATTTTTATTTCTCATAAACCTTGATGATTATTATCTAAGAAAGCAATAACTTTTCCTAAAAAAGCATTATTATTAGCATCAAATGCTTCATAATTTAGAATATCTTCATAAAATCAAGGTAAGTTGTCATTAATTATTTCTTCAGTATTAATAACTAAATTTTTATTTTTCATACCTTCTACTAACTCAATAGTATTATAATTTTCAAATGTTAATAATAAAAACTGCTTATGATTTCTTACTCTTGAAATAATTAAAGGTGTTAGTTGTTTAGTTTCTTCTAAATAAACTGTTGTTTTTTCTTTTCATGAAAATTTATTACCATAATAATTACATAAAACCTTAACTTCACCAATAAGACCATGAGTATTAACAATAGTACCTAATTCTAAATATTTCATCTTAAAACTCATTAATTACTAATTTAATAGTATTATTTTCTAAATATGCTTTACTTTCAATAATTGTTGATAATGCACGAATAGTATTTCCTTTTTTACCAATCAATACTGATATTAATGATTTTGGTACCATTAATATTAAATCATAGTGATTTTTTTCTACTAATTCGCGAATCTCAACTTCACAAATTTTATCAAGTAAAATTGGTTCAATTAAATGTTCTAACAATGTTACATACATATTAATTAATCACTTGTAGCATATTTTAATATTAAGTAGCAGGTGCTTCTTCTTTTTTAATAGAATTAGTAGTAGCAGTTTTTTTATTTTTTACAGTAACTTTTTTTGTTATTTTTTTAGGTTTGCTACTTTTTCTCTCTTGTCTTAAATTATGAAATTTAGTCATAATTCCTTCTGTTGATAATAAACTACGAACAGTTTCTGTTGGTTGAGCACCATTTGATAAAAATTTTAATGCTTTTACTTCATCGATAGTTACTTGTTTTTCTTTGCTTGTTGGATTATAAGTACCTAATTTATCAATATATCTACCATTAAGTTTTGTTCTTGCATCAATCGCAACAATTCTGTAACTAGGTTGCACTGATTTACTTTTTCCTGTTGGTATTAAGCGTAATTTAACCATAAATTACCTCCTTCTATTAATTTGTGGCAAATAAACCTTTTTAATAATATCTTATTCACATAATGATGTCAAGTTAAAATACTTAACAGATAAAAAGATTTAGGAGATTGTCAAAAATCAGGAATAAATTAAATTTATATAGTCTTATTATATTTTAGACAAGAAATAATTTGGATTTTTATGAAATTGTATTTAAATAATATAATTTTTTTAAATAAATTGCAACAAAAATATGGAATGGCAACCCTTTTTAGGACTATTTTTTGGTAGACATTTGTTTTTGATAACTAATTGGAGTTAGGTAGTTTAGAGTACTGTGAATTCTTATGTTGTTATATCAATTGATGTAATCAAATAATTCTAATTTTAATTGGATTAATGATGTAAAATTTTTATCATTAATAAATTCAATTTTGAAAGTTTTAAAAGTTGCTTCAGCAACAGCATTGTCATAAGGACATCCTTTTTTGCTTAAAGATCGAGTTATGTTGAAAGCTAATAAAAGTTTATCAATAGTTTTATTATTGAATTCATTACCGCGATCAGTATGAAATATTTCAATATCTTTTAAACAGTGATTTGATTGCATAAATGCTTGATATACTAATGATGCATCTTTTTTAACTCCAACACTATGTCCAATAATTTCGCGGTTAAATAGGTCGATTAATAGGCAAATATAGTTTCATTTACCATTAACTTGAACATAAGTTAAATCACTAACAATAACTTCATTTTTAATTCTATTATTAAAGTTTCTATTAACAAGATTGGTTATTTGACTATCATTGACTTTATTATGATAATTTTTGAATGATAATTTAGTGTATTTTGATATTAAATTATGCTTATTCATAATTTCTTTAATTTTTCTGCGTGATAAATAAATTTCTTGGTTTGCTAGTATGACTTTTAATCTTCTAGTACCATAAACTTCTTTATTTTCTTTAAAAGCACTAATAACAGCTTGTTCATAAATATTATTTTGAATTTTATTTTTTTTCTTTAAATTAAAATAATATGTTGATTTAGAGAGTTTTAAAAAATGACACATTGTGCGAATTTTATATTTAGATTTATTATTTGCAATAATCTCTACTTTCTGCCTATTATTAGTGCTGCTTGCTTTAAAATATCAATTTCCATTCGTAACTGTTTTAATTCTTTATTTGCTTGAATTAATTGTTTTTCTAAATCTGAAAGATTATCTTTAGTTTTAAAACTACCTGAATTAGTAAATTGCTTAATTCAATTGTAAGTAGCTGCTCTTGTAACATTGTATTCTTTAACAAGGCAAGATACTGATTTGCCACTTTGATATAAAGCTACTATTTGTTTTTTAAATTCATCTGAATATGAGTTAATAGTGACCATAATTATAATTCCTTTCTTTTAACTAATTTGTTCACTTGTCTATGTAATTAGTGTCCAATAAAGTGTAACCCATCCATTAATTACATACTCAAATTCTATTATAAAAAATAAGCAATATATATTTAAAATTAAAATATCATATTGCTTATTTTTTATAATAAAGTTCACTGTATAAATAAAATTTTTTTAAAATAATCTATTGTTAGAAAAAAATATTAAAGCAATAAATTCTATTTTTATTATATTAATAATTTAAAATATTTTTACTTATAATATCAACTATCTGTTTAGCAACTTCCACTTTTGAACCAATCAAATTATAATTATTATTTTTAAAATAAAAATTAATTTCTGTTTCATTTTTACCCATAACACTAATATTATTAATACAAATACCATCGCAATTTTTAATTTTCATTTTTTCGATACCAAGATTTTTATCATTAACTTCTTGAGCAGCAAAACCAATTAAAACTTGTTGTGCTTTCTGCTTACCTAAAAATGCCAATACATCAATATTAGCAATCAGTGATAAAGACAAATTTTCATTCTTATTTTTAATTATTTTATTAGGAATATATTTACTTACTTTATAATCATTTAAAGCAGCAGCACATATTACAATATCAGCATTATCAAAGTTTTCTTTCATTGCTAAGAACATTTTTTCATTAGTATTCGCTTTAATAATAGTTAGGTTTTTTTGCGATTTAATTTCAAAATCACAATCACCTGCAACTAATACTACTTTAGCGTTAGTTTTAAGAAAAGCATCTACTAATGCTTTACCCATTTTTCCTGAAGAATTATTAGTAATATAACGAATTGGATCAATATAAGTTCTAGTGCGACCAATATTAATTAAAATTTTTTTATCAGATAAATCAATATTTTTTTTAAAAAAATCTTTAATTATTGCTAATGCATTATCTGGACTTTTAACCCGTCCATCACCAATCATCTTACAGGCTAACATTCCTGAATCTGGAGGAATAATAGTAATATTTTCAAAATTAGATAATTCTAATAAATTTTTTTGAAAACTTTGATTGTGATACATATTATGATTCATTGCTGGAAATAATATCTTTTCTGCTTTGGAAGCTAAAAATACTGATAATGCTAAACTATCAGCAATTGCTAAATTTGCTTTACTAATAAAACTCATAGTAGCAGGATAAACAACAATTAAATTTGTTTTAATCGCTAAATTAGTATGAGTAATTAAATCTACTTTAACATATGATTCTTGTTCAAACATTTCAGAATAATAAGAAAATGTTTTATCTTCTAGAAAATGTAAAGAACTTTTAGTACAAATAATATCAACTAAAAATTCTTTTTTTAATTGTTTTAATAAAATTAAGGCTTTGTTTGCTGCAATACTACCAGTAATTATTAAAGTAATATGTTTCATTATTTTCTCCTATCATATCATTAAACATAAAATAAACAAACAAAACCTATCTTCAAAATATGATAGCATTGAAAATAGGTTTTTATTATTAAAAATTTATTTTTACTTTTTATCAAGTATAACTGAAACTCGTGTTTTATTTTTTTTAAAAATAGTATACTTAACAATTCCTGATTTTAAAGCAAATAAGGTATCATCATCACCACGTCCTACATTTTCACCAGGGTGAATTTTAGTTCCACGTTGACGATAAATAATTGTTCCCTCTTTTAAACTTTGTCCATCACCAATTTTAGCACCTAAACGTTTAGAATGTGAATCACGACCATTACGAGTTGAACCCACTCCTTTTTTTGAAGCAAATAATTGTAAATTTAATTTATAAAACATAATTACACCTCCTTTATGTTAATATATTTTGGATATTGTTCTTTAATAGTTTTTAATTGTCAAAGCATTGTTTTTAAAATGATTTGACTATTATTAGTGAAACTAGCAACTTTAAGTTTAACTAATCCAGCAGTATTATTAATTACTTGAACTTGATTATTATCAAGTTCATGAAGTGCATTTAATGTACCAATAACAATGGCTGAAATCCCTGCACAAACAATATCATTTCCAATTTTTGAAAAATTAGCATGACCAGTAATTATAACTTCTACAATGTTACTATTTTGGTAATTATAAGTAACTTTAACCATAATTTAATATTACCTTAAATTATTTTTTATTATTTTCATCATCTCCTTTAACAACTTTAACAGTCATATTTTTATGATCAAAAATAGTTTTTAAATTACCTTCACTAACAACAGTTTTAGTGTTATCTGGTTCTGTAATATTATCCTTAACAACTGATTTAGTTTTAACAACTTTTTCTTTTGTAAGTTCTTTTTTTACTTTACTAACTACTGATTTTGGCTCTTTAATAATAGGAGTTACTACTTCAGAAATTACTTCTTTTTTTACTTCATCTTTAATTACTGGTTTTGATTGTTCAGTCTTCTTATCAACAAGACTTTTACCACCAAGTAAGATATCAGTAATTAATACCTTTGTATATGGCTGACGGTGTCCATACATTGTTTTTGAATTTTTCTTAGGTTTATATTTAAACACTCGAATCTTTTTTGATTTATCTTGTTTAATAATCTCACCATGAACTTCAGCACCTTTTAGGAAAGGTTTACCGAATTGTTGATCAATCATCAATATTTTGTCAAAAATAATCTTATCTTTAGCTTTGCCAACAATTTTTTCAACAAAAATCTCTTGACCATAGGAAACGTTAATTTGTTTTCCTCCTGTTTGAATAACTACAAACATTTTTCTTATTACCTCCAGTTTAGACTCGCCTTATAGGTGGAATAAATCACTTGTTAACCTAAAGTAGAGCGGTTGAAACTGCATAAACAGTCTTAAATATTATAAAGTATTTTTTATTAAAAGCAATACAAAATTTAGTAATTATACACATAATTTAAATATAAAAATTACTAAAAAAGAAAAATAAAAAAATATATCTTTAATATTTAATATTTAATGTAACTATAATTATATCTACACTAAATTATGTAATTAATATTTTTTTATAATTATTATTAAAATTATGATATTATTTTTCTAAACTTAATATAAGTTTTTAACTCATTACTTGTTAAAAAGTAAATGAGTTTTTTTATTTTTAGAAAGGAAGATTAAAAGAGATGGCTAAAGATAAAAATATCATTAATGAAACAATTGATTATTTACCGTTGTTTGGTGCTGGATTAGGAGCAATTGACGGTCTTTCATGAACAAATCCAGTGCCTGTTACCAACATTGCGATTGGTGCTGCAGCCGGAGGAATAGCAGGTTATCAAATTAAAAAAGCTGTAAAAAATAAAGATAAAAATAAAACTAAAGTTGGAACATCATTAATTTGTGGTGCTGGTGCTGGTGTATTAAATGCAGTATTAAATCCAGAAGCATCATTAATGAATACATTAAAGGCAACTGCTGGTGGTATTGTAATTGCTAAAGGTGGTAAATATATTGTTGATAAAGGCAGTAGTTATGTAAAATCTAGACCAGAATATCAAATATTGAAACAAGGATATAAAATTAATAAAAAAGTAAATAAGATTCAAGATTTTTCTTCAATAAAAAAAGAAGCAAATTCACTAAATTCACAAAAAAAATCTTCAACAAATCAATATAAATTAAAACTAATGTAAACTGATCAATAGTAAATTAAAACATTAAAAAATTATTTAGGAATGAAAATAAAATTGATATTCAATTTAACTCATTCCTTTTTAAGTATTGAAATTCAAACAAAAAAAACAATATAATAACACTTTGGAGTGGTGAAAGATGAAAAGAAAATTAAGTTATAAAAAAATGCTAGCAACAGTTGGTGTATTAACTGTTGTATTACCAATGTCTTTAAGTATTGCATCATGTGCAATAAAAGAAAAACAAAAAAATAATGATCAAAAAATAGTAAATGCAATTAATCAAACTAATTATTCACTTGATAATATTATAATTAATTGGAATGGCAACCCTTTTTAGGACTATTTTTTGGTAGACATTTGTTTTTGATAACTAACTGGAGTTAGGTAGTTTAGAGTACTGTGAATTCTTATGTTGTTATATCAATTGATGTAATCAAATAATTCTAATTTTAATTGGATTAATGATGTAAAATTTTTATCATTAATAAATTCAATTTTGAAAGTTTTAAAAGTTGCTTCAGCAACAGCATTGTCATAAGGACATCCTTTTTTGCTTAAAGATCGAGTTATGTTGAAAGCTAATAAAAGTTTATCAATAGTTTTATTATTGAATTCATTACCGCGATCAGTATGAAATATTTCAATATCTTTTAAACAGTGATTTGATTGCATAAATGCTTGATATACTAATGATGCATCTTTTTTAACTCCAACACTATGTCCAATAATTTCGCGGTTAAATAGGTCGATTAATAGGCAAATATAGTTTCATTTACCATTAACTTGAACATAAGTTAAATCACTAACAATAACTTCATTTTTAATTCTATTATTAAAGTTTCTATTAACAAGATTGGTTATTTGACTATCATTGACTTTATTATGATAATTTTTGAATGATAATTTAGTGTATTTTGATATTAAATTATGCTTATTCATAATTTCTTTAATTTTTCTGCGTGATAAATAAATTTCTTGGTTTGCTAGTATGACTTTTAATCTTCTAGTACCATAAACTTCTTTATTTTCTTTAAAAGCACTAATAACAGCTTGTTCATAAATATTATTTTGAATTTTATTTTTTTTCTTTAAATTAAAATAATATGTTGATTTAGAGAGTTTTAAAAAATGACACATTGTGCGAATTTTATATTTAGATTTATTATTTGCAATAATCTCTACTTTCTGCCTATTATTAGTGCTGCTTGCTTTAAAATATCAATTTCCATTCGTAACTGTTTTAATTCTTTATTTGCTTGAATTAATTGTTTTTCTAAATCTGAAAGATTATCTTTAGTTTTAAAACTACCTGAATTAGTAAATTGCTTAATTCAATTGTAAGTAGCTGCTCTTGTAACATTGTATTCTTTAACAAGGCAAGATACTGATTTGCCACTTTGATATAAAGCTACTATTTGTTTTTTAAATTCATCTGAATATGAGTTAATAGTGACCATAATTATAATTCCTTTCTTTTAACTAATTTGTTCACTTGTCTATGTAATTAGTGTCCAATAAAGTGTAACCCATCCATATTTTAAATATTGGAACTATTTACTATGACAATAGAAATAAAAAATTTAGTGGTGGAGGTAATTCCTATCCTGAACGTGGAAAAATTAATTTAATTGGTGATATACAAGAAATATATCAATATCAAGGAATAGATACACCAACTGAATTTATAACAGAAGAAAGTACTGAACATGATTATTACACAAAACTAGAAACTAATAATTTATTAGATAAAAAGCAAAATATCAATGATGATGCTTTACAAAAAGTTTCTAAACAAATAGTTCCTGCAATTAATGAAATCAATAATAAAATTCCTAATTTATCTGATTATTATAAAAAAGAAGAAGTAGATAAAAAATTAGAAGATGTAAAATCACAATTTCCTATTGCATTTCAAATAAATGCTATTAGTGCAGAAATTCCTAATTTAGAAACTACTGATAAAACTATTGCCGGTGCTATTAATGAATTAAAAGAAAAAATAAAAGATAAAAAATTTTCAAATGATTATTTTAAATATAATACTGAAACAAATGAAATTGCATTAAATGATGAAGAAAATTCATTACTTTGTAAAGATTTATTAGAAAATAATGAATATAAATTATTAAAAACTCAAAATAAAAAATTATTACAAGCAATTAATGAAATATTAGAAAAACAACCACAACCCAGTCCAAGTGGTTCAAATTGAAAAGAAGTAGGTAAAGTCGTAGTAGATAAAAATAATATTACACATATAGAATATATATTTAAAGATAAAACACATTATAGAATATATTATAGTTTTGGTGATTATACTAGTAAAGAAAATAATAAAAATTATAGTTGACAAATAATTAATTTTTATTATCAATTAGATACAAATGTTTTAAAAAGTAGTTTATGAATATCAAATAATAATGTTAATGCGGATACTGAAATTAATATTTATAATAATAGAATAATGCGGGGTATGGGTAGAGATTATATTTTTAAAAAATTAGAAGAATTACAGGAATAATATTATGTTTTTTAAAATTATAAAAATTATTTTAGGTTTAATAGGAGTAATTTTATCATCAGCAACAGCAGGTTTAATTATATTTATTATTATAAAAATTGTATTAAAAATTAATCAAATATTTTAAAAAAAGGTGGTGAATATTATGTTAAGTCTATTTAAAAGAAAAGAAAAAAGTAATATTAGTGATAATCAAAATGAAAAAGTAAAATTTTTAACTAATAAAAATAAAAGTACTCATGCTTCAATTTTAAATTATTTTGGTTTTAATGATTTTAACCATGAAACTTATTTCACTGATTTTGTAGCAGAAAATAATGCTAATTTATATAATGCTCCATTAGATATTAATAATGAAACTATTAAACAATATTTAATTCAACAAGAATTTTACAGAAAAAATTGAAATTCAATTTTTAAATTAAGTAAATTAGGAATTAGTGCTTATTTAATTTATATTGCTAATGATGACTTATATTTTCAAGTAGTAGATATACAACAAAGAGTTTATGATATTACTGGTAAATTAATTGAATGTACTATTTTTTATGATAGTTATGAACAAAATGCACAAATGGTAAGATTATTTGAAGTTTATACATTAAATAATGAACAAATAACTATTAATCGTGCAATTTATAGTATTAGTGATAATAAAAAACAATTTCCATTAGATTTTAAATCATTCATTAATAACCCTAATTTAGCACAAGAACAAACACTAAATATTAACTATATACCAATAGCAATTATGAGAAATAAAGCAAATGAGCTAGCAGATTGTAATAAAGTAATGGATAAAATTAAAGCATTAGATGTTATTTATGAACAAATTGTTTTAGATACTATTTTAAACTCACCTAAATTTATATTTAGTCAAACTTATGGCAATGTTCAATCTTTAATAGAAGACGCAGTAAGAACATTAGTTACTAAAAATTACATATTTAAAAGCGGTGGAGATAATAATGAACAAAACGAAAATATCAATATGACAAATAGTAATTTTAAAGGTAAAAATTTAACTGATATATATGATTGAAATGTTAATGAAATATTTAAACGTTGTGGTATTCATATACCAAGTCAAAAGAAATCAGCACAACAATCAGTTCCCGAAAGTACAGCAGTAAATATTTCAACTATTAATTATATTGAACAAAAATTATGACAATTTAATATTGATATTCTTAAATTTATTCAAATATTAGTAAGTGTAGATAAAGATTTATTAAATAGTAAAACATTTAATATTAATGATGATCAAGAAATTAATAATTTAACAGTTAAATTAAAATTATTTAATCCCGAAAATAACCAATTAATAGGAGAGAACAATGGAAAACAACAACAAACCACAAACGAAATTTCCACAGAAACAAACTAAACTTAATCAAGCAGAAGTAGAAAATGATTATTTAATTGATAACATTCCTTATGACTTTACTAATATGATGCGTGGTGCTACTAGTGACCCAGATATTAATAGAGCATATGATGAATTTAAAAAAAGAACGATATATATTTATGAAATTGAACGTTTATTTAAAAATAATGAAAATAATAGTTTAAAATTTTCAGCAAATACTATTAAAATAGGTTTTATTGATATTGATAAAGTATTAAAAACTACTGCTGTTGAAACATCTGATTTTACTATGCAATTAAATCAAAGAGCAAGTACTAATATTAATGATAATACAATTGAATATAGTATGACTGATATTAAAAATTTAATATTTCAAGAAATAAATTTATTAAATCAATTTAAGTTATGTGCAGTTAGTATAAATGAACCTTTAACTGAAAATAATATTGATAATTTATATATAATTAATAATTATTCACAACCTTATCAAAATCCAAAAACTAGAAGTACTAAAAGTATAACTATTATTAAAATTAAAGATTTTAAAACAAGAGATGGTTATCCAATCATTATTAAATTACAAAAACCATTAGATAAAGATACAAAAGTTACTGGTTTAAAAATTAAAGCCCCTAGAAGCATGATTTTTGGCAATATAAAGGTACTTGGTGAAGTTGACAATATGGAAGTATACCCAAAGTTATTTGTTAAAAATAAGATAGCATTTCCGCTGTTATCAATGCCTATTGAAACTCAACCAAAAGTTAGAATTTTACAACAATGATTTAGTGAGCAAATATTACCTTGAAATTTAGCAAAACAATTTATCGGACAAGAAAAATCAGTTTTAGATTTAATTAAAATTAGTAGTGGTTCTGTAACAAGAAGAGAAGTTATTAATAATGCAAGAATAACTCATGCTTGATTAGGATATGAGTTTAGTAATGTTTTAGGTGGTAAATGACCATTAAAAAGTCAAAAAGAATTAAAGGATAAAGAAGTTTGAGATTTTGTAGGTGAAAGTCAATTTTATAGTTATATTGCAACTAATAATAAATTTAATGATATTGAAATTGAAATTAAAGATGCACCAACTATTGATAGCTTACAACAATTATTATTAGATATGCTAAGTTATACCTATAATTATAATCGTAATTTTGATGGCGCAGATTATGATGATAAAAATGAAATAGCAAAATTACGTGATAAATTCTCAGGTCAAAAACCTGATGAAGTTATTACTAATTTATTTAGAAAATGAGAACTTGATTATCCAAATTACATAAATTTGCAACAAGTTAAAATATTTAAACAAGTATTTATTATGTTATCAAAGTATATTTATTCAACATTATCAATAAATAAAGGTCTAAATGATGATAATAAAATTTTATTACCTTATTATTTTGAATTAAAATCAAATCCTATACATTCTAATAAGGATAATAGTTGAAAATATAAAGATGTAAAAGTAATACTAAAATCTGAATATTTTGATTTTACAGATATGAATAATATTAAATTAAAAAATAATGATATTAGTCAAAATGAATTATTTAAACTTGATGATAATCAATTTAATTGATTATCTATTACAAATGAATTAGAAAGCAATAATATTCCGTCATTAATTCCAGCAGATTGAACATTAGGAAATGGCGAATATGGAAAATACTTTACAAGAGTAATTATTAGTAACAATAAAATTGAGAATGCTTTAAATTTATATGGTTCAAATAAATCTCAATTATTTTCTAAATTAGAATTTTATGAAGAGATATTACAAATTGATAATAAAAATGAATTTGAATTGCAAATTAAAAATCCAATTAATAATTTAAATCGGATTGAAATTAGTGGAATATTTGGTGCTGGTAATTATTATTTAATTTTAATAACTGACAAACAAGAAATAAACTTAACTAATATTAATTTATTTGACAAATATAATGAAAATATTTCTTATATTAATTTAGAAATTTAAATGTTATTTATTAAAATAACCATATGGATAATTGCCATCTCATGGTATATCTATTCTTTCAATAGTATCTCCACCATTATAAAATTTTGTTTTTTTAGGATTATCAGCAAAGTATATTTTAAATTCACTTTTTATAGAAACTGAAATACCATGAATGTCAGACATTCATATTTTCTGAACACCCATTATAGGTTTTTTATATGAATTTAAATAATATTTAAGTCCACTAAGATTATGGGTAAGCACCTCCCATGATTAATCCTATTGTTCCAGTTGTAGCACCAGTTAGTGCTAATGCTAATGTTATTTTACTTAAATTTGCTTTTATTCATGTTTTCATATTAAATTACTCCTTTTTTCCTTGATTTTACTTATAAACTGTACTATTTTTGATTATTTTTACAAGTACGTTTTTAAACGCAAAATAACGCCTAAATAAAAGGCGTTTATTTTGTGATACCTATACTATTAATGATATTGTAGTTGTTTATTATATGGCAAATGTGAAGATGCTTTTTTTCACAGTAGCATTATTTTTACCCCTAATTACATTTTTATATGGATACAATGCATAAAATAATCCATCATACGGGTCTTGATACATATTTTTATCAGGAATGTTAGTTTTGGTTTGGTCATAACGTAATTCTTCTAAACATTGAGTAGTCTTTGGTAAATCATCTTTATTTGCATAAAAGTTTCCATAACTCATAATGTTTCTCATTCAAACTACTCTATTAGTTAATCCTGCTTCTTGATTTAAATTTGAAGCATGTTTAATAGCAGTTTGTGTGATTAAAATAGTATTATGTTCATCTATTAATTTTTGATTTAATCAATCAATGGCAGTTCGTGCTTTATCATCATAAAAATAAATTGCTTGTTCAAAATTTTCAAAATTATCAATTAATCCTAAAATTTCATTAACATAAGCATTAATTTTTTCATTTTCATTTATAAAATCATTTGGAGTAACTACTAATTCACAAATAATATAAGCATCATAATAACCAGTATTATTATATTCTTTAAAACCCACTACTATAAATACAGTATGGTCTTTATGACCAGTTGCTCAATCCACACCAACTGAATAAAAATCAAATTTATACATATCTTTTTTTGAATTATAAAATTCTTTTAAATCATATGGTTGTCAGCACTTTACAGTTTTTTGAAATGGGAAAATTGTTGCATCACTATCTAAAAATTCAAAACCATAAAAAACAGTATTAAATTCATCAGGATTACTTTTTTTCATTTCTAATAATGTTCTTTTTTGAATATCTGGTAATTTATTTCAAAATGGTTGAATAGTAAATCTTAAAACAAATAAACCTAAACCACTAAACATATCTTGATTTTCATAATAAATTTTGCCATTTTTTTTAAGATTTTCCATCACTTTATCATTTAATGGTAAAAATGGCGTACAGTATTTTAAATAAAATGGATGATATTTATCATAAGGATTACATGTAAAAGTAATAAAGAAACTTTTATAAAAATAGCGAGTAATTTTTTTTCCAAAATTAGGACTATATATATTTTTATCAATAAACGTTCAACTTCATTCTTTAATAGGTTCTTTTGATACTTTAATACGATTACTTCTAAACATAGAGTTTTGTAAACGTTCATATCGATATGTTAATTGCTTTTCTGTTAGTGTTTCTTTTTCTTCTGCCATAATAATTTCATCTGTTCTTGAACCTAAAAAACTTGAACCACCGGCTTCTTTTCCAAAAATCTTATTACCATTAGCATAACCAATAAAGTCAATTTGTTGATTATTAGGAAAAATAATACATCCACCATCCTTAGTTATTTTTCATTTAATACCATGTGGATTATTAGGTAATAAATTAATATTATATGTATCTAATAAAACTTGACAAACATTCATTAAAGCACCAATTGTAGTTTCACTATGAGTATTTTCATATCTTCTTACTTCTTGAACACTACTATCACTAAAATTACAACATATAAATAAATCAAATGCTAAACAATTTCAAGTTTTTCTTGTTCCACGTGCTGTTGGTACAAAACGATAAAAACAATTGGTAGTAAAATATTCTGCTCATTCATCACCAACAAATTCTTTAAAAATATCCCAACTAAAACCATAATTATTATCACTAAAATTAAGATTATATTTTTTATTTAATTGTACATAACTAGTGATAAAAGCCATATTTACTCCTTATTTTTAAAAAAAATTAAACTTAAATTATTAACAAATAAAATTTTGAAAGGAACATTAAAAATGTTTATATTACCATTTGTAAATCATTTTGATTGAGACAAACACAATTTTAATCAAGATGAATTAAATTTACAACAAACAGAAGAATTATTTAAAAAAATAGATGATTATTTATGAAATGCATGTGATAAATCTGTATATAAGTCATATAGATTTAGAAAAAGAAAATTAAAAACAAAAAAAGGTTTATTAACTTATAAACGACGTATTTGTACATATTATAACCCAAAAACACAAAAAATGGAATTTCTTTCATTGTTAGATAATTATCTTGGTGTTAAAAAATATAGTAAACTTGCACCTAATGTTATTAAACAAATTTTGAAATATTTTGCAGATGGTAAAAAGTATCATGATGTTTGTGATACTTTTATTGAAGGTTTAATAAGTAATAGTACAGTTTGTAGAACATATAAAAAGTTTCAATTACCAAAAGCCAATATCCTCAAAATACCATTACAACCATATCAAAATTTATATGTAAATATTGATGATGGACATAGAAAATTTAAGTTTAATGAAAAACATAATACTAAAAATTGTAAAAAATGTTCAATGAGATTATTAGTATTTTGTACTGGTAAAAAGAAGAATGGAAAATTAATTAATAAAAGAGCTGTATGTAAAATTAGAGTATCAAAAACAGAAATTGGTGCTGAAAAAACTGCCAAATTAATTGAAAAATATGGTAATTTATTTTTTGAAAATTTTGACCAAGCAAATTTAATAGTTTGTGGAGATAGTGCAAAATGAATTAGAAAAACTGCTACAATTTTAAATGCTAAATTTATTTTAGATAAATTCCATGCTTTTCATGTTTTATTTCTTGGCATAATGGCTGGAAGAAGAAAAAATAAAATTGCTAAATTACACTATCAAAATGCAATAAATTTATTTTCCAAAGGTCAATATTATGAATTAATTGATTTTTTACAATCATTGACTTTACAATATAAAAAATTAAAAGTTGGTTATTTTGTTAATGCAAAAGATGGCGTATTAAATCAAGCATTAGTTGAAAATATTGGTTGCTTTACTGAAACTAATATTAAACAAATTTTAAAGCATATGATTGGTGATAGAACTTATAACATTGATATGTATACCAAAATGGTTAATTTTAAATGTTATCAAATAAATACAGCAATACAATTATTATAAATTAACCATTTCAATTTAAAGATAACTAAAAATAAAATAAAACTTATTAAAGTAAAATTTAATAAGAATTTTTGAGTTATAAAAGTAAGTATTATTGTTGACTAATATTTTACAAGTGTTAAGATTAACATACAATTGCATATTGATTCTCGTCTAATCTTATAATTTAAAGACAAGTTTGAATATTATTGACAACATCGGTACGCTCCCAAAAATTTTAATAATAATTTATTTTCATTAAATAAAATTATAAATGAAAAAAATGAAGAAATTAATAATAATGACTTTAAAAAAATAGGACTTATTAATGCAAAAATTAATTATAATTATGGAAAAATTAAAAATTAATTTGTTGATTTAAAAATCAGTGTAAAATATTCAGATAAACAAATTGTTGATGCTATTAGTGAAACTACATATACAGTTAATATAACAATGAAAGATAGTTTAGAATCTATCAATAAAAAAATTAATAAATCTGAATTTATTAAAAATGAAATAAAAAATAATGATATTAAAAATGTTTTTAAATTCGAAGATTTTAAATTTAATAAAATTACTAATAATGAAGAAGATTTAAAACAAGAAGATTTAGATAAATGAGGTATAATTAATGCTAAAATCATTTTTAATTATGGAGAAATTAAAAATAAAGAAACTTTATTAATAATTAATATTAATGCTTCTTCTGAAAAAATTGTTGATGCTATTAATGAAACAAAATATACAAAAAAAGTTAATTTTCAAAGTTCATTAATGGAATTAAAGGATTCAATTAATGCTGAATTTATTAAAAATTCATTAATTTCTGAAATTAAAAATTCTTTTAAAAATAATTTATTTTCATTAAACAAAATTACTAATAATAAAGAAATTGATTTAAAAGATGAAGACTTCACAGTTAGTGGTTCTATTAATGCAAAAATTAATTATAATTATGATTCATTTAAAAATTTAACTACTAATCTAACAATTATCATAGGTGAAGGTCAAATTTCTAATAAATATGAATTAAATGATGGAAAAATAAATAAATTTCTTCAAATCTCAGATAGTATAATATTTGCTGCAACAGAGAACGGAAATATTTGAGAGATTGATTTTACTAATAATACAAAAATCAATAAATATCAATTAAATGAAGAACGTATAAATAGTTTAATTAAAGCATCAAATGGTAAAGTATATGTTGGTACAATAACAAATACAATTTGAGAAATTGATTTAGAAACTGAAACTGCAGAAAAGAAATTCATTGGATTTGGTGATAAGTATGATTCTAAAACTTTAATTGAAGGTTCAAAAGATAAGTTATATGTTGGTACTGGTATTGGTAATGTTTATGAATTAGATATTAATACTGGTAATACTAAAAAATATCGTTTTGACGATTGAGGTGATGTAAATGCCCTAGTTAAAATTGCAGAAAATAAAATATACGCTGGCACTAGTGAAGGGAAATTATGAGAAATTGATTTAGAAACTAAAACCCATAAATTAAAATATGATTTTAAAAATAAAAGTAATATTATTTTTGATATTAAAGCACTATCTGATACTGAATTAATATTAGCAACAGAAGACAAAATTTATCAGTATGATTTAATCAAAAATGAAATAACAGAAAAAATTAATTTGAAAGATGGTAAAATTTTTTCTTTATCAATAGAAGATTTAAATAACAAAATATATGCTACCACTGATAATAATAATGTTTATGAACTTGATTCAAGCTTTAGTCAAGTAAAAAACAAATATGAATTAAATGCTTCAGTATATTCATCATTAATAGTTGATAAAAAACTATTTGCTGGAACAATTACAAATGTATGAGAATTAGATATTGAATAATTTTTATACAGTAAATAAAAAACATATATTTAAAAAGGTGCGTAACATATATTACGCGCCTTTTTTTCGTTTTATTTTTTTAGATTTATATCACTTATTATAACTTAATATATGATTTTTTTTGTTTTTTTCTTAATAATAATAATAAAATAATACTCGTTAAAAAAATACCAATAACAGCACCAGCGATTGAAATAATAAAACGTATTAAAATTTGTTGAGGAGTTAAAAAGTATCCTGACAAATAAAATAATGATAAAACAAAAGCAAATGGAATACTATATGTAAATTGATCTAATTGATGTAATTTTAACTTATATGTAATAAAGGTTATAATAAAAGTGAATATAATTAAACTTAAACTAGAAAGTACCATTATTCAAAAAGGCAATTTAAAAGTAAAATCAGTACTAGTAGTAAAAAAAAGAATAATTCCTGGAATTAATACTTGTATTATTAAATAACCAACACTTAGAAAAAACTTAGTTCTTGGAAATGTATTTTCACTATTATTTTCAAAATTAACTTCTTGGTTTTTATTTTCCATACTTATCCTCTTCTATAATATAATTCTTTACAATTTTAACATGCTTTTATCAATAATTAAATAAGATTTATATTTATTAAATAACACTTATTTTAATACAAAAATTTAAAATAAAAATAAAAATGAGGCTTTTTAATAATCTGTGTATCTTTGTTTGAGGCTTTTTAATAATCTGTGTATCTTTGTTTTACAAAGTTACTAATTTAGATTAATTCTGTCTTCAAATTTTATCATAAAATGAGCAATTGCTGTATTTCAATTTTGAATAGGCAATGTTCATTTTTTTGTTATATTTTCAATTGCCAAGTAAAATATTTTGAAAACTGCCATATCATTAGGAAAAACTTTTTTATTTCTGATGATTTTTCGTAATTGACTATTAACAGATTCAATAGCATTTGTAGTATAAATCACTCTTTTGATTTCTACTGGATAACTAATAAAAACCATTAAATTATCTCAATTTTTATATCAAGATTTAGTAATTTGAGGATATTGTTTATTTCATTTACTTTCAAACGATTCTAAAGCTTGCATTGCTTGTTCTTCACTACATGCACTATAAATTGGTTTTAAATCTGCAACTAGACCTTTTCGATGTTTGTATGAAACATATTTTAAACTATTTCTAATTTGATGAACAATGCATAATTGATGTTCTGTTTTAGGATAAACTGATTGTATTGCTTCTGACATGCCTGTTAAATTATCACTACAAGCAATAAGAATATCATTTAAGCCACGATTTTTCATTTCTGTGAAATTAGATAATCAAAACTTAGAACCTTCATTTTCACTAATTCATAATCCTAAAACATCTTTTTTGCCTTCTAAATCAACTCCTAATGCTATATAAACTGATTTATTAATAATCATTTTATCTTGTCGTACTTTCACTACTATGCAATCAAAATAAACAATCGGATAGACACTTTCTAATGGTCGATTTTGTCATGCTTTAACATCATCAATAACATCATCAGTAATTTGACTAATAACACTTTCACTAATATCAGCACCATGATATAACTCTTGCAACTGCATTCTAATGTCAGATAATGTCATTCCTTTTGCATACAAGGAAAGAACTTGTTGATCAAAACCATCAAATCTTCTTTGCCTTTTAGGAACTATTACAGGAGTAAAATTACTATTGCGATCTCTTGGTACATCAATTTCAATTTTACCTTGTTGAGTTATTAATTTTTTTGAACTTGTACCATTACGAGCATTTTCAGTAGTACTATGTTGATTTTTTTCATATCCTAAATAATTTTGCATTTCAGAATTCAACATTTTTTCAACTAATCTTTTTGTTGATTCTTTATATAAACCGCTAGGTTTAAAAACTGTTGTTAAATCTTCAGTATTTTCTAGTAATAAATCTACTGCTTTTGATATTGGATCATTATTATTAAAGTTATCTTTTTTAGCCATCTGTAACTCACTCTTTCTAGTCATTTAATTATATTTACTAGAATTAATTAAACATAGTTATTTTTGTAAGTTACACAGATTACTAAACATTTCCATAAAAATAGTTTTCCACAATTTAATGAAATTAAAAATTACCTATCCTATAAATTAATTGATTTTTTTGATTTAGTTTTTGTTTTATTTTGTAAATCTGTATTAGAATTTATTGCGTGTTTTTGTGCTTCTTCTAAATCTTGTTTTTGTCCTTTTTTCTTTTCATCAAATTTTTTTGCTGCTACTTTTCCTTTTATAATAGCTACATGACTACCTTTAACAACTGCATAAGTAACACCACCAGCAACAGCAGCTCCTGCAACAATAATGCCGGCAGGTGGAGATACAAAAAAAGTTGTAACCAAAACACCACCAGCACCAATAATAGTACCTCTAACAGCACCTTCAGTAATACCTTCATAACCCCCCTTAACAAGTCCTTTAGTAGATGCAGAAATAATTTTTAATGTTTTTGCTGCTGTTGAATGTTTTGTTTTAAATTTTTTTCAGTATTTGTATTTTTTCTTAGTCATTTCTGGATGATAATTACTATCAACTAATATAAAATTAGTTTCATCTTTTTGTCTTTCATCTAAATCTGCAATTGCCTTTTCTACTTCTAATCAAGTCATTATTAACTTCTCCTTTTTTAAAAAAATAAAAAAAACTCATTTACTTTTGAATAAGTAATGAATTTAAAACTTATATTAAGTTTTAAAAAAATAATATCATATTTTCTATATTTAGTATCGAAAATTTAATTATTTTTATCAATATTACATAAATTTTTATACTATCTATATGATTAAAATTTAATAAACTATATCTATAATGACTAGGCTTACTTCAATTAACCACTTACTTTTTAATTTTTATTCTTCTTAATATTGCTATAACTACTGGAATAGCAATAATAACTAATAAAAAAGTACTACCAATAATTATAATATTTCAATTATTAATTAAAGTTGTTGTCTTTGGTTTTATTTCTGCTAAAGCAAAAGGGTTATTTTTATTTTTTTCATCATGTTTAACATTAGCATATAAATGAGTAATTAAATCGTGCTCATAAAATAATAATCAATAATGTAATTGACCTGGATTTAGTACATCAATTGCACAATCTATATTAGTAGTTTCTTGTAAATACTGATTAAATTCAATACCAGATTGACTATTAGCAAAATTAGTAAAACCAGAAAACTTAGTTGATAAAGGATTAATATTATAAATATTTAAATATTGTCTTGAAGAATTATCAACTTTATCATTTACTATTCTTTGTAATAAATAAATAGTATGATCTTCAGATTGATATGTTTTTAATGGTTGATTTGAAATAGGTGTTACCTTTTCTTCTTGCGGAACAAGATTATCATCAACACGCTGATATGTTCATTTATCTTCACTAACATTAGCAGTAATAACAGCTTCTGATTTAATTTGACTAAAAGCAATCATTTGTAAATTACTATTTTTTTCATCATTAATAAAATATTGATGAATTAATGAAGATTTATCTTCTTTTTCATTAATAACTTGAATGTCTGGCATAGAACTATTAATAGTAAGTGTTTCTTGTCTTAAAACAGTACTACCATCACTATCATTTCATTTAACATTATATATAGTAGGCTTATTTTTACTATAATCTTGGTTTAAAATAGCATAGTCAAAAGTTTTATTACTATTAGTTTTAACAATTTTTTTTATTTCTCTGTTTTCATTATTAATAGAAATTTCTAATCCTAATTTTTTAAAAGGAGGATGCACATAAAAAACAAACATTTCATTACTAAAACTATCCTTAGTATTTGCAAATGGTCCAATTGGAAATATTTTAGCACGCGTTTCAAAATTAGATTTTTGAAAATTAGTAGTTGGTTGTAAATTATATGGAACTTCCATTAAAGTATTAATGTCACTTGCTTCATATATTGTTGCAAAAAGTCCTGCATCAATACTTTCTTTAATTGTTTGATGATATTGTAAAATTAAATTATTACTTTTTTCATTGAAAGTATGACCAAAAACACCTGCAGTAAGAAAACCTTCTGCATTTTTAAAATAACTACTATTATCATTAATAATATTTTTTAATTGACTATAACCTTGATCATTAATAATATCATTGGTTTCAATATTACTATGTGTTCAATCATTATTAATAATTTGATCATAACTATCAAAATTAACATTTAATGGTGTATTTTTAACATTATTATATAAATATTGTGAATCATTATTTCAAGATTTAATACTATTAACTAAGTTACGATTTGATGACTTAACAGTAATATGAAAGCCGCTAACTTTACTATTACTAGTTTGATGATTTTTATTATTAAAACTAATACTTAATACTGAGGTTACTAATAAACTGCTAGCACTAAGTAATAAAATTAATTTTTGTTTAAATTGTTTCATAATATTTCCTTATAAATTTAATATTTAAAAGTTATTAAATTACTATTATTTATTTTTATCTAGCAATTATGTAATTAGTATATCAATTCTTTTAAAAATATGATATATATTATTTACACGAGAAATATATATTTAAGATCTAAAATACCTACAAGATCTATCACAAATATTAATATTATATTAAGTTTCTTTAATTGAAAATACTTATCCCTAAGTCAATTAAATATAAAATTAGCAGTTACTACTTGAAACTGCTAATTTTATTTGTTAGTATATTAATATGATTAGCAATCAAGTAATTATAGTGCTAAAAAGAGGAGTGACATTATGCAATTAAATGAAATCCCTAACTATAGTAATGATCCTAAAATTCTTGATAAATTCGCTCGTAATCTAATTGTACAAGCTAAAACAGGAAAAATGGATCCTATTATTGGACGTGATGAAGATATTCGTAAAGTAGAAGAAATACTCTCACGAAAAACTAAAAACAACCCCGTCTTAATCGGTTTACCTGGTATTGGTAAAACTGCTATTATTGAAGGTTTAGCCCAACGTATTGTTCGTGGTGATGTTCCTAGTAACTTAAAAGATAAAATTATTTATGAACTAGATATGGGAGCACTAATTGCTGGCGCTAAATTCCAAGGTGAGTTTGAAGAACGATTAAAAGCGGTTATTAACCAAATTAAAAATTCTAATGGAAAAATTATTTTATTTATTGATGAACTACATTTAATTGTTGGTGCTGGTAGAACACAAGGTTCAATGGATGCTTCTAATTTACTAAAACCAATGTTAGCGCGTGGTGAGCTACGTTGTATTGGTGCCACAACGCTTGACGAATATCGTCAATACATTGAAAAAGATGCAGCCCTTGAACGAAGATTTCGTAAGATGATTATTAAAGAACCAACAACAGAAGATACAACTGCTATCTTACGTGGTTTAAAAGAACGTTTTGAAGCTTATCATGGTGTAAAAATTCATGATAGTGCATTACGAGAAGCTGTTTATCTATCTAATAAATATATTAATGATCGTTACTTACCTGATAAAGCAATTGACTTAATTGATGAAGCTTGTGCTAGTATTAAAACTGAAATTGCTTCGGTTCCTAGTGATTTAGATGATATAAGAAGAAAAGTCTTACAATTAAAAATTGAACAAGCAGCCTTAAGCAAAGAAAAAGATGAAAACTCGCAAACAAGACTAATTGAAGTCGATAAACAATTAAAAACTAAAAAAAATACTTTACAACAATTAGAAGATAAATGAATCAAAGAAAAGTCAGCATTAGACCATATTACTAGTTTAAAAAATAAATTAGAAAATGCTAAATCAGAACTAGAATTGTATCAATTATCAGGTAATTTTACAAAAGCTGGTGAACTACAATATAGTATTATTCCCAACTTAGAAAAAGAACTTAAAGATAGTGAAAATATAAAAAAAGATAATCCTTTACTACGCGAAGATGTTACTAGTGAAGATATTGCAAAAGTTGTTGCAAAATGAACCGGCATTCCTGTTACTCGTTTATTAGCAACCGAAAAAGAAAAATTATTAAAATTACCCTTAACTTTAAATACAAGAATTAAAGGTCAAAGTAATGCCCTACAGTTGGTAAGCGATGCTTTAATTAGAGCTCGTGCTGGTATTAAAGATCCCAATCGTCCAATTGGTTCATTTATTTTCTTGGGTCCAACAGGTGTTGGAAAAACTGAAGTTGCCAGAACCTTAGCTGATATTTTATTTGATAGCGAAAAAAATATGGTTCGTATTGATATGTCAGAATTTATGGAAAAACACGCAGTTAGCAAATTACTAGGTTCACCTCCTGGCTATGTTGGTTATGAAAATGGTGGACAATTAACCGAAAAAGTAAGAAGAAATCCTTACAGTATCATTCTTTTTGATGAAATCGAAAAAGCCCATCCTGAAGTATTAAATATTTTATTACAAATTCTTGATGAAGGTAGAATTACAGACAGTCACGGTCTCTTAATTGACTTTAAAAACACAATAATTATTATGACTTCAAATCTTGGTTCACAAGAACTATTAAGTGGTAAAGATAACAGTAAAGAACAAGCATTAAATATCTTAAAAAAATCATTTCGACCAGAATTTATTAATCGAATTGATGAAATTATTATTTTCAATCCATTAAGTAAAAAAGTAATAACAGAAATTATTATTAAAGAATTAGATACTTTATTATTACGATTAAGACAAGAAAAAAATTTACAATTATCTTATGAATCAGAAGTAGTTAATAAAATACTAAAAGATGCTTATGATGAAGAATATGGCGCACGACCGATTAAACGCTATATTCAACACTATATTGAAACTATTATCGCACAAGCTATTATTAAAGAAGAACTAATACCCCACAAACGAATGGTAATTACTATCAATAAAGATAATATGTTTATTCTCAGTAAAAAAATAAAATTCAATTAAGTCTTGATATTATTACACTCTCAGTTATAATTATATAAGTATTGGCATTCAATGTTAATGAATGCTAAAAAAGGTGGTGAACAATGTTAAGTAACAGACAATCACAAATTTTAAAAATCATTGTTGAAAAATATATTAAAACAGGATTACCAATTGGTAGCAAAACTATTTTAGAAAATAATAACAATATTAATTTTTCTAGTGCTACTATTCGTAATGAATGTGTTGAATTAGAAACATTAGGATTATTAGAAAAAGCACATAGTTCTAGTGGTCGTATTCCTTCAACAAAAGGTTATCGCTATTATGTTGATAATTTAATGAATATGGGTGAACACCAAGAACTAGAAATCTTGAAGAAAAAAATAGCAGAAGTATTTAATAACCGTAACTTAGTAATTACCGAAGTATTAAATAAAACTAGTAGTATTTTAAGTGAAATGACTAATTTGATTAGTATTGTTACTGGTCCTAATCTTAATGAAGATACTTTAAAGAAAATTGAATTAATACCGATTAGTAATGATAATGCTTTAACAATTTGTATTACTAGTAATGGTCATGTTCAAAACAAAATGTTTAATATTCAAGAAACATCATTAGCCGATTTATCAATTGCTATTGATATTTTTAACACCAGATTAATTGGTACTAAAATTAGTGAAATTAGTGAGAAAGTAAATTTATTAAAACCAATTCTTGAACAACAAGTACAAAAATCAGAATATATTATTCAAGGATTTGTTAACACTTTAATTAATTTCTCACGACCACTATCAACAACACATGGTGTTCAATATATGTTAGAAAATCCTGAATTTAATGATATTAATAAGGTTAAAACAATTATTAAATTCATTGAATCACAATCACCATGAATGTATTTTGATGAATTAAATAATAATCAACTACAAATTAAAATTGGTGAAGAACTGGGCAATGAAAATAACGATATGGCAATGATTACTACTACTTTTAAAATTCATGATGGTGAACAAGGACAAATTGCAATTGTTGGACCAAAACGTTTAGAATATGAAAAACTAACCGAAATTCTAAATTGGATTAATCAAACATTGATTAAAAACTTTAAATAGAAATGAGATGATAAAATGACAAAAGCTAAAAAAGATAACATTGATAACGTATCAGCAACAGAAACTAAAGATACAACTATTTCAACTCCTGTTACTGAAACACCAGTAAGTGTCGAAGAAGAAAAAATATCATTAAATAAAGAAATCGAATTAGAAACAAAAATTAAAGAATTAACAACAGAACTTAATAAAATTAATTCACAGCAAAAGCAATTAATGCTAGCTACTAGATTAAATACCATTAAAGAATTAGAAATTCAAAATAAAGAACACATTAAATATGCTAACCAAAAAATTATTAAAGATTTAGTTCATACTTTATTAAATTTCCAACGAGCACTAAACTTTAAAAATGATAATGCAGCAGTTCAAAATTTCCTAGTTGGTTTTAAATTTATCTATGAAGAATTAATTAAAGCACTTGGTAAAGAAGGTTTAAAAGAAATTACTGCTAAAGTTGGAGATCAATTTAATTCTCACCAACATGAGGCAGTAGAAATTATTAATGATAATAAAAACAATGCTTATCAAAATGTAAAAAATAATACTATTGTTGAAGTTATAGCTAATGGTTATGAATTGCATAATCGTGTCATTAGCACTACTAAAGTTAAAGTTTTTCAAACTAAAGAAGAAAAAACAGAAACAAAGAAAAATTAAGGAGTGAAAATATTATGTCTACAAATAAAACAACAAATAAAGAAATCATTTTAGGAATCGATCTAGGAACAACTAATTCATGTGTTGCCGTAATGGAAGGTGATAAGCCAAAAGTTATTGAAAATGCCGAAGGTGGAAGAACAACACCATCAGTTGTTGCTTACAAAGATGGTCAAATTATGGTTGGTGAAGTTGCTAAACGTCAAGCTATTACTGATCCAGATAATACTGTTAGTTCAATTAAAAGAATTATGGGAACTAAAGAAACAGTTAAAGCCGCTACTAAAAAACGTAAACCAGAAGAAGTGTCTGCAGAAATTTTACGCACTATTAAAACCTTTGCTGAATCAAAACTAGGTAAAAAAATATCAAAAGCAGTTATTACTGTTCCTGCTTACTTTAACAATGAACAACGTGAAGCTACTAAAAATGCAGGAATTATTGCGGGATTAAAAGTAGAAAGAATTATTAACGAACCAACTGCTGCTGCCATTGCTTATGGTTTAGATAAACAAGATAAAGATCACAAAATTTTAGTATTTGACTTAGGTGGTGGAACATTTGACGTTTCAGTTCTAGAATTAGCGGGTGGAACATTTGAAGTATTATCAACTAGTGGTGATAACAAACTTGGTGGTGATGACTTTGATGACTTAATTGTTCAACATTTAGTTAGTGAATTCAAAAAAAGTAATGGTGTTGACTTATCAAAAGATAAAATGGCAATGCAACGTTTAAAAGATGCTGCTGAAAAAGCGAAAAAAGACTTATCAGGAGTAGTACAAGCTGATATTTCATTACCGTTTATTTCAATGAATGCCTCAGGTCCATTACATTTAAATGAAAAATTAACACGTGCCAAATTTAATGAACTAACAAAATCACTAGTTGAAAGAACTATTGCTCCTGTTCGTGATGCCTTAAAAGAAGCTAAATTAAGCAAAAATGAAATTGATGAAGTTATTTTAGTTGGTGGTTCAACAAGAATCCCAGCTGTGCAAGAAGTTATTAAAAACGAAATTGGTAAAGAACCACATCGTGGTGTTAACCCTGATGAAGTAGTAGCTTTAGGTGCTGCTATTCAAGGAGGAGTATTATCGGGTGATGTTACTGACGTTTTACTATTAGATGTAACTCCTTTATCATTAGGTATTGAAACTTTAGGAGGAGTAATGACACCATTAATTTCTCGTAATACTACTGTTCCTACTAAAAAGTCACAAGTATTTTCAACTGCTGAAGACAATCAACCCGCTGTTGATATTAGTGTTTTACAAGGAGAACGTCCACTAGCTAAAGATAATCATTCACTAGGTCGTTTCCAATTAAGTGGCATCGAACCAGCACCAAGAGGTGTTCCACAAATTGAAGTTACTTTTGATATAGATGTTAATGGTATTGTATCTGTTAGTGCTAAAGATCTAAAAACTAATAAAGAACAAAAAATTACTATCAGCAATAGTGGTACTTTAAGTAAAGACGAAATTGAAAAAATGGTACAAGATGCTGAAAAGAATCGTGAAAACGATGAAAAACATAAAGAAGAAATTGAATTATCTAATCAAGCACAAGCCTATATTTATGATATTGATAAAATGACTGCTGAAGTTACTAAATCAGCAAAAGAAGGTGAAGCAGAAAATCCACAAATTGCTGAAATGAAAAAACTACGTGATGACTTACAAAAATCACTAGATGAAAAAAAATATGATGATTTAAAAGAAAAACTAGAACAATTAAAACAAGCGTTTGCTGCTGCACAACAATTTATGAACCAACAAAAACAAGAACCAACAGATCATATTAAAAAAGATGATAATAAAAGTGATGATGTTATTGATGTTGACGCAACAACTAAATAAAATAATTAGAGGTGGACAAAATGGCAAGTAAAAAACGTGATTATTATGAAATTCTAGGAGTTTCACGTAATGCTACTCCAGATGAAATTAAGAAAGCGTTTCGTACGCTTGCAAAAAAATATCATCCTGATTCACCAAGTGGTGGTGATGAAGCTCGATTTAAAGAAATAAGTGAAGCTTATCAAGTTTTATCTGATACTAATGAAAGAGCAAAATATGATCAATTTGGTCATGATATGCCTGGAGTTGGCAGTTCTTCTGGTTTCGGTGGTTTCGGTGACTTTAGTTCAGCATTTGGTGACTTATTTGGTGACTTATTTGGTGGTAATAGAAGACAACAACAACGCTATAATGGTAAAACACCAGGTGATAATATCCTAACAAAAGTTGAAATTAGTTATCGTGATGTATTCTTTGGCAAAAAAATGACCATTAGTATTAACATTGATGTTGCTTGTAAGGATTGTAAAGAAACTGGTGCTAGAACTCCTAATGATATTAGTACATGTGATAAATGTAAAGGTAAAGGAATTCTTGAATATGTTCAACAATCACCATTAGGTATGTTTAGACATCAAGGTGTTTGCAACCAATGTCAAGGACTTGGTAAAATTATTCGTCAAAAATGTTTAAAATGCAAAGGACATCGCTATTATATTGAAAATCAAAAATTAGAATTTGATATTCCTCGCAGTATTTTTGATGGTCAACAAATTAGAATTAAAGGTAAAGGTAAAATTGGTCATAATGGTGGCACTCAAGGCGATTTATTTGTTGGTATTAATATTAAGCGACACGCTTTCTTAGATCGTCAAGGTAGTGATATGTATATTAAATTACCAGTATCTTACTTAGATATTATTTTGGGAAATATTATTATGATTCCTACCTTTGAAGGAATAATTAAACATAAATTAACATTAGGACTACAATACGGTGACAAAATTACTTTAAAAAATCAAGGATTCTATTACCCTAATAGTAGTAAACGTGGTGATTTACATGTTATTCTTGATATACAAATGCCTAATAAAGTTACTAAAACAGAGCAAGAAAAATTATGAAATATTAATAACGAAACTAAATTTGATCCAAATGAAGATTTTGTTAATAGTGCAATAAAAAGAATTTAATAAATTAATATATAAAAAATAAGAACATATGTTCTTATTTTTTATATATTAATTTTTTCACTTTATTAATTGGACCTTTTTTACCAATATAACACATTACACAACTAGTTTCATTTAAATATTTGTAATAATCTTCATTAGAGTGGAACCTTTGTCATTGTTTTACTTCTCATATTGGTATGTCGGTAATATTAATTACTACAACATTAAAATACAACGGACTTAATAATCATAATAAATGATATAAATAATTTATATCACTATTAATATTTTTAAATAATAAATCACAAATAAACAATGCTGTCATCATATATCAAAACCCAATTTCTGCTAAATAATTAGGGTGACGACAATCTTTTCATAAACCATAATTAATAAAAAATAAATCATGTTTTTTCTTTAAGGAAAATCTAAACTTTTGTCAATCTGCAATTGTCTCAATAACTAAAAATAAAATAGCAAGCATAATAAAAATAAGTAAGTAATTATTAAATGTACTATTAAAATAAACAATATCAAGACTTAATGCAAAAACCGTAGGAATACTAATCATAAAAACTGAAATTCCTTGTAAAATTGAAAAAATACTAAATTTTCAAAAATTAATAATAATTTTATCAAACCGATATTCAACCTTATGTTTAATAATTTTTAATAATAAAAAACTACTTAATCTTAGAACTCAAATATTATAAAGAACAAACAACGAAATTTGGACAGGACTAAAATTTTGCTTTCAAGCAACAATGATCACACTTAAACAAATAAAACTTAAACAATAAATAATTTCAGTTAAAATAGCAGTTTTAAAAATAAAAGCTATCATAAAGAAAATAAAATTAATAGTTAATGATATTAAAAATATTCAAAGTATAATATAAAAATCCATAATAAATACCCCTTAAATTATATTAAATATATTTCAATTATAACAACTAATGAAATAAGTTTAATAACTTAGATTTAAATTTTAATTTTGTACAAAAATATATTTAAATTATATATTTAAAATATATAATTTAAATATAAACTTACATAATATAAGTTTATAATTAACTTTAGTTTTAAAGTAATTGAATTTTTAATTTTAAAATAAAGGGGAATTAAAATTATGCCATCAATAACTGAAATAGTTAATATATATTACACACAAGATTTGTTAAAAGAAAGAGAAAAAAATAAAAATATTAAAAAAGAAAAAGTACCTGACAAATTAGATGTTAATAAAATAAATTCTAATGATACACAAAATAAACAAACATTAACAAACAAAGATAATAATTATTGCAGTATTTCATAATTTGTTATTAATACAAATATACAAAAATAGTTAATTGCATTTATTTTTAAAAACACTAAAATGTAGTTAACTTCTTAAATTTAAGAAGTTATTGGAAAAACAAAAAGGGGGTTTTCATAATGAAAACATTAATAAAAACATTAAGTATTTTAACACTTGCAACAACCACAGGAAATTTAACGGGTTTCTTAAACTCAACTATACAAAAAAATAATATTACAACTAACTATATTCAAAGTAAAACTCAACAAGATACAATTTATATTGACAAAGATGGCAAACAAATAACAACTAGTGAAAGAGACTTATCAAAGATAAATAGTAAAGAAATTATTCAAATTGGATTTTTTAAAAATATATTAGGAGAAATTCAAGCTGTTAGAATGCCAAGAACAATTGAAAAAGTACCTGACAAATTGCCACCAGAAATAACATCTTTAAAAAATATGTTTACAGGTACAACCTTATTCAATCAAGACCTTTCAACATGAGATACTTCCAATATAACAAATATGAATTTTACATTTAATGGAGCCACTTCATTTAATAGCAATATTACTAATTGAAATGTTTCTAATGTAAAAAGTACTTTTGTTATGTTTGCAAATGCAACTTCATTCAATCAAGACCTTTCAACATGAAATGTATCTAATATAAACCGTTTTAGTCTTATGTTTTATGGTGCAACCTCATTCAATCAAAACCTTTCAAACTGAAATACTTCTAATGCAGTATATATGAATTTTATGTTTTATGGTGCTAAATTATTCGATCAAGACCTTTCAACATGAAATGTAAAAAAAGTAAGAGAACATAGTAACTTTGCAAATTATTCAAAAATTACTAATCCTAATAAATTACCAAAATTTAAAAATAATATTATAACAATATATTAATTAATATATTACTAATTTTGCTTGCCTTGTATATTAATACTTAAAGTGTTAAAATTAAGATGGATAGAAAATATTTCCTAGTTTTGGATTAATATTATCATTCCTAAAATTTATAGAAACTATTATTAATCCAAAATATCCTTTTAATTTATCACATATATAAAGAAGGTGTTTAAAATGAAAAATTTAATTACTGCCCTAAGTGTTTTAACACTTGGTACAACTGTAGGAAATTTAAGTAGTAACTTAAAGACTAATCAAAAAACAGAAGCTGTTAATACTATTTTAAACCAAGATATAAAAAAAGTAAGTAATGTTGATTTATCTAATATTACTGCTGAAAATAACGTTTGAAAATATCTAACAAAAAATAACGTAGCAACATATGTGGGTGGCGGAAACTATTATCAATATTATTTTTATTACCATGTTATTGGATTAAATCATGATACATTACATAAATTAAATAATGCGATTGGTTCGGGAATAGGAGCAGTTTCTGCTGTCCTAGGTGTTGCCTTACCAGCATTAGCTCCAATAATTGGTGCAGTTGCAGCAATATTAATTGCACAATGATACATATGACAAATTACTGACTATGATAATGGTAATGGAGTTGTTATTGATATGATTGGTTTAACACCAACATGAATCGTTAATGTTTCATCACAATAAAAAATAATAATACTTAAATTTATTAAAAACAGACCCGTGAAATAGGTCTGTTTTTAAAATTTCTTTAAATCTTTTCTATAACGTGTTATTAAATTACCAATAGCCGATTTATCTGATGCAATTAGGGTTATATCTTGACTATCTACTTTTAAATTATCATTGTATTGTCTTAAATGCCACTGTATTACTCAATATAATCTTTTATAATATATTCTACTTTCACCAATTTTTAAATAATAATCGACAGCATCTTTATTTTTCATTATTTTAATTTCTTCATCAGAAAAAAATATTGTTGGTTTTAATGAAGAATTTGTTATTTTATTAACTTTGATTTCATTTTGAATATATTTTAAAAAATTAGTAATTCTTTTTTTACTTTTATCTTCAAAGTTTATCCAATGATACAAATCAAATAAATTATATAAAATATTTACTAATATATTTTTTTCAAATACAATACTATCTATTTTGCTTTTTATTAACTCAAAAAGATTATTTTCATTTTGTGAATTAACTATATAATGAATTAATAAATTAAAAGTGCAAGTAATTTTAGTATTAAATCGATACATATATGTAACTCCTGTACCAATTGACGGACTTTCAATATTTAACGATTTTATAACTAAATCATTAAAATAATTATCAATATTATCTATTTTTATTTTTGAAAAAAATATCTCTTCAAAATATGGATGGGTTACACTTTATTGGACACTAATTACATAGACAAGTGAACAAATTAGTTAAAAGAAAGGAATTATAATTATGGTCACTATTAACTCATATTCAGATGAATTTAAAAAACAAATAGTAGCTTTATATCAAAGTGGCAAATCAGTATCTTGCCTTGTTAAAGAATACAATGTTACAAGAGCAGCTACTTACAATTGAATTAAGCAATTTACTAATTCAGGTAGTTTTAAAACTAAAGATAATCTTTCAGATTTAGAAAAACAATTAATTCAAGCAAATAAAGAATTAAAACAGTTACGAATGGAAATTGATATTTTAAAGCAAGCAGCACTAATAATAGGCAGAAAGTAGAGATTATTGCAAATAATAAATCTAAATATAAAATTCGCACAATGTGTCATTTTTTAAAACTCTCTAAATCAACATATTATTTTAATTTAAAGAAAAAAAATAAAATTCAAAATAATATTTATGAACAAACTGTTATTATTGCTTTTAAAGAAAATAAAGAAGTTTATGGTACTAGAAGATTAAAAGTCATACTAGCAAACCAAGAAATTTATTTATCACGCAGAAAAATTAAAGAAATTATGAATAAGCATAATTTAATATCAAAATACACTAAATTATCATTCAAAAATTATCATAATAAAGTCAATGATAGTCAAATAACCAATCTTGTTAATAGAAACTTTAATAATAGAATGAGGCTTTTTAATAATCTGTGTATCTTTGTTTTACAAAGTTACTAATTTAGATTAATTCTGTCTTCAAATTTTATCATAAAATGAGCAATTGCTGTATTTCAATTTTGAATAGGCAATGTTCATTTTTTTGTTATATTTTCAATTGCCAAGTAAAATATTTTGAAAACTGCCATATCATTAGGAAAAACTTTTTTATTTCTGATGATTTTTCGTAATTGACTATTAACAGATTCAATAGCATTTGTAGTATAAATCACTCTTTTGATTTCTACTGGATAACTAATAAAAACCATTAAATTATCTCAATTTTTATATCAAGATTTAGTAATTTGAGGATATTGTTTATTTCATTTACTTTCAAACGATTCTAAAGCTTGCATTGCTTGTTCTTCACTACATGCACTATAAATTGGTTTTAAATCTGCAACTAGACCTTTTCGATGTTTGTATGAAACATATTTTAAACTATTTCTAATTTGATGAACAATGCATAATTGATGTTCTGTTTTAGGATAAACTGATTGTATTGCTTCTGACATGCCTGTTAAATTATCACTACAAGCAATAAGAATATCATTTAAGCCACGATTTTTCATTTCTGTGAAATTAGATAATCAAAACTTAGAACCTTCATTTTCACTAATTCATAATCCTAAAACATCTTTTTTGCCTTCTAAATCAACTCCTAATGCTATATAAACTGATTTGTTAATAATCCGTTTATCTTGTCGTACTTTAACTACTATACAATCAAAATAAACAATAGGATAAATACTTTCTAATGGTCGATTTTGTCATGCTTTAACATCATCAATAACATCATCAGTAATTTGACTAATAACACTTTCACTAATATCAGCACCATGATATAACTCTTGCAACTGCATTCTAATGTCAGATAATGTCATTCCTTTTGCATACAAGGAAAGAACTTGTTGATCAAAACCATCAAATCTTCTTTGCCTTTTAGGAACTATTACAGGAGTAAAATTACTATTGCGATCTCTTGGTACATCAATTTCAATTTTACCTTGTTGAGTTATTAATTTTTTTGAACTTGTACCATTACTAGCATTTTCAGTAGTACTATGTTGATTTTTTTCATATCCTAAATAATTTTGCATTTCAGAATTCAACATTTTTTCAACTAATCTTTTTGTTAATTCTTTATATAAACCGCCAGATTTAAAAACTGTTGTTAAATCTTCAGTATTTTCTAGTAATAAATCTACTGCTTTTGATATTGGATCATTATTATTAAAGTTATCTTTTTTAGCCATCTGTAACTCACTCTTTCTAGTCATTTAATTATATTTACTAGAATTAATTAAACATAGTTATTTTTGTAAGTTACACAGATTACTAAACATTTCCGATATAAAAATTGAGATAATTTAATGGTTTTTATTAGTTATCCAGTAGAAATCAAAAGAGTGATTTATACTACAAATGCTATTGAATCTGTTAATAGTCAATTACGAAAAATCATCAGAAATAAAAAAGTTTTTCCTAATGATATGGCAGTTTTCAAAATATTTTACTTGGCAATTGAAAATATAACAAAAAAATGAACATTGCCTATTCAAAATTGAAATACAGCAATTGCTCATTTTATGATAAAATTTGAAGACAGAATTAATCTAAATTAGTAACTTTGTAAAACAAAGATACACAGATTATTAAAAAGCCTCCCTAAAAATAATATTGTTTTCTTTTCAATTATTTTTGAACTAATAAACTTAATGTTTTCTTCTACATTTTTGTCTAAACAATCTTTTGAATCTGCCATTTAATTTTGCATCTTTCTATTATAAATTAATTTAAATTTAACATAAAAAAGTAGTTATTACTACCTTTTTAATTAAACAACATAATTAACATTTTTCACTGATTTATCGCTTTCAATAATTTTTTTAGCATCTGCTAATTTAATGGCTACCATTTTCGTAATTCCTTGATTTTGCATAGTTGTCCCATATAATACATCACAATTTTCCATTGTGCCTGGACGATGAGTAACAATAATAAATTGCGTATATTGTGAAAAACTACGAACATATCTAGCAAAACGTTCTAAATTAGCTGGATCCAATGGCGCTTCAACCTCATCTAATATTGTCAATGGCAATGGCTTGACTTTTAAAATAGCAAATAATACTGCTAATGCAACTAATGATTTTTCACCACCTGATAATAAGTTTAAATTACTAATTCTTTTACCAGGAGGATTAGCAAGCACTTCCACACCTGTATTTAAAATATCATCAGGTGATGTATATCGTAAACTACAAGTTCCTCCACCAAATAAAGTTTGAAATGTTTCGGGCAATACCATATTAATATCTTTTATTGTTTCATCAAATTGCGTTACCATAACATTATCCATTTCATCAATAGCTGTTAACAACGATTGTGATGCTAATTGCAATTCATCATGTTTAGTTTTTAAACGTAAATAACGTTCATTTTCATTTTCAAATTCTTCAATAGCATTAATATTTACAAATCCTAAATCTTCAATCTCACTACGTAATTGTTGTACCAAATTACGTGCTTGTTGTTCATCTGCTAATGGTTCACTATAATGTTCTCTAGCATATTCATAAGTTAAATTATAAGTTTCAACTAAACGTCTTAAATGTTGTTCTACTTTTGACTCCATTTTTACTTGCTCAAGTTTTTGATTATTTAATTTATCACTAGTCATAAAATGTTCTTGATTTAAACTATATAATTCATTTTCTAAAGTTTGCATTTGTTCTAATAATTGATGTTTCTGTTTACGAATTAATTGTAATTGACTTTTTATTGTCGCTTGATCATATTTAGAATTTTCATATTGAATAAAAATATCATTTAATTGATTTGTAGTATCAATATCTAATTTTTTACCAGTCAATGTTTGATATTGAGTAGTTAATAATTGTGATTGATTAGTGATATCACTAATTTCACTAATCAATTTATTTATTGTTAAAGTAATTGTCAACTTTTGACCTTGATAATCATTTAATTCGCTTTCAATACTTGTTCTTTGGACATTTATATTAACTAATTGTTGTTCTAATGATTTAATTTCTTCTTTTAATTCAGAAACTATTAACTTTTCTTTAAAAACATTAATACTATTTTGATGTTGATAACCTCCAACAATAGCACCTCCAGCTTTAATTAATTGACCATCTAAAGTTACACATTGATATTTAGCAGCAATTAATTGTGAAATAACTCTTGCGCTTTCTAAGTCTTCACAAATAATAGTACGACCTAAAAGAAAATTAATAATCGGCTGAATTCTATTATCAACTGCTATAACTAAATGATGAGCAAAACTTAAATAACCCGATTTGCTATTAACAATAATTTCATCTTCTTTAGTCGCTGTTCGAACTTGAATTGAATTTAAAGGTAAAAAAGTGGCAATTCCCGCTTTATTTTGTTTTAAAAATTCAACAGCCTTGGTTGCATCTTTGTTAGTCGCCGTAACAATGTTTTTTAAAGTATTACCCAATACTTTAACAATCGCTTCACTATAAAGATCGGGCACCGAAATTAAATCACTCACTACTCCAATGATGCCATATAGTTTATCTTTATTATTTAAAATTGTTTGAACACCCAAATATTTTTGATTTTGTCGTTGTTGATAATTAATTACCGATTCTAATTGTGCTTTTTTTTCGCCTAAACCACGATGAATATTATTTTGTCCTAAAATTAAATCTTGATGTTGAACATTTAGTTCTTCAAATAAATTATTAATTTTATCAAAATTTTCTTGTTCTTTTTTTTGTAAAAAAGTTTTTTGTTCAATAATAGTAAGCAAAGCTTCAATTTCATTTTTTAATTTTTCAACTTCTGTTTGATCTTTTATTTCACTTTGTTTTGTTTTCATTAATGATTTTTGTTGTTCTAAAACTTGCAATAAACTATTAACATTAGATAAATTCATTTCTAAACTATTAATGTTTTTATCTAAATCATAACTTTTGTTTTTTAAAAATTTTAATTGTTGTTCATTCTTACTAATATTTAAATTAAGTTGTTGTTGTAAAATTTCATTATAATTTATACTGACTGTTGTAAGTTTTAATTGATTATGATATGTCTCCAAATCTTTAACAATAATAGTAATTTCATATTTTTTTAAATTATCACGTAATTCAACATAAGTTTTAGCTTTCTGTGCTTGTTTTGCTAATGGTTCAATTTTTCTACTTATTTCACTAATAATATCATTAACTCGAACTAAATTTTCATTAGTACGCTCTAATTTACGTAATGACTCTTCTTTCCTCTTTTTGTATTTTGAAACACCCGCAGCCTCTTCAAATAAAGTTCTTCTTTCTTCTGGTTTAGAATCAGCAAATTTTGAAACATTACCTTGACTAATAATTGCAAGTGAACCTTTAGCTAAACCTGTACCCATAATAATTTCTTGTACATCTTTTAAACGAACACGAGCTTTATTAATGTAATATTCATTTTCTGAACTATTACGAAAAGTTTTTCTAGTAATTTGTACTTCATTAAAATCAACTTTAAATATTTTATTAGTATTATCAAAAACTAAAGTAACTTGAGCACTATTTAATGGCTGTTTACCTTTAGCACCATTAAAAATTATATCTTCACTATTTTCACCACGTAATGATTTAACTGATTGTTCACCTAAAACTCAACGAATAGCATCATTAATATTAGACTTTCCAGAACCATTAGGACCAACAATACCTACAATATTAGTATCAAATTCTATTGTTAAAGGCTCTGCAAATGACTTAAAACCATATGCTTCAATTCTTTTTAAGAATGCCATCTTACCTCACCTATTTTAAAATATATATTTATATTTTACCATGAATCAGTTTAATATTTATTGCTAAGATTTAGCAGAAATATTACTTTATTTGCATTATTATTTGTTCTTTAATTGTTTTATAATAAAATTTATTAATTCACAAATAAAATAATGTAGTACTAATAATAGTACTAATAATTAACATTATAACTAAGATACTATTAATTCATAATGGAATTCCAATAATTGAATAATTAAAGTTGAGAATATTATAAGGATAAATAAAATTTTTAACATCATTTGTTTGTAAAATGCTGGCTCTAATATAAATATAAGTTAGATAAATAACTACTAATATAAATTGTTTTTTAATATTGATATTAAATTTATTTTTTTTAAAAGTTAAAATTAAAAAAGTAATCATCAATATTGGTGATACTAAATGATCTAAAAAGGAACAAAATAAAGATAAATTATTCAATTTTCAAAATCAATTAAGTTCTAAATCTAACTTTGAAACACTATCAATAAATATCCCCACTCAAAAAATAAGGGCAGTAATAGTTATGTATATTGTTAAATTAATTTGACTATAAATATTAGTGAATCTATTTGTCTGCTCTTTTTGATGATAAATTAAAGAAAATAAAAACCAAATATTAACAATAAATATTGTTTGAGAAGACCAAAATGATAACATTATATCAAAGTTTTGTAATACTATAGAATTATAAAAATTATCTTTATTAGTACTATTAACATATCAAAATTCAGTAAATACAGAAAAGATGATAGTCAATATTGATAAAATAAAAATGAATATACAGCTTAATAATTTGGAAATGTTTAGTAATCTGTGTAACTTACAAAAATAACTATGTTTAATTAATTCTAGTAAATATAATTAAATGACTAGAAAGAGTGAGTTACAGATGGCTAAAAAAGATAACTTTAATAATAATGATCCAATATCAAAAGCAGTAGATTTATTACTAGAAAATACTGAAGATTTAACAACAGTTTTTAAATCTGGCGGTTTATATAAAGAATTAACAAAAAGATTAGTTGAAAAAATGTTGAATTCTGAAATGCAAAATTATTTAGGATATGAAAAAAATCAACATAGTACTACTGAAAATGCTCGTAATGGTACAAGTTCAAAAAAATTAATAACTCAACAAGGTAAAATTGAAATTGATGTACCAAGAGATCGCAATAGTAATTTTACTCCTGTAATAGTTCCTAAAAGGCAAAGAAGATTTGATGGTTTTGATCAACAAGTTCTTTCCTTGTATGCAAAAGGAATGACATTATCTGACATTAGAATGCAGTTGCAAGAGTTATATCATGGTGCTGATATTAGTGAAAGTGTTATTAGTCAAATTACTGATGATGTTATTGATGATGTTAAAGCATGACAAAATCGACCATTAGAAAGTATTTATCCTATTGTTTATTTTGATTGTATAGTAGTTAAAGTACGACAAGATAAACGGATTATTAACAAATCAGTTTATATAGCATTAGGAGTTGATTTAGAAGGCAAAAAAGATGTTTTAGGATTATGAATTAGTGAAAATGAAGGTTCTAAGTTTTGATTATCTAATTTCACAGAAATGAAAAATCGTGGCTTAAATGATATTCTTATTGCTTGTAGTGATAATTTAACAGGCATGTCAGAAGCAATACAATCAGTTTATCCTAAAACAGAACATCAATTATGCATTGTTCATCAAATTAGAAATAGTTTAAAATATGTTTCATACAAACATCGAAAATGTCTAGTTGCAGATTTAAAACCAATTTATAGTGCATGTAGTGAAGAACAAGCAATGCAAGCTTTAGAATCGTTTGAAAGTAAATGAAATAAACAATATCCTCAAATTACTAAATCTTGATATAAAAATTGAGATAATTTAATGGTTTTTATTAGTTATCCAGTAGAAATCAAAAGAGTGATTTATACTACAAATGCTATTGAATCTGTTAATAGTCAATTACGAAAAATCATCAGAAATAAAAAAGTTTTTCCTAATGATATGGCAGTTTTCAAAATATTTTACTTGGCAATTGAAAATATAACAAAAAAATGAACATTGCCTATTCAAAATTGAAATACAGCAATTGCTCATTTTATGATAAAATTTGAAGACAGAATTAATCTAAATTAGTATCTTTGTTTTACAAAGATACACAGATTATTAAAAAGCCTCTGAAAAACATATTTTTTTAAATTTTTTATTTTAAATTTTCATTAAAATAAGCAAAGGAACAATTCTAAAATAAATTAGTTATAATTTATTTGAAAAAGTTAATTAACAATTTCTAAAATCTCTTGTTAATTACCTATAATAATGCATATAGTTTATCTCTAATATTTAAGATAACTATTCCTAAATAATAGCATGTATAAAACGTATTGCAAATAATATACAAAAATCATACTTTATATTACATTAATTTTACTAATTAAAATGATAAATAAAAACATCATTGATATTATATAAAAATAATAAACACTGTTATTATGAAATAAATTTTATTATTACATGAAAAAATAACAAATAAACAAATTAAAACAATAAATCCCTTCTAAATTAGAAAGGATTTTTATTCTAAAATTAATGTAAGAACAATTTAAAAAATAAATAATTGAGGCTTTTTAATAATCTGTGTATCTTTGTTTTACAAAGTTACTAATTTAGATTAATTCTGTCTTCAAATTTTATCATAAAATGAGCAATTGCTGTATTTCAATTTTGAATAGGCAATGTTCATTTTTTTGTTATATTTTCAATTGCCAAGTAAAATATTTTGAAAACTGCCATATCATTAGGAAAAACTTTTTTATTTCTGATGATTTTTCGTAATTGACTATTAACAGATTCAATAGCATTTGTAGTATAAATCACTCTTTTGATTTCTACTGGATAACTAATAAAAACCATTAAATTATCTCAATTTTTATATCAAGATTTAGTAATTTGAGGATATTGTTTATTTCATTTACTTTCAAACGATTCTAAAGCTTGCATTGCTTGTTCTTCACTACATGCACTATAAATTGGTTTTAAATCTGCAACTAGACATTTTCGATGTTTGTATGAAACATATTTTAAACTATTTCTAATTTGATGAACAATGCATAATTGATGTTCTGTTTTAGGATAAACTGATTGTATTGCTTCTGACATGCCTGTTAAATTATCACTACAAGCAATAAGAATATCATTTAAGCCACGATTTTTCATTTCTGTGAAATTAGATAATCAAAACTTAGAACCTTCATTTTCACTAATTCATAATCCTAAAACATCTTTTTTGCCTTCTAAATCAACTCCTAATGCTATATAAACTGATTTGTTAATAATCCGTTTATCTTGTCGTACTTTAACTACTATACAATCAAAATAAACAATAGGATAAATACTTTCTAATGGTCGATTTTGTCATGCTTTAACATCATCAATAACATCATCAGTAATTTGACTAATAACACTTTCACTAATATCAGCACCATGATATAACTCTTGCAACTGCATTCTAATGTCAGATAATGTCATTCCTTTTGCATACAAGGAAAGAACTTGTTGATCAAAACTATCAAATCTTCTTTGCCTTTTAGGAACTATTACAGGAGTAAAATTACTATTGCGATCTCTTGGTACATCAATTTCAATTTTACCTTGTTGAGTTATTAATTTTTTTGAACTTGTACCATTACGAGCATTTTCAGTAGTACTATGTTGATTTTTTTCATATCCTAAATAATTTTGCATTTCAGAATTCAACATTTTTTCAACTAATCTTTTTGTTAATTCTTTATATAAACCGCCAGGTTTAAAAACTGTTGTTAAATCTTCAGTATTTTCTAGTAATAAATCTACTGCTTTTGATATTGGATCATTATTATTAAAGTTATCTTTTTTAGCCATCTGTAACTCACTCTTTCTAGTCATTTAATTATATTTACTAGAATTAATTAAACATAGTTATTTTTGTAAGTTACACAGATTACTAAACATTTCCCATTTTGCTAATTTTGCTTGATGTTCTAAATTAAAAGTAAATTCACTATTCAATTCTACTTGTAAATTAGGATTTGTTTTTAAACGAATTTTATATTTTTTATAGTAATAAGCAAAGTATCAAGTTATTGCAAAAATCACATTACTTAAAATAAATACTAATTCAATAACCATAGCAACTATTGCACTTGAATCAGTTGCTGTAACTGCATCATAAATAATAGAATAATAATGTCAAACAAACATTAAACCTAAAGTTACTAAAATAAATGGAAAAGTATTTTTTTCATATCAATTTAGTTTTAATTTTTTATCTAATGCTAATTTTAATACTGTAATTAAAACCATGATATAAATAAACATTGTAATTACAGAAAAAGCTGATGATAAATTAGCAACATTAAAAGCTGATGAATATTGTTGATCAGGATGTGAAACTAACCAAATTCCTTTAATCAAATCAGGAATAACTAATCATAAAATTAACATAACAGATGTTACTATTAAATTAATAACTGCTGCTTTAACAGGAATTCCATCTTTATTTAAATTAAATAACTTATTAGAAATATATCCTTCTTTAGAAAGCGGCTGTAATGTGGTACCACCATATAAAGCGTTTTGCATTGCGATATTAATTTTTAAAGCTAATCCACTAATAATAATTATAATTGGACCACCATAGATAATTATTTTGCTTGTAAAAGGACTTCACGCACCCATATTCATATTTTGAACAAAGACTCTATATCCTAAAAAGAAAATTAATGAAATAACAACATAAAAAATTGTCATAATTATCATAATTAAAGTAATACCTTTACCAATATTTTTTTCAGGATTATTAACGTTTTTACCTGCTGTTGAAAAAATTTCAAAACCAGCAAAGAAAAAGAAACATGAAGTAAAAGTATTCATAAATCCAGCAAAAGAAAATGTACTCTCAGTAGTTCAGTAATTTCAATTTGATGAACCATTAGTTATTGCTAAACTAATTCCAGCAATAACTAAAAATCCGGCTGTTAATCACTTAATAATTGATGTTGTATGTGCCATTTTTTTATATATTTTAATCCCAGCAAAAATAACAGAAGCTGAAATCATATAAATAAAAATTCCAATGAAATCTAAATATAAATCAGAAAATGGTCCTCAATTAGCACTATACCATTGTGGTTGACCATTACTAATAAATTCTGGAGAAAAAGTTCCTCTAATTAACATCATTACTTGAATTGTCACAACAAATGGTAAACAAGCATATTGCATAAAACCTACTAATCAACCTCAGAATCTACCAAAAGTTGTCCTAACATAGATATATGCACCACCATTATTATCAGAATTATGAATTCTAGATAATTTTGCAAAAGCTCATGCACAATTACCCGCCACAAAACCAATTAATAAATACACTCATATTGCATTAATTCCAATTGAATTAGGTTTTCCAATATTAGATAATATTGCAAAATTACCAATAAAACCAATTCCTACTGCATAATTAAAACCTAATCAAACAAATTCTTTTAATGACAATCGTTTATGAGATTCATCACTCTTCATTATTTTTTCCTCCTTAATATTTTTAAAATTAATTGTAACATTTAAAAAGAAAAATAACAAAATATTTTTCATTAAATATTTTGTTATTAATTAAATTAATGACATATATTCTAATTTTAATGATAATAATTATTAAAACCATTTAAGTAAATAACAATCTACTATGTTCACTTATTGAATGTTGATTTTGCAAATCAACATTATTTATTGAAATTATTTCATCTTGTAATAAAGGAATTATTTCTCCTTTATGATGCTTTATTTCTTGTTCAATTTCTTTTTGATGTTGATCTAAATCTTCATTACTTACATTATTAATTAGAGATACTGTTTTCATATTTAGTTCTGTTTGATGAAATTGTCGATCAATAGTAACTAACTCTGTTAAATTCTCTAAATTATTTTCTGCTATTGTTTTATCGATTTGTGATTTTAAAGAAAATGGTTTATTATAAACAAAACCAAACCCAATTGAAACAAAAATAACACAGGCTAAAATAATAATCATTCATTTCCAACAAAATTATCTTTGGCATTTACTAATACTTTTTTTATACTTTGTAAATCAAATGAATTTATTTCATTTCAATCAATATTATCTATACGTTGTTGAATTTGACTTTTTATATTTTCGACTATTACTGGCAAACTTTTATATTTAAAAATATATTCAATTTCTTCTTTAGTAACTTTACTGAAAATACTACATATTTCGATTATTTTACTAAATGCTATTTTATTATCTTCTATTACTTTTATTGAATCCTTTTTTAATTGTTCAATTAAAATTTGAAAATCTAAATTTGAAATTTGCCTTCTTTTTATTACTAACATTTCATGCACTATTTTTATATTTGGCGATACTTCATGACCATTACGACGATAAGGGTACGGATATTTCATAACTATTTCAGCTGAAGCACCACCAAGTACAGATCTAAGTCAAGAATATATATATTGTATATTTTCAACATCTGTTATATTGCCAGTAATATTAAGTTTGGTTATTCCTGTAACGTGTTCTCTATTAAAAACTTCCATTGAAATAATAAAATCTTTAAAAAAAACAGAACTAAAATCATTCATAATATGTCCTGCTTCATGTATACAACTTTTAATTTTACCATCTCATGTTTTAATGTTAAAACTATTACCATTTATAATTGATGTAAAATATTGTTTTTTCAATGGTGATAGTTTCACTAATTGACTTGGTTTTAATTCTAAAATTTGTCATAAATAAAATGAACTTACTTGTTGTTTCGTCAATGATTTAACTTGTACTGGGGTCAATGATCTAATTTGTAGTGGTAAAAACTCTTGAATTTGTTTTTCCGTAAATTCTGAAATTTGTTCTTCTGTAAATTTTGAAATTTGTTTTGGTTTAAATCATGATATTTGTTCTGGTTTAAAAAATTTAATTTGTATTGGGGTCAATGCTTTAATTTGTTGTATTGTAAAAACTTCAATTTGTTCTCTTGTTAATGATTTAATTTGTTCTTCTGTAAATTCTGAAATTTGTCATGTTCATAATGATAAAATTTGTTCTGGTTTAAATCATGATATTTGTTTAGGCATCAATGATTTAATTTGTTCTTCTGTTAATGCTTTAATTTGTTGTATTGTAAAAATTTGTATTGGGGTCAATGCTTTAATTTGAGAAATTGTTAATAATAAAAAATGTTCTAGAGAAATTTTTGAAATTTGCTCTGGTGCTATTTCTGAAAATTGTGTCGGTGTTAATCAAAAAACTTCTCATAAAAATAATTTAGTTTTTTCTGGTGTAAACTTGTTAATTTGTTTTTCTGTAAAGGATTGAATCTGTTTTTGTGTAAAATACTGGACTTGTTCTGAAGTAAATCATGGGATTTGTTCTAGTTTAAATCATGGAATTTTAATTGGTGTAAATGCTTGAATTTGAGATGGTTCAAGCGATTTCATTTGTTTTTTGGTAAATGATTGTATTTGTTTTTCTGTAAATTCTGAAATTTGTCATGATTTGAATCATGAAATTTGTTCTGGTTTAAATCATGATATTTGTTTTTCTCTAATTATTGTAATATCTCATACTTGAATTTTTTGAATTTGTTCTTTTGTTAATGCTTGAATTTGTAATAAATTTAATTTATAAATTTTCATTATATTTATATTATCAATTGAATTAGTTTCCCTTTTAATTCTATTTAAATTAAAATCTAATATCGTTGTAATATTTTTATTATCAATTAACAATTGATTTCTTGTTATCATTTCATTATTTGTCATAGGTATTGCTATTGATAGATCATGTGTTTTTTTATTTTGTTGGTCAAAACTAAAAGCAGTTAACGTTCATACTTTAAATCAATAATTTGGATTAAAAATTTTCATAATTTATACTATCCTTTCTTTTTAGAAATAAAAAAACCACTTACTTTCAAAAATAAAGTAAAGGGTTAAAAACTTATATTCTTTTAATATTATCGTAATAATACACTATTTTAAAATAGTGTTATAAATAATGCTATTAATTGAAATTTTTATAAAAAAGATAACTTTTAAAAACATATTTAAAAAGTATTAACAATATTACTTAACTAAAAATAAAAAATGATTTACTCATATTTTAATTGTTAACAGCAGCAAGATGATATATAATGATTTATTAGAACCAAATTTAGATAGTGAAAATAGTAGTTTAAATTGAAAGGAGAGCAAATAAAAAATGTTAGAAAAAGAAACCAAAACAAATTTAACAGAAACAACACATGAAAAAAGAATTAAAAATAGTGACTTTCTAATTAATGCTACTGACATTGTTAAAGTATACGGTGATAAAACGGTTTTAAATAAATTAAATATTCAAATTAAAGCTGGTGAGCGAATTGGAATCATTGGTGCAAATGGTAGTGGTAAGTCAACACTGACAGAAATTATTGCTGGTATTAGACATGCAACTTCAGGAGTTATTGAAAAAAAAGAAGGTATTGTTATTGGTTTCCAATTTCAAGAATCAAAATATCCACCAGGGGAGGCTTTTTAATAATATGTGTATCTTTGTTTTACAAAGTTACTAATTTAGATTAATTCTGTCTTCAAATTTTATCATAAAATGAGCAATTGCTGTATTTCAATTTTGAAGGAAATGTTTAGTAATCTGTGTAACTTACAAAAATAACTATGTTTAATTAATTCTAGTAAATATAATTAAATGACTAGAAAGAGTGAGTTACAGATGGCTAAAAAAGATAACTTTAATAATAATGATCCAATATCAAAAGCAGTAGATTTATTACTAGAAAATACTGAAGATTTAACAACAGTTTTTAAACCTGGCGGTTTATATAAAGAATTAACAAAAAGATTAGTTGAAAAAATGTTGAATTCTGAAATGCAAAATTATTTAGGATATGAAAAAAATCAACATAGTACTACTGAAAATGCTCGTAATGGTACAAGTTCAAAAAAATTAATAACTCAACAAGGTAAAATTGAAATTGATGTACCAAGAGATCGCAATAGTAATTTTACTCCTGTAATAGTTCCTAAAAGGCAAAGAAGATTTGATGGTTTTGATCAACAAGTTCTTTCCTTGTATGCAAAAGGAATGACATTATCTGACATTAGAATGCAGTTGCAAGAGTTATATCATGGTGCTGATATTAGTGAAAGTGTTATTAGTCAAATTACTGATGATGTTATTGATGATGTTAAAGCATGACAAAATCGACCATTAGAAAGTATTTATCCTATTGTTTATTTTGATTGTATAGTAGTTAAAGTACGACAAGATAAACGGATTATTAACAAATCAGTTTATATAGCATTAGGAGTTGATTTAGAAGGCAAAAAAGATGTTTTAGGATTATGAATTAGTGAAAATGAAGGTTCTAAATTTTGATTAGCAAATTTAACATAAATGAAAAATCGTGGCTTAAATGATATTCTTATTGCTTGTAGTGATAATTTAACAGGCATGTCAGAAGCAATACAATCAGTTTATCCTAAAACAGAACATCAATTATGCATTGTTCATCAAATTAGAAATAGTTTAAAATATGTTTCATACAAACATCGAAAATGTCTAGTTGCAGATTTAAAACCAATTTATAGTGCATGTAGTGAAGAACAAGCAATGCAAGCTTTAGAATCGTTTGAAAGTAAATGAAATAAACAATATCCTCAAATTACTAAATCTTGATATAAAAATTGAGATAATTTAATGGTTTTTATTAGTTATCCAGTAGAAATCAAAAGAGTGATTTATACTACAAATGCTATTGAATCTGTTAATAGTCAATTACGAAAAATCATCAGAAATAAAAAAGTTTTTCCTAATGATATGGCAGTTTTCAAAATATTTTACTTGGCAATTGAAAATATAACAAAAAAATGAACATTGCCTATTCAAAATTGAAATACAGCAATTGCTCATTTTATGATAAAATTTGAAGACAGAATTAATCTAAATTAGTAACTTTGTAAAACAAAGATACACAGATTATTAAAAAGCCTCGAAGAACAAGCAATGCAAGCTTTAGAATCGTTTGAAAGTAAATGAAATAAACAATATCCTCAAATTACTAAATCTTGATATAAAAATTGAGATAATTTAATGGTTTTTATTAGTTATCCAGTAGAAATCAAAAGAGTGATTTATACTACAAATGCTATTGAATCTGTTAATAGTCAATTACGAAAAATCATCAGAAATAAAAAAGTTTTTCCTAATGATATGGCAGTTTTCAAAATATTTTACTTGGCAATTGAAAATATAACAAAAAAATGAACATTGCCTATTCAAAATTGAAATACAGCAATTGCTCATTTTATGATAAAATTTGAAGACAGAATTAATCTAAATTAGTAACTTTGTAAAACAAAGATACACAGATTATTAAAAAGCCTCAAACATGAAAAAACTTTAGTCGTGTTTGAGGTGATTCTATGCATAGAATTTGTTCTTATGTGGCTATGTTTTCACCAAGTTTAGCCGATTATTTTATTCAAAAGTTGGATGGGTTACACTTTATTGGACACTAATTACATAGACAAGTGAACAAATTAGTTAAAAGAAAGGAATTATAATTATGGTCACTATTAACTCATATTCAGATGAATTTAAAAAACAAATAGTAGCTTTATATCAAAGTGGCAAATCAGTATCTTGCCTTGTTAAAGAATACAATGTTACAAGAGCAGCTACTTACAATTGAATTAAGCAATTTACTAATTCAGGTAGTTTTAAAACTAAAGATAATCTTTCAGATTTAGAAAAACAATTAATTCAAGCAAATAAAGAATTAAAACAGTTACGAATGGAAATTGATATTTTAAAGCAAGCAGCACTAATAATAGGCAGAAAGTAGAGATTATTGCAAATAATAAATCTAAATATAAAATTCGCACAATGTGTCATTTTTTAAAACTCTCTAAATCAACATATTATTTTAATTTAAAGAAAAAAAATAAAATTCAAAATAATATTTATGAACAAGCTGTTATTAGTGCTTTTAAAGAAAATAAAGAAGTTTATGGTACTAGAAGATTAAAAGTCATACTAGCAAACCAAGAAATTTATTTATCACGCAGAAAAATTAAAGAAATTATGAATAAGCATAATTTAATATCAAAATACACTAAATTATCATTCAAAAATTATCATAATAAAGTCAATGATAGTCAAATAACCAATCTTGTTAATAGAAACTTTAATAATAGAATTAAAAATGAAGTTATTGTTAGTGATTTAACTTATGTTCAAGTTAATGGTAAATGAAACTATATTTGCCTATTAATCGACCTATTTAACCGCGAAATTATTGGACATAGTGTTGGAGTTAAAAAAGATGCATCATTAGTATATCAAGCATTTATGCAATCAAATCACTGTTTAAAAGATATTGAAATATTTCATACTGATCGCGGTAATGAATTCAATAATAAAACTATTGATAAACTTTTATTAGCTTTCAACATAACTCGATCTTTAAGCAAAAAAGGATGTCCTTATGACAATGCTGTTGCTGAAGCAACTTTTAAAACTTTCAAAATTGAATTTATTAATGATAAAAATTTTACATCATTAATCCAATTAAAATTATAATTATTTGATTACATCAATTGATATAAAAACATAAGAATTCACAGTACTCTAAACTACCTAACTCCAATTAGTTATCAAAAACAAATGTCTACCAAAAAATAGTCCTAAAAAGGGTTGCCATTCCAATATATAATTTAAATAACATAAATAATGACTTAAAAGTTTATTACAGTGAAATAAACTTAAAACAATTAGTTTTCATTAAGGAAAATTTAGGTAAAAATTATAATAAGATTTCAGCAATTGATAATTTTATTTTAGCTATAACATTAGGATTAATGCATGGTCCAATGAAGAAAAATGGTGAATCAATATATTTTTCCTTAGGTATGAGTAATCACACTTCAATGTCAGTTAACTATGTTAGAAAATATGCATTGAAACATAATCTTAAAAAACCAGAAGATAATATTTTTGAAAAAATAAGTAATCGTGTAAAACGTGTATTATCAAAAGCTCATTATTGTAATAAAATTGCTAATGTGAAGTTGGGTAATGCTTTAAAAATAAAAGATTATTTTGATATTAAACCTAAATTAATTTTTACATCACCACCATATTTAAATTTAATTAATTATACAAGACAAAATTGACTTAAGATGTGAATATTAGGATTTGATACTAATAAAGATAATAAAAACATTAAGTTAGATGATAGACATGATTTAGAAACGTATAAAATTTTTATGAAAGAGTATTTATTACAAATTTCAAAAATATGTAATAAAGATACTTCAGTTATTTTAGTAGTTGGTGATGCAAATAATAGAAAAGTATGTAATTATTTTGATATTATGTGGGATAGTATTAAAATTGAAATTCCATTAAGATTAGAAGAAACTTATGAAGATTCAATAATTCAAAAGAAAAAAGCTACTAATTCTCTTGGAAGCAAAGCTGGTAAAGCAACAAGAATTGATAAAATATATGTTTTTAAATTAAAATAAATAAAAATTAATTAACAGTAACTTTGTGTTACTTTTTTTTATAAAAGAAATTATTTTCGCACATTATTAATGATTATTAATTATTATTTTCAGCATTTAATAGTCATATATGTATGATTATGACATTCATAAAAAAATATGTTATATTGTTATTATTTTAATAAATGTTCATTACTAATATAGATTTTCTGATTTATTTATATTAGTTTTTTTATTAAATTATTTAGTTAAATAAACATATTTTATTTTATAGATTAGAAAGAGAGAAATAAAAATGCCTAATAACAAAAAAGAAAAAAAATCTAATTTACCTTTACCTGAGTTAGAAATTAATAATAATGAACTAGAAAATAATATGAAAGCAGAATTTCCCAAGAAAGATAAAGATGTTACAAAAAATGTTGGTAAAACAGTTAAAAAAAACTTAATTTTTATAGTTCCTCCCATTGTTGCAACAACAACAATATTAACAGGTGGTAGTGCAGCAGCAGCGCTTGCAGCAACAGGTTCTGCTGTTGTTGCAAGCGCTGCTATTGAAAACAAAATAAGAAATAATAAAACAAAAAAGGAAGTTAAAAAAAATCAAAAAAGAGAAGAACAAGAAAATCTAAATAATCGTTCTAATAGACAACCATTATCTGAATTAAATTCAAACATTAATAATTTTAATAATGATATGCTATCAGTTGCTAATAATTTAGAAACTAATGCAACACCCCTTTTACGTACTGAATCAGTAACAAGACTTTAAAAAAATATTTTATAGATTAGAAAGAGAGAAATAAAAAATGCCTGATTTTAAAAGATTGAATTCAAATGTGTCTTCATCATCTGAATTAGAAATTAATGATAATGAAAAAGTAAAGAAGTCTAGCGGAATACCATCACCAAAGAAAATTGCAAATAATGTTAAAAAACAATTTAAAAAAAATATGCCTATTATAGGACCTGTTGCAGTTGGTGGAGGATTACTATTAACAGGTGTTCCTGTAATAGGAGCACTAGCAGCAACAGCATCAACTGCTGTTGTCGCTTCTATTGCTGATAGAAAACTAGAAACTAATAAAGCAAAAAAAGAAAGTAAACAAAAAAATGAAATATTTAAAGAAGAACAAATGGAATGTTTCAAATCAAAATTAGCAAGTCAAAAAGCACAATATGATTATGAAAGAAAAACATTTGAAGTGGGACTGGTTGAAAAAGAAGTAGAAAACAAAAAATTAAAAATTGAATTAAAAATGTTAGATGATCATTTAGAAAAACTAAATAATAAATGTAATAGAGAACCATTGTCTGAATTAAATCCCAATATTAATCAGTTTAATAATAAAATAGTATTAGGTGCTAATAGTTTAGAAACAAATATAAATAATAGTGATAAAACAACATTAAGACCAAGTTTAGGTTAAAGGAAAGGTAGAAAAATTATGTTTGGATGATTAGATGATATTGCTAAAGGTATAGAAGATATTGGAAGAGGTATAGAAGATATTGGAAATGATATTGGTAAAGGATTGGAAGATGTTATATCAGATATTGGCTCAGGTATAGAAGATATTGGAAATGATATTGGTAAAGGATTAGAAGAAATTGGTAAAGGTGTAGATGATATTGGCTCAGATATTAGTGGCATTTGAGAAGATATTTCAAAAGGATTTGAGGATTTTACAAAAGACGTAGGAAATTTTTTTGAAAAAGGTTGACAAGGGATAGAATCATTTTTTAGTGATTTATTTGAAGGATTAGACTTTTTACTTTATGCTGTACCAATAGTTATTGGAGGAGCAATTGCTGCTGCAATAAGTGTCAAAATTTATAAGTTAATAACTAAACTGCAAAAAGATAAACTAGTACGAATGAATCTTAAAGATGCACAACGTCAAAGAAAAATTAATAAAAAAAATAGTCCTTTATTAGGAACACTTAGTGATAAAATTGTAAAAAGTAAAAATAAAATTAAAAAAAGAGAAGATAAACTGCAAGACGCAGAAAATAAATTAAAAAATTTAAAAGCAAAAAATCAAAAATTAGAAGAAAAAGAACTTAATAAACAAGTTAAAATAGCTAAAAAGTTAAAAAAAATTAATAATTTTCAAAATGAAGTAAATGATAGTGAACCATTAATTACTAGATATAATTCTTCACCTTCGTGTTCATTATAATATTTTTCTTATTTAAAAAAAGATTGCAACCGCAATCTTTTTTATTGTCAACAATATAATATTTTATTCATAATATTATTTTTATAAATTATATTAAGTTATTTGTTAAAGAATGATAATTAATTAATGAATTTTGCAAAAAATGAAGTTTTATAAGTAAAAATATAGTTACTCTAACTTATCAATGTTATAATTTATCAAAGGAATAACTAATATTAATTTATGAAAATTTAGATAGAAAGGTACTATTGCCATTAATATGTTTTTTAAAAGTGTAAAATTCAAGAAGACAAATGATGATTTTGAAACAGATGATAATTCTGAATCAAAAGGTAATATAGAAGGAAAACAAGAAATAATTACACCTTTTAAACAGTATAAAAGTAAAGATAGTAAAAATCTTTTTGCTAAAAAAATGTTATTAAAAAGAAAGAAATCAAAATTAAATAGTAAGAAAAAATTTAGTGTTCATGATTGAGGGATTGATAATACTAATTATGTTTTTATTGATTTTGAAATTGCAAATTCGAATAAAACAAGTGCTTGTCAATTAATTATGATAAAAGTAACACAAGGTAAAATTGTCAAAACTTATAGTTCATTAATTAAACCACATCCCGAAGAATTTACTTTTTCTCATGTTCATGGAATTACAAGTGAAAGCGTATCTTTAATGTCAAACTTTAAAGAATTATGAGTAGACATCGTTACTTTTTTTACTGAAAATACTGTTGTTATTGCTCATCACGCTAACTTTAACATTAATATCTTAAGATCATTAATTAATCATTATGATTTAAAATGTCCTAATTTTTTTTACATTTGTTCAGTTAAGTTATTTAGAAGAACATATGATTATCCTAATAACCGTTTAAGTGCTCTTGCTCATAGTAATCAAATTAAATTTGATCATCATGATCCATTGGAAGATGTTACCACTTTACATAAATTAATTAATATACATTTCAGTGAACATTACCATTTAAAAACTTTATGTAATAATCTTAATATTAAAATGGGGAAATTATTTGGTGATTCTTTATCTTAATTAATATAAGATGTATTTTTATATATAAAAATACTTTTTAAGTTTAAAGGTATAGTAAATAAAAATTTGCAAATTTAAAAATTAACATTATAATTATACTTATGTAGGGATATTAAGATAAATTATTTAAGTCAAATTGTATACAAAAGAGGTTACAGTTATGGAAAAAGAAATAGATGTTGCATATGTTTTATCACCATTGGATACAGTCACCAATGTTAATGACAAAAGTGTCTTTTCAATAAAAACACATCTTGTGCTAATAAATAAAATACTTAAAAGTAAGTAATTACTGGCTTTTAATTAGTATTAATGATTATTAATTAAAACAGTTGCTATTTTTAGGTGCAGCACTAATTCTTTAAATAATATTTATATCTTGTATAAAAGATAATGAATTATAATTGAGAAGATTATTAACTAAAATTCAATTTTATTTAATAAAAGTCTAAAAAGTACATGAATATTTTGCTTGTTTATGATAACATTACTAAAGAAATTAAAAATAAAATTTCTGATTTTTGATGTTATTAATTTTGATATGTAATATTTTATGAAATGGAGGTGAAATCAATGAAATATGACTATGAAATTATTGTAATTGGTGCTGGTCATGCTGGTGTTGAAGCGGCATTATCTTCTGCACGAGCAGGTCATAAAACCGCTATTATTACTCTTGATAAAACTAAAATTGCATTAATGCCATGTAATCCTTCTATTGGTGGACCCGCCAAAGGAGTTGTGGTTCGTGAAATTGATGCACTTGGTGGCGAAATGGCTAAAGCAGCAGATGCTACTGCTTTGCAAATGAAACTATTAAATCATTCACGTGGTCCAGCAGTTTGAGCTATTCGTGCTCAATCTGATAAAATTGCTTATTCACAATATATGCAAAATGCAATAAATAAACAAGAAAATTTAACAATTTTAGAAGTTATGGTACAATCATTAATAATTGAAGAAAACACTGCTAAGGGTGTTATTTTAGAGAATGGCGAAAAAATTACTAGTGAAATTGTGATTTTAACTACTGGCACTTATATGACAGCTTTAACTTTACAAGGTCATAATAAGAAATCAGAAGGACCAGATGGTCAAAGAACAAGTAATGGTATTTCTGAACAATTAAAAATTGTAGGCTTTAATATGATACGTTTAAAAACAGGAACACCACCTCGTATTAAAAAAAATAGTATTGATTTTGACAAAACTAATATTGAACTAGGTAGTGATTTACCTTTAGCATTTTCACATGAAACTAAAAATTTTTTACCATTAGCAAAACAGTTACCTTGTTATTTACTTTATACAAATGATAAAACTCATACCATTATTAATAATAATTTAGATAAATCACCAATGTATAATGGTGAAGCACAAGGTACTGGACCACGTTATTGTCCAAGTATTGAGGATAAAGTAGTACGTTTTGCTGATAAGCATCGTCATCAAATTTTCTTAGAGCCAGAATCACTTGCTTTGGATTCAATTTATGTCCAAGGTTTTTCAACATCGATGCCAATTGATGTGCAAGATAAAATGTTGAGAACATTACCTGGTTTAGAAAATTGTGAAGTATTAAAATGAGCATATGCTATTGAATATGATGCTTTTGAACCAACACAATTATGACCAACATTGGAAACTAAATTAATTAAAAACTTATTTAGTGCTGGTCAAATTAATGGTACTAGTGGTTATGAAGAAGCAGCGTGTCAAGGTTTAATGGCCGGAATTAACGCACATTTAAAAATAAAAAAAGAAAAACCATTAATTTTAAAGCGTGATGAAGCATATATCGGAGTTTTAATTGATGATTTAGTAACAAAAGGAACAGTTGAACCTTATCGTTTATTAACTTCTTTAGCTGAACATCGTTTATTATTACGAAATGATAATGCTCAAACAAGATTAATTAAATATGGTTATCAAGTTGGCTTAGTTAGTGAACAACGTTGATCACAATTTAAAATTCAACAAAAATTAATGTCTAATATTGTTGAAAAATTAAAAACTATTAAAGTTAGTCCCAATTCAGAAGTTGCTAAGTATATTAATAATAATAATTTAGGTCCAATTCCCGATAATCATATTATTGCTTATGAATTATTAAAACGTCCAGGTGTCAAATTATCAATGTTTACTTCACAGTTACCTTTAATAAATGATTTACAATATCATCAATTAATGGAATTAGAAATTACAATTAAATATTCAGGGTATATTAATCAACAACTAAAAATGGCGCAACAAACTAATAGTTTAGAAAAAAAACAAATTCCTGGTGATATTGATTATGATTTAGTAGAAAGTATTACTGGTGAAGCTAGAGAAAAATTAAAGCGTGTTAGACCATTAACAATTGGTCATGCTACAAGAATTTCTGGTGTTAGTCCTGCTGATATTCAAGTTTTATTATTTTTTTTAAAACGCAAATATCAAAATTTAAATATTTAATAAATTAGCGATTTTTTAATTAAGTTCGCTAATTTTATATATTAAATATTTTACTTGCATTTTAAAGTTTAAAGAAGATTTTGATTTGTGATGACCAAAAAAATTAAACAGTAATAAAAATTGTAAATCTGAAACAATGACACATATTTAAGGTGTGATAAATTTATGAATAATGAAAAACAAAAAGAGTATAAGAAAAAGTGATATCAAAAAAATAAAAAAAGAATACAAGAATATAAAAAAAGACCTGAAGTGAAAGCAAAAAAGAGAAAATATGATCAAGAAAAATATCAAAAAAATCAAGAAAAAATAAATCAATATAATCAAAGACCTGAAGTGAAAGCAAAAAATCAAGAATATGCTCAAAGACCCGAAGTGAAAGCAAGAAGGAAAAAATATTGGCAAAGACCCGAAGCGAAAGCAAAAAAGAAAGAATATGCTCAAAGACCTGAAGTGAAGGAAAGAAGGAGAAAATATGATCGAGAGTGATATCATAAAAATAAAGATAAAAAACGAAAATATAATCAAAGTTTCAAAACCAAAGTAAGAAAAAAAGAATATGCTCAAAACCCTGAAATGAAAGCAAAAAAGAAAGAATATGCTCAAAGACCTGAAGTGAAGGAAAGAAGGAGAAAATATGATCAAGCTTGATATCAAAAATAAAGAAAAAATGAAAGAATATGCTCAAAAGCCAGAAGTGAAGGCAAGAAAACAAAAATATGAGCAAAAATCCGAGGTAAAAGCAAAAAGGAAAATATATAATCAAAAATGATATCAAAAAAGGAAAAAAACAAAACAAGAATTACAATTTAATAATAATTATCAAAAAGAAGTAATGGTAAATGCAATCAACAAATTAGCTGATGAATATCCTCCTACTGCACATGTTTTAAGTGAAAATCAAAAAATTTGAAAATCTTATTTATAAAATAAAAATAAATTAAAAAAATGAATTGATAAAAAATAAATCTAATTCTTTTTCATGTAAATCATATATAACAATTTTCTTTTCACTCAAAATAAAATTAAGTTGTGATATATAATTTTTATCAATTAATTTAATTAAAATACTATCAGTATCTTTATTATATTTAAATTGAAAATTATATAAACTTAAAAGTGATGATGCTACAAGATTATTGCTTGTTTTTAAAACAAAAATTTTACCAACTCCAAATTTGGAAATGTTTAGTAATCTGTGTAACTTACAAAAATAACTATGTTTAATTAATTCTAGTAAATATAATTAAATGACTAGAAAGAGTGAGTTACAGATGGCTAAAAAAGATAACTTTAATAATAATGATCCAATATCAAAAGCAGTAGATTTATTACTAGAAAATACTGAAGATTTAACAACAGTTTTTAAACCTGGCGGTTTATATAAAGAATTAACAAAAAGATTAGTTGAAAAAATGTTGAATTCTGAAATGCAAAATTATTTAGGATATGAAAAAAATCAACATAGTACTACTGAAAATGCTCGTAATGGTACAAGTTCAAAAAAATTAATAACTCAACAAGGTAAAATTGAAATTGATGTACCAAGAGATCGCAATAGTAATTTTACTCCTGTAATAGTTCCTAAAAGGCAAAGAAGATTTGATGGTTTTGATCAACAAGTTCTTTCCTTGTATGCAAAAGGAATGACATTATCTGACATTAGAATGCAGTTGCAAGAGTTATATCATGGTGCTGATATTAGTGAAAGTGTTATTAGTCAAATTACTGATGATGTTATTGATGATGTTAAAGCATGACAAAATCGACCATTAGAAAGTATTTATCCTATTGTTTATTTTGATTGTATAGTAGTTAAAGTACGACAAGATAAACGGATTATTAACAAATCAGTTTATATAGCATTAGGAGTTGATTTAGAAGGCAAAAAAGATGTTTTAGGATTATGAATTAGTGAAAATGAAGGTTCTAAGTTTTGATTATCTAATTTCACAGAAATGAAAAATCGTGGCTTAAATGATATTCTTATTGCTTGTAGTGATAATTTAACAGGCATGTCAGAAGCAATACAATCAGTTTATCCTAAAACAGAACATCAATTATGCATTGTTCATCAAATTAGAAATAGTTTAAAATATGTTTCATACAAACATCGAAAAGGTCTAGTTGCAGATTTAAAACCAATTTATAGTGCATGTAGTGAAGAACAAGCAATGCAAGCTTTAGAATCGTTTGAAAGTAAATGAAATAAACAATATCCTCAAATTACTAAATCTTGATATAAAAATTGAGATAATTTAATGGTTTTTATTAGTTATCCAGTAGAAATCAAAAGAGTGATTTATACTACAAATGCTATTGAATCTGTTAATAGTCAATTACGAAAAATCATCAGAAATAAAAAAGTTTTTCCTAATGATATGGCAGTTTTCAAAATATTTTACTTGGCAATTGAAAATATAACAAAAAAATGAACATTGCCTATTCAAAATTGAAATACAGCAATTGCTCATTTTATGATAAAATTTGAAGACAGAATTAATCTAAATTAGTAACTTTGTAAAACAAAGATACACAGATTATTAAAAAGCCTCTTTCAAGCATCTAACATTGATTTTAAATATCCTAATGGTGTTTTATCAGTAATGTCTATTTTAGTTGCATATTTTGCAATTACATTTGTATCATTATTTGCTAAATAATCTGCTAAGTCATTAGCAACTTCATATTGCATTGTATTTAATAAATTTTGTCCATTTTCAGCATTTAAATCAACATTAGCAATTATTTCACCCGCAACCGCTTCTTCTTTAATTTCTTTTAAAATTTTAACAGTTTCAGCATAACTAACATCTAATCCTTTGCTTTTATCATTTCATTTTAATACTTTAATTTCTGAATTTTTTGGTTTTTTAACTATAAATTCAATTTTTGTTGAATTAACCATTTCGATAGGAAAAAAACTTGCTCATGGTGAATTTGATTGTTTATAAAATTCTATAAACTCTGGTGCTTCTACTAATTTTTCGGTATTATCTAAATTTTTATTGAATTGTATTGCCATTTTTTGATTTCCTTTCTGTTATAAATTATTATTTTTTTTATAATCCAATAATGTACTTTTTATTGAATTTTGTTGATTTGTTATTATTGTTTGTTGTTTACCACCTGTATTAATTATTTCTTTAAATACTGGTTGTTCTTTAATAATTTTTTTAATAGTTTCTTCAATTTTTGAATTTTCTAAATTATTAGTTTTAAATTTTAAAAAATCATAAAATTCAGTTTTAACTTGATATTTTTTAAATATATTAATTATTTCTTTTTCTTTAATTTCTTGATTAAGTTTATTTAACTTATTTTCTGCTTCATTAACTTTATTTTCTATTTCTTGTTGAGCATTATTTTCAGTTAAAGGTTCAGTTGTTTGTTGAACATTATCTTCATTTTCTAACATTTACATCACCCTTTATTATTTATTTTCTTTATTAATTTTTTCATTTAATTTTGCTAATTTTTTTTGATGTTTTATAATTTTGTTATTTGCTCTAACATGTTTTGGAGTTGTGATAAATCTTTTTAATAAAACAATAATTTCTCTGCAAATTAATGTTCCAACACTTGTTCCAATAATTATTAATTCATGTAAAAATTCTTTCATCTGAATATTTTCATTTCAATTGTTTATTTTTAATTATTCATCAAATTGACCACCATTAATTCTTTCAATCATTGATTGTGAATTACTTATAATTTCTACTAATACAGATATTTCTTTATTGAATTCTTCTATTCTTTCTTTATATGTTTTTATTTCCTGATTATAATATTCAATTATTTTTTCTTTATTCATAAATTATTCACCTCCTTTATAAACTCATGTGATTATAATCTCAATTTAATGAAGCATTATCATTATTTAATGGTACTTCGCTCATATTATCACTACCATATTGACTAGTTGTTTCACTATTAATAGTAAATCTATTATCATTAATTAATCTTGTAGTTTCATCATTAAATGATGTTTCTTGCATTTCTTGATTATGATGTGTTGTTTCCATAGGTAGTAAATTATTGATTATTTCACTTGCACGAGCAATAATAGTAGGTACTGCATAAGCATTATTAAAATCATTATTAATTCCCATTGCAACACCACTTGATATTAAACATCCACCAGTAGCCATATTACAAATCTTTCTTATCGCTTCAAATTTATTAGGTATTAACTCAGTTGATCCACTAATAAGATTTGAAATACCATAAGCATTTAATGAAATATAAGTATCTCAATCCATTAATGACTGATGTTCTTGTTTATTTAATAATAATCATGGAGGACCCTCAGTTGTAGTTGTAGTAGTTATTGGCATTGGTGTTGTTGGAATAATAGGATTAATATTATTTTCTGTTCATTTACTATAATTTGCTAAACCAATTGTTCCTAAACCTAATAAGATTTTTTTAGAACTATTAATTAATTTAGTTTTAGTATTTGGTCTTTGATTTAAATTTCATATATCTAAACCTAATTTTTTACCAAATAATAAACTATTAATTGAACCTAATACTGGATTACTTATTATTTGACCATAATAAGCACTTGTACCAATCATTGCACTTAAAGGACTTATTGAAGAGCGTATTATTTTTGTTAATGTATAATTATTTGTTTCCATTTCTATTCTCCTTTATTTGCTTTTAACATTTCTCTTACAATATCTAATAAAGTATTTACTTGATAATCATATAATTCAAATTCATGAATTCTAATTTTAATTTTTTTAATTTTCTAATTTTTTAATGGTTACTTTAATTCAACCTTGATAAACATCATTATCACCAACTATTAATGCAACATTACTTTCTGGGTCAGAAACAATTATGTGTTTTGATTTAACATTTGGGTATTGTCTTAAAATAATTGCTCTAATATCATTACTGGTATGAATTGATTTTGGAAATGGTGACAATATTTCAATTTCATCTTTATTTTCAAACAAAGTAGGTAATATTATCATTAATGTTCATCTCCTTGATTACAATATTTTTCACAACAGTTATCACAATATCCTTTATCACATTTTATTGCTTCATCTTCATAACAAAAACACATTAGTCAAATTCTCCTTGTTCAATTTTAATTAATAGATTTTTTAAACATATTTTTTCTCATATATAAAATTCTATTTGTTTAAAATATTTAACATTAGATATTTCATTTGTAAGTCATGTTATTCGTTCTTCTAAATCTTTAATTAATTTTTCTTTATTCATAATTTAACCTTTCTTTCCTAACTCTTTTATTTTGTTTTTGTTTACATAAGTTATTACATTTATGAGCAAAAACTCTACCATAACCACATTTATTATTCTTTTTAATTTTTATTATCATTATAAAATTCATTACTTTCTAAATATTCTAATATATTTGCATAAGTATCTGCTTTTGATTGAAATCATTTTTCTTCAACTTGATTAAAATTATTATAAAATTCAGATAAAAAAGATACTAATTTTTCTTTATTAATACAATTTTTATGTCTTGATTTATTAATTTCATCAACTTTAATTCTATGTTCTTTACAATATGCTCTACAATATTCATCAAATTGCTCTTCTGTCATATTTTCACATTGTCTTTGTCTTTGTTCATTTTTAATTTCATCATAATGTGGTTCATGAATAAATTTTTCAAATGTTATTGTTTCAGTTCATGTACATCTATTCATTATTTATTCTCCTTATTTTCAATTTGATTAGCAATTTCACTTAATATTTTTAATACTTTATATTCATTTTTTAATTCTTTACTAATAAATATTAAAAATATTATTAGTGTTATGCTTGTTATTAATATTGGTACTATTAATAAAATTTTTCATAATATCATTTTTTACTCTTTTCATTTTTTAAATCATTTAACATTTATTGAACAAAATGCACGATTTTTAGGAATATTTAAAGTGTTAAAAATTTGACCAGTTACAATAATTTCATCGTTTTTGTTTAATAAAATACAGCGTCTATAAAATTTTGGGTTGTTAAAAATTAAAGTAACATAGTTTAATCCATTTCATTGACCTCGAACACTATAATATAATTCTTTATTACCTTTTTCGTAATATTTTGTTTCAATAGTGTTACTCAGTTTTACTGTTAATTTGACATAATTGGCTTTCTCTTTCATTTTTATAATTCCTTAAATAATATTTAATATGCTTATATGCATCTTGTTCATGTTTTGTTAATTTTATATTTACTTTATAATTTTCTATTTTGTTTTTATTTTTTGGTTCACTTTCTAAATAATCTCAATTCATAACATCTTCTGCTAATACTATTAAAGCACCAATAATTTTAGGAGTTGCTAATGGATTTGTTAATAATTGTTTTGAATTTAAAAAGAAATTTTCTACAATAACTAATATTTTTTTATTATCAAAATGTTTTTTAATTAATAAAAAGTATTCTTTAAATAGATTTTTGCTTTTTAAAACTGTTTTAGTTTTAAATGTTTCATTAAAAACAATATTATTAGTTTCATTTGAGTATATAATAATTCCATTACTACCAATACCAACAGGGTCAATTCCAATAATTAAGTCATATTGCATTAATCAAATTAACCTCTAACAATTGTTTTAATAATTTCTAAATCACAATTACTTCAGCAATATTTACATTCTTCGATAAACTCTTTATGTCCACAAACTAAATTATTTTTTTGTAAACTATCAATTTGTTTGATTAATCCTACTTTATATTCAATAATCTTTTTTTCCATTATGTAAATCATCCCTTTTCAATTATTTTTGCTGTTTGTTTAAGGTATTTAGGTATTTTGTTATAACAACTGTCACATATTAAATAAGGTATTGGTCAATTTTTATATTTAATAGTTTTAGTAGAATTATTAATACATTCTTTTCAAACTTTATCCATACAAACTCTTAATTCACATTTTTTATTTTTATTATTCATAGTTTTTTTCTTTATAAATAAAATATCTTTTCATTATGAGTTGAAATATGTTTATAAGAAGTGACTATATAATTAATTGACAAATCATTATGGTTATATGGATTATTTAGTTTAAAACCTTTTCTGTTTTCTTCTCATGTAACATTATATTTAAAACAAGGATTAGTAATCTTTGTTTTACTATCAGTTATTTCACCAATAAATCAACTATTATGCTGTTCATAAAATGTTAATGGTTCAAGTTTTATATCATTAAGATAATATTCTTTGGGTGTTTCTGGTTTATTAACAGTTATTTTCTGTTCAGAAATATATGGTTCTAATAATTTTGTTAATTCATCACCATTTAATTATCTTTTAATATTTTCAGAATTAAAAACCCAATATGTGTAATTGTTATCAACAATAAAAGAATTATTTTTAATCATTCATTTTGGAAGTGATAATTTATATTCAACATAATCAATAAGAATAGATTGTGGTTTATCTTTAACAATTTGTTCTTTTTTAAATTCTATTTGCATAATAATCCTTTCCTAATATGTCCTGTTGCTTCTAGCATAAAGGACATATATTTTGATTTTTAAATTATTAATAATACTATTATTAGTTTTATTCATTCCAGAAATTCTGGGCTCAAAAATAAAAAATAAAATCAACACTTGCTCACTTGGTAGTGGCAATGTTGGTTAAATAAAGAATAATAGTATGTTCCCCCACGGGTCTATATATACTAGTTTCCAATTCGCTCCCACCCCAAGAATTACCATTAAATGGTTAGTATAATTTATTAGGTATCACTCCACTTTTTATTTATTCATGCAAGTCCACATGTTCTAGCTACTATTTTTAACAACTGTGTTGTAGTTCACTTTTTTAGTTCCCTAACACGTGTTGATAATAGCGTTAAAGACGGTTATTAAAAATTTTAAAATTTTACAATTACAAAAAAAGACAAGATTTTTATTCTCGTCTTTTGTCATTTATTTTTAATTTAATGGTTAAAAAAATTAGGAAGTTATTTTTGAAAATTACTAGTTACCGACATCTTCGACACGCTCCCAAAAAGTTTAATATTTCTGAGGAAGATGCAGTAATTTTAACTAAATTATTTAATCAAAAAATTAATAATTGATTAGAAAAAGAACAAATTTCTGAAGACAATGTATTGGATTTAACTGATTTGTTTAATGAAAAAATGAATATAAATGATGAAACTACTAAAGTTATTGAAATTGCTAAGTTACTTAAAAAGGCAGAAGATTTAAATAGGATACATGAAATATTAGATGAACTTCCTCCACGTTATTTTTCTGTTGATAACTGAGAAGATACTGATGAAGAAGATATTGAAAATGAAAGTAAAATAATGATTGCAGAAAATAGCAGTTTAAATAAAGAAGAAACTGTATCTATTTCTAATAGTCAAAAAGCATTTTCTAAACAAGATATTATCGATAGTGGTATATGCTTAGATGATAGTTTATCTACTTCTGAATTAGTGAGATCATTTACTGTTATTTAATTGTAATAGTATTAATATAAATAAATTAAAAAAAATAATTATACTAAAATTAGTAATTAAATTAAATATTAAAGATATTGAAATAGTTTTTAATTGTATTTTTTTTAAAAATATGTATAATCCTAAATATTAAAAGTTAATTTCTTTTAATATTATTTAATTTTAAAAAGTTATAACATACCACCTTGATTTTCAAATCAAGTTGGTATTTTTTGTTTTAAATATTTGAAATAACAATAATGAAATTATTATATTAATATTAAATTTAATAAAAAACAAAAAATAGGGAGGAAAATAATGCCAAACACATTTAATTTTAACAACATAACAAAAGGTCAACAATTAAAATTTTTTTTTAATAATAATAAAACATTAATTTTTAAGACAGAGAATGCTTCGCAAGGTACAAGATTTGTCGTATTTGGTGAAACATTGGAAGGAGAAAAAGTATTAATTCCTGCTTTTACTGCCGCAGAATTGGATACTAAATATAGTTATGTTGATGATAAATCACAACGGACTAACAATTTTATCGATTGAAAAAGTGAAACTAGATTTGGAAGAGTCATTTCTCGTTTTCTAGATGTAGAAGAAATTTATTTATTAAATGCTAAAGGTCAGTTAAGAAAATATAATGATACTTTTCATGATACTGTTTGTTTTCAAAGAAGTAATTTTTATGTGTCTAATGAAACCACTTACAATTTTGAAGATTTAAATTTGTTTTCTTTAAAAAAGAAAGTTTCCAATATTTTATTAGAACATAATAGAGGAACATTACCAATGACCGAAAATGTTTCTCTTATTAAACAAGCAGCAGAAAAAATTGGCGTTTCTTCAACAGCGAGTTCTGTTAAATTATTAACAATGGTAGGAAAATTAAAGTTATTTATACAAAAAATTAATCAATTGCATGAAGTAATAAACGTTTCTGCTTATTCGCAAGAGACAAATATTAATGTTGATGATATCACCTCATTAATTTCCCAAACAGAATTATTAAATAATTTAAATAATAAAACTGGCTCAATTTTTACTAAAGAAGAGTTAGCAAAATTTAAAATTAAATTAGAAGATGTTAAAATTGGTGACCAAACAAATATTTTTGACATAAAATTAAATTTTATGTATAAAATTGATGATAATAATTGAAGTAAATCTTTTACTTCTGCTACATTCCAAATTGAAACGAAATGAATAACAAAGTTAGAATTATTAGTAAACATTTATGATGGTGTATTTTCAATGCATTTTATTTTAAAACTGTTAAATTTAGAATCAGAAAAAACAACAAATGGTTTTAAGATGTTAGATCAAGAAATTGCAAAATTAGATCAAGAAATTGTAAGTTTTGTTAATTTAATTGCTGAAGATAACAAAGCGGTTGCTGATCTAGTCAATTTACAAAAAAAATGTAGAAAAAAAAATGCTTTTTTAAAAACAGAAAATAAATTAAAAAATGCAATTGCAGAAATGCAAAAAATTTTACATAAAAATGAAAAGATTAAACAAGAACGATTAAATTATTTGCTAACAAGGATAAAATTGGTTAATAATGTTCAAATGCTAAGTTATTTACAGAAAAGGTTATTGACAAAAAGTAAAGAATATTTAATAATAAGTAATGTTTTTAATGAGGTGCATAATTTATCTTTATATAATAGAGAAGCTGTTAAAGGATATATTATTAGAAGCACTAAAAATAATAATTTATTAGCTACTGATTTTGATTATAAAATTGATAATTTATTTAATGAAAATTTTCCTGGATTTGTTGAAATTCATAAAAATTTACCTCTTGAACTTCAACATAAACCAGAAGCTGTTATTGGAAGTTTATTACAATTTTTAGAAGAACTTAAAAAAATAGAAAAAAATAAACTTTTAGCAAAGACAAGTCCTATTTATACATCAAAAAGGATGGGAGAATCTTATTTTTCGTTATTATCATATGCAAATTATGAAGGAATTTTTTCTGAAACCATAAACAATATTAAAGATATCAAATTAAAAATATTAAACTCTAAAAACAATGAAGAAATTAGAAAATATCAACAACAGTTAGAAGAAATATCTATTAAATTTTGAGAATCACAAAAAGATTTTACTAAGTTAGTTAATGAGTTAATGAATGTTTATTTTCCTAATGAGAAGCAAGAAATTTGGCTTAAGTTTGCGTTAGAAGAACATTTTTTATCAGAAAATCAAATATTAAAAAATAATGTTATTAAAAATTATAAAGACAAAGCAGAAGAAAAATTTACTAAGATAAGTAGTGTATTAAAAATAAATCAGCAATTAGTACAAGGTTTTCAAGAAGAATTATCTGATACATTCAAAGTCTCAAGACAAAGAATTAAACAAAAATTAAATCAACAAAGATTGGCAACTGGTAATTGAAAAGTTGATGATATTATTTCAATTAATAGTATAATCGATATTACTGGTATTAATGAAAAACAAGCAGTTTCATTTAAAGTTTTAACAAAAAATAAAGATGATTTTACTGTTATTATTCAATATTTAAATTCAAAAAAACAATTAGAATATAAAATAAGAGACATTACGATTAATAATTGTGGGACATTCAATTTTACTTTAAATAAAGAAGAAGTTACATTTCCAAATTGACAAGAAATTTTGAAGTTACAATCGTTAATAAATGATTATATAATTTGAAAAGATAAAGAATTAGTAGAACATGTAGAATTGTTATCGAACAAACTTAAAAAAATTAGTAATTCAGTTTTAAGTTTTGTTAAAGTTAATAATCAAAATTTTTTCAATAATTGAGAATGAGAAATTAATTTGCAAAAAATTAAAGAAAAATTATTAGTAACTATTGAACAAGAAATAGAAGAATATAAACAATTAATTGAAAAAGGTCAAATGCAATATGAAAAAAATTTAAAAATTAGTCAAGAATTAAAAGAAAATCTTACTAATGGTAATTTAAATTTTGTCTTTAGTGAAAACAGTAAAGAAAATATTAAAAATTTAAATCAAAATAAAAACAACACCAATGTAACATTTGATATTTTTTATTATAATAAAAAATATTTTTTAGGTAGTTATAAAACTGAAACATCTGCCATTAATTTTAAAATTCTTAGAGATAGTTTAATTGCAAAAAACAGGCTACTAGAAATAAAAGAAAAAGTTGCCGCCATAAGAAAATCAGTTTTAATAGTTGATAGTAAAATAAGAACGGCAGTTAATGATTTAACTAAGTTACATGATAGCATTATTGAACTTTTACAAATTAAGAAACAGGAATGAGAAACGTTAACTAATCATACAATTGTAAATGTTCAACTACAAAATCAAAAGATATTAGCACAATTAAAGTTAGATATCGAACAACTTGTTAAAAAAATCAGTTTTATTAAAAATAAAATTTCTGAATTAAGTAACCAAAAAATAGCAAATTCATGATTTTATAATGACTATCTAACTTTTATCAGATATTATGAGAAAGCGAATGAAGTTGCACCTTGAAGTATTGAAAAATATTTATGTTGAGATAAAAACTATAATATTATTAAAAACAATTTAAAAATATATACTGGTTATGATGATTTTGATGATTATAAAACAATATTTTTAAGTAAACTTTACAATATTAAAACTATTGATATTGAACACTGTCAAAAATCTTTAGTAGAAATATCAAAAACAAAATTTAAAAAACTTAGTTGATGACAAAAAATAATAAATAAATTATCGTGAACATGAAAAAAAACAAAAAGAAATATCAAAGTGATTAAAGAAAATAATATAAAAAATTTTGGAACTTTAATTGCAAATTTAAATGAAAATAAAACATCAATAGATAAAATAAGCGTACCTTATCAAAGACAAAGTATACCAGAACTATTACCAACATCTGAGCCTTGAGATGAATGAATAATTGAAAAAAAACCTAAATTATCACGTTCAAATAGTACTGATAGTGCGATAAGTTCACTTTCTTCTGAATTTGAAGAAAATGATTATTCTATTATTGATATCGATAAAATATTAAGAGAACTTAATAGTTATAGTTTTCCACAGTATAGTGATTTAGAAAGCAGTACTGAATCATCTCGTCAAGAATTTAATCATTGTCTTACTAGAACAGCATCTAGTGATAGTGGCATTTGTTCTGGTCAGATTACTCCTAAACCAGTTAGTACAAATCCTTTTGATGATGAAAGCGATGATGAAGAACTTGCTGGTAATACTATTAATGAATCTAATAATTTAGTAAATACTCTACCATTACCATCCAAATCAACTCCAAAATTAAATTTTTCTTAATTGATAATTAATTTTATATTTTTCTTTATAATTTATATGATACGATGTAATCATATAAGTAAAAGAAACAGGTGTATATTATATGTTAACTGTTGGTATCGTTGGTTTACCTAATGTAGGTAAATCAACATTATTTAAAGCCATAACCAATTCACAAGTATTAATTGAAAATTATCCTTTCGCTACTATAAAACCAAATATTGGTAGCGTTCCAGTCAATGATTCAAGAATTTTAAATTTAATAAAAATTTTTAATCCACAAAAAGTTGTACCAACAATTTTAGAATTACATGATATTGCTGGACTTGTCAAAGGCGCTAGTAAAGGTGAAGGATTAGGTAATCAATTTCTTGCCAATATTAGAACGGTTGATGCAATATGCGAAGTTATTCGTTGTTTTGATGATATTAATGTTACTCATGTTGAAAATAAAATTGATCCAATTAATGATTTTGAAATTATTGAATTGGAATTAATGTTAGCTGATCAAGAAGTAATAAGTAAACGAAAAGAAAAAGTTCGTAAAAAATCGCAAATAACTAGAGATAAACAAGGTATTGCTGAGGTAGCTTTATTAGAAAAAATTAATAATGAATTAAACAATGGTATTGCTATTCGCAATCAAAAGTTAAGTTCAGAAGAATTACTAATGATTAAACCTTATAATTTTTTAACTGCTAAACCAATAATTGTTATTGCTAATATTAATGAAAAAGATTTAATAACTAAAACTAATAAATATGTTGAACAATTACAACAATATATGAGCAAAAAAAATATTACTGTAATTGTTGTTTGTGCTAAGACAGAATGTGAACTTTCTGAATTAGAAGCAGAAGAAAAAAAAGAAATGTTTAAAGAGTTAAATATTTTTGAATCAGGAATTGATCAAATTGTATTAGCAACTTATAAACTATTAAATTTAGGTACTTATTTTACTGTTGGACCCAAAGAAGTTCATGCTTGAACTTTTATTAAAGGAATGAAAGCACCAGAGTGTGCTGGTATCATTCATACAGATTTCATGAAAGGTTTTATTAGACTTAAAGTTTATAATTATCAAGATATAGAATTATTGGGTAGTGAAAAAAATGTTCAGGAAAAGGGAAAAATGAGAGTTGAAGGTAAAAATTATATAGTTGAAGATGGTGATATTTGTCATTTCCTTTTTAATGTTTAGTTTTAAGATAATATTAATTATAAAAAGGTTATAGTTTTGCTATAATTAATTTGAAAATATACTAGCAAGAAAGGAAAAAATTATTATGTTAAAAAGTAATTTACAAAATCCTGATTCTGACATTCAAGAAAACAATTATGTTCCAAATAAAAAAACTAAAAAGTTTGATGTTCTTAATAAAATAAAAGTTTCAAGAGCTTTACTTTTTTGATCACCAATTGTGCAAATTATTGGTAGTATTGCTTTTTTAATACTATTAATAGTTAATGCATTTGTTGGGCAAAAAATGGGGTTTGAATTTAGTAAACTACAATTAGCTTTATCATTATCATATGTTGGAATTGCAATTTTAGTCAGTATTATTTGTTTTATGATACCAGCAAAGAAACTTAAAAAGAAATCTTCATTTAGAATTACTGCTATTTCAACATTAATATTATCAACATTAATGTTAAGCGGTAGTCTAGTTTTTTGATCAATACCAGTATTATTATTTTTTTCATTAATCTCATTAATTGTATGAATATGTGAAGTAATAGCAGCGATTATTTTAATTTTAGTAGTTGAAGAATTACCTAATGAAAAATAAAGTAGGTGAAAATAATGAAAATTAAAGATTTAGATAATCTTAAAAACAAAGAAACATGTTTTATTCCATATGAACAAAAAACTAAAAATGCATATTTTGTTTATTTGACAATATCAATAGTTCTTTTTTTATCAGTTTTTATTTTTTCATTATTTGCTGCTATTAATGTATCAAAATATAAATTATATAATGTACTTACTGATTTTAATTATCCTATTTTGAATTTATTTTATGCACCAATTGTTTGTTTAATTGCAATTACTGTAAGTATGATTTTATTAATATTTGCTCCTAGAGTAAGTATTGTCTCTTCAAAGTATAGCAGTAGAATGTTTTATACTGCTTTTTGATTATTAATTCTTAGTGTAATGTTAAGTTCAGAAGTACAATTAACTTATATTTCACAATCTGGAATATTATATAATGAAAATTATCATTGAATTAATCCAATTATTGCAAGAATATTTATTATTTTTAGTCTTTTTTTAATTTTGATTACACAACTATTTTTTTGAATTATGCGTAGAAAGTTTACATTTATGAACTCAGATTATGAAATTTATACTACTAGAAGTATGGAAAAAAAACAAAGACGAATTAGAAAACAAGAATTAAAAAAAATTAAAAAACAAGAAAAGGGATTTAGTAAAAAAAATTTGAATATTAAATAAGGGGGACAGATTTATGAGAATTCGTAATTGGTGGTTTATTAGTTTTTATTTATTATTAAGCACATTTATTATTTATGAATTATTTTTTTTAATTGCTTTGTCAAAAAATACAGTTTTAAAAGATTTATATTATTATGGTTTTCAAATTGCAGAACCTTCACCAAGTTTTAATCCTTCAAGTTATACTGCAGTTTATTATTTACCAGTAATAGGTTTGATTGTAAGTAGTTTTGGGTTGATAAGTTGTATTTTTACGGCAAGAGTTTTTCTCGAAAAATCTCCTCGTTTTAAATTTGTATTTTTAGTTGTAAACTTTATAATTTTTGTTGTTGGATTTTTAATAAGTTTTTCTGGTCAATTGCTTTATTGTGAATGAAGTAATGATAGTGCACAAATAATACCTAATAGGGGTGGAACAATTGAAACACCAAGTTTTTATTATCGAAATTGAGTTTCTTCAACAATTGTTTGATCAATTTTTGGTTTTTATTTTGCATTACTTGTTGCAGCAGTTATTTTATTACTTAAATTAAATTTAATTAATGTTCAAACATATCACTTTTATCGTCAACGTATTGAACAAGCAATTGAATTTGAACCAGAATTAAAACAACCATTACCAAGTTCTAATGAATTTGATCCAAATGATACACAAACTATTACAATTTTTCTTGATGAAGAAGTAAATGAAAAATTACAATCTAAAACTAATCGTAAAAAAATAATGAAATCCTCTAAAAATAATAAAAAAAAATTAAATTCTAAAAAAAAGACTAATAAAGTAGAAAAAAAAGTTAGTAAGATTAAAAAATCTTAAATTTAATAAAGATGGTGAAAATATGAAAATTCGTGTACGATATGCACCTAGTCCTACTGGGTATTTACATATTGGTGGTGCTAGAACAGCATTATTTAATTATTTATTTGCAAAAAATAACAAAGGAGATTTTATAGTTAGAATTGAAGATACTGATTTAGAACGCAATATTGAAGATGGAATTAGTTCACAATTAGATAATTTACGTTGAATGGGAATAATTCCTGATGAAACTATTGATTTACCAGGTAAATATGGTCCTTATAAACAAACTGAACGTTTAAATATATATATTCAACATGCATTAATACTAATAAAAGAAAAAAAAGCATATTATTGTTTTTGTACACCTCAATATCTAGAAGAAATGCGTAAGAAACAAGCAGATAAAAATATTTTAGCTTTCCAGTATGATGGAACATGTTCAAAATTAGAGCAGTCTGTAATTGAAGAAAATTTACAAAATAAAATTTCATATGCTATTAGAGTTAAAATTCCCACTAATAAAAGTTATAAAATTAAAGATTTAGTTCGTGGTAATGTTGAATTTAATTCAGTAGATTTAGGAGATTACATTATTATTAAATCAAATGGAGTGGCCACTTATAATTTTGCTGTTGTTATTGATGATCATTTAATGGAAATAAGTCATGTTTTTCGTGGTGAAGAACATTTGTCAAATATACCAAAACAATTAGTTATTTATGAGTATTTTAATTGGAAAATGCCAATTTTTGCCCACTTAACATTAATTGTTAATAATAAACGTAAAAAATTATCAAAACGTGATGGTAGCATTATCCAATTTATTCATCAATATCGTAAAGAAGGATATTTACCAGAAGCAATTTTTAATTTTATTGCTTTATTAGGATGAAGTTCGCATGAAGAAAAAGAAATTTATACTAAAGAACAATTAATTAAATTATTTACCCCAAAATATTTAAGTAAAGCACCAAGCATGTTTGATCCAGAAAAATTAGTGTGAATGAATAATTATTATATTAAAAGATTAAATGTTGAACAATACTTAGCTTTAGTAACACCTTTTATTAAAGAAAAATATAATTGAAATAGCAAAACTATTGAATGATGAAAAGAAGTATTATTAATTTATCAATCACAGTTAGAATATGGTAGTCAAATTAATGAATTGGTAAGTTTATTTTTTAAAAATAATTTTAAGGTAGATATAGAAGCAAAGACTTTTTTGAATGATAATGAATGTAACTTAGTTTGTACAACATTTATTAAAAAGATTATTGATTGTAAAAATTGAACTAGTGATAATATTAAAAACATTATTAATGAAGTTAAAAAAGAAACTAATGTTAACGGCAAATTATTATTTATGCCAATTAGAATTATTACGACAGGACAAATGCATGGACCTGATTTAGTTAGCACCATTAAACTATTAGGTTATGATACCATTATTAATAATGTGAAATTAAATTTTAAATATTAAAGAAAAATAATTATTATTACTTATATAGAAAATATAATATTTACTTTTGTTATAAATAAAAATTATAAAATTGTTCTTTTTACTCAAAATAATTATTAAAATAGAAGAAAAATTTTATATTATGTTACTATTAAAATAAAAAATTAATAATACCTAAAATTTATAAGATATTAATGAGAGGTTAAAATTTATGTCAAGCAATAATTATAAAGTAACTTTTATTCGTGACGCTATACACAAAAATATTAATATCAGCGAACCCGTTATTCAGGCGTTAATATCTTGTAAAGAATTTCAAAGATTAAGATGAATTAATCAACTTGGTGGTGTCCAAATTGCTTTTCCTAATGCAACTCATACTAGATATGTTCATAGTATCGGTGTTTATAATATATTAAATCGTGTTCTTAGTGAAGTTGAAGGTTCTTCTTTATTAACTAAAGAGGAAAAAATAAACATTAAAATTGCTGGTTTATTACATGATTTAGGACACGGTCCTTTTTCACACACTTTTGAAAAAATCATAAACCTTAATGTTAATAAAAAAGAAAATTTTACTCATGAAGATTATACTTGTGCTATTATTAATGATAATAATACTGAAATTAACATGATTTTAAAACAATTTAATATTAATATTAATGCTATTATTGGTATCCTTAAGAAGGATTATAAAAATTATCCTAAATATCAAATTCAATTGGTATCATCGCAATTAGATTGTGATCGTATTGATTATTTAATGCGTGATGGATATTTTACAGGAGTTGGTTATGGAAGTATTGATATTGATTGAATTATTACAAATATGATAATTGATATTAAAGAGGGTTTAGTTTTTTCATACAAGGCAATTTCTGCTATTGAAAATTATTTAATCACAAGGTTCCATATGTATTCTCAAGTTTATTATCATAAAAGTGGAATTCTTTTTGATCTTAATTTACAAAAATTATTTTCAAGAATAACTGAATTATATTTTGATAAAACTTATTCATTTAAAGTCAATATTCATGATTTTATTGCTATTTTTGAGGGAAAAAGCGTTGAAATACAAACATATTTAAATTGAACAGATGCTACTTTAATTAAGTTAATGCAAGATATTATTAATTTTGAAAACGATAATGAGTTAGTAAAAATATCAAAAGTAATTTTATTTTGTTTTAACTGAGAAAATGAATTGTTGTTATTAACAAGTCAAAATAACACTAATGTTATTGGGGTTAAACAAGATTTAAAAAATGTACTTTATTATTTTAAAAAAGATCCAATTATTATTAAAACAAAAAACGAAGAGTATATTACTTTAGAAAAAATCTCACAAATTTTGCAAGATCCAATTAAAGCACCAAATACAATTTATTTTTTAAAAAAGAAATAGAAATTTAAAACTGTTATAAAATGAGGTAATTATGAAAATTTTAAAATCAATTAATAAAGTTTTTGAGTATCCAAATATTTTAGATTTAACGCCAGGAGATTTTTACTTAAATTCACATGAGTATCACTTAGCAACGCAAGAAGTAATAGTGATATTGGGCGTATTAATTAATAAAGAAAAAATTGAAAATGCTATTAAAACTTTAAATTTTACTTGAATAAATTTTAAAGAAAAAGTAATAGTTTATTTTTCTATTTTTGCCTACCTTATAATAGGTAATGAATATAATGATTTAAAATCAGTTAAAATAAATCAAATTAAATTTAAAGATAATACGTTAAAAATTAAATTTAAAGAAACATTACTTACAATGATTAATAAGTTTCCAAGAACTTTGCATTTAACTAATGTTTTGGGTAATGATAATGATCGCGCTAATATGTATGCAGTTAACGCTATTTTAAATATTAAAAAAGGGATTGGATATGATAATTTTCATATTACTCTTTTTTCAGTATATCAATCGTTAGAATTAAAACTAAAGCATTGTTTAAGAAAATATATTCAAGTTGAACCTTCAGCTAGTAAGAAAAAATTTAATTTTCATAATTTAATACGATTGATTAAATTAATTAGTACTACAAGAGTTGAAAGTGAGGAAATGAGTAAAATATTATTAAATTTAAGAGAACGTTTGCGTTATTTTGAACAAATTAATCCTGGTGGTCAAGCAGCAAGATATGAAGCTGAGATAAATCATAATTATTTTCATAATTTAAATTCGTATATAATTAATGAACAAGAATTACTAAGTAATTTTGTCAAGGCTTTAAGTTTATTACAAGAATTATATTTAAAATTAATAGAATTATATAAAGATGATAATACTAAAGTTAAAATGCAAAAAAAAATTGATTTAGAATTAGTTAAAGTTTTAGGAATTAAGATCGAAGATGATCCAAAAAAAATTAATGATAAATTAAGAAATGTACTGGATAATCAAATTTTTGGTAACTATCAAGAATTAATTGATTTAAATTACAATGATGTTGCTATTTTGGAATTTTTAATCAGAATTGGATTTATACAGTATGTTAATGATACAATTGAGCAACTTTTATAAAAAAGTATTTATTTTTATTTTTTTATATGATATAAATTAAATTTATGAGTATAATATTTTAGATATTGAAAGGGGTCTGAACTGTGGACAGTTATGTTATTAATGAACTCACTACTATTATTCTTGATGCAGTAGCATTTGCAAATTATGAAATAGAATTGAATCAAGTTATTATTGAAATTAATAAAAATAATGACTTAGGTGATTATTCTACATCAATAGCAATGATATTAGCAAAAAAATATAAACAAAAACCATTAGACATTGCTGAAATTATAGTTAAAAATATTCATCAGAAACACCCATTAATTAAAAAAATTGATTATATTACCCCTGGTTTTATTAATATTAATATTAATGTTGAAGTATTTAGTTTGTTATTAATGAAAATTATTAATGAGAAATCATTATATGGTCAATCTAATAAAAAAAATATTACTTATAATATTGAATTTATTAGTGCCAATCCAACCGGACTTTTACATTTAGGACATGCAAGAAATGCGGCTATTGGTGATAGTTTAGCTAATATATTAGAACATAGAGGATATAATATAGTTAGAGAATACTATATTAATGATGCTGGTAATCAAATTAATGTTTTGGCCAATTCAATTTTCATAAATTATCAAAATCTTTGTGGCAATGCTGTTGAATTACCAAAAGAAAGTTATCGTGGTTCTGAAATTTTAACTGCTGCACAATCATTTTTGAAATTAAATGGTAATAAATTTGCAAATAAACCTTTTGATGAAACCTCTTCTTTAATTTTTAAAGAATTTGGTATTAATTATATGCTTTCAGAAATTAAAAAAGATTTAAAAAAATTTAAAGTTAAAATTAATATTTGATTTTCTGAATCATTTTTATATAAAGAAAATATTATTTCTAATTTAATCAAACAATTTGAAATGCAAGGCAATACTTATCAACTTGATGGTGCTATTTTTTTAAAAACTACTTTATTTGAAGATGATAAAGATCGTGTAATTGTTAAGAAAGACAAAACTTATACATATATGCTTCCTGACTTAGCTTATCATCATATTAAATTTCAACGTAGTGATGTGTTAATTAATATTTGAGGAGCAGATCATTATGGCTATATTCCACGAATTAAAGCAGGATTATATATGCTTAATAATGATGCCACTAAACTTGATATTTTATGTATGCAAATGGTAAAGGTTATTGATAATGGCAAAGAACAAAAAATGTCAAAAAGAGCAGGAACATCAATAACTTTAAGACATATGATAGATTTAATTGGAAAGGATGCTTTACGTTATTTTTTAGTATCAAGATCAGTTGAATCACATCTTGATATTGATTTAGCACTTGCTAAACAACAATCTAACGAAAATCCTGTTTATTATGCACAATATGTTCATGCACGTATAAATCAAATTATAGAGAATTATCCAAAATTTGAAATTGCAAATAGTATTAATTTATTAACAGAACAAAAGGAAAAAGAATTATTGATTACATTAGATGAATATATAATTATTTTGCAAAAAATTGAAAAACAGCATCAACCGCATTTACTTACAAATTATATTCAGAAATTAGCTAAGTTATTTCATTCTTATTATAATAAACATAAAGTTATTAGTGAAGATCAACAATTAACAATTCAACGATTAACATTAGTTTTAGCAATAAAACAAATAATGGCCAATGCTTTAAATTTAATTGGTGTGGATGCGCCTAAAAAGATGTAAAAAATATATTTTTTATTATTTATAATATACAATTTAGAAGGTGATTAAGAAATGCAAAACAAACAAACATTAGTAGAAGTAGCATATAGTTTTTTATGCAAAAAGAAAAAAAGCAGTTTTAATGAAATTTGAACACATGTTAAAAAACAATGTAATATTTCTAAAGAAGATGAAGAAAAAATTGCTGGTGAACTTTATACTGGAATTATTTTAAATACCAATTTTTTCTTAAAAAATGATAAACTTTGATATCCACGTAATGAAGTCTCATTAGAGGAAATTAAAGAACATATGACAAGAGTAGAAATTCCAAGTAATACAAAAGACGAAATTGATAGTACTGAAACAGTTACAGATAATGATGAAACTATAGATTTAAGTGAAGACGTAGAAGATGAAGATGATGATTTAGATACCATTAGTATTAAACCATTAGAAGATAGTTATGATGATGAATAATAATGATATTATTAATTAATATTTAGGAGAAAACTAATGAATTCAAAGTATATATTTATTACTGGTGGTGTTGTATCATCTTTAGGTAAAGGAATTACAGCAGCATCGCTTGGGCGTATATTAAAGCAAAAAAATATTAAGATTTTTATGCAAAAATTTGACCCTTATATTAATGTTGACCCAGGTACTATGAGTCCTTATCAACACGGTGAAGTATATGTAACTAGTGATGGTGCTGAAACTGATTTAGATTTAGGTCATTATGAACGTTTTATTGATGAAAATCTGACTAGAGATTCCAATATTACTGCCGGAAAAGTATACCAAACTGTTTTAAAAAAGGAACGTGATGGTTTTTATGAAGGGAAAACTGTACAAGTTGTACCTCATGTTACTGATGAAATTAAAAAACATATTTTTAATTCCGCAATTAATAGTAAGGCTGATGTTATTATTACCGAAATTGGTGGAACAGTTGGTGATATTGAATCATTAGCTTTTATTGAAGCCATTAGACAAGTTAAAAACGAAAAAGGTCATGAAAATGTTATTGTTATTCACATTACATTAATTCCTTATTTACATTCGGTTGGTGAATTTAAAACGAAACCCAGTCAACATTCAGTAAAAGAAATATTATCATTAGGTATTCAACCTGATATTTTGGTTTGTCGTAGTGAAACTATGCCACCTGATCATATTTTTGATAAATTATCTTTATTTTGTAATATTAAACGCAGTCATGTTTTAGCAATTCCTGATTGTGATAATATTTATAAAGTGCCATTATCTTTAGAACAACAAAAAATTGATGAAGTAGTTTCAGAATTATTAAAGTTAAATAAAATTAAACCAGATATGTCAGAATGACATGCAATTGTTAAAAAGTTAGATAATATTAATCAAGAAGTTACTGTTGGTATTGTGGCAAAGTATTCGAATTTAAGTGATGCTTACTTATCAGTAATTGAATCATTGAAAATTGCAGGTTATAGTCTTAATACTAAAGTTAATTATAAAATTATTAACGCCGAAAGTTTAGATAGTAAAAACATTAATTCTATGCTTTCCCCTTTCCAAGCAATAATTGTTCCTGGTGGCTTTGGTAATCGTGGTGTTGAAGGCAAAATCAATGCAATTAATTATACTCGAGTTAATAAAGTTCCTTTCTTGGGATTATGTTTAGGTATGCAGTTAGCTTGTATTGAATATGCTCGTAATGTATGTAATTTACAAGATGCTAATTCTACTGAATTTAATGAAAAAACTAAAAATCCTATTTTTGATTTATTACGTGGTAAAAATAAAAATGATCAAATTGGGGGAACTTTAAGATTGGGTAATTATCCAACCACTTTAATTAATGATTCATTAGCAAAATCTCTTTATAAACAAACTATTATTATTGAACGTCATCGTCATCGTTATGAATTTAATAATAGTTATAAAACATTACTTGCAAAAAATGGATTAATTTTTAGTGGTATATATAATAAAGAAGATTTGGTAGAAGTGATTGAGTTGCCAAAAGAAGTACATCCATTCTTTATTGCAAGTCAGTTTCATCCTGAATTCACATCAAGAATTAATAAACCAAATCCTTTATTTTTAGGATTAATTAAAAGTATTATTAAAAAATAATGATTAAGTAAGAAAATTTAATTTTAAAATTGTTATAATTTTTATGAATTGTATATTCTCAAAATATATATGCAACTAGATTTTTTATGAAAATATATAATATAAGGTTATAATATTTTAAGAAAGAAGGAAAAGAAATGAATAAATTTGTTAGTGCAAAAAATATGATTGATAAAGCAAAAGCAGGTAAATATGCCGTTGCTCACTTTAATATTAATAATTTAGAATGAACAAGATCTATTCTTGAAGTTGCACAAGAAACTAAATCATCTGTTATTTTAGGTGTTTCAGAAGGTGCTATTAAATACATGGGTGGATTTAACACAGTTGTTAGTATGACTTTAGCGTTATTGAATGATTTAAATATTACTATTCCAGTGGCATTACATTTAGATCATGGTCAATCAATAGATTCTTGTAAGAAAGCATTAGATGCTGGTTTTAGTTCAGTTATGTTTGATGGTTCTCATTTAGATTTTAATGAAAATATAAAAGGTACCAAAGAAGTAGTTACTTATGCTAAGAAAAAAAATGCATCTGTTGAAGCAGAAGCAGGTACTATTGGTGGTGAAGAAGATGGAGTTATTGGTAGTGGTGAGATTGCTAGTGAGGAAGATTGTAAATCATTAGCAGCTTTAGGAATGGACTTTTTAGCAGCCGGAATAAATAATATTCATGGAAAGTATCCTAAAAATTGAGATGGTTTAAATTTTGATGTGTTAAAAAATTTATCAGTAGCTTCAAATAAGCCAATGGTATTACATGGTGGTTCTGGAATTCCAAAAGATCAGGTTAAAAAAGCTATTAATTTAGGAATTAGTAAAATTAATGTTAATACTGAATTACAAGAAGTATTCGCCGCAGCTATTGAAAAATATGTTACGGAAGGAAAACTTAATGAAGATAAAGGGTTTGATCCTAGAAAAATTTTTAAGCCAGGAATGGAAGCAATTAAACTTAAAGCTAAAGAATTATTAACAGAATTTGGTTCATTAGGAAAATCTTAAAAAAATGGTCATATTAGTAATAATATGACCATTTTTAAATAATTTTCCTTAAATTAAGATAAATTTCAAATATGAAAATTACTTTTATTATCAATAACTTTTGATATTTTTTCATTACTTAAAATATCAATTATTACTTCGGCCTTAATAGCAACTTTCGCGTCTAACATATGACCACCAATTACGTTAAAATTATCATCACCAAAAGTAGTATGACAATGAATAATTGGTTTATTTCTATCTTTTTCATCTCAAATGATTGTTCCAATTGTTGATAACAATTCATATTGTTCAAGAAAAGTTTTTTTTACATAATCAGTACTTTTTTTAGGAATGTAGCCTAAAGTGACATTAGTAATAGCACCAATCATTTGGAATTGTGCCATTCCTATGTTTTCTTTAATAGCAAATTGCTCTAAAGTTTTAATAATCATTTCATCTTTTTCAATAATTAATGCATACTTATTTCCGATCATTTTTTTAATTTTCATAATAAGAATCTCACCTTTCTTTTAGCAGTATTTTAACATATTTATTAATAGCAATAATGATTAAAATTGATTATTATAGGAAAAAAATATTTTTCTTTTTGTAATAAAAATTATTTTAAAAAGAAAATATATTAATTTTAAAATTAATAGGTATAATAAAACTAATATTTAAACTAAGGAAGTGATAAAGTTGAAAACTAATGGTTTAGTAATTGCTATTGGTAATGATCATACCGCTTATGAATTTAAACAACCAATTATTAAATTTTTACATACAGAAGGCTATCAAATTTTAGATTTAGGAACAAATAGCAGTGAACCTGTTGATTATCCTAATTTTGGTTTTAATGTTGCAAATGCTATTGTTAGTAAAAAAGCAGATTTTGGTATTGTAATTTGTGGTACTGGTATTGGTATTAGCATTGCTACCAATCGTATTAATGGTGTTCGTTGTGCTCTTTGCTATGAGGAAGAAACAGTAAGATTGGCAAGACTTCATAATGACGCTAATGTTTTAGCACTAGGTGCTAGAATTATTTCTGATTATAAAGCAGTAGAACTTGTGAAATTATTTTTAAATACTAAAACAAGTGATGAAAAAAGACATCAATTAAGAGTTGCAAAACTAAAATAATTTTACTATTAAATTATTAAAGAGAGGATGTTTAAAAATGGATAAATCTTTTAATAAAGGTCTTGACCCAGAATTAAAAAAAATTGTGAAAGATGAATGACAACGTCAACAAAATCATATTGAATTAATAGCTTCAGAAAACTATGTATCACCAGCTGTACTTACACTCGCTGGAACAATATTAACTAATAAGTATGCAGAAGGTTATCCGGGCAGAAGATATTATAATGGTTGCGAAAATGTTGATAAAATTGAAAATTTGGCAATAGAGCGTTTTAAACAATTATTTAATTGTAGTCATAAACCAGGTCAATGTAAAAAAGGTAATTTTCATGCTAATGTACAACCTCATTCTGGTAGTCAAGCTAATGCTGAAGCATATGCTGCTATATTACGTCCAGGTGATACTATTCTTGGTATGGAACTTGATGCCGGTGGTCATTTAACTCATGGTTATAAAATTAATTTTTCTGGTAAAATTTATCACGGTGTTAATTATGGTGTAAGTAAAAAGGATGAATATTTAGATTATGATGAAATTTTAAAAATTGCTAAAGAATGTAAACCAAAAATTATTGTAGCAGGAGCTAGTGCTTATTCAATACTTATTGATTGATCAAAGTTTCGTAAAATTGCTGATACTGTTGGAGCATATTTAATGGTTGATATGGCGCATATTGCTGGATTAATTGCTGCTGGATTACATCAAAATCCTATTTGTTATGCTGATATTACAACAACAACAACTCATAAAACATTAAGAGGACCACGTGGTGGTGCTATTCTTTGCACTGAAGAATTAAAAAAGAAAATTGATAGTGCGGTATTTCCTGGTAATCAAGGTGGACCATTGGAACATATTATTGCAGCAAAAGCACAAGCTTTTTATGAAGCATTAACACCAGAATTTAAAACTTATCAAATGCAAGTAATTAAAAATGCGCAAGCATTAGCAAAAACTTTTCTTGATGAAAAATTTCATGTAGTGGCGGGTGGAACTGATAATCATTTATTAACTGTTAATGTTACTAATATTAACGGTTTAAATGGTAAAGAAGCTGTTGATATTTTAGAAAAGATTAATATTGTTGCTAATAAGAATGGTGTTCCCTTTGATCCTTTACCAGCTGTTATTACTAGTGGTGTTCGTTTTGGTAGTCCAGCAATGACAACGAGAGGTTTTAAAGAAGAGCAGTTTATTGAATTAGGAAAGATTATTATTAGTGCTTGAAAATTACCTAAGGGTATTAATGATGATGGTTTACATGAATTAAGAAAAAAAGTTGATATACTTTTAAATAAATTTCCCATTTATGAAGATATAAAATTACCTCAATAATAAAATAATTATTTTACATTTGGAATATGAAAATAAGTTTTCTGTTAATTAACAGAAAACTTATTTTATTTTTTTGAATCTTTAATTTCTTTTATTTTTTCAATAAAATTATTATCATATTTAACCGAAGATTGTTCTTTAATAAACTTTATTAATTCCGAAACATCTTCATCACTAATTCATGGTGCTTGTAAGCGATTGATATTATTTTGTCCTAGAGCTAAAAATAACATATCGCCTTTACCTAATAATTTTTCTGTTCCAGCAGTATCAAGGATTGTTTTTGAATCAATTCAAGATGCAACTTTAAAAGCAATTCTTGCTGGAATATTATTTTTAATTACGCCAGTAATTACATCTACTGATGGTCTTTGTGTTGCTATTACTAAATGAATTCCTGCCGCTCGACCCATTTGTGTAATTCGCATGATTCCTTCTTCAACTTGCTTGCTTGCTTGTACCATTAAATCTGCTAATTCATCAATAACAATAATATAATAAGGTAATTTATCAATTTCTTGACTTATTTTTTTATTATAACTTTCAATATCACGATTTCCATTTTTTGCAAATAGTTGGTATCGACGCATCATTTCTAAAATTACTACTTGTAATGCTGCTGGTGTTTTGTTTGCTTCATTAATTACTGGAATAATTAAATGTGGGATATCATTATAAATTGCTAATTCTACTCATTTAGGATCGATTAATATTAGTTTTATTTCATGAGGTTTGTATTGTAAGAGCAAAGAAATTAGTAAATCATTAATAAAAACGGATTTTCCTGAACCAGTATTACCAGCAATTAATAAGTGGGGCATTTCTTTTAATGAATGAAAGATGTAATCACCAGTAGTATTTCTACCAATACTAATTAATAATTTTTTATTTTTATATTTTTCGCTTATATTTTCAAATTGTTCTTGCATATTAATTGGAACAATATTTTTATTACTAACTTCAATTCCAATCATTGATTTACCAGCTATTGGTGCTTCGATTCTAATATTATTATTTGCTAAAACTAGTTTTAGTTCTTCTTCTAAGTTAGTAATTTTGTTAATTTTCATTCCTGAAGTGATTGAAACCTCGTATTTTGTTACTGTTGTACCAATAGTAAAATCATTTACTTTTCCTTGAACAGAAAATTCTTTAAATAACTGATTAATTTTTTCTTTATTTTCTAAAGCATATTTTTCATTTTCTTCTTGCTTTTTTATTAGATTATCTGATTTTTTAGTTAATTTTAATGTTGGTAAAATATATTTTTGATTAATTATAGTTTGTTCAGGAAGAAAAAATTTTGTTTTTTCTTGATTGTTATTTTGTTTTTCATTTTGATTAATAATTTTGTTTTGCTCTTTAATTTTTGTTTCATTATTTTCTAATTTTTGATTATTAATTTTGTTATTTTCTTGTAATAATTCCTTATTGGTTTCTATATCAAAGTTTATTTTTTCGTTTTTTACTTTATTGTTTGCTAAATTTTCTTTTGTAAATTGTTTAGTTTCTAATTTAGATTGCTTATTATTGTTTTTTGCTTGTTGTTTATTTATTTTTAGTTCTTTTTTTAGATTATTGATTTTGATAGTATTATTTTGTGCCAAAGTAAGTTTTTTTTGTTTTTCTTTTGCTTTTTCTAATTTATTAATTTTTTGCTCTTTTCGCTTAACTTTAAAATCTAAAATTGTTTCTTTGATATGATTTGAAATAGTGATAAATAAAATTAAGGGACGGTTAAAAAATAATCAACTAAAACAAATAATAATCATTAATATATTTAATATAAAATTAACAAAAAAAGTTGTGTAACATAAAAATTCTAGTATAGTATTACCAATTAATCCACCAACAAGATAAGAAGGAAAGAAACTATCAATAGTTCAATTATTAAAGGAAATAGGTGATTTGAAAAATCCGTGATAGTTATTAAAAATAGTTGAATTTCATCAAGATTGATAATAATCATTAATTAAATTAATATGAAATTTATTATTAAATCAAATATTATTATAACGACTAATAATAGTAATAGTTTCAATTGTTCAAACGCAGCATATAATAGTAGTAATTATTGCTCAAACAAATGAAGCTTTAAATTTAAAATAATAATTAAAACAAAGTGGAATTAAAGATATATATAATAATATATAAATTAAATATTTGCTTCATCCAAATAAAAAAGAAAATATAAAGTCGTCTAAAAATTTACCAATTGGTAGTAGTCGTAATAAACTAAAAGTTATTAATAACAATAAAATTAGAGTACCTAATAAGATACCAATTTTATTATTATTACTATTTTTAATTTGTTTAATTTTAATATTTTTAAAATCTTTCATAATTTTAAACTCCTAACTTTTCTATTTTAAATTTATTGGTTGAGTGATTGTATAAAAATAATATCATACTATAGGGGTGTTTGTTACTACTTACTAACCATTTTAATAAATATTATTATGATGTGAACTATTAGTAATTTTTAATTATTTTTTTAAAAAATATACAATATATATAAATTAAAATATTATTAATATAAGGAGTAAAAAATGATATTTGAGTAATTTTATTTTGTATGTGTTTAGTAGTGATAATTATATTGACAATTTTTTAAATATTATTAGTACTTTAATTGATTATATGGTTATATATAATAAACAATATCCATAGTTTAAATCTTGAAAAAGAATAAAAAATAAATTAAAAGAGAAAAGTAAAAATTAAAGATTGAAAGTGAATTAAAAAATGTATAATACTGAAATGAATAATAATGATTTAATGTTTATGATTATAGGTTTGCCTATAATAGTTATTATTATAGGAGTTATTATAGTTTGTGTAGTTACTTCAATTGATAGTAGTTCTAGAGTAGATGCAGTTAATAATGCAATTGAAAAAGAAATAAAATATTTTTTATTGAATAAAAATGATATAAATTATGTTTTTAAAAATGGTAATTTATATCAACAAATGAAAAATGAGGTAAAGACTGCAATAATAGATTTGAGATATAATAAATATACGTTTAATAAATCATATATTAATAGATCTGAAAATAAGATTAAACAAATACAACGTATTATTAATAAATATTATAAATTAGATAAAAAAAATATTATTGAAATTGATAATGAAGAAGTTACTAATAATATTATTTTAATAGAAAACAAAGAAATTGATAATGAATAAAATAAAGTTACCTAAATAACTTTATTAATAATATTATTGGATTAAATAATGACTTTGTTGTATTCTTATCTTATAACTGAGTAAATAATAAAATATTTTATTATTGAATTCATTTTAATTATTATTGTGCTTGGATTTTATATAGCATATTTTATTATATAAGACATTTTAATATGACTATTTAATGAAAAATTATCTATTTAAATTAGCAGTTATATTAATTTTTATTCAGTGTCGACTTTAATAATTTCAGTTTTTGTTTTTTGTTTAAATAGTGTATTATTAATTTTTATAAAATAGATTTTAATATTATTTCAGAAAGTAAAAATTAAAGTAAATAATAAAACAGTAATAGCTCCTAGCATCAAGCCAATAGTTAGAAATATAAAAGGATTACTAATTATATTATTAATTAATTGATATAAAGCAAAGACCAAGTTAATTAAAATAATTGTTGGAATAAGGATTAAACATAAATATTTGAAACCTTTATTTCATTTAACTCATGAATATTGATTATTAAATTCTTTTAAACTATCATAACATTTTCAAATAAGGATAACACCAATTAATTCACAAATACCAATAATCATTTGTCAAATACCAGTAACTCATATTGCGAGCCCATCAATTAAAGGACTACTATTATTAAAGCAGAATATTAAACCAAGCATAAAACTACTAATAATCATTATTAATAATGCTTGATAACGTTTAATACCATAACAACTAATTAGAGGATTAACAACGGCTTCAGCTATTGCTATTAATGAAGATATACCAGCAAAAAATACTGATAAAAAGAAAAGGAAAGCTAAAGTGTGACTTAAAAATGGAAGATGTGTTTGCTCAGTAATGATTGCAAAAACTTGTGGAAAAACTTGAAAAATTAAAGTTGGACCCGAAATAAATACTTCATCAATAGTTTTATGCTGATTATATGCAATTGCACCAATTCCTCCAAAAACAGTACATGTTGTTAATAAAGCAACAATAACAGTACCAACCATAATAATTAAACCTTTATTAGTATTACTAGTACCAATTGGCGCATGACTTGAAAAAATAATAATAACACCTGTACAAGTTGAAAGCATAAAGAAGGCTTGTCCAAAAGCATCAGTTCAAATGCTACTAGTTAATATTTTTTCACTATTAAAACTAAACATTGTTTTTAAACCATCTAGAGCACCAGGCAAAGTTAAAACGTAAATCATCATCATTAAAATCATGATAAATAGACTAGGAATAAAAATTTTATTTGCTAAATCAATCCCTTTAACAACGCCACCCAACAAAATAACACCAGTAATAATTCAAACCATAATTAAACTAATTAAAACTCAAATACTAATATTACCCAATTGACTAAAACTTTGTGGTACATCGTTGGAAGTTTGACCAATTAATTTATTTAAGAAAAATCCTTGTTGATTTAAACTAGGAAGAAAAGACATAACTATTGCCAATAATGATCAAGCGACAAGAACACTATAAAATACACCCATTATTCAAACAACTGCAGTTTGTAAAAATCCAAAGAAAGTCCCGGGAGTTTTTGCTAAATCTTTAAAAATTTCAACATGATTTTTACGATATTTATTACCTAAATTGATTTCAATTAATAAAATTGGTAAAGCACAGACAATTAGTGCAATAAAGAATGGAATTAAAAAGATACCACCATGTTTATTCATTTGATTTGGAAATCCCCAAATACTTCCTAATCCTACAGCAGCACCTAGTACTGACATAATAAATCCTCATGTAGTTATGTTTTTTTTCTTTTTGCCTTTCATATAATCAGTCCCTTTATTTTTAGATAGTATTATGAATTTTACACAATAGTTATCAAAGTTACAATATATATTAGTAATATATTTTTAATCTTTAGTTAAAAGTTATATTTTTTTAAAACCATTAAAATTCAAATTTAAAAATATCAATGTATAATATTCTTAGTTATGTATATTTGATTTTTGTTTATTAGGAGGAAAATAGATGATAAAGATATTACTTACGTGTTCAGCTGGTATGAGCACTTTAAGACTAGAAGCAAATATGAAAGAGTATATTAAAGAGTTAAATTTAGATTATGAAGTGAAAGCATTAGGTGCTACTGAAGCAAAAGCATCTTTTGCTAAAGGTGAAAAATGGGATGTTGTTTTATTAGGACCACAAGTAAGTTATATGAAAAATGATTTTACTAATATTATTGGAAATGCTGCTCTTAATGTTATTCCAGCAGCAGTTTATGCGATGGTTCAAGGTAAAGAAACGTTAGAATTAGCAATGAGTTTATTAGAAATTAAAAAATAATACTATGAGCATTAAAGAAAAAGAGAAAAGTAGTAATATTGATTTTGAAAAAATTTCACTTGAAATAATTTCTTCTGCTGGAAAAGCAAAATCTTTAGCAATAGAAGCAATTACTCTCGCTAAGGAAGCACAATTTGAAACAGCATTAAAAATGATTGATGAAGCAAATGATAATATTACTAAAGCTTTGCAATCACATATGAGCGTCATTGTTGAAGAAGGTAAAGGTTATCAATTACCTTTTTCAGTATTGTTTATGCATTCTGAAGATCATTTGTTAACAACACAAATGATGATTGAAATTAGTAAAGAATTTATTAATTTATATCAATTTATAAACAGAAAAAAATAAAAATAGGCATTTGCCTATTTTTATTTAAAGTATAAAATTAATCTTTTGGTTTTTTTTCAAAATCTTCTCCATCTTTTTCTAATCCTTTGATTGGACAAAGTAGAGGATAATTTTCTTTACAATAATCACAATGTCATTTTTTCTTTTTGAAAATTTCTTTAAATTTTTTAAACATTATATTTTTTCTCTCTTTCTTTTCATTATTTTTTTGTAAGTATATTTTATTATTGTTCAAGTTCTGTTCATGAGCCAGTAGTGTTAGTGACTACTTTTCATCCTGTATTACTATTTTCGAATTTAGTTTTTAATTGATTAAAATTCTCAATAATTTTTTCAGATAAAGTATATAAATCTTCGTTTGAAATATAACCTTTTCAACCACTTGCATCTCATTCGGGAAATCTAGAAATAATATTAAAAATTTCAGTTTTATTTTTATTAGTATTTAAAATTTTTTGTCATTCATATCGACTTATTGCAATTTTTAAAGTATCATGTTATAAAAATTTATAATATTTTTCTATTATATTTTTATCGTGAGTATTTGGTGAAAATTGTGGTGCTAAAAAAAATAATTCCTTAGGTGCTTCATGATAAGTTACTATAATTCCATACGTATTATATCCACGTATATTAATTAAAGACGAAAAATTATTTATTAACTTTTCAGTTAATTCATATATGCTAATCTTTTCTCATCCATTACCTTGATAAGGAAAAGATGAAGTATCATAGTATATTTTTTCTCTTAATTTTTCAAGGTCATTTAAAGAAAAAAGTTTAAATCAACTATCTAAAGTACTACTATTAATGTATATATACAATATAGCAAGTTCATATTGAAATTCATAGTTAGTAATAATTTTATCTTCACCATCATATTTTATTGGTTCATTATTTAAAATATGGATGGGTTACACTTTATTGGACACTAATTACATAGACAAGTGAACAAATTAGTTAAAAGAAAGGAATTATAATTATGGTCACTATTAACTCATATTCAGATGAATTTAAAAAACAAATAGTAGCTTTATATCAAAGTGGCAAATCAGTATCTTGCCTTGTTAAAGAATACAATGTTACAAGAGCAGCTACTTACAATTGAATTAAGCAATTTACTAATTCAGGTAGTTTTAAAACTAAAGATAATCTTTCAGATTTAGAAAAACAATTAATTCAAGCAAATAAAGAATTAAAACAGTTACGAATGGAAATTGATATTTTAAAGCAAGCAGCACTAATAATAGGCAGAAAGTAGAGATTATTGCAAATAATAAATCTAAATATAAAATTCGCACAATGTGTCATTTTTTAAAACTCTCTAAATCAACATATTATTTTAATTTAAAGAAAAAAAATAAAATTCAAAATAATATTTATGAACAAGCTGTTATTAGTGCTTTTAAAGAAAATAAAGAAGTTTATGGTACTAGAAGATTAAAAGTCATACTAGCAAACCAAGAAATTTATTTATCACGCAGAAAAATTAAAGAAATTATGAATAAGCATAATTTAATATCAAAATACACTAAATTATCATTCAAAAATTATCATAATAAAGTCAATGATAGTCAAATAACCAATCTTGTTAATAGAAACTTTAATAATAGAATTAAAAATGAAGTTATTGTTAGTGATTTAACTTATGTTCAAGTTAATGGTAAATGAAACTATATTTGCCTATTAATCGACCTATTTAACCGCGAAATTATTGGACATAGTGTTGGAGTTAAAAAAGATGCATCATTAGTATATCAAGCATTTATGCAATCAAATCACTGTTTAAAAGATATTGAAATATTTCATACTGATCGCGGTAATGAATTCAATAATAAAACTATTGATAAACTTTTATTAGCTTTCAACATAACTCGATCTTTAAGCAAAAAAGGATGTCCTTATGACAATGCTGTTGCTGAAGCAACTTTTAAAACTTTCAAAATTGAATTTATTAATGATAAAAATTTTACATCATTAATCCAATTAAAATTAGAATTATTTGATTACATCAATTGATATAACAACATAAGAATTCACAGTACTCTAAACTACCTAACTCCAGTTAGTTATCAAAAACAAATGTCTACCAAAAAATAGTCCTAAAAAGGGTTGCCATTCCAATATTTGTAGTTTTAATTTCGGTGCTTAAAATAGAATTTAAGTTTCCTATGGTTGTTGCAAATGTTAAAAGACTTACTGTTGTTAATAGTTTTTTCATAATCATCCCCCCTTATTTAGTTTCTTTACTTTATATAAAAATTATTTTAATTATCTGGCTAAAATTTTACTATATTTTAAGTAAAATAAAATATAAAAGATAATAACTCAATTTTAAACATTGGATTTATTTGATACTAAACTTTAAATTTTTTAAGAAATTTATTATAATTTTTTATACTTATAAAAATCAAAAAATAAGTATAGTATTTATATTGTTTTATAATAATTTTAATTATATAAAAGTTTTATTATTATTTTATTTAAAATAATATGGTATTGTATATAGAAGTTTTAAAGGAATATAAAGTTATGTTTAAATTAAAAGCACCTTATAAACCAACAGGTGATCAACCCGAAGCAATTAGTAAATTAGTAGTAGCTATTAAAAATAATATTAAATACCAAGTATTATTGGGAGCCACTGGCACGGGTAAAACTTTTACAATGGCCAATGTTATTGCGCAAGTGCAAAAACCAACTTTAATTTTAGTACATAATAAAACATTAGCTATGCAATTATATGGAGAATTGAAAACTTTTTTTTCTGAAAATCGCGTTGAATATTTTGTCTCATATTTTGATTTTTATCAACCTGAGGCATATTTACCAAAAACCGATACTTATATTGATAAAAATTCTAAACAAAATCAAGAAATTGAAATGTTAAGATTAAGTGCTTTAAATGGTTTATCTATTAGTAAAGATGTTATTGTTGTGGCATCGGTAGCAGCAATTTATGGTGAACAAGAACCAACAGCATATAAAGATAACTTTTTTGAATTGAGAAAAGGACAAAAAATTAATAGAAAAGATTTATTATTAAGACTAATTAAAAATGGATATGTACGTAATGATATTACATTAGAACCGGGTAGTTTTAGTGCAAAAGGTGATTTAATAAAGTTAGCTCCATCTTGAAATGATCAATTTTATTTAAGAATTAGTTTATTTGGTGATGAAATTGAAGAAATAGTACGTATTGATACATTAGGTGCTAATGTTTTAGAGCGTTTTCCCTTTATTACAATTTTTCCTGCGCAAAATTATATTACTAGTAAAAATCGTGTTGATCAGGCAATTATTAAAATTACTGAAGAGTTAAAAATAACATTAGCACAACTAAGAAAAAATAATATGTTAGTAGAAGCGCAAAGATTAGAACAAAGAACAGAACATGATCTAGAATCCTTAAAAGAATTTGGTATTTGTAGTGGTATTGAAAATTATTCTCGTCATTTAGAAAATAGAGAAGTGGGTTCAGCACCATATACTTTAATTGATTTTTTTCCAGATGATTTTTTAACAATTATTGATGAATCTCATATGACATTACCGCAAATTAGAGGAATGTATAATACTGATCGTAGCAGAAAAGAAACATTAGTAAAATATGGCTTTCGTTTACCTAGTGCTTTGGATAATCGTCCTTTAAATTTTAATGAATTTTCTAATAAGTTAAAGCAAGTTATTTATACTTCAGCAACTCCTGCTGATTATGAATTAGCATTAATTAAAAATGAAGTTGAGCCTTTTAATGTACCAGTTCAACAAATTATTCGTCCCACAGGTTTATTAGATCCAACAATTGAAATTAAACCAACTAAAAATCAAATGGAAGATATTATTAATCAAATAAAATTACGAACAAAAAATAATGAAAGAGTATTTATTACTACTTTAACAATTAGAATAGCAGAAGAATTATCAAATTTTTTACAAGAACAAAAAATTAAAGTTGCTTATATTCATAATGAATTAAAAACATTAGAACGTACTAAAGTTTTGTTAGATTTAAGAAAAGGTGTTTTTGATGTTATTGTTGGTATTAATTTATTACGTGAAGGATTAGACGTACCAGAAGTGTCATTAATCTGTATTTTGGATGCTGATAAATCTGGTTTTTTACGTAATACTAAATCATTAATCCAAACTATTGGTCGCGCAGCACGAAATGTTAATGGTCATGTTATACTATATGGAGATATTAAGACAGAGGCAATGACACAAGCAATTGAAGAAACGCAAAGAAGAAGAGAAATTCAACTTGCTTATAATAAAAAACATAATATAGTACCAGTTACTGTTAAAAAACCGTTGAGTGAAATCGTAAGTACTAGAGAATTAGATGTTGATTTAAAAATTTTAAATTCAAGTAAAGGTAAAACAAAAATAGCTGCTAAAACAAAGATAATTGCTGATTTAAGAGTTGAAATGTTACAAGCAGCTAAAGATTTAAATTTTGAAAAGGCAGCTTCACTTCGTGATTTAATTTTGAGTATTGAAAGTGAAAAATAAAGGAGTAAAATAAGTTGACCGATAAAGCACAAAAAGGTATTTTGATAAGTCCAAATACTAAAATTAATCCTCATATACCAATAATATTTTTAATAAAAAATTATATTACTAAACCTAAAATTTTTATTGGTGATTATACTTATTATCATGATTTTAATGGTGAGCAAGCAGCTATTGATTTTTAAAATAAAAATATAATTTATCATTTTCCAAATATGATAAATGATGAATTAATTATTGGTAAATTTTGTTCAATTGCACAAGGTGTTTTATTTATAATGAATGGTGGCAATCATAATTATTGTGTAGTTTCAACATTTCCTTTACCATTATTTTATAAATCATTAAATTTATCAGAAGTTACAGAAAAAGATAAATTAGATAAATTTCCGATTAAATCACCAACAGCGATAGAAAATGATGTTTGAATTGGTCATGATGTGGCAATCTTAAGAGGGCTAACTATTGGTAATGGGGCAGTAATTGCAGCTAAAAGTGTAGTTACAAAAAATGTGCCTCCTTATGCTATTGTTGGTGGTAATCCTGCTAAAATTATAAAATATCGTTTTTCTAAAAAAATAGTTCAAAAATTACAAAATATAAAGTGATGAGATTGATCTATTGAAAAGATTATTGAAAATTCAGATTTGTTAAAACAAAATTTTGATAATAAAATATTACAAAAACTTGTAAAAGAAAGTAATAGTTTAAATAAAATAAAGGGGTAATAAAAAATATGAAAAAATATGGTTATTTAACTACTAAAATAGGTTTAATTGAAATCATAGTAGTTGCAGAACAAGTAGTAAAAGTTAGTTTCGTTAATACTCGTCAAGTTGCTAAGGATAGTAGTAATATAGTGGTAGTTAATTGTTTAAAACAACTAGCAATGTATTTTGATAAAAAATTAAGTGATTTTAACTTACCAATAGCTTTAAAAGGAACTCCTTTTCAAGAATTAGTATGGAGTAAAACTTGTACTATTCAATTTGGGACAACTTTAACTTATCAAGAATTAGCGCAAAAAATAGGTTATCCAAAAGCAAGTAGGGCAGTGGGTTCGGCTTTAAGTAAAAATCCATTAGCAATTATTGTTCCTTGTCATCGAGTTGTTAATAAAAATAAGAATATTGTTAATTATCTTTATGGTGCCCATATTAAAAATTTTTTATTAGCACAAGAAAGTAAATAAGGTATAAGATTATTTTTTTATGATTGATTATCTTTTTTTTGATTTTTAAAATTGTTAACAATTTTAACTACATAATTTTTAATATAGTAAACAGGATATCCTGCTAACATAACAGCAATTAAAATTAGTGAATTTCATAATGCTCAAATATTATTATTTTGTGTACCATAATAATACATTGCTAAAAATGATCCAACAATAGCAATTATTGCTCCTAAATAACCAATAATAATGAAAAAATAAAATCAAAAATTATTAAAAATCTTTTGATAGTCTGGATGTTTGCGCCTTAAAAAGATAATGACTGAATTAACAATTAATTTTAAAAAACTAATAGCAATAATAAAGTAATTAGTTACTTCATACAATTGATTTCATAAAATATAAATTAAAGCAGCAAATATTAATAGTAGCATAGCAGCTCATGGCATATTAGTTCTTTTAGTTGTTTTTTGAAAAAATTTAAACAAATCTTTTTCTTCACTCATTTTAAAAATTAAACGTGATTGATAAAGCAGAAATGCATTTAGTGAACCAACAAATAATAAAATTGCTAGTCCTGAAAAAATATAAGCTAAAACGCGAGGAATATTAGGATTATTGATAATAGCATAATATCAAACGTTACTAAATCCTTTATTTTCATCTAATCATAAAAGTGGTTCATTAATAGTTAACAAAGCAATTAATAGTATTAAATATAAAAAAATAATTAGTCCTGTTGCAATAATTAAAGCTCAAAGTACATTTTTTCTTGGATTTTCTACTTCTTCAGTAACATAAGTTATTGCTTCAATTCCTGAATAGGCAAATAGTGTCATTGTTGTAGCTGGTAATAAAACATAAGTTGCAAGAAAAATTTTTGATAAATCTTTTTGAACTATTTCACTATTAAAACTATCTGTATTTCCATAAATCATAGCAATAAATAAAACAAAAGTAATTGGTAATCCTTTTAAAATTGTAAAAATAATTTGTGTTTTTCCAGAACTATTTTTAATAAATATTTGGACTATAGCTAATGCAAATAAAATTAAAATTCCAAATGATTTTATCAACCATTGGTTAGTAATATGAGCTAAAGTACCGATAATATTACCTAATGCTAAAGTAGCAGAAGCAACGGCAGTAGCACTAACCATTAAAACTAAAATCCATCCCAATCAAAACGAACAAGCCATTCAATTTGCTTTTTTTAATCAATAATAAGCACTTCCATTTCCCGGAAAAGAAATAGCAGTTTCTGCTAGTAATAACATTTCTGGCAAAATTAAAATACCGCCTAAAATTCAGGCACATATCATTAAAATCGGATTAAATCCACTTTGAAATGCTACTTGTCCAAATGAAATTAGTACTGATGATCCAACTGTGGCAGAAATTGCCATCATTAATATTACTCAAAACGAATACTTCTTTTTTAATTTCATGTCTTTTTCCTATCTCTATTTATTGGGAGCGTACCGATGTTGTCGATAATATTCAAATTTGTCTTTAAATTATAAGATTAGACGAGAATCAATATGCAATTGTATGTTAATCTTAACACTTGTAAAATATTAGTCAACAATAATACTTACTTTTATAACTCAAAAATTCTTATTAAATTTTACTTTAATAAGTTTTATTTTATTTTTAGTTATCTTTAAATTGAAATGGTTAATTTATAATAATTGTATTGCTGTATTTATTTGATAACATTTAAAATTAACCATTTTGGTATACATATCAATGTTATAAGTTCTATCACCAATCATATGCTTTAAAATTTGTTTAATATTAGTTTCAGTAAAGCAACCAATATTTTCAACTAATGCTTGATTTAATACGCCATCTTTTGCATTAACAAAATAACCAACTTTTAATTTTTTATATTGTAAAGTCAATGATTGTAAAAAATCAATTAATTCATAATATTGACCTTTGGAAAATAAATTTATTGCATTTTGATAGTGTAATTTAGCAATTTTATTTTTTCTTCTTCCAGCCATTATGCCAAGAAATAAAACATGAAAAGCATGGAATTTATCTAAAATAAATTTAGCATTTAAAATTGTAGCAGTTTTTCTAATTCATTTTGCACTATCTCCACAAACTATTAAATTTGCTTGGTCAAAATTTTCAAAAAATAAATTACCATATTTTTCAATTAATTTGGCAGTTTTTTCAGCACCAATTTCTGTTTTTGATACTCTAATTTTACATACAGCTCTTTTATTAATTAATTTTCCATTCTTCTTTTTACCAGTACAAAATACTAATAATCTCATTGAACATTTTGGATGGGTTACTGGATGGGTTACACTTTATTGGACACTAATTACATAGACAAGTGAACAAATTAGTTAAAAGAAAGGAATTATAATTATGGTCACTATTAACTCATATTCAGATGAATTTAAAAAACAAATAGTAGCTTTATATCAAAGTGGCAAATCAGTATCTTGCCTTGTTAAAGAATACAATGTTACAAGAGCAGCTACTTACAATTGAATTAAGCAATTTACTAATTCAGGTAGTTTTAAAACTAAAGATAATCTTTCAGATTTAGAAAAACAATTAATTCAAGCAAATAAAGAATTAAAACAGTTACGAATGGAAATTGATATTTTAAAGCAAGCAGCACTAATAATAGGCAGAAAGTAGAGATTATTGCAAATAATAAATCTAAATATAAAATTCGCACAGAGGCTTTTTAATAATCTGTGTATCTTTGTTTTACAAAGTTACTAATTTAGATTAATTCTGTCTTCAAATTTTATCATAAAATGAGCAATTGCTGTATTTCAATTTTGAATAGGCAATGTTCATTTTTTTGTTATATTTTCAATTGCCAAGTAAAATATTTTGAAAACTGCCATATCATTAGGAAAAACTTTTTTATTTCTGATGATTTTTCGTAATTGACTATTAACAGATTCAATAGCATTTGTAGTATAAATCACTCTTTTGATTTCTACTGGATAACTAATAAAAACCATTAAATTATCTCAATTTTTATATCAAGATTTAGTAATTTGAGGATATTGTTTATTTCATTTACTTTCAAACGATTCTAAAGCTTGCATTGCTTGTTCTTCACTACATGCACTATAAATTGGTTTTAAATCTGCAACTAGACATTTTCGATGTTTGTATGAAACATATTTTAAACTATTTCTAATTTGATGAACAATGCATAATTGATGTTCTGTTTTAGGATAAACTGATTGTATTGCTTCTGACATGCCTGTTAAATTATCACTACAAGCAATAAGAATATCATTTAAGCCACGATTTTTCATTTCTGTGAAATTAGATAATCAAAACTTAGAACCTTCATTTTCACTAATTCATAATCCTAAAACATCTTTTTTGCCTTCTAAATCAACTCCTAATGCTATATAAACTGATTTGTTAATAATCCGTTTATCTTGTCGTACTTTAACTACTATACAATCAAAATAAACAATAGGATAAATACTTTCTAATGGTCGATTTTGTCATGCTTTAACATCATCAATAACATCATCAGTAATTTGACTAATAACACTTTCACTAATATCAGCACCATGATATAACTCTTGCAACTGCATTCTAATGTCAGATAATGTCATTCCTTTTGCATACAAGGAAAGAACTTGTTGATCAAAACCATCAAATCTTCTTTGCCTTTTAGGAACTATTACAGGAGTAAAATTACTATTGCGATCTCTTGGTACATCAATTTCAATTTTACCTTGTTGAGTTATTAATTTTTTTGAACTTGTACCATTACGAGCATTTTCAGTAGTACTATGTTGATTTTTTTCATATCCTAAATAATTTTGCATTTCAGAATTCAACATTTTTTCAACTAATCTTTTTGTTAATTCTTTATATAAACCGCTAGGTTTAAAAACTGTTGTTAAATCTTCAGTATTTTCTAGTAATAAATCTACTGCTTTTGATATTGGATCATTATTATTAAAGTTATCTTTTTTAGCCATCTGTAACTCACTCTTTCTAGTCATTTAATTATATTTACTAGAATTAATTAAACATAGTTATTTTTGTAAGTTACACAGATTACTAAACATTTCCATTAAAATATTTGTTTTTATTCTTTTAAGTAACTTTCTTAATTTTAATTAAAATTATTTGTTGGTCTTAAAAATTGTAATGACATTGTTAAATTATTAACTAATGTTTTATTTGTCAATTCTGGTTTATTTAATTGGATGGTTATTGTTTGATCATTAATATTTCTTTGATTCAAATTTGATTCATTATTTTTTTGTTGTAATTGTTGTATCTTTTCATGTAATTCATTACTTTTTTGTTGTAATGTTTGCATTTAAACATGTAATTCATATTGTTTAATTTCTAAATTAGTAATTTGTTTTTCTAAAGATGCTATTTTAAAATTTGCTTTTTTTGGTATTTCTAAAAGAATTTTAAAATTAGTAAGTTTATTATTTTGATAATCAGCTTTTAATTCTTTTTCTAATTTATCTTTAATATCTTTAATATTTTCTTTTAATTTTGTCTTTTGATTCTCTATCAAGATATTTTTTTGTTTTAACTTCTGCTGTTGTTTTTGTAAAAATTTTATGTCCCTATCAAAAACCTCTTTTCATAAAAGTTTTATTTTACTATTTAAAGTTAGTAAATCGCTTTCTGCTTCTATCAATTTACTATTAAAATAAACTCTAAACCTTAATACTTTTAATAAAATTTTCTTTAAATGTTTTTTAGAAAAATTATCTTTTTCAATTTGTTTATTAATAAATAAATTTAATACTTTTATTTTTTTTAAAATTAATAAAATCTTCAAGTATTTTTGGTAAAAAAACCTCTTTTAAAGTAGTTAATTGAAAATTATATGAATAATTATTTATTTCATCATTTAATTCTAAGATTAAGGAATTTGTTCAATCTTCAATAATTTTAAGTGAATCAAATTTCCCTTTTAGAATTGGTATCTTTTTATCCAAACATTTTATTTTATATTATGTTCATTTATTACTAAAAAAATAAATATAATTGTCCATTGTTCTTCATCCTTTACATAAAATTATTATTTTAAATACTAAATAAATAAATTTCCCTTAATTTAGTAAATCATTAAATATTTATAGATATCATCTCTAGTTATTTCAAAATTAGATTCTATTAATATTCTTTACTTATACTTTTGATATTTTTTCCTTTTAAATACTATTACTAATTACTTTACCATTGACATTAGAAAATATCTTATTTTCTGACATGTCTAAAATTATATCAATAATCTCGGGCGTTTTAGGTATCTCTGGTCTTTCAAATATCTCAATTTTAGTATTAACAACATCAAAGAAATCATTAATATCAGAAAATGTTTTATTTTCTGATATATCTAATATAATATCAATAATCTCGGGCGTTTTAGGTATCTCTGGTCTTTCAAACATATTAGTTTCAATGTTATTAATACCATTAGATAAATCTTTAACGTTAAATATATCTGCCTTGTGTACTATTTCTTGTTCTTCATTACTTTTAGTTACTGGCATTGGTACGATGTTAGAAAGCATTATCGTATCATCAACTTTTTGCTTTACTATAACTGTCGCATATTTTGTTTTAATATATTTTGAATTTTTGCAAATTTGAGTATCATATCACTCTATAGGACTTTGAGTATGTTCTCTCATTTTTTCTTTATTTTTTTGACATCATCTGTGATTATATTCTCGTATTTTTTCTTTATTTTTTTGGGACCATCTTTGATAAGATTCTCGTTTTCTCGCTTTCACTTCAGGCCTTTGAGCATATTTTTGCTTTTTTGCTTTCACTTCAGGCCTTTGAGCATACTCTCGTTTTCTTGCTTTCACTTCAGGCCTTTGAGAATATTTTAATTTTTTAGTTCCAACCTCAGGTTTTTGATTATGTTTCCGTATTCTTTCTTTGCTTAAATTTTTTTGATTAATTTGAATTATTTTAAAAATTTTTTCTATTTTTTTAATTAGTACTTTCTTATTTTTTTCCATTGTATACATAATATTTTCCTTTCAAAAAATAAAAAAACCTATTTACTTTAAAAAATAAAGCAATCGGTTAAAAACTTATATTTAGATTAAAACATATAATTTTTATTACAATGATAATACATTAATATTTCTAAAAATAAAAAACAATTTTCTTATAATTAATTTTGTTTTTTTAGTAGTGTTTTTTTTCTTTCTTAACTTCCTTTTTCTTTAATTTTTTATGTTTTTTCTTTTTCTTATTTCTTCTGAATCAATTTCAAAATGAACGCTTTTTCTTTACCGTTTTAATAATAGTAGGCTCAAATATTTTATTAGTATCACCAATTGAAAAATCATTACAAACAGAATTAATATTTTCATTAGAACTAATAAATAATAGTTCATCATTTAACATTAATATTTCATTTCTACTAGGAATAATAACTTTACCGTGACGTTTAATTGCAACTAAGTTAATTTTATAATTGCTAGGAATTTTTAAAGTTTCTAGTTTTTTATTTGTAAACTTAGTATTTTTAACAATTACATTAGCTATTGAGTACTTTTCATCAACTGTAGTTAAATCTATTCCTAATTTTCAAATAGCACGATATGCAGCTTTCTTACCGGCTTCTGTTTCAGATAAAATAATATTAGTAATACCAATTGCTTCTAAAATTAGTTGGTGAGTACTATCAACAGCTTTAGCAATAAGATTAAGTGATGATAATGTATTGTGTTCACGATGAATTGCTAAAACATGAACAGCAGTAACAATTGAAGCTGCTAAATCAGAACCAATAGCAATAATAATATTTTGCACTTTATGAATTCCAGCATCATTTAATGCATCACGATTAGTCGAATCTAAAATTAAAGTTTCAGAAGCTATTGATGAAACTAATTGACAACGGTCTTCTCTTTTATCAATAGCTAATGTAACTTTACCTAATTCTTCTAAAGTTTTAACAACTGAAATTCCGAATTTACCTAAACCAATGACACAAAAATCATTTTCTGATGAAGACATCTATATCCTTCTTCCTTAAATAATATTTACTTAAATATGTTATATTATACTAAATTATAAACTAATTCTTAAAATATTGGTATTTTACATTTAAAACTAATATTTAATAGAAATGACTATAGTATAGTATAATAATAAAAGAAAATGTTATTTTAGGAGTTTTTTGATGCTATCTAAGGTTAATTATCGTAGTGTAAAAAATATTTTTAAAATTATTTTTGTTGGTAAAACCCGTCCCCGACAAATGTTTAATTTATATTTTTTCACTTTATTAGTTGGAACAATACTTTTAATGACACCAATTGCCACAACAAAAGGACAATGAAACTTTTTGCCTGCCCTTTTTACTGCTAGTAGTGCGTTTTCTGACACTGGTTTAACAGTAAAAAGTACTGCTAATGATTTTACTTTCTTTGGTCAATTTATTATTTTAATTTTAATTAAATTTGGTGGTATTGGTTTAATTACAGTTAAACTAGCAATATTATCCTTATTTGTATTTAATCGACATACCAGTTTAAGAGAAAGATTACTAATGCAAGGTGAACGTGGTTCTAATAAATTAGGAACGACTATTGATGTATTAAAAATTGGTATTATTGTTATGACAATTACTGAATTTTTAGGAGCAATTGTTTTATTTTTATATTTTTATTTTGTGCCTATCTCAGGAATAGAATATGGTCTAAACAATAATACAGGTTACTATAATCACATACTATTAGCATTATGATCGGGAATTTTCCACTCAATTTCTGCTGTTAATAATGCTGGATTTGATATAGTTGGTATAACTTCATTAGAACCTTTTCAGAGTGATTATTTTGTGCAGTGAATTTTTATTATTGAATTTGTAATTGGTGGTATTGGTTTTCCTGTTTATTATGATTTATATCATTGAATTAAAAGTAAAACTCATGGTAAAAAATTTAGATTTAGTTTATTCACTAAACTAACATTAATAACATATTTTTTAGTTGCGATATTGGGTGTTAGTAGTGTTATGTTTATTGAATATTTTTCACGTAATGTCATAACTCCGTCAAGGCAAGAGCCCATTTTTAAAAATTTATCGACATCTGATGCAATTATGGCTGTTTTTTTTAATACAATGTCAACAAGAAATGCTGGATACTATACAGTTGACTTAAATAAATTTCACCTTGCCTCACAAATGATCCAATCATTAATGATGTGAATTGGTTCTTCACCAGCAAGTACTGCCGGAGGAATTAGAACGACAACTTTAGCAATTATTCTTTTAACAATTTTTAATATTGCACGTGGCCGTAATGATGTTTTTGTATTCAAGCGTAAAATTCCTAATCAAACTGTTCGTATGTCATTTATAGTCGGTACACTTGGTTTTATTTTAGTTTTTGTATCAGTAATGATTATCACAATTGAAAATGTTTTTTTAACAGATAATTCTGATATGACCTTTGCACAAGTAATTTTTGATGTTTCAAGTGCTTTTGGAACAACAGGACTTTCATTATTTGATAATTCCAAATTAGGTATTTTTAGTCAACTTAGTTTAATTTTTGTCATGTTTGTGGGACAATTAGGAGTATCAACTACTGTTCTTGCTTGAAGTGATCGTAAATCAAAACCAACGATAAGTAGAGTTGAAGAAAACGTATTAATTGGATAAATTAAGAAACGGTGAACACATATGATAAAAATTTTAGATGGTAAAATAATTGCCCAGCAAATTAAAGCAAAAATTAAATCACAAGTAATAACTATTACTAATCGCAAACCTAAACTAGCAGTAATAATTATTGGTGAAGATTTAGCATCACAAATGTACGTACGAACTAAAATTAAAGCATGTCAAGAATGTGGTATTGATGGACAAGTATTTTCACTAACAACAACAGTAACACAAAAAGAAATAATTAATAAAATTGAACAATTAAATAGTGACAATAATATTGATGGAATTTTAGTACAATTACCACTACCAAAACATTTAGATACATTAGAAATTATTAATAGCATTACTATTAATAAAGATGTTGATGGTTTAACAAATATTAATGCCGGAAGATTATTACAAGGTGATAAAAAAGCAATGTTGCCTTGTACAGTAAAAGGTATTTTAAAATTACTAAATCACTATCAAATTCCCATTTCTAAACAAAATATTACTATCATTAACGATAGTAATATTGTTGGTAAACCATTGGCTTTATCATTAACTAATATGGGAGCAACTGTTAGCATTGTTCATAAATTAACCAAAGACTTAACTATTTATACTAAAGAAGCTGATATCATTTGTAGTGCTACTGGTGTCTATAATATTATTAATAGTAGTCAAGTTAAACGTGATGTTGTTATTATTGATGTAGCAATTAATTATCAAGGTAAAGAAAAAAAAGTTGTTGGTGATATTAATTTTGAAATAATGAAAAATACCGCTTCAGCAATTACTTCTGTGCCTGGTGGTGTTGGACCAATGACTATTGCCATGTTATTAGAAAATTTAATGATTTGCTATCAATTAAATAATAAATATAATTAAATTGGAAAATTAAATGTTAAAGAAAAATTGGATTAAAAAAAGATTAAATAATATTGAAAAAAATAATTTAGAATTATTAAAATTTAAGTTTTTAAAAGAAACTATTTCAACAAATAGTGTTTATTTTGATAGTCCTTTACATTTTTTAAAACCTGAAAATTATTCAGATTATCAAATACATAATGAAAATAATACTATTATTTTTAAAATAGAAGTTAATACACAAAAATTATATGATGATTGAATAAAAGGAATGAATAATTTTGCTTGAGATTATATTTTAAGTAAAAAATATATAAATATTAACACTGAATATAATTTAAAAACTAATGATTTTATTAATAAACTTAATCAAAACTTATTTCTTTTAAAAAATAATTTAATATCAAAAAATAATATTTATGTTGTAAGAGTTTGAACTTCAAAAATAGAAAAAAATAATTTCAATATTTCTTCCTTTGAAAAAGATTGAGAAGAATTTAGCGATGTTGGATATTGATGAACAGATAAAGACACTTTAAATAAAGAAGTTTCTTTAAATAAAAAATTACGTTTTACTTTTAGAAATTCATCAGACTCTTTAATAAAAGAACTATTATTTAAAGGAAACCATGAAATTACAATAAAATATGTTGAAACTGAAACTGAAATTACTACTAAAGGTTATGAATATAAAAATTCTAATTGATGAAAAAGAAATTGATCATCATTTATTTCAATATTTATTTCAATTTTAGCACTTTTATTTACAATCATATTTAACTTTTTAAATTAATATAAATCATTAAAGCACTAAATCAAAAATAAATCATATTGTATGTAAAAATTATAAAATTTGTTATAAAAATAATTAGAAACTAAATTATAAGTTTTAACTCATTGCTTTTATTTTAAAAGTAAATGAGTTTTTTTACATTTAAAAAGGAGTACAAAAATATGAAATATTTTAATCCAAATTATTGATTTAAATTATGATTATTAATCACGCCACTTTTTAATAATCAACTTCAAAATATTAATGCTAAAATAATTTATAATAAAGAAAATATTAAAGATTGAAAACCTAAAAATATATCTATTACAGATTGTACACAATCTAATGATCAAGATATTTGGATGGGTTACACTTTATTGGACACTAATTACATAGACAAGTGAACAAATTAGTTAAAAGAAAGGAATTATAATTATGGTCACTATTAACTCATATTCAGATGAATTTAAAAAACAAATAGTAGCTTTATATCAAAGTGGCAAATCAGTATCTTGCCTTGTTAAAGAATACAATGTTACAAGAGCATCTACTTACAATTGAATTAAGCAATTTACTAATTCAGGTAGTTTTAAAACTAAAGATAATCTTTCAGATTTAGAAAAACAATTAATTCAAGCAAATAAAGAATTAAAACAGTTACGAATGGAAATTGATATTTTAAAGCAAGCAGCACTAATAATAGGCAGAAAGTAGAGATTATTGCAAATAATAAATCTAAATATAAAATTCGCACAATGTGTCATTTTTTAAAACTCTCTAAATCAACATATTATTTTAATTTAAAGAAAAAAAATAAAATTCAAAATAATATTTATGAACAAGCTGTTATTAGTGCTTTTAAAGAAAATAAAGAAGTTTATGGTACTAGAAGATTAAAAGTCATACTAGCAAACCAAGAAATTTATTTATCACGCAGAAAAATTAAAGAAATTATGAATAAGCATAATTTAATATCAAAATACACTAAATTATCATTCAAAAATTATCATAATAAAGTCAATGATAGTCAAATAACCAATCTTGTTAATAGAAACTTTAATAATAGAATTAAAAATGAAGTTATTGTTAGTGATTTAACTTATGTTCAAGTTAATGGTAAATGAAACTATATTTGCCTATTAATCGACCTATTTAACCGCGAAATTATTGGACATAGTGTTGGAGTTAAAAAAGATGCATCATTAGTATATCAAGCATTTATGCAATCAAATCACTGTTTAAAAGATATTGAAATATTTCATACTGATCGCGGTAATGAATTCAATAATAAAACTATTGATAAACTTTTATTAGCTTTCAACATAACTCGATCTTTAAGCAAAAAAGGATGTCATTATGACAATGCTGTTGCTGAAGCAACTTTTAAAACTTTCAAAATTGAATTTATTAATGATAAAAATTTTACATCATTAATCCAATTAAAATTAGAATTATTTGATTACATCAATTGATATAACAACATAAGAATTCACAGTACTCTAAACTACCTAACTCCAATTAGTTATCAAAAACAAATGTCTACCAAAAAATAGTCCTAAAAAGGGTTGCCATTCCAATCAAAACCATCAAATCTTCTTTGCCTTTTAGGAACTATTACAGGAGTAAAATTACTATTGCGATCTCTTGGTACATCAATTTCAATTTTACCTTGTTGAGTTATTAATTTTTTTGAACTTGTACCATTACGAGCATTTTCAGTAGTACTATGTTGATTTTTTTCATATCCTAAATAATTTTGCATTTCAGAATTCAACATTTTTTCAACTAATCTTTTTGTTAATTCTTTATATAAACCGCCTGGTTTAAAAACTGTTGTTAAATCTTCAGTATTTTCTAGTAATAAATCTACTGCTTTTGATATTGGATCATTATTATTAAAGTTATCTTTTTTAGCCATCTGTAACTCACTCTTTCTAGTCATTTAATTATATTTACTAGAATTAATTAAACATAGTTATTTTTGTAAGTTACACAGATTACTAAACATTTCCAAAATTAATTTTAAAATTTTCAATTTTTTCTATAAGTAAATTTATTCTATCAATAATATAAATAACTTATTTTTATAATGAAGAGTTGTTATTTATACTTGTTAAAGATTGATTTGAAAAATCTCCTAATTCCATTGAATTAATTTGATCAATATTTAAATTTGATTCGATTTTTTTATCTAAATTTAATTTTCCATAAATAGCTAAACTTAAAACATCATTGCAAATGCCTAAAATAGTTTTATTTACAAACTTGGCAGTAATTGTTTTTTCAGCAATAGAACCATCTCCACCACCTTTGTAGGGCTTATTTAAATCTAAATTCATATTTGTTAAATCAATTCCATACAAATGTCATTCTTTGGTACTTATTTTGTTTGAATAATGTTTACCTAAATAATAAATTTTTGCTTTTGTATTATTAACATTAATATTAGTTTCTTCTTTCATTTCATTTATTACTGTTGTGTTAAGATCTTTTTTTCTACTCCCCCAGTAATAGTGCTATATTCACTAATTTGTTTATTTTTAAATAACGGATTATTTTCTTTAACTAGTAAATAATAATATTCATTTTCTTTTAAAACATAAGGTAATATAGCAACTCCTTTATTATTAGTTCAATGCTCTTCAACACCATAGTAAAAGTCTTCTTTAATTAATTTTACGAAAGTAGTTCCTTCATTTGTACATGTACCATTTAAAAATGATGAATTTTTTAAGTTACTATTAATATTTCTTTTTTTATGACGATGTTTATGATTAAAAATTTCGGCTTGTTTTAAATTAATTGGTAGTTGTTGTAAATTGGTTAATGATTATTGTAAGGTTGTTGGGTTATTTAATGATTTTATTGGCATAGATTGTACTTTTTGTTTTTCATTATGAAATAATGGAATAATTAATATTCATAATTTAAATAAAAAACTTGGATTAAAATATTTCATTTTAACACCCCTTTCAAAATAATAATTAATAAAAATATATCTAAAATTATGTATTTATTTTAACATTTTTTTATTTTTCTTAAGATATTTACTTTTATAATAATAAATATGGTATATAATTTAAAGCAAGATTACTATACTTTTATAAATGAGATTTAAATATATATTATAGTTTTATCGCTATAACTAGGTATTAACCACTAAGTTTATTTTTAATTTGTATTTTAGATAATAGAAATTTATTTAATCATCAATTATTAATAAATTTTAAGTTTAAATTTAATTAAAAATAATAAAAAAAGTATCAAATTTACACTTGTGGTAAAAATTGATACTTAAATAAAATAAAATTATTTTATTTAAAACATTAAATCAGAAAATGGAAAACAAGATTTAAATAGGGTAATATATTTAATAGTTTTTTGTTCATTATAATTTAATTCTGTATTTAATGTCATTAATTGCTTACGAAATTTTTCATAAAACATTGTTCAAAATAATCAACTTATAGTAATAATAAGTAAACTAAGGAAACTAAAAATTGCTAATATTTCCTTGTTAATATTATTATTTTGAGTTGGAATATAATACAATAAAGCACAAATAATATTAATAATAACACCATTTATAAAAAATAAATTAATAATTGGTAGAGCTAAATTACTTCATTTTTGAGAATTATTTTTTCACTTAATAACAAGTACACTACTTAAAGTTTGATATTTATTTCAAGTAGTGGTTTCATTAAAATCACGACTTTTTAATTTTAAAATATTTTTTTTAAAATTATAGTTAAGATATTTAAAAGTAAATTTACTTTTAACTATTTGACAATTAATATTTTCATTGGATAATGATTGTTGATAGCTAGGTTTTAATTTAGTATCATTTTTTTTTACTTTTTAAAATAATAATTAATCAAAAAATAAATTGGAATAATTGAAATATTAAAACCATCGCAATTAAAAATAAACTAATAAGAATAAAAACACTTGTTGTTTGATCTTGAGTAATCATATATTTTCACTATTTATTTTCTATAGCATTAATACCAGGTAAATCCTTACCTTCTAGATATTCTAATGAAGCACCTCCACCAGTTGAAATGTGGCTAAATTTATTTTCATATCCAAATTTAACTGCTGCTGCTGCACTATCACCACCGCCAATTAGTGTAAATGCACCTTTTAATTGTGAAATAGTTTTACAAATATTTTTTGTTCCATTAACAAAGTTACTCATTTCAAAAACTCCTAATGGTCCATTTCAAAAAACAGTTTTAGCATTAATTAAAGTATTTTCAAATAATTTAATTGTTTTTGGACCAATATCCATTCCTTCATATCCATCATGAATATTTTCATTAGTAGTAATTTTACCTTTGATGTCCTTAAATTCCGGAGCAATTACAAAGTCAATAGGTAGTATTAATTTTTCTTTTCCTAATTCAATAATTTCTTTAGCAATATCAATTTTATCTTTTTCTAATAATGAATCACCAATTTTATAATTCAATGCTTTCATAAAAGTATAAGCCATACCACCACCAACAAGAACTTTATCAGCTTTTGTTAATAATTGTTTGATAACATCAATTTTATCTGATACTTTAGCACCACCAAGTACTGCTATAAAAGGATGTTCTGGATTAACGGTGATTTTATTAAGCATTGTTAATTCTTTTTCAATTAATAAACCAACACAACTATTTTTGATATTAGTAGCAATACCAACATTAGATGCATGAGCACGGTGTGCAGTACCAAAAGCATCATTAACAAATACATCACCTAAATGTGCTCAATCTTTACCTAATTCGGGATTATTAGTAGATTCTTTATTACCATTTAAATCTTCAAAACGAGTATTTTCTATTAAAAGTAATTCTTTGTTTTTAAGATTATTAATAGCTGTTTCAAGATTTGTACCACGAGTTTCATTAATGAATATTACATTTTCTTTTAAGATTTCACTTAGTCTTTTTGCAACAGGCGCTAAAGTATTCTTCGCTTTATCAGCTTCAGATTTAATTCTTCCAAGATGTGATAACATGATTATTTTTGCATCTTGATTTTGTAAATACTTAATAGTTTCGATGCTTGCTTTTATTCTTGTATCATCGGTAATTTTATTATTTTCTAATGGTACATTGAAGTCAAAACGAACAATAACTTTTTTATTTTTAAAATCAAGATCCTTTAATGTTTTTTTATTCATATAATTTTCATCTCCTTTTTTCATATTATAATTTTAATATATTTTTAAAACGATTAATAAAAATGCATCTTGTAATTGGTAAGATGCATTTTTGTAGTTTAATATTTTAATTAAACTATTTAAAAATTATTTTAGCTTTGCTAAGTGTATTACTGTTCTTACTAATTGTGATACATATGACATTTCATTATCATATCAAGCAAAAACTTTAACAATTTGTTTGCCTTCAACTTCAATAACTTTTGTTAATGTTGCATCAAAAATTGAACCAAAACTTGAACCAATAATATCAGTTGAAACAATTGGATCTTCATTATAAGCAAATGATTCGCTACTATGTTTTTTCATTGCTGCATTAACTTGTTCAACAGTAACATTTTTCTTTAATTCAATTGTTAAATCAACAATTGAACCAGTAATGATTGGAACACGCATTGCTGAACCATCTAGTTTTCCTTTAACAGAAGGGATAACTAAACCAATAGCTGCAGCAGCACCTGTAGCTGCAGGAACAATATTAGACATAGCACTACGTCCTCTTCTGAAATCTGAATGTTCTAAGTCTAGTAAACGTTGGTCATTGGTTGCAGCATGAACTGTTGTCATTCATCCTTTAATAATTCCAAATTCTGATTCTAGAGCATGAACAACAGGAGCAAGACAATTAGTAGTACATGAAGCACCAGAAATAATATTATCAGTACTTTTTAGAATATCATGGTTAACATTATAAACAATAGTTTTTAAGTCTCCCTTAGCTGGTGCTGAAATCACAACTTTTTTAGCTCCAGCATCAATATGTGCTTGTGCTAATTCTTTTGTTGTAAAACGTCCAGTTGCTTCAATTACGATATCAACAGCATTGGCTTTTCATGGTAATGCTTTTGGGTCTTTTTCTTGACAAACTTTAATTATTTTACCATCAACATTAATAGTATTTTTTGATTTGTCTGCTTTGATTTTTCCGTGTTTTCAAGTTCTATGTGCTGAATCATATTGTAATAGATATGCTAGGGCTTCTACATTTCCTAAATCATTGATAGCAACAATATCAATTTCTTTTTTGTCAAATAATTGACGGAAGGCAAGGCGGCCAATGCGCCCAAATCCATTAATTGCAATTTTAATTGCCATTATTAAGTCACTCCTTTTGTGTGTTTGTTTTTTATATTGATTAATGACTAGGTATATTATAAACAAATATTGTTAATATTTGTCATAAAATATGGATTTATTTATAAAACATTTATTTTATTAGTAAATTATTTCCTTTATTTTAATTATAGTTTTCATTATTTTATTTTTTTATGAAAAATACTATATTTTATATTGGTATATATTCTATTTCATTATTAATATTGTCAATATTATTATTTTCAATTGTAGTTTGTGATTCTTCAACAGTTAATTCAATTGGTATAGTTAAAGTTTGAATACGTTCTAATAAGCGTTTAACTTTAATTTCTTCTGATTTACTATTTTTTAAATAATAATGTTGATATAGTTCACTAATGCTATAGTTAGAATTAATAAATGTAGTTTTTAATGGTAAAATTCGTGCATTAAGAATACTAAATAATAATTCATCACGCTCTCAAGCGCTAACGGTTTCACCGCCTAAATCATCAATAAATAATAAGTCACATGATTTTAATTGTTCAATTTGCTGATTAGTATCAGTATCATTTTTAAAACTTTTTTTAATGTCCATAACAAATTCAGGTCATACAATAAAACAAACAGTTTGATTTTTTTGAATTAATTTATTTGCAAATAAGATAAAAATAAAAGTTTTGCCACTACCTGTGTCACCATATAAGTATAAACCTTGATAACTTTTGTGTTTTAAAGATTGATGTAAATACTGGATGATTTCTTTTCTTGCATTAGTTGAGGCATTAAAATTTTTACTTCATGAAAGTGATAAAAGTTTATCATCATAGTATTTAATTAAAAAATTATTATGTACTTGTTGTTGGACAGATCTATTAATAGAATGAAGACAATCCGTTAGTACTAAACTTATTTTTTGATTAGGTAACATTACTAGTTTATAACGATATCCTTTAACATTTTGTAGACATTTGCTAAGATTTTCTCGTTTTTTACATAAATTGTAGCTATCAATATAAGTTTTTAATAATTCAACATATGGTTCTAGTTTGCTGTTAGTTAAGTTGTTTTTTTTAATAAAGTCATGAAGTTCAGCATTGTTAATGTTTTCTTTTAAGATAGTTGTCGCTTTAAGTTTCATGATAATCATTTCCTTACTTAATAATAGTGTCTTTTAATAATTAAATTAATGGGCATCAAATTCCTTTAAAATATTCTTTATTTCTTCTTGAGTTAATGTTATATCTTTTTTATTAATATTATCAACCTTATATTTTTTAATTAATTTTTTATTGAAATTATTTGTTGTTGATTGTTCTGTAGTAGATCATAATGATTCTTGTTGAAATTGTTGCTGTGGATTTTTTTTGCTACGAGCATAAGCAAGTTTTAAATGAGATAAAGCATCATCAATAGTATTAATTTGATTTTCTTGAAAGGTTTCAGCAATTTTAATAATATAGTTTGGTTCTAAACGTTTATTATTTTTAAATCAAACATATTCAATTAAGCAGTTAATTACAGCATTATTTAATTGAAAGTTATTAGTTAATATTTCTAATGTTGTTTTTAATTTATCAGTTGGTATTTTACCAGTTAAATTTTTTAAATATTCTTCAGGTAATTTTTGTTGCATTAAATTTAATGTGGTATTAATAACATTAGAATTATCTTTAGATATAATTGTATTACCATTAGAATTTAAATTAAATTTCATAGTGTTAATTTGATTTTTATTTTGAAATGAATAAATTGGTCTAGAGATTGATGTTTGTTCTTGTTTAGCATAAATATTATTAAGTGCTGTTTTTAATTTTAAAGATTGAGGGATAGTATTTTCCTGTTGAGTAATATTAACATAATTTTCTGTAATTTCAATATCATTTTTCAAAAAATAAAATTTTTGTCTTTCGTAATTTAAAGTTCCTAATTGTTTAAGTAGTTCTGAGTTTAAATGGGTATTAGCAAAAAAATCATCAGCAGATAAGGGAGAACACAATTGATAAATGTAAGTAGATTTTAAAGAATAGTAGTAAGTATTAATAATGTTAACAGATTCAAGTTGTTGGAAAGCAACAAGTAATTGAGCGGAAGTTATTTTTAATAAAGATTTAATTCGTCCGTGATTGAAATCAAGATTAATACGTTTTGTTAATAACTTTTCTTGAACTAAAGTTAAATATAAATTTATTGCTTCAATACCAATTATTGGTTGATATAACATAAATAAAATTTGGTAATCTTCGTTACTAATATATTCTGATTGGTTCAACTTAAAAATATCAATATCATTTATTGTTCTGTTCATATTCATTCCCTAACTTTCTTTTTACTATCCATTTCTTTCATGGTATGATAATTATATGCACATAAAGAATATAAATAAAGTGAAATGATTAAAACACATACTTATCCACATTTATTCCACTTTTTTTTATTAAAAATATTCTTTATTAATATATACTTTTGAGTTTTCCACAGTTAATATTTAATTTGACAGTGATTACAAAAGTAAGTTCCGCGAAGGTTTATTTTTATTTTTTTGATAATAGTATGGCATTTAAAACAAGGCATTTTTGCTCTAGTATGAACTTGTAATTCTTGTTGATAGTAACCTGTTACACCAAGGCTTGAAGTATAACTACTAATTGTTGATCCGCCAAGTTTTATTGATTTATTAAGCACAAATTTTGCTTTATTAATGATTTCTTGTAATTGTTTAAGTGTTAAGTTTTTAGTAATACTTTGCGGATGGATACTAGCATAAAATAATACTTCATCTGCATAAATATTTCCTAAACCACTCATAACATTTTGTTCTAATAATGTTGCTTTAATACTTTGACTTTTATTTTTTCATTTATTTTTTAAATATTCAGTAGTAACATTTTTATTAAAAGGTTCTGGACCAATATTAATATAAGGTTTTATTTTTTGATATTCATTTTTAGTTTGTAAATGAAAGGTTCCAAACTGTCTTGTGTCATGATATCTTAATTCGTATTTATTGTCTAATTCTAATATTAATAAGACATGTTTTCAATTTATTGATTGATTATTTTGTTGAAAATAATATTTTCCTTCCATTCGTAAATGACTTAATAATACATAATCATCTAATATAAATATTAATAATTTACCAACTCTTTGAACATCATTTATTGTTTGTCCAATAATTTGTTTTGTGAATTGTTCAATACTTGGTGTTTTGATAATTTTATTTAAAAGAATTCTAACACCAATAATTTTATGATTAGTTAAAAGTGGTTGTAAAGTTTTGCGAACAGTTTCAACTTCGGGTAATTCTGGCATTTTTATTTTCCTTCCAATAAAATATAATAAACTAATTTATTTTAAATATTAATAAATTTTTAAAAATTTATTTTAATTCAAATCAGTTATCACCAATACTAGTATTAATTAATAAGGGAACTTTTAATTTAGTAACATTAGACATAATTTTAGTAATTTTAGTAATAACATCATTAACTTTATTATCTTCAACTTCAAAAATTAATTCATCATGAATTTGTGCAATTAATATTGCATCAATATTTTGTTTTTTTATTTCTTTATAAATTTTATTCATTGCTAATTTTAAAATATCAGCAGCACTACCTTGAATTGGCATGTTCATTGCTATTCGTTTACCAAAATTTTGAATCACCTTATTTTTATTTGTAATTTCCATTACTTCTCTTCTACGATTAAAAATTGTTTGAACGTATCCATTTTTTTCACAAAAATCAATTATATTATTAATATAACTTTTAATTTTTGGAAAAACCGAAAAATATTTATTAATAAATATTTTAGCATCTTCAACTTTAATTCCTATTTGTTGTGATAAACCAAAACTAGAAATGCCATAAACAATTCCAAAATTAATAGCTTTTGCATTTTGTCTTTGTTCGTTAGTAACTTCTGCTAAAGGTATATTTAATATTTTACTTGCAGTTTCGCGATGAATATCATGCTTTTGCTGAAAAGCTTTAATTAAATTTTCATCTTCACTAATATGAGCTAATATTCTTAATTCAATTTGCGAATAATCACAGGATAGTATTTTAGTATGTGGTTTGCTTGGAATAAAGATTTTGCGAACTTCTCTTTGCTCTTTATCGCGAATACTAATATTTTGCATATTAGGATCTAATGAAGATAACCTGCCAGTACTGGTTTGCACTTGATTATAAATGCTATGAATTTTACCATCATCAAAAATATATTTTTGTAAACCAAGTAAGTAAGTGGAATATAATTTTTGTAATTTACGATATTCTAAAAGAATATCGATGATTGGATGTTGATTTTTTAAACTAATTAAAACTTCAAAAGCAGTACTACCTTTTTTATAATTAGGTAATTTTAATTCTTTAAATAAGTATTCACTAATTTGTTTTGGTGAATTTGGATTTAAATTACTATTACTTTCTTTTTTAATTTGTAATTCTAAATCTTGGATTTTTAGTAAAGTTTTATCAGTTAGTAGTTTTAATTTTTTTTGATCAATGTTAACACCATTACACTCCATATTTACTAATACAAAAGCAGCAGGTAGTTCAATCTCTTGATATAAATTTCAGTTATTAGTATCTTTTAATTTTTTTATAAGAATGAGATGAGAATCTGTTAAAAAATTTAATTTTTTTTCTAAAAAAATAGCTATTTCTTTTTCATCATTGGGAATATTTTTTTTAATACCTTTGCCATAGAAATCATCAGCGCTTAAATTATCTTTAACATTGACATTGAGCATAACAGCAATGTTTTCTGGTAATATTTTTTCATTAGCATAAAGAAGGTAAGCAGCTAACATATGGTCAAAAATAATATTATTTATTATTAATTTTAAACGTAGTCCTGCGATAATAACCTTTTTTAAATCTCAAGTTATTTTTTGTAGTTTTTTATTTTGTAAGAAATGTTGAAAATTAGAACAATTAATTGCATTGATTTTATTAATATAAAATGTTCCTTTTTTATTTTTAATACCAAAACCAATAATATTATCACGATTATAATTATCACCAAAAATTTCTAATCATAAGTAATTTGAATCACAATTTCATTCTTGACTTCACTTATTTATAATTTGAACGTGAGATGTACTATTTTTATTAGTTTTAGGATTAGTGTCTTGTGTTAATAAAGAGTTCATATTATATTGTTTGTAAAAGTCTTGTAACTTTTCATTATTTAAATTTTCAACATTATAATTAAACGTTTCTAAATTACCAGTAATTGGTGTATTTAAATTAAGTTGTGCTAGTTGTTTACAAATAATACCATTATTAAAGTTAAGTTTAATTAGTTTACTAACATTTGGTTTTAATTGTTCTACATTTTCAATAATATTTTCTAATGTGTCATATTCTTTTAATAAACTAATAGCAGTTTTTTGACCAATTCCTTTAATGCCAGGTAAATTATCAGAACTATCACCCATTAATCCCTTTAAATCGGTAACTTGATAAGGTAATAATTCATATTCTGATTGAAATGTAGAAATAGTAATAACCTTTAAATCACTCATCCCTTTTTGTGGATTAAGAATTTTAATATTGTTATCTAATAGTTGTAATAAATCTTTATCACTACTCATAATATCAATTTGATAATTACTAGCAACTTTATTTTTAACAATGCTGCCAATAATATCATCAGCTTCATAATTATTTATTTGTCCCCAAGGAATTTGTGCTAAGTCTAAAAATATTTTAACTAAATTAAATTGTTCAATTAACTCAACCGGAGTTTCACTTCTTTTTCCTTTATATGTTGCTAAAGTTTCATGGCGAAATGTTTTACTACCAGCATCAAATGCAACAAAAACACTAGCATAGTTGTTAGATTTTAAGTACTTAGTCAGCATTCTAATAAAAGCATAGACGGCATTAGTTGGAATACCCTGTAGCGAATGTAGATTAACTCCTTGGTATGCAGTAGCATAATATGCTTTAAATAATAAATTGTTACCATCAATAATTAATGCTTTTTTCATTTATTCACCTAATTTCATAAAATTATTATAACAATAAGTAAGTATAACTTCATATAAAATTAAAAAATTAGCATATAAAAAAAACAAGATTTTTTTCTTGCTATCGAACAATAATTAAGTTACAGATTTAATTGTGTAGAAAACATTATAAATATAAGGTTTTAGGGTTAATTTTAAGAGAATTATTATATTTATAGTGATTAGAGTTCTGTAACTTAATTATTTAAATATTAAGGATATTTATAAATAGATCCTTAAGTTTTATTATAACATTCAATTTTTAATTTTTAAATTCATTTTTTCTTTTTTATATATAAAAAACAAGAGCATATAAAAAACAAGAGCTTTTCAGCTCTTGTCTACACAAGAATTATTGCTAAGGTATATGTCATTTATAAAAAAAGGGGGGGTTATTTATAAATAAAAATTAAGGTTATTGGGGTTATAGAGTTTAAATTAGGGGTTTTAGATTAATTTTAAATTTTTATATTTAAAAATATTATAATTGAATAATGTTTTGACATATTACCTTAATTTTAAAGGACCTAGGCTATCTAAATCCTTATAAGAATAATAACAAATAATATTTAAATTGCAAGGAAATTTGTTATTATTTTTAGAAATAATTTATATTTTCAGTTTTTTTTCAAAAATATATTCATACTCTATATAAGTTTTTGATTTTTTTGATAAATATTTTTGGAAAAATTGCAATAATTTTACCCTACTTATCTTAATTTTATAAAAAATCTTAGTGCATTAATGGAGTGTTTATTTTTAGTAAAAATTTTTACATATTATGAAATTTTTAAACACTAATAAAAGTAATAAAATAAAAATATGTGGTTAAACTTATAGTTTTAATTTTAGTTATAAAAATTTGTAAAAAATTATTTAAAAAAAATAAAAAAGATATATAATGATGTCGGATATTTAATATTTATTAAATTAAGTAACGTTTTTCTTTTATTGTTTGTTTTTATAATTTTTTATGATAAGATTTGTTTGTTATTAAAATCTATAAAATTGGTTTTCAAAAACCTAGAATTGCAGAATTTTATATGGATATTGAACAAGATTTTTATATTAAAAAAGTTTTTTATGCTTGTTATGTGAAAAATATAGTATTACCTATTTCATTTTTAACTAATATTGGAAATAAAAAAGGTAAATGTTATGTTGGTAATAAGCAAAAATTGAGAAATAGTACTGTTCGTACTAAAACTAATTTAATTCAAAAAGCATTACATAATTTTTATAATAGTAAAATGTTAAGTTTTGTTACTTTAACTTATAAAGATAATATGCAAGATGTTAAAAAAGCAAAAAAAGATATTGGTTTATTTTTATTAAATTACAAAAGTGATGAAATGACCCTAAACGTTTTTCACATTTAGGAGAATTAAAATATTTTTATGTTTATGAATATCAAGAACGTGGAGCAATTCATTTTCATATAATTTTTAATAGAAAGATACATAAAAGTATGTTAGCAGAATGATGAACTCATGGTTTTAATGATTTAAGGGTAGTTAAAAAAGGTACTAATGAATTTGTTATTAAATATTTAGGAAAGTATGTTACAAAAGCAATAGATGATGTTAAGTCTTTAAATCAAACAGATGTAGGTGTAAAGGCTTATGCTTTTAGTCGTAATTGTAAAAACCCTATTGTGGTTCGTGGTATTAAGAAATTAACAATTGGAGATATAATTAAAGCAAGTTTTAATGCTACAAATGTCTTTTATTTTAAAACTCAAAGAGATAGTAATGGTAATACTGTTATGATTGGTGGTATTATTGAAAGTATTGTTGTAAATGATTATTTTAAAGAGTATGAAGATTACGAACGCTATGTATATTTAAGCGCTTTATCGCATAAACATTATTTACGGACTAGTGAAATAGGTTATTTAATTCAAAGAGATAAAGATGTTTTGACTTGGGTAGATAAAGTTTTTGGTAATAAAGTTGAAAAAATAGATTTTAAGAAAAAATGGATGGGTTACACTTTATTGGACACTAATTACATAGACAAGTGAACAAATTAGTTAAAAGAAAGGAATTATAATTATGGTCACTATTAACTCATATTCAGATGAATTTAAAAAACAAATAGTAGCTTTATATCAAAGTGGCAAATCAGTATCTTGCCTTGTTAAAGAATACAATGTTACAAGAGCAGCTACTTACAATTGAATTAAGCAATTTACTAATTCAGGTAGTTTTAAAACTAAAGATAATCTTTCAGATTTAGAAAAACAATTAATTCAAGCAAATAAAGAATTAAAACAGTTACGAATGGAAATTGATATTTTAAAGCAAGCAGCACTAATAATAGGCAGAAAGTAGAGATTATTGCAAATAATAAATCTAAATATAAAATTCGCACAATGTGTCATTTTTTAAAACTCTCTAAATCAACATATTATTTTAATTTAAAGAAAAAAAAATTCAAAATAATATTTATGAACAAGCTGTTATTAGTGCTTTTAAAGAAAATAAAGAAGTTTATGGTACTAGAAGATTAAAAGTCATACTAGCAAACCAAGAAATTTATTTATCACGCAGAAAAATTAAAGAAATTATGAATAAGCATAATTTAATATCAAAATACACTAAATTATCATTCAAAAATTATCATAATAAAGTCAATGATAGTCAAATAACCAATCTTGTTAATAGAAACTTTAATAATAGAATTAAAAATGAAGTTATTGTTAGTGATTTAACTTATGTTCAAGTTAATGGTAAATGAAACTATATTTGCCTATTAATCGACCTATTTAACCGCGAAATTATTGGACATAGTGTTGGAGTTAAAAAAGATGCATCATTAGTATATCAAGCATTTATGCAATCAAATCACTGTTTAAAAGATATTGAAATATTTCATACTGATCGCGGTAATGAATTCAATAATAAAACTATTGATAAACTTTTATTAGCTTTCAACATAACTCGATCTTTAAGCAAAAAAGGATGTCCTTATGACAATGCTGTTGCTGAAGCAACTTTTAAAACTTTCAAAATTGAATTTATTAATGATAAAAATTTTACATCATTAATCCAATTAAAATTAGAATTATTTGATTACATCAATTGATATAACAACATAAGAATTCACAGCACTTTAAACTACCTAACTTCAGTTAGTTATCAAAAACAAATGTCTACCAAAAAATAGTCCTAAAAAGGGTTGCCATTCCAGATAATCAAGTAGTTATTAGAAAAAAATCTATTTTGGATTTTAAAAATAAAGAAAATATTAATGGTATCATTAATAATGATGAAAAGATTAAAGAAAGTAAAAATATTTTAGGTAAATTAGGTAGGTGAGTTTTGGAAAATTTTTTATTTTTGCCCTTGAAACTTATCTTTTTGGTGTTGTTTCAGGAATTATTTCTGTTCTTGCTCTTAAAATTCCCCTTGTAATGGCGCTTTGTTGATGAACTCCTGCAGCTTTGGGAATAGCAACATTTACTGCTCTGCCTATAGGTTGATGTATAGTTTTAGCAATTGTAGCAGTATTAGGTGTTCAGTTACTAAAAGAATGTGCAATTAAACCTTTATTAAAAAAAATGTGAAATCTAGTAGAATCAAAAAAAGCAAAAAAACTAGAAATGGAAGACTTAAAAGAAATAGATTTTCATAATATCAATTCTAGAGTTTTAAAAAACTATTTAAGTTCTCAAAAAAACATACCTTTTGATGAAATTAGACCAAGTTTTGAACAAAATATTAATATAATTAAAAATAGAAAATTGTCTCATCAAACTCAAGAAAAATTTGATGCAAAGAGTATTAATAATATTCCAATTTCAACTAATACTTGAAATAAAGTAAAATGTTTATTTCAATATACTTAATAAGTTAACAATTTTGTCGAAAATAATAAAATTTTAATCTATAAAATTAATACTATTTTCTCTTTTCTCTTATTTTATGGTTAATATTCATGTTATTATTACTAAGTAATTAAAAAATATTAATGAGGTATAAGATGAGTATTGTCACAATTGAGAATTTAACACATGCTAATGGTGGAAAAGTTTTATATAAAAACGCCACTTTACAAATTAATAAAGGTGAACATGTGGCATTAATTGGTATGAATGGTGTTGGTAAAACAACATTATTAAATATTATTAATGGAACAGTATCTGCAGATCATATTAATTTAAATATTCATCCTAAAATTAAAATTGGGTATTTGGATCAACATCAAGAGGTTAATTTAGAATTAACAGTTTTACAATATTTGCGTGAAAGTTATCAAAAACTTTTTGAACGCGAACAACAAATGGAAAACTTATATGCAGAAATGGCTAATAATTATAGTGAAGAGTTATTAACGAAAGCAATGAAAATTCAAGATGAATTGACACACCAAGGATTTGATAATATTAGTAAAAAATTGGTCGTTTAGTTGATGGATTGGGTATTAATTTACAACTTTTAGAACAAACTTTAGGTAGTTTAAGTGGTGGTCAAAGAGCAAAAGTGTTATTAGCAAAATTATTATTAAATGAAGATGATTTTTTATTACTTGATGAACCAACTAATTTTTTGGATATTGAACAAATTAATTGATTAGCTAAGTTTTTACAAAATTACCCTAGTGCATTTTTATTGGTGTCACATGATCGTAATTTTATTAATACAACATGTAATATTATTTTTGATATTGATAATTATATGATTACTCGTTATGTTGGTAATTTTGAAAGTTTTTTAGAACAAAAAAGTTTACATCATCGTCAATATGAATCAGCATATTCAAATCGAAAGAAATTAATTGAAAAATTAGAAACTTATATTAGTAAAAATGCAGCACGTGCTTCGACTGCTAAAAGTGCTGAATCAAGAAGAAAACAATTATCCAAAATTAATTTTTTAGAAAAACAGCAAATCCAGTCTCCTCCAAAGTTTTATTTTAAGTATTATAAAACAACAAGTTCAATTGCTGTCCAAGCTAAAAACCTTGAAATAGGTTATCATAAACCGAGGCTTTTTAATAATCTGTGTATCTTTGTTTTACAAAGTTACTAATTTAGATTAATTCTGTCTTCAAATTTTATCATAAAATGAGCAATTGCTGTATTTCAATTTTGAATAGGCAATGTTCATTTTTTTGTTATATTTTCAATTGCCAAGTAAAATATTTTGAAAACTGCCATATCATTAGGAAAAACTTTTTTATTTCTGATGATTTTTCGTAATTGACTATTAACAGATTCAATAGCATTTGTAGTATAAATCACTCTTTTGATTTCTACTGGATAACTAATAAAAACCATTAAATTATCTCAATTTTTATATCAAGATTTAGTAATTTGAGGATATTGTTTATTTCATTTACTTTCAAACGATTCTAAAGCTTGCATTGCTTGTTCTTCACTACATGCACTATAAATTGGTTTTAAATCTGCAACTAGACATTTTCGATGTTTGTATGAAACATATTTTAAACTATTTCTAATTTGATGAACAATGCATAATTGATGTTCTGTTTTAGGATAAACTGATTGTATTGCTTCTGACATGCCTGTTAAATTATCACTACAAGCAATAAGAATATCATTTAAGCCACGATTTTTCATTTCTGTGAAATTAGATAATCAAAACTTAGAACCTTCATTTTCACTAATTCATAATCCTAAAACATCTTTTTTGCCTTCTAAATCAACTCCTAATGCTATATAAACTGATTTGTTAATAATCCGTTTATCTTGTCGTACTTTAACTACTATACAATCAAAATAAACAATAGGATAAATACTTTCTAATGGTCGATTTTGTCATGCTTTAACATCATCAATAACATCATCAGTAATTTGACTAATAACACTTTCACTAATATCAGCACCATGATATAACTCTTGCAACTGCATTCTAATGTCAGATAATGTCATTCCTTTTGCATACAAGGAAAGAACTTGTTGATCAAAACCATCAAATCTTCTTTGCCTTTTAGGAACTATTACAGGAGTAAAATTACTATTGCGATCTCTTGGTACATCAATTTCAATTTTACCTTGTTGAGTTATTAATTTTTTTGAACTTGTACCATTACGAGCATTTTCAGTAGTACTATGTTGATTTTTTTCATATCCTAAATAATTTTGCATTTCAGAATTCAACATTTTTTCAACTAATCTTTTTGTTAATTCTTTATATAAACCGCCAGGTTTAAAAACTGTTGTTAAATCTTCAGTATTTTCTAGTAATAAATCTACTGCTTTTGATATTGGATCATTATTATTAAAGTTATCTTTTTTAGCCATCTGTAACTCACTCTTTCTAGTCATTTAATTATATTTACTAGAATTAATTAAACATAGTTATTTTTGTAAGTTACACAGATTACTAAACATTTCCCATAAACCATTAATTAAGCCGCTTACTTTTGTTATTAAGACTGGTAGTAAGTGAGTTGTTAAAGGGTATAATGGAATTGGTAAAACTACTTTCTTGCAAACGTTAGCTGGTAATATTTCCAGCACTTGCTGGAAATATTAATTTAGATGATCGAATGCAAGTAGCGTATTTTCATCAAACTGAAGTAATGACTAGTACTACTCCATTTAATTATTTAAAAGAGTTAGATATTAAATTAAATGATGTTGAGATTAGAAGAATTTTAGCAAGTTTTGGTTTGCGTAGTAATTTAGTAATGAAACCAATGAACTTACTTTCTGGTGGTGAACAAACTAAGGTTAGATTAGCAGCATTGGCATTAAAACCTTATAACTTATTAATTTTAGATGAGCCAACTAATCATATTGATGTTTTAGCTAAAGAGTCTTTATTAAAAGCATTGCAAGAATTTGAAGGCACTGTATTATTGACAACTCATGATACTAATTTTAATAATAGTTGAGTTGATGGGGTTTTAGATTTTGAAAAATTAACAAATTAGTGAAATTAAAATAGTTATTTTTAATATTTAATTTATACAATTTATACATTTAAACAAATAAAAAAAACTTATAACTAAATCTTAGTTATAAGTTTTTTTTATTTGTTTAAATTATCCTTTACGATTACGGTCGTCACGGTCTCGTCTGCTAAATCCACCACTGTTTCCTCAACTAGAATCACCACGGTCAGAACGTGGTCTAAAGTTTCCACGATCAGAAGAATTTCTATCCCCTTGTGTTCTTGCTCCACGTTCAGCAAAACGTTTTTCACGTTCTTCTGTGATTTTTACAAGTGTTGTTAAACTTGCATTAATAGTAATTACTGTTTCTTTTAAAACTTTAATTTCTTCTAATAATGCTTCTATTGTTTGATTGTTTTCCATTAACAATGCCTCTTCTTTCTTGCGCCTAATTGATAAATCTGATAATAATATCTGATATAATGAGATTAATAAGCACTTAATTAAGTATAGCATTAAAATTAAAATTGTATAGTATATAGTCATATATTTTATAGTTAAAAATAATTATTATTATGATAACTATTATTTTTTTAGAGGCTTTTTAATAATCTGTGTATCTTTGTTTTACAAAGTTACTAATTTAGATTAATTCTGTCTTCAAATTTTATCATAAAATGAGCAATTGCTGTATTTCAATTTTGAATAGGCAATGTTCATTTTTTTGTTATATTTTCAATTGCCAAGTAAAATATTTTGAAAACTGCCATATCATTAGGAAAAACTTTTTTATTTCTGATGATTTTTCGTAATTGACTATTAACAGATTCAATAGCATTTGTAGTATAAATCACTCTTTTGATTTCTACTGGATAACTAATAAAAACCATTAAATTATCTCAATTTTTATATCAAGATTTAGTAATTTGAGGATATTGTTTATTTCATTTACTTTCAAACGATTCTAAAGCTTGCATTGCTTGTTCTTCACTACATGCACTATAAATTGGTTTTAAATCTGCAACTAGACATTTTCGATGTTTGTATGAAACATATTTTAAACTATTTCTAATTTGATGAACAATGCATAATTGATGTTCTGTTTTAGGATAAACTGATTGTATTGCTTCTGACATGCCTGTTAAATTATCACTACAAGCAATAAGAATATCATTTAAGCCACGATTTTTCATTTCTGTGAAATTAGATAATCAAAACTTAGAACCTTCATTTTCACTAATTCATAATCCTAAAACATCTTTTTTGCCTTCTAAATCAACTCCTAATGCTATATAAACTGATTTGTTAATAATCCGTTTATCTTGTCGTACTTTAACTACTATACAATCAAAATAAACAATAGGATAAATACTTTCTAATGGTCGATTTTGTCATGCTTTAACATCATCAATAACATCATCAGTAATTTGACTAATAACACTTTCACTAATATCAGCACCATGATATAACTCTTGCAACTGCATTCTAATGTCAGATAATGTCATTCCTTTTGCATACAAGGAAAGAACTTGTTGATCAAAACCATCAAATCTTCTTTGCCTTTTAGGAACTATTACAGGAGTAAAATTACTATTGCGATCTCTTGGTACATCAATTTCAATTTTACCTTGTTGAGTTATTAATTTTTTTGAACTTGTACCATTACGAGCATTTTCAGTAGTACTATGTTGATTTTTTTCATATCCTAAATAATTTTGCATCTCAGAATTCAACATTTTTTCTACTAATCTTTTTGTTAATTCTTTATACAACCCTCCCTCTTTAAAAACTTTTGTTAAATCTTCAGTATTTTCTAATAATAAATCTACTGCTTTTGATATTGGATCATTATTATTAATATTTTGCTTTTTAGCCATCTGTAACTCACTCTTTCTAGTCATTTAATTATATTTACTAGAATTAATTAAATATGGATGGGTTACACTTTATTGGACACTAATTACATAGACAAGTGAACAAATTAGTTAAAAGAAAGGAATTATAATTATGGTCACTATTAACTCATATTCAGATGAATTTAAAAAACAAATAGTAGCTTTATATCAAAGTGGCAAATCAGTATCTTGCCTTGTTAAAGAATACAATGTTACAAGAGCAGCTACTTACAATTGAATTAAGCAATTTACTAATTCAGGTAGTTTTAAAACTAAAGATAATCTTTCAGATTTAGAAAAACAATTAATTCAAGCAAATAAAGAATTAAAACAGTTACGAATGGAAATTGATATTTTAAAGCAAGCAGCACTAATAATAGGCAGAAAGTAGAGATTATTGCAAATAATAAATCTAAATATAAAATTCGCACAATGTGTCATTTTTTAAAACTCTCTAAATCAACATATTATTTTAATTTAAAGAAAAAAAATAAAATTCAAAATAATATTTATGAACAAGCTGTTATTAGTGCTTTTAAAGAAAATAAAGAAGTTTATGGTACTAGAAGATTAAAAGTCATACTAGCAAACCAAGAAATTTATTTATCACGCAGAAAAATTAAAGAAATTATGAATAAGCATAATTTAATATCAAAATACACTAAATTATCATTCAAAAATTATCATAATAAAGTCAATGATAGTCAAATAACCAATCTTGTTAATAGAAACTTTAATAATAGAATTAAAAATGAAGTTATTGTTAGTGATTTAACTTATGTTCAAGTTAATGGTAAATGAAACTATATTTGCCTATTAATCGACCTATTTAACCGCGAAATTATTGGACATAGTGTTGGAGTTAAAAAACCTGCATCATTAGTATATCAAGCATTTATGCAATCAAATCACTGTTTAAAAGATATTGAAATATTTCATACTGATCGCGGTAATGAATTCAATAATAAAACTATTGATAAACTTTTATTAGCTTTCAAAATAACTCGATCTTTAAGCAAAAAAGGATGTCCTTATGACAATGCTGTTGCTGAAGCAACTTTTAAAACTTTCAAAATTGAATTTATTAATGATAAAAATTTTACATCATTAATCCAATTAAAATTAGAATTATTTGATTACATCAATTGATATAACAACATAAGAATTCACAGTACTCTAAACTACCTAACTCCAGTTAGTTATCAAAAACAAATGTCTACCAAAAAATAGTCCTAAAAAGGGTTGCCATTCCAAACATAGTTATTTTTGTAAGTTACACAGATTACTAAACATTTCCTTTTTTTATTAAATATCTAGTAAATAATACATTAAAATTAGTTTTTTATTTTACTAAAGTAATACTTTTAAATTTAAAAGTACGTATACCTTGAAAATCAATTAAATTTTCAATATCAATAGCAGTGATAATAAAATGATATGTAGTGTTTTTAATTTTATATGTAAAATCATATTTTAAATTAATTGTTTCGATATTATTGATGGTAGTTTTAGTCATAGTAATATCAGAAGTATTACCTATTTTTTTATTAATGCCGGTTGTGTTATCAGCATCAAAATAAACTTCATAGTTATCTTTAATTCATTGATTATTATTAGCAGTAATAATATTTTTAATTCCTAATTTATGAATTTCATAAGTAGTACCAAGTAATAAATTTAAGATATTATTTAGTTGACTGTTTGGTTCAAGCATAGTTTTTTGTAAAATATCAAGTATTGAACCTTGAGTAAAAGTTGGATATTCTGGATCATCTTTATTAATGTGTCCACCTAATGATTTATATAATTCTTCGACATCGGTTGCTGTTACATCACTTTTATTAATTATGTTTTTTAGAGTAACAATAGTATCATTTTTAAGAATTATTAAGAGACCAGTAGTATTATTAAATAAAAAATTCTCTAAATCTTGTAGATCAATATTAATACCTTCATTACCTGGGTATTGTTCTGAAATTTTGGTAATTAGATCAGTAATACTAGTAATAATGTTTTTAACACTATCTGTATTAATTGCTTTGATAATGGTATCAATTAATGGACTAGGATCATATGCACTATCACCAATAAGTCCGCCTAAGGTTAAATTTGCTGATATAGGTAAAGGACCAATTTTAACTTTTAAATTAAGTTTAACATCATAAAGAAATGTATCGAAACCACGAGTTTCTTCTGTAGTTTTACCAAATACGGTTAGAAGTATTTGTTTTAATTTTTCTGGTTGGCTAATTAAAGATTTTATAGTATTGATAATATCAAGTAAATTATAGCTACCAGCACTTGGCTTTGATGGATAACCATTACCAATTGTTAAATTTTTAACACCTTCAGTAATATCGGGCATATCTAATATTCATTTTTTAATAACCGGAATAATTGCTTCAATAATTGTTAAGATATAAAGTGGGTTAGTTAAAAGATAGGGAAAGTATTTTTCAATATCAGCAAAAAATCCTTTATCATCAAATTGAACATCCGGTGGATTTATACCATTAACAGTTATATATTCTGAAATAATATTACCTAAATACCTTGGAGTTTTATCATCTTTACCAAAAATTTTATTGTCTTCACTCATTTTTCAAAACAAGTAATTAATTAAAGTTCCACCATGATATAAATCATAATCTTGTTTTGATTTTCAATTTTCAAATTTATGACCAGGAAATTGACCAAAACTTGGACTTATTTTTCATTTTCCATCATCATTTCAAACGCTATAAGGTTGACCACTATCATCTTTTCAATTATTCATAAACTTAGTTAATGTTTCTTCATCAGTGGGTGTAGAAGTTTGTTGATCAGATCAACTGCCATTGACTAAATTACCAAATATTCTAGTTAGCGGATTTAAAAAATTAGGACCATAGTTATTAATTAAATTAGCAACTAATTGTAATCCAGCTGGTAAACTGCTTAAGTCACCTTGTAATGATTTTAAAAAACTAGAAATGGGGTCCATACCAGCACCTACAACTATATTTTCTAATTGTGGGTTAGCCATAATTGATATAGTTCTAATATAATCAAGTGATGAAAAAACATCATTAACTTGCTTTTTACTATTGATGGTTTTAGTTAATTCACCTGTTCCAGAAGCTTTAAAAAAATTATCAGGATCAAAGTTATTTACATCAATTTTTCCATTTTCCCCTCAACGTGTTTGTAAATCACCTCAATTATTTAAACTAGTATTTTTAGTTAAATTATTAATACTATTATTTTTAATTTTTCCCATAATATCATCATTAGTACTACTAGTATCAGCACCTAACTCTTTTGACATAACCATACTTTTAATTAAAGCAGAAGTTTGGTCAGCAAAACTTTTAGCGATACTATTAGTTACACGGTTAACATAAAAATTAAAGGTACAAGCCGATAGAGGTAAAATAGTGGCACTTGCTATTAAGATAATTCCTAACTTGGTAAATAATTTTTTCATAGCAGTTCTCCTTAAATAAAGTGTTATTTTTGTCAATTTTATTTTACTAAAATTTAATATATTTAACTCTGAAAATAATTAAATTCATTTCTTACAAATTGTATCATTAGTTATTTTAATTTTAAAATTTATTTAAATAAACAATTTAAATATGGTAATATATCAAACAGAGAAAAATTAAACATTATAAAAACTATCTATTATTTATTTTAAAATTATCCTATATATTAATTTTGTATAAGTGTGATATTATTAATCCATATGTGAACTTAATAATTAAAATTAAATGCAAAATTTTAATTTCAGGAATTAGGGAGAACTGTAATGGCAAGGTTAAATAAACGCGAAAAAGCGAATAATAAAAAAATGGTATCTACTAATAAGAAATCAAAAAAAAGTTTATTTAAGAATGCGTTACTATTAAAGCAGACTTTAGTTGCTACATGAAAAAGTAAATTACAATTAGTTATTTTACTATTACTTACTGCTTTTGCAACTTCGTTGGTTACTGGAAGTTGAATATCATACGTTATAATGATTGAAGGAAGTAATCAATTAGGATTAAATGATCTTAAGTTTGATGCTGTTTTACCTTATTCACCAGTGTCGCAAGGTATTAAACAAATTGCTAATCAAGCTTTTAGTTTAAAGTTAGGTCGATTTTATGTTCAAGATGGAACTAATAGTAAAAGTAATAAAGCGCTTTATTTTGATGATACAAAAATAGGTACAGATCAAGAAATACTACCAATCACTAAAGATAACTTAACTATTGATTATACTCGTGATAATACAGGCAATATTACTGGGTTTAATGATATAAGATGAACAAATCCGGATAATCCTTTAGTTTTTAATTTGAATAATAATAATGTTAAAGCAAGCATCTATGGTCAATTATTATTAAAATCAAAAAATGCTGCTAATGAAAATTTAAAAAACCATTTTAAAACAGCAGCAGATGATTTATATCGCGATGTTTTCTTAAAAAAAACAGCACCCAATATTCTTCAATCTATTAATACTTTTATTAAGGAATGGATTACAAAACATTCAACAGATCCGATATTAAAGGAAACTGATAATGATAAAGTTACCACTTGAATTTTAGAAAATAAAATAAATTTTAGATCTTCTTCTAATGATGCTACTATTCCTGATAGTGTTAATTTGCAAGATCCAACAGAAAGAAATGAACTTTTTATTAAAGTAGTTAAGGAAACTGAAACTGATCCAAAATTAGATAATGAGTATGGTATGAATGGTCAATGAATGAGAATTTATCGTAATTTTTCTGCAACAGAATCAGATAGTAAGATTTATACTAATTTTACTAATACTTCTATTGGTTATCATTCACCTTTTAACTATAATGTGATTAGTGATGGCACTGAAAGAGATGCATTTTCTACATATTTAATTCGTGCGGTTGCAGCATTACAAATGCGTGATTTATATGTTCGTAATCAATTTACTGCCAGTGCTGGAGTAATTAATAATACTCAAATTAATACTAAAATTATTGATATTGGTTTACCTAATGCTTTAAATCATACTAATCTAAAAGTATTTGAAGGTGTTGCACCAACAAGTAAAAATGAAATAGTTATTACGCCACAATATGCAAGAAAAAATAAAAGTAATAAAGCGTATAAACCAGGCGATCATATTAATATTAATGGTACTGACTTTATTGTTAGTGGTATTGGTGGTGATGCTTATGATATTTATCCAACGATTAGTGACTTAGATCCAATTCCTAATACAAGAACTGAATTTATTGCTTATGTTACACCTTCAGCATGAAATGATGGAAATTGATATAAGACAGCAGATAAAACCGATAATACTTTAATGTATTTTACAAAATGAAATAATATTCCTAAAAATAGTATTCATGAATTTGATGTTGATTTATTTAATGATTTTTTTCAAAAAACAATATTTAGTGATAATGGTGTTAGTGATTTAAATCAATATGATTATAATAAGTATTTAGTTGAGAAATATGGTAATACTAACCCAACACCACAATCATCTTCTACATATCTTATTAATCCAAATCCTGTAGTTACAAGTAGCAATAGTCAGTTTTCGCTTTATAATAGTAAAGAAAAGATATTTAATTCAGCAATAATTGGGTTTTTATTTGCAGCAATAGCAGGCGTATTATTTTTACTAGCGGTTGTTATTTTTATCACCACTTTAATTGTTAAAAAGGCAATCCAACATGGACAAGTTTCAATGGGTATTTTAAAATCAATAGGTTATAAAACATGACAAATTACGATTTCTTATTTGGCATATCCATTATTAACGCTATTAATTGCAATTCCAATTGGCTGAATTGTTGGTCTTGTAATTCAGGTATATTTAACTGAGATTTTTAATACTTTATTTGTTTTACCATATAATGTTTTTAACTTTGATGTTGTTCCATTATTTATTTCAATTGTTTTAATTATTGGTTTTATTACAGTTGTTACTTTATTAACTGCCTTTCGTCTTTTAAAACGTGATCCTTTATTTTTAATTAAAAAAGATAGTGATTTAGCTTTAGGTGTTCCTAAAAGTAGAGCTAGCAAGTTTTTACAAAATAATTTTCGTCTTCGTTTTTTATTATCATTATCAAAAACTAGTTGAAAAAAAATTTTAGTTACTTCGGGAGTTATTACTTTAGCTTCACTTTCAATTGTAGCAACAACACTAGTTCCTGCCACTATTAATAGTTTAAAAGTTAATTATTTCAAAACTCAAAAATATAAAAATTATTATGAGTATCAAACACCAATGCCGAATATGCCGATGAGTAAATATGGATTATATTCATGAGATTTTTTTAATCGACCAAGTGGTGAGAAATATTATCCAACTTATGGTGCTATGCCTTGACCTGAAGATAAAATTGTTTATGATGAGAAAAAGGCACGTGTTGGATGATATAATCCATTATTGTTTAAAAAAAAAAATTAACTAATAATTTTGCTGATATTTTTACTTTCGATTCATCTTTTCCTGAATCTGAAAGAGCAGAGTTTATAAAAAAAATGTCCTCTTATTATCAAGAACAATCAACAGGGACATTAGGTCTTAATGATTTAGTTTGATCATATAGTTGATTAGGTGGCAAAGCTTTTAGTAATCAGTTAATAACTGATTTAAGTAAAGAAGATAATACACCATCAAAAATATTTTCATATAATATTGTTAATTTTGCAAGTGGCCAATTACCTAATATTTTGCAGGTTCCCAATCCTGGAGTGCCCCCTGGTCCAGAGGCAATTAAAGAAATTTTAAAGCAAGTATTACCGGGCTTTGTTCGTCAGAGTATTGATAGTTTGCCAAGACCTAATATTAAAGAAGATCCTTATGATTATTTTAGTATTGGTCATAATACTATTGCTTTTAATCCAAAAACTACTAATAATGGTGATATTAATGGACCAGATGAAGAATTAGTAACACAGTTTAAAGTTGGTGTTGATGAAAGTACAAAAATTGCTAAAAAAGAACTAATGGATGTTATTGGGATTAATCCCAATACTGCAATGTTAGTATTAAAAAATGATGAAGTTAAAGCTTTAAAATATAATGCTAATGCTAATGCTATTCCAATGGTTATCAATCGTGCTTTTCAATCTAAATTTGGATTAGATGTTGGTTCACAATTTAGTGGTGTACCACAAGTTAATACTTTATGTTATAAAAATATTGATGGTAAAAGTATTCCTTTACCAAAAGAAAATTGATATTACGGTGAAACACCACCAACAGATTCTTATACTACAAATGGTGGCATCTGATCAAAAAGTGGAACAAAATGAAATTATCGTGGTGATCAAAAAATAAAATTATCTGATAATAGTAAAGAATATAGTGATATCCATGGTACTAGGTATAATGGTATGTATGATGAAAAAGGACAACCAATTATAAATAATGAACCTAGTACTTGAAATAATGTTAATGATATTTGATTAAAATTGCCTTCTGATATTGATCATCATGCTATAGAGGGTACAATTCCAACAGCTGATGGGACTAAAATTATTGAATTTAATTTAGAAAATATTTCCGATTTAACAGGTAAATGAATTAGACCTTTTTCATATGATTTGGTAAAGTCATATAATGGATTTGATCCTAAAGATCCATTAAGTATTTTATTAAACCGCCCAGCAGAATGATTTATGGGAATGGTTAATAATAATATTTTAACTAAAGAAAATAATATTAATGCTGATAGTTTACAAGCAGATATTAAAAATAACATGCCAACATGATGAAAAAATATTACGGGTAATGATAATCCACTTCATACATATCAAGTTGTGGGAATTCAAGATTCTTATGATACTCCTAAAGCCTATGTTGATCAAAAATGAGCTAATGAAATTATGGGTTATAGTTATATTGATGATAATCCTTATTATTCAGGAACGGATGTATTTCAATGATTTAATGGTAAGTTAAGTGCTAATGCTAATGTTTTTGATTTAATTGGAAGAATGAGTTTTAAATCAAATTTAGATGATTATACTTTTTATGCAACCACTAGTTTAAGTGGTAATCAAAATATACCAATGGTCAAAAAAAATTATTTATTATCAAGACAACAAGCAATGCTTACTAAAATGTCAGATATTGCTTTCAGTGCTAGTGCTTTATTTATTGTGACAACGATTATTTGTTCAATATTAATTGTTATTATGATTACTGATTTATTTACCGATCAATTTCGTCGTTTTATGGCTCATATGAAAGCAGAAGGATATACTAATTGAGAAATTAATTCTTTTACTTTAGGTATTTTTACACCTTGAGCATTACTTGGTTATATTGTAGGGTTTGCCCTAGGTTACCTTGCTATTTATGGTTTAATTAATATTCTTATTAGTTTTGTTGGTGTGGCTTTACCATTTACAATAACATGATGAATATTACCAGTAAGTTTTATCATAATTGGTGGTATATATATTTCAACATTTATTATTAATAATCATGAATTAAATAAAATGAATTTAATTGAATTATTAAAATCTGATGAATAAAATAAAGTTCACTAAAGAATGTTTGGTAAATTTAAATATTTAAATTTACCAAATTAATAGTCAAATATGTATACTTTATTTGAAAACTAAATATTGTTTTTAACTCATTACTTTATTTTAAAGTAAATGGGTTTTTTATTTTGAAAGGAGAAAAAAAGAATTTTGAAAGATAAATCATTAATTTCTAATTATTATGATATATTAAATGTATTACCAACAGCATCAGTAGCAGAAATTAAAAAAAAATTCCAATAGACTGCTCTAAAAACTCACCCAGATAAAAATAATAATCCTCAATCAAAACTTAAAATGCAAGAATTGAATGAAGCAAAAAGAATATTAACAGATGAAAACTTAAGAAAAGTTTTTGATCAAAAACTTTTTATTTACTTTTTACAAAATGGTAATAATAAGGAAGTTATTTATTTTCTTACTAATAAAATAAATAATTTAAATATAAATGAAAAAGATAATTCTGGTAATACTCCTTTACATTATGCATGTTTTCATAATTTTTTAGAAACTGCAGATCTATTAATTAAATATGGCGCTAATATAAATGTCAAAAATAATAGAGATAATACTCCTTTACATTATGCTATAATGGGTAATGCTGATTTAAAATTTATTAATTTATTAATTGATAAGGGTGCTAATTTTATTGAAAAAGATAAAATGGGTAATGATAGTTTATCTTTTGCCAAATATTTTTCAAAAGATAAGAAAATTTCTGAATTTTTTTTTAAAAAAATGAAAAAATTAAAAATAAAACAAAATCAAAAAAATTTATTAAATATAACTAAAAAAATTACCAATATTGAAAGAGATATTGCACATTTTGAACAGAAAAAAATAAATTCAGTATTAAATTATATTATTATTATTTTTACTTTTGGTTGTGTTAATAAGAACAAAGATATAAATAAGGATATTTTAATTAAAACTGATCAACTTAAAAATTTATTATTAGAAAAAGAAATTGCTAATAATGAGAAACATGTATTTGAAGAAAAAATCAACCGATTAAGTTTTAATAAAACTAAAAAAATAAATGCAATGGATTTACAAAATCAACCTTCAACAAGTGGATATAAACCATCAAATTCATCATGTATTTAATAAAACAAGTTAAAAAGATTGCAAAAGCAATCTTTTATTTTTAGTTAAAATCAAGAAAAATTGATTGATATTTTTTGGATTTATTATTAAATTAAAATATAATAAATTACTTATTAAATAAAACTTTTGAATCGTACTATTAATATTTTAATAAAATTAAAGTATTAATGTCATAAATAACTAGTTATTTATTGGTATAATAAACAATGTAGGTGAAAATATGGCATTTTTTAAAAATTTAAAGACAAAATTATTTGGTCAAAAGACAACTAAATATGATCAGGGCCTTAAAAAGTCAAGAACATTATTTGCATCTAAAATTAAAGCATTAGCAGCGCGTTATCATCAACTTGATGAACAATATTTTGAAGAATTAACTGAAGTATTAATTTTAGCAGATGTTGGATACAAAATGGCAGAAACTATTACTGATGAAATTCGTCATGAAGCCAAAATCCAAAAATTAACAAAACCAAAAGATATTAATGATATTATTATTGATAAAATGTTTGTTATTTATACTGATGGTCAGTTGGTTTCTACAAGATTAAATTTTAGTAGTAATAATATTTCGTTATTTTTAGTTGTTGGTGTTAATGGTAATGGTAAGACAACATCAGCATCTAAATTAGCAGCTAAATTAAAGACACAAGGTAAAAAACCAATTCTAGTTGCTGCTGATACTTTTCGTGCTGGTGCAGTTGAACAATTACAAATTTGAGCAGAAAGAATTGGCATTCCTTGTTATTTAGGAACACCAAAGCAAGATCCAGCTAGTGTTGTTTATGCTGGAGTTGAAGCAGCTAAATCTGAAGGTTGTGATGTTATTATTGTTGATACGGCAGGAAGATTAGAAAATAAAGTTAATTTGATGCAGGAGTTAAAAAAGATTAATAAAATTATTACTCAGAAATTAGGACATGAAGCTAATGAAACATTGTTAGTAATTGATGGTACAACTGGACAAAACGGTATTAATCAAGCGCAAGAATTTATGAAAATTGTTTCTTTGACTGGCATTATTTTAACAAAAATGGATGGCACTGCTAAAGGTGGTATTATTCTTGCTATTAAGGAAGAATTAGATATTCCTGTTAAATTAATGGGTTTTGGTGAAGGTATTAATGACTTGGAAGAGTTTGATTTAGATAAGTATATTTTTAGTTTAACAAGTGATTTGTTTGTGGAGTATGAAAATGAATAGTTTAGAAAAACAAGTTTTATATTATAGTTTATTTGCTTTTTATAATACATTATTAACAGCAAAACAAAAACAATATTTTACAAATTACTTTATTGAGAATTTATCTTTACAAGAAATTGCTGATTTACAAAAAGTATCACGAACGGCTGTTCATGATAGTCTACAAAAAGTTATTATTTTATTAAATAAATATGAAAGTAAGTTGCATCTTTATGAAAAATATAAACAACGACAAGTAATATATGAAAAATATACGGAAAAGTATAATTTTATTAAAGTTTTACAAGAAATTGATAAAATAGAATAAAGCAGGTGGAAATTAATGAAAATTTTAATAATTGGTGATATTTACAGTATTGTTGGTAGACAAATGGTTAAATATTGAATTCCTAAAATAAAAAAGGAATATGAAAATCAATTTAAGATTGATTTAGTAGTTGCGAATGGTGAAAATACTACGCATGGTAAATCATTATGTAAAAAACACTATGATGAATTAAAAAATGCTGGTATTGATATTATTACTACCGGTAATCATATTTTTGGTCATCCTGATGTTGTTAAGTATATTAATACAACTCCCGATTTATTGCGTCCTTTAAATTATAATCCTTATCATCCAGGTAATGGTACAATTTTAGTTAAAGTTGGTAATAAAAAAGTGCGTGTAACAAACTTAATTGGTCGTACTTTCATGGATAAATCTGATAATCCTTATTTTGCTCTTGAACAACTTATTACGATTGATAAACAAAATAGTGAAGAAAAAAGTGACATTCATATTATTGATTTTCATGCTGAAGCAACAGCGGAAAAGTTATCTTTTGCTTGAAATTTTGATGGTCAAGTTACTTGTGTGGTAGGAACTCATACTCATGTTCAAACAGCAGATAATCGTTTATTACCAAAAGGTACCGCTTTTATTAGTGATGTTGGAATGACAGGTCCGTTTTATTCTATTATTGGTGCTAAAGCTGAAGAAGTTATTATTCGTGATAAAAAAAGTATGCCAGCAAAATTTAGTCCAGCAGATGGTGAAGGTCAATTTTCAGCTGTTTTATTAACTATTAATGATGAAACAAATAAAGCACAAAAAATTGAACGTATTTTTATTCATCCACAAGCACCTAATTTTAAAATTTACGAATAATTACAAATATAGGAAGGGACTAACTTTAACATGATATGAAACAATGCTAATTTTTTTACTGAGCAAAATGGTTTATATTCGATTTTAATTGGGATTAGTATATTAGTAATTTTAATAATTTTAATAATTTTATTAATGGCAAAAATTAAAGACAATGTTCATGTACAACAAGCTGCTGAAATACGAGAAAAGGTAATTATTTTACGTGATGGTTATGAAGTAAAATTATTTAAGCAAATGGTTGATAAAAGTACAGTCATTATTATTGGTGCTCATGGCTTGCAAGGTCAAAAAGATGATTTTAAATTACTAAGTTCTTTTTGTAAAAAATCACAACTATCTTTGATTACTTATGATCGAAGAGGTAATGGTAAAAATGGACAAGATTGAAAATTTAAATCATTAGGTACTGATATTAATGATTTAAAAGATATAATAAGTGCAGTAAAATCTAAATATCCCAATCAAAAAATTATTGTTTTTGGTGAATCATTAGGCGCAGCTATTGCTAGTCATGCTGTTAAAAATAATTCACAAGTATCAGCATTAATTACTAGTAATTTAGTAACTAAAAAAAATCTTTATCAATTTTCATTAAGTTTTATTATTTGTTTTTGTTTTGCTTTTATTTTTAATTCTAATATTCAAATGCCAATCTATGTTGAAAATCGAGATATTTCTAGTAATAATGCTCATATTACTAATATAAATCAAAGATATAGTAATCGTCAAAATTGATCATTACGTTTTTTACTACAATTTAAAAAAATTAATAAAAAAAGTATAATGGAAATTAGTAATTCAAAACTTCCAACGTTAATCTTGCAAAGCGCTGATGATGTATTTAGTGATTTTCATCAACTTAAAATTAATAAAAAATATTGGAAGAAACATCATAGTTATGTTTTTATTTTTGATGGTAAACATGCTTTAATTAATGAACCTAATATTAAAGATATATTTGATAATGAAATTATGCCATGAATTACAAAAAATATTTTACTTGAGAAAGGTTAAAAAATATGAAATTAATACCTAATATTACCCATCCTCTTTTTACTAGTGAGTCTGTTGCTCCTGGTCATCCTGATAAGATTTGCGATCAAATTGCTGATGCAATTTTGGATGCTTTTTTAAAACAAGATCCACATGCCAAAGTAGCATGTGAGGTTTTTATTACTACAAATTTTGTTTTAATTGGTGGTGAAGTTCATAGTCACGCTCAAGTTGATTATCAAGCAATTGCGCGAAAAGTTATTACTGAAATTGGTTATATAAATGATGAAATTGGATTCAATGGCTTTACTTGTGAAATTAAAGTGTTAATTCATGAACAATCACCTGATATTTTACAAGGTGTTGAATTAAAAAATCATCAAATTGGTGCTGGTGATCAAGGAATAATGTTTGGTTATGCATGTCAGCAAACATCAGAATATATGCCATTAGCAATTGTTTTAGCACATGAATTAATTAAACGAGCTACAAAATTACGAAAGGAAAAAAAATTTAAGTATGCACTTCTTGATATGAAAGCGCAAGTTACTATTGATCAAGAAGACCCTAAAAATTTAAAAATACATACTATTTTAATGAGCATTCAACATCAAGCAAATTATGATGAAAAACAATTTAAAACATTTATTCATACAGAAATTATGCAATATATTGCTAATAAATATCATTTAAATCTTGATTTTAAATATTTAATTAATCCAACCGGTAAATTTGTAATTGGTGGACCTGCTGGTGATACTGGTTTAACAGGAAGAAAATTAATGGTTGATACTTATGGTGGAGCTGCTTGTCATGGTGGGGGAGCTTTTTCAGGAAAAGATCCCACTAAAGTTGATAGAACGGGTGCTTATTATGCTAGGTATATTGCTAAAAATATTGTTGCTGCTAACTTAGCAAAGATTTGTGAAGTACAATTAGCTTATGCAATTGGAACTCCTGAACCAATTGCAATATTTGTTAATACTCATCAAACTATTATTTCCGGTTTAACAGAGGCAAAATTAACAGAAATAATTTATCAAGTCTTTGATTGTTCTGCTAGTGCTATGATTGATAAATTAGAGTTATTGAAACAAAATTATCAACAATTATCAACTTATGGTCATTTTGGTAGAAATGATTTACAATTACCTTGAGAGAAATTAGATAAAGTTAGTTTATTGAAAACTTATTTACAAAAAAAATAAGATGGGGAGAAATATTTTATGTTTTTAGAAGTAATAGCTACATCTTTAAAAGATATAGAAAAAATTAATAATTCTTTAGCTGATCAAGTTGAACTTTGTACTGCTATGGAATTTGGTGGTTATACTCCAAGTTATGAATTGATTGCTGAAGCATGTAAAATTTCATTGAAACCAGTAATGGTTATGGTTAGAAATAATAATAATGGTTTTAATGTTACTGATAATGATTTTAAAATCTTTAAAAGAGATATTGAATTTATTAAAACAACTCATGCATCAGGTATTGTTTGTGGTATTTTAACTAAAGATAATAATATTGATGTTGAAAGAATGAGTGAAATTATTAAATTAGCAAAGCCTTTAAAAATAACTTTTCATCGTGCTTTTGATGAAATTTTTAATAAAAAACAAGCTTTAGAACAATTAGTAAAATTAGGTGTTACTACAGTTTTAACTTCTGGTGGTCAAGATAATATTGTGAATAATATTAATAAATTTAAAGAATTAAAGAAATTAAATTTACCAATAAAAATTTTTGCTGGTGGTGGAGTTAATTTAGAAAATGTTAATGTTTTATTAAAAAACGCTATTAATGATATTCATGTTGGAAAATGTGTGCACGAAGATAATAATTTTAATAATCCTATTAATTATAAATTAATTAATAATATTAAAAATATTGCATAAATAATAAAAAGTTTTATAATAGATAAGTTTAAACATTTAATAAAGGTTACTGTTCTTTTAGTACAAAAAAACAGTAACCTTTATTGATGGTTTATTATTATAATTAGTTGCATTGATTTCATTTTTATTAGATTCTAAAGAACATTGTTTTGTTAAAATTTTTTCTACTTTTGTATGTTTTTGTTTTTGTGCTCTTATTAAAGCAGTTTCACCACGTAAATTTATTTGATTAATGTCAGCATCATTGGCTATTAATAAATCAACTACATTTAAATGGCCATTTTTGGCGGCCTTTGTTAAAGCAGTATTGCCAAATTTTGTTTATATAATTAACGTTAGCGCCGTTTGTTATTAAAAGATTAACTATTTTTATGTGACCTTGTTTAGCAGCTAATATCATCATTTTTGTTTATATAATTAACGTTAGCGCCATTTGTTATTAAAAGATTAACTATTTTTATGTGACCTTTTTTGGTAGCTAATAATAAAGGTGTATCATAATTTTTATTTATATAATTAACGTTAGCGCCGTTTGTTATTAAAAGATTAACTATTTCTGTGTGACCTTGTTCAGCAGCTAATAATAAAGCTGTATCATCATTTTTGTTTATATAATTAACGTTAGCGCCGTTTGTTATTAAAAGATTAACTATTTTTATGTGACCTTTTTTGGTAGCTAATAATAAAGGTGTATCATAATTTTTATTTATATAATTAACGTTAGCGCCGTTTGTTATTAAAAGATTAACTATTTCTGTGTGACCTTGTTCAGCAGCTAGTGTTAAAGCAGTATCTTTTGTACTATTTATATGATTGATATCAGTATTATTTTGGATTAAAAATCGAACTATTTCAATGTGACCATAATCACCAGCAGTTATTAAGGCACCCTCCATATCGAACTTATTGTTATCAGAATCAAATAGTAAAGTTTTAACTGTTTGTAAGTCACCTTCTTCAATAGCTGTTAAAAATTTATTTTTAGGCATTTCTTTATCTTCCTTTTCTAAATTAAAACAAAAAACCTATTTATTTTGAAATAAAGTAAATAGGTTAAAAACTTATATTAAATTTTAATAATATAATATCATATTTTCTTTACTAGTAATAGAAAATTATCATTTTTAATTAAAAAATAATTTTAAAATATATAAAAAAGAAAAGAAATTTTTTAAAAAATTTCTTAATTTACAAGTATTTTTGCATATTAAAGTTATATTGTAAAATATTTGGTTTTCATATATTATTAATTCAAAATCTTTATTGGTTTTTAAATTAACTTATTATTTTTAAGCGAGGTAAAAAATGAAAAACTTAGTAAAATTATTATCGATCTTAACAATGTCAACACCAATATCATTATCAGTTGTTGCTTGTAATAATAACACAACACAAAAAACAGAATTAAAAGATAAAATTACTAAATTAACCACAAATATTACTATAGATGTTAATAAAAGTAATAAAAAATTAGATACATTAACAAATAATACAACAGAAGTTAAAAACTTAAATCCAAAGTTAGTTAACCCTATAATTAAATATTTTAGTGATGCACAAGGCAAAACTGATGTAAGTAATCAAAATCAAAAAGCAGGAGATTTATATGTAATTATTACTAGCAATAGTAATGATTTGAATTATCAAGGTTCAACAGCACCAATTAAAATAAATATAAAAGAACAATCTGATAAAACTGATTTAAGTACTATTACTCAATTAACTGGTTTAGACATTATTGCTAATCCAAGTAAAAGTTATAAAGAATTAATTAGTAATATAAATAGTTTTGATGAATTTAAGTCAACACCATTAGCTGCTGGTTATCAACTTCAATTTTATAACGAAAATAATCAAGAAATAACAAACAATAAACAAGAACTTGAAAAAGTATCTAAAATAGTTGTCAAAATAAGTAGTAATTCAAATGATCCGAATTATCAAGGTTCAACAATGATTGATATAACTAAGCAAACAATTATTTCAGATAGTGATATGCAAAATTATTTTTCAAAGACAACTTTGCCATTCGCTTCATTAGCATCACCAAGTTCAACTAAAGCAACCATAAATAAACAAGAAGCCGTAACAGATGTTATAAATAAATTAAAAAAATTACAAAAAGATTCAGAATTAGTTATTAAATTATTATTAAAAGGTATTTATAAAGAAAAAATTGATTTTAATAAGCTTAGAAATGAAAATGAAATTTATGATAAAAATAAAGAGCCAGTACCTAATGATTGATTTAAAGATAAAGAAACAGATAAAGAAGCAAATGTATTGATTTTTTATGGTAATACAGAAACTGGTTATTTTTACCCTATAAAAATAAATATAAATTAATTAATTTATTAAAATTTATGATAAATAATAAAAACTCTCTTTTAATTAAAAGAGAGTTTTTATTATTTAAACTTTTTTATTATTTTCCTTTAAATTTTGATGTTTATAAAACATTCTATTTTCAATACTTGCAATACGAGCAGTTGATTCACCAACATTAATATTAACCAACGCTTCATCAATTGCATAGATTTTTGCATCTAAGTTATCTAAATGATGTAAAATTTCAGCTTCTATTGTTTTTGGTAAGACAGGTGAGCCATATTCATATTTACCATGACTAGCTAATATTAGATGCTGTAATAAAACTACGATTTCTTCCTCTAAGTTAATATTTAATTCCTTACAAGCAAGTGTAACTTGCATTGCACCTAATGAAATATGACCAATCATTTTACCTGATAGTGTATATGAACTAATAGGATTATTATTTAATTCAACCATTTTTCCATAATCATGCATAATGATTCCTGCATATAATAGTTCACTATTAATATTACGATCATTATAAAGTGCTACTACTTGTTTTGCCATTCTTAGCATTGTTACTGAGTGTCATAATAAACCGCTTTGAACAGCATGATGCATTTTAACTGCTGCTGGTCATTTTTTATAATCATCAATATTTTTTTTATTAAAACATTGGATTAATAATTTTTTTAAAATTGGATTTTTAAATTCCTTTATTGTTTGACTAATTTCAGTTCATGCTTCAATAATATTAATTGGTGCTTGTGTAAGTAATAAATCATAATATTCACTAGGATTAGTAATAATAGTTCAATTATTAATTTTTAGTTGTATTTCATTATTATAATTAATGCTATTTGCTTCAATTTTAATTACTTGTCCTATTGTTAATTGTTCAATAGTTTCTTTGCTTACGTCTCAAATTCTTGCTGAAATTGTCCCAGTTTTATCTTGTAATTGTAAGTTTAAATAATTAGTATTGTTAGAAGCAACACCTTGAATTACTCGATTAATAATTGCTACTAAACTTAAAACATTATTAGGTTTAATATCTTTAATTACAGTCATTTTTTAGTTCCTTTCTATCATTTTATATCTTTGATATTTAGATGTTTGATAGCTAATTCTTCATACATTTTTCTCATTTTTAATTGTGCATCATTAATGGTTTTATCAACACAAACAAAATAGAATTTAATTTTTGGCTCAGTTCCACTAGGTCTAACAGCAAATCATGAACCATCACTGAAGTAAAATTTTAGTAAATTTTGCGATGGCATTCCATGTAAACCAGTTTGATAATCTTCAACTTTAATTGTTTTAACATTATTAAGCGTTGGTATTTTACTAGTTCTTAATGTTTCTAACATATTATTAATAGTATTTTGTCCTGTTTTTCCTTTTAAAATAAGATTAACAGTATAACAGTAATAATATCCAAATTTTTGATAAATATTTTCTAAAACATCAACTAATGTTTTTTGTGAATTTTGATAATATCAAGCCGCTTCTGCTGCTACTATTGCTGATTGAATACCATCTTTGTCACGAGTAATATCTTTAATAACATAACCATATGCTTCTTCAAAACCAAAAACAAAGTTAATGTTACGTGCTTTTTCTTTTAGCATTTCTGCACCAATTCATTTAAAGCCAGTTAACGTTTTAATGACTTGACATCCGTATGATTTAGCAATCATATCAGATAAATTGGAAGTAACAAATGTATTGTACATAACGGGATTTTTTGGCATTGTTTTATTAAGTTGATAATGGCTTAATAAATATTCTAATAAAATTGGTGCTGTTTCATTACCTGTTAATAATACATAATCATTATTATGTTTTACAGCAATACCAATGCGATCAGCATCAGGATCATTTAAAATAATTAATGGTGCATCATGTTTTTTAGCGTGTTTAATTGCTAAATCAAATGTTGGTTTTACTTCGGGATTGGGCGACACCACACCTTTAAAATCAGGATCATAGTTAGCTTGCTCTGTTACTAAAATAATTTCATAACCGCATTGTTCTAAAATTGGTTTAACTCATTCACGACTAGTACCGTGTAGATTAGAAAATACAATTTTAAAGTTACGATTTTTAACTTGTGGATAAAACTGTAAATTTTTAATATCATCACGATAATTATCTTCTACTGTTGAAGGCACTTCTTTAATTAGGTTAGTATCATAATCGAATGTTAATTGAAAATCATCAGGCAATTGTTCCATTTTATTGCTAATTATATTGGTAACATTAGGAAGAAATTGACAGCCATATTGATCATAAATTTTATAACCATTATATTCAGGAGGATTATGACTGGCCGTAATAACAATTCCAGCAAGAGCATTAACTTTTCTAATACTATATGAAAGTACTGGTGTTGGTCTTAAATCATTATTTTTAAATAAAAAAATAGGAATTTTATGTTTGGCTAAAGTTTTTGCTGTTAACATTGTAAATTCTGCTGAAAAGTGACGATTATCATGAGCAATAATAACACCACGAAGTAAGTCTTTTTCAGAAAAAGCAGATTTTAAATATTGAATAAATGCGACAGTTGCTTTCATAATAATAATTTCATTAATTCTGCCGGTACCAACTCCAGTAATACCACGCATGCCAGCTGTACCAAATTCTAAAGTTGTAGTAAAAGCATCTTCAATTTCACTTTTAGACATTGTAGTTAATTGTTTTTTTAAGTGTTGTGGTAAGTTTTGCTTTTTTCAAATCTCATATGTTTTTAGTACATTCATTATTATTTCTCCTTTATAATAAAAAATTAAGTTTATAGGTAAATCATACTATAAAATAAGAAGAAAATAAATTTTAGTAGTTAATCTAAACATAAACTTTTAATTAAATAATAAAAAATAAAATTATTAAAAATTTCAATTTCAATCTTTAATAATTTTATTTTATTTTTATATTGATTGTGAATTGGTTTTATTTAGAATTGTTATTGGTTGTTTGTCGTTTTTAATAGAATTTATTGCTTTAATGTTTATTTTTTATTTGGTTCTGAAGTTTTAATTACTTTATATAATGGTACTTGTTTGTTATCTTTATTAAGATACTGATCACTAGTAATAGTACCAACAATCTTTTCATTATTATTTAGTAATATTTCAGCAAGAGATGTTGTTATTGGTAATTGTGGTTTAATTTTTCTTGAATTTGTTGTTGTTTTTTCTTTAAAAACTTGTTTTTCTTTTTCTGTTATAAGATTTTCTGTTTTTTTACTATATAGCACTTCTAAATATCTCCTTTTTTAAATTAAAAACCTATTTACTTTAAAATAAAAGTAAATAGATAAAAACTTATATTAATTTTAGAAAAATTATATCATAGTATCTATATTTAATATAGATATTTTTCATTTATTCTTGTATTAGATAACTATTGTTTAATTAGAAATAGTTATTTCCTTAGAAGTTTTATAATTTAATTATTTATAAAAAATACATGTATAGGAAATTAAATATTAATACTTATATAAGTGTTAATTATAATTTTCATCAAAAGTATTATTTTTTATGTTATTATATATTCATAATTTATAACTGTTCAGTCCTAATGTAGATATATTTCTATGTTAGGATTTTTATTAAATTAAAGTTTTAAAGAAAAGGAAAAAAAAGATTAAAAGAAATTCCTAAAGATAAAACTAAAACAAATTAATTAAAGTAGCAGTAAGCAATAGAACAGTTCTTGCTTATGCTTGAGACGCCAGATTAGTCAATAAGAAACATTGTGAGGTTGAGTTACAAATTATGAAACAAATGATTATTTTTGTTTCTATTGTTACACCTGACTATGTAGAGATGAAAAACTTAGTTAAAAAATGACAAAAACAAGTGAGTGATTTAATAAATAAAACTGAAGTTCCAATCAGTGAATATAAAAAATTTTGTTTTAAAAACAATTTCAGGACAATTATAAATAAAGATTGCATTTGCAATCTTTATTTATCTCTTTATATTAATTTTAAGTTATTAATTTTTTTTATTGATTTTACTTGGAATTTCTTGTAAATGAGTTACAATTGTATTAAAGTTTTAAAGGAACTTTGGAACAAAATATTTTGGTTTTTTTATAGACCTCGTTTAAATTTTTGTATTTAAATTAGGTTTTTTGTTTTATTATATCGTTTAAAGGAGTGAGAAATATGAAATCACAATTTTATAGAGATGGAATAATTTATTATGCAATGAATTTAGAAAAGTGAGCAAATGTTGAAAATAAAACTTATTTTATAAAATATCATGATTTGATTTTAAAATTAACTGATATCATTAATTGTTATGATTTAAAAAATATTTCTGAAGTAAAAGTTTATAAGTTCTTAGCAGATGCTTTTAATAGTCGAATTTTAAAAGAAGTAGGGGATAACTAATGAAAATTAATTTAGAAGAATGCACAAATAATAAAATAAAATATTTAGAATCATTACCAGAAAGAACTAATGGAATGTCTTTAGTTATGTATCCAGTAAATTCATGAGCAGAAATAGTTAATAAATGTGCTTGCAGTAATTCTAGTGATGAAGAAACAGCAGTAGTACTACAAACTAAAAAAGGTCCTAAAATATAAACCATTATAAAATAAAAAAAGGCGTATTAATTACGCCTTTTATTTTTTTATAATGGAGCGGGTGATGGGAATCGAACCCACGTCTTCAGCTTGGAAGGCTGTAATAATACCATTATACGACACCCGCAGTTATGTTAACCACCATCTATTTATATCATATTACTAAAATTAAAGTCAACTACTTTTGATAAACAAGTTAAAAAAAATTATTTTTTAATCTTTTTTTTCAATATGTTTATTTTTTTTCTTTTTAAATAAAAGAAGTTTTTCTTTAAAGAAAAAAATACAAAAATAATTGAAGCTATAGCAAAAAAATTAGCAATTAATCATATAATTCAGAATTTATTAATATTTAAACTGAAAAGAAAAGTTGAACACAATATTGTGATAATTAGTGACAATGTTAAAAATACTAATAAAATTTCTTTTTTATTAGTAACTCATATTGGCATAATAAAAATAAATAGAATTATACTAGTAATTGGTCAAATCATAATTTGAATTGAAGTATTCATAGTTTTGGCAACAAATGAGTTTTGAGATTTAGGAAAAAAATTATTAGTCATAAACATTAGTCAAACTAAAAATAAAAATAAAGAAGCAATTGTTAAAGTTATTTTGCTAATTAATAAAATTTGTTTTAATTTATTTTTTTCCATTTCACTCACCATTTAATAATAAGTTTTGTAATCTGGCATCAAAATGCCAGATTACAAAAAAACCTAATTATAATACTTTATCATAAGTATACTAAAATATTTTAAAAAATATTATTCTTTGTTATTTTCTTTTCTTTTTTGTTTTTTATGACTTTTAAAATCCATTATGACAAAGAAAATAAAAAGACCAATAATACTTACTAAAGAAATTACCATTAAAATAATTGCTCCAACATCCATGTTTTTTAACCTCTTTCAGTTTTTGTTTTTATTTTAAATAATTTATTAAAACCATTATGAATATTTTTATGATAAGTTAAGATAAAAGTTAAAAGTAAAACTAATCCAACACCAAGTGTTAGACCAACTGTACCATAGACAAAATTAGCATTGATAATATTAATAATAAAATCATAGATACCAGTAGCAATATTAATTAAAATTAAAATTGGTGCGATAATTAAAATTACTATTTTATATCCTTTTGTTCATTTCATTCATGAATTTTCATTATTATATAATTTTAATGTATCATATAATTTTCAGCCATATGGACTAATACCAATTAATAAAATAAACCCAATTATTAGTAATCAAATTTGTGCTACTCAGATTGCTAGCCCATTAAACAGCGCTGGTGAATTACTAAAGGTAAATAATACTGATACTGCCATTGCTCCTAATAATGATATTGCTAATGCTTGTTTGCGCTTTAAATGAATTTCATATTCTAGACCATTTACCATTGATTCAACTTGACCAATTAGTGAGGACATACCCGCAAAGAAAAGTGTAACAAAAAATAATATTGCTAAAATATTTCCTAAAATAGGAACTTGATTATTAATAATAGCAAATAATTGTGGTATTACTTGGAAAATCAAAGCAGGACCTGCTTGAAATACATCTTTAATATCAGTTTTACCTTGATTTTGAGCAATTGCACCTATTGAATTAAAAACAATAATTGTTGTTAATATACCAATAACGCTAGTACCAAAGGCTACTACAAAAGCTTGATTAGTACTATCTTGTTTTTCGGGAGCATGAGCTGCATAAATATAAATGGTTCCTGTACATGTTGATAACATAAAGAATGATTGACCAAAAGCATCTTTTCATAATCCAGGATTTAATAATTCTTTAGCATCTAAATCAAACATTACATTTAATCCAAGTTTAGCACCCGATAATGTACTAGTATAAATTGCTAAAATAATAATCATTAAAAATAAAAATGGAATCATAATTTTATTGGCTTTTTCAATTCCTTTTTCAACACCACCTAATAGAATGATACCCAAAATAATTCATACACCAATTGTTGCAAGTAAAATCATTCAATTTAAGTTACCTAGGCTATTTAAATTGCTAATATCTTGATCATTTGTTTGTTGTAAAATATTATGATAAAAATAAGAACCTTTATTTAAATTAGAAGTAAAACTAATAATAATATTAATTAAAGTTCATCCTACTAAAACACTATAATAAGTACTTAGTAAAATAACGGTTGTTGAATGCAATCAAGAGAAAAAAGCACCTTTTTTACCTCCAACCTCACTAAAAAATTCAATATGATTTTTGCGATATTTATTACCAATTGTCATTTCAATAAATAAAACTGGTATTGCACAAATTACCATACATATTAAAAAAGGGATTAGAAAAGCACCATGATGGTTATACATTTGAGTTGGAAATCCTCAAATACCACCTAATCCTACTGCCGAACCCATTACTGAAAGTAAGAATCCTAATTTTGAGATATTTAAGCGTTGTTTTTTCATATTAATAAATGACCTCCTTTATAATAGTTAATTATACAAAAAAAATATTTTATTAAAACCAATTTCAGTAAATAAAATTTTGCGATGTTATTTATTAATAATGTGTATTGAAAAATATATAGAAAATCAAAATTTTATTTTATTAAATAAAATGATATTATTAAAAATAAATAATAAGAAAAAAACAAGGGTTTTGAGTAAATTTTAAAAAAGATTAATAAAAAATAAAACTTTTCCTTATATAAGGAAATAATAAAAATTTATTTTTTAGTGTTATTAATTTAATTATTTAAGTTTTTAAAATTATTTTTCATAATTTTAATATTAATGATTATATTACTTTCATTTATTTAATATAGGGTTATAATACAAGAAGTAATAAATAAAGACTAGAGTTTAGCTCATATTTAAGGATTGTAATTCTTAATATGGGTGTTTTTATATTAATTTTATTACTTTAAATTATTTTTTAGAAAGGATGAAAAATATGGATTCATCACCAGCAAGAAGTTATTCTTCTACAGAACAATTATTACCAAATGATTTAATATCAACTAATAATAGAAATAGGGTAGCACCTACTATAAGAGATGTATTACTTACTATTGGTAATTCAATGGTAACTGGGGGTAACTATTTATTATATCAAGATGGAGTATTATCACTAGTACCAGCATTATGTTTTATGGTGGAAGGCGCAGTTAATTCAAAAATTTCGTTAACTAATTTAATATTAAGATATCGAAATATTAATAATGTAAGGATTAATAATTTATTAACAGGAGTAAGTTTTGCAACAGCACCATTATTACCACTAGCAGTAGCTTGACTTAACTGACCAACACCCAATCCAGATACATTACCTGTTACATATGCTTTTATTACAGCAGCAGCAGCTTCAAGTTTAAATCACATAGTGACAATCAGTAAAAAAATATCAGAATGTTGTGCACCTAATAATGAAGAAAATGTAATAAATCAACAACGTAATATATGACAAAAAATAGGTAATACAGCAGCAAGTTTATTAGCACCAATAACTATTGCTAGTGCAATTACTGGTGTTAGTCTTTTTGCATATCATGAATTAAGTAATCCAAATAATAATGATGATGATCAACCATTTTATAAAAAAAGATCAATTGCTTTTTGAGAAACAATAGCTGGTCTTGCAACAGTTGGTACTGGTTTATTAATAAATACTGGAATGGAATTATATGAAAATTGATGTGCGGATGTTAATAATTTTGATGAAGAAGATACTTATGAAAATGTTTCTAGCAGTACATCTTCGCCATCATCATCAAGTTCTGAAGATAGTGATGATAATACTTCATTATTAAATAAATCTTTTAATCCAGAAAAAATTAATAATGGAGAGGAAACACAATCAGTCATGTCAACTTCTCATGTTGTTGAAATACCTGATCCTAAACCACTTAATATAGCAACATTAAATTCTGAAGAACGTTTGCCTATTAAACAACCATCTTCAGAACGTCGATTATCAGTTTAATAATATTTAATGTTATAAAAATAAAAAGGTATTCTTTTAAGAATACCTTTTTATACTAATAATTTAATATTAGTGGTGCCCAGAGCGGGACTCGAACCCGCATGATTTCTCGGTAGATTTTGAGTCTACTGCGTCTGCCATTTCGCCATCTGGGCAAAATATAGTTTACTTATTTATAAAAAATGAGGAATACTTCCTCGTCATTAATAAATATATAAAATGGTGCCCAGAGCGAGACTCGAACTCGCACAACCTATAAAAGTCATCGGATCTTAAGCCCGACGTGTCTGCCATTTCACCACCTGGGCATCAAATGGTGTCCCCGGCAAGGATCGAACTTGCGACACCTCGGTTAAAAGCCGAGTGCTCTACCGCTGAGCTACGAGGACAAATTAATAAAATATATGGCTGAGGTGGTTGGATTTGAACCAACGCATGACGGCGTCAAAGGCCGTTGCCTTACCGCTTGGCTACACCCCAATAAGTAATATGGTGGAGGGGGAGGGAGTCGAACCCCCGAACTCGAAGAGATCTGGTTTACAGCCAGGTGCAGTTGGCCACTTTGCTACCCCTCCATAAATAATAATGGTGCTGATGACAGGAATCGAACCTGCAACCTACGGTTTACAAAACCGTTGCTCTGCCGGATTGAGCCACATCAGCAGGTAAATGGTGGAGTATGACGGACTTGAACCGCCGACCTATTGCTTGTAAGGCAATTGCTCTCCCAGCTGAGCTAATACTCCTTATTTTTTGTTTTATTAGAATTATTTATTCTTAAAAAACCTTAATCATTATAATAGATATTTTTCACATTTACAATTATTTTTTAAAGATAATGTAAAATTATTTTATTTTTAATTATTTTTTAAAAGAAAACTTAAGAGAAAAAACCAAAAAAAGTAATTTTATGTTAAATATTACTATTTTATACCTATTTTCAGTTTTTATATATTTTAAATATAATATTTTTTTAGAGTTTGCTACAATTTTTTTGAGCCATATTTATATTAAAAGAAAGGGAAAATTTATGCAAAAAATTTGAAAAAAATTATCAAAGTTAGATAAAATTAGTTTTTACGTATTTATAACTATGTTAATAGTAATGATTTTAGGATTAATTTTAATTGGAACAGTATCTTGAACAGTTAAACCTCTAGGAGCTAAAGTGGCCGAAAGTCATGATGGGTTTTGAATTTTAAGAAATTCTCATCCTTGAACTATTGGAGATTTTATTAAGGGTAGTATAACTAATTTTGGTGTTACTATGTCATTAACTGATTATTTTGATAAATTAAAAATTGCAGTTGCTGCATTAGGTGGAACTGCAACTTTAACAGGTACAGCAGCACAGTTACAAATAGGATTAATCTTATCGGTTATTGCTACTCCAATCTTATTGTTTACAAGTATTATTATTTTTGGATACAGTTGTTATTTAAAAGTAGTAAAAAAGTAAAAATAGCAATTTATTAATTTTAAAAAATTCTTATTTTTCACATTAAAGTAAGAATTTTTTTATTTATTTTATAGCAGTAATATAACAATGATATAATTAAAAAAAATAGGTGATAATAATGATAACTAAAAATTGATGAAAAAAATTACCTCTTGATGAAAAAATAATTACTATTTTATTTTTTTCTGGTTTTATATTTTTATTATTAGGGTTAATTATGTTATTAAGTATTAAAATAGATATTTTTAATGGATTTAATTTTATTTATATAAATGGTGTAATTGATAGTTTAACCTATCAAAGTAGTCAAGGAATAACAGTAGATATTTTCTTTTTAAAAGTAGGAATTATTTTTACTATTTTCTTAATGCCAATTTGTTCTGGCTGTAGTATAATTTGATTTATTATTAAACGATTAATTTTTAAAAAATAGAGGTGAATAATGAAAAATAATGATTCATTTATTGAAATGATAAATAAAACTTTGGATAAAACAGTTAATTTAGATTTTAAAACTTTAAAAGGTCATAATATTATATTTATTGTTGATATGGTTAATGGCTTTGCTAAAAAAGGAAATTTATTTTCACCTAATATTAATTCAATTATTAAACCAATTAAAAATTTATTAGCAAAAGTAAATACTAATGAAACCAAAGTTATTGCTTTTAATGATGCTCATAATGAACATAGTCCCGAATTCCATACTTTTCCTAGTCATTGTTTGGAAAATACTATTGAATCAGAGTTAGTAGAAGAATTAAAATTTGACAATATTAAGATTATTAAAAAAAATAGTACTAATGGTTTTTTTGCTTTTGATTTTAAGCCAAATTTACAATGGGATAACATTATTATTGTTGGTTGTTGTACTGATATTTGTATTTATCAATTTGCTATTAGTTGTAAAACTTGATTTAATCAGCACAATAAAGAAGTAAATGTTATTGTTCCAATGACAATGACAAATACTTATGATCAACCAGAGCATCCAGCTCATATTTTAAATCAATATGCATGATATTCAATGCTTAAAAATGGCATTACTATTGTTAAGGATGTTATTTAATTAAAGTAGAGTTTTAAATAAAATAAATTTATATAAATAATAAATTTTATCCATATTATTTAATAATTTTTATATTTAGAATAGAAATTATGATAAAATAATAAAATAATTTAATAAATGTTTATACCTAATATAGAAATTAATCTATATTAGGTTTTATTAAATTAAAATATTAGAAAAGGAAGATTAAAAGATGGCTAGTAAAGTAATCCAATCAGAAAGTGAGTATCAAGAACTTGAAAATCAACAATTAATAATAAATATTTTTGAAAAATTTGAATTTAATTTAAATTTTATAAATATGAGTTATGAAGATTTATTAATATTAAATATAAAATTATTAAATAATGAATTTAATGATGTTTATCAAGAGATTATTAAGAATAATGAAATAAATGAAAAATTATCTTTCATTTTTATTGAATGTATTAATCAAGGTTTTTCTGAAGAAAAAGCACAATATTCTATTCAAGAACAAATAACTAAGCATATAGTAGAAAGTTTTTTAATTAAAGAACAAGAACAAAAAATGGTAAATGAAATAAATCAATTTGATTTTATAAATGCACCATCAACTAGTACTGGTATATATCATTTACCATCATTTAAAATACAACTTAACTTATAATTACATTTATTTAGATTATTATTTGCAAAGAAATGTCATAATATAATATTGTAAATTAATAAGTGAAAAACAACTAAGTAAATTATATAAAAACCATTCTTTTCAGAATGGTTTTTATATAACTATATTTTAATGTTTTATTAAATTTATTATTAGGAAATTATTTTTTACCTAATAATGTAAACATTTTCTTTTTGTATACTTCAACACCAGGTTGGTTAAATGGGTCAACACCTAATAATTTTGCACTAACAGCACAAGCCTTCATAAAGAAATAACTAGCATAACCAAACATTTTGCTATCCATTGTATCCCATTCTAATAAAATATTTGGAGTTTTTCCTACTATTTCATCACTATGAGCTTCAATAGTTCCTTGTAAGGCAATATTATTAATTTCATGTAAAGAATGTTTTGTTAAATAGTTTAATTGATCATTGTTTTCTTTATCAAGTGGAATTTTGATATCTTCATTAGGTTTTTTGATTTTTATTACTGTTTCAAAAAACATTTTTGAACCTTCTTGAATAAATTGGCCCATTGAATGTAAATCAGTTGAAAAAACAACACTAGCTGGTAATAATCCTTTGCCATCCTTACCTTCTGATTCACCAAATAATTGTTTTCATCATTCACATAACATTTGCATTTGTAATTCATAGCTTACTAAAATTTCAACTGCTTTATTATTAGTTTTATGTAAATGATAGCGAGAAACTGCATATAAATAAGCATTATTAACATCAATTTTATCACTTTTACATTCTTTTGCTGCTAATTGTGCACTAGCAATAATTTCTTCACAGTTAATTCCTGCTACCATCATCGGAAAAATACCAACAGGAGTTAAAACAGAGTATCTACCACCGATATTATCGGGGATAACAAAGCTTTCATATCCTTCTTCTTTTGCCAAATCATGGAGTACTCCTCTTGTTTTATCAGTAGTAGCGATAATTCTGTTATTAACAATATTCTTATTTTTCTTTTGTTTAATTAATAGTTCTTTTAACAAACGAAAGGCAATTGCTGGTTCAGTAGTAGTTCCTGATTTAGAAATAACATTAATGGCAAATTCTTTATCTTTTAAATATGATAAAACTTGGTGAACATAAGTTGAACTCATAGTATTACCCATATAAATTACTTTAACAGGAGCAGTATTATTAAATAAACCTTGCACCATATCAATTCCTGCTCTAGCACCTAAATATGATCCACCAATACCAATTACTACTAAAACTTGTATTTCTTTTTGTAGTTTCAATGCTAGAGTTTTCATTCGCTTTCAAGACTCTTGAAAAGTAATGTCTTTTTGGTATGCAAATGGAAAATCAATTCATCCTAATCAACCATCTTCATTTTTAGCATTACTTTCCAGTTCGGCGTTAATCGCCGTTACTTTTTCTTGATATAAAGTTGATAATTCTTTCATATCTAAATTAGTAAACTTTAAATTAGTTTTTATCACTATTCTATAACCTCCTTATAGTATTTAAAATTAAAATATTAATTCGTAATAATACTATTTAATATTTATAATAAAAATATAGTTGTAAAAATTTTAAATTGCAAGAAAAAAATAAAAAATATTGCCATTAAATAGCAATATTTTTTATTATTTGGAAGAAAAATAGTATTTTAATTATTTTCTTCTTTTTTAAATCAATTATCAACAGTTTCTCTTATTGGTGCAAATCCTTTACCATTTTCTTCAATTGAAGAATTATTCTTTGCCACTAATCCTTGTTCTTTTGTACTTAAACTTAATTGTTGTTTAGTATGATCAATACCTATTATTTCTGCTTTAACTGATGTACCAATTGTAAAATAATCACTAACATTTTTAACAAATTTAGGGGTAATACGACTAATGTGAATTAAACCAGAAAATCCATTTGGACACTTACAAAAAACTCCAAATTCCTTTATTCCAGTTGGAGTTACGGTAATAATGTCACCAACTTGAAATTGTTGAACATTTGATTCATTTTCTTCATTTTTAATAATTGTACTCATAATAAGTTAATTCCTCTTTCTTTTGTATAATTTAATAATACATAAAAATATTATAACATTATATTTAATCTTGAAGTTAAAATTAATAATATTAATTTTATGAATTTCTAAACATTAGAATGAGAAATTATTAATTGATTTTAAATTTAAAGATTATTAGAATATTAAATTTGTTAGCAACTTGTTTGTTTTTAAAGAAATGAATGTTATTTGTAACAATATCACTAATTTTTTTTAATATTTTTCTTTATTTTATACTTAAAACGGTAATTTAAAATAAATATTTTTATTTTATAAATATTATTAAAAATATTGGAATTTATTATAGTAATCCAGATTTTTCAAGTAATTCTTCTAGAAAAGTTCCCTTGATTTTTTTTAATGCACCTCTACGGAAAATTTTTAAGATGAGAGGAACTTGTATATCATTAATTTTTTTCTTATCTCATAAAATATGAGTTGAATTCAATAGTACTCTAATATCATATGCTGAAGCAAAAACTTCTGGTATTCCTCTATCAACGTTTAATAATTTATAGACGGCTTCCATAGCAGTTCTCACTGAATATTCGGTTGTAAAAACTGTATCATCTTCAGTTTCACTAAAATTACCAATAAATGCTAAATTTTTTGAACCTTCTGGAACTACTAAAGGACGATCACCAATTTCTCTTGGCATAAAATATGAGGTAATAAATGGCATATAAACTGGTACCACATTACATGAGTTTTTAGCAAGTTCAAAGATTTCTTCTTCAGGAACACCAATATGATATAATCACTCTTGAGCTATTTCCATGCCAGAACATTCAGTAATACTTTTTTTAATATAATCTCCTTCCTTATTTGAAAGTAATCCATAGATTCAAACAACTAATTGATCATCTGATTGGCTTTTAAAGTGTGGTTGACGATTTAAGGTATAACTTAAAATTCAACTGGAATCGATAGCTGTAACAATTCCACCAGTTACAACTTTTTTAGCATATGGATCTCTTTTACTAATTTTTTCAATATAAGGTGCCATTTTTTTATCTAGAGTTGTTAATGTTGCTGAGATAAATCAACTTTCTTTTGGTAAATTTGCATAAAATTTTTCTGGTTTTCCAAAATCTTCACTTTGCTTTGCCAAATTTTCTCATAATTCTCAACTTCCACCTAATTGGAGTTGTTCACTAATTGGTGCTGGAGTATTATGATCGCCGTATCTTGTACTTTCAGTAATACTGCCATTAGTTACAAAAACGAAATAATTTTCTTTTAATATTATTTGTTGTTCTTTATTCTTTTTTTGAAAAATGATTTTTTTTGCAATTTTTTCATTATGTTCATTTTCTGAAATTATAATATTTTTTACTGTTGTTTCATAGTGAAAAACAACACCTTGTTCTTCTAAGTGAGAAATTAATGGTAAAACAAGTGATTCGTATTGATTGTATTTGGTAAATTTAAGTGCTGATAAATCTGGTAATCCACCAAGATGATGAATGAATCTCATAATATATCTTCTCATTTCCATAGCACTATGTCATTTTTCAAAAGCAAACATTGATGATCAATATCATCAAAAATTTGATTTAAAAAAATCTTCTGGAAATACTTCTTCGATTGTTTTATTACTTAGATTTACTTCTTTTGTTAAAAATAATTCAATTATTTTTTTACAAGCTGGATGGGTTACACTTTATTGGACACTAATTACATAGACAAGTGAACAAATTAGTTAAAAGAAAGGAATTATAATTATGGTCACTATTAACTCATATTCAGATGAATTTAAAAAACAAATAGTAGCTTTATATCAAAGTGGCAAATCAGTATCTTGCCTTGTTAAAGAATACAATGTTACAAGAGCAGCTACTTACAATTGAATTAAGCAATTTACTAATTCAGGTAGTTTTAAAACTAAAGATAATCTTTCAGATTTAGAAAAACAATTAATTCAAGCAAATAAAGAATTAAAACAGTTACGAATGGAAATTGATATTTTAAAGCAAGCAGCACTAATAATAGGCAGAAAGTAGAGATTATTGCAAATAATAAATCTAAATATAAAATTCGCACAATGTGTCATTTTTTAAAACTCTCTAAATCAACATATTATTTTAATTTAAAGAAAAAAAATAAAATTCAAAATAATATTTATGAACAAGCTGTTATTAGTGCTTTTAAAGAAAATAAAGAAGTTTATGGTACTAGAAGATTAAAAGTCATACTAGCAAACCAAGAAATTTATTTATCACGCAGAAAAATTAAAGAAATTATGAATAAGCATAATTTAATATCAAAATACACTAAATTATCATTCAAAAATTATCATAATAAAGTCAATGATAGTCAAATAACCAATCTTGTTAATAGAAACTTTAATAATAGAATTAAAAATGAAGTTATTGTTAGTGATTTAACTTATGTTCAAGTTAATGGTAAATGAAACTATATTTGCCTATTAATCGACCTATTTAACCGCGAAATTATTGGACATAGTGTTGGAGTTAAAAAAGATGCATCATTAGTATATCAAGCATTTATGCAATCAAATCACTGTTTAAAAGATATTGAAATATTTCATACTGATCGCTGTAATGAATTCAATAATAAAACTATTGATAAACTTTTATTAGCTTTCAACATAACTCGATCTTTAAGCAAAAAAGGATGTCCTTATGACAATGCTGTTGCTGAAGCAACTTTTAAAAATTTCAAAATTGAATTTATTAATGATAAAAATTTTACATCATTAATCCAATTAAAATTAGAATTATTTGATTACATCAATTGATATAACAACATAAGAATTCACAGTACTCTAAACTACCTAACTCCAATTAGTTATCAAAAACAAATGTCTACCAAAAAATAGTCCTAAAAAGGGTTGCCATTCCAGTTTGTGATACTTTTATTGAAGGTTTAATAAGTAATAGTACAGTTTGTAGAACATATAAAAAGTTTCAATTACCAAAAGCCAATATCCTCAAAATACCATTACAACCATATCAAAATTTATATGTAAATATTGATGATGGACATAGAAAATTTAAGTTTAATGAAAAACATAATACTAAAAATTGTAAAAAATGTTCAATGAGATTATTAGTATTTTGTACTGGTAAAAAGAAGAATGGAAAATTAATTAATAAAAGAGCTGTATGTAAAATTAGAGTATCAAAAACAGAAATTGGTGCTGAAAAAACTGCCAAATTAATTGAAAAATATGGTAATTTATTTTTTGAAAATTTTGACCAAGCAAATTTAATAGTTTGTGGAGATAGTGCAAAATGAATTAGAAAAACTGCTACAATTTTAAATGCTAAATTTATTTTAGATAAATTCCATGCTTTTCATGTTTTATTTCTTGGCATAATGGCTGGAAGAAGAAAAAATAAAATTGCTAAATTACACTATCAAAATGCAATAAATTTATTTTCCAAAGGTCAATATTATGAATTAATTGATTTTTTACAATCATTGACTTTACAATATAAAAAATTAAAAGTTGGTTATTTTGTTAATGCAAAAGATGGCGTATTAAATCAAGCATTAGTTGAAAATATTGGTTGCTTTACTGAAACTAATATTAAACAAATTTTAAAGCATATGATTGGTGATAGAACTTATAACATTGATATGTATACCAAAATGGTTAATTTTAAATGTTATCAAATAAATACAGCAATACAATTATTATAAATTAACCATTTCAATTTAAAGATAACTAAAAATAAAATAAAACTTATTAAAGTAAAATTTAATAAGAATTTTTGAGTTATAAAAGTAAGTATTATTGTTGACTAATATTTTACAAGTGTTAAGATTAACATACAATTGCATATTGATTCTCGTCTAATCTTATAATTTAAAGACAAATTTGAATATTATTGACAACATCGGTACGCTCCCACATAATTTAATGAATATAGTAATTATTGATTATTTCACAATTTGCAATAAAGTCTCAAAAATTTTTATTTTTAATTTTTATTTTTAAATAAATTATTCATAAAATTAATAATATAGTTATAAATATTAAAATTGGTACTAAAATCTCGCAAAAAATAATTCCAATTTTAAATTGTAATAAAGAATAATGATAATAATTATGAACAGTATAATAGTTTCCAAAATTTTTAAGAGAAATATTATTATTACTTAGAATATAATATAAACTATATTTACTTCATAATATAAAACCATTATATTTAAATATTTTTTTTAAAATTTTATGTAAAGAAATATTTTTCGAGATTACTACTTCTTTTCCATGAAATAAACCTATTATTAACAATCCTATAATTAAAGTTAAAATAGTTAAAATAAATAGTAATACAGTTATTAACTGTAAATTTTTAAGTGCTTTAATTTTCATTTTTAAATTCTCCTTAATTTTATTTCATAAGTTTAACATTTAACAAACTTAATTATAAGTATTTTTGTTGCAATTTATTTAAAAAAATTATATTATTTAAATACAATTTCATAAAAATCCAAATTATTTCTTGTCTAAAATATAATAAGACTATATAAATTTAATTTATTCCGGATTTTTGACAATCTCCTTTTTTATGTTGTGAAAGTAGAGAAGTAACTTGTGCTTGTGCTGAAAATTTACTAACAAAAAATCCACCTGGATAAATACTATATCCTAATCTAGCAGCACCAACAGCATAATTTTCGCCAATTTGTTGATAAGTTTTGCCAACAAATGGTATTTTTTGAAATTTCCATGCTGGTGTTAAAGGTTTATGAAAATAATTTGCTACAATACTAACTGCATTTGGACCATTACAAAACTGATTATTATGATAAGGTTCCTCCATTTTAATTTCTTGAATTTTTGGAAGGATTTTATTACCTTTAAAATTGTGTTCCAGCTCCAACAAGTGCACCATTATCTGATAAACTATCACCAATAACGTATAAATTATCAACTTGTTCTATAGCTCGTTCTTCTTTATTTAAATAACAATGCTTTGAATTAATAGTTAATAAAGATAATGAACTTAAAAGTGTAGCACACGTTAAGTTATATAAACGCATGTTTATTTGCCTCCTATGTATTTTTTCATTATTTTTTTTAGAAATATTTATTTTTTAGTATTAAGATTTACTAAAAATATTATTTGTTGTTTTTTTAATTTTGAATTCATTTTGATAAAAAATATAAAATAATTTTAATTAATTCAGTTTTTATAAAATTCAAGTGTGTATAAACTAAACTAATGAGTAGTTTTAGTCTTTTTAAAATAATTATTATAAGTAAATCTTAATTTAAGTCTATAATTGAAAAAATGAATATACAATAAAAATAAAAAAAGATAATTTGATTAATTAAACTATCTTTTATTTATTGATTAGTGTATTTAATTTTAGATTAAAATATTAATTAGTAAAAATATAGTCTAATGGTATATCTCAATTATCGTGATTAATTATATAAGGAATTTTTTGAATAGCAAAACCAAGTCCTATTTTACTAAAGTTAAATTTATTTTTAGATAAATAACGGTCGTAAAAACCTTTACCATAACCAATACGGTAATAATCTTTATCAAAGGCAATTAATGGTACTAACATACAATCAATTTGACTTCCTATAACTTTTTGGCAATTTAAACTTGGTTGTCCAATTTTAAAATCATTATCAAATACGATATCGTTTCAACTATTAATAAAGTAAAATTCCAAATGTTCACCATTCATTCTTGGTAAACAAACTTGTTTTAGATTTTTTCATAATAATTCAATAATTTCTTTAGTTTCTACTTCATATGGTAAGGAATTATAAAGAGCAAATACATTATTTTGTTTAAAATAATGTGATTCATTAAATTTATTGAAAATAATTTTATTTCACTTTTGATAATTATTTTTAGAAACATTTTTTAATTTTTTTAAATAAATGGTTCTTAAACTAATTTTATCCTTAATTTCCATTTCCATTTTTTTCACATTCTTTCTCAATTATTTTATTAATACCATTAATACCAATAAGGGCACATTTAATTCGATTACGCTGTCTTGGTACATTTTTAAAAGCAATCATATTTTCAATTATTTTATCATTAAATTGCTTTTCTGATAACATTGCTTGATAATTAATAATAATTTCTTTTATTTGTGATATTGTTTTACCTTCAATTAAAATACAAAAAAGATCGGTTGCTGCAGTTGAAATAGCACACCCAATTCCAGTAAAGCGTGCGCTATTAATAACTTTATTTTTAATAGAAATTTCAACATGAAAATTATCAACACATGATTCATTGTTTTGATGATATGTCAAACTATTTGGTAAATTTTTAAAACCTTTATTTTTTGGATTACTATAGTGTTCAACAATTAGTTTGCGATAATAGTCTTGATTGTTATTAAAAGAATTCATTTAAAAAATCTCCTCCTTCATTAATCCCTTTTTTTAAAGATATTACTAATAAGTCAATATCTTTTTTACAATTATATATGTAAAAACTAAGACGAATTGTTACTTCAGCGTTAATTATATTAGGTAATAATTTAGCACAATAAGTTCCACTGCGTACGCATATATTTTGTGTTCCTAAAAAATTAGCAACATCTTGTGCAAATACTTTTTTAATATTAAATATTATGTTACTACTATTGCCATCAATATTATAAATTTCAATATTATTTCCTAAATGCGCTGTTAATTGTTCAATTGCGTATTTTTTTAGTAAAATTTCATGATTTCTAATATTTTCAATACCAATGTTTAATAAATACTTAATAGCTGCACCTAGCCCAAATACACCCGCAATATTTTGTGTTCCACCTTCAAAACGATAAGGACTATTTAATAAGTTAAATTTCCCATTTTCATAAATATCACCATTCATGCCTCCACCCAATATTAGTGGATCTAGCATATTTAATCATTCGTTTTTTCCTCAAAAGACACCGATTCCAGTTGGACCAAAAACTTTATGACCAGAAAATCCAAAAAAATCAATATTTCAATTTTTAACATCAGTTTTTATATGTCCTATTGATTGTGCACCATCTATTATTACTAAAATATTTTTAAAAATTCAATTATCACTTTTAACATTTTTTTTACCATATTCTTTAATAAAATTAGTTAATGTTTCAGTATCATTTTCTATTGCTAAAGAATTATTAATATTTGCAAAAGCAACTATTCTGGTTTTAGGTGTTAAAACTTTTTTTAAACTTTCAACAGTAATGAATCCTTGTTTATTTGTTTCAATAAATTTTATTTTAATTTTTTTAGTTTGTATCAAACGATAAAATGGTAAGAGTAATGAGCTATGTTCTAAAGTGGTTAATAAAATTTCATCATTTTCTTGTAAATATTTTTCTAAGCCAAAAGCAATTTGATTATAAGCAAAAGTTGCTGAAGGACAAAAAACTATTTCGTTTTCGTTACTATTAATAAATTTACTAATTGTTTTTCTAGTATCTTCAAATATATCATTTCCCTTAACAGCAAGTTGATAATCTTGACTATGTGGATTAATACAATATTTTTCATAATAATCGCTAACAGCATCAATAACTATTTGTGGTTTTAGTGAAGAAGCGGCTGTATCTAAATAAACTAAATCAGGATTATTTTTAAAAAAGGGAAAATCAGTTTTAAAGGTATTATCATTAATGTTTATTTTTTTATTCATATTTACTCCTATATCATTACACCAAATATAATATACTTATACTAATGATTATACACTTAATTTTGTGCTAATTTTCTTAAAATTAAAAAATGAATAAAATATTATTTGTGCACTATAAAGTAATAATATTTAAAAAAAATAATATTTTAAATTTTTTAAAATAAATAATTGGTAATTAGTTATTTCATTTTAAAATTAATTAGAAAAAACTATCCCTTAAATATAAATTTTATGTTAAGATATCTTAGTAAAATAAATTAAAAAATCTTTTTTTGCTATAGATTTAATTAAAAGGAGTGAATAAAGTGCGCAATATTCTTGCCTTAGTTGCAGCTTTCACGTTATCATCAACATCAACTATGTCTATTATAGCTTGTAATAATTCAAATGAAAGAGGCACAACTAATATTTTCGACTGAAATAGTGCTTTTATAGATACAAGTACTACGACTGACACCTTTTTTAATTACTTATTAAATAATCCCAACAGTGGATGAGGTAAAACATTATATACTGATATTAATCAATATATTAATCTTTCAATTTTAAAAAATACTCCAGAATATAAAGATGATTATCTTGCTGCTTTGACAGCAGCTCAATCTGAAATGGAAAATAAAATAAAATCATTACAAGCAAAATATGGTCGTTCATGAGAAAAACAATGAAAGAAAGTATTGGGCGATGATGATGTTAATACTTACATTGATAATATTTTAAAAAAGAGTGCTTTAGGTATTATTCAACGTAGTTATGTTACTAGTAATTATAAGGATTATAAATACTACAATCAAAATGAAATTAATATTTGATTAAAGGATTTATGAGAACAAGTAAAGAGCGAAAACAATCCAAATGGTACTTATGATAGTGTACAAGAATACATTAATGGTAAAGCAGGTAGTATCGCTCTTGGTAAATATTCTAGCAAAATTTGAATTGTTGCTAATGCTAATAATTCAGAATCAGATGCTATTGCAAAATTAAACGATAATGTCAAAATTGCTAAAACATGAACTGGTGTTAATATTAGTCTTCCTGTTGTAAAAACTAGTGATGATAAGAATGATAGTAATTATGAAACAGATTCATACAATACTATTGATGGCTTATTAAGTGATAATCAATCTAAAATAGCTAAAGTAATGTTAAGAAATCAAGAATTAATTTGAACTCGTCAAATTGTTATTCCTTTTGACTCTACTGCTAAACCTTTACAAGAAAAGATTAATGCTTCTCAGTTTTCTCAAAATAAAACTAAAATTAATGAAATTTTAAACAATATTAGAACCAATGGTTTCGATCAAACATTCACCGAAGAAAAAGGGGCCGCTATTACTGATGTTAGTAAAACTGGTGATTTAGGATTAATGGATATTACTAAATCTTCACAAGAGAATAGTCCTTTTTATTATTACTTATATCGTTATGTAACTAGTGCTGAAGGTGTTGGTAAAAATGTTGATGGTATTCAACCATATAAATTAACAAAATTTACTTCACCAACTGACAAGGAAAAGGGTTTAGATGACTTAATTCCTTATATAGACCGCGATAGTATTAAAGATAAAGGTAAAGATGGTACTAGTCAATATAATGATTTAGTTTATATGAAAGATATAAAAGGACCACAACTTCCTGATGCTGCAGTTAATAATGGACCTGGAGTTGGCATTTTTATTGATACTGGTGGTATTCATTTTATTCAAACGCCAGGTATCACATATCAACAGCAAGACAAACCTAAAAGCGATGAATCAACTTATAATATAATTAAAACATTTAAAAATCATAGAAAAGATACTTATCAGTGAAAAGACTTAGCACCGTTATCTGAGCGTCTAGGTGGATTATCTGATTCTCCTTATCTTGATTATTTACAAACTGGTTTTTTACTACAAAAATATACTCCAAATACAACTCCTACTTTTAATTTAAATGATGCATTAACAGCCTTTACTGGAGGTACTGGAGGTACTGGTAGCCTTGGTGATGCAACTTGATGAGATTATAATTTATACTTTAATAATAACTCAAGTTTAATTCATTGAAATTTACAGGATATATTTGGTTCAAGTCCTCTTGATCCAACTGATAAGAAAATTAATGACTTTGTTGAAAAAATGAAAAGTTGATTTGATAAAACTAAAGAAAATCGTTGAAACAATAGACAAGGTATTAATATTAATGCAACATTTAAGGATAATATTATAAAAACTAATAATACATGAGATGGCTTTACACAAGATGCACCAGTTGCTCGTATGGATACTAATATTGCTAATTATCTAGATGTTGTTGGGAAACGAACATTATGATGATATGATCCAAGTATCATTAGTTCTTAGACGGGAGGTATAAAAAATGAAAAAGATAAAAAATATTTTACCATTATTAACTTCAGTTACTCTTTTATCTGGCCCTGTATTATTATTAGTTGCTTGTGATAATGAACGTGATATGAGTAATTTACCTAGTGGTAAAATTCCTGATGATTATAAAAATCGTGTATTATTTAATTTTTTAGGAGTAAACTTTAATGAAACGATTTCTGCTCAGTTTAAGAATACTTATTCACAAGGTCTTGATTTTATTTTAAAAGATGTTGAAGGAACAATTGCTCAGCAAAAATTTTATGAATTTTTTCATAAGAAACTTCATTATAGTGAAGACACAAAAAATGCAAATGGTACTACTACAATGGGAGAAGCCAATAAAGCTTTTATAAAACTTAAAGATGATTTAGGATTAAATTTATTAACTCAAAAGTACTTAAGTGGTATTAATACAGCTAATTCACTAGATAAAGTATCAGCAGCAGATAATAATGAGTTATTATTTCAAAATCAAAGTTGACATCAGGATGGTACAAGTAAATTTAATTATCAAAATGTAGAATTTTATAAAGAAAAAAATAAAGATACTGATAAAGTTAATGATCCTGATCAAATATTTACTCCTGATAGTTTATATAAAGATTATGGTGATAAAGATGCTGCTTTTGATGAACAATTAGCTGCCATTGCTAAACATCCAGATGACAATTATAGTAATGAAATTGGTAAATTATTACCAAATGATGCTAAAAAATGAAATAGTAGTGCTGGTATTAATAAAACACAAAAAGGTCTTTCTGGTACTGATATTCCAACTTATTCAAAATATTTAAAACGTTTCCAATGATGATTACGTTTTCGTTATCAACAATATTATCAATATCAAATTTTACCAGAATTAAATCAAACTTTATTTACAATGTCTTATATTTTAGACAATATTGTTGATATTAAAGATAATGAAGCAGGTAAACCTATAATTTCAACCCAAACAAATAACCTTTACATAAGTCAATTACAAGATACTACTGGTTGACAAAAGAGTAACTATAATGTAAATTGAAACTTTACTACTGATTTAGCAAATGCGCAAAGCATTGATCAAAAATGAAATAGTAGTCCTTCTGAATCTCCAAAGTGAGAGTCGATTGTTAAAAATGATGATTCAGGAAAAGAAAAAACTTTAAATTCTGATTTTTTTACTCAATTAACAAGCGGTAATGCCTCAACTATTAGTGAAATTGATCCTAATTTTGGTGCTAATGGTTTCTTAAGTGCTGCTACTACTACCCAAGAAGCTGCAAGTTGAGTAACTAATGGTGGATTACATTACACTACGAATAATAATATTGCTACATTTACTTACTCTGCTCCTATTCATTTCCTAAACCTTTTACAAAATTTAGATTTTAGTTTTTTAAATAATAAAAACAAAGGCTGAGTTCCAGAAATTAGTAATTTAATTCATTCATGAAACAATAGTGGTAATGCTAGTCTTGAGACAGATTTCTCTAAGTATATAAGGGGTGATGCTAACGAAAGCACTATTACCCAAGAAACAAAGTGAAATATATTTTGACAAATGTTATATTCTATATCTGCTAGTGATTCTGCAACTAAAGATTCACCAGTAGCTGAAAACTTTAAAATCGCTGCTCAAAATTTATTTCCAACATATATTCCAAAAAATAATATATATGAAGAAGGATTTTGAAATAAGGTAAAAGAGTTTTATCCATAATAATACTTAATATTTTAAGTTATACTTATAAAGTAAGTTGAGGTGAAATATATGACAAATAAAGCATGCATTTTTTGTACAATTATTAAAGATACAAATAACTTAATTTTTGAAGATACAAATACAGCAGCATTCATGGATATCAATCCCGTAACTAAAGGACACATTCTAGTAATTCCAAAGCAGCATTTTGAAACTTTTATTGATACTACACCCAAAATAGTGATTGATGTTAGTATCACAACTCATAAAATTGCTAATTTGCTAATAAAAACTATTCCCGAAATTAAAGGATTTAATATTTTAACTAATAATGGTAGCGAAGCATTTCAAGAAGTGTTTCATTATCATGTTCATATTATTCCAAAATATATTCGTGAAAAAGGGTTTTTAATTAATAGGACAAAAGAAAATGTTACAATTGATGATATTAATAATATTAAAAAAATACTAAAATCACAATTAATGTAAAAAATATTTAAGGAGGAAAAAAATGAAAAGTCTTAAGTTATTAACTTTACCTAAAATATTAATGCTAATTGGTGCTGTATGAATTATTGTTTTTAGTTTATTGTATGCAGCGGGAGTTATAACTTATAGTTTCTATGGCTGAAATGAAAATGGAGCTACATTAGTTATAATAGGTATTATTTATATTCTAATACCATTTTCAGTTAAACCTGGATTATGATCAAGACTATGAGCACTATTTATATCATTTCTTTCAGTTATAATAGTTATTGGTTTATTTGTTGGCAAAGATGTAGATTATAAGTCAACATGAACTTATATTAATGCTTTACCACATATTATCATGGCGTTTGGCTCTATTTTATGAATATTTAATAGTAAATAAGTCATAAAATAATTATTAATAACTTAAAATATTGGTTGAAAATAGTATTAAACCAATTTTTAATAAATAATTAATAATATTTTTAGAGTTTATTTTCAACATAAATAATAAGAAAAAAATATTATAATAGTTATTAATTATCAAATTTTATAAAAATTATTAATTGATGAGTGGCATAACTACCTTTTTGTTTTAATCAAAAAAGCATTTTTTATTAATGATGCTATAATTTTAAGCATTAATAAAAAAAATAAAGGAGATTGAGATATGAAAAAAAGAAAAGTATTACATTGTTCAAGTTGTAATAAAGGAATTAATGGTAATGATTTAGCTTCAAACTCAAAAACAGCAAGAAAAATTATGAAATGCCCAGAGTGTGCTAATCAATAATTTTTTGATTATTAATAAAATTTATATTATTATCAATAGTCCTTATCAACTAATTTTAAAAATTTTTGGGAGCGTACCGATGTTGTCAATAATATTCAAATTTGTCTTTAAATTATAAGATTAGACGAGAATCAATATGCAATTGTATGTTAATCTTAACACTTGTAAAATATTAGTCAACAATAATACTTACTTTTATAACTCAAAAATTCTTATTAAATTTTACTTTAATAAGTTTTATTTTATTTTTAGTTATCTTTAAATTGAAATGGTTAATTTATAATAATTGTATTGCTGTATTTATTTGATAACATTTAAAATTAACCATTTTGGTATACATATCAATGTTATAAGTTCTATCACCAATCATATGCTTTAAAATTTGTTTAATATTAGTTTCAGTAAAGCAACCAATATTTTCAACTAATGCTTGATTTAATACGCCATCTTTTGCATTAACAAAATAACCAACTTTTAATTTTTTATATTGTAAAGTCAATGATTGTAAAAAATCAATTAATTCATAATATTGACCTTTGGAAAATAAATTTATTGCATTTTGATAGTGTAATTTAGCAATTTTATTTTTTCTTCTTCCAGCCATTATGCCAAGAAATAAAACATGAAAAGCATGGAATTTATCTAAAATAAATTTAGCATTTAAAATTGTAGCAGTTTTTCTAATTCATTTTGCACTATCTCCACAAACTATTAAATTTGCTTGGTCAAAATTTTCAAAAAATAAATTACCATATTTTTCAATTAATTTGGCAGTTTTTTCAGCACCAATTTCTGTTTTTGATACTCTAATTTTACATACAGCTCTTTTATTAATTAATTTTCCATTCTTCTTTTTACCAGTACAAAATACTAATAATCTCATTGAACATTTTTTACAATTTTTAGTATTATGTTTTTCATTAAACTTAAATTTTCTATGTCCATCATCAATATTTACATATAAATTTTGATATGGTTGTAATGGTATTTTGAGGATATTGGCTTTTGGTAATTGAAACTTTTTATATGTTCTACAAACTGTACTATTACTTATTAAACCTTCAATAAAAGTATCACAAACATCATGATACTTTTTACCATCTGCAAAATATTTCAAAATTTGTTTAATAACATTAGGTGCAAGTTTACTATATTTTTTAACACCAAGATAATTATCTAACAATGAAAGAAATTCCATTTTTTGTGTTTTTGGGTTATAATATGTACAAATACGTCGTTTATAAGTTAATAAACCTTTTTTTGTTTTTAATTTTCTTTTTCTAAATCTATATGACTTATATACAGATTTATCACATGCATTTCATAAATAATCATCTATTTTTTTAAATAATTCTTCTGTCTGTTGTAAATTTAATTCATCTTGATTAAAATTGTGTTTGTCTCAATCAAAATGATTTACAAATGGTAATATAAACATTTTTAATGTTCCTTTCAAAATTTTATTTGTTAATAATTTAAGTTTAATTTTTTTTAAAAATAAGGAGTAAATATGGCTTTTATCACTAGTTATGTACAATTAAATAAAAAATATAATCTTAATTTTAGTGATAATAATTATGGTTTTAGTTGGGATATTTTTAAAGAATTTGTTGGTGATGAATGAGCAGAATATTTTACTACCAATTGTTTTTATCGTTTTGTACCAACAGCACGTGGAACAAGAAAAACTTGAAATTGTTTAGCATTTGATTTATTTATATGTTGTAATTTTAGTGATAGTAGTGTTCAAGAAGTAAGAAGATATGAAAATACTCATAGTGAAACTACAATTGGTGCTTTAATGAATGTTTGTCAAGTTTTATTAGATACATATAATATTAATTTATTACCTAATAATCCACATGGTATTAAATGAAAAATAACTAAGGATGGTGGATGTATTATTTTTCCTAATAATCAACAAATTGACTTTATTGGTTATGCTAATGGTAATAAGATTTTTGGAAAAGAAGCCGGTGGTTCAAGTTTTTTAGGTTCAAGAACAGATGAAATTATTATGGCAGAAGAAAAAGAAACACTAACAGAAAAGCAATTAACATATCGATATGAACGTTTACAAAACTCTATGTTTAGAAGTAATCGTATTAAAGTATCAAAAGAACCTATTAAAGAATGAAGTTGAACGTTTATTGATAAAAATATATATAGTCCTAATTTTGGAAAAAAAATTACTCGCTATTTTTATAAAAGTTTCTTTATTACTTTTACATGTAATCCTTATGATAAATATCATCCATTTTATTTAAAATACTGTACGCCATTTTTACCATTAAATGATAAAGTGATGTAAAATCTTAAAAAAAATGGCAAAATTTATTATGAAAATCAAGATATGTTTAGTGGTTTAGGTTTATTTGTTTTAAGATTTACTATTCAACCATTTTGAAATAAATTACCAGATATTCAAAAAAGAACATTATTAGAAATGAAAAAAAGTAATCCTGATGAATTTAATACTGTTTTTTATGGTTTTGAATTTTTAGATAGTGATGCAACAATTTTCCCATTTCAAAAAACTGTAAAGTGCTGACAACCATATGATTTAAAAGAATTTTATAATTCAAAAAAAGATATGTATAAATTTGATTTTTATTCAGTTGGTGTGGATTGAGCAACTGGTCATAAAGACCATACTGTATTTATAGTAGTGGGTTTTAAAGAATATAATAATACTGGTTATTATGATGCTTATATTATTTGTGAATTAGTAGTTACTCCAAATGATTTTATAAATGAAAATGAAAAAATTAATGCTTATGTTAATGAAATTTTAGGATTAATTGATAATTTTGAAAATTTTGAACAAGCAATTTATTTTTATGATGATAAAGCACGAACTGCCATTGATTGATTAAATCAAAAATTAATAGATGAACATAATACTATTTTAATCACACAAACTGCTATTAAACATGCTTCAAATTTAAATCAAGAAGCAGGATTAACTAATAGAGTAGTTTGAATGAGAAACATTATGAGTTATGGAAACTTTTATGCAAATAAAGATGATTTACCAAAGACTACTCAATGTTTAGAAGAATTACGTTATGACCAAACCAAAACTAACATTCCTGATAAAAATATGTATCAAGACCCGTATGATGGATTATTTTATGCATTGTATCCATATAAAAATGTAATTAGGGGTAAAAATAATGCTACTGTGAAAAAAAGCATCTTCACATTTGCCATATAATAAACAACTACAATATCATTAATAGTATAGGTATCACAAAATAACGCCTTTTATTTAGGCGTTATTTTGCGTTTAAAAACGTACTTGTAAAAATAATCAAAAATAGTACAGTTTATAAGTAAAATCAAGGAAAAAAGGAGTAATTTAATATGAAAACATGAATAAAAGCAAATTTAAGTAAAATAACATTAGCATTAGCACTAACTGGTGCTACAACTGGAACAATAGGATTAATCATGGGAGGTGCTTACCCATAATCTTAGTGGACTTAAATATTATTTAAATTCATATAAAAAACCTATAATGGGTGTTCAGAAAATATGAATGTCTGACATTCATGGTATTTCAGTTTCTATAAAAAGTGAATTTAAAATATACTTTGCTGATAATCCTAAAAAAACAAAATTTTATAATGGTGGAGATACTATTGAAAGAATAGATATACCATGAGATGGCAATTATCCATATGGTTATTTTAATAAATAACATTTAAATTTCTAAATTAATATAAGAAATATTTTCATTATATTTGTCAAATAAATTAATATTAGTTAAGTTTATTTCTTGTTTGTCAGTTATTAAAATTAAATAATAATTACCAGCACCAAATATTCCACTAATTTCAATCCGATTTAAATTATTAATTGGATTTTTAATTTGCAATTCAAATTCATTTTTATTATCAATTTGTAATATCTCTTCATAAAATTCTAATTTAGAAAATAATTGAGATTTATTTGAACCATATAAATTTAAAGCATTCTCAATTTTATTGTTACTAATAATTACTCTTGTAAAGTATTTTCCATATTCGCCATTTCCTAATGTTCAATCTGCTGGAATTAATGACGGAATATTATTGCTTTCTAATTCATTTGTAATAGATAATCAATTAAATTGATTATCATCAAGTTTAAATAATTCATTTTGACTAATATCATTATTTTTTAATTTAATATTATTCATATCTGTAAAATCAAAATATTCAGATTTTAGTATTACTTTTACATCTTTATATTTTCAACTATTATCCTTATTAGAATGTATAGGATTTGATTTTAATTCAAAATAATAAGGTAATAAAATTTTATTATCATCATTTAGACCTTTATTTATTGATAATGTTGAATAAATATACTTTGATAACATAATAAATACTTGTTTAAATATTTTAACTTGTTGCAAATTTATGTAATTTGGATAATCAAGTTCTCATTTTCTAAATAAATTAGTAATAACTTCATCAGGTTTTTGACCTGAGAATTTATCACGTAATTTTGCTATTTCATTTTTATCATCATAATCTGCGCCATCAAAATTACGATTATAATTATAGGTATAACTTAGCATATCTAATAATAATTGTTGTAAGCTATCAATAGTTGGTGCATCTTTAATTTCAATTTCAATATCATTAAATTTATTATTAGTTGCAATATAACTATAAAATTGACTTTCACCTACAAAATCTCAAACTTCTTTATCCTTTAATTCTTTTTGACTTTTTAATGGTCATTTACCACCTAAAACATTACTAAACTCATATCCTAATCAAGCATGAGTTATTCTTGCATTATTAATAACTTCTCTTCTTGTTACAGAACCACTACTAATTTTAATTAAATCTAAAACTGATTTTTCTTGTCCGATAAATTGTTTTGCTAAATTTCAAGGTAATATTTGCTCACTAAATCATTGTTGTAAAATTCTAACTTTTGGTTGAGTTTCAATAGGCATTGATAACAGCGGAAATGCTATCTTATTTTTAACAAATAACTTTGGGTATACTTCCATATTGTCAACTTCACCAAGTACCTTTATATTGCCAAAAATCATGCTTCTAGGGGCTTTAATTTTTAAACCAGTAACTTTTGTATCTTTATCTAATGGTTTTTGTAATTTAATAATGATTGGATAACCATCTCTTGTTTTAAAATCTTTAATTTTAATAATAGTTATACTTTTAGTACTTCTAGTTTTTGGATTTTGATAAGGTTGTGAATAATTATTAATTATATATAAATTATCAATATTATTTTCAGTTAAAGGTTCATTTATACTAACGGCACATAACTTAAATTGATTTAATAAATTTATTTCTTGAAATATTAAATTTTTAATATCAGTCATACTATATTCAATTGTATTATCATTAATATTAGTACTTGCTCTTTGATTTAATTGCATAGTAAAATCAGATGTTTCAACAGCAGTAGTTTTTAATACTTTATCAATATCAATAAAACCTATTTTAATAGTATTTGCTGAAAATTTTAAACTATTATTTTCATTATTTTTAAATAAACGTTCAATTTCATAAATATATATCGTTCTTTTTTTAAATTCATCATATGCTCTATTAATATCTGGGTCACTAGTAGCACGCATCATATTAGTAAAGTCATAAGGAATGTTATCAATTAAATAATCATTTTCTACTTCTGCTTGATTAAGTTTAGTTTGTTTCTGTGGAAATTTCGTTTGTGGTTTGTTGTTGTTTTCCATTGTTCTCTCCTATTAATTGGTTATTTTCGGGATTAAATAATTTTAATTTAACTGTTAAATTATTAATTTCTTGATCATCATTAATATTAAATGTTTTACTATTTAATAAATCTTTATCTACACTTACTAATATTTGAATAAATTTAAGAATATCAATATTAAATTGTCATAATTTTTGTTCAATATAATTAATAGTTGAAATATTTACTGCTGTACTTTCGGGAACTGATTGTTGTGCTGATTTCTTTTGACTTGGTATATGAATACCACAACGTTTAAATATTTCATTAACATTTCAATCATATATATCAGTTAAATTTTTACCTTTAAAATTACTATTTGTCATATTGATATTTTCGTTTTGTTCATTATTATCTCCACCGCTTTTAAATATGTAATTTTTAGTAACTAATGTTCTTACTGCGTCTTCTATTAAAGATTGAACATTGCCATAAGTTTGACTAAATATAAATTTAGGTGAGTTTAAAATAGTATCTAAAACAATTTGTTCATAAATAACATCTAATGCTTTAATTTTATCCATTACTTTATTACAATCTGCTAGCTCATTTGCTTTATTTCTCATAATTGCTATTGGTATATAGTTAATATTTAGTGTTTGTTCTTGTGCTAAATTAGGGTTATTAATGAATGATTTAAAATCTAATGGAAATTGTTTTTTATTATCACTAATACTATAAATTGCACGATTAATAGTTATTTGTTCATTATTTAATGTATAAACTTCAAATAATCTTACCATTTGTGCATTTTGTTCATAACTATCATAAAAAATAGTACATTCAATTAATTTACCAGTAATATCATAAACTCTTTGTTGTATATCTACTACTTGAAAATATAAGTCATCATTAGCAATATAAATTAAATAAGCACTAATTCCTAATTTACTTAATTTAAAAATTGAATTTCAATTTTTTCTGTAAAATTCTTGTTGAATTAAATATTGTTTAATAGTTTCATTATTAATATCTAATGGAGCATTATATAAATTAGCATTATTTTCTGCTACAAAATCAGTGAAATAAGTTTCATGGTTAAAATCATTAAAACCAAAATAATTTAAAATTGAAGCATGAGTACTTTTATTTTTATTAGTTAAAAATTTTACTTTTTCATTTTGATTATCACTAATATTACTTTTTTCTTTTCTTTTAAATAGACTTAACATAATATTCACCACCTTTTTTTAAAATATTTGATTAATTTTTAATACAATTTTTATAATAATAAATATAATTAAACCTGCTGTTGCTGATGATAAAATTACTCCTATTAAACCTAAAATAATTTTTATAATTTTAAAAAACATAATATTATTCCTGTAATTCTTCTAATTTTTTAAAAATATAATCTCTACCCATACCCCACATTATTCTATTATTATAAATATTAATTTCAGTATCCGCATTAACATTATTATTTGATATTCATAAACTACTTTTTAAAACATTTGTATCTAATTGATAATAAAAATTAATTATTTGTCAACTATAATTTTTATTATTTTCTTTACTAGTATAATCACCAAAACTATAATATATTCTATAATGTGTTTTATCTTTAAATATATATTCTATATGTGTAATATTATTTTTATCTACTACGACTTTACCTACTTCTTTTCAATTTGAACCACTTGGACTGGGTTGTGGTTGTTTTTCTAATATTTCATTAATTGCTTGTAATAATTTTTTATTTTGAGTTTTTAATAATTTATATTCATTATTTTCTAATAAATCTTTACAAAGTAATGAATTTTCTTCATCATTTAATGCAATTTCATTTGTTTCAGTATTATATTTAAAATAATCATTTGAAAATTTTTTATCTTTTATTTTTTCTTTTAATTCATTAATAGCACCGGCAATAGTTTTATCAGTAGTTTCTAAATTAGGAATTTCTGCACTAATAGCATTTATTTGAAATGCAATAGGAAATTGTGATTTTACATCTTCTAATTTTTTATCTACTTCTTCTTTTTTATAATAATCAGATAAATTAGGAATTTTATTATTGATTTCATTAATTGCAGGAACTATTTGTTTAGAAACTGTTTGTAAAGCATCATCATTGATATTTTGCTTTTTATCTAATAAATTATTAGTTTCTAGTTTTGTGTAATAATCATGTTCAGTACTTTCTTCTGTTATAAATTCAGTTGGTGTATCTATTCCTTGATATTGATATATTTCTTGTATATCACCAATTAAATTAATTTTTCCACGTTCAGGATAGGAATTACCTCCACCACTAAATTTTTTATTTCTATTGTCATAGTAAATAGTTCCAATATTTAAAATATTTTCATTTTGTATTTGTTCTTTATAAGTCATGGAATCAACATTTAACAATTCAAATTCATGAAAAATATTATTTAAATAAATTTTAATTATTTTATAAAATTTCATAAAGTTATTTTCTGTTGAATAGTGATAACTGATTTTAATAAAATATCATTTCAACATTTCTATATTATTATTTTCAACTTTTTTTCATAAAGGACTAGTTTCAATATTAAATCAATTATTTTTGATATCATCAATGTTTTCATTTGTTTTAGTTAATTCACTATTTAATTTGGTAATTTCATTTTCATTAGTAGTAATTCGTTTTTGTTGTTTAGCAGAAAAATCACAAGTTGGTGCATGAGTAAAATCACCAATTTGCGGATTATTTTGTAATGCTTCTGGTGGTAATGTTCCAATTTCATCTGGTCAATCTAAAATCATTGTTTCAGTTTCTTTATCATAACCAGTTGCAACATAACCTTTATTAACAAATTTACTAATAGGACCTCTATATATTTCATTTTCATTATCATCAACTAAATCATCATATAATTTAATTTGTTTTAATAATGTAAATTCTTTTTGTTCTTTAATTAATTCATCAACTTGATTTCTAGTATAAAATGCTTTTAAGTCAATTTTTTCAACATCTATTTCATCATTATTATAACTTGAAAATATTTGTTTTAATTCTGTTAATCTTGCTCATATTTTCATTCTACTAGGTGCTAAATCTCAAACATTAATTGTAGGAGTACTATTTGCACTAAATTGATTACCATTATTAAATTGAATAGTAGCATCAACATTAAATTCAATTGGTGTACGATTAAATACTCAATGTTCAACCATAACATAAACCATATCTCTTAATGTTTCTTTAATTAATTCATCTTTAAAACTATCAAAAGGAAATTTAGATAAAATAAAATCAAGATAAGCATTAATATCATTTTGCGCGCGAATAGCAAAAGTTATAAATCAATCATTAATATTTGATCATGTTTGTATATATTGTTGTGGAGTTTCTGTAATTTTTCCAGTTAATGGATATCAGTTATTATAATTTTCAAGACTGACATCAGTTCAAAGTTTATTAATCATAATTTATCATTCCTTAAAAAATGCTTGTTTATAATGATGAGTATGTTTTTTTGTTTTTTTATGTGTTATATGTTCAATTTCTTTTTGTATTTTATTTTTACCTTTTTTTATTTTTTTCTTACTTTTTGTTACAACTTGACTATATGCAAACTTTTCTAAATGATGTAATAATCCAGTACCAAATAAAGTATTAACACTAAATTTTAAACCAACATTTTTAAATGATTTGTTAATATTTTCAATAGGATTATTAATAACATTTACTACTTTATGATAAGTTCTAATAGTTCTAAATATTTCTCTATATACTTTAAAACTATCTCTAATTACTTGTTGCACCACTGGTGGAGCAAATGCTATTGCTTTTAATCATTTATTTTGATTAACTCCATAACCAATGTATCAACCACTATATCAACGATATCAATGGAATGGATGTATTTGAGTAACAAAAGTTTTTGCTTTAAGAATACTATCAACAACTGTAATTGGGTTATATTTAGGATTGCGATGATAAATAGTAATTGCACATTTATCTAATGACAAAGGTTGAATTTTACAACCCATAAATACTGGTGAATTTAATGGAATTAATTGTGCGTGTTTAATTGCTCTTTTTTCTGCACTAGTAAATAAATCAGTTGCTTTTTCTTTTAATTTCTGAATTTTTTCAAATACTTGTTTTTCTAACTTTTCAAATTTTTCTTGTAATTTATATATACTTTCTCGTATTTTTTCAAAATATGGTGTATCTTTTCAAAATTTATTTAAACCTTTTTTTAAATAAAATCTAATATCAAAATATTTAAAAGTTTGATTTGCTTTTAAAACAAGTTGATGAATAACATTATTTTTAAAATTAAATTTAATAGCATTAGCACGAATTTTTTGTAAATCTAAAATTAAAGTTTTTCCATATCTATTTTCTGTATGTATTGTATGAACTAAATTTAATCAATCATGTTGATTCATTTTTAATACTTCTTTTAAATCAGTATTAAATTTTTTTAAAAAGTTATTTGCTTTTTCAATATCTTTAATTTTAAATTTAGGAGTTAATTGTGGACTTAATTTTATTAATGTATTTTGTAATAATAAGTGTTCCATTAATTTTTCTGTTTCTAGTTTTTGAAAATTATTCTTATATTGTCTTTCAGCAACATATCCTAAATCTCGTAATACTGTTTCACGATTAGGAGTAAAACTATACTTCATTAAATAACGTTTATTACCAATAATTTTATCTGTTAAAATTTCTTTTCCACTTACTTGACTAATAATTTCTTGTAAGTTTTTTGCTTCTTTAATACCAACTTGTTCTAATGTTTTAGTTTTTTGTGCTAACTTAATAAATTTAGTTGTACGATAACCACGACTAATTTTATTAAGTCCAGCAAATGCTGGTAATATATTAAAAAAAGTATTTAATGGTGTTACATTTCCTTTTAAATAATCATAAACTTGATTAATAGTAAAATCAGTTAAAAATTCTACACCAACAGCACTAATACTAGCAATTAAATCACTTGCACCTAATCCAAGGGCTACACTTTCACTTAATCCACCAGTAAAAGGAGCAAGTGCTACTGCTATAACTTGTACACCAATCATTTCTAAAATTTCTCATCAAAAACTTTTATTTTCTTGTTGTTTACTTATTCTAGTATGTTTTGGTTTATTTATGTTTAAAAGTATTGCTGTACTAGTTGTACCGATTGGCATGATATTAATTTCCTTTATTTAAGAGTTATTTTTATAGGATTTGTTGAACCTTGATAATTTGCATCATTAATATCTGCAGTAATAATTACATATAAATCTCCTGCTTTTTGATTTTGATTACTTACATCAGTTTTGCCTTGTGCATCACTAAAATATTTAATATTTGCATGTACTAAATCTAATGCTGGATTCAAACCAGTAATTTCTCTTGCATTTTTTATTGCTGTATCTAGTAATTGATTTTTTCTATTCGTATTAGCAGTAATATCAGTTGTTAAAATTGTAAGTTTACTACTTAAATCTGTTTTAGTAATAATTCCACATAGCATTCAACGTGATGTTGTTTCTTTTTTTGACATATAAGGAATTGATTGACCTAGTACTTCACCACCAACTTTATATGCTCTACCAAGTTTGCCATCAGCAATTTCTTGAACATAAACAATTGTTTGTTGTAACATATATCTTTTCATTGCTCTTGGTGTTGCTAAAATAAAAGGTATAATTTGTTTTTTATTTTCACTATCAGTAAATGTCATATAATCATCCATTACAATTTGACATAATACACCTTTTATATATAAATCATTACCATTTAATCTTAGTTGTTGAGCAATTTGGTTATCTGTAATTAAACCTTTATTATTAGCCAAATAAACAATAGTATCATAAAGATTATTTGTAATAAAGAAACGACAATTTGCACTATTTCTTAATTGAAATAAAGTATTTCAAGCAGATAACATTGCCTGTATATGCCCTGTTGGTGATGTGTCACTAATTATTACTTTAGTTCCGTTATCGCTAATTACTTGTATATCATCAGTTGCTAATTTATCTGCTAAATCATTAGCGACTTCATATTGCATACTTTCTAATAAATTTTGTCCATTTTCAGCATTTAAGTCAACTGCTGCAATAGTTTCACCAGCAACATATAATTTTTCAATTATTTTTGGAATAGTATCAGTTTGTGCATAAGTTACATCTATTCTTTGACTTTTATCATTTCATGCAATAACTTTAATTGATGGGTCTTTCGGAACTTTAATAATAAATTCTATTTTAGTAGAATTAACTATTTCAATAGGAAAAAAGTTTGCTCATGGACTATTTGATTGTTTGAAAAATTCAATAAATTCTGGTGCTTCAACTAGTTTTTCTGTATTATTTAAGTTTGTTTGAATATTAATTGCCATTTTTATTTTCCTTTCTGTTATAAATTATTTTTCTTTTTATAATCCAATAAACTACTTTTTATTGAATTCGATTGATTTGTTAATATTGTTTCTTGTTTACCACCTGTATTAATTGGTTCTTTAAATACTGGTTGTTCTTTAATCATTTTTTTAATAGTGTCTTCTACTTTTGAATTTTCTATATTACTTGTTTTAAATTTTAAAAAATCATAAAATTCTTTTTTAACTTGATATTTTTTAAATATATTAAGCATTTCTTTTTCTTTAATTTCTTCATTAAGTTTATTTAACTTATTTTCTAATTCAACAATCTTAGTTTCTTGTTCTTTTTGCAAATCATTATTTTCAGTTAAAGGTTCAGTTGTTTCTTGAACATTAGTTTCATTTTCTAACATTTACATTACACCTTTATTTATTAATTTTTTCATTTAATTTTGCTAATTTTTTTTTATGTTTTATTACTTTATTATTTGCTCGAACATGTTTTGGAGTTGTAATAAATCGTTTAAATCAAACAATTAATTCTCTGCAAATTAATGTTCCTACACTTGTTCCAATAATGATTAATTCATGCAATAATTCTTTCATTTCAATATTTTCCTTTCAATTATTTATTTTTTAATTATTCGTCAAATTGACCACCATTAATTCTTTCAACCATTGACTGATAATTACTTATAATAGTTACTAATAAAGAAATTTCTTTATTTAATTGTTCCATCCTTTCTTTATGTATTTTTATTTCGTGATTATAATATTCAATTAATTTTTCTTTATTCATAAATTACTCACCTCCTTTATAAACTGTCATAATATGTAGTTGGTCTATATACTGGTGATATTCTATCTACAACATCATTAATTAATCTTGCATTTTCACTAGTAAATGTTGTTTCTTGCATTTCTTCAACATGATTAGTTGTTTCCATTGGTAGTAAATTATGGATAATTTCAGATGCACCAGCAATAATAGTCGGAACTGCATAAGCATTCATAAAATCATTATTAATACCCATAGCAACACCACTACTAATCAAACAACCACCAGTTGCCATATTTGCTATTTTACGTATAGTTTCAAATTTACTTGGTATTAATTCTGTAATTCCAGCAACCAAATTTGCAATACCATATGAATTTAAAGATATATAAGTATCTCAATCCATTAAAGATTGGTCATTAACATTATTATTAGTTACTGATAATGTTAATGCTGGTCATGGCGGAGTTTCTGTAGTGGTTGTAGTTGGGGTGATAGGATTTATTGTTTCAGTAAATTTACTATAATTTGCTAAACCAATTGTTCCTAATCCTAATGCTATTTTTTTACTTGAATTTAATAGTTTACTTTTTAAATTTGGCATTTGATTTAAATTTCATATATCAATTCCTAATTTTTTAGAAAATAATAAAGCATTTATACTACCTAATATTGGATTACCAATAAGTTGACCATAGTATGCAGAAGTTCCTATCATACCAAATAATGGACTTGCTCCAGTTCTTATTAATTTTAATAAATTGTAATTACTTGATTGTACAGTTATGTCATTTGGCATTTTCTTCTACTTCTTCTACTTTCTGTTTAATAAAAACTTCTATTCAACCTTGATAATTAAAGTTATCTCCAACTAAAATTGCAGTATTAGCATGTGGTTGAGAAACAATTAAATATTTAGCAATAACATTGGGATATTTTCATAAAATCAATGCTTTTATATCATTACTATCTGTTAAATCTTTGGGATTTGGTGAAAATATTTCTATTTTATCTTCACCAAATAAATCTTTTAATTTAATCATTATCAAATTCTCCATTTTCAATTCTTTCTTTTAAAGAAAAGACATATTCTGTATAAGTTCTATGTGGATTTTTATCATTTATAATTTCATCGATATCTAAAATTAATTTTTCTTTATATTCATTAATATATTTTTGGGCAATTTTTCTTCTTATATTTTCAACTTTTATCATATGTTTATCACAAAAATATCTTACTTGAACATTATCTTTATCTAATTTTGTTGGTAAATTATTACAATTTGTTATATGTTTACCAAGTTCATTAACTTCACTAAAACAACATGGTATATTTTCTTTATTCATTATCAATGTTTCCTAAATTTCTTCAACTTCTTCTATTTCATTTATTAACTGATTCTAATCAACAACTATTACAGGTATTGGATAAAAAGTTTTCTTTTACTTTATTGTACATAGAACATTTATCTTCATATTTCATATTATTTCTCCTTATTTTCAATTTGATTAGCAATTTCACTTAATATTTTTAATACTTTATATTCATTTTTTAATTCTTTACTAATAAATATTAAAAATATTATTAGTGTTATGCTTGTTATTAATATTGGTACTATTAATAAAATTTTTCATAATATCATTTTTTACTCTTTTCATTTTTTAAATCATTTAACATTTATTGAACAAAATGCACGATTTTTAGGAATATTTAAAGTGTTAAAAATTTGACCAGTTACAATAATTTCATCGTTTTTGTTTAATAAAATACAGCGTCTATAAAATTTTGGGTTGTTAAAAATTAAAGTAACATAGTTTAATCCATTTCATTGACCTCGAACACTATAATATAATTCTTTATTACCTTTTTCGTAATATTTTGTTTCAATAGTGTTACTCAGTTTTACTGTTAATTTGACATAATTGGCTTTCTCTTTCATTTTTATAATTCCTTAAATAATATTTAATATGCTTATATGCATCTTGTTCATGTTTTGTTAATTTTATATTTCCTTTATAATTTTCTATTTTGTTTTTATTTTTTGGTTCACTTTCTAAATAATCTCAATTCATAACATCTTCTGCTAATACTATTAAAGCACCAATAATTTTAGGAGTTGCTAATGGATTTGTTAATAATTGTTTTGAATTTAAAAAGAAATTTTCTACAATAACTAATATTTTTTTATTATCAAAATGTTTTTTAATTAATAAAAAGTATTCTTTAAATAGATTTTTGCTTTTTAAAACTGTTTTAGTTTTAAATGTTTCATTAAAAACAATATTATTAGTTTCATTTGAGTATATAATAATTCCATTACTACCAATACCAGCAGGGTCAATTCCAATAATTAAGTCATATTGCATTAATCAAATTAACCTCTAACAATTGTTTTAATAATTTCTAAATCACAATTAATTCAGCAATATTTACATTCTTCGATAAACTCTTTATGTCCACAAACTAAATTATTTTTTTGTAAACTATCAATTTGTTTGATTAATCCTACTTTATATTCAATAATCTTTTTTTCCATTATGTAAATCATCCTTTTCAATTATTTTTGCTGTTTGTTTAAGGTATTTAGGTATTTTGTTATAACAACTGTCACATATTAAATAAGGTATTGGTCAATTTTTATATTTAATAGTTTTAGTAGAATTATTAATACATTCTTTTCAAACTTTATCCATACAAACTCTTAATTCACATTTTTTATTTTTATTATTCATAGTTTTTTTCTTTATAAATAAAATATCTTTTCATTATGAGTTAAAATATGTTTATAAGAAGTGACTATATAATTAATTGACAAATCATTATGGTTATATGGATTATTTAGTTTAAAACCTTTTCTGTTTTCTTCTCATGTAACATTATATTTAAAACAAGGATTAGTAATCTTTGTTTTACTATCAGTTATTTCACCAATAAATCAACTATTATGCTGTTCATAAAATGTTAATGGTTCAAGTTTTATATCATTAAGATAATATTCTTTGGGTGTTTCTGGTTTATTAACAGTTATTTTCTGTTCAGAAATATATGGTTCTAATAATTTTGTTAATTCATCACCATTTAATTCTCTTTTAATATTTTCAGAATTAAAAACCCAATATGTGTAATTATTATCAACAATAAAAGAATTATTTTTAATCATTCATTTTGGAAGTGATAATTTATATTCAACATAATCAATAAGAATAGATTGTGGTTTATCTTTAACAATTTGTTCTTTTTTAAATTCTATTTGCATAATAATCCTTTCCTAATATGTCCTGTTGCTTCTAGCATAAAGGACATATATTTTGATTTTTAAATTATTAATAATACTATTATTAGTTTTATTCATTCCAGAAATTCTGGGCTCAAAAATAAATTGTGAAATTTTAAAAAACATTGAGGCATTCGATTCAATATTTATTTAATTTGCATTTAGCAAATTAATATTTTAATTGAACCGGCACCGCTCAATTTTTTTTACAAGTTTGAAATTTATTTTCTCGCCCAAAAATTTTTCAAAAAAAATAAAAAATAAAACCAACACTTGCTCACTGGTGAGTGGCAAGGTTGGTTAAATAAAGAATAGAATTAATATAGTAGGTTCCCTAAGCAGGTCTATATATACTAGTTTCCAATCCGCTCCCACCCCAAGAATTACCATTAAATGGTTAGTATATTTTATTAGGTATCACTCCACTTTTTATTTATCCATGCAAGTCCACATGCTAGCTACTATTTTTAACAACTGTGTTGTAGTTCACTTTTTTAGTTCCCTAACACGTGTTGATAATAGCGTTAAAGAGGGTTATTAAAAATTTTAAAATTTTACAATTACAAAAAAAGACAAGATTTTTATTCTCATCTTTTGTCATTTATTTTTAATTTAAGGATTTAAAAAAGAAAGGAGCTATTTTTAAAACTTTTTAGTTATCGACATCTTCGGTACGCTCCCAAATTTTTACTGATTGTTTTAGAAATCTAAAACAATTTTCATCTTAATTGTTAATAAAACAAATTATAAATAAAAACAATACTAGTCTATATCTATTGATATCAAAGGCAAGAATATAAAGAACTTATTTCTGAAATCAAAATATGGAGGAGTATTATATGTCTAAAAAAAATAAAAATTCAAAAATTATTGCCGGAATAATTAGTTCTGCGGTTTTAATTAGTGGTGCAACTACTGGTATTTTATATAATTCTGAAATGGAAGAAAATATTGAAGAAGAAATTGAAATTGAAAAGAAAAAAAACTTAGAAATAATTTTTCCTAAAGGAAAAAGAAATTTAGGTAAAATTTATATTGGACAAAACATAACTGCTATAAATGATGATGAAAAAGTAAAAAAAGAAATTATAGATATTTTTAGTAATAAATATAATATAGATGTAACTAGTTTGGAAATTAAAATTGTTAATAACCAAAATCAAGCAATAATTACTTCAATAAATGAAGATATTTATATTGGAACAGTAAAGCTTAAATATAGTCCTAATAGATCTTTTGTAACGTTAGATTATATTGTTCCTGATTTGAATATAAGAGATGAACAAGTTCCTACTTATTCTTATCAACATCATCAAGAAATTTTATTTGGAAAAAATGATATTTTAAATGATAATGAATTTAAAAATTTACTTGCTGTAAATGATTTTATTAATATTTTAAATGAACAAGTTAAATTTAAAGCAAATGAAGAATCAAATAATGCTTTTAAAAAGTTGGAAAATAATAATGATAATTTTGAAAATTTTGAAGATTTAAAAAAACAATTTAATGATCATCATCTTTTATTTGATGGCAAAATTGATTTTGAATCATTTATTAAAACAATTAGTAATTATCATATAAATGCAAACATTGATGAATTAAAAACAGCAATATGTCGTTTTTATAATATTTTAGCTCAATTATATGGAAAAAATAATGTTTTTAAAATGTTAGAAAAAATTGAATTAGATCAAAAATTGTGAGAACAGTCTAAAAATAAATATGTCAGGAGAAGCATATTTTGGTTCTTGTAATAATAATATGTGTAATACTAAAATAATACTTGATACAGATATTTTTAGAGATATAAAGTATGGAATGGAAGTTATGGTACATGAATATGGTCATATTTTGGATTCTTTAATTCGTAATAAACAAAATAATAATTTTGATGCAAGAAAATATATGATTTCATCATTAGCAAAAGGAACTAAGATTAATAATAAATCTTATCAAAAACTTTTAAGTTATGGTATTGTTAGAAGTTGATATGGAAGAACATCATATATTGACTTATTTCCAGAAGCTTTTGGTCGTTGAATAATGACTCCTGAACAAAATCGTGATCTTGGATGAGAAAAATTAGATAAATTTTTTCGAATAGATTTACTTAAATTATTATAATAATAAAAAATATATCTTTATAATCATAATAAGGACAAAATAAACTTTGTCCTTATTATTAATTTTGTTTATTAATTAAAAATTGTAAATAAAGTTATTAATTGTTCATTATGTTATCAAAATTTATGTTGTTTAATGCAATGTTAACATATGTCATACGACCAAATGAAGAATTTAAAAAACAATACCATTGAAAGTAAATATTATCATTATCATGTCAAAGATCTAAGTTAAGAGCAATTTCTGTTCCTCATCCTCCACCATCTTTAGTATTAATATAAGCAATAAAAAGAACATTAGCATTACCGTGTTTTTTATATTGTTCAATTTTTGCAGTATTAGTTGATAGTGTTGGACTACTTTCAATTCCTGTTGAAGTTGATACTTTGAAATATGAATTAATAAAACAAAAAGTTTGATACATATTACTGAAGGTATTTCAGTCTCTTGCATAATTGCTTCACTTAAGAATATTATAAATATTAGAATTATCAGTAGCGATTGATGTTCCATTATGTCAATCTGAAAAAGAATAATTTATTTTATCATTAATAATATTATTAGTGTTTTTTCAATTATTATAATAAATAGCAACTAGATTATTACTTTTATCAAAAATTCAATTTAATGAATAGTTTTTAGTAGTTAATGTTAGTGGTGATTTATTCAAAAAATTATAAACATTTTGATTATCAATAATTAAATTAATAATGTTACTAGTTAATTGATTGTTAATTTGCCCTTTTAAACTAGTTTGATTAATAAAATACATTGCTAAGTTATTAGCTATTGTCTTACTAATTTTATTATCATGTGTTGCTTTAGCAATATAATATAAACCTAGTGTTTCATTTAGATTATTGCTATGTTCAACTTTATCAGCACCTACTTGATTAGAAATATCAATATGTTTTTCAATATCACCTTGTTGAATATATTTTCAATTATTATAACCAGTAAAGTATGAATCAGAATATTCACTTTTACTATATGGATTATAATCATCTTTAATAATAGTTACTTTTTTGTGGCTGTTCATTTCTTGTTTTGTATTTTCAATATTTACTTTATCTTTATCAGGAATATTTATATTAGGGTTATAAACTAGGTTACCATAGTTATCTACTAAAAAAGTATTCCTTGCTTTAGGAAAAGTGTATTTTGCTAAAGATAATGTATCATAACTATAAAATTTATGATCTGTTATTGATTGATTAGTAATTAACTCACTATTGCTTAAATAGTTAAATTGGTTATTGAATGAAGCATTATTTTCTTCTAATTGATTTATTAGTACAGTATTTTCAATATTTATATTATTAATATTGTTTCCTAAAAAAGTTAAAGGTGGTATCACACTTAAAAAAATTAAATATTTATTCATAATTTTATACCTCTATTTTTTAAATAATTATTTAAAAAATTAATAAATATATATTTTATAACACTTTAGTCATTAAAAAGTGTTGATTTAATTATAAACATTTTATTTGAAATTAGCAAAAAAAACTTAAATAAATAATGTGTATTAAACGTACTTTACAATATGTTTCAATATTAATAATTTGCATATTAAATAAGTCCTTTTTTAAGTTATAATATTTATTTATAACTCAATGAAAAAAAATAATACGAATTTATTGGAAAAATATTATTATTATGATAATATTCTACAAAAGAATATAAAGTTTTTTAATCCTCTTATTTTAATTTTAAAATAAATGGGTTTTTTTATTTTTAGAAAGGAAGAAGAAATAATGGCAGCTGAAACTTATATTAGAAAATTAAAATTATCGCCAACATTTGCATTCACAACACAACAAATCCGTTCATTGACAAAAGAGCAAAGAGAAGCGATTGATAAAAAACAAACACCAGTATTTACAATGGAACAAATGAGAACATTCACACTTGAACAAATGGAACAACTTGCAATTGATCCAGGTCTTATTGATGAAATCATGAGATTATCAGAAGAAGAACAAGTGGAACTGGCAAAAAAATTATCGTTAGAAAAAGAAAAACAATCTGACATAATAGTAAAAGAATTTAAAGAAACATCAATTCCCTCATCACAAACATTTAAAGTAGAGACAGAAGTAAAATTAGTTACTGAAGAGGAAATACTAAAACAAGGAGTAAGACCCAAAGGAAGTAAGATTGTTCAACGTCAAATTCAACATACAAATAATAATCATCAAGAAAAGGCAATAATTTCCGAACCAACCATTTCACCATCTCTTTATGAAAGTAGTTTAGATTTACAAGCAACCAATGAAGATGATGAATTTGGTTTTGTAGTTGTTGATGAACCTTATAAAACATTACAATCAGAAGAAGTATCTGAGAAAGAAAGAGAAGATATTGATAGAGCGATTGCATTGTCATTGCAAGACCAATTTAATGTAGAACAAGAGCAAGAAGATATTGATAGAGCAATTGCATTGTCATTGCAAGACCAATTTAATGTAGAACAAGAGCAAGAAGATATTGATAGAGCGATTGCATTAGAAGCTTTATCATTAAAAAGACAAGAAAGAAATAATAAAGCAATTGGTTTATATTTAGAAGAACAAGAAGAACTTGAAAAATCAGCAAAAAGACAATCAAATTTAATGCAAGTAATCAAAAAAACTGAAATAGAAGAAATTAAAGTTTTAGAACAACAAAAAATAAATAAATTTAAAAATTTATTTATTAAATTAGTAACTTTTGGAAAAATTAATAAAAATAAGAAAATTGAATTAGAAATTAGTAAAAAATGAAAAAAAATATCAGAATCATGTAGTAAAAAGTCAAAAACAAATCCAACATTATTTTCAAAATCATCTGGAAAAGCTTTTAATAAACAACAAGTAAACAATGACTCAACAAACGCACCATTAACAAATTTAAATAAACCAAGAACATCACAAATGTAAAAATATTAAGAAAAGAGTTATCTTATTTAAGATGAAATATTATTTTTTTTATCTTGGGGTGATCTTTTCTTTTTTAATTTGTTCAAAGATTCAAATTAGTTAAAATAAAATTATATTTTTGTCATTCTTATTTATACTTTTTTAATTATTTTTAAAAAATTACTTATTTTATTAAGAATATTGTTAATATTATATTAAATAATAACTATTAAAAATTTAAGGAGAAATTATGGAAAATAAAATTAATTTAGATAAATTAACTATTAATTCAATTCGTATGTTAGGAGTACAAGCAGTTAATGCTGCTAAAAGTGGCCATCCTGGTATTGTTTTAGGTGCTTCACCAATGACTTTTTCTTTATTCAAAAATCATTTATCTTTTAATCCAAAAAATCCAAAATGATTTAATCGTGATCGATTTGTTTTATCAGCAGGTCATGGTAGTGCTTTATTATATTCAATATTACATCATGCTGGTTATAAATATACAATCAATGATATAAAACAATTCCGTCAATTAAATAGTAATACACCCGGTCATCCCGAATATCATTTAGACTATGGAGTAGAGACGGCTACTGGGCCATTAGGTCAGGGTATCGCTAATGCTGTTGGAATGGTGCTTACTGAGAGTTTTCTTGGTGCTAAATATAATCAAAAAGATCTTAATATTATTGATCATTATACATATGCAATTTGTGGTGATGGTGATTTACAAGAAGGTATTGCGCAAGAAGCACTTAGTTTTGCTGGACATTTTAAATTAAATAAACTAATTATTTTATATGATTCAAATGATGTTCAATTAGATTCATCTGTTAAATTAGTATATTCAGAAAATTTAAAAATGCGTCTTCAAGCATTAGAGTGAAATTATTTAAAAGTTGAAGATGGTGAAGATGATAAACTTATTTCTGAAGCTATTAAAAAAGCAAAACTTAGTGATAAACCAACTTTAATTGAAATTAAAACTATAATTGGTTATGGGGCTAGTAAACAAGGAACACCCAGTGTTCATGGCTCTCCTTTAATGGAAGATATTAAAACAGTTGCTAAAAATTTAAACTGAGAATATCCTGAATTTACTGTTCCAAAAGAAGTAAGTACTTACTTCACACAAACAGCACTTAATCATGGTTCTAAAATAGAATTAGTTTGAAATCAAAAAGTTGAAAAATATGCAAAATTATATCCAAAATTGTATAATGAAATTAAATCAGCATTGAAAAATGAAATTTTTAATGAAGATTATCAATTAAATAAAATTGATTGAACTTCAATTATTGGAGTAAATCCACAAGCAACAAGAGTAGACTCTGGTAATATTTTAAAACTTTTATCAGCTCATTGTCCAACATTAATTGGTGGTAGTGCTGATTTAGCTGGCTCAACTAAAGCATTAGTAACAGATAAAGACTTTTTACCTCTTGATCATTCAGGAAGACATATTCATTATGGAGTAAGAGAATTTGCAATGGGCGCTATTGTTAACGGTATGACGTTACATCAAGGCACAATTCCTTTTGGTTCTACTTTTCTTGTGTTTAGTGATTATCTAAAGCCTGCATTACGATTAGCAGCTTTAATGTCAATTCCATCTTTGTTTATTTTTAGTCATGATAGTATCGCAGTTGGCGAAGATGGTCCTACCCATGAACCAGTTGAACAACTAACAATGTTAAGAACTATTCCTAATTTTAATGTAATTCGCCCCGCTGATACAAAAGAAACAATTGGTGCATATTTAATCGCATTATCTAGCAAAACTAACCCTAGTGCTATTATTATTACTAGACAAAATTTACCACAACTTGCAAATAGTAATATTGAGGCAGTTCAAAAAGGTGCTTATATTATTAGTAAAGAGAAGAGTAGTAAAGCTTTAGATTTAATTATTATTGCTACCGGTAGTGAAGTTTCGTTGGCTATTGCTAGTCAAGAACAACTATGAAACGATCAAAAACTTAATGTTCGTGTAGTTTCAATGCCTTCTACTTTTATTTTTGATAAACAAGATAAAACATATCAAAATAAAATTTTACCTAATGATATTATAAAAGTTGCTATTGAAATGGGTTCTAAAGATAGTTGATATAAATATGTTGCAGGTAATGGCTTTGTTATTGGCGTAAGTACTTTTGGTATTTCTGCTCCTGATAAGGTAGTACTAGAAAAATATGGCTTTACATCAAATCAAGTGTGTGATAAAATTAATAAGTTTTTAAACAGTAAGTAAGGAGAAATTAATAATGATGGTTTGGTGAGCAGTATTAATCATTGGCATTGCTAGTGCGTTAATTGGTGGATTAGTTGGTTTTATTGTTACTAAGAAGATTTTCGAAAAACAATTACAGAAAAATCCTCCTATTAATGAAAATATGATTCGTGCAATGTATTTACAAATGGGGCGTAAACCTACTGAATCTCAAATTAAATCAGTAATGCAAGCAATGAAACGTCAACAAAGTACTATTAAAAAACGATAATTTTTATTAAATATAAATTGTAAAATAGTTACCATAATGGTAACTATGAGGCTTTTTAATAATCTGTGTATCTTTGTTTTACAAAGTTACTAATTTAGATTAATTCTGTCTTCAAATTTTATCATAAAATGAGCAATTGCTGTATTTCAATTTTGAATAGGCAATGTTCATTTTTTTGTTATATTTTCAATTGCCAAGTAAAATATTTTGAAAACTGCCATATCATTAGGAAAAACTTTTTTATTTCTGATAACTTTTCGTAATTGACTATTTACAGATTCAATAGCATTTTTTGTATAAATCACTCTTTTAATTTCTGCAGGATAACTAATAAAAACCATTAAATTATCTCAATTTTTATATCAAGATTTAGCAATTTGAGGATATTGTTTATTTCACTTATTTTCAAATGATTCTAAAGCTTGCATTGTTTGTTCTTCACTACATGCACTATAAATTGGTTTTAAATCTGCAACTAGACCTTTTCGATGTTTGTATGAAACATATTTTAAACTATTTCTAATTTGATGAACAATGCATAATTGATGTTCTGTTTTAAGATAAACTGATTGTATTGCTTCTGACATGCCTGTTAAATTATCACTACAAGCAATAAGAATATCATTTAAGCCATGATTTTTCATTTATGTTAAATTTGCTAATCAAAATTTAGAACCTTCATTTTCACTAATTCATAATCCTAAAACATCTTTTTTGCCTTCTAAATCAACTCCTAATGCTATATAAACTGATTTGTTAATAATCCGTTTATCTTGTCGTACTTTAACTACTATACAATCAAAATAAACAATAGGATAAATACTTTCTAATGGTCGATTTTGTCATGCTTTAACATCATCAATAACATCATCAGTAATTTGACTAATAACACTTTCACTAATATCAGCACCATGATATAACTCTTGCAACTGCATTCTAATGCCAGATAATGTCATTCCTTTTGCATACAAGGAAAGAACTTGTTGATCAAAACCATCAAATCTTCTTTGCCTTTTAGGAACTATTACAGGAGTAAAATTACTATTGCGATCTCTTGGTACATCAATTTCAATTTTACCTTGTTGAGTTATTAATTTTTTTGAACTTGTACCATTACGAGCATTTTCAGTAGTACTATGTTGATTTTTTTCATATCCTAAATAATTTTGCATTTCAGAATTCAACATTTTTTCAACTAATCTTTTTGTTAATTCTTTATATAAACCGCCAGGTTTAAAAACTGTTGTTAAATCTTCAGTATTTTCTAGTAATAAATCTACTGCTTTTGATATTGGATCATTATTATTAAAGTTATCTTTTTTAGCCATCTGTAACTCACTCTTTCTAGTCATTTAATTATATTTACTAGAATTAATTAAACATAGTTATTTTTGTAAGTTACACAGATTACTAAACATTTCCGTAACTTATTTTTATTCATTATATTTGTGATAAATTTAATGTTTTATATATCCGCTTGTTGATGGCTTATTTTGTGGATAATTTTCTTCTTTTAATTCTTGTTTAATTTTTTTCTGTCATTTTTTTTTGATTAGTATTTAATTTATTAATGTTACATTTAAATATTTTCTTTATTCTTTGTTCAATTTTTAAAATTTTTTTCTTATTGATTTTTAATCCAATTAATATTAAATTTTCTTTTATATTTTTTACTGAATTATTTGTATTTAAATGTATTAATATATTATCTTTAATATCATGAAATAATGAGTTATTTGAAAATTCTGGCCTATATTTAATAATTTCTACTTTCGCCTTATTTGTAATATATTCTTCATATTCTTGATAAAATATGTTTTCTAATATATTTTTTATGTTTTTATCATAAAATAAACTATTATTAATAATGATTGTCAAAGCCGTATCACCATTTTGATTTATGAAATGAATATTTGCATTATTTATTAGTAAAGTATTAACTATTTGTGCTAGTCCATTTTTAGCAGCTAAATGCAAGGCTGTATCACCATTTTGGTTTGCGTGGTTGATATTAGCGCCATTTTCTATTAAAATTTTAATGGAATCTATAAGTTGATAATAGTGACTTGATAAGTTGATAATAGTGACTTGCTAATATTAAAGGACTATCACCATTTTCGTTTGTATAATTTAGATTAGCATTTTTTTCTATTAAATTATTGATCTCTTTTTTTATTTCAGAACTAATTTTTTCTTCTTTAATTATATAATCCCAATAATTAAAATATGTAATATTTTGATATGAAGTGACAGAATTTAAAATAACTGATATTATTTTTTCACCATTAATATCTTTATCATTCATTATTTTGTTCCTCCTTTTGAAATCAAAAACCCATTTATTTTGGTGAAAAATAAATGGGTTAGAAACATATAATAATTAATAATTATATTATAACACTTTTAGTATTAATTTTATTATCGTTTAAATCATTTGTAAATTTATTTCTATGTTTAATATTATTTAGATGTATATAAAAAAAATCAGTATTAATAAGTAAATACTGATTTAATATTAGTTATCTTTTAGTGATAGTGCTGTTAATAATTTATTGTATGTAGCAACATCTTGTTTTTTAAAGTATTTTAAGAAGCGTTTTCTGCTTGCTACCATTTTTAACAAACTTCGTTTTGCAGTAATATCTTTTTTTTGTACTTGTAGATGGGCTGTTAATTCTAAAATTCTTTTTGTTAAATTAATAATTTGAACTGCAGAAGAACCAGTATCTTTGGCATTTAAGCGAAATTTTTTAATCAATTCATCTTGTTTAATTTGTTCCATATTTGACAACTCTCCTTTAAATATAATTCGGCTTAAGCAAAGCTAATATCGGAGAGAATATTAACAATGTTAAGTCAACACGGTTATAATACTACATTAATTTTAAACATAAAACAAGCATTTTTTAAAAAAATATTTTTATTAATTTTGTATAAAGAGATTATTTTTTATTTTTTTTCTTCATTTGCTTTTTTATTTTTTTTATCAAAAATAGTCACTTTACGTTCAGTATGATTAAGAATTCTTTTACAATTATCTCAATGACGAATAATAATTAATATTCAAATTAGAGCCATAATTATATTAACAATATAGTATTGAGTGTCTTGTTGGGAAAGAAAAGCATGCAGTGGCATATTCGGTATTCATGATAAGATAAAAGCAAGTATCATCATTAACATTGAAGATAAAGATGACATTCTACTTAAATATAAAATAAATCATCAACTAGCAATTGTGATAACGCAATAAATAGGATTAATCATTAATAGTACTCCTAATGAAGATGCAGCTCCTTTACCACCACGAAAACCATAAAATAGTGGTCAACAGTGACCAATAATTGCAGCAAGACCAGTTGGATAAATATATGCTTGTTTAAACATTGTTTCATAATTAGGATTAGTAATATTGATAAAGGTTAAACCGTATGCAATTAAAATAGGAATAGCGGGCTTAAAACCGTCAATAATTAAAATAATAGCTCCTCATTTACCACCCATAACTCGTGTTGAATTAGTAGCACCAGCATTTTTAGAGTAATAATCTCTAACATCGGTTTTAAATTTTATTTTACTAATAATAATTGAAGGTGAGATTGAGCCAATTAAATAACCAATGATAATAAAAATAAAAGTTCCTAATAGATTAATATGTTCCATTTTTTTCTCCATTCTTGTGCAAGTATTATGTTAATAAAAATTTTATTTTTTGGAAGTTAAATTGTTCTTTTTATCTTTATTATTATAATATAAATTATAAATTATTAATGTTAATAATATGATATTAATAACTGTGCCAAAGGCATTTGCTGCTAGTAAGGGAATGTTTTTAATTAAACTAGCATAAATTATGAATGAAGTTAATCCTATTTGATATATGCTATAAGAAATTAACGATAAACCTTTTGTGTTTTTAGTTTTAATTAGTTTAATAGTTTGTGGTAAAAAGGCAACCGAAATAAAAAAGGCACCTATATATCCAATAATATCAATTGCAATATTAGACATTTTTTTCCTCCTTATTTTTTTGTTTAATTAAATTGTTAACAATAATCCCAATTATTATGAAATTTAGTATAGCAGTAATAGTTTGACAAGTAATCATGGGAATATCATTACGAAGTATGCCAAATATTAAAAAAGTAAGACCTCCCAGTTGATAGATACTATATGAAAAAATAGAAAGACCTGAAGTATTTCTTGTTTTAATTAGTTTAATAGTTTGTGGTAAGAATGCCAAAGGAATACAAATGGCTGCAAGATACCCCAATATTTCTATAAAAATGTTCATTTTTTCTCCTTTTAATTAATTTAATTTATCATAGTAATTATAATAAAATATTGTGAAAATAGTTATTTATTTTATTTTAAATAATAAAAAATGTGTTTTGCTAAACACATCATTAATTTATTTTTCTTCTTCTTTAATGAAACATTTTTTACATAAAGATTTCCCTTCTTTTGTATCAAGAATGTCAAAAGGTTCAAACATCATTTCGCAATCAAAACATTTTACGGTTTTTGTTAAAGGTTCATTATCAGTTTTTTTGTTTTTTTTATTGAATCATTTCATTATATCCTTCCTTTCTAAATATATTAAATAAGTGTGTCATTAACACACTTATTTAATATATTTATTTAGCACAATCTTTACACAAACATTTACCATCTGCTGCTTTAGTACATTCAGATGAACTTTTCATTTTCCCACAACCAGCACATTTTTTTTGATCTTTTGCTTCTCCGGTTTTATCCCTTTTTTTAAATGGTCACATGTATATAACTTCCTTTCCTCATATCATAATTATTCTACTCAATTATAACAAATTTTATTATTTTCTATGGTATTAACTATTTTTAAAACTTTTTTGTTAAATTTTGATTAATTATTTTTTTCTATTTTAAGAATATTATTTTTGATTTCTTCAATTTCTTCAATATCAGTTATTCTATTAAATAAGTGAAAAAGCATATAGTTTAATTCTTTTGGTTTATGAAAGTGTTTTTTAAAAAATATTATTGTTTCATCAATAGTTGCCATTAGCATTACTGCTTGTTTGGTGTTAATGCTATTATTTTGTAATGGTATACGAACAAGTGTTGGCAACTGACTAACAAACATGTAGTCTTCTAAAGATTTTTCTTTTTGTGTATAATAGAAAATTTGAAAAGCACTAAAAATTAGAAATATTTTAAAATATGTTTCATACAAACATCGAAAAGGTCTAGTTGCAGATTTAAAACCAATTTATAGTGCATGTAGTGAAGAACAAGCAATGCAAGCTTTAGAATCGTTTGAAAGTAAATGAAATAAACAATATCCTCAAATTACTAAATCTTGATATAAAAATTGAGATAATTTAATGGTTTTTATTAGTTATCCAGTAGAAATCAAAAGAGTGATTTATACTACAAATGCTATTGAATCTGTTAATAGTCAATTACGAAAAATCATCAGAAATAAAAAAGTTTTTCCTAATGATATGGCAGTTTTCAAAATATTTTACTTGGCAATTGAAAATATAACAAAAAAATGAACATTGCCCATTCAAAATTGAAATACAGCAATTGCTCATTTTATGATAAAATTTGAAGATAGAATTAATCTAAACTAGTACTTTGTAAAATAAAGATACACAGATTACATAAAAGCCTCAAAAATTTTAAACCAACATTTTTAAATGATTTGTTAATATTTTCAATAGGATTATTAATAACATTTACTACTTTATGATAAGTTCTTACGATTCTAAATATTTCTCTGTATACTTTAAAACTATCTCTAATTATTTGTTGAACAACCGGTGGTGCAAATGCTATTGCTTTTAATCTGGAATGGCAACCCTTTTTAGGACTATTTTTTGGTAGACATTTGTTTTTGATAACTAATTGGAGTTAGGTAGTTTAGAGTACTGTGAATTCTTATGTTGTTATATCAATTGATGTAATCAAATAATTCTAATTTTAATTGGATTAATGATGTAAAATTTTTATCATTAATAAATTCAATTTTGAAAGTTTTAAAAGTTGCTTCAGCAACAGCATTGTCATAAGGACATCCTTTTTTGCTTAAAGATCGAGTTATGTTGAAAGCTAATAAAAGTTTATCAATAGTTTTATTATTGAATTCATTACCGCGATCAGTATGAAATATTTCAATATCTTTTAAACAGTGATTTGATTGCATAAATGCTTGATATACTAATGATGCATCTTTTTTAACTCCAACACTATGTCCAATAATTTCGCGGTTAAATAGGTCGATTAATAGGCAAATATAGTTTCATTTACCATTAACTTGAACATAAGTTAAATCACTAACAATAACTTCATTTTTAATTCTATTATTAAAGTTTCTATTAACAAGATTGGTTATTTGACTATCATTGACTTTATTATGATAATTTTTGAATGATAATTTAGTGTATTTTGATATTAAATTATGCTTATTCATAATTTCTTTAATTTTTCTGCGTGATAAATAAATTTCTTGGTTTGCTAGTATGAATTTTAATCTTCTAGTACCATAAACTTCTTTATTTTCTTTAAAAGCACTAATAACAGCTTGTTCATAAATATTATTTTGAATTTTATTTTTTTTCTTTAAATTAAAATAATATGTTGATTTAGAGAGTTTTAAAAAATGACACATTGTGCGAATTTTATATTTAGATTTATTATTTGCAATAATCTCTACTTTCTGCCTATTATTAGTGCTGCTTGCTTTAAAATATCAATTTCCATTCGTAACTGTTTTAATTCTTTATTTGCTTGAATTAATTGTTTTTCTAAATCTGAAAGATTATCTTTAGTTTTAAAACTACCTGAATTAGTAAATTGCTTAATTCAATTGTAAGTAGCTGCTCTTGTAACATTGTATTCTTTAACAAGGCAAGATACTGATTTGCCACTTTGATATAAAGCTACTATTTGTTTTTTAAATTCATCTGAATATGAGTTAATAGTGACCATAATTATAATTCCTTTCTTTTAACTAATTTGTTCACTTGTCTATGTAATTAGTGTCCAATAAAGTGTAACCCATCCAATATCTTTAATTTTAAATTTAGGAGTTAATTGTGGACTTAACTTTATTAATTCGTTTTGTAATAATAAATAATCTTTTAACTCTTGTGCTTCTAATTTTTGAAAATTGTTCTTATATTCTCTTTCAGCAACATATCCTAAATTTTGTATTATTGTTTCACGATTGGGAGCAAAACTATAATTCATTAAATAACGTTTATTACCAATAATTTTATCTGTTAAAATTTCTTTTCCACTTACTTGACTAATAATTTCTTGTAAGTTTTTTGCTTCTTTAATACCAACTTGTTCTAATGTTTTAGTTTTTTGTGCTAACTTAATAAATTTAGTTGTACGATAACCACGACTAATTTTATTAAGTACAGCAAATGCTGGTAATATATTAAAAAAAGTATTTAATGGTGTTACATTTCCTTTTAAATAATCATAAACTTGATTAATAGTAAAATCAGTTAAAAATTCTACACCAACAGCACTAATACTAGCAATTAAATCACTTGCACCTAATCCAAGGGCTACACTTGCACCTAATCCACCAGTAAAAGGAGCAAGTGCTACTGCTATAACTTGTACACCAATCATTTCTAAAATTTCTCATCAAAAACTTTTATTTTCTTGTTGTTTACTTATTCTAGTATGTTTTGGTTTATTTATGTTTAAAAGTATTGCTGTACTAGTTGTACCGATTGGCATGATATTAATTTCCTTTATTTAAGAGTTATTTTAATCATATTTGTTGTTCCTTTATAATTTAAGTCATTAACATTAGCATTAATAGTTATGTATAAGTCACCTGCTTTTTGTTTTTGATTACTTACATTAGTTTTTCCTTGTGCATCACTAAAATATTTAATAGTTGGATTTGTTAAATTTGGATTTAATGATTTAAGTTCATTAGTACTTTTTATTTCTGTATTTAATTCATTGTTATTGTTATTAACATTTGCAGTAATATTTGTTGTTAAAACTGTAATTTTAGTTTTTAAATCAGTTTTTTCTGTTTTAATAACTCCACATAACATTCATCTTGATGTTGTTTCATTATTAGAAATATATGGAATTGCTTCTCCAACAACTTCACCAGCAACTTTATATGCTCTTCCTGCTTTATCATCTTTAATAAAATCTACATAAATAACTGTATTTTCTATCATATATCTTTTCATCGCTCTTGGTGTTGCTAAAATAAAGGTCATTAATTGTTGTTCATTTTTATCATTAGTAAAAATCATATAATCATCAAGAACGATTTCACATAATAAACCTTTTACATATAAACTATTTCCATTTAAACGTAATTGTTGTGCTAACTGATTATCGGTAATTAAACCTTTATTATCTGCTAAATAAACTAAACTATCATAAAGACCATTAGTAATAAAAAATTTACTATTTGCAATGTTTCTAAATTGAAACAAAGTATTTCAAGCAGATAACATTGATTTTAAATAGCCTACTGGTGTTGTATCTTCAATATCGATTTTAGTAGCAAATTTTGCAATTGCTTGTGTATCATCAATTGCCAATTTATCTGCTAAATCATTTGCAACTTCATATTGCATACTATCTAATAAATTTTGTCCATTATTTGCTTTTAAATCTACATCTGCAATAATTTCTCCTGCAAGATATTTTTTAGTTATTTTTTTACTAATTTTATCTGTATCAACATATGGTAATTCATATCTTTTACTTTTATCATCTCAAGCAATAATTTTTACTTCTGGTTTTTTTGGTTTTTTAACAATAAACTCAATATTTACTGAGTCAACAATTTCAGTAGGGAAAAAGTTTGCCCATGGACTATTTGAAATTTTAAAAAACTCTATAAATTCTGGCGCTTCTACTAATCTCTCTGTATTGTCTAAATTTTGATTAAATGGTACTGACATTTTATTTCTTCCTTTCGTTTATAAATAATTTTTCTTTTTATAATTAATTAAAAAATTTTCTTTATCATTTGTTTTATTATTAATAATTATTTGTTTATTGCCACCTGTATTAATTGTTTCTTTAAATACTGGTTGTTCTTTAATCATTTTTTTAATAGTTTCTTCAATTTTTGAATTTTCTAAATTATGAGTTTTAAATTTTAAATAATCATAAAATTCAGTTTTAACTTGATATTTTTTAAATATATTAATTATTTATTTTTCTTTAATTTCTTGATTAAGTTTATTTAACTTATTTTCTGCTTCATTAACTTTATTTTCTATTTCTTGTTGAGCATTATTTTCAGTTAAAGGTTCAGTTGTTTGTTGAACATTATCTTCATTTTCTAACATTTAACATTCTCCTAATCTTATCCCAATAATCAATCTTTAACTAATTGTGGCATTTCACTTATTAATTTTTTATAATCATTAACTGCATTTTCTAATGCGTTAATATCAGTAAATTTAAAACAATTATCAATATGTAATTCAAAATCCCTATCAATTCTGATATCTTGTTTTCTATATTTTTCATTAAATTCAATTTTTGTCATATTATTTTTCTCCTTTATTAATTTTTTCGTTTAATTTTGCTAATTTTTTTTGATGTTTTATAATTTTGTTATTTGCTCTAACATGTTTTGGAGTTGTGATAAATCTTTTTAATAAAACAATAATTTCTCTGCAAATTAATGTTCCAACACTTGTTCCAATAATTATTAATTCATGTAAAAATTCTTTCATTTGAATATTTTCCTTTCAACTATTTATTTTTAATTTTTAATTATTCATCAAATTGACCACCATTAATTCTTTCAATCATTGATTGTGAATTACTTATAATTTCTACTAATACAGATATTTCTTTATTGAATTCTTCTATTTTTTCTTTATATATTTTTATTTCCTGATTATAATATTCAAGTAATTTTTCTTTATTCATAAATTATTCACCTCCTTTATAAACTCATATGATTATAATCTCAATTTAATGAAGCATTATCGTGATTTAATACTACTTCGCTCATATTATCACTACCGTATTGACTAGTTGTTTCACTATTAATTGTGAATCTATTATCATTTACTAATCTTGCAGTTTCATCATTAAATGATGTTTATTGCATTTCTTCATTATGATGTGTAGTTTCCATAGGTAATAAATTATGGATTATTTCACTTCCACCAGCAACAATAGTAGGAATTGCATAAGCATTATTAAAATCATTATTTATACCCATTGCTACACCACTTGATATTAAACATCCACCAGTAGCCATATTACAAATCTTTCTTATTGCTTCAAATTTATTAGGTATTAACTCAGTTAATCCACTAATAAGATTTGAAATACCATAAGCATTTAAACTAATATATGTATCTCAATCCATTAATGACTGATGTTCTTGTTTTGGAAATGGTGATAATATTTCAATTTCATCTTTATTTTCAAACAAAGTAGGTAATATTATCATTATTCAAATTCTCCATTTTCTATTTTTTTAATCAGTTCTTCACGTATTATTAAATTCGTTGCAATAATTGTTTGTTTTTCTCAATTATCAGTTTCCATAAATAAAGTTTTTAAATATTTAATTAATTTTTCTTTATTCATAATTTAACCTTTCTTTCCTAACTCTTTTATTTTGTTTTTGTTTACATAAGTTATTACATTTATGAGCAAAAACTCTACCATAACCACATTTATTATTCTTTTTAATTTTTATTATCATTATAAAATTCATTACTTTCTAAATATTCTAATATATTTGCATAAGTATCTGCTTTTGATTGAAATCATTTGTCTTCAACTTGATTAAAATTATTATAAAATTCAGATAAAAAAGATACTAATTTTTCTTTATTAATACAATTTTCATGTAATAATTTATCTTCTTTAATACTTTCAATTTTACCTATTTCATTAAATACTCATTGTTCTAACTCTTCTTTATTCATTATTATTTCTCCTTAGTTTTAATTTGATTAGAAATTTCACTTAATATTTTTAATACTTTATATTCATTTTTTAATTCTTTAATAATAAATATTAAAAATATTATTAGTGTTATGCTTGTTATTAATATTGGTACTATTAATAAAATTTTTCATAATATCATTTTTTACTCTTTTCATTTTTTAAATCATTTAACATTAATTGAACAAAATGCACGATTTTTAGCAATATTTAAAGTATTAAAAATTTGACCAGTTACTATAATTTCATCGTTTTTGTTTAATAAAATACAGCGTCTATAAAATTTTGGGTTGTTAAAAATTAAAGTAACATAGTTTAATCCATTTCATTGACCTCTAACACTATAATATAATTCTTTATTACCTTTTTCGTAATATTTTGCTTCAATAGTATTACTTAGTTTTACTGTTAATTTGACATAATTTGCTTTATCTTTCATGTTTATAATTTCCTTAAATAATTATCAAAAATTAATATTTTTTTATGATTTTTTAAATAATATTGAATATGCTTATAAGCATCTTGTTCATGTTTTGTTAATTTTATATTTCCTTTATAATTTGTTATTTTATTTTTATTTTTTGGTTGGTTTTCTAGATAATCTCAGTTGAAAACATCTTGAACTAATACCATTAATGCACCAATGATTTTAGGCGTTGATAATGGATTAGTTAGTAATTGTTTTGAATTTAAAAAGAAATTTTCTACAATAACTAATATTTTTTTATCAATAAATTTTTCTTTAATTAATTGAAATTTTTCTTTATACATATTTTTAGTTCATAAAACAGTTAATGTATTGAATGTTTCATTAAAAACAATATTATTAGTTTCATTTGAATATATAACAATTCCATTATTACCAATTCCAGCGGGGTCAATTCCAATAATTAAATCATATTGCATTAATTAAGTTAACCTCTAATAACTGTTTTAATAATTTCTAAATCACAATTACATCAACAATATTTACATTCTTCAATAAATTCTTTATGACCACAAACTAAATTATCTTTTTTTAAATCATCAATCAGTTTAATTAGTCCTATTTTAAATTCAATATCATCACTGTCTGGTATGCAAATCGTTCCTCTTTTAGTTAAATATTCTTTATCCATATTTATACCTCCTACTTAACCTAATATTTAAAATACAATCATAACAAATCGCTTTACTATTTTTATCTCTTAAAAAATATTTTCTTGTTTTTATATCATTAGTATTAAAGAATAAATAATCTAATTTATTTTGTTTACATGTTCAACAAAAATATTTTTTCATTATGAGTTGAAATTTCCTTATAAGAAGTAACTAGATAATTAATTGGTAAATCATCATGTTTATATGGATTATTTATTTTAAAACCTTTTCTGTTTTCTTCTCACGTAATGTTATATTTAAAACAAGGATTAGTAATTTTAGTTTTGTTATCTGTTATTTCACCTATAAATCAACTATTATGCTGTTCATAAAATTTTAATGGTTCAAGTTTTATATCATTAAGATAATATTCTTTTGGAGCAGTTGGTTTATTAACAGTTATTTTTTGGTCTTTAATATATGGTTCTAATAATTTTATTAATTCATTACCACTTAATTCTCTTTTAATATTTTCTAAATTAAAAACTCAATATGTGTAACTGTTATCAACAATAAAAGAATTATTTTTAATCATTCATTTTGGAAGTGATAATTTATATTCAACATAATCAATAAGAATAGATTGTGGTTTATCTTTAACAATTTGTTCTTTTTTAAATTCTATTTGCATAATAATCCTTTCCTAATATGTTCTGTTGCTTCTAGCATAAAGAACATATATTTTGATTTTTAGATTATTAATAATACTACTATTCGTTTTATTCATTCCAGAAATTCTGGGCTCAAAAATAAATTTCAAAAAAAATAAAAAATAAAACCAACACTTGCTCACTGGGGAGTGGCAAGGTTGGTTAAATAAAGAATAGAATTAATATAGTAGGTTCCCTAGTAGGTCTATATATACTAGTTTCCAATTCGCTCCCACCCCAAGAATTACCATTAAATGGTTAGTATAATTTATTAGGTATCACTCCACTTTTTATTTATTCATGCAAGTCCACATGTTCTAGCTACTATTTTTAACAACTGTGTTGTAGTTCACTTTTTTAGTTCCCTAACACGTGTTGATAATAGCGTTAAAGACGGTTATTAAAAATTTTAAAATTTTACAATTACAAAAAAAGACAAGAAATAATCTTGTCTTTTTCCTTGTTAATAATTTTTATTTTATCTTATAAAATCTATATTTTTTAAAATACGTCGAATATAAATTTAAGGGTAAAAGAGAATTTAATTTGTCTATCATCATTTTTAAATGGTAATTTCGGAAATAAGTTACTAATATGATAATTAATTATTTCGTAACTTTGACAACCGCCCTATAAACAAAAGCAATGAGAAGCTTTAATTGGTTTATTAAATACAAAAGTTTATACATTTTTTTATGATGCCGCTAAAAATGGTAATAAAATTACTAGATTTATTAATGTTCAGAGAGTGTGATTACAAGTAGATTTTGGGAAAGTAAATGCACTAAAAGATTCAAGAATTGGATCATTACCAGTTTTAGATTAAAACTATATTAACACAATTATATTTTACAAAAAGAGCAGTTGACAATGCTCTTTTTGTGTTAATTAATAAATTATTTTATCTAATCTTATTTTAATATTTGAGTTTGTTGAATTAATTTATTTTTTCTTTTATTCATAAATAAAATAATTTGATATTTTATTTATGAACTAAATTTATAATTATCAAATAAGAGGGGGTGTTAAAATGATAAATAATGTTGTATTAGTAGGTAAATTAATGAATGAACCAGAAATAATACCAACCAGAGAACAAATTCCAACAAAATGAACCAAGTTTATAATGGCAGTTGAAAGACCTTTTAAAAATCGTCAAAATCAATTTGAAATTGATTTTATCACTATTAAAACTTGAATAGCTAATACAGAGGAATTAAAAACACTATTAAAAAAGAATGCAATTATTGGTATTAAAGGTAGAATTCAAACATTTGCTAATAAATCTAATGATTTTTACTATATAGAAATTATTGCTGATCGTATTATTTATTTAACTTAAAACTAATTAAAAAATAGTCTTAATTACTCAATAATTAAGACTATTTTTATTTTTACTACTAATAAGTTTATAGTCACTTTATATTTTTTCAAATTAAAACGATATATAGTAAAATAAATTTGTTATAATTTTACTATAATTTATTAGTATAAAAAGTTAGGAGTAAACAAAATGAAAATTGGAATTGTAAGTGATTCAGCTACTGGTTTTACCCTTGAAGATATGAAAAAATATCCTGAAATAATAATTATTCCTTTAAATATTATTGAAGGAGAAAATGCTTATGATGATAATAATATTGATATTGATAGTGAAACAATTCGTAAAAAGATGATTGATGAACACTATATTTTAAAAACTAGTCAAACTAGTCGTGGTAAACTTGAACAATATTGAGATAATGCTTTGAGTAAATATGATCAAATTTTATTTTTACCAATTGCTAATAATGCTTCAGGACAATATGCAAGTTCGCAAGTTTTACAAAAAGAAGAAAAATATAAAAATAAAGTCCATATTTTAGAAACAGGTGCTGCTTCAATACCTTTAAAATTTATGGTTTTAATTGCTTTTACTCTTGTTAAAAATGGAAAAAAAATTCCTGAAATTTTAGAAATTTTAAATAAATTCCGCAAAACTTATGAATCTTATATTGCTCCTAATGATTTAAAATTTTTAGCTCGTGGTGGTAGATTACCAATGAGTAAAGCAAGAATTGGTAATTTTTTACGTTTTAAACCAATTTTAAGATGTAAAGAAACAATTGATAATATTGGTAGAGTTAGAACTTTAAGTAAAGCTATGGAAGAAATGTTAGATATTATTACTAAAATTAAAGATGTTACTAAAGAAACAATATATATTATTGATGGTTGATGTAGAAAAGATATTATTGATGAAGCAATTAAAAAAGTAAAAAATAGAGGATTTACCAAATATAAAGTTGAACCATTATGTAATATTTTAAAAACACATACTGGTAATAATACTATTGGTTTTTCAGTAGTACCTAATCAATGAGTAAAAGAAGTCTAATAAAAAAGTAGTTTTATAAAAGATTGATTAAGTATGCTGTTTTTTTAGAAAAATATATAAAAAAATTTAAATCTAAAAAAGAATGTTAGTAAAGGTTAATTTAGTTTACTAACATTCAGATTTTTTTCAACTTATAAATTATAAATAATAAAATATTAAATATTATGATTTAAATTCTTATTAATAGTTAAAGTTTTAAACTAAAGAAATAATTGAAAAAATTTAATAAAATAAATATCTATAAATTAAAGTAATGGTTTTTTAATTTATTGAGCTTTAACTATAAAATTAAAAAATATTTTTAAAATTTAATGGAGGATGAAAATGCAAACTTTTATTGGAATTATAGGTTATTTAACCGGAATATTATCTATTATAACATTTATTCCACAAGCAATAAAAACAATAAAAACTAAGGAAACTAAACATATAATCTTATCAACTTATATAATTTATAATATTGCTAATCTTTTTTTCTTGATATTTGGAATACTTTCAGTAACATTACCAGTAATGTGACCAGAAGGTGCTGATACTCTTGAAATTGCAATTTGAGGTTCTACCTTAATAATACCGTATACAGTAACAATGACTGCAACTAATTGTATTATTTATGTTAAAGTAAAAAATATGAAAACGTTGGGCGAAAATGCTAGAACTTTGGAGGAATAAAAATAATGGCAAATACTGAATGATGAATTATTACTATAATAGGGATTATTGGAGCACTTATTGCTGTTATAGCATTTTGTCCACAATCTTTAAAAACAATAAAAACTAAAAAAACAGATGGTATTTCTTTACTTACATTTATTCTTTATACAACAGCTAACAGTTTATGAGTATTATGGGGCATTATTCATTTATCATATTATGGCGGATCTCAATCAACAATTTTAATGAAAGATTTAGTTATAATTTGTGCTAATACACCTTGTGCAATATGATCAGGAATTATTCTTGGTATTAAAATTAATAATATGTATAAATATTGTGAAGTTTGTAAAAAATGAAAAGGTAAAGTAAATATAAAGAGCAACTTTTAATAGTTTATTTTTTATTAAAAATAATAATTTATTACTAAAAATGCATTGTAATGATGCATTTTTTAATAGTTATAATAGTAAAATACTTATCAAAATTAAAAATAATAATTTAAGTTATAATATATGTATAATTAAAAATTTTGTGGGGTTAAATAATGATAATTCAAAATGATGTTTATAAAATTCTAGTACAAGTAATCCTAGAAAAAGGTCATTGTAATGTTTTATTAGCACAAATGATGCGAGATAAAAATCTAACATTATCAGAAAAAGAAGCAATTGAAAAGATAGTACTAGGAACTTTAAAAAATCAAATTTATTTAGATTATATATTAAATCAAATATGAAATGTTTTGAAATCAGTAATTACTATTCCTTTTCACATAACTATTTTATTATGAATAATTTTATATGAAATCTATTTTTTAGAAATTACTAATAAAGAAATTTTCATTGAAAATACTTTAAAAAAAGTAAGCACCATTGATAATAAACTAATATTTATTATTTCTAAAGTATTAGATTTATGTTTTACTGAATTTAGATCAGAAATTAACTTACAAAAAGAAAGTAAACAAAATATTAAATTAATTAAATATAGTTATCCTAGTTGATTATATTCTTTAATAAAATCACAATTTAGTATTAATATTGCAAATCAATTGATAAAAGATAACTTAAGAATGCCATTAATTAGTTTTAGAGTTAATACATTAAAAACTACTGTTAATAAAGTGTTAAACAATGAAAATTATAAATCTTTTAACTTTTGTTTAAGCGAGATAGTATCTGATGGTATTATTAGTTCAAAGTCAATTTTTAACACAAAATTATATGAAAATGGTGAAATTATTAAACGAGACCAAGCAAGTATGTTAGTTAGTCATTTTTTAGATCCACAACCATATGATGAAGTATTAGATATGTGTGCAGGAATTGCTAGTAAAACAGCTCATATGGCAGCTTTAATGTCTAATCACGGTAAGATAGTTGCTTGTGATATCAATGAAGAACGATTAAAAATTGGTGCTACTTATTTAAAAAAATTAGGCGTAACAAATACTGAACTTAAATATGGTGATTCTACAATATTGGATTTTAATAATAAGTTTGACAAAATTTTAATTGATGCTCCTAGTACTGCTTGAGGTTTAATTAAAAGAAAACCAGAAGTTAAACTTATCAATTGAAGTAAAGAAGAAATTAATCACTTAATTACTGTTCAAGCAAAATTATTAAATAAGGCTTATCAACTTTTAAAACCCGAAGCGATAATTGTGTATGTTACTTGTACTTTCAATATTAAAGAAAATCAAAATCAAATTGAGAAGTTTGTTAAAAATCACGCAGATATGACAATCATTGCAGAAAAACAATTTTTTGGTTTTAATAACAATACTGATGGATTTTATATTTGTAAATTAAAAAAAGGAATATAGGGGGTCAGTTTATGAAAATAAATGCTAGTTATAAAACAGATGTTGGTAATTATCGTACAAATAATCAAGATGCCGTTTTATATTTAACAAATAATACGGGACAAGTTATTGGTGTTGTTTGTGATGGTTTGGGTGGTCATAAATGTGGTGAAGTGGCCAGTAATATGGTTGTTAGTATGTTAAAAAAATTTTTTGAAACAACAGATTTTACTAAATTAAAACATGATAAACAAATTCATGCATGATTACAAGAAAAGATAGATATTATTCAAATTGAAATGAATAATTTTATTTTAAGTAATGAACAAGCGCTTGATATGGGAACAACTATGGTAATAATTTTAATTACTAATAACAAAGCTTATTTAGTAAATATTGGTGATTCACGTATTTATCAATATAGTGAACAAGGATTAAAACAGTTAACAGTTGATCATAATATTTTAAATCTATATTTACAAAAAAACACAACTAAAGAATCAAGTGTTGATTTAAATCACACTTATTGAAAGGCATTAACTAGTGCTCTTGGTCCACGTAAGCCATTGAAAACCGATATTTTTCATTTACCCTTAATAATTCCATCATATTTTCTTTTAACTAGTGATGGTGTTCATGATTTTTTAGAAGAATATGAAATAGTTAATATTTTAGAAAAAAATGGAAATATTAATAACAAAGTTAAGTTATTAATTAAGCAAGCATTACTTAATGTTTCAACTGATAATGTTACTGTATTATTAATGGAAATAAAATTTTAGTCTTTTGACATTTTTGTGTAAAATATAAATTATAAATAAGTTAGTAATTTTTAAAAAATAAATTTAAAAGTAATGGTGAAACTAATGGAAATAAATAAATTATTGAATAATCGTTATCATATTTTAAAAATTATTGGTTCGGGTGGTATGGCTAAAGTTTATGAAGCACAAGATAAATATTTAAATCGGCAAGTTGCTTTAAAAGTAATTAATCCAATTTCACCACTAGATGACTTAATAAAAGAACGATTTTTGCAAGAAATTAGAGCAGTATCTAGAGTTAGACATCCCAATGTTATTTTGGTATATGATGTTTTTATTGATAAGAAAGATTGATGCTTAGTTTTTGAATTATTAGAAGGTAAAACATTAAAAGAATATTTAAGTAATTATTCAGTTTTATCAGTTAATGAAGTTATAGTTATTATGGAAGAAATTTTAAAAGGGGTTAATGCGTGTCATGCAGTCAATATTATTCATCGTGATTTAAAACCCGAAAATATTATTTTAACTAGTAGTGGAGCAATTAAAGTTTTAGACTTTGGTATTGCTGTTATTGATGATTATGAAGTTAAAAAACACGCTGATCAAGTTGTAGGAACAATGAAATATATTGCTCCAGAAGTAGTAAAATTTCAAACACCAACAATTCAAAGTGATATTTATGCTTTAGGTATTATATTATATGAATTATTAGTTGGTAAACCACCTTTTTTTCATAAAAATCCACAAATATTAGCGGCCAAACATATTAAAGAACCAATGCCATTAATTCATGAAATTAATAAAAATATTCCACAAAGTTTAGAAAATATTATTTTGAAGGCAACTGCTAAGGATATTAATGATCGCTATCGGACAATTAGTGAATTGAGTAATGATTTAGATTGTTGTTTAAAAATGGAAAATAAAAATAATATGTTATTTAAGAAAAATTACTTAAATTCACAAAAATTAAAAAAACCATTTTATTTAAAAAAAGAATTTTTATCATCTTTAATTTTAATTATATTATTACTTATTGGTGTTATTATAAGCATATTAATTTTATATTAATTGGAGGACACTATGAACTTTAAACAAGGAATAGTTATTGGAGTTGCAAATAACTTTGTTGAAGTAAGAATTGAAAATCAAATTTATTCTTGTTTAATCAAAGGAAATTTAAAATTTCAAACAGCAAAAATTTTAGTTGGTGATTATGTTAAAGTTAATTTTAAAGATGATAAAAATCCTTTGGTTGAATCAATTTTACCTCGATTTAATGAACTATATCGACCAAGCATTGCTAATGTTGATCAAGTATTAATTGTTAGTTCTCTTGTTAATCCTTTTCTTAGTAGTTTTCTATTAAATAAATTATTAACTATTTTTAATTATTATCATTTAAAAATAATTTTAATATTTACAAAAATTGATTTGGTAACTAAAGATAATGAAGTTTGAACAAAAGTTAAAGCATATCAGAATTTAAATTTACCAGTAATTTTTATTTCAAATGTTAAAAAAAATGGTATTGAAGATTTAAAAAAAGTTTTTACAAACAAGTTATCAATATTAACAGGTACTTCAGGAGTGGGAAAGAGTTCAACTTTAAATAGTTTGGATAATAATTTAAAACTATGAACACAGTATATTTCTACAAGTTTAAATCGTGGTAAACATACCACAACTAAAACTCGCCTTTATTTTTTACATGATGGTATTATTGCAGATACACCTGGTTTTTCGGTCTTTCAATTGCAAGGTTTAAGTAGTATTGATATTGCTACTAATTTTCCTAGTTTTACTAATATTTGACAAAATTGTAAGTTTCGTACTTGCTTACATCAGCAAGAACCAGAATGTGCAATTAAAAAAGCAGTTGCAAATAAAATAATTTCTGGTTTTTTTTATGAAGATTATTGTAAAATTTTAATAGAATTCAATAAAATTAATAATTTAAAATAAAGGATGGTAATATATGAAAAAAGAAGTAACAATTGCCGCTAGCATTTTAACTGCTAACTTTCTATCTTTAAAAGATGATTTATTAAATTTACAAAATGCAGGAATTAATTGAATTCATTTTGATGTTATGGATCATCATTTTGTTGAAAATTTAAGTTTTGGTGCAAAAATATTAAGTGATGTATGTAAATTTAGTTCTAATATCAATATTGATTGTCATATGATGGTAAAGATAACAACATTAAAAGTATGTGATTATTTAAAACCATTTATAATTTTACCGCAAGTTAAAAATATTACTTTGCATTATGAAGCATTAACAGAAGAACAATTAAAAGAATTTCTGCAGTGAAAAAACCCTGGTTTTAAAAAAGGAATTGCCATTAATCCTGATACACCAATTTCAAAAATTTATGATTATTTGAAAGATCTTGATACAATTTTAATTATGAGTGTGCAACCAGGTGCGGGTGGACAACGTTTTTTAGATTTAACTATTAATAAAATTAAAATGTTAGTAAAACATATCGATAATAATTTTCCAAATATTACAATTGCTGTTGATGGCGGCATTAATAATTTAACAGCAAATGATTGTATTACTGCTGGTGCTAATTACCTAGTAGCGGGTAGTTATTTATTAAATAGTGATAATTCAGTAAAAAAACAAGTTGCGATGTTAACAAATTATGAAAAATAGTGATATTAAACAATTAGTAATTGTTTGTCGTGATTATAATTTAAATTGAGAACAATTTATTAATCCAATTTTTGTTGGTGTTGAAACTGGTGTTTTATCATTATTAAAATATAAAAAACCAATTAAGTTTATTTGTGGTGATAATGATACCATTAATAAACAACAGTTAAAGATTTTAAATGATCAAAGTAAAATACATAATTTTGAAATTATTACTTTTAATAAAGAAAAAGATTTTATTGATAGTGAACTTGCGATAGTTACTGCAATTTCCAAAAAAATTAATTTTCAACAAATAGTGATAGTAAGTGATGGAATACGTTGGGATATGTTACTTGCTAGTATTAATATAATAAAAAAATATGAATGTTTTAACCCAATTTTATTAGGTGAAAATAATTATTGTTTTTTATTAAAAGCAAAATCAGAATATATTTTTTACAATTGACAATTAACATATAAATATATTTCTTTTTTTAGTTTAGACAATGAAGAAGTAATTTATAATTTTAGTGGTTGTAAGTTTTATCCAAATCAGGATATTACTGTTACTAATAATAGTACACAAACTATTAGTAATGAATTTAACAAAAAAGAAAGACCAAAACTAATTATTAAAAAGGGAAAATGTTTAGTTTTTTTACATAAATAATTTTTTAAAATTTAGAAAAACTAATTATTATTTTATGCCAAAAGTATATTAATAAAATCTTAAAAAAAAGATAGTATAATAAAAATCATAAACTTAATATAAGTTTTATAACCCTTATTTTTATTAAAAATAAATGGGTTTTTTTATTTTTTAAAAGAGGAGAAATTAAAAAATGGTAAAAGAAAAAATGTTATCTGCAACAAAGTTAATAAAAAAACTTGAAAGTATAAAGTTAAGATATCAAAAACAACATAATACTCAAATTCCTTATTTTAAAAGAATTATTGAAGAATTAAAAGGAATATTTTTGGTTGCAGATATTCCTAATGTTATTAAAAATCTTAAATATCTTCAATATAATTGTGGAAAAAGTACAAAAAAATATTCTGATAAAGCAATAATGCCAATTTTATCTTTGTTTACTGTAACTATTAGTTTTTTAGAAGCACAAGCAAATAAGGGAACATTGGCAATAGATTTTAAAAATATATATAAATATGATTTAAGTAATGTTTTAACTACTTCAGAAGATAAGTTATTTGTATTAGGTTTACAAACTGATTTAGAAGTTGAAATAAAGCATAGAGATAGTTCTAAAAGTTTAGATGATTTAACACTATATGATAGTTCAGACATTAGTGAAATTTTTAAAGAAATGCAAGAAAAAATACATGATTTAAAAATACTAAAAGAAGCTAAAAATAAAATATGTGGACAAATTAATAATTTTAATTTGAATTTCAAAAATGAAAAACAATTAGCAAGAAGATGGTGACATTGACCACTTAAATTTTTGACTTGTGGAATGTGAGAAAGTAATAAAATTAAAGCAATTAATAATAAATATAGTAAGGATAGTTTTGATAAATTAATTTGCGAACATAATGGATTAAATACTAAAATTAATAAGTTAGAAAGTGATATTGAAATTTTAAAAACTAAAGTTAATAAATTAGAAAAGAAAACTAAAATATTAGGAAGTAGTAGTTTAAATTATGGTAAAAAATGAAAATCAATAAATGATTTAGATGAACATAATATTGTAGAAAAGAGTTTTTCATATCAAAATTTATTATAAGACGTTATTATTTGGTGATAATTTATTTTTTTAATTTAAAATAAAAATTAATCTCTTTAAAATTTTATTTTTAAAGAGATTAATAATATTTTTTGTTAAAAGGATATAATTTAAGCAATAAGAAATAATAATTATAAAATTATTTTAAATTTTAGTAGTTTTAGATATTTTACTTGGAAGTAATGTTGTGGTTGTAATTCCCATTAGTAGTAATAAAGGTCATTCAAATTCTAATAATGTATCTAAGTCTAATTTATTTGTTAATAAAAAACCTAAATATAAAACTACTGTCAATAAAAATGCAAATATTATTGTTAATAATTTAATTATAAAATAAAATTTAAGTTTTTTTAATTCGTATTTATCATTTTCAGTTTGTTCATCATTTTCTTTTGAATTCAAATTATTTTTAGTTTGAATATCAATTGTTTCGATAGTTTTTTTAATTTTTGATCATTTTTATCATTTGTTTTTTGAATCTGCTTTTGTTTCATTTTATCCTCTTTTTTTAATTTATATAGTAATAAACACTTATAGTATATCAAAAATAATAATTAAATAAGATAAAAAAGTATAAATGTTTGTTTTTGTTTAATAAACACTAAAAATTTACCTTTTATTAAGTAATTACACAAATTATTTATAATGTAATTGATTTATTTAATTTATCATCATATTCTTTTAAAAGTTGTTTTGAATCGTTTATAATTTTTTTTATTTCTGGTTAATATTGTTCCATTTGTGCTTGTGATACTTCGAACCTCCCTATTCTTATTAGTTCAAGTTCAATTTTTTACTAATTTTTTCTTCTTTTAATTCAGAAGAACAAGATCATAATGATAATGGTTCATCTGAAAATAGCTTGCTTTCTAATTCTTTGATTTCTTTTCAAATATTTTTAATTTTTTCTTCAATTTCTTTAATGTTCATTTTTTCTTTTTTACGTTCTTCATTTAAATTTAGTATATATTCTGTAATTCCAAGTTGGTCATCATTAATTTCAAAAAATGTAATTAAAGATGTTAATATTTTGATGCCAGTATTTTTGCTATTTTTTATTATTTGTGCAATATTTGGAAAATCTGTTTTAAATTGTGTTCAGTTTTTTGATTCTTGTTTATTTTCATTATCTTGTAATGGTTTTTCTTCAAATGTTTCGAATTCTTGAGATTGTTGAAGATTTTCCTTATTAACTTTTGTATCATTATCTAAGATTATAGTTTCAAATATTTTTAATAAATATTCACCTGGTATTTTTTTGTTAATATTTTTTATTGCTTCTTTTTTTCTTTTTTCTCTTTCATTTTGTAATAGTTTTTCTTTTTCTATATAAGTTAAAGGCATATCTTTTAATCTTTTTCCTTTCTTTAATTTTAATTTAATAAAAAACCTAATATAAATAAATTTCTATATTAGGAATTAACTTTTATTAAATTATAAATAAATATTAGCATAAAAAATAATTATATTTATAAAGTTAATACTTAACATGAATAAATGTAAATTATAGATTTATTAATGTATAAGGTGTATTAAAATTAAGATTAGCGTAGTCAATTTTCTTATTTTTATGTAGAAGTAGTTATTTTATCAAACTAGGAATCCTTTACATTATTTATTGTAAAAATTAAAAATTATTAAGTTACAAAATGATAAAATTAATATATAAAAAGTAAAGGAGGAAGTAAATGGAAAAAATTGGTGCTGCAGTTTATTTACATTTAGCAAATTTAGAAGAAATTAAAAATTATACCGAATTATTAGCCAAGAATAATATTAAAACTATTTTTACAACTTTAATTAGTTTTAAAAAAACAGATTATGAAAATTTAAAAAAATTAGTAGTATTAACACAAATTGCTAAAAAGTATAATATGCATGTTTTTGCAGATATTAATATTGAATTTATTAATGAATTTAATCTGAATCTTAATAAACGACTTGATTTCATAAAGTTTTTTAAAATGTATGGTTTATCGGGTATTCGTTGCAACGAAGGAATTGATATTAAACATCAAGCAAAATTAAGTCAAAATCGTTTAAATTTTAAAATATTTATTAATGGTTCATATGTTGTTAATGATATCAACTACTTAATATTATTTTATAAAGCTAATGTTAATAACCTTATTAGTTGTTATAATTTTTATCCACAAAGATATACCGGTGCTGATATTGACTTTTTTTGTTTAAATCAATCTGAAAGCGTTGTTAATAAAATTCCATTTGCCAGCTTTGTTACATTATTAGGAAAAGATAAAATTGGACCTTGAAAATATAATGATAATTTACCAACATTAGAACTGCATCGTGATTGACCATTGGTAACACAAATTCGTCATTATATTGCTTTATGCATTGATATGATAATTATTGCTAACCAGTTTTTAACAGAATATGATTTGAAAATGATAAATGAAATTGATTATAAAAATTTATCGTTAAAAATTGAGTTAAATTCTAATATTACTGATAGTGAACAACAGATTCTTTTTGACAAAAATATTCATAAAGTTAGATCTGATTTAGCACGAGATATAATTCGTAGTGTTATTTCTCGAGTTATATATCAAAAATTAGATATCCCTGCTAACAATACTAATCAATGATTAGAAAAAGGTGATGTTGTTATTCTTAATAATAAAGCACAAAATTATCGCGGTGAATTACATATTATTACAAATAAAATTAAAAATGATGGTATTCGTAACGTTGTTGGTAAACTTTCTAAAGAAGATTTAAATTTTATTCCATTTTTAGTGTCAAATCGTTCATTTAGATTTATTTTATAAATAAATTTTTATTTTATTTATTAAAAACATAAACATTTAAAATATGATAAAATCATTAAGTATTATTAAATAATAGTTAGTAAGTGTGAAATTTTAAAAGATAATCTTACTTTTAATTTTTTTTTAAAATAAAAAGTTTAATATTGTATAAAAATATTGATAATTTTTTAATTTACTAATATAATTGTTAAAGTAAAATAAAAAATAGGAGCTGACATGAATGCATTCAGTGAAAAAATCACCATCATCAGACAACAAAGAAAACGAAGAACGAACAAGTAGTGAACAAGAGTTTCAAAGTCTTTTAAAAGGATTTAGTAAAAAGGCCCAAGAGACTAAAAGAGCAGAAAAAAGACATAAACATTTTCTTTCTGCGCGTGATGAAAAACGCGAAAAACAAAGCTCTGCTGCTAAAAAGAAAAAACATCGTAAGTAATAAAAAGGAAAAAATGGTAATCACTGTTAATTATTATTGGCGGTTATTTTTTATATGAAATATCCTTTTGTTCAACAAGAAACAGAAAATGATTGTGGTTTGGCATGTCTTGCTATGATATATAGGTTTTATTTTAAGAAGAAGTTATTAATTAATGACATAAAAAAAGATATATTTTTAACAAAATTGGGAATTAATCTTTTAGAATTAAAACAATTGGCTAGTAATTATAATTTATTATTAAAATCTTATAATATTAATTTTGATAAATTAAAATCACTAATAATTGTTAAACCATTAATTATTCAAATATATAATGCTAATGTTGGATTTCATTTTGTAGTTATTTACAAAAAGAAAAAAAATAAATGACTGGTGGCAAATCCAGAAGATATTGAACTTAGTTGAAAAAATATTGAAGATTTTGCAAAAATTTTTACAAATGTTGTTATTTCAACTAATATAATAAATAAATTCTTTATTACTAATAAAAAAAAAGATGAATAAAATTAAAAATTTTTGACCATTTTTGATTCCAAATTATTTATATTATTCATTAATTATTATAATTAATAATTTATTTTTGGTTACTACCTTTTTTATAGCACAAGTATTTTATAAGCATTTTATTAATCAAATTATTTTAAATAATAGTTTACAGTTAGCAATGATTTTATTATTAAGTTTCTTTTTTATTAATTTAATGAAAATTTTAATTGAATATATTTTAAATAAAATATGTCAAAAATTTTATTTTTATTTCAATAACTTTTTAGTAGATTTATTTCATAATAAATGATTTAAAAGTAAACCAATAGAAATACAAAAATATAATGGTAGTGATTTTTTACAAATATATCAAGATATTAATAATATATCAACTATGTTTTGTCATAATAGTTTAGAGATAATTATTAATTTTATTACTAGTGTTATTGTTAGAATAGTTTTGATTAAGATTCATTTTATGATTTGATTAGTAAATTTATTAAATGGTTTTATAACAGTATTAATTAATTTTATAATAATGTTATGAAAAAAACCATTAGTAAAAAAAGAACTAGTTACCAAATTAGATTTGCAGCAACAAATAATTTTAAGTCAAAAAAATTTTGAAGATGCCTATTTTCGCAATTTGCAACTGCATATTAAAAGTATATTAGTTAAAAAGTATAATACACATATTAATAATTATTGACAATTAAATAATTTAGTTATTAATAATAGTTCGTTAACAAGTTTTATTAAAAATATTATTAGTTTTATTACTATATATTTATCATTAATATTAATTTTTGATGGTAAAATTAATCTATCTCAATTAATATTTATTACTAGTATTAGTATTTATATTAATTCTTTTTTTCAAAATATTGGTAATAGTCTTATTTTCTTTCCGGTTTTTATTAAATCATTTCAAAGATTTAATAATTTTATTAATTGTAGATTACAATATAAGAATAACAAAAATTTTTTTTCAATATCAATTAATAAAATAGTATTAAAAGATTGTTATTTTAATTTAAGAAATAAAGTAGTTTTTAGTAATTTAAATTTAATATTAAAACAAAGTAATATTATTATTGGTCCTTCTGGCATTGGTAAAACAACCTTACTATCATTATTAATTCAGAAATATGTGCCTTTTCAAGGTAAAATTTTAATTAATAATGAAATTGGATTAGATAATATTTCATATGAATTTTGACAAAAAAAATGTATTTATTTACATTCAAATTCTATTATTCATAACGGTACAGTTTTAGAAAATATTTTATCATTTAATATTACAAAAGAAAAATTAATAAATTTTCAAAAATTAGGATTTAATGATCTCTTGGGCAGTTTAGGTTTAACAACATTTTATTATTGTCAAGAATATGGGGCTAATCTTAGTCAAGGTCAAAAACAAATAATTATTTTCTTAAGTTTATTTTTTTATGATTGAAAAGTAATTTTATTAGATGAAATTTTGAGTAACATCAATAATGATTTAAAAATAAAGTTAATAACTTTATTATTGAATCATTATAAAAAAATAATTATTATTTATGCAGGTCATGATTTAACACTAGTAAAATTATTTAAAAATGTAATTGATTTAAATAATTATAAAAGTATAGATGGTAATGAATAATGATTTTTTTTAGAAAAAGTACTTATTTATTAGGGAGTAGTTCAATTTTTCTTTTTTTAAGACTCTTATTAGGTTTAAAAATTATTAATATTCCTCATGTTTATGCTGGTAATGGTCAAACTATTTTTATAAGTGAGACAAGATATGAAAATAAGGGACACTTTGCTTATTTATTAGATTTTAAAAGAGAAGAATGTTTAAAGTTTAATAGTTTTAATCAAATTACTATTTTTTTGGAAATGTTTAGTAATCTGTGTAACTTACAAAAATAACTTTTACTTTATTTCCATTAACTACTATTTGTTTATTAACATTATTAGCATTTAAAAATAATTTAAAATCAAACTCATAAAAATTATTAATAGTTTTTAAATCTTTAGTTTGACCTTTAAAAATAAGTGTATCATCTAATTGGGCATTAATAGTATACTGCATATTATTAATATAATAATGTGATAATAAATAATATTTTTCTCATCCTTCTTGTACTATCAAATAATTTGGATGGGTTTCTACTACTTTCAAATTAACATTTTCAATATTTATATGTTCATCTTTTTTAAAGTTAATATTAACTAAGGAAGTAAAAGTAAATACTAATAATAAAAAGAAATACTTATAAAATGATTGATTTTTAAAAAAAATATAATACAAAAGAATAATTATTATTAATAATAAAACTAAACCACTAAATATCGTAAAACTTGATAAAAAGAAAACTAAAAATATTAGAAATAAAACAGGAGATTGTCAAAAATCCGGAATAAATTAAATTTATATAGTCTTATTATATTTTAGACAAGAAATAATTTGGATTTTTATGAAATTGTATTTAAATAATATAATTTTTTTAAATAAATTGCAACAAAAATACTTATAATTAAGTTTGTTAAATGTTAAACTTATGAAATAAAATTAAGGAGAATTTAAAAATGAAAATTAAAGCACTTAAAAATTTACAGTTAATAACTGTATTACTATTTATTTTAACTATTTTAACTTTAATTATAGGATTGTGAATAATAGGTTTATTTCATGGAAAAGAAGTAGTAATCTCGAAAAATATTTCTTTACATAAAATTTTAAAAAAAATATTTAAATATAATGGTTTTATATTATGAAGTAAATATAGTTTATATTATATTCTAAGTAATAATAAGATTTCTCTTAAAAATTTTGGAAACTATTATACTGTTCATAATTATTATCATTATTCTTTATTACAATTTAAAATTGGAATTATTTTTTGCGAGATTTTAGTACCAATTTTAATATTTATAACTATATTATTAATTTTATGAATAATTTATTTAAAAATAAAAATTAAAAATAAAAATTTTTGAGACTTTATTGCAAATTGTGAAATAATCAATAATTACTATATTCATTAAATTATGTTTCTAAATTTATTTTATTACATTTAAAAATAACCATTTTAATATAAATCAAAATATTATATGTTCTATTACCAAGCATTTCTTTTAAAACATGTCAAATATTAGTTTCAGTAAAACAACCAATATTTCATTTTGCACCTTGATTTTCAATACCTTGTTTATTATTTTTAAAATATTTTTTCTTTAATTTTTTATGATTATCTAATTGATTATATAAATAGTCAATTAATTCATCATATTTACCATTATTAATTAAATTTTTACAGTGATTATATTCTTTTAAATATTTTCCTTTATTTCCAGCCATTATACCAAGATATAATGTTCTAATTAAATGGAATTTATCTAAAACAAACTGTGTACTTAAATAATCAGCAACTTCTTTAATTCATCCTGCACTATCACCACAAATAATAATTTTTGCTTGTTCAATGTTTTCGTAAAATTTTTGACAATGTTCTTTAACAAATTCAGCAGTTTTTTTAACTCCAATTTTTGTTTTTGTTGGTCTTATAATTGCTTTTACTCTTTTATTTTGTACTTTGTGATTAATATTATCTGTATATGTTACTATTAATCGAATAGAATGTTTTGTACCTTTACGTTTAAAATTTCAAAATTTTCGATGACCATCATCAATTGATGCAAAAATAGGTTGATTTTTTTCTAATTTTACTTTTACTGGATTTGCTTCAACTATTTCAAAATTTTTAAAAACTCTATGAACACTACTAACACTAATGCCTGCTTTTTTACAAATAACACAAATATCACGATATCTTTTTCCATCTGCAAAATTTTCAATAATAGTATCTTCAATATCTTCACCAATTCTTTTATATTTAGGTAATTGTATTATTTCATCAACTAAACAAACACGAATTCATTCTTGTAATTCTTCATTAAAATATTCATAAATTCTTCTTGGAATGGCAACCCTTTTTAGGACTATTTTTTGGTAGACATTTGTTTTTGATAACTAATTGGAGTTAGGTAGTTTAGAGTACTGTGAATTCTTATGTTGTTATATCAATTGATGTAATCAAATAATTCTAATTTTAATTGGATTAATGATGTAAAATTTTTATCATTAATAAATTCAATTTTGAAAGTTTTAAAAGTTGCTTCAGCAACAGCATTGTCATAAGGACATCCTTTTTTGCTTAAAGATCGAGTTATGTTGAAAGCTAATAAAAGTTTATCAATAGTTTTATTATTGAATTCATTACCGCGATCAGTATGAAATATTTCAATATCTTTTAAACAGTGATTTGATTGCATAAATGCTTGATATACTAATGATGCATCTTTTTTAACTCCAACACTATGTCCAATAATTTCGCGGTTAAATAGGTCGATTAATAGGCAAATATAGTTTCATTTACCATTAACTTGAACATAAGTTAAATCACTAACAATAACTTCATTTTTAATTCTATTATTAAAGTTTCTATTAACAAGATTGGTTATTTGACTATCATTGACTTTATTATGATAATTTTTGAATGATAATTTAGTGTATTTTGATATTAAATTATGCTTATTCATAATTTCTTTAATTTTTCTGCATGATAAATAAATTTCTTGGTTTGCTAGTATGAATTTTAATCTTCTAGTACCATAAACTTCTTTATTTTCTTTAAAAGCACTAATAACAGCTTGTTCATAAATATTATTTTGAATTTTATTTTTTTTCTTTAAATTAAAATAATATGTTGATTTAGAGAGTTTTAAAAAATGACACATTGTGCGAATTTTATATTTAGATTTATTATTTGCAATAATCTCTACTTTCTGCCTATTATTAGTGCTGCTTGCTTTAAAATATCAATTTCCATTCGTAACTGTTTTAATTCTTTATTTGCTTGAATTAATTGTTTTTCTAAATCTGAAAGATTATCTTTAGTTTTAAAACTACCTGAATTAGTAAATTGCTTAATTCAATTGTAAGTAGCTGCTCTTGTAACATTGTATTCTTTAGCAAGGCAAGATACTGATTTGCCACTTTGATATAAAGCTACTATTTGTTTTTTAAATTCATCTGAATATGAGTTAATAGTGACCATAATTATAATTCCTTTCTTTTAACTAATTTGTTCACTTGTCTATGTAATTAGTGTCCAATAAAGTGTAACCCATCCATATTTGCACTAAATTGAATAGTTGCATCAACATTAAATTCAATTGGTGTACGATTAAATACTCAATGTTCAACCATAACATAAACCATATCTCTTAATGTTTCTTTAATTAATTCATCTTTAAAACTATCAAAAGTAAATTTAGATAAAATAAAATCAAGATAAGCATTAATATCATTTTGAGCACGAATAGCAAAAGTTTTAAATCAATCATTAACATTAGGTCATGTTTGTATGTATTGCTGTGGCGTTTCTGTAATTTTTCCAGTTAATGGATATCAGTTATTATAATTTTCAAGACTGACATCAGTTCAAAGTTTATTAATCATATTTTATCATTCCTTAAAAAATGCTTTTTTATAATGCTTAGTTTTTGTTTTAGTTTTTCTATGTGATATATGGATAATTTCTTTTTGTAACTTTTTTTTACCTTTTTTTACAACTTGACTATATGCAAACTTTTCTAAATGATGTAATAATCCAGTACCAAATAAAGTATTTACTGAAAATTTTAAACCAACACTTTTAAATGATTTATTAATATTTTCAATAGGATTATTAATAACATTTACTACTTTATGATAAGTTCTTACGATTCTAAATATTTCTCTGTATACTTTAAAACTATCTCTAATTATTTGTTGAACAACCGGTGGTGCAAATGCTATTGCTTTTAATCATTTATTTTGATTAACTCCATAACCAATGTATCAACCACTATATCAACGATATCAATGGAATGGATGTATTTGAGTAACAAAAGTTTCTGCTTTAAAAATACTATCAACAATTGTAATTGGTTTATATTTAGGATTACGATGATAAATAGTAATTGCACATTTATCTAATGACAAAGGTTGAATTTTACAACCCATAAATACTGGGGAATTTAATGGAATTAATTGTGCATGTTTAATTGCTCTTTTTTCTGCACTAGTAAATAAATCTGTTGCTTTTTCTTTTAATTTATTAATTTTTTCAAATGCTTGTTTTTCTAATTTTTCAAATTTTTCTTGTAATTTATATATACTTTCTCGTAATTTTTCAAAATATGGTGTATTTTTTCAAAATTTATTTAAACCCTTTTTTAAATAAAATCTAATATCCAAATATTTAAAAAATTTATTTGCATTTAAAACAATCTTATGAATTGAACTTTTTTTAAAATTAAATTTAATAGCATTTGCACGAATTTTCTGTAAATCTAAAATTAAAGTTTTTCCATATCTATTTTCTGAATGTATTGTATGAACTAAATTTAATCAATCATGTTGGTTCATTTTTAATACTTCTTTTAAATCAGTATTATATTTTTGTAAAAAAATGTTTGCTTTATCAATATCTTTAATTTTAAATTTAGGAGTTAATTGTGGACTTAACTTTATTAATTCGTTTTGTAATAATAAATAATCTTTTAACTCTTGTGCTTCTAATTTTTGAAAATTGTTCTTATATTCTCTTTCAGCAACATATCCTAAATTTTGTATTATTGTTTCACGATTGGGAGCAAAACTATAATTCATTAAATAACGTTTATTACCAATAATTTTATCTGTTAAAATTTCTTTTCCACTTACTTGACTAATAATTTCTTGTAAGTTTTTTGCTTCTTTAATACCAACTTGTTCTAATGTTTTAGTTTTTTGTGCTAACTTAATAAATTTAGTTGTACGATAACCACGACTAATTTTATTAAGTCCAGCAAATGCTGGTAATATATTAAAAAAAGTATTTAATGGTGTTACATTTCATTTTAAATAATCATAAACTTGATTAATAGTAAAATCAGTTAAAAATTCTACACCAACAGCACTAATACTAGCAATTAAATCACTTGCACCTAATCCAAGGGCTACACTTTCACTTAATCCACCAGTAAAAGGAGCAAGTGCTACTGCTATAACTTGTACACCAATCATTTCTAAAATTTCTCATCAAAAACTTTTATTTTCTTGTTGTTTACTTATTCTAGTATGTTTTGGTTTATTTATGTTTAAAAGTATTGCTGTACTAGTTGTACCGATTGGCATGATATTAATTTCCTTTATTTAAGAGTTATTTTAATCATATTTGTTGTTCCTTTATAATTTAAGTCATTAACATTAGCAGTAATAGTTATGTATAAGTCACCTGCTTTTTGTTTTTGATTACTTACATTAGTTTTTCCTTGTGCATCACTAAAATATTTAATAGTTGGATTTGTTAAATTTGGATTTAATGATTTAAGTTCATTAGTACTTTTTATTTCTGTATTTAATTCATTGTTATTGTTATTAACATTTGCAGTAATATTTGTTGTTAAAACTGTAATTTTAGTTTTTAAATCAGTTTTTTCTGTTTTAATAACTCCACATAACATTCATCTTGATGTTGTTTCATTATTAGAAATATATGGAATTGCTTCTCCAACAACTTCACCAGCAACTTTATATGCTCTTCCTGCTTTATCATCTTTAATAAAATCTACATAAATAACTGTATTTTCTATCATATATCTTTTCATCGCTCTTGGTGTTGCTAAAATAAAGGTCATTAATTGTTGTTCATTTTTATCATTAGTAAAAATCATATAATCATCAAGAACGATTTCACATAATACACCTTTTACATATAAACTATTTCCATTTAAACGTAATTGTTGTGCTAACTGATTATCGGTAATTAAACCTTTATTATCTGCTAAATAAACTAAACTATCATAAAGACCATTAGTAATAAAAAATTTACTATTTGCAATGTTTCTAAATTGAAACAAAGTATTTCAAGCGGATAACATTGATTTTAAATAGCCTACTGGTGTTGTATCTTCAATATCGATTTTAGTAGCAAATTTTGCAATTGCTTGTGTATCATCAATTGCCAATTTATCTGCTAAATCATTTGCAACTTCATATTGCATACTATCTAATAAATTTTGTCCATTATTTGCTTTTAAATCTACATCTGCAATAATTTCTCCTGCAAGATATTTTTTAGTTATTTTTTTACTAATTTTATCTGTATCAACATATGGTAATTCATATCTTTTACTTTTATCATCTCAAGCAATAATTTTTACTTCTGGTTTTTTTGGTTTTTTAACAATAAACTCAATATTTACTGAGTCAACAATTTCAGTAGGGAAAAAGTTTGCCCATGGACTATTTGAAATTTTAAAAAACTCTATAAATTCTGGCGCTTCTACTAATCTCTCTGTATTGTCTAAATTTTGATTAAATGGTACTGACATTTTATTTCTTCCTTTCGTTTATAAATAATTTTTCTTTTTATAATTAATTAAAAAATTTTCTTTATCATTTGTTTTATTATTAATAATTATTTGTTTATTGCCACCTGTATTAATTGTTTCTTTAAATACTGGTTGTTCTTTAATCATTTTTTTAATAGTTTCTTCAATTTTTGAATTTTCTAAATTATGAGTTTTAAATTTTAAATAATCATAAAATTCAGTTTTAACTTGATATTTTTTAAATATATTAATTATTTCTTTTTCTTTAATTTCTTGATTAAGTTTATTTAACTTATTTTCTGCTTCATTAACTTTATTTTCTATTTCTTGTTGAGCATTATTTTCAGTTAAAGGTTCAGTTGTTTGTTGAACATTATCTTCATTTTCTAACATTTAACATTCTCCTAATCTTATCCCAATAATCAATCTTTAACTAATTGTGGCATTTCACTTATTAATTTTTTATAATCATTAACTGCATTTTCTAATGCGTTAATATCAGTAAATTTAAAACAATTATCAATATGTAATTCAAAATCCCTATCAATTCTGATATCTTGTTTTCTATATTTTTCATTAAATTCAATTTTTGTCATATTATTTTTCTCCTTTATTAATTTTTTCGTTTAATTTTGCTAATTTTTTTTGATGTTTTATAATTTTGTTATTTGCTCGAACATGTTTTGGAGTTGTAATAAATCGTTTAAATCAAACAATTAATTCTCTGCAAATTAATGTTCCTACACTTGTTCCAATAATGATTAATTCATGTAAAAATTCTTTCATTTGAATATTTTCCTTTCAACTATTTATTTTTAATTTTTAATTATTCATCAAATTGACCACCATTAATTCTTTCAATCATTGATTGTGAATTACTTATAATTTCTACTAATACAGATATTTCTTTATTGAATTCTTCTATTTTTTCTTTATATATTTTTATTTCCTGATTATAATATTCAAGTAATTTTTCTTTATTCATAAATTATTCACCTCCTTTATAAACTCATGTGATTATAATCTCAATTTAATGAAGCATTATCGTGATTTAATACTACTTCGCTCATATTATCACTACCGTATTGACTAGTTGTTTCACTATTAATTGTGAATCTATTATCATTTACTAATCTTGCAGTTTCATCATTAAATGATGTTTCTTGCATTTCTTCATTATGATGTGTAGTTTCCATAGGTAATAAATTATGGATTATTTCACTTTCACCAGCAACAATAGTAGGAATTGCATAAGCATTATTAAAATCATTATTTATACCCATTGCTACACCACTTGATATTAAACATCCACCAGTAGCCATATTACAAATCTTTCTTATTGCTTCAAATTTATTAGGTATTAAATCAGTTAATCCACTAATAAGATTTGAAATACCATAAGCATTTAAACTAATATATGTATCTCAATCCATTAATGACTGATGTTCTTGTTTTGGAAATGGTGATAATATTTCAATTTCATCTTTATTTTCAAACAAAGTAGGTAATATTATCATTATTCAAATTCTCCATTTTCTATTTTTTTAATCAGTTCTTCACGTATTATTAAATTCGTTGCAATAATTGTTTGTTTTTCTCAATTATCAGTTTCCATAAATAAAGTTTTTAAATATTTAATTAATTTTTCTTTATTCATAATTTAACCTTTCTTTCCTAACTCTTTTATTTTGTTTTTGTTTACATAAGTTATTACATTTATGAGCAAAAACTCTACCATAACCACATTTATTATTCTTTTTAATTTTTATTATCATTATAAAATTCATTACTTTCTAAATATTCTAATATATTTGCATAAGTATCTGCTTTTGATTGAAATGATTTGTCTTCAACTTGATTAAAATTATTATAAAATTCAGATAAAAAAGATACTAATTTTTCTTTATTAATACAATTTTCATGTAATAATTTATCTTCTTTAATACTTTCAATTTTACCTATTTCATTAAATACTCATTGTTCTAACTCTTCTTTATTCATTATTATTTCTCCTTAGTTTTAATTTGATTAGAAATTTCACTTAATATTTTTAATACTTTATATTCATTTTTTAATTCTTTAATAATAAATATTAAAAATATTATTAGTGTTATGCTTGTTATTAATATTGGTACTATTAATAAAATTTTTCATAATATCATTTTTTACTCTTTTCATTTTTTAAATCATTTAACATTAATTGAACAAAATGCACGATTTTTAGCAATATTTAAAGTATTAAAAATTTGACCAGTTACTATAATTTCATCGTTTTTGTTTAATAAAATACAGCGTCTATAAAATTTTGGGTTGTTAAAAATTAAAGTAACATAGTTTAATCCATTTCATTGACCTCTAACACTATAATATAATTATTTATTACCTTTTTCGTAATATTTTGCTTCAATAGTATTACTTAGTTTTACTGTTAATTTGACATAATTTGCTTTATCTTTCATGTTTATAATTTCCTTAAATAATTATCAAAAATTAATATTTTTTTATGATTTTTTAAATAATATTGAATATGCTTATAAGCATCTTGTTCATGTTTTGTTAATTTTATATTTCCTTTATAATTTGTTATTTTATTTTTATTTTTTGCTTGGTTTTCTAGATAATCTCAGTTGAAAACATCTTGAACTAATACCATTAATGCACCAATGATTTTAGGCGTTGATAATGGATTAGTTAGTAATTGTTTTGAATTTAAAAAGAAATTTTCTACAATAACTAATATTTTTTTATCAATAAATTTTTCTTTAATTAATTGAAATTTTTCTTTATACATATTTTTAGTTCATAAAACAGTTAATGTATTGAATGTTTCATTAAAAACAATATTATTAGTTTCATTTGAGTATATAATAATTCCATTATTACCAATTCCAGCGGGGTCAATTCCAATAATTAAATCATATTGCATTAATTAAGTTAACCTCTAATAACTGTTTTAATAATTTCTAAATCACAATTACATCAACAATATTTACATTCTTCAATAAATTCTTTATGACCACAAACTAAATTATCTTTTTTTAAATCATCAATCAGTTTAATTAGTACTATTTTAAATTCAATATCATCACTGTCTGGTATGCAAATCGTTCCTCTTTTAGTTAAATATTCTTTATCCATATTTATACCTCCTACTTAACCTAATATTTAAAATACAATCATAACAAATCGCTTTACTATTTTTATCTCTTAAAAAATATTTTCTTGTTTTTATATCATTAGTATTAAATAATAAATAATCTAATTTATTTTGTTTACATGTTCAACAAAAATATTTTTTCATTATGAGTTGAAATTTCCTTATAAGAAGTAACTAGATAATTAATTGGTAAATCATCATGTTTATATGGATTATTTATTTTAAAACCTTTTCTGTTTTCTTCTCACGTAATGTTATATTTAAAACAAGGATTAGTAATTTTAGTTTTGTTATCTGTTATTTCACCTATAAATCAACTATTATGCTGTTCATAAAATTTTAATGGTTCAAGTTTTATATCATTAAGATAATATTCTTTTGGAGCAGTTGGTTTATTAACAGTTATTTTTTGGTCTTTAATATATGGTTCTAATAATTTTATTAATTCATTACCACTTAATTCTCTTTTAATATTTTCTAAATTAAAAACTCAATATGTGTAACTGTTATCAACAATAAAAGAATTATTTTTAATCATTCATTTTGGAAGTGATAATTTATATTCAACATAATCAATAAGAATAGATTGTGGTTTATCTTTAAAAATTTGTTCTTTTTTAAATTCTATTTGCATAATAATCCTTTCCTAATATGTTCTGTTGCTTCTAGCATAAAGAACATATATTTTGATTTTTAGATTATTAATAATACTACTATTCGTTTTATTCATTCCAGAAATTCTGGGCTCAAAAATAAATTGTGAAATTTTAAAAAATAAAATCAACACTTGCTCACTGGGGAGTCGCAAGGTTGGTTAAATAAAGAATAGAATTAATATAGTAGGTTCCCTAGTAGGTCTATATATACTAGTTTCCAATTCGCTCCCACCCCAAGAATTGGATGGGTTACACTTTATTGGACACTAATTACATAGACAAGTGAACAAATTAGTTAAAAGAAAGGAATTATAATTATGGTCACTATTAACTCATATTCAGATGAATTTAAAAAACAAATAGTAGCTTTATATCAAAGTGGCAAATCAGTATCTTGCCTTGTTAAAGAATACAATGTTACAAGAGCAGCTACTTACAATTGAATTAAGCAATTTACTAATTCAGGTAGTTTTAAAACTAAAGATAATCTTTCAGATTTAGAAAAACAATTAATTCAAGCAAATAAAGAATTAAAACAGTTACGAATGGAAATTGATATTTTAAAGCAAGCAGCACTAATAATAGGCAGAAAGTAGAGATTATTGCAAATAATAAATCTAAATATAAAATTCGCACAATGTGTCATTTTTTAAAACTCTCTAAATCAACATATTATTTTAATTTAAAGAAAAAAAATAAAATTCAAAATAATATTTATGAACAAGCTGTTATTAGTGCTTTTAAAGAAAATAAAGAAGTTTATGGTACTAGAAGATTAAAAGTCATACTAGCAAACCAAGAAATTTATTTATCACGCAGAAAAATTAAAGAAATTATGAATAAGCATAATTTAATATCAAAATACACTAAATTATCATTCAAAAATTATCATAATAAAGTCAATGATAGTCAAATAACCAATCTTGTTAATAGAAACTTTAATAATAAAATTAAAAATGAAGTTATTGTTAGTGATTTAACTTATGTTCAAGTTAATGGTAAATGAAACTATATTTGCCTATTAATCGACCTATTTAACCGCGAAATTATTGGACATAGTGTTGGAGTTAAAAAAGATGCATCATTAGTATATCAAGCATTTATGCAATCAAATCACTGTTTAAAAGATATTGAAATATTTCATACTGATCGCGGTAATGAATTCAATAATAAAACTATTGATAAACTTTTATTAGCTTTCAACATAACTCGATCTTTAAGCAAAAAAGGATGTCCTTATGACAATGCTGTTGCTGAAGCAACTTTTAAAACTTTCAAAATTGAATTTATTAATGATAAAAATTTTACATCATTAATCCAATTAAAATTAGAATTATTTGATTACATCAATTGATATAACAACATAAGAATTCACAGTACTCTAAACTACCTAACTCCAATTAGTTATCAAAAACAAATGTCTACCAAAAAATAGTCCTAAAAAGGGTTGCCATTCCAAATTACCATTAAATGGTTAGTATAATTTATTAGGTATCACTCCACTTTTTATTTATTCATGCAAGTCCACATGTTCTAGCTACTATTTTTAACAACTGTGTTGTAGTTCACTTTTTTAGTTCCCTAACACGTGTTGATAATAGCGTTAAAGACGGTTATTAAAAATTTTAAAATTTTACAATTACAAAAAAAGACAAGATTATTTCTTGTCTTTTTCCTTGTTAATAATTTTTATTTTATCTTATAAAATCTATATTTTTTAAAATACGTCGAATATAAATTTAAGGGTAAAAGAGAATTTAATTTGTCTATCATCATTTTTAAATGGTAATTTCGGAAATAAGTTACTAATATGATAATTAATTATTTCGTAACTTTGACAACCGCCCAAATAAAACTAATAAAGCATGATAAGTAAACATCATTAAAAACTAATAAATTTATGCATCAATTGTATATATTTTCTTTTTGTGGTTATTAATAATTTTTCTAAATTCTCTAACAATTGTTTTGCATTTAAATTTTTTTTATTAAATAATAATAATACTTTTTTGGCATCTTGACTATTTAAACCTAAATTAATTAAAGGCTCTAAAGTAATAGTATAACGGGAATAATATTTAATAGCATTATTTCTTGGTGATAATATTAATTTATAATTTTCACTAATATTTTGATTTAGATTTAATGCCAAAATGTCAAAATAAACATTAGAAATATTCAAAGTATTAATTAAATTAATAATACTTATTTTTGAATTAAGAATTTTAACATAATATTTATTTCGTATACATAAATCTTCTCTAATTGGTAAATGTTCTTTAATTTCAACAGTAATAGTAATAATTTTTGTATCATTTTTTTCCTTACTAACTATTTCATTTTCATTAAAATTTTTAATCAACTTTAATACAACTAATCCATTACTTGCAAGAAAAAGAATTGTCAATGTTATAATTAATAATCTCATTTAATTTCACCTCAATAATTATTAAAAATGAGATAAGCAATTTCCTTTTTTTTATTTTTTTTAATATAATAAAATAAAAAAGATAATTCAAAGGCTGATAATAATGACAAAAATAAAAACTGATGGTAAGAAATGAGAAAATAATTTTATAAAAATAATTAAAAATAAAACATTTATTAAATGATGCAAATATAATTCTATTATATTAATATTAGGAACTTCATTAATACTAAATATTATTTATATCCCAAAATTCTTAAATGGTACTACTAATCAAAATAGCATTACTACTAATATTGAAATTACAGCTATCAACGGCAAGGAAACTATCCTTGAAAAAACTAATTATATTACTACTTTTAATACACTTGGTAATTTATTAAGTGCTTGTTCTAATGATTTTACTGTTGAAAAAAGTCAATTGGGAAGATTTTTGGTTGCTGTAAAAGGTAAAAAAGGTACTCAAGAAGATAAAAAATTTTGATACATTGAGCATTGAAATGGTAAAGAATTTATTGATTTTTCAGTAGGTATTGATGATATTAAATTGGAAAATAATGAAATTTTTCAACTTGAATTAAAATAAAAGTTTTTTATAATTCTTTAATCTTGGCATTGATTAATTTTTTTTGATTTTGATACTTTTCTAATTTCTGCTTTTCTATTTCAACTTTTGTTGGTGGTGCCTTTGCTAAAAATTGTTGGTTATTTAAAATATCTTTACTACGTTTTATTTCATTTTCAATATAAACTAATTCCCCTTTTAATTTTGCTAATTGTTCTTCTTTATTAAATAAATTTGAAACATTAATTTCTATTACTGCTGAATTAATAATTTTAATTATTTTATTATTAACAGACAACGGACTATCACTAATAGTAACAATTTGACTATTAGTTAATTGTAATAAATAAGGATTTAAAGTATTTTTTTCTACTTCAAAAAAAGAATTAGTCGTATTGATATGAATAGTTAACGGTAATTTTAAAGATAAATTAAGTTCTTTACGAATTTCTCGAATATTACCAATAATTTCAATTAATATTTCAACAAATTGTGTTACAACTTTTGTTTTTTCCATAACTTTAACTTTAGGAAACTTATTTGTTAAAATGCTATTTTTATACCCCATTTCTTCATAAATTGCTTCTGTAATAAAGGGAATAAAGGGATGAACCATAATAATAATTTGCTGTAAAACATAATATAATGTTTGTAATGAGTTACTTTGTTGCTCTTGATTTTGTAAATTAACTTTATTTAATTCAATATATCAAGAACAATATTTATTTCATATAAAATTTGATAGTGCTTTAACTACTAAAACAAATTCATATTTTTCCATATATTGCTCTACATAAATAATCAATTGATTAAGTTCTTGTAAAATTCATTGATCAATAAATGATAACGAATTATTATAGACAATATTTTCATCCAATTGAAACTTATCATCAATATTCATTAGCACATAACGTGCAGCGTTTCATAACTTATTATTGAAATTTCAAGCTGACTCAACTTTAGTAATACTAAATCTTAAATCTTGACCGGGAGCACAATTGCTAACTAAAAAGTAACGTAAAGCATCCGCACCATACTTTTTAATAACTTCCATTGGATCAATTCCATTATTTAATGATTTTGACATTTTTCTACCTTGTTCATCACGAATTAAACCATGAATTAAAACATTAGTAAATGGTTTTTGATTAGTAAATTTTCAACCCATAAACATCATTCGTGCAACTCAAAAAAATAAAATATCATAAGCAGTAACTAATACTGATATTGGATAATATTTTTGCAAATCAACATTTTTTTGTGGTCAACCCAAGGTTACAAAAGGTCATAAACCGCTAGAAAATCATGTATCTAATACGTCTGATTCTTGAATATAATCGTTAATTGGTGATGGTGGGTTAGTATCAACATAAATTTTCTTAGTTTTTTTATGATATCAAACCGGAAGCGAATGACCCCATCACAATTGACGGGAAATACATCAATCTTGAATATTATTTAATCACTGCAAAAGTTGTTGTTCAAATAATATTGGATGAAAATCAATCTTTGTTTTCTTATTTTTTTGTTTATCAATAATCATTTCAACTAATGGTTTCATTTTTATGAATCATTGTTGTGATAAATATGGTTCAATAATAGCGTTACTTCTTTCTGAATAACCAACTTGATGAAGATGGTCTTCAACCTTTACAACTAAATTTTCTTTTCTTAATTGTTCAACTAATTGTTTACGACATACCATTCGATCTTGATTAATATATGATTGTGCTAATTCATTCATAGTTCCATCAACATTCATACAAATAGGCATTGCTAAATTGTGACGTAATGCAATTTCATAGTCATTAGCATCATGAGCCGGTGTACATTTCATAGCACCCGTTCCAAAATTCATATCAACATAATCATCAGCAATGACTTTAATTAACATTTTATTAGCCGGATTAATAACCATTTTACCAATAAATTGTAAATAACGTTTATCTTTACTATTTACAACTATACACTGATCAGCAAACATTGTTTCTGGTCTGGTAGTAGCAATAGTAATAAATTCACTACTATTTTCTATAAAATATTTTAAATAATACATTTTTCCTTTTGTTTCATGATAATTTACTTCAATATTAGAAATAGCGGTTTTTAATTCTGGATCTCAATTTACTATCTTTTTTCCTCTATAAACTAAACCTTCTTTATATAACTTTACAAATACTTCATTAACTGCTTGTTTAACATTTTCATCTAAAGTAAATACTTCATGCGAATAATCTAATGCTAAACCAAGTTTTGCTCACTGTTTTCTTATGTTTTGTGCATATTCTGTTTTTCATTTTCATGCTTGTTGTAAAAATTTATCTTTACCTAATTCTTGCAAATTAAGTTTTTGTTCTTCTTTAATACGTTGTGCAACTTTAACTTGTGTGGCAATGCCAGCATGATCCATACCGGGTATAAATAAAGTATTAAATCCTTGTAAACGTTTATAACGAATTAATAAATCTTGGATAGTACTATCTCAAGCATGACCTAAATGTAAAAGTCCGGTTACATTGGGTGGTGGTAAGATAATAGAAAATGTAGGATTAATAGAACTAACATTTGCCTTAAATAATCCAGATTTTACTCATTGTTGATAACGATCCTTTTCAATTTCAATATGATTATATTTTTTGTTTAAATTTCTATTCATTTGTTATACTCCTTTTTAAAATAAAAAAACATTCCACAAATAGGAACGTTTTTTAACGCGGTACCATCCTAATTCATTTACAAAGTAAATGCACTTAATTATTATTTAAATTACTAATAATATAAGTTACCTTCAAATTAAACTTGCTTAGTTTACAGCAACCACTAAGTCTCTAAATTACCATTTAATTTTACTCTTTTATATTTTAAATTAATTATGTATTTTATTTTACATTGTTAATTTTAAAAAACAAGACATTTGAGAAAAGAAAAAATCTAAATATTAAAATTATCTTTTTTAAAAACAGGAGTTGATGTTTTCATAGACTGCATGCAGTCTAATTTATTTTTTATATTTTGATCAAAATCACACAATAAAGGAGTATCATCTTTTTTTATTGTCTTTTTTTGATATGCTTGTTTTTCTAATAATTTTATTTTTCTTTGTTCTGGTGTTAAGTTATTTCACCATTTTTTTGCCTCATTTTTAACAACATCTACTTGTTTGGGGGTTAAAGTATTTCATCATTGTTTTGGATTTTTGATTATTTGTTCTCTTTGTTGATTAAATCAATCAATAACTTTTTGATAATCCTCCTTTAAAATTGATTCTTCATGTATTAAAACTTCATCTAAAATACTAGATAATATTTCACTATCCTCTAATATCTTTTGTTCATCATTTATAGCTTTTGATTTTGACTTATCAAAATCAATAAAAATTTCTTTTATTTTAATATTTTTTCACTTTTTAATATCATCTCTTTTATTAAAAATTGCATGAGGTATATTAATTTCATAATCATAAAAAAAAGTTTTTTTATTTCATGCATAAGTGAATCCTAATTTTTTATAAAATTCACCGACAGTAGCATTAGTTGGATCTGATAATAAAATAAGGTTTTCGATATTATTGCTATGACATATCTCAAAAATTTTGTAAATAAGTAAACTACCATATTGTTGCTTACGATATTTTTCTTCAATAAATATACTTTCTAAAATATCTTCTTTTTTTCTAAATCAATAATAAGTAATGCGTCACCAATTTTATTACTAAATTCATCAATTAATAATAAACTTTTTATACTTGGATTATTTAAATTATTAGTAATAATAACTTCTCTGCCGTTTGCCATATTTTAACTTCTTTCTAATAAATTCAATATAAAACTTGACTTTAAACGCAATAAACCTAATATATAATATTTTTTTAATTAAATTAATTTAATAAAAACAAAAAAACTAATATAGGTAAAACTATCTATACTAGTAATTAACAGTTATTAAATTAATTTAATAATATCATAAAATATCTTTTTTTAAAAAAAACAAATTGTATGCAAAAAATATATTATATAACTTTTTTATTACATTTAACCTTACTAATAACATAAAATTTTTTCCTAATATTTATATATTTTTATTTCTATCATAAACTAAACACTTATTGCATTTATTTTTAAACGACTTAAAATATAAATTAACTTCTTAAACTTAAGAAGTTATTGGGGAAAAACAAAAAAGGAGATCTTAATGAAAATATTAATCAAAACATTAAGTGTTTTAACACTTGCAACAACCACAGGTAATTTAACTAGTTTCTTAAACACTATCAAACAAAATACTAATATTACACAAAATAAAATACAACAAGATACAATTTATATTGACAAAACAGGAACAAAAGTAGAAACAAATAAAAAAGATTTATCAAATATAGATAGTAAAGAAATTATTCAAATCGGATTTTTTGAAAATGGAATTAGAGAAATTCAAGCTGTTAAAATGCCAATAATAGTTGAAAAAGTACCAGATCAATTACCAACAAAAATTACTTCTTTAAGTAATATGTTTGCTGATAATCTAACATTTGATCAAAACATATCTTCTTGAAATATATCAAATATAGTAGATATGAGTTATATGTTTTATGATGCAAAAAAATTTAATCAAGACATTTCAAAGTGAAATACTTCAAAAGTAACAAATATGATGGGAATGTTTTGAAATGCAAAAAAATTTAATCAGAACCTTTCAGCATGAAATGTAGAAAAAGTTAATAATTTTGATCTTTTTGCTACTAATTCAGGAATTGATAGCCGAAGTAAATGACCAAAATTTAAGTATCATTAATTTTTAAAAATAAATCAAAACAAGCCTAATTAGGCTTGTTTATTTTGTAAATATTTTTTAAAATTTAAATAATTTCTTTATAAACAAATATTTTTTCTTATTTACTTATTTACTTCGATATTTATAAGCCATAATTGCTCCAAATATTAATGCTCCAATTCAAAGTAAACTAACTAAAATCGGTATTCAGTAATTATCAAAAAGTGCTGCATTGATTAAATCATTTGGAGTACCATAATTATTTCATCCTCTATTCATAATAGAAACAGGATAAGAAAAAGGAATAATTTTAGCAATAATAACTAAAACTGGTTGTCCTTTAATGGCTACATACGGAATATATTGACCTGATAAAAATGACGTTGGCAAATATAATAATAAAGCAAAAGCATTAGCAATTTTAAAATCAGAAGCAAGAATACCAACCATTATTCCTACTGCTGAACACATAATTGATGAAAGCAGAATTGCTAGTAATATATAACCTCAATTAATTAGTTCTCAATTAATCTGATTATGATATAAAGCTGCACCAATTCCTAATGTTCAAAAACTACCAATAAAAATTAAAATAACATGAAATATTAAAATACTACTAATAAATTGTCATGGTTTTAATGGTGTTGCACCAATTCTTTTAATAATTATTGATTGTTTAAAATCAGAATATGTCATTGATAAAGTAACAATTCCTAATACTGGTGAAGCTGACATCACTAACCCCGGTAATACTGTTTGTGCAGCATTTGGGTTACCAGGTGTTAATACAGCAACTAAAATTGTTAACATAATAATAGGGAAAATAAAGCCAAAGAAAATACTATGGAAAGATTTCTTAAAATAACCAAATAATAATTGAAACATTGCTAGCATTATTTTTTTTCCTTTCTCGTAGTTATTTCTAATGATGTTTCTGTTTTTTCTAAATAATATTTTAATAATGAACCATATTTTTTAGTAACTTCAACAACAGTAGTATCATCAATAATTTGACCATCCTTTAAAAAAATAATACGTTTACATAAAGCTTGTATTTCATCTAAGTTATGACTAACTAAAATTAAAGTAATGTTATTCAAACTAATTTGTTCTTGTAAAAAATTAATAATATCAATTCTTGTTTTAACATCTAAACCAGTTGAAATCTCATCACCAATATAAATTTTTGGTTGATGAAATAATGATAAAAATAAATTAACTCTTTGTCTTTGACCACCCGATAAACTATTTACTTTACGTTTGTATAATTCTTTTAATTGAAACTTATCTAACATACTATTAAAAATTTCGGGTTTTATTTTATCTAAATAAATTTTATGATAAAAATTTATTAATTCTTTAACTGTTATAAAGTTAGGATAAACTTGATCTTGAAAATTTATTCCAACAACATATGGAATATCTTTTTTATTAAAGTTATATTCAATTTCTCCTGTACTTGCATTTTTAGTATTACTAATAATCTCACATAATGTGGTTTTACCAGCACCATTAGCACCAAAAATAGCAACAGAACTACCACTCTCAATTTCTAAATTAATAGGTCCCAGTACAACATTACCATTATATGACTTAGTAATATTTTTAACCTTAATTACTTTCATAATTGCTTCCTTTCATATTATTTTAAACTTTATAAATAAGTATAGCATTAAAAAAATCTAATTTTATATCATAACAGCCAACATTTTTTAATTAAAATCTTTTTTTAATATATTTAATTTTAAGTAACATTTAAAATGTTACTTAAAATTTTTATTTGAATACAAAATGCCTTCAGTTCCTGCAGCATATAAAGTGTTTTCTGAATTAATTGTTAAGGCAAGAATATGTTCATTATCATTATCTCTTCCTAACATATTGTAAAAAGTAGATGATTTTTTTACTTTTTTATATATTTGATTTGAATCAACACCAGCAAACAAAACACCATCTCTATCAATAATTAATCGTTTAATTTCATGACCTGTATTTAAAATTTTAGAATACATTCCACTATTAATTTGATAAATATTACCATTATCAGAACCAGCAAAAATAGTTCCAATAGTATCTACGACTAAACTTTTTATTGATCCAGCATCATTTTGTTCTTTAATTAATTGAAAATCATTTACACCATTACTTTTATAAATTTTACCATGATTATTAGCTCCAGCAAAAACAGAACCATCTTCACCTATTGCTAAACTATTAATATAATCATGTGTTCCTAACATATGATTAACGTTACTATTTTTATCAATGCTATATACACCATCATCATTTCCAACATAAACAATGCCGGTTTTTTTATTAACTGCTAAAGTTCATATTCAATTTGTTGAATCTGGCAATAAAATTTTGGAATGGCAACCCTTTTTAGGACTATTTTTTGGTAGACATTTGTTTTTGATAACTAACTGGAGTTAGGTAGTTTAGAGTACTGTGAATTCTTATGTTGTTATATCAATTGATGTAATCAAATAATTCTAATTTTAATTGGATTAATGATGTAAAATTTTTATCATTAATAAATTCAATTTTGAAAGTTTTAAAAGTTGCTTCAGCAACAGCATTGTCATAAGGACATCCTTTTTTGCTTAAAGATCGAGTTATGTTGAAAGCTAATAAAAGTTTATCAATAGTTTTATTATTGAATTCATTACAGCGATCAGTATGAAATATTTCAATATCTTTTAAACAGTGATTTGATTGCATAAATGCTTGATATACTAATGATGCATCTTTTTTAACTCCAACACTATGTCCAATAATTTCGCGGTTAAATAGGTCGATTAATAGGCAAATATAGTTTCATTTACCATTAACTTGAACATAAGTTAAATCACTAACAATAACTTCATTTTTAATTCTATTATTAAAGTTTCTATTAACAAGATTGGTTATTTGACTATCATTGACTTTATTATGATAATTTTTGAATGATAATTTAGTGTATTTTGATATTAAATTATGCTTATTCATAATTTCTTTAATTTTTCTGCGTGATAAATAAATTTCTTGGTTTGCTAGTATGACTTTTAATCTTCTAGTACCATAAACTTCTTTATTTTCTTTAAAAGCACTAATAACAGCTTGTTCATAAATATTATTTTGAATTTTATTTTTTTTCTTTAAATTAAAATAATATGTTGATTTAGAGAGTTTTAAAAAATGACACATTGTGCGAATTTTATATTTAGATTTATTATTTGCAATAATCTCTACTTTCTGCCTATTATTAGTGCTGCTTGCTTTAAAATATCAATTTCCATTCGTAACTGTTTTAATTCTTTATTTGCTTGAATTAATTGTTTTTCTAAATCTGAAAGATTATCTTTAGTTTTAAAACTACCTGAATTAGTAAATTGCTTAATTCAATTGTAAGTAGCTGCTCTTGTAACATTGTATTCTTTAACAAGGCAAGATACTGATTTGCCACTTTGATATAAAGCTACTATTTGTTTTTTAAATTCATCTGAATATGAGTTAATAGTGACCATAATTATAATTCCTTTCTTTTAACTAATTTGTTCACTTGTCTATGTAATTAGTGTCCAATAAAGTGTAACCCATCCAGTTTCTACTCCTGTAGTACTAAGTTTATAAACTCTATCTTCTTGTGTTCTAAAAATATTACTTTGTGAATCAACACCCAAAGCATAAATTTTTTCATTTGCTATTTTTTTATTTAATAAAACAGATGAATCAGATAAATTATGAAATGTAATAGATTCCAAATTTATATCATAAGAACTACCACTAGCACAAAACTGAGAAGAATTATGACCTGCATATTGACAATAAATATTATTATCATCATGCCATATACATAAATATATATGAATTCGATTTTGAGCCATAAAAATTCAAAAATTATTTTCAAACTTAAAATTAAAAGTATCATTATTTAATACTACAGGATCATTAAATGGAGGAGCAATATACTCAGGAATAGATTTATTAATTTTATTAGTCATTAAACTTAGATTATTGTTAATAACAGGACCATTAGAATTAGTTAATTTAATATAAGAATTATTAAATGAAAGGCTAGGTCATAATAGACAAAATTCTTCTCATCTTTTTGCATATTTTGTTCAATTAATTAAAGTGTAGTTTTCTGATTTAAAATCTTCTCAACTATTAGTTCCATCAAATGATTGATAATTAAATATATTAATATTTTTACTTAAATTCGTATTATTAAATTTATGATAATAAATTTCAATTAAATTATTATCTTTATCAAAAATATAATTAATTGAATAATCTCTTGCATCTTTAGAAAAGGGCAATTCATTAATTAGTTTATAAACTTTTTCTTTATCAACAATTAAATTAATAATCTCATTAGTTAAACTTTTATTAAAACTATTTTTAATACTAATTTTACTAATAAAATCCTTTCCTAAACTATCAGCTACACCTTTAGTAATTTTATTTTCGTGTACTGCTTTAACAATATAGTATAAACCTAATGTTTCATTTAGATTATTACTGTGTTCAACTTTATCAGCACCTACTTGATTTGAAATATCAATATGACTATTTAATCCTCCAAATTGAATATATTGTCAATCATTATTATCACCTTCAAAATAATTATTATCATAAATACTTTCATTAGATATATTTTTTTTATCTTTAGTTTTTGTCACTTTTTTATAGTTAATCATTTCTTGTTTTGTATTTTCAATATTTAACTTATCCTTTTCTAAAATAAGTGTAGAATCATAATTTAAATTACCATCATTATCAACAAAAAAACTTCTCTAGCATTAATATAATTGCTCAACTTATAATTAGCATGATTTGTATCATAACTGTAAAATTTTTGATCTAAATCTGATTGATTAGTAATTCAATTACTATTTGTTAAATAATTATATTGATTATTAAATAAATGAGTTAAGGGCTCATTTGTTGATTCTTTTTTTGGTAGTAAGGAATTTTTATTAACAACATTATTATCCGTTTTATTACTATCAATATTAATAATGTTACTTGTGAAAAGTAATGATGCTAAAATACTTATTGTAAATATACTTAATATTTTTTTCATAATTTTGCCCTCCTAAAAAATAGAATGACAAAATGGTTTAATATTTGATTTAACTTCATCATAAATTGAATCGGTATTTATTTTTTCATATATAGGTTGTTCTTCTACTTTTTTTGTAATATTTGATAGTTTAATTTCATTAATTTCTTCCGTCGTTACTTTCATATTATTTTCACTTGTTTTATTTCTTGGTGGTAATTGTGGAGGAACATTATTACCAACTGAACTCAATGAAGTTGTTTCATCTTTTACATTTTCATAAATAAATTTTTCAAAAATAGCTTTTTCTTTTATTTCTTCATAAATATGATCATCTTGATTAAAATATAAAGGATTATCAATTGAACTATTTTGATAATTTAATAACATTTTAATAGTATTAAATAAAAAAATATTATCTTCTTTTAGTTTTTTCATCTCTTCTTCTATATGAAGAATTTCTTTTCTTATTTTTTGTAATTCTTTATTTTTCTTTTTAAAGTACTTTTTAAGATACTTATTATAAAATTTTCTTATAAACTTTAACATTTTCTTTCTCCTTCTTATAAAAAAATAAAAAAATTTTAAAACAATCATGCTTTTTTTATTTTTTTATTATTTCTTAATTTCTTTTTTAATTCCAAAATGATTTTATTAGTTCTGGTGTTATTACTATTTTTATATATTTACTTAAACTTATTTTTTAAAATTCTTTCAAAAAATAAAAATTTCTTATAATAAAGGTATGTCAAAATTTTTAATGTCCGTATTTATTTAGTTATTTAAAATTTAATTATTATAAAAGTTTAATTATAACTAAAAATAAAAAAATCATTACTTTTACCATCCTCTAAAATCACACCAGTAATTATAATAATTGTATATTAAATACAATAAAAATAAAACGATAAATATGAATTTATTTTCTAAAATATAATAGAATTTTTTTAAAATTTTTTAAACAGAGTTATTAAAATAAATCTATTATTAAAAAGGGATTTTTATATTATCCATGTGGTTCAAATGTCGGATGAGGTACACTTTCTACTTTAGAATTAATAATATTTTTATTTCAAGGAATTATTTTATAAAATACATAAGCACAAATAAAATCAGCTGATTTACTTAAACACGAAATCATAATTACCATTTTAATACTTAAGTCAGTTCACTGCAATAAAGCAAAAGTAATAAAAATATCAATAAATCAAATTAAAAATAGATCAGCAATACTAATAATTAAAGTATAGCCACCAGCATAAAGAAAACTAAATAATGGTTGCATCATATTAATGAAAAAATAAGTTACTGCTGAAAAAGCCATATATCAAACTGCAAGTTTCATAGCATTATTAGATAAATTTGGAAATAATACTTTTGGAACTCAAAAAGCACTACCCAAAATAATTAAAGCAATAACAGTTGAAATAGCAAAACTCAATTTTAATATCTTCTTAGCATTTTCTTTAGCCAGTACTAGTTCTCCTGAACCTAACTTGCTACCAACAGCATAGCCAACTAAAGCATTATATCCCCTAAAAGTAGAATAAAAAATAGCAACAACACTACCAACAATTTGCACAGCGGCAACAACTTCAGTATCACCAAAATGAGAATATAAAGCTGTTAACATTACTACTGAAACACCAAATAATACTTGACTAGCAAATAAAGGAATAAAAGTAATAATATATTTTTTATGTAAATCTTTTGTAAATTTAAAAATATTTCAATTAGGAGCATAAATTGGTTTTTTATAAATTAAATAACCTAACAATATAAAACATTCTACTGCTCTTGAAATAATTAAACTTATTGCTAATCCTTCAATGCCTAATTGTGGTCCCCCACTATATGGTAATGATAAAATACAAACTAAAAATGTATTTAAGAGTAATGAACAAATAGAAGTTATCAATGGTGTTTTAACGTTACCACATGTATTCATAGTAATTGACATAATAAAAGCAAAACCTAATAATGGGTAATTTCAAGCAATTAATTTACTATATTCTTCAGCAATACCAATAGCATTTTGATGAGAATTATCTTCAGCACCAAGAATTATTCCCATAATTTGTTTACTAAATAATTCTAATATTACAACAAAAAATATTGAAAAAATTAAAGTATAAAATAATTTTATATTAGTAGTTTCTTGAATTTTCTTCTTATCTTTAATACCTAAATATTGAGCAGTAAAAATATTACCAGTAGCAACAATAGCAAAAAAGATATATCAAACCATATCATAAATATTACTTGATGATGCAATTCCGGCAATAGCATCATCATTTCCAAATTGACCAACCACAAAATTATTCATTAAGTTTATTAATGTTTCAATTAAAGATTGTGCACAAATTGGAATCATAAATAATAATGCCATTTTATAAAAGCTTAAATTATCTTTGTTTAACATTTTCATATCATCTCACCCAATTTAAAATTTAATATAATAAAAAAATATATTAATGTTATTATTTAATATTTTGTTATATTTTTAACGAATAATTGCTTGAAATTTTTTCTTTAATATTTCTTGAATATTACTTATTTGTCCACTTACTTTTGTTTCATCTAATTGTTCTTCTTGACTATTAAATTTCAAATTAAAAGTTAATGAGTGTTGATGTTGTGATTTTAATTTTTCATCATTATAAAAATCTACCAAAGATATTTGTTCTAAAAAATCAATATTTGCAAACATTATAGCATTTTTTACATCAGAAAATTGAATATCGCTATTAACAATAATTGATATATCACGACTTAAAGTATTAAATTTTGATCAAAGCTTAAATTTAGAAACTACTTTTTGTTGTTCTTCTATGATTTTAACTAACTTACTACAATTAATTTCTGCTAAGAATATTTTTTCAACATTAATTATTTTTTCAGTTTGTGGATGCAGTGCGCCAATAGTAGCAATATGTTCTTGCTCATAAAAAATATCTGCGCTTAAATACGGATGCATTAAAGAATTATTATTATTTTTATAAACAATAGAGTTAAATAAATTTGGCATAACTTTTGCTAAAAAACCATCTAAAAAACCTTTAATAAAATAATAAGTACTATTAGTAATTTTATTAGCATTAATTTTTGGTCAAAAATTATCCATAATCATAAAAGCTAAATGATGATTATCATCAGTTTCATCACCTGTATAAACAGTTTCATCAGTAAAAATTTTTAATTGTGTTTCTTTACGTGCATAATTATATTGACAAATTCTTAATAAACTATCTGTCAAACTAAAACGCATAACTTCTCTTGTTAATGTCAACGGTGCTTCTAATTTTACAGGTATTTTATATTTAAAAAAATTAAAATCATTTAATCTCTGCATACTTGTTAAACTATATGTTTTTACTTGATTAAAACCATAACTTGTTAAATGTTGTCTTCATTTCATCATTAAATTTTCCAATGCTGTTGGTGACTTAAATGATACATTAAATTGTGGTTTAATAACTGGTAATTTATCATATCCAAATACTCTGGCAACTTCTTCACTAAAATCATTAGCGTTATTTAAATCACTACGATGATTAGGAACTGTTACTTTTAAAATTTCTTGATTTTTTGCATCAATTTCAATTTGACAACCAATAATAGTCAAATAATTAATTATTTCATTAACCTCAAATTTTGTACCTAAAATTTTATTAATAAAATTGAAATTAAAGTTAATCACTTTTGTTTTAACTTGATAAGGAACATCATTACTAAAACCGGTAATTTCATATTTAACTTGCAATTGTCCTAAAATAAACAAATAACGTTGTAAAGCAATTAAATAATAGTCAGGAACAACTGGTCTTGTTAAACGTTCTAATAATGTATTAATAAGAGCACCATGTCGTTTTGCTTGTTTACTCATTAAGGTAACATCAGGATTAATTGAAAATATAAAAACTTCTTTGGAACTTGGTTTAACTTCATATTCAATATTATGACTAACTCCTAAAACACTAAAAGCCAAATATTTATCGTGTAATAAAATATCGCCCTCTTTAATTTGCAAATTACCTTCTGGGTATGATTTAGGCGAAATATTTAAAGATGGTTTTTTTAAAACATCAGCACTAAAAGTAATTAAGGGTTGACCCAATTCTAACATTACTAAATGAATAATATCTTCTGATAAAGTTTTGGGTACAATATTTGCAAGTTGTAGTGTTCTTCTAATTCAAATTGGTGTTATTACAGATTTATCATCAAATTCAATCTTTAATGTTGCTAAAGCTTGAATTTTACCATTAAGAACGCTAACTTGACTTTTATTATCAAATTTTCCTATACTACTAACTTCCATGTTTTTTAAAGGAATTTTAAAATACCCGCTTAATTCTCTAGCAATACTATAAATCCCCAAACAATCACTACGATTTACTGTTAAATCAATAAAAAAAATTGTATCATCTAAATTTAAATATTGTAACGGATTAATATTACCAATCATTGCATCATCTGGTAAATGAATAATACCACTTAATTCTTCTTTATTCTGAACAATACCGCTTAATCCTAATTCTGTTAATGAACAAAGCATTCCTGAAGAAACAACATCTTGAATTGTTCTTTCAACAATAGTAAGACCATTACCTAAAACACTTCCTATCCTTGCTACAACAACTTTAATACCAATAACTACATTTGGTGCACCACAAACTATAGTTAACATTTCAGTACCTACTGTTACTTCACAAATATTTAATTTATTCGATTTAGGATGTTTGGTAATTTTAGTAATTTGACCAACAACTAAGTTTGTATTACTAAACATTAAATTTTTTACTTGATCAACCTCAAAACCTAAACTATTTAAAGCATCAACGATTTCATAATCTTTAATGCTATTAATATTCAATCACTGCGAAATGATTTTACGTGAAACTATCATTTTATTTTATACTCCTTTTAATTTTTAAAATTGTTTTAAGAATCGAAAATCATTATTATAAAATAATCTGATATCGTCAATGCCATATTTAATCATAGTAATTCTTTCAATGCCTACACCAAAGGCAAAACCTGCTGTTGTTTCATCTAAACCAGCAGCAATAAAAACATTTGGATGAATCATACCAGCACCCAAAACTTCAATTCAACCAGTATACTTACATAATGAACAACCTTCTGTATTACATTTTGGGCAACTTACATCTACTTCAACTGAAGGCTCCGTAAATGGGAAATAACTAGGACGTAATCTTGTTTTAGTTTCCATACCAAAAAATTGCTGACAAAAATAATTTAATGTTCATTTTAAATTTGCAAAAGTAATGTTAGAACCAACTAAAAACCCATCAACTTGCATAAATTGATGAGAATGAGTAACATCATCATCATCTTTTCGATAAACATTTCCTAAACTAATAATAGCCGTGGTTTCTTTTGAATTTTTATCTTGCTCGCTAAGAATGCGTGCAGTCATATTTGTAGCGTGTGTTCTTAATAATCAACGATTAAGTTTGTCATTATTATTTTCAAGATAAAAAGTATCTTGCATATCTCTTGCTGGATGATCAAATGGTAAATTTAAGCGATTAAAATTATATTCTTCATTTTCTACTTCATTACCACTAATGATTTGATAACCCAAATTTTTAAAAATTTCAGATATTTCGGTAACAGTTTTTAATAGAGGATTGATGTGACCAATATTAAAATCAATACCCGGTAGTGTTAAATCAATTTCTGAAGATTTAAGACGCTTATTAATGTTATCTTTCTCAATTTCATTAAATTTTTTTATTATATATTCATTAATTTCTTTTTTTAATTTATTAGCTGCTTGACCAATTTCAATTCTAAAATTATGAGGAAACTTTTCTAAAGATTTTAATATATTATTAATATCCGAATTTTTACCTAAATATTGTGATTTTAAAACTTGCAATTTATGTAAATCAGCAACTTCATCAATATTATTAAATGCTTGCTGTCTAATAATTTCTAATCTTTTTTTTAAATCGTTAACCGCTAACATTCTATTCCTCCATTAATTTGTTAATATGTATAATTAAATTTTTATAATTCAAAATAAGTATAACTTATTTTAATATATTACTAGTAAATAAGCAATACGTTACTATTGCTATACTTGTTGCTAAATTTAATGATTCAACATTAAAAGAAGTTGGAATAAAAATATTACTATTAATTTTATCTTTATACTTTTTATTAATGCCTTGTCCTTCATTGCCAAATAAAAAAGCATTCTTTTGCTTAAAGGTAATTTCAGATAAATTAGTACTATTATCTTCATGTAGAAATGTACCATAAATCATATAATTTGCATTTTTTACTTTTAATAAAAATTGATCAAAATTTTCATAATACACATTAGTATAAAAAATAGCTCCTTGACTTGCACTAATTACTTTGTGATTATATAAATCAACGCTTTCATTCGATAAATATACTTCAGAAATATTAAAAGCAGTAACACTGCGTAAAATATTTCCTAAATTACCTGGATCTTGAATTGTATCAATTAGAATAATATGAGAAGAATAAAAATAATTTAAAGGTTTAACAATATTACAAACGCCAATTATTGGTTGTGGTGTTTTTTGTTGTGAAATTTTTTTAATAATCATACTATTTACAACAATAACTTCAATATTATTACAATCTTTTAATAAATTTGCATATTTGTCTAAATACTTCTCATCAACATATACTGCAAGTAATCTTTTTTTTAATAATGCAATACTAATTAAATGTTCTCCTTCAATTAAAAACTTTTTTTTAACATTGCGATGTTTTCTTTCATGTAATAAAACTAATTCTTGAATTATTGGATTTTTAAGTGAGGTTATTTGTTTCATCCATAACTCCTTGTTTTAATATTTTTTGACAATCTTGAAAATCTGGACAATATTGAGCAACAAAATTTCAAAATGTTTTTTTATGATGAGCATGAATTATATGCGTTAACTCATGAATTATAACATAATCAATTACAGCATAATCAAAATGAATTAATTTATAATTAAGTGTAATGATTTTAGTATTTGGTTGACAAACACCTCATTTATTTAACATCGAACGAATTTTTAGTACTGAAAACTCAATATTCATAATTTCTGATCAATATTGTAAACGACTCATAAAAATATTTTTTGACTCTTCTTTTAAAAATTTTTGAATTTTAATTAATATTTGCTTATCATCTTGAATATTTGTGCATACTACCAAATTATTAAATTCAAAATAAATAATGGTTTTTTTTGAATGATACTTAGTAATTAATTTATATTTTTTACTTAAAAAATAAAGATAACTGTCATTATTATTAATAACAATATTAGGTTTTAATATAGTTTTCTTTTTTAAAATTTTAGGTAAACTTTTTAAAATGAAATCTTCAATTAATTTTTCTTGCATAAAAAATGGAGCACTAATAATAATTTGATCATTGCGCACTTTTAAATACATATGTTTTTGTTGTTTATATGTAATAATGTACTCTCATTTTGTATTATTATAATTGAAAATTTTAACATTAGTCATTTTAATCTCCTAAATAAAACGATCACTTATTTCCATTAATAATTTTGTGATTGTCGTAAATGATTTATTTCATTTTTATAAATATAACAAGAAATAATGTCTTCACTATTAAAGTTACATTTTTTACCAATTGTAAAATAAATATTTAATAATTCAAAAAAATCATTACTTGATTTTGATTTAAAAAAAGTTGTAACAAAAGCAAATAAATCAATGAATGCAAGATTAAGATCTTGATAATTTGTTTTTTCTGAAAAACTAAAATTTTGAAAATCAATATTAAGGCTATTACCGATACTAAGAATAAAATGAAGACTATCAATATATTCTTCAAGCATTACTGATTTTTCACTACTTGGTTTTGAACTTCAATATTTAAAACATCTTTGTTCATTTGCAAATTCACCTAATTCAACTAAAAGTGCTAAAAATCTAGAATTTAATGTTTTAATATCGCTAACACCGCGATTAATAATTATTTTTTTATCTAACTCATTTTGAAGTTGGATAATTGTTGAAAATTGTTTTGAATTTAACATAATTAACTCACTTTCTTTTTTTAATTATTAATTAAGATTTCATTATTTTTTTATCTTTTAAATTTAATTTTTTATAAAATTTTGTAATTAATGATTTTTTATCTTTGTAAATAAGATTAATTTTTGTTCCTTTTTCTAAATAAAAAGGAGATAAAGTTTTTATAATAAAAATATATGTTAAAACTAGTAATGAAATACCAACAACAGACATAAATGTAAAACGTAAAATTGGTAACCACACTCAAGTGTCTAATACTTTTTTACCAAAACTTGCTGTATAACCGGCATTTCCAATAAATAAGTAATTAGTACCAAAGGAAGTATTAAAAATAAAAACACCACCACCAAATAAAGTTAAATATAATATACTTTTTTTGATATATATTTTGTCATATTCAATATGACCATATAAATATAAAAGTAAATAAGAAAAAATAATAATAATATGAATAAAATAATGATTTCAATAAAGAAAATGCTGTGGACCAAAAACTCATTTTGTTTTATCTGGTAATAAAAATGCCAAAATAACAAGACCAATTAAAGGAAAAGTAATATTAAATAAACTTTTATTAGGAATAATTAATAATATACCACTAGTAATATTTAATACCGAACATAATTGAAAAGGAAAATAATCATACCATTGATAATTATCTCCATTCAATCCATGAACAATATAAAAACTAATATATAAAAGTATTTGAAAAATACCTAAACTATATTTAAAACTATAGCACTTACTTAAATTAGCATAAAACCTTTTAAAAATAAATAAACTAATTATCAAGAATAATGATATAGATAAGCCAATTCAATAATACATACCAAATAAAGGATTAATAACTGCTTGTGGATTACCATCAAAAAATCCAAGAAAAACAAATTGCATAATGGCCCCCCTCTTTTTTAAATTTCTTTCTTATTTTTATACTAAGAAGCGAATTTATTTTTTAATTTTACCATTAAATATATTATAAAACAAAGTTTGTGATAAAAAAATATTCTTTGAAATTTATATTAAATACATTTCCAAAACTTATCATAATTTTATAAATTAAAAACACTTGAAATAAATTAAATTTATTATAAGTGTTTTTAATTTATATAAAATTTGCAATTAATTATTTTGCTAAAGCAGATTTTGATGCCAAAACTAATTTCTCAAATTCTTCTGGTTGATTAATTGATAACTCAGACAATATTTTACGATTAAGATTAATATTAGATTTATTTAAGCCATCAATAAAACGTGAATATGATAAATCATAATTACGAACAGCTGCATTAATTCTTTGAATTCATAACTTGCGAAACTCACGTTTACAATTTTTACGATCACGATAAGCATATGCTAATGAGTTCATTACTTGTTCATTTGCTGTACGATATAAACTATGTTTTGCTCCATAATATCCTTTTGCTGCTTTTAGTATTTTTTTACGACGATGATTAGTTGTATAACTGCCTTTAACTCTAGCCATTTATTTTGTCACCTTCCTAAATTAAATCTTTTAAACGCTTATAGTCAGAAGCAGATACTTCACTTCACCCACGTAATTGACGTTTTTGTTTTGTTGTTTTATTTTGAGCTAAGTGAGAAACAAAAGCACCACTACGCATTCATTTACCACTTCCTGTTACTTTAATTCTTTTTTTTAAAGCTTTTTTTGTTTTCATTTTTGGCATATTTTACCTCCTATTGTTAATTTTCTTGATTTTTCTTTTTTGGAAAAAGATAAATAGTTTGTATATTTTTTTCTTTTTTATCAAAGTTTTTATCATAAATACAAATATCTTCTAATTCTTTATAAAATTTTGTAATTACTTCAAATCCTGCTTCAGGATTATGTAATTCACGACCACGATATTTTAATGTAACTTTTACTTTGTTACCATTACTTAGAAATTTACGAGCCTTATTTGCCTTTGTTTTAATGTCATTGTTATCAATAACAACACTTAGTCGAATTTCTTTTTCTTCAACAATTGTTAATTTTTGTGCTTTTTTAACTTCTTTTTCCTTTTTTTGTTGTTCAAAACGATATGTATCAAATTTAAACATTTTACAAACAGGTGGTTTAGCATTTGGTGATATACATAACAGGTCATATCCTAAATCTTCTGCTTTTTTTAAAGCATCATTTTTTTTGATTAAGCCATAATTAGTACCCTCATTACCAATTAATAAAAATTCATAAAAGGGAATATTACTATTTCATAAATTATCATTATTTTTAAAAGCCATACATACCTCCTTTAATTTGCATAAATAAAAGTCTGCTAAAACGCACACTCACCACTACAAAACTTTATTTTAAAAATAAAAATTTAAAGCATTGAACCTATAACAACTTAGTTATCAGGTGAGCGTAAAAACTACTTTCTTTATGTCAACTATTATTATATTAGATTTTTAATAAATTACAAGATTTTTTTAATATGTTAGTACATAAATTTAAATAAAAATAAAAAAACTTACTATATAATTAGCAAGCAAGTCTTTTATTTTTATTAATTTTAATACTAATTACTTATATATAACCTATATTTTATTAAAATTTTTAGCTGTATATAAGATTCCTTGCGATCCAGCAGCATAAATTGAATCATCTGGACCAACTGCTAAAGCAAAAATATGATCATCAGTATTTTTTATTCCAGATAATTCAGAACATAAATCTGTATCTTCTATTTTTTTATATACTTTATTAGAGTCAATACCAACAAATAAATTATTATCTCTATCAATGACTAAACCTTTAACCTCGTGGTTTGGATTTGTTTCTAATATTACCTCATATATTCCATTCTTTATCTTATAAAGACGACCATTTCAAGAACCAGCAAAAACAGTATTATCCTTGTCAACTACTAAACTATCAATTTGATGCCCATCGTTTATTTGTTGAAATATTCCAAAAGTTTGACTTATTTTATCAGTTTTATAAATTATTCCACGATCATCATCACCAGCATAAATTGAGCCATCTGAACCAACTGCTAAACTATGAATATGATCACCATTTGTTCCTTGCATTAAACTAGTGCTTCCATTTTTACTGATTTTGCATACACCAGTATTACTACCAACATAAACAGTTTCAGTATTTTTATCAAATGTTAAAGCTCAAATTCAGTTTTTTGGTCCTGGTATTATAATTTTTTCAAAACTACGTACACCATCACTCTTATAAACAAAACCATTATCACTACCAACATAAACATTATCTTCATTATCAATTACTAAGGCTCTAACTGCCCAATATCCTTCTAATCCTGCCATTAAAATTTCTAATCCTGTTGGAGTAATCTTATAAACCTTATCTTCTTGTGCTCTAAAAATATTACCTTGTGAATCAACACCTAAAGCATAAATGTTTCCATTTGTTAATTTTTTAGAAACAAAATTAGTAATACTATAATACAAATTAACTGTTCCTATATAATCACCTTTACCAATAATTGTAGCAGTACTATTATCTTGTCTTTTAATATCAAAATCATTAATAGTTAATGATTTAATTGCATGATTTGCTTCAATAATACCTATTAGTAAACTCATTTTAGATGGTGCTAAATCCTTCCCACTATTAATAAGTCCTAAATTATTATTTACTATTATATCTGCTAAGTTAATTACACTATGTTTATTTTCTAAACTTTTTTTATTTTGAATATAATTAGTTGCAATATTAGTTTTTTCTTCAATTGTGTTTAATACATTAGTTAAATTTCCTGTTGTTGTTGGAAGTGTTAAAACACTTAATGTTTTTATTAATGTTTTCATAAGTACCCCCTTTTTGATACTACTAATAGTTTTTTATAGTATACAATATATATAATATATATTAAGACTTTTAAAATAAAATACAAATCTTTTAATTTTCCAACTTTGTAATTCTAATTAAATTGATATGTAGGTTAATTAAATAATTGGAATGGCAACCCTTTTTAGGACTATTTTTTGGTAGACATTTGTTTTTGATAACTAATTGGAGTTAGGTAGTTTAGAGTACTGTGAATTCTTATGTTGTTATATCAATTGATGTAATCAAATAATTCTAATTTTAATTGGATTAATGATGTAAAATTTTTATCATTAATAAATTCAATTTTGAAAGTTTTAAAAGTTGCTTCAGCAACAGCATTGTCATAAGGACATCCTTTTTTGCTTAAAGATCGAGTTATGTTGAAAGCTAATAAAAGTTTATCAATAGTTTTATTATTGAATTCATTACCGCGATCAGTATGAAATATTTCAATATCTTTTAAACAGTGATTTGATTGCATAAATGCTTGATATACTAATGATGCATCTTTTTTAACTCCAACACTATGTCCAATAATTTCGCGGTTAAATAGGTCGATTAATAGGCAAATATAGTTTCATTTACCATTAACTTGAACATAAGTTAAATCACTAACAATAACTTCATTTTTAATTCTATTATTAAAGTTTCTATTAACAAGATTGGTTATTTGACTATCATTGACTTTATTATGATAATTTTTGAATGATAATTTAGTGTATTTTGATATTAAATTATGCTTATTCATAATTTCTTTAATTTTTCTGCGTGATAAATAAATTTCTTGGTTTGCTAGTATGACTTTTAATCTTCTAGTACCATAAACTTCTTTATTTTCTTTAAAAGCACTAATAACAGCTTGTTCATAAATATTATTTTGAATTTTATTTTTTTTCTTTAAATTAAAATAATATGTTGATTTAGAGAGTTTTAAAAAATGACACATTGTGCGAATTTTATATTTAGATTTATTATTTGCAATAATCTCTACTTTCTGCCTATTATTAGTGCTGCTTGCTTTAAAATATCAATTTCCATTCGTAACTGTTTTAATTCTTTATTTGCTTGAATTAATTGTTTTTCTAAATCTGAAAGATTATCTTTAGTTTTAAAACTACCTGAATTAGTAAATTGCTTAATTCAATTGTAAGTAGCTGCTCTTGTAACATTGTATTCTTTAACAAGGCAAGATACTGATTTGCCACTTTGATATAAAGCTACTATTTGTTTTTTAAATTCATCTGAATATGAGTTAATAGTGACCATAATTATAATTCCTTTCTTTTAACTAATTTGTTCACTTGTCTATGTAATTAGTGTCCAATAAAGTGTAACCCATCCACAAAATGAAAAAGTAAAATTTTTAACTAATAAAAATAAAAGTACTCATGCTTCAATTTTAAATTATTTTGGTTTTAATGATTTTAACCATGAAACTTATTTCACTGATTTTGTAGCAGAAAATAATGCTAATTTATATAATGCTCCATTAGATATTAATAATGAAACTATTAAACAATATTTAATTCAACAAGAATTTTACAGAAAAAATTGAAATTCAATTTTTAAATTAAGTAAATTAGGAATTAGTGCTTATTTAATTTATATTGCTAATGATGACTTATATTTTCAAGTAGTAGATATACAACAAAGAGTTTATGATATTACTGGTAAATTAATTGAATGTACTATTTTTTATGATAGTTATGAACAAAATGCACAAATGGTAAGATTATTTGAAGTTTATACATTAAATAATGAACAAATAACTATTAATCGTGCAATTTATAGTATTAGTGATAATAAAAAACAATTTCCATTAGATTTTAAATCATTCATTAATAACCCTAATTTAGCACAAGAACAAACACTAAATATTAACTATATACCAATAGCAATTATGAGAAATAAAGCAAATGAGCTAGCAGATTGTAATAAAGTAATGGATAAAATTAAAGCATTAGATGTTATTTATGAACAAATTGTTTTAGATACTATTTTAAACTCACCTAAATTTATATTTAGTCAAACTTATGGCAATGTTCAATCTTTAATAGAAGACGCAGTAAGAACATTAGTTACTAAAAATTACATATTTAAAAGCGGTGGAGATAATAATGAACAAAACGAAAATATCAATATGACAAATAGTAATTTTAAAGGTAAAAATTTAACTGATATATATGATTGAAATGTTAATGAAATATTTAAACGTTGTGGTATTCATATACCAAGTCAAAAGAAATCAGCACAACAATCAGTTCCCGAAAGTACAGCAGTAAATATTTCAACTATTAATTATATTGAACAAAAATTATGACAATTTAATATTGATATTCTTAAATTTATTCAAATATTAGTAAGTGTAGATAAAGATTTATTAAATAGTAAAACATTTAATATTAATGATGATCAAGAAATTAATAATTTAACTGTTAAATTAAAATTATTTAATCCCGAAAATAACCAATTAATAGGAGAGAACAATGGAAAACAACAACAAACCACAAACGAAATTTCCACAGAAACAAACTAAACTTAATCAAGCAGAAGTAGAAAATGATTATTTAATTGATAACATTCCTTATGACTTTACTAATATGATGCGTGCTACTAGTGACCCAGATATTAATAGAGCATATGATGAATTTAAAAAAAGAACGATATATATTTATGAAATTGAACGTTTATTTAAAAATAATGAAAATAATAGTTTAAAATTTTCAGCAAATACTATTAAAATAGGTTTTATTGATATTGATAAAGTATTAAAAACTACTGCTGTTGAAACATCTGATTTTACTATGCAATTAAATCAAAGAGCAAGTACTAATATTAATGATAATACAATTGAATATAGTATGACTGATATTAAAAATTTAATATTTCAAGAAATAAATTTATTAAATCAATTTAAGTTATATGCAGTTAGTATAAATGAACCTTTAACTGAAAATAATATTGATATTTTATATATAATTAATAATTATTCACAACCTTATCAAAATCCAAAAACTAGAAGTACTAAAAGTATAACTATTATTAAAATTAAAGATTTTAAAACAAGAGATGGTTATCCAATCATTATTAAATTACAAAAACCATTAGATAAAGATACAAAAGTTACTGGTTTAAAAATTAAAGCCCCTAGAAGCATGATTTTTGGCAATATAAAGGTACTTGGTGAAGTTGACAATATGGAAGTATACCCAAAGTTATTTCTCAAAGATAAGATAGCATTTCCGCTGTTATCAATGCCTATTGAAACTCAACCAAAAGTTAGAATTTTACAACAATGATTTAGTGAGCAAATATTACCTTGAAATTTAGCAAAACAATTTATCGGACAAGAAAAATCAGTTTTAGATTTAATTAAAATTAGTAGTGGTTCTGTAACAAGAAGAGAAGTTATTAATAATGCAAGAATAACTCATGCTTGATTAGGATATGAGTTTAGTAATGTTTTAGGTGGTAAATGACCATTAAAAAGTCAAAAAGAATTAAAAGATAAAGAAGTTTGAGATTTTGTAGGTGAAAGTCAATTTTATAGTTATATTGCAACTAATAATAAATTTAATGATATTGAAATTGAAATTAAAGATGCACCAACTATTGATAGCTTACAACAATTATTATTAGATATGCTAAGTTATACCTATAATTATAATCGTAATTTTGATGGCGCAGATTATGATGATAAAAATGAAATAGCAAAATTACGTGATAAATTCTCAGGTCAAAAACCTGATGAAGTTATTACTAATTTATTTAGAAAATGAGAACTTGATTATCCAAATTACATAAATTTGCAACAAGTTAAAATATTTAAACAAGTATTTATTATGTTATCAAAGTATATTTATTCAACATTATCAATAAATAAAGGTCTAAATGATGATAATAAAATTTTATTACCTTATTATTTTGAATTAAAATCAAATCCTATACATTCTAATAAGGATAATAGTTGAAAATATAAAGATGTAAAAGTAATACTAAAATCTGAATATTTTGATTTTACAGATATGAATAATATTAAATTAAAAAATAATGATATTAGTCAAAATGAATTATTTAAACTTGATGATAATCAATTTAATTGATTATCTATTACAAATGAATTAGAAAGCAATAATATTCCGTCATTAATTCCAGCAGATTGAACATTAGGAAATGGCGAATATGGAAAATACTTTACAAGAGTAATTATTAGTAACAATAAAATTGAGAATGCTTTAAATTTATATGGTTCAAATAAATCTCAATTATTTTCTAAATTAGAATTTTATGAAGAGATATTACAAATTGATAATAAAAATGAATTTGAATTGCAAATTAAAAATCCAATTAATAATTTAAATCGGATTGAAATTAGTGGGATATTTGGTGATGGTAATTATTATTTAATTTTAATAACTGACAAACAAGAAATAAACTTAACTAATATTAATTTATTTGACAAATATAATGAAAATATTTCTTATATTAATTTAGAAATTTAAATGTTATTTATTAAAATAACCATATGGATAATTGCCATCTCATGGTATATCTATTCTTTCAATAGTATCTCCACCATTATAAAATTTTGTTTTTTTAGGATTATCAGCAAAGTATATTTTAAATTCACTTTTTATAGAAACTGAAATACCATGAATGTCAGACATTCATATTTTCTGAACACCCATTATAGGTTTTTTATATGAATTTAAATAATATTTAAGTCCACTAAGATTATGGGTAAGCACCTCCCATGATTAATCCTATTGTTCCAGTTGTAGCACCAGTTAGTGCTAATGCTAATGTTATTTTACTCAAATTTGCTTTTATTCATGTTTTCATATTAAATTACTCCTTTTTTCCTTGATTTTACTTATAAATTGTACTATTTTTGATTATTTTTACAAGTACGTTTTTAAACGCAAAATAACGCCTAAATAAAAGGCGTTTATTTTGTGATACCTATACTATTAATGATATTGTAGTTGTTTATTATATGGCAAATGTGAAGATGCTTTTTTTCACAGTAGCATTATTTTTACCCCTAATTACATTTTTATATGGATACAATGCATAAAATAATCCATCATACGGGTCTTGATACATATTTTTATCAGGAATGTTAGTTTTGGTTTGGTCATAACGTAATTCTTCTAAACATTGAGTAGTCTTTGGTAAATCATCTTTATTTGCATAAAAGTTTCCATAACTCATAATGTTTCTCATTCAAACTACTCTATTAGTTAATCCTGCTTCTTGATTTAAATTTGAAGCATGTTTAATAGCAGTTTGTGTGATTAAAATAGTATTATGTTCATCTATTAATTTTTGATTTAATCAATCAATGGCAGTTCGTGCTTTATCATCATAAAAATAAATTGCTTGTTCAAAATTTTCAAAATTATCAATTAATCCTAAAATTTCATTAACATAAGCATTAATTTTTTCATTTTCATTTATAAAATCATTTGGAGTAACTACTAATTCACAAATAATATAAGCATCATAATAACCAGTATTATTATATTCTTTAAAACCCACTACTATAAATACAGTATGGTCTTTATGACCAGTTGCTCAATCCACACCAACTGAATAAAAATCAAATTTATACATATCTTTTTTTGAATTATAAAATTCTTTTAAATCATATGGTTGTCAGCACTTTACAGTTTTTTGAAATGGGAAAATTGTTGCATCACTATCTAAAAATTCAAAACCATAAAAAACAGTATTAAATTCATCAGGATTACTTTTTTTCATTTCTAATAATGTTCTTTTTTGAATATCTGGTAATTTATTTCAAAATGGTTGAATAGTAAATCTTAAAACAAATAAACCTAAACCACTAAACATATCTTGATTTTCATAATAAATTTTGCCATTTTTTTTAAGATTTTCCATCACTTTATCATTTAATGGTAAAAATGGCGTACAGTATTTTAAATAAAATGGATGATATTTATCATAAGGATTACATGTAAAAGTAATAAAGAAACTTTTATAAAAATAGCGAGTAATTTTTTTTCCAAAATTAGGACTATATATATTTTTATCAATAAACGTTCAACTTCATTCTTTAATAGGTTCTTTTGATACTTTAATACGATTACTTCTAAACATAGAGTTTTGTAAACGTTCATATCGATATGTTAATTGCTTTTCTGTTAGTGTTTCTTTTTCTTCTGCCATAATAATTTCATCTGTTCTTGAACCTAAAAAACTTGAACCACCGGCTTCTTTTCCAAAAATCTTATTACCATTAGCATAACCAATAAAGTCAATTTGTTGATTATTAGGAAAAATAATACATCCACCATCCTTAGTTATTTTTCATTTAATACCATGTGGATTATTAGGTAATAAATTAATATTATATGTATCTAATAAAACTTGACAAACATTCATTAAAGCACCAATTGTAGTTTCACTATGAGTATTTTCATATCTTCTTACTTCTTGAACACTACTATCACTAAAATTACAACATATAAATAAATCAAATGCTAAACAATTTCAAGTTTTTCTTGTTCCACGTGCTGTTGGTACAAAACGATAAAAACAATTGGTAGTAAAATATTCTGCTCATTCATCACCAACAAATTCTTTGAAAATATCCCAACTAAAACCATAATTATTATCACTAAAATTAAGATTATATTTTTTACTTAATTGTACATAACTAGTGATAAAAGCCATATTTACTCCTTATTTTTAAAAAAAATTAAACTTAAATTATTAACAAATAAAATTTTGAAAGGAACATTAAAAATGTTTATATTACCATTTGTAAATCATTTTGATTGAGACAAACACAATTTTAATCAAGATGAATTAAATTTACAACAAACAGAAGAATTATTTAAAAAAATAGATGATTATTTATGAAATGCATGTGATAAATCTGTATATAAGTCATATAGATTTAGAAAAAGAAAATTAAAAACAAAAAAAGGTTTATTAACTTATAAACGACGTATTTGTACATATTATAACCCAAAAACACAAAAAATGGAATTTCTTTCATTGTTAGATAATTATCTTGGTGTTAAAAAATATAGTAAACTTGCACCTAATGTTATTAAACAAATTTTGAAATATTTTGCAGATGGTAAAAAGTATCATGATGTTTGTGATACTTTTATTGAAGGTTTAATAAGTAATAGCACAGTTTGTAGAACATATAAAAGTTTCAATTACCAAAAGCCAATATCCTCAAAATACCATTACAACCATATCAAAATTTATATGTAAATATTGATGATGGACATAGAAAATTTAAGTTTAATGAAAAACATAATACTAAAAATTGTAAAAAATGTTCAATGAGATTATTAGTATTTTGTACTGGTAAAAAGAAGAATGGAAAATTAATTAATAAAAGAGCTGTATGTAAAATTAGAGTATCAAAAACAGAAATTGGTGCTGAAAAAACTGCCAAATTAATTGAAAAATATGGTAATTTATTTTTTGAAAATTTTGACCAAGCAAATTTAATAGTTTGTGGAGATAGTGCAAAATGAATTAGAAAAACTGCTACAATTTTAAATGCTAAATTTATTTTAGATAAATTCCATGCTTTTCATGTTTTATTTCTTGGCATAATGGCTGGAAGAAGAAAAAATAAAATTGCTAAATTACACTATCAAAATGCAATAAATTTATTTTCCAAAGGTCAATATTATGAATTAATTGATTTTTTACAATCATTGACTTTACAATATAAAAAATTAAAAGTTGGTTATTTTGTTAATGCAAAAGATGGCGTATTAAATCAAGCATTAGTTGAAAATATTGGTTGCTTTACTGAAACTAATATTAAACAAATTTTAAAGCATATGATTGGTGATAGAACTTATAACATTGATATGTATACCAAAATGGTTAATTTTAAATGTTATCAAATAAATACAGCAATACAATTATTATAAATTAACCATTTCAATTTAAAGATAACTAAAAATAAAATAAAACTTATTAAAGTAAAATTTAATAAGAATTTTTGAGTTATAAAAGTAAGTATTATTGTTGACTAATATTTTACAAGTGTTAAGATTAACATACAATTGCATATTGATTCTCGTCTAATCTTATAATTTAAAGACAAATTTGAATATTATTGACAACATCGGTACGCTCCCAAAAAATCTTAATTTTTACATTAAGATTAACAATAAAAAAAATTTGGCATCGTGCTATTTTCCCATTGCTGGTATTTTCGCCGCTGGAGTGCTTAACTGCTGTGTTCGAGATGGGAACAGGTGTGACCACTCCGCCATGGACACCAAATAGTTTAGCAATTGCTCCCTAAAAACTAGAAACAGACATCTTTAAATTTGATTACTTTTGATTTGCAATAGAGAATATATTCTTCAATAAATCCTCGATCTATTAGTATCAGTAAGCTGAACATATCACTATGCTTACACACCTGACCTATCAACCTTGTAGTATTCAAGGGATCTTACTTCTTTCGAATGAGAAATCTCATCTTGGAACTGACTTCGCGCTTAGATGCTTTCAGCGCTTATTCATGCCCTACATAGCTACCCAGCTGTGCCACTGGCGTGACAACTGGTGCACCAGAGGTAGGTCCATTCCGGTCCTCTCGTACTAGGAACAGCTTTCCTCAAATTTCTTGCGCCCACGACAGATAGGGACCAAACTGTCTCACGACGTTCTGAACCCAGCTCGCGTACCGCTTTAATGGGCGAACAGCCCAACCCTTGGAAGCGACTACACCTCCAGGATGCGATGAGCCGACATCGAGGTGCCAAACCTCCCCGTCTATATGAACTATTGGGAGAGATTAGCCTGTTATCCCCGGGGTAACTTTTATCCGTTGAGCGACGGCCTTTCCACACAGCACCGCCGGATCACTAAGCCCAACTTTCGTTCCTGCTCGACTTGTATGTCTCGCAGTCAAGCACCCTTTTACCTTTGCGCTCTACATATGATTTCCATTCATATTGAGGGTACCTTTGGGCGCCTCCGTTACTTTTTAGGAGGCGACCGCCCCAGTCAAACTACCCACCAGACACTGTCCTTAGACCAGATTATGGTCTCAAGTTAGAATTTCAATATAGCAAGGGTGGTATCCCAATGGTGACTCCATGCCTACTAGCGTCTGCATATCAACGTCTCCCACCTATGCTGTACAAACTACACCAAAATTCAATATCAAGTTGTAGTAAAGCTCCACGGGGTCTTTCCGTCTAATCGCGGGTAACCTGCATCTTCACAGGTACTAAGATTTCACCGAGTCTATAGCCGAGACAGCGTCCGGATCGTTACGCCTTTCGTGCGGGTCAGAACTTACCTGACAAGGAATTTCGCTACCTTAGGACCGTTATAGTTACGGCCGCCGTTCACTGGGGCTTCAGTTCAAAGCTTCGCTTACGCTAACAAATCTCTTTAACCTTCCAGCACTGGGCAGGCGTCACCCCCTATACATCGTCTTACGACTTAGCAGAGAGCTGTGTTTTTGCTAAACAGTCGCCCGGACCTCTTCACTGCGACTCATATTGCTATGAGCTCCCCTTCTCGCTAACTTACGGGGTTATTTTGCAGAGTTCCTTAGCTATAGTTATCTCGCTTGCCTTAGGATATTCTCCTTGACCACGTGTGTCCGTTCTCGGTACAGGCACCATGGTGATGTCTTTAGAAACTTTTCTTGGAAGTATGGCATCAAATGCTTCGTTACTAAGCGAACCGTTCACTCCCCATCGTACTTCAAGGTTAACGCTGTGCGGATTTGCCTACACAACCCTCTTTGTACTTAGCCCAGCACTACCAACCACTGGGACATTTTAGCCTTCTCCGTCATTCCATCAGTCACCATGGTGGTACAGGAATATCAACCTGTTATCCATCGACTACGCCTTTCGGCCTCGCCTTAGGTCCTGACTAACCCTGGGTGGACGAACCTAGCCCAGGAAACCTTGGTCAATCGGCATGAAGGATTCTCACCTTCAATCGTTACTCACGCCGGCATTCTCACTTCTAAACGCTCCACTAGTCCTTCCGGTCTAATTTCGTCGCAGATTAGAACGCTCCCCTACCGCCCACAATATATGTAAACATATATATAGACCCATAGCTTCGGTACAATGCTTAGCCCCAGTACATTTTCCGCGCAGAATCATTCGACTAGTGAGCTGTTACGCACTCTTTAAAGGATGGCTGCTTCTAAGCCAACCTCCTAGCTGTCTGAACAATTCCACATCGTTTTCCACTTAGCATTGATTTGGGGACCTTAGCTGATGATCTGGGCTGTTTCCCTCACGTCCATGGACCTTATCACCCATAGACTGACTGCCAGATATGTAACAATGGCATTCGCAGTTTAATTGCATTCAGTACCCCGAGGTGGGGCCATCATACATTCAGAGCTTTACCTCCATTGCACTAATTCTGACGCTAGTCCTAAAACTATATCGGGGAGAACCAGCTATCTCCAGGTTCGATTGGAATTTCACCGCTAGCCACAAGTCATCCACGGTCTTTTCAACGAACGTTGGTTCGGTCCTCCATTAACTGTTACATTAACTTCAACCTGCTCATGGCTAGATCACCTGGTTTCGGGTCTACGACCACATACTAAACGCCCTATTCAGGCTCGCTTTCACTTCGGCTCCGTCTTTTCAACTTAACCTTGCATGTAATCGTAACTCGCCGGCTCATTCTACAAAAGGCACGCCGTCACCCATTAACGGGCTCCGACTTGTTGTAAGCATATGGTTTCAGAAACTATTTCACTCCCCTCTCGGGGTACTTTTCACCTTTCCCTCACGGTACTGGTTCACTATCGGTAATTGGTTAGTATTTAGCCTTACGCAGTGGTCTGCGCAAATTCCGACAAGGTTCCACGTGCCTCGCCGTACTCAGGATACTGTCAAGAGATTTATACATTTCGCATACTGGGCTTTCACCATCTATGGCGTTGCTTCCCAACAACTTCTGCTATATATAAATTTTGTAACTCTTCATAGGTCGAACCTAATAGACAGTCCTATAACCCCAGTCTGACGACTGGTTTAGGCTGCTCCCTTTTCGCTCGCCGCTACTAAGGGAATCGCATTCGCTTTCTTTTCCTCTAGGTACTAAGATGTTTCAATTATCTAGGTATCACTCTGCACAACTATGAATTCATTATACAGTACTATCTGATTAAAGATAGTGGGTTTCCCCATTCGGACATCTCCGGATCAAAGCTTATTTCCAGCTCCCCGAAGCTTATCGCAGGTAATCGCGTCCTTCATCGTCTTCCAATTCCAAGGCATTCACCATACGCTCTTAATAATTTATTTTTAGAATATCCTATTGCAAGATAAAAATTATCTTATTTTTTTAAAAGATGTCTATTATCCAGTTTTTAAAGAACAATTGCTCAGAGAAAACAATCCCTGAAAACTAAACAGAACAAAAGAAGTAATCCAATAAATCATCCATCTAATTTTTCTTGTTGTCTTGGTTTCTTATTAGAAACTAAACTCCATAGAAAGGAGGTGATCCATCCCCACCTTCCGGTAGGGATACCTTGTTACGACTTAACCCCAATCATCAACCCTGCCTTTGGCAGCTCCCTCCTTGCGGTTAGGACACCGACTTCTGGCATTGCCAACTCTCGTGGTTTGACGGGCGGTGTGTACAAGACCCGAGAACGTATTCACCGCGACATTGCTGATTCGCGATTACTAGCGATTCCGACTTCATGAAGTCGAGTTGCAGACTTCAATCCGGACTGAGACTGACTTTTTGAGATTTGCTTGACCTCGCGGTTTAGCGACTCTTTGTATCAGCCATTGTAGCACGTGTGTAGCCCAAGTCATAAGGGGCATGATGATTTGACGTCGTCCCCACCTTCCTCTAGTTTACACTAGCAGTCTCCTTAGAGTCCCCAACTTAATGCTGGCAACTAAGGACAAGGGTTGCGTTCGTTGCTGAACTTAACCAAACATCTCACGACACGAACTGACGACAACCATGCACCACCTGTATCCTTGTTAACCTCTACTATATCTCTATAGCTTCGCAAGGTATGTCAAGACCTGGTAAGGTTCTTCGCGTTGCTTCGAATTAAACCACATGCTCCACCGCTTGTGCGGGTCCCCGTCAATTCCTTTGAGTTTCACTCTTGCGAGCATACTACTCAGGCGGAGTACTTAATGCGTTATCTACAGCACTGCCTCATGGCAACACTTAGTACTCATCGTTTACGGCGTGGACTACTAGGGTATCTAATCCTATTTGCTCCCCACGCTTTCGTGCCACAACGTCAGTAATAGGCCAGTTAGCCGCCTTCGCCACTGGTGTTCCTTCATATATCTACGCATTCCACCGCTACACATGAAATTCCACTAACCTCTCCTATACTCTAGTAATGTAGTTTCCAAGGCGGTCAGGGGTTGAGCCCCTAAATTTAACCTCAGACTTGCAAAACCGTCTACGCACGCTTTACGCCCAATAAATCCGGATAACGCTTGCCACCTATGTATTACCGCGGCTGCTGGCACATAGTTAGCCGTGGCTTTCTGGTAAGGTATGGTCGATACTAAAATCATTTCCTATTCTAGCACTTCTTCCCTTACAACAGACCTTTACAATCCGAAGACCTTCATCAGTCACGCGGCATTGCTCCATCAGGCTTTCGCCCATTGTGAAAAATTCCCTACTGCTGCCTTCCGTAGAAGTTTGGGCCGTGTCTCAGTCCCAATGTGGCCGTTCATCCTCTCAGATCGGCTACGCATCGTTACCTTGGTAAGCCATTACCTTACCAACTAGTTAATGCGCCGCATCCCCATCAATTAGCGAAGCAAATGCTCCTTTCATTATTTATCATTGCAAATAAATAACATATGCGGTATTAGCTGTCGTTTCCAACAGTTATTCCCCACTAAATGGTAGGTTAGATACGTGTTACTCACCCGTTCGCCACTAAAGTATTGCTACTTTCGTTCGACTTGCATGTATTAGGCATGCCGCCAGCGTTAATCCTGAGCCAGGATCAAACTCTCAATAAAATTGTTTTTGTTAAAAGATGATGTCTGACTTATTTAATTTTTAATAAAAAATTGACGGATTAATTCTTGTTTTATTTAGTTTTCAAAGATCGTTTTTTCTAGTTTGTAACCCATTTATTTTCGGGCACAATAAGTATCTTACAGAAAACAAAACCCAATGTCAATGAAAATAATAGTAAAAATATAAATATTTTTTTCGTATAAAAAAATGGTTTAAATTTTACTAATATACTTAGTAAAATTAAATTGCTTAATTAACTAAAAAACCATTTAAGAATTAGAACCTTAAATGGTTTTTTAATTTTTATAGTTATATTTTATTCTCAACTTGTTTTGTTAATAATTTTAAAAATTCTGATAAAGTAACAATTTTACTTTCTTTTTGACCATACTGACGATAACTTAAATTATTATTTTCTATTTCCTTATCACCAATAATAATTTGATAAGGAATTTTTTGAGTTTGTGTTTCAACAATACGTTTGCCAATAGTTCCACTGCTAATAATTTCAGTTCGTAAATTATGTTGTTTACAAGTTTGCAATAATTTATTAGCATATTCTAAGGTTTTTTCTTTTTCATTTATTGGTAAAATTGCAATTTGCCTTGGTGCTAATCATAGTGGAAAAACGCCTTTATTTTGTTCTAATAATGTGGCAATAAAACGTTCATATGTACCAATTAATCCTCGATGAACAATAACTGGATTTGTTTCATTATTATTTTCATCAATATAAGTTAAATTAAACTTTTTCGGTAATAAGAAATCGAATTGAATAGTAGATATTGTAATTTCATGACCTAATGCTGTTTTAATTTGAACATCAAATTTTGGTCCATAAAAAGCAGCCTCACCAATCATTGGTTTATACTCTAATTGTAATTCATCTAATACTTCACGTAATGCTGTTTCTGCTTGATTTCACATTTTATCATCATTAAAATATTTTTCTTTATCAGCAGGATCTCGTAAAGATAATGATAAATAATCAATTTTAATATTTAAAGTTTTTAAAACCTCAGCAATTAACTGATAACAACGTTTAAATTCTGTTTTCATTTGATCAAATCTAACAAAAATATGAGAATCAGTTAATTCCATACTTCTTACTCGTTCTAAACCAGTTAAAGCACCACTTGCTTCATAACGATATAATAAAGCATGCTCACTTAAACGCAAAGGTAAATCTTTATAACTACGAAGAGCACTTTTATAAATCATACAGTGATGAGGACAAGTCATTGGTCTTAATACCAATTGTTCTTCTTCTTTTTTAATTGGAGTAAACATATTTTCACGATAATGATCTCAATGACCACTTTTTTTATATAATTCAACAGAACCTAAAACTGGTGTTGATACTTCTTGATAATCTCACATAAATTCTTGTTTTCTCAAATATTTCTGCAAAACTTTTTTAATAACCATACCATTTGGTAAAAATATAGGTAATCCTTTACCACAATCATCATTAAAAGTAAAAATATTTAATTCTTTACCTAGTTTGCGATGATCACGATTTTTTCGTTCTTCAAGTTCATTAAGTTTATCTACTAATTTTACTTTTGAATAATCACAAATACCAGAAATGCGCTGTAATTGTTTATTTTTATCATTTCCTAATCAATATGCACCAGTAATACTTAATAATTTAAAATCTTTTATTGATGAAGAATTATTAATAGCAACACCCGATGCCACTACTAAAGTCTTATTATCAACTAAATAAGAGCATTTTAATCCATTAACATGATTTAATTTAATATATTCTAAAGCAAAAGGATTGTCTTTATGAGTTTTTAAAGATTCTTCTTTAGTTTGACAAACTCTTTTAATTTCAATATTTTTTATTAAAATTTCACGCATTTTCTCTTCAATTTTAATTAATTCATCATTAGAAAGTCGCTTTTCATAATCAAAATCTAAATAAAAACCATTATCATTAGTATTAGCAATCGTAATTAACGCTTGTGGATACATTAATTTAATATTATGAGCTAAAATCATAGCACATCCATAATTTAAAATAGTTCATCCTAAAGCATCATCTTTTTTAATAAACTTGATTTCAGCATCTTCTTTAATTTCTCAATATAAATCTTTTAATTGTCCATTCAGAGTAAAAGCAATAATTGAAGAATCTATATTTTCATTTTCCTGTTTTAATAATTGATAACCAGTAATTGGATTTTCAATATTATAAGTCATCGTTTTGCCATTTAATTTAATTACATTAATTTTCATGTTTTACCTAATTCCTTTTCTAATTTACCTCAGTAGTACTAGGTTATTTGACAATAAAAGTTGTAAAAGGATTAGTATTATTATTAATATCTACTACTAATACTTTTGATTTAGTAGGGATTATATAAGTGCTACTAATGCTTTTAACTAATTGCGAAGAATTACTTAATTCTACTGGAATTCCTTCAACTGCTAAAAAAGTATAAATTCCAAAGTTTATTGCAAATTTATTATAATCAATAAAATTATTAACAATAGGAATTATATAAACTGGCAAATGAGCATTAGCAATAGTTCTAATATAATTACTATCTTGACTATTAGTAATTAAATATTGTGGTTTTTCTTCAATAATTTTTTTAATAGTTTTAGCAACTAATTGATCTTTTGTATGCAATAAATCAGTAGCAATTTTACTCTGTTCTTGATGACTTTCAGCATCAACAAGAATTTTACTCATTGTTGCAATTGATAACACAGGATAGTTACCATTGGCAGATTCACCCGATAACATTGTACATGTTGCTCCCCAATCCATAGCAACCCAAACATCAGTAACTTCAGCGCGTGTTGGATGAGGATTATCTATCATTGAATCTAGCATTTGCGTAGCAACAATTATCGGTTTGTTAACAGTACGACATTTTTTAATTCATTCACGTTCTAAAAAAGGAACTTTTTCAAAAGGAATTTCAACTCCTAAATCACCACGAGCAACCATAATAGCATCTGATTCTTTTAAAATTTCATCAAAATTATTAACTGCTAATTGTGATTCAATTTTAGCAATGATTTGAATATGTTTACCATCATTATCATCTAAAACTTTGCGGATTTCTTTAATATCAGCTGCTGAACAAACAAATGATGCAGCAACATAATCTACTTTTTGCTGACAACCAAAAATTAAATCTGCTCTATCTTTTTCAGAAATAAAAGGTAAAGACAATTTAACATTTGGAATATTAATAGCACGACGATCTTTAATAGTATGTGTATTTAAAGCTTGACAAATAACAGTATGATCTTTAACCGCTGTAACCTTTAATGTTAATTTACCATCATCTACTAGTAAATTATCATTAACTTTAATATCCTTTGCTAAATTACCATAATTTACAGAAAACTTATCGGCAGTACCAATAATCTCTTTATTATCAATTATCGTAATAATTTCATTTTTTTTGATTTCTACACTACCCTTTGTAAAGGTATGTGTTCTAACTTCTGGACCTCTAGTATCTAACATAATAGCAACTGGTACATTTAATTGTTTAGATACTTCTCTAATCATTAAAACCCTTGCTAAATGTTCATCATGAGTACCATGAGAAAAATTTAAACGCCCACAAATTGAGCCATTTTCTATTAGTTGTTTAATAACATCAGCAGAATTTGAAGCAGGTCCTAAAGTAGTTACACATTTAGTTCTTTTTATAATTGATATCAAATTATTCACCTCTTTTTATTAAGTATTTTTTTTAAAAATAACTCCTGACAAACGTAAAATTTTATTAGCAACGTTATTTTTATTTATTGAAGGTGTGTTTAATGCATCTTGAATTTCAATAGCTACTAATTTATTATCTTGTAATCCAATACAAATACTAGATTTATTACTATTTGCAAATCTTTCGGCAGCAAAAATACCCATCATTGTTGCTAAATAACGATCAAATGCACTTGGTGTTCCCCCACGTTGAATTTGACCCAATATTACTGCTCTTGTTTCACAATCAGTATCTTTTTCAATGATTTTAGCTATTTTATTAACATCATATTGACGTTCAGTTAATACTATTACTAATGAACGACGTTGTTTTTTAGTGTACAACTGTTTAATAATATCAATCAATGACTGTTCTCCAATTCCTAAATCTTTAGTTGCAACTAAATCACAATTTGCAGCAGCAGCACTATGAAGAGCAAGGTCACCACAATTACGACCCATTACTTCAACAATCATAATTCTTCCATGAGAATTAGCGGTTTGACGAATTTTATCAAGATTTTCAACAATTGTATTAAGAGCGGTATCAAAACCAATAGTAAACTCACTTGAACTAATATCATTATCAATAGTACCTGGAATACCCACACATTGAATAGCTGCTTCATTACTTAATTTTTGCAAACCATTATATGTGCCATCACCACCAATAGCAATTAAACCTTCAATTTTTTTAGATTTTAAAATTTCAATACATTTTTTACGAGTTTCTTCTTGCTCAAATTCTCTAAAACGAGCAGACCCAATGATTGTTCCCCCCATCTCAGTCCCTAGATCAATTAAATTTGCTCAATTGTTATCAATAACATGAATGTCATTTGTCATTATTCCTTTATAACCATTTTTTATTAAAACTAATTCAAATGGTCTTTTATCAGCAGTAGCAATTTTACTATTTTCATGATTTATACCACGAAAAGTCTTATATACTGCATTAATAACATTATTCATACCTGGTGAATCACCACCAGAAGTTAAGATTCCAATTCTTCTTTTATTTAATTCTTGCATATTTAGTCATCCTCTCTTCTAATTACATTATTTTAGTGATAATTATTATAATTTGTTTAAAATTAAAAAGGATATCAGTAAATTTAACCATAAAATATGATTTTAATTAATTAATATTATAAAATACATCGTCACCTAAAAATTTAGCTTGATCTGCTAAATCAGCTTCAATTGTTAATAAACGATTGTATTTTGCAACACGATCAGTTCTTGACATTGAACCTGTTTTAATTTGTCCAGTATTAAAAGCTACTGCTAAGTCAGCAATCGTTGTATCTTCAGTTTCCCCAGAACGATGAGATACTACTGCCGTTCACCCAGCTTTTTGACACATTTCAATAGCTTCCATAGTTTCAGTTAATGTTCCAATTTGATTTAATTTAATTAATACTGAATTAGCAACGTTTTTAATAATTCCTTCTTTAATAATTTTTGGATTAGTAACGAATAAATCATCACCAACAACTTGGAATTTACCTTCTGATTTTTCTAATAATAATTTAAATCCTTCTCAATCACCTTCAGCCAAACCATCTTCAATTGAAATAATTGGATATTTTTTAGTTAAATCAACTAAATAATCTACTAGTTGCGCTGAAGTTAATAATTTTTCAGTATTTTTACTTTTACCATCTTTATTACCAAAAACATATTTACCATTTTTATAAATCTCTGATGATGCACAGTCCATAGCAATTTTTATATCTTTATTTGGAGTATAACCCGCTTTTTTAATAGCTTCAACAATTAAATCTAATGCTTCTTCGGTTGATTTTAAATTAGGAGCAAAACCACCTTCATCACCAACTGCAGTAACTAAACCCTTACCTTTTAAAATACTTTTTAAAGCATGAAAAGTTTCGGCAGCCATTTGGATTGCCTTTGAAAATGTTTTAGCACCAACTGGCATTATTAAAAATTCTTGAAAGTCAATATTATTATCAGCATGAGCACCACCATTAATTACATTTAACATTGGGACTGGCAACTGACAAGCATTAGTACCACCTAAGTATGTATATAAGGGCACATATAATTCATCAGCGGCAGCTTTAGCAACTGCTAATGATACCCCTAAAATAGCATTGGCACCTAATTTTGTTTTATTTTCTGTTCCATCTAACTTAATCATTGTTTGATCAATTAATCTTTGATTAGTAACTTCCAAACCAATAATAGCTTCGGCAATATTTTCATTAATATTTTTAATGGCTTTCATAACACCAAGTCCACCATAAACTTTAGTATCTTTGTCTCGTAGTTCTAAAGCTTCTCTAGTACCTGTTGAAGCACCTGATGGCACTAAAGCAAGCCCGTATCCACCATCTTCAGTTCAACATTCAACTTGAATAGTTGGATTTCCTCTTGAGTCTATTACTTGTAGTGCTCTAATATCAATAATGCAAGACATATTTGTTAATTCCTTCTTTCTTTAATATTTCACTAATTATTATACAGAAAAAAATATTGTTTAGAATCAAAAAAGCACAAATATTTTTTATTTGTGCTTCTAAAATGATGATGATTTAATTACATTTGTTGTTGTTGTGGATGTTGAGTTGTACTACTTGGTAATGATGCTCCATTAACTTTAGCAGCAGTATCACTATTTCATGGTTTTGGAGTTACTCCATCATCTTCTGGTATTAAACTTTCAGGATTATTAAGAGCAGTAACTATTGTTTCCATTAATTCATCAGTTTCAATCCTTTTTTGATTAAAATTATTACTATCAGATAAATCTTTCCTATTAATAGTTACATTTTGTTTTACTTCATCTCTATAAAAGGTATAACTTATACTTTTAAAATTATCATCTTTATCAAAAGTTAAAGAAAAATCAACTTCATTTTTAGCTAAATATGATAATGCACGAATTTGTTCAGGACTAAGTTTCACTTCTGCTTTTAATGGAATTCCAAGTTCATCATTACATAAAACATAACATTTTCCATTAAAAATATTAAAATTAAAAGTTTTAGTATTTTTTAAAAATAAGTTTGATTTTAAATCAAGTATTGGTGTTACTGTTCTTGCTTCTAATACTCTTGCTTTTGCTTTTTGATTTATGGTACTAAGTTGTTCTTTATCTTCATCACTTAACTTATTAGAGCAATTTACTTTCTTATTATTTTCATCAAAATAATATGCTCTTAAAAATTTACCATCACACTTATTAAATAAAATAACAGTATTTGCTTTTTTATTTTGTTCTATTAAATTATTCAAAATATCATTTTCATTTTTTTCTAATTTTAATTTTTTATCCAATGTTTGCTCATCAGTTGTTATATTTAAATCTCATAATTTTCTACTATCATCTCATTTTAAATTAATAACATTTTTAACGATAACTGGAGATAATTTTGTAGCTGATGGTTTTGGTGATATTACCTGTTCAGCAGCAGTTCTTGCCACTTTAACTTGTGCTCCATTTTCTCCACAGTGAATACCCTTTAATCCATCAGGAAATAAATTATTATTTGCAAAACTTTTTCTTAATTCCGATAAAGAAATTGTTCCAATACATTGTAGTTGATTTTGATCAGCAATAACTACTCATTTTTCTACTAAATTATTACTTGGGTTTTTCGCAAAGTATACTTTTTGATACTTACCAGCAACTTCTATATCATTATTTCATATATTTTTATTTTCTTGAGAAAGTTCTTGTTCAAAAATTACATTTTCTGGATCTGATTTAGCATCTGATATTTTTATTTTACCATCTTCTATTACTAAACTATACAAACCTTCTATGCTATTATTTTGCAATGTTTCAGAGATATTATTTGCAATCTGTAAAGGTTCAGGTAAATCTTCTGGTAACACTTCTGGTGCATTTACTAAAAAACGCATAGCAACTAAATCAATTTCTTGTTGCTCTTCTTTAAGAAGAGATGCTAATCCATTATTAATTGTTGGTTCTATAGTAAATCCTAATTGTGGAGGAATACTTAATGCTTTTAAATCATCAAATTGCTGGTCGGTTAAAGGATTAAATTCATATGCTTGATATTTTACATTATCATATAACCATCCTAGAACAGGTTTTTTTGTTATTTTATAGGTTTCTCAAAAAGTTTCTCCATTTTCGTTAATCTTTTTATTTAAATAAAAAATATCATTATCAGTAATATTTTTAGCAGTTGTTGAGATTATAAAAGTATCATTTGGATCAGTAACATTTTTAATAAAAATTTCATTTCCTTGACGATAAATAAAATAGTCTTTTTCAACATTCACTAAGTTTAAATGTTTTTTAAAATTTTCAATCATTGTGCTATTTGAAGAATAATCATTAATTTTATAGTGTTCCACATCTCAAACTGGGTTTGGTTGTTCAAATGGATTTCGCAACTGTGGAGCATCTAATAAATTATTAATCTTTTGATTAATTAAAACATCATTTTCTTTAAACAGTCCAGAATTTATAAAAATTCCATTAAATTCTGATAATTTTATACTTCCTAATAATCCTAATTCAGGTCTTATTTCACCTTCAGATTCATCAAATAAAATTTTATATATTTTAATTTTAGTATTGTCAGTTTCATCTTCAACGAAAACTAATTGGTCTTTTTTAAATAAACTTTGATCATTTTGAGTTAATGATTCATCACTAATAAATATAGTATTAACTAATGAACCACTATCAACAACAAATTTTCCATCTTGATTTAAACTAACTATTTTTTTTACTTTTAATGGATTAATCTTGAAAGAAGAATTCTTTAAAATATTAAGTGTATTCTTTTTTGAATATAGGTCATCCTCTACTTCAATAGCAATATCTTCAACATCACTTATTTCTGATTGATATATATTTCTCATAATGTTTGTAAATCATTTAAAATTTTTCATTAGTGGCATTTTTATTTTTCTCCTTTAATTATTACATTTATGGTGTTGGTGTAGATAAAACTGACTTAACACTTTGTTCTACTGGTTTTGATGGTGGTTCAGTACCATTAACTTCCTTTGCAGGAAAAGAATTATTACTTTGTACTTCTTTTTTAGGTGCAACAGAATTATTTTGTGAATGTTGTGAATGTAAAGAAGAGGCTGTACTAATTACTCTTTCAAAAGTATCAATTAATTTTTCAGCAATTTTTATATCTTTCCTCTTATGAGTCTGGTTATCAATAATATATGCAAACAAAATCTTTCCATTTTTATCAACTTCAATATTTATACTACCATTACGAGGACATTTTTTGGCTACAAAGTTTTTAAATTCCTTAGCATCATTTACATCTACAGGAACAATTGTTTTGTTTTTATTATCAATAAACAAATAACACGTTCCATTTTCAGCAAATGATAATTTCATAGGCTCTTCAGATCTTTTTATAATATTAACATTAAGATCATCTAACTCTTCTTTATATTCTTCATTATTTAAATTATTGGATTCTGATTCAGTTTTTAATAATAATGCTGGTAATTCTTTTTTACCTAAATATTCAAGAATAATCTTATCATTTTCTTTTTTAGTTCGATATAAATGTACTAGAGAACTATCTAATTTTTCTTTTACTATTACTAGTTGTTGTAATTGATCACTATTAATTACTAAAGGTGGTTGTTGAATAATACTAACGTTTTCATCATTAGTTTTTTTTACTAAACGTCCCTTTTCATCTACATATACAAGTTCAATAATATATTCTTTTAAACTACTATCCAATTGTGTTTTTATATCATCAATCTTAACTTCCAAACTATTTAAAGTTATATTGGGTGATGATTCATCTTTTTTAGAACTTAATGATTTTTGTAGAAAATCATTAAGTTCTCGATATTCTACTGTCTCTGATAATGGCATACTCTACCTCCATAATTTTTAATAAATGTATAAATTTCCAAAATATAAAAGCTAAATATAATAAACCCCTTATATTTATTTAAAAAAAATAAAAGGGGAAACACTATATTTAATTCATATGCCTATATTTTAATACTTTTATATTCTTAAAACAAGCACTTATCAATAAAAAGAAAAAATCAATATATTTTTATTTAATAATTAAAGACTCACTTGTCATAACAGTTGGTTTAACTAAACCCAAAACGTCTAATAGCGTTGGAGCAATATTTGCTAAGCAACCACCTGATTTTAATTTTAATCCTGTTTTACAAATAATAAATGGTACTGGTTGCGATGTATGTTTTTTATTAGGATTACCCTCTTTATCAATCATGATTTCAGCATTACCATGATCAGCAGTAATCATTAAAATACCATTCACTTTTTTTATTGCTTGATACAATTTTCCAAGACATTCATCAATAACATCAATCGCATCAATGGCAGCATTTAAAACACCAGTATGACCAACCATATCTGGATTAGCAAAATTTAAAACCATAACATCATATATGTTTTTAGAAATTTCACTTTCTAAACGAGTAGTAATTTCGCGAGCACTCATTTCTGGTTTTAAGTCATAAGTTGCTACTTTTGGTGAAGGAATTAAAATTCTTGTTGATAGTGGATATTCAACATCAACACCACCATCAAAAAAATAAGTTACGTGTGCATATTTTTCAGTTTCAGCAATTCGTAATTGATGATATTGATTTTTACTTAATCATTCCCCTAAAGCATCAAGCATTGATATAGGTGGAAAAATAACACCTTGTGGTTTAACACTTTTAGCATATTCCATCATTGAAATAAAAAAAGTATTTTTTAATGTTGGTATTTTCATACTAATATTAAAATCATATTTATTATTTGTTAATGCTGATGCTAATTGAATTGCACGATCAGGACGAAAATTAGCAAAAATAATGCTATCGTTATTAGTAATATTGCCATTATTAATTTCAGAATTATAAGCAGGCATAATAAATTCATCATTACGACCAGCACTATATTCTGCATTAACATAAGCAATAGGATCAATAAATGAAGCGCCTTCATGATTAACTATTACATCATATGCTATTTTTAAACGATCTCAACGTTTATCGCGATCCATAGCATAATATCTTCCTGAAATAGTAGCAAGCATATCAACACCTAATTGTTTCATAGTTTTTAATAACTGTTCAATATAAATTTTAGAAATATCAGCTTTTGTATCACGACCATCTAAAATAGCATGAACATAAACATTCTTAAAATTTTGTTGTTTAGCAATTTCTAATAATGCCAAAATATGATTAATATGAGCATGTACTCCACCATCACTTAGTAAACCAATAATATGAACATTACTATTATTCTTTTTGGCATGATTAATTGCTGACAATATTGTTTCATTTTTAAAAAATGTTTTATCATTGATTGACTTATTAATTAATGTTAATGACTGATAAATTACTCTACCGGCACCAATTTGTAAATGTCCAACTTCAGAGTTGCCCATTTGTCCTTCTGGTAAACCAACTGCAAGGCCAGAAGCTGAAACTTCAGTATGCGGATAAGTTTTTAATAAATAATCCAAATTAGGTTTTGTTGCAGAACTAATGGCATTAGTTGCACAAGCTTTTGCAATACCAAAACCATCTAAAATACATAGTAATATTGGTTGTTTTGTTTTCATAAATTTCACCTCATATTTTATTTAATAACTTGCAACTGATGTTTAAAATTATCAGATTTAAAAATAGTAATCATTTTAGTAATAAAATCAGTAATACATTGATAATGAACAGTACTCAAAATAACAATATCTTTTTTAAAGACTATTTTAATAGATTGCTTTTTAGTAATTTTAGTAATTATTGTTTTTAAATCACAAATTGATTTTAAATCTTCACTTAATAAAATAACCATACTAGGATTATCACTAATATTATTAGAAAGAAATAAAATAGTATTACTACTATTAGCTAATAAATTGTGTCCTTTAATTTCCATTAAATTATAATCTAATAAATCATTATTAAAAGAATAATGAGTAATTTTCAAATTATCAATGACTTCTGAATAATAACCATAAGCAAAAGTCTGCGATAAATTTTCTAATATATCTTGAGATACTATCCGCCATTTTGAAAATGACTTCAATAGTTCTTTATGAATTTTTTGTAATTGTCATAAATGTTGATAATTAGTAATATTAGTTATCGGTGCTATTGGTTGAATATTTTCAGGCTGATTAATTGCTCTAATTTTTTTATTAATAGCATTAATAGCAATAATGATTGGTTTTTTAGCATTAATAAAAAAGTTTTCAATTCGTTGTTTATTACCTGCTATTAATGTTATTTTTCGCTGATCTTTATTAGTTTTAATAGCAACAACTGCTATTTTTTGCAAATTAATAATTTCTTGTAATTCAACTTCATTAAATTTTTTTAAATAACTATATTCTTTTTTATTTTGCAATAAAATTAACTGTTCTAATGATAATTTTTGTTCTAATAAAGAATTAATGATACATTCACTTTGCAATATTTGTTTTCTATTTATCTTTAAATTATTAAGAACAACAATAAAATTTTGTTCAGTAATAGAAATAGAACTAAAATTAGAAGTTTTATAATTTAATTGTTTCATCAAACTATTTGTAAATAATTTAGCACCAATTTTATTATTAACTAATGATTGATGATGACTTTCATTGATGGTTAAATATAATGGAATATCGTTAATAACGATTGGTCCACTATTAACTTTAACTAAATGAATATAAGTATTAGGAATAAGAGTATTATTAACATCAATTACTTCACCAGTAAAATATTCATTAGTAATAATACCTTTGTCACTAACAATACTATCACTACTAGAAGCAAAAATAGTTTTAGTACAAATAATAAAGCCAATTTGTTCTAATTGATTAGTGTCTTCACCATTTTTACTAAACAATGCTAAAATTTCTGACTTATTCCTAAAAGCATTGACAAAAGTGGTTGCCGGAAAGGCACGATGTTTAATTTTTTTTGTTAGTTTTGTTCACATACTTTTAATTTGTATCTTTGATAATTCCATGTTTAGTTAACTCCTTATTTTTATTAGTAATTTAAATAGAGTTAAATTAGTAAATCAAAAAAAGATTGTGGTACTAATGAAGCACCTCCAACTAATGCACCATCAATGTCAGGTTCAGAAAGTATTAATTTAATATTATCGGGTTTTACTGAACCACCATACTGAATACGTACTTGTTCTGCAACATTTTTATTATATAATTCACTAATAAATTCACGAATCATTTTACAAACCGTTTGAGCTTGTTGAGCTGTTGCTGTTTTACCAGTACCAATTGCTCATATTGGCTCATAGGCAATTACTAACTTAGCAATATTTTCTGCTTTAATATTTTTTAATGCTAACTTAATTTGATTTTTAATTACTTCATTAGTCTTTTTATTTTCATATTGGTTTAAAGTTTCACCACAACATAAAATTGGTATAATATTAGCATTAAATAGTGAATGTAATTTTTTATTTATTGTTTCATCTACTTCATTAAAATACATTCTGCGTTCAGAATGACCAATAATAACATGACTAACCATCATATCTTTTAGCATCTTAATTGAAATTTCACCAGTATATGCACCTTCGGTTTCATAATGACAATTTTGAGCTGCAATAATTAAAGCAGAAGTTTTATTCATTTTTAATAAAGGTAAATTAGTAAAACTAGCTGCTATTCCATAATCATATTTAATAGTTTTAGTTTTTAATAATTTATTAAATTCATTTAAAAAAAATTGAGTTTCTTCTATATTTTTATACATTTTTCAATTTCCAATAATAATCTTTTTACGTTCCATTTGTTTCTCCTTTAAGTTAATTTTTTTTTTGATATAGTTGGCTTTAATAATGTTGCTGCTTCTTCATCAATAATAATTGTAACATCATCATGATTTTGTAAAAAAGTACATGGATAATTTGGAGAAACTTTACCTTCAACTAACTCTCGAATAGCTTGTGCTTTATTAGTTCCTGTAGCAATTAAAACAATCAATTTAGCTTGTAAAATAGTATGAATACCCATCGTAACAGCTTTGGTTGGTACATCTTCAACTTTAGAAAAAAATCTTTTATTAGCTTCAATTGTTTCTTTAGTTAAATTAACAACATGTGTTTTACTACTTGCAAGAGTACCTGGTTCATTAAAAGCAATATGACCATTAGTACCTAAGCCCAATATTTGTAAATCAATTGGTCCTTTTTCTTTTAATAATTTTTCATAATCTTCCACATTTTGGTCTAAATCACCAATACCTTTAGGAACATACGTATTTTTTAAATTAAGACTTTTAATATGATTAAATAATTGATGATTCATAAAATAACGATAACTTTTTACATGATCTGGAGTTAAACCAACATATTCATCTAAATTAAATGTTACGACTTTTGATCAATCTCTTTTGTTATTTTTTGCATCTGCTATTAATAAATCATATGTTTCAATTGGACTACTTCCCGTTGCCAATCCTAAAATAGCATTTGGTTTAACTTTAATAATATCAATAATAATTTTACTTAATAATTGAGCAACCTCAGTTTTATCTTTTAAAATAATTAATTTCATAATTTAAAAACCCCTTACATTACTTACTTATTCTTGCTGATATGCAATTTTTCCTTCACATATTGTTAAAAAAATATCATTATTCTTAGTTAATACAATAATATCTGCTAATTTACCAATAACAATATCACCCGTTTTATTTGCAATTCCTACTTGTTTAGCACTATTATAAGAAGCCATTTTGATGCAATCTTGTCAATTATTATTAGTAATTTTTAATAAATTTTTAAAACCAGCAATCATTGTTGCAATGCTGCCTGCTAATTTTCCGGTTGCTTCAACAGTAACCTTATTATTACTTTTAATGACAGGTAATGGTCCCAATAAATACTTACCATCAGGCTGTCCTTTCGCACTCATGGCATCAGTAATCATACAAATTCCATCGGCACCTTTAATTTTATATGTTATTGCTAAAATATCAATATCAACATGAATTCCATCACAAATTAACTCAGTAACTAATTGATCATAATATAATGATGCCGGAACAACACCAGGATCACGATGATTATAGGGGCTCATTGCATTATAAAGATGGGTAATATGCGTTAAACCATATTCAACAGTTTTAGTTATTTCTTTAAAAGTAGCATTACTATGACCAACACTAGGAATAATGTTATTTTTAATTAATGAAGAAATAAAATTTGAATTTTTATTATTTAAATTAGGATCTATCTCAGGAGCATAAACAATAAATTTTAAATTTTTGTTACTAATTATATTTCAAGATTTTACTAAATTAAGATCAGGAACATGAAGTAATGACGGAGTATGTGCTCCTTTTTGTAATTCTGAGATAAAAGGTCCTTCTAAATATGCACCAATAATTCGTGCCTTGTTACCTTTATTTTCTGTTTTCATATACTTAGCAAATACTGAAAGAACATTATCAATTTCTTTTTTGCTGGCAGTAACTGTTGCATAACAAAACTTTGTTACTCCCTCTTTTGGAACTAATTTTGCAAAATTATTAATTGATTCAATGGTACCATCCATTAAACTATAGCCATAACCTCCATGTACATGTAAATCAATAAAACCAGGTATTATTGTTTGATTATGACAATCAATAACCTGAGCATCTTGAAATTCATAATTATACTTTCCTTCATTAATTTGGAAAATTAAATTATCTTTAATTACTAAAAAACCATTATTTATTATTTTCTTAATGCTAATTATTTTCGCATTATTTAAAACTAAAATTTTAGACACTAATACCCTTCTTTCTAGAATTATTAATTGTTTAAAATTGCTAATGACACTATTATACCTAAAATTTTAACTTAAACCTAAATCTAAGAAAAATAATTAAAAAAAAGGCTTAATTGCCTATATTTTAAATAATGGTGGCTCGAAGCGGATTCGAACCACTGACACTTCGCTCTTCAAGCGAATGCTCTACCAACTGAGCTACCGAGCCGTTACCTATACAATAATAGCATATAAAAGTAAAAAATAACAAGGGGTTAAAACTTATTTTTTAATTTATTTAAATATATATTTATTTTTTTGCTAATTATCTTCTAATTACATATCTTCTTCAACAAGGTTTTTCAGTTTTTGGCATTAAGTGATTTGAGTCTCTTCTAATTTCTTCTTTTCAATTATTATTTAATAAATCAGTAGACTCATTTTCTTTAGCAATATTTGCTTGTAAAAATATATTATTACCAATAATATTTAATGATTCACTTCTTTGAAATTCATGATCACTACATACATCATTTACTAAACTTTTGACAATCTCACATAATTTTTTACAAGTATCTAATATCAATTTATATTTTTCTTTACCTTTTCATTTTTCAATTAATGATTCACAATTTTCAATAAATTTATCCTGTCATTCTTTAAACTCTTCGGAATTAATTGTCTTAGTTAAATCATCATCACAATAATAAGTTAATATTTCTTTTCAAACATTACGTCATACTTTTCTCATATTATTATGAGGAGTTTTAACTTTCAATTTTTTAATCAAAAAATCAAAATCTTGAATTTTATTTCTTCTTCAACAATTTAATAATGCAGTAATAATCGGAATTACTAATTGTTTATTATTTATTTTTTCTATTATTTCTTGTTTTTTATTTTCAAGATCTTCTAATCTAGTTATACGTTCTTTTTCTAATTCTTGTAAAATATTAAAATACTCTTGATATTCTTTTATTGCTTGTGAATATATTATTAATTTAATTATTACTTCTCATTTGTTTATAAGTTTAATATCCATTTTAATCATTCTTTCCATTAGTTCAAATATATCTCTTATAACCCACTATTTAATCCGATAATTTATTTATGTTTTATAAATAAATTCAATATCTATAATTTTAATAATTTATTTTATTAATAACTTATGCTACAACTGTTTGTTTAGGAGAATGAAAGTCAATATCCATATCAATATTAATACTTTCACCGAAACTATCACTTCACTCACTAATGCAGCTTTCAGAAACAAGACATGTATCAGAATCTAATTGAGATGATAATGATTTATCATCATTAATAACTTTAATTTCGTATTTTTTTTTGAAGTTCAATATTTTTTAAAACATCTTTAAATAAAGTTACTGCAAAATTACTAATTAACTCTACTTTTAAACTATTAAATCCAAGATTTTTAATTACTTTTTCACATGTAGCAACAAATTCGACTTTTCACACTTTGTATTCAGAAAACTTTAAATTTTTAGATTTTTTTTGTTCTAAATAAAATGCTAATAGTTTAGAAGATAAATCCAATTCTGCTTTTTTAAGTGCTGACTTATCTAGTGATTTAGTATGAAGATCTTTAAATTTTTTTAAAAAAAATCTTTTTCTGCAATCTTTTCACCTAATTTAATTTCTCAATTTTTGTTACTTTTTTTAACTGTCTACATTTTCAAATCTTATAAAATCATATGTTTTTTATTTTTCGTAATTTCATATTATTTTTTTCTATTTTATCTGTAATAACTTTTATTTTTAAATCAATTTCTTTTAAAACCAATTCTTGATTATCTTTTAGATTATTATATTGTTCATTAACTAATTTATAACTGGCAAATGCTACTTGAAAACTTAATATTTCTTTACTATTAATTGTTTCATAAATAAATTTTTCCATTAAATTTTTTACTTCTATAACTTCCAATTCATGTTTGTTTTGAAAAGTTTCATCACGAAATACATCTAAAAATAAAGTTTGTACTGTATTAGTTATTATTTTAATATTTTCTAAATCAAATCCTTGTAATTCATTCATTTTTATATTAGCAAATTCAATAAATATATTTGCTCATTGTTTATATTCATAAAAATATAATCTTTTACCATTTAAAGAATTATCATCAAAATATAAGGATAATATTTTCCAATAAATATTATGTTCAGCAAATCGTAATTTTTTTTCTGCTAAACTTCTTTTTGTTTTTAAAATTGAATATTTTTTGACAAAAATCATTTTCTGATTTTATTTTTTAAATTTAATTCTCTATTATTGTTTGAATTTATAAAAGCATTATATCTATCTAAACAACTATAATATTGTTTTAAAATTTCATTTAAATCATTAAAAGATTTATTATATTTTTTCATTTGTTCATCTTTTTTTGCTTCTTTAATAAATTGTTCTACTTTTTCTTCATTAAATAAAAAATCTAACTCTGACACTTAAATTTCTCCTTAACATATTTAATTTGTTTTTAATTAATATTGTTTGCTAATGAATTATATAAAAATAATAAAAAGCCACACTAATAAATTTAATTTATTAACGGGCTTAATTTTACAAATATATAATTCCTAAAAATAATACACCTATTATAATCATTTGTAAAGGGAAAATTATTATTAAAATCATAATTTATTTCTATTTTATACAATATATTTTGTTAAAATAAAAAAATAAACTTTACATATTAAATGGTCTATTTTCTAAATTTGTTACTACACTAGAGGTATTATTAATCAAACTTATATTTTCAGGAAAATCTTTTTCATTAATAACTGTGATTGCCACTTCTTCTTGAAATTCTTTATTTGTAACAATATTTTTTTTAAAATTTTGAAGAATTTCAATAAAATTACTTAAATTTTTAAATTTCTCGCGTTCTGTAATATAAAATCTCTGGTTTTTACATACTTTAATAAAGTTATCTATTCATTTTTGAAATTCTTCATTTTTTATTTCTTTATTATGATTTGTTTCTTTTAAATATAAAATTAAAATAAGATTTCATATACCACGAATTGCAAAAATAAATTTAGAATGTTTATATTCTTCAATTAATTTAAGTGTATTAATTATTTCTTCTATTGCTACTAATTCAACTTCCATTTTTGATAAAGAAAAAGTATTATTTTTATTTTCTTTCTTTTTAATTTTATTTTTATATTGTTCATTTCTTTCAAGTAATTCTTTTGATATCTTTGTGACTGTATCAATAGTCTCTCTTATTTCATTTCTTTTAAGAAGAAACAATTTATAATCAACCAGTATATCGTATTTTTTAATAATTGATATTTCTCTAATATATTTCGGTATTTTTTTGGTAAAAATAGGTAATTGTTCCATATATGTTTTAAATATTTTAGTATTTATAATTTCAAGTGCATCATTAAAAAGATTAAAAGATATTACATCTTCTATTTCTAATTTAGACTTTTCTTTTTCAATATTTAAATTATATTTTCTTTGAAAAGTTTCATCACGAAATACATCTAAAAATAAAGTTTGTACTGCATAAGTTATTATTTTAATATTTTCTAAATCAATTCCTTCAAGTTCATTCATTCTTATATTAGCAAATTCAATAAATATCTTTGCTCATTGTTCATATTCAGAAAAATCTAACGTTTTGCCTTCTATAGTAGTATCATTAAAATATAATAACAATATTTTTAAATAAATAATATGTTCCATTTCCCGTTTTGGTGCATTATCACGTAGTTCTAATAAAATATTATGTATTTCTTCCAACATATTTGCTTTCTTTTCTAAGTTTTTTATTAAAAACATTTTTTTATTATTTTCCTTTTTTAAAAAAATAGAATTTAATTTTTTTATTTTTTTATTATCAGGAACTGTTTCTGTTCTTAATTGTTCTCTAATTTTTTCTTTATTTTTTAAAAATTCATCTAAATCATAAAAAAAATTCATATATTGACATTCACCATTTAATATGATTTCTTTATAATCATTAAAAAAAATCTTTATTTCATCACTATTTTTTAGTAAAATAAGAAATTTGTTTATTCTTTCTTTTTCTAAATGTTCTAATCTTGGCATTAAAATTTCTCCTCATAATAATGTTAATTTAAAATATAAATTATAATATTAAAAAACCTTATTAATAAATAAATCTATTAAAAGGCTAATTTTGCAAATATTATAATTACTATTGATAATACACTACTATAAAATAATAATTAAAATCAAACTATACAAAATACTTATTTTATAATCATTTATTTATATTCTTTAAATTATTTTTAATTAAATATTCAAAACCTTAAAAATACAAAAAAGCATATTAATTGATAGATTAAAAAAATAAATTATAATTTTATTAATTTAATAATTGTTTATTCCTATTATAGATATTTCTATAATAGGATTTTTATTAAATTAATAAAAAAAGGAGCATTAAAAGATATGACTAAAAATGAGAAATTAATGATTGCTATTGAAGAAGGTAATTTAAAAAAACTATGAAATTAGTAAAAATGGCGCCAATGTCAATTATAGAAACTTTAAATATTCCATTTGTAAAAAACTTACCGGTAAAGTGACTTCTTATCCAGATAAAAATACTAGTGGTAATACTCCATTAAAAGCCGCCAAAAAAGGATATTTAAATATAGTTAAATTTTTAGTAGAAAATAACGCTGATATTAATCATACAAATCAAAATGGTAAAACTGTCCTAATCCTAATTGCTGATAATAATAATATAGAGGGAGTTAAGTTTCTAATAGAAAATGGTGCTAAAATTGAATGTATAGATAATTTATAGATAATTTTTGAGAATCTAGAAGTGAAAGAATATTTGCAATCATGAATTTTAAACTCAAGTAAAAATGAAATAAATTCACCTAACTCTAGTAATCAACGAACAACAAATATCAAAAAAACAAAGTTTGCTAATGATCTAATTAAAAGTCTAAAATAACTTTTATTATTTCTTAGTTTTAATATTTCTAACTTCTTTTAATTGTTTTTTTAACGTTTTTAATTGCAATTGTAAATCTTCATATGATGGTAAATCATCACTTTTAATTTCTTCTTTTTTGTTTTTACTATAATCATTAGTTTTTTTTGATAATTGTGGAGGATTAACTCATAAATTTTTTAAGCCATATCAAAAAATAGTAAGTAAACTTAAACCAATACCTGCTCAAGGAATTGTTCATAAATCTTTAAAAGGAATAGTTTGAAAATTTCTAATATTAAAGTAATTAAAAAGTACTAATACAAAAAGTATCAATACTAAGGTTATTAATAACATGTGTATAGCAAAAACTGATCTTGAAAAAGGTTTTTTAATAAAAATTAATGGTATTAAATAAGTTAAATTAAAAATCAATAATGTTCCAAAAGTATATAAAGAAACTATTGGATGGGTTACACTTTATTGGACACTAATTACATAGACAAGTGAACAAATTAGTTAAAAGAAAGGAATTATAATTATGGTCACTATTAACTCATATTCAGATGAATTTAAAAAACAAATAGTAGCTTTATATCAAAGTGGCAAATCAGTATCTTGCCTTGTTAAAGAATACAATGTTACAAGAGCAGCTACTTACAATTGAATTAAGCAATTTACTAATTCAGGTAGTTTTAAAACTAAAGATAATCTTTCAGATTTAGAAAAACAATTAATTCAAGCAAATAAAGAATTAAAACAGTTACGAATGGAAATTGATATTTTAAAGCAAGCAGCACTAATAATAGGCAGAAAGTAGAGATTATTGCAAATAATAAATCTAAATATAAAATTCGCACAATGTGTCATTTTTTAAAACTCTCTAAATCAACATATTATTTTAATTTAAAGAAAAAAAATAAAATTCAAAATAATATTTATGAACAAGCTGTTATTAGTGCTTTTAAAGAAAATAAAGAAGTTTATGGTACTAGAAGATTAAAAGTCATACTAGCAAACCAAGAAATTTATTTATCACGCAGAAAAATTAAAGAAATTATGAATAAGCATAATTTAATATCAAAATACACTAAATTATCATTCAAAAATTATCATAATAAAGTCAATGATAGTCAAATAACCAATCTTGTTAATAGAAACTTTAATAATAGAATTAAAAATGAAGTTATTGTTAGTGATTTAACTTATGTTCAAGTTAATGGTAAATGAAACTATATTTGCCTATTAATCGACCTATTTAACCGCGAAATTATTGGACATAGTGTTGGAGTTAAAAAAGATGCATCATTAGTATATCAAGCATTTATGCAATCAAATCACTGTTTAAAAGATATTGAAATATTTCATACTGATCGCGGTAATGAATTCAATAATAAAACTATTGATAAACTTTTATTAGCTTTCAACATAACTCGATCTTTAAGCAAAAAAGGATGTCCTTATGACAATGCTGTTGCTGAAGCAACTTTTAAAACTTTCAAAATTGAATTTATTAATGATAAAAATTTTACATCATTAATCCAATTAAAATTAGAATTATTTGATTACATCAATTTGGATGGTTTACACTTTATTGGACACTAATTACATAGACAAGTGAACAAATTCGAGAATTTACAGAAAAACAAATTCAATCATTTACACCAGAACAAATTCAATCATTCACTCCTGACCAAATTTCATGATTTAATCAAGAACAAATTTTAAATTTTACAGAAAAACAAATTCATTTTTTTACAGCAGAACAACGAAAAATTTTTGAGGGAAAAATAAATAAGTATTTTAATAGCACAACAGTTGCTTCAACAACAGTAAAACAAGTTGAAGAATTTAATTCAAAACCAATGCAATTATTATCAAAATCAGAAATTCAATCATTATCATTAGAACAAATTTTGTTATTAACTCCAATACAAAAAGCAGAACTGTCAGAAGAACAAATTTCATGATTTAATCAAGAACAATTGGCAACATTTAAATTAGAGTCAGAGCAAGTTGAAAACAATAAATTAGTTTCAATGTCTTTTTGAATTTTACCTATTTTACCTCTTTGTTTAGTTGGAGGCTTAATAGGTTTTATTTTTAAAAAAATTAGAACTAATTTTAAATCAAATAATAACTTAGAAAGAAATAATGCAAATAAATCACAAGAATTAATAAATATAAATAATGAAGAAGAAATATTAATTATGGATAATATTGAATTACAATCTGTATGTGATGAAAATATAGAAAGTCTAAATAATGAAGTTGATAAGTGAAAACAAATAAATTCAATAGATTTATCAGATTCTCATTCACACTTAGCAAGTGTAAGTATTTCTGGACACTCCATATAATCAAAAAAATATTTAAACAATACTATATTATTAAAATAAACAATAACTATTGAAAATTATTGTTTATTTTTCATATTACTTGTAGTTAAAATAGATATTATTAATTATGTTTGTATTTATTTTAAAATAATAATTTAATTATTTTATAGATTTAAAATTTGGATATAAGTTAACTATATAGTTTTTAAATAAAATGCATTATAATTATTTTATAGGATGGGTGAAAGATATGGATAAATCATTAGATAAACAATTTTTAATTACAAGTAATCTTATTGGTCAAAAAGAGTTAAAGAAATTAAAGGAAACTCCTTTACCTTCATTATTAGATTTAAATTTAACAAGAATTTATTTTACTAGTCTTGGTGATGGTTTTTCGCGAATATTTATTTTAATTATTCAAATTTTTTGAATTGGTTTGATTTTTTTTAATGGCATTGGTTTTGGTCAATTGGTTGCTAATCTTCCTGGTATACCATCAGCACCAGTTTTTCAAAGTGCAATATTAAAAGTAGTAGCAATGTTAGTTACTGTTTTATTTGCTTTTATAATTTTAATTATGATTTTACCCGTTTTTTTATCTAAAACTATTAGAGGTATTGGTTTAAGTTGTTTATTTTTTTTAATATTTGGTTCTATTGTTAATTTAATAATTATTGGTATTAGTTTTTTTATGTTTTCTTATAGTGACAGTCCTTATCGAATGACAGTATTGATTTTCGCGGTTATAGCACTCTTATTATGATGAATTGCTATTTTGCATTGATGATTAAATACTATTGAAAATAAAAAATATTTAATTAAAAGTATTATTAAAATGTATGAATTAAGTTTTAGATAATGGAAATTTAGGTGAATAATATATGGCTAAAAAGAAAGATAATGATGATTGAAGAAAACTAAATAATATTACTAAATACGTTACTGGTAAAGTAGAACCAGTAAAAGTAAAAAAAACTTTTCTGACAATAACTATTTCTTTAATTATGATAATTGGTTTAGCAATTAGTACTTTTTTTATTGCTCTTGCTATGCAGAGTGCTTTTAATATTGGTTATTTTAAACAAAATATTCCAGAAGAATCAATTGTTGTTGATATGAATGATGTTCCAATTGATAGTAGTAATAAAGATTTACGTTTGCCATTTTTTGAAGAAGAATCAAAAAAACAAGTTTTTGATTTATTAATAAAAGAATCTTGATGAGATAGTTTTTTTCCAACTAATATTACTAATTATGATTTCACTTTTTATAAACCTAATAGTAATGATGAATTAGATAAGAGTTTAATTAAAACTGATGGTGTTACTAAATTTGATTTAAAATTAAAGTTACAATCTTCATTTATTGAATTTAAAATACCAGTAATTGCATTAATTAAAAATACTGCTAAATTTTATGAAAAATTTATGATGTTTAATCAATTTGAAGGAAAATTTAGTAAACATATTTCAGGAAAATTTCCAAATGGTAGTGATTATTTGCAAGAACAATGAACACATGGTTATTTACCAACTAATTTTTATTATGCGGATAAAATTGATAATACTGTTGTTTATAAAACAATCGAAGATGAAATTAATAAATTTATTAATGATTATAAAGAAGAATTTGCTAGTGATACTCATCTTTATCCAATAATATCAACAATTCCTTTAGCAGATATTGATTTTAATGATGTAGCTACTATTGAACCATATTTCGAATTAGTTCATCATCCCGAATTAAATTATGTTGGTAATGCTGTGAATAGTTCCAAAGAATATGTTAATCTTTATTCATATTCTTCAAATTTTCCATTAAAACCTTTTTATATAACATATGTTTCTAATCCAAATGTTGTTTATGATTTCATTGATTTAAAACCAACAAGTATTGAAGAGGTTATTGATTATCTTAAAGTTAATCCTATTGATTTTGTTCCTTTTAGTATGGTACAAGAAGCAGTAGATAGTGATGAATCATTAATAAAATATAGTCCTCCACATGTATTATTGACTAGTGATAATAGTGGTAATCATTTTAAATATAAGGAATTGAGTTATTATTTTGGTTTTTCAAATTCAATAAATAATAGTATTGAAAATATTAATGTTAATGATTATGTTAATATTGGTGATCTAGAAACTTTTTTAGAAAATAAATATTGACAAGAAATGTATCAATTTGCAAAAAATAATTCTACTTTTTTCTTATTAGATTATCCTGATTCGACGGTTGATCCAAATATTAATTGAAATCTTGTTATTAAATCACTTGCTACTTTTAAAGGATATTTTGTTAAAGCTTTAAAGGTGCAAATTAATGAGTTAAGTGCTTTTAGTTTTTTAGATATTGATGGTAATAATTTATCATTAAAGGCAACTGATATTATTAATACTAATGATATTAAAAAAATTAGATTTCATATTGGAAAAGATTTGATAAGCAGTGACTATGTTCCCAAGCCCCATAGTTTTAATTTTACTTTTAAAGTAAAGTGAATTTAAATACTTAAAAATAAGTGTTGATTTTATGAAAATGGGTTAAATTTTGATAACTATAATTTAATATTCATACTACTTATATAAAATAGTTTTAATTATATAGGTTATTAATTGTAAAATTAATATAAATTTGTTATTATTCTTATGTATAAAAAATATAAATAATATAGTAGTTTTTAACCCATTGTTTGTTGAGATAAAAGCAAATGGGTTTTTATTTTGAAAGGAAAATTATAAATGATATTGCAAAAATATAAAAAATTAAAATTAGCAACCTTATTTTTATTTATTTTAACTATTTTAATTATGGTAATTGGTTTAATGTTAATTGGTTTTTCAAGTTTTGATAAAAGTTTTTTTGAAAATCTTAAATTATATAAAGAAAAAAGACTTATTATAGAAATAACACTAGAAATAACAAATGGATTTAGTTTATTAAATTATATGAGTGTAAATTATATTTTAAATCATTCTGCAGAAAATATATGTTCATCAGTAATTCATAATTATGATGGTTATTATGATTGAGTTCAGTTACAAATTGGAGTTATTTTTTGTATAATTTTAACTCCAATTTTTGGATTTTTTACTATTGCATTAACTTTTTTAATTATTGGTTTAAAAGTAAAAATAAAAAATAATAATTTTTGAGATGCAATCCAAAAATGTGAAATAATTAACAGTTATTATGTTCATTAGGTATTTTGTTTTTAAAATATATTAAGTATTATCTTTAGTGAATCACCAAAATATTTTATTTTATATATTGATTTATAATTTCTTATTTATTTAAAAAATATTTTTAATAATTATTTAATTTTGGATGGTCAAAGTTAAATAATTATTTTTTTGTTTTTTAATTTTGTCATATTATATCTTAAAAAAATAAATTTAAATTTGATAATATGTTTATTTAATAATTTTGTAAAATTAAACGCTTATAATTTTGATTTATATCAGATACTATTATTAAGTTTTAATACCTAAAATAAGTTATAATATAAATAAAAAATAAGGGGTGTTAGATATATGGAAGAAAAAAAAGATGACTTAAAAAATACTCCATTGTCAAATGTTGATAATAGTATTATCAAATCAAATAATGATAATCAATCATTTAAAGATATTGAAGAACAACGTTTTACTACTTATAATCCGTTATTAAGTGATAGTATTAAATTTAAAAGAATGTATTGAAGTTCAAAAATGGAAAATATTGCTCGTATTTTGTTACTTACAGTTTCATGTTTTCATTTAATTTTTTCTTATTTTTTAGCTAACAATTTGGTTAATCAAATTTTGAGTAATAAAGGTAGTAACATGAACCCAACTTATATAATTTATATATTTTTAATTATAACTCTGGGATTTAATTTTATATTTTATTTACCAGTAGCGATTGGTCGCACTGCTAGTGCTATGTTTGGATGATCAATTGTTTATATTATTTTAGCAATTGCTTATTTTATAGTTTTAGAAGTATTTTGTACAATTTTGTTAGTGGTTAATGGATTAGTAAATGAAACTGTTTCTGCAGAAGTTCCAATATTTATGATTATTGTTTTATTAATAACTGTTTTATGATTAATTGCTGCTTGTTTATTAATTGTTAAAAGTGATGATGTAAGAAGAGAATTAAGTGTCGAATAAATAATAAGTAAAGGAGAATATAATGAATACAGATAGTTTACTTTCTAAGCGAATTGAACAATTAATTAAAGTAATTAGCGCTGATGTTTATGAAAAAGAAACTGTTTTTAAACTTGCTATTTTGGCGTTATTATCAGGAGAATCAATATTTTTATTAGGATTACCAGGAATTGCTAAATCATTAATTTCACGACGAATTAAATATGCGCTTCATGATGGGCGAAATTTTGAATATTTAATGAATCGTTTTTCTACTCCAGAAGAAATTTTTGGACCAATCTCAATCAAAGATTTATTAAAAGGTAACTATGTAAGAATTATTGATCAATATTTACCTGCTGTTGATATTGCTTTTTTGGATGAAATTTGAAAAGCAGGCCCTTCAATTCAAAATACTTTACTAACTATTATTAATGAAAAAATCTTTCGTAATGGTGGTGTTGATATCAAAGTACCATTAAAACTATTAATTTCAGCTTCCAATGAGTTACCAGAAAGCGGTAAAGGTTTAGAAGCTTTATTTGATCGTTTTATTATTAGAATGATAGTTTATGGTTTAACTAATGAAGAAAATTTTAATGATATGCTAGAAAGTATTACTAGTTTAGAAGTAAAAGTTCCGCTTGAATTACAAATTAAAACATCTGAATATGAAAAGTGATTAAAAGAATTGGAAACTACTGTTACTTTAAGCAAAGAAACATTAAGTTTTATTTCTCGTTTTCGTAAAATTTTAACAGAAGCAACTAATGGTAAAGCTTACATTTCTGATCGAAGATGAAAAAAAATTGCAAAATTAATAAAAGCTTCAGCTTATTATAATGGCAGAACAACTACTGATAAGCCTGATTTATTGATTATTCCTTACTGTATTTGAGATAATGAAGTTCAAGAAAAAGAATATACAAAACTTTTCAATGAAGCATATTGTGAAGATTTAACTTACACATTAAAACAAAATCAGATTGAACTGGAAAGTGAGTTGGAAACATTAAGTAATAATGCCGAAAACATTAAAGATAGTCAAAATCAACCATCTATTTACTCCAATCCATTTTCTGAAGAAATTAAAGGTATATATTATCGTTTATTATGACATAGTGATGAATTTCCAATTTGTTTTATTAGTAGAAAGGATTTTCAGTTATTATTACGACGTAATAAAAAAAGTCATAATATTCAATTATTTTATGGTAAAAGTTTAAGTAAAATGGAAGGTAATCAGAAGTTTGAACTACAATTAAAGAATTCTAGTGAATTAATAAATATTACAAATAATTCTATAATTCAAGTTGAATTAACTAATACTGATAGTAAATCACAATTTGGAAATATTAATAGTCAAATTAAAGATTTAAAGCAACAAATTAATGAATTAAAAGTACATTTTGAACAAGAATATCATCGTTTAAGTAAAACCAATTCTATATTTTTTGATGAACAATTTAAATCACTATTAGAAATGGCATTTTTTGATAAAATTTCACAAATACCTGAGGCAGAAACCGAAAAGACTCTTTCATCAGAATCACTAACTGAAGATTCACCAATAACTATCCCAAATGTTAATGACACTAATAATAATTCTGATGTTAATTAAAATAGGTGATTAGTATGGAAGAATTAATTGAATCCCATGTTTCACAAATTTTAGAAACCAAATTAAAAAAAATGTCTTTATCAGAAACAAATTTAAGTAGTTTTGCTTGATTTAAAAGAAATTTTGCTTGATTAGCTCCGGAATTTGATCAACAAATTAGTCATTTTTATTTAAATGAAGTTTTAGAAAAAAGTAAAAATATTGTTATTAGTCCCATCATTAAAAGAGAATTACGATTATATTTCTGAGTTATGATTAATGGTATTGATAGATTAAAAAATAATTGACAAGAAATTTACACTAGGGCAAAAACTCTTGATTCACTAATGATTAATTATTTTCATTATTTTCAAGAAAAATTTAAGGATCGTAAACTTAATAGTAAATTAACTTTTGATAATTTTACAAGACATTGAGAAAGTTTAATTGTTCAAAGAATTGTAAATTATAAGTTATTTGAAACTATGCAAATGCGTCAAAAGTATTTAACAATGTGAAGTAATAATATTAAAATTATTAATGAAGTAAGGCATATTATTGGTTTTGCTTGAAATTTTTTTGGACGATTTTGAGAAGGAGATTTAAATGATTTTAAAAAAATTAATTTAAATACTATTATACAATATGGTGAAATTTTAAATAAGAATCCAGCTATTATTGAAATTGCTAGACTACTTGGTCGTTGAAAAGGAATTTCAGGTTTAACAGAAAAGCAGATTCATCAAAAAGTACAAATTGAATATGAATTAAAGCCATTAGGAAAATGGCCTAAAGAAATAGTAGGAATTACCGAGGGTAAAGATTTAGAACATTTATTACCATTAGAATTAGTTAATCTTGCTATTCCAGAGTTAAATGCCATTTTTTATAAAAAATTTGTTGAAGAAAAGTTAGCAATTACAGAGTTTGAATCAATGGATTTAGTTGCCACTGAACATCTTGTTGAAGAAGTTGTAGAAGTACCAATTCCCGAAAGTGAAGGCCCTTTTATCTTATGCATTGATACATCTAAATCAATGAGTCATAGTCCAGAAATTATTGCAAAATCAATTGCGCTGGCTATTAGTAAAATTGCTTTACAAGAAAAAAGACCGTGCTATATGATTAATTTTTCTGGTAAATTTGAAACTTATGACTTATCTAATTTAGTTTCATCAATTCCCAATCTAATTCATTTTTTAGGTCATAGTTTTAAAGGACATACTAATATTAATCCAGCTATTAGTCATGCTTTAACAATTATGCAATCTAAGACATATCATAATGCAGACTTATTGGTAGTTTCTGATTTTTTATCTGCTAATATTACTAAAAATAATATTAATTTAATGTTACAACTAAAAGCAAAAGCTAATCGTTTTCATGCTATTAATATTGCTTCTTCAACATTACCTAATAATTTTAAAAAATATTTTACTAATTATTGACATTATGATCCTCGTGATCCATTTGCTGCGCGAAAAATTGCATTAAATTTAGCTAAAACTAAAAAAATAAAATAATGCATTTCGTTTAAAAATAATTTTTATATAAAATATAAATATTATAAAAAATAAAAATAAACTAAAATATAAGTTTATTTTGTTATAATTCTTTTTGAATATAAATTAATGGAGGTAAGAATATGAAATTAAAAGTAGCAACCTCTTTTAGTGGTATTGGTTCATTTGAACAAGCGCTTAAAAAAATGGATATTGAACATGAAATATTATTTGCTTGTGATAATGATAAATATGTTAAAGAAACATACTTTGCAAATTATAAAATAAATGATAATCAATGATATGATGATGTATATAATATTGATGGTAGTAAGTTTAAAAATAAAGTTGATATATTTGTAGGTGGTTCTCCATGTCAAAGTTTTAGTTCGATTGGTTTTCAAAAAGGGTTGGAAGATACTAGAGGTTTATTAATTTTTGAATTTATTAGACTTGTAAATGAAATAAAACCCAAAGTTTTTATTTTTGAAAATGTTAAAGGTGGAATGGCAACCCTTTTTAGGACTATTTTTTGGTAGACATTTGTTTTTGATAACTAACTGGAGTTAGGTAGTTTAGAGTACTGTGAATTCTTATGTTGTTATATCAATTGATGTAATCAAATAATTCTAATTTTAATTGGATTAATGATGGAAAATTTTTATCATTAATAAATTCAATTTTGAAAGTTTTAAAAGTTGCTTCAGCAACAGCATTGTCATAAGGACATCCTTTTTTGCTTAAAGATCGAGTTATGTTGAAAGCTAATAAAAGTTTATCAATAGTTTTATTATTGAATTCATTACCGCGATCAGTATGAAATATTTCAATATCTTTTAAACAGTGATTTGATTGCATAAATGCTTGATATACTAATGATGCATCTTTTTTAACTCCAACACTATGTCCAATAATTTCGCGGTTAAATAGGTCGATTAATAGGCAAATATAGTTTCATTTACCATTAACTTGAACATAAGTTAAATCACTAACAATAACTTCATTTTTAATTCTATTATTAAAGTTTCTATTAACAAGATTGGTTATTTGACTATCATTGACTTTATTATGATAATTTTTGAATGATAATTTAGTGTATTTTGATATTAAATTATGCTTATTCATAATTTCTTTAATTTTTCTGCGTGATAAATAAATTTCTTGGTTTGCTAGTATGACTTTTAATCTTCTAGTACCATAAACTTCTTTATTTTCTTTAAAAGCACTAATAACAGCTTGTTCATAAATATTATTTTGAATTTTATTTTTTTTCTTTAAATTAAAATAATATGTTGATTTAGAGAGTTTTAAAAAATGACACATTGTGCGAATTTTATATTTAGATTTATTATTTGCAATAATCTCTACTTTCTGCCTATTATTAGTGCTGCTTGCTTTAAAATATCAATTTCCATTCGTAACTGTTTTAATTCTTTATTTGCTTGAATTAATTGTTTTTCTAAATCTGAAAGATTATCTTTAGTTTTAAAACTACCTGAATTAGTAAATTGCTTAATTCAATTGTAAGTAGCTGCTCTTGTAACATTGTATTCTTTAACAAGGCAAGATACTGATTTGCCACTTTGATATAAAGCTACTATTTGTTTTTTAAATTCATCTGAATATGAGTTAATAGTGACCATAATTATAATTCCTTTCTTTTAACTAATTTGTTCACTTGTCTATGTAATTAGTGTCCAATAAAGTGTAACCCATCCAGTCATTAATTGTTGTTCATTTTTATCATTAGTAAAAATCATATAATCATCAAGAACGATTTCACATAATACACCTTTTACATATAAACTATTTCCATTTAAACGTAATTGTTGTGCTAACTGATTATCGGTAATTAAACCTTTATTATCTGCTAAATAAACTAAACTATCATAAAGACCATTAGTAATAAAAAATTTACTATTTGCAATGTTTCTAAATTGAAACAAAGTATTTCAAGCAGATAACATTGATTTTAAATAGCCTACTGGTGTTGTATCTTCAATATCGATTTTAGTAGCAAATTTTGCAATTGCTTGTGTATCATCAATTGCCAATTTATCTGCTAAATCATTTGCAACTTCATATTGCATACTATCTAATAAATTTTGTCCATTATTTGCTTTTAAATCTACATCTGCAATAATTTCTCCTGCAAGATATTTTTTAGTTATTTTTTTACTAATTTTATCTGTATCAACATATGGTAATTCATATCTTTTACTTTTATCATCTCAAGCAATAATTTTTACTTCTGGTTTTTTTGGTTTTTTAACAATAAACTCAATATTTACTGAGTCAACAATTTCAGTAGGGAAAAAGTTTGCCCATGGACTATTTGAAATTTTAAAAAACTCTATAAATTCTGGCGCTTCTACTAATCTCTCTGTATTGTCTAAATTTTGATTAAATGGTACTGACATTTTATTTCTTCCTTTCGTTTATAAATAATTTTTCTTTTTATAATTAATTAAAAAATTTTCTTTATCATTTGTTTTATTATTAATAATTATTTGTTTATTGCCACCTGTATTAATTGTTTCTTTAAATACTGGTTGTTCTTTAATCATTTTTTTAATAGTTTCTTCAATTTTTGAATTTTCTAAATTATGAGTTTTAAATTTTAAATAATCATAAAATTCAGTTTTAACTTGATATTTTTTAAATATATTAATTATTTCTTTTTCTTTAATTTCTTGATTAAGTTTATTTAACTTATTTTCTGCTTCATTAACTTTATTTTCTATTTCTTGTTGAGCATTATTTTCAGTTAAAGGTTCAGTTGTTTGTTGAACATTATCTTCATTTTCTAACATTTAACATTCTCCTAATCTTATCCCAATAATCAATCTTTAACTAATTGTGGCATTTCACTTATTAATTTTTTATAATCATTAACTGCATTTTCTAATGCGTTAATATCAGTAAATTTAAAACAATTATCAATATGTAATTCAAAATCCCTATCAATTCTGATATCTTGTTTTCTATATTTTTCATTAAATTCAATTTTTGTCATATTATTTTTCTCCTTTATTAATTTTTTCGTTTAATTTTGCTAATTTTTTTTGATGTTTTATAATTTTGTTATTTGCTCTAACATGTTTTGGAGTTGTGATAAATCTTTTTAATAAAACAATAATTTCTCTGCAAATTAATGTTCCAACACTTGTTCCAATAATTATTAATTCATGTAAAAATTCTTTCATTTGAATATTTTCCTTTCAACTATTTATTTTTAATTTTTAATTATTCATCAAATTGACCACCATTAATTCTTTCAATCATTGATTGTGAATTACTTATAATTTCTACTAATACAGATATTTCTTTATTGAATTCTTCTATTTTTTCTTTATATATTTTTATTTCCTGATTATAATATTCAAGTAATTTTTCTTTATTCATAAATTATTCACCTCCTTTATAAACTCATGTGATTATAATCTCAATTTAATGAAGCATTATCGTGATTTAATACTACTTCGCTCATATTATCACTACCGTATTGACTAGTTGTTTCACTATTAATTGTGAATCTATTATCATTTACTAATCTTGCAGTTTCATCATTAAATGATGTTTCTTGCATTTCTTCATTATGATGTGTAGTTTCCATAGGTAATAAATTATGGATTATTTCACTTCCACCAGCAACAATAGTAGGAATTGCATAAGCATTATTAAAATCATTATTTATACCCATTGCTACACCACTTGATATTAAACATCCACCAGTAGCCATATTACAAATCTTTCTTATTGCTTCAAATCTTATTAGGTATTAACTCAGTTAATCCACTAATAAGATTTGAAATACCATAAGCATTTAAACTAATATATGTATCTCAATCCATTAATGACTGATGTTCTTGTTTTGGAAATGGTGATAATATTTCAATTTCATCTTTATTTTCAAACAAAGTAGGTAATATTATCATTATTCAAATTCTCCATTTTCTATTTTTTTAATCAGTTCTTCACGTATTATTAAATTCGTTGCAATAATTGTTTGTTTTTCTCAATTATCAGTTTCCATAAATAAAGTTTTTAAATATTTAATTAATTTTTCTTTATTCATAATTTAACCTTTCTTTCCTAACTCTTTTATTTTGTTTTTGTTTACATAAGTTATTACATTTATGAGCAAAAACTCTACCATAACCACATTTATTATTCTTTTTAATTTTTATTATCATTATAAAATTCATTACTTTCTAAATATTCTAATATATTTGCATAAGTATCTGCTTTTGATTGAAATCATTTGTCTTCAACTTGATTAAAATTATTATAAAATTCAGATAAAAAAGATACTAATTTTTCTTTATTAATACAATTTTCATGTAATAATTTATCTTCTTTAATACTTTCAATTTTACCTATTTCATTAAATACTCATTGTTCTAACTCTTCTTTATTCATTATTATTTCTCCTTAGTTTTAATTTGATTAGAAATTTCACTTAATATTTTTAATACTTTATATTCATTTTTTAATTCTTTAATAATAAATATTAAAAATATTATTAGTGTTATGCTTGTTATTAATATTGGTACTATTAATAAAATTTTTCATAATATCATTTTTTACTCTTTTCATTTTTTAAATCATTTAACATTAATTGAACAAAATGCACGATTTTTAGCAATATTTAAAGTATTAAAAATTTGACCAGTTACTATAATTTCATCGTTTTTGTTTAATAAAATACAGCGTCTATAAAATTTTGGGTTGTTAAAAATTAAAGTAACATAGTTTAATCCATTTCATTGACCTCTAACACTATAATATAATTCTTTATTACCTTTTTCGTAATATTTTGCTTCAATAGTATTACTTAGTTTTACTGTTAATTTGACATAATTTGCTTTATCTTTCATGTTTATAATTTCCTTAAATAATTATCAAAAATTAATATTTTTTTATGATTTTTTAAATAATATTGAATATGCTTATAAGCATCTTGTTCATGTTTTGTTAATTTTATATTTCCTTTATAATTTGTTATTTTATTTTTATTTTTTGGTTGGTTTTCTAGATAATCTCAGTTGAAAACATCTTGAACTAATACCATTAATGCACCAATGATTTTAGGCGTTGATAATGGATTAGTTAGTAATTGTTTTGAATTTAAAAAGAAATTTTCTACAATAACTAATATTTTTTTATCAATAAATTTTTCTTTAATTAATTGAAATTTTTCTTTATACATATTTTTAGTTCATAAAACAGTTAATGTATTGAATGTTTCATTAAAAACAATATTATTAGTTTCATTTGAATATATAACAATTCCATTATTACCAATTCCAGCGGGGTCAATTCCAATAATTAAATCATATTGCATTAATTAAGTTAACCTCTAATAACTGTTTTAATAATTTCTAAATCACAATTACATCAACAATATTTACATTCTTCAATAAATTCTTTATGACCACAAACTAAATTATCTTTTTTTAAATCATCAATCAGTTTAATTAGTCCTATTTTAAATTCAATATCATCACTGTCTGGTATGCAAATCGTTCCTCTTTTAGTTAAATATTCTTTATCCATATTTATACCTCCTACTTAACCTAATATTTAAAATACAATCATAACAAATCGCTTTACTATTTTTATCTCTTAAAAAATATTTTCTTGTTTTTATATCATTAGTATTAAAGAATAAATAATCTAATTTATTTTGTTTACATGTTCAACAAAAATATTTTTTCATTATGAGTTGAAATTTCCTTATAAGAAGTAACTAGATAATTAATTGGTAAATCATCATGTTTATATGGATTATTTATTTTAAAACCTTTTCTGTTTTCTTCTCACGTAATGTTATATTTAAAACAAGGATTAGTAATTTTAGTTTTGTTATCTGTTATTTCACCTATAAATCAACTATTATGCTGTTCATAAAATTTTAATGGTTCAAGTTTTATATCATTAAGATAATATTCTTTTGGAGCAGTTGGTTTATTAACAGTTATTTTTTGGTCTTTAATATATGGTTCTAATAATTTTATTAATTCATTACCACTTAATTCTCTTTTAATATTTTCTAAATTAAAAACTCAATATGTGTAACTGTTATCAACAATAAAAGAATTATTTTTAATCATTCATTTTGGAAGTGATAATTTATATTCAACATAATCAATAAGAATAGATTGTGGTTTATCTTTAACAATTTGTTCTTTTTTAAATTCTATTTGCATAATAATCCTTTCCTAATATGTTCTGTTGCTTCTAGCATAAAGAACATATATTTTGATTTTTAGATTATTAATAATACTACTATTCGTTTTATTCATTCCAGAAATTCTGGGCTCAAAAATTTTTCAAAAAAAATAAAAAATAAAACCAACACTTGCTCACTGGTGAGTGGCAAGGTTGGTTAAATAAAGAATAGAATTAATATAGTAGGTTCCCTAGTAGGTCTATATATACTAGTTTCCAATTCGCTCCCACCCCAAGAATTACCATTAAATGGTTAGTATAATTTATTAGGTATCACTCCACTTTTTATTTATTCATGCAAGTCCACATGTTCTAGCTACTATTTTTAACAACTGTGTTGTAGTTCACTTTTTTAGTTCCCTAACACGTGTTGATAATAGCGTTAAAGACGGTTATTAAAAATTTTAAAATTTTACAATTACAAAAAAAGACAAGATTATTTCTTGTCTTTTTCCTTGTTAATAATTTTTATTTTATCTTATAAAATCTATATTTTTTAAAATACGTCGAATATAAATTTAAGGGTAAAAGAGAATTTAATTTGTCTATCATCATTTTTAAATGGTAATTTCGGAAATAAGTTACTAATATGATAATTAATTATTTCGTAACTTTGACAACCGCCCGTTGTTTTTTAGTAAATCATGAAACTTGTTGTAAAGTAAATGCTTGAATTTGTGCTTTTGTGAAATGTGGTATTTGTTTGGCTGTAAATGCTTGAATTTGTTTTTTATTAAACATTTTAATATGTTTTTGGGTAAATTCTTGTATTTGTTCTGCCGTTAGTAACTGCAGTTGTTCTTTAGAACCCATTTCAATATTGTATAAAAAATTTAATGATAATATATTTTTTAAAATTGGTTCATTGATACCATTTTCTAATGTTAATGCATTATTCACTGGTATCAATGTCTCAACATTATTGCTACTTATGATACTCGAAGATGAGTTATTAAAGTTTAATAAATTGTTTGGCATATTTTTGCTCCCTTTTAAAAATTAAAAACTATTATAAAGTAATAGTTAAATTTAAATAAAATTATATTGATTATTTAAATTATACGTGTATTTTAATATTTTTAATTTACTTAATCAATCAAAAACTTTCTTCCATAATGAATAAAATAATTATTAATTACAACAATAAAAAAAGAGTAAGACCTTTTACTTACTCTCTAAATTAATACTGCTTATGTTTTATTTTCTAAATGGCGGTCTTGACGGGGATCGAACCCGCGATCTCCTCCGTGACAAGGAGGCGTATTAACCACTTTACCACAAGACCGTGGTTGCGGAGACTGGATTTGAACCAATGATCTTCGGATTATGAGCCCGACGGGATACCACTTCCCCACTCCGCGATGTATAAAATTTAATAATAATGGAGGAGGCTGAGGGATTCGAACCCTCGAGCACTTGCGCACTGACAGTTTTCAAGACTGTTCCCTTCAACCGGACTTGGGTAAGCCTCCGAGTATTTAAGTATGGTGGACCCTATCGGATTCGAACCAATGCTCGCCCGGTTATGAGCCGGGAGCTTTAACCAACTAAGCTAAGGGTCCTAGACTATGGTAGCGGGGATGGGACTCAAACCCATGGCCTCTCGGGTATGAACCGAACGCTCTAATCAACTGAGCTACCTCGCCAGTTTTAGTTTAAATGTTTAAACAGATATATAAATGGTGGACCCTATCGGGATCGAACCGACCACCTCCTGCGTGCAAGGCAGGCGCTCTACCAAATGAGCTAAGGGCCCTTGTTTTTAATAATGGTCGGGAAGACAGGATTCGAACCTGCGACCTCTCGGTCCCAAACCGAGCGCTCTACCAAGCTGAGCCACATCCCGATGGTGCGCCTGGCAGGACTTGAACCCACAACCTTTTGATCCGTAGTCAAACGATCTATCCAATTGATCTACAGGCGCATTTAATTACTAAAATTTATAGTAACTCATTAAATCATTAAACCTAATCAATTATAACTTATTAAAAGTAATATTTACAAGTATATTTGCAAATATTATTAATATTTTGGAGGAGCCGATCGGATTCGAACCGACGATCAAAGTTTTGCAGACTTATGCCTTAAACCACTTGGCCACGGCTCCAAATATAATTAAAAAAATTTAAAGACTTTTCAATATTACCAAGACTAGTTACTATTTGCAACTTGTTTTACAATATTATTCATAAAATATTAAATATTTTTTTATTATTTATTTCACTAATTAAAATCTTATAAAGTTATTTATAATTAATTATTAAATTAAATAATAAAAAAAGCACAATTGTGCATTTAATTTATGGTGGAGATGGCGGGGATCGAACCCGCGTCCAAAAGTTAACTGACTAACTGTATCTACAGTTTAGTATAATTTAGAAAAATCACTATTTAATAATAAATTATACGAAATTATGAATAGCTAGTTAATGGAAATTCGAAAAAATTTATTAACATCATTTTTTCTAGTTTATCCTTATGATACGTTACTAATATTGATAAACTTGCTATTAGCAACGGTAGTATTTACTTCTTAAGTAATTAAGCAGGTAAAACTGCTTGATTTCCTAAACCAAATCCAAAGTTGTTTAACTTTGTTGTGAATCAGTTAGGTACTACGGTTTTAGTTTGTTTTCCGGTTATGAAACCTCGTAGTATTATGGTATACCAAACCACTGCCACAATTAGTTGTTCACTCCTGTCGAAACCAGAACATCCCCGTTAATATTATACATTACTTTCTAATATAAAGCAATTTTTGGTTTTCTTAAAAATTACTAATAATTCTTTCAAATTTTCATCATAAATTATAAAATCTAAAAATTAAAATTTGGCAATTTATCAATGCTATTACTAATTCGAGAATTAATAGCAAAATTATCATGAATTATTACTTTTGAAACATTTCATTGTGATAAATTTTGATCAAACGTTATTGCACCAGCAAACATAGAATGATGCATAGTTATTACATTTGAAACATCTCAACCCGAAATATCTTGATTAAATGATGAAGCACTTTGAAACATCTGTTTTGTACTTGTTATTTCTGATGGTAACTGATCTGGTACTTTTTGAATTGTTTTTGGCATTCTGACAACTTGAATTTCTTCTTTCTCATTTTTATAAAATCCAATTTGAATGATTTCAGTAGTTTTTATATCTGATAAGTCTATTTTACTAGTTGTTTGCTCTTCTCCATTACTATCAACGTAAATTGTATCTTGTTGTTGTACTATTGTATATTTATAACGATTTGATTGTCTATTTGAATTTGGTGGTTTAGGTAATAAAATCTTTGGATTAAATTGTGATTTTATTTTTTTTATTTTTCATTTTCTTCCTCGTTTTTTGCTTCTATATCAGAAGTATACAAAATACCAGCAGTGGCTCCACCAACTAAAGTAGTACCACCAACAATGGCAGTAATAATTTTCTTTTTTTTACTTTTTCAGACATAAAAAACCTCTCTTAAATTCTTAATTTTTTTATAATGGCATGACCATATTTTATATAATTTTATGTAATAAATTATTTAATATGCTTAAATTTTATTTCAATAGTGATTTGTTAAAACATTTTGAAAATATTAAAAAAAATAAAAATCCCACTTCATAATTACATTTTATTTATGGTCTAAAAAATAATCATGAAATAGTTTATTTTATTATTTATTATAATAAATTCAATATTAAATCATATATAAATAGTTTTCTATAAAACCAAGAAATATTTTTATATATTAATATTTTAATTAAAATTTCAGGCTTTATATAAAATTCCTTGAGAACCACCAGCATAAATTGAACCATCTGGACCAACAGTTAACGCAAAAATATGATCATTAGTATTTTTTATTCCAGATAATTCAGAAAATGAATCTTGCTGTGCTAATTTTTTATATACTTTATTTGAATCAATACTAGCATATAAATCATTATTTTTATCTAAGAGTAAACGTTTAATCTCATGATTTGGATTCGTTTCTAAAATTGCATTATAAGTTCTATTTTTAATTTTATATACATTGCCAATTCAAGAACCAGCATAAACAATATTATCATTATCAACTACTAAACTACTTATCTGATTAGCATCTGATCTTTGCTCAAAAATACTAAATTGACCACTAATTCCATCGGTTTTATAAATCTTACCACCATAATTAACACCAGCATAAATTGAACCATCTGGACCAATTGCTAAACTTCTAATATAATCTCCATTTGTCCCAGAAATCAAACTAACATTACCAGTTTGACCAATACTATATACACCAATGTCATTACCAGCATAAACAATACCAGTTGTTTTATTAATTGTTAAGCATGAAATTCAACGTGGTGAATTTTCTGATAATATAATTTTTGAAAAATTATGGATACCATCACTTTTATAAACTGTACCATTATCACTACCAACATAAACATTATCTTCGGCATCAACCACTAAATTTCTAAGAGTTGAACCTCTTTCTATTTCTAACATTAACTCCAATCCCGTTGGTGTAAGCTTATAAACTTTATCTTCTTGTGTCCTAAAAATATTACCTTGTGAATCAACACCCAAATCATAAATATTTTCATCTGCTAATTTTTGAGGAACAAAATTAATAATATTATATTGTAAAGTTACTTCACCTACATAGTTATTCTTACCAATGATCGTAACAGAACTTACACTATATTTTTTAATATCAAAATTTTCAATAGTTAGTAATGCAGCTTTTTTATTTACTTCTTTAATTCCTATTAATAAACTCATTTTAGATGGCATTAGATCTTTTCCACTATTAACTTTTCCCAAATTATATTCAGTAATGATATCAGATAAGTCAATTGCACTATATTGTTTTTCTAAAATTGTTTTATTTTTAATATTATTATTTTCAAATTTAGTTTTTTGTGAAGTTGTTTTTAAAACATCCTCAGTTAAATTTCCTATGGTTGTTGATAATGTTAAAGCACCTACTGCTGCTAATAATGTTTTCATATTAAAAACCTCCTTTTTATTTTTATAATTAATTTATAGAAACATTAAATTAATTATAAAAATAAAAAATAATTATAAATTAAATTTTAATTTATACATATACAATATGTATAATTAATATTTTAAAACTTTAAAAAGAAACTACAAGTATTTTAATAATTAACACTTTAAATATAATATCTAAAAATAAACTTATTTTGTAATTAAAACATGATGCTTTTCTGTCACTCAATAATTTGAAGAAAATAACGTAATAAATATTAAACTAATAACAGTTAATAACGCAATACTATTACCAATATAAAACATTATTTCGTTATTTAAAGTAATTAAATTATAATTAATAAAACTATCGAGTAAATCAACACTACAAGTTAAAATAGCTATACATGATGCATAAATTCCTGTGATAGGCATTAATTGTCGATAATTTCAATCTAAAACCAAACTATATACAACAAAACTACAAATACCAAAAGCAATATTGGATAAAATTTGTGAAATCAAAACTGCTTAAATATTATTAGTTACTAAACTAACCATAATACTTACTATATAAATCCCAAAACCAAAATATAAAGCAATATTAGCACTGAAAAAATAATATAATCATCATCCCAATAAAAAAACACCAATTACTTGTGGCAAAGTAGTAAATAAAGTTTTATAAACATGCCATCTTTGATCAATATTACTTATTCTATAATTAAAAAATTGAGAATTCATTAAATAATAAATTAAATAAATAGTTAATCCAAACATAATTAAAATTATTATTTTTCATTGAGAAAAAGTTTTAATTTTTTTTAAAACTATTTCATCGTGCATACCCATATTTTTTGGATCTTCTCGTAAAAGAAAAGACATGAAAAAAGTCAAAATGAAAAAACACAAAGCAGCAATAATGAAATAACTGATTTTTGAAATTGTAATAGTTGAAATATTAAATGTGAGCATATTAATTGGTATAATAATTAAACTTGCCAATAATCCCAGAACAATAAGTATAGTAAAAGTTAAAAAAGCATGTGATTTTACAAAATATTGTTCATTGAACATTAATTCATGAACTCCCAATGATGCAGTACTCATTCCTAACGCAATATTTAACAAAATCAAAGATCATAAATTTGGTACAATTAAAACTAAACAGCAAGTAACCAAAAGTCAACTATGCATTCATCAAATATACAACTTTCTTTTTTTAAATTTTGCAGTAAAAAAAGTAGCTGGTATAGCAAAAATAATTACAGTAAGCGAAATAATCACTGTAATACTAATTGCTTCAGTTACTAAATTAGTTAATGATAAAACTAAAAAATTATTAATAGCTTTTAAACTATTAATACCAAGATAAAGAAAAAAATAATAACTAATAAATAATCATTGTCACTTATTTATCTTTTGCTTAAAAAGAAAAAATAAATAAAAACTTGTAAATAAACAAAAGATTATTAAGAAAGGTAATCATATTATCATAGTTTTTTCCTTTCTTAATTAAATTATTATTGGAAATGTTTAGTAATCTGTGTAACTTACAAAAATAACTATGTTTAATTAATTCTAGTAAATATAATTAAATGACTAGAAAGAGTGAGTTACAGATGGCTAAAAAAGATAACTTTAATAATAATGATCCAATATCAAAAGCAGTAGATTTATTACTAGAAAATACTGAAGATTTAACAACAGTTTTTAAACCTGGCGGTTTATATAAAGAATTAACAAAAATATTAGTTGAAAAAATGTTGAATTCTGAAATGCAAAATTATTTAGGATATGAAAAAAATCAACATAGTACTACTGAAAATGCTCGTAATGGTACAAGTTCAAAAAAATTAATAACTCAACAAGGTAAAATTGAAATTGATGTACCAAGAGATCGCAATAGTAATTTTACTCCTGTAATAGTTCCTAAAAGGCAAAGAAGATTTGATGGTTTTGATCAACAAGTTCTTTCCTTGTATGAAAAAGGAATGACATTATCTGACATTAGAATGCAGTTGCAAGAGTTATATCATGGTGCTGATATTAGTGAAAGTGTTATTAGTCAAATTACTGATGATGTTATTGATGATGTTAAAGCATGACAAAATCGACCATTAGAAAGTATTTATCCTATTGTTTATTTTGATTGTATAGTAGTTAAAGTACGACAAGATAAACGGATTATTAACAAATCAGTTTATATAGCATTAGGAGTTGATTTAGAAGGCAAAAAAGATGTTTTAGGATTATGAATTAGTGAAAATGAAGGTTCTAAGTTTTGATTATCTAATTTCACAGAAATGAAAAATCGTGGCTTAAATGATATTCTTATTGCTTGTAGTGATAATTTAACAGGCATGTCAGAAGCAATACAATCAGTTTATCCTAAAACAGAACATCAATTATGCATTGTTCATCAAATTAGAAATAGTTTAAAATATGTTTCATACAAACATCGAAAATGTCTAGTTGCAGATTTAAAACCAATTTATAGTGCATGTAGTGAAGAACAAGCAATGCAAGCTTTAGAATCGTTTGAAAGTAAATGAAATAAACAATATCCTCAAATTACTAAATCTTGATATAAAAATTGAGATAATTTAATGGTTTTTATTAGTTATCCAGTAGAAATCAAAAGAGTGATTTATACTACAAATGCTATTGAATCTGTTAATAGTCAATTACGAAAAATCATCAGAAATAAAAAAGTTTTTCCTAATGATATGGCAGTTTTCAAAATATTTTACTTGGCAATTGAAAATATAACAAAAAAATGAACATTGCCTATTCAAAATTGAAATACAGCAATTGCTCATTTTATGATAAAATTTGAAGACAGAATTAATCTAAATTAGTAACTTTGTAAAACAAAGATATACAGATTATTAAAAAGCCTCTTATTATTTTTTGATTTGTCTTACTGCATCACGATTTTTAATCGTCTCTCTTTTATCATAATTTTTTTTACCACGAGCCAATGCTATTTCTAACTTTGCTCTACTTTTACTATTTAAATATATCATTGTTGGAACAACAGTTAAGTTTTTTTGCTTTTGTTCTTGTTGAATTTTTTTAATTTCACGAGCATTTAAAAGTAATTTTCTTTTTCTTAATGGATCAAGTATATAACTAGTAGTAAATTTATAAGTATTAATGTTCATATTAATAATATAAGCTTCATTATTACTAAAAGTTACATAACTATCCTGTAAAGATACATTACCTAAACGAATTGATTTAATTTCAGAACCAGTCAAAACAATTCCCACTTCTAATTTTTCTAATAATTCATAATTAAAGTACGCTTTTTTATTTTTTGCAATTATTTTCATTGTTTCCACCATTATTTTCATAAACTTTATAATTAGATTATATAATAATAATTTCATAAATACCGAAATACTTACTTAAATTTGTTTTTTATTAAGAACATGCTATAATCTAATGAAGGTTAGATTAATCAATAGTTTTTCTAGCAATGATTAATGTAAAATTAAACATAAAATTAATATTTGTTGTATAGCGACCCAAGAAATAGATTTTATATTTGTTTTACGGGTTTTTGTTAATTTTATATATTAATAAACAACTGAAAGGAGTCTAAGGACATGGGAGGAGAGTTAAATACTAAAGCAACAACAGTAAAAAATAGTCAATTTTATCAAGGCGATTTGGGTTTTGATAAAAATAATAATGATAAAGTAATTATTTATAAAATTTTAACTGGTAAAAAACTTGAGGTTTGTAAAATTATTATTGATGAACAAAATCATATTTTAAAAATTTCTACTAAAACGGAAATTATTAATGAAGATGAATTTGAAATTTACACATTTGCTTTAGAAGCAGATACTGCTGATTTTATCTTAAAACTTATTGCTAAAAATCAAATTAATACTGAAATTAATTATGCATTTATAAATAATATTGAAGATTCTTATAATATATCTGAATCAGACTCATTAGAAGAAAAAAAGAGAAAAATTAGGAAACTCTTTTAACTATTTATAAATTTCTTCTCAATTATAAACTGAACCATAACACAAAGCTTTAATTTTAAAATCATTGTTATTATTGATAATTTCTAAAATAGTTTGGGCAATAGAAATCCCTGAGGCAACTATATCATCAATAATAATAATGTTTTTTTTATTAAAAAAATTAATATATTTAGGTAATAAATGAATCTTATTAGTAATTTCCATTTGTCTTTCGCTAACTTTTAATTTATTTTCTCAAAATTTACGGTAGTTATCAACTTGGAAAATATTATTAATAAATAATATTTTATAATTTAATTTTTTTTTAATAATTTTAACTAATTCAATTATTACTAATTCTAAACTACTAACTGAAGTAGGTTTTTTTGGCATCATAATAAAATAATCTAAATTTTCAAACAAATTAAATTTTTGACCAACTTCAAATAAATTAGTTGCTAATCTTATTACAATATTTTGTTCAATATTTACTTGCTTAATTAAGTTATAATCTTCATTAACTCATAATAAATCCGGATATTGTTTTAAACCTGGTGATTTAAAATAATTATAATAATAGCATTCAATGTTAAGATTGCTTTGTTGAATTAATCTTTTTTGCCCTTGTATTTTCATTTTTTTACTCCATTTTTCTTTTCACTTTTATTTTTTTTAACTTTACCATTTAGTTTTATCTTTTTTCTATATTTAAAATTATTTGCTTTATACATTTTTGATGATTGATTATTATTATTTTTATCACGGTTTTTATTTTGCTGACCATTTTCTTCTAAAATAAAATCAATAGTTCTAGCAACTTTATTTGCACTTTTTACAAGAACACTGACCTTTTGACCAAGAGCATACTGTTTTCGTTTTCTTTCACCAAACAAAATCATTGCTTTTTCATTAAAAATATAATAATCATCAGTCATGTCTGCAATTCTAATTAAACCCTCAATTGTATTATCTAACTCAACAAATAATCCAAAACCAGTTACACTAGAAATTATACCTTCAAATTTATGACCAATAAATTGCATCATGTATTCTGCTTTTTTCATTTGATCTACAGCTCGTTCACACTCTAATGCTTTTAATTCCATATTACTAGATTGCTCAGCAGCTCAATTAGTAAAACTTTGATATTTCTCAATTATTTTAGCATTTATTTCTCTTTTAACTATATATTGACGCAATAAACGATGAACTATTAAATCGGGATAACGTCTAATTGGCGAAGTAAAATGTGTATAATAATCACTAGCAAGTCCAAAATGGCCAATACATTTATTAGTATACTGTGCTTTTTCCATACTTCTTAATAATAAAGTTGATAAAACTTGAAATGTTGGTAATTGTTTTAAAGAATTTAATAATAATTGTAAATCTTTTGAACTAATATTTGTGATTTTTGGATTTAATTTAATACCCATTAATTTCAGAATTGTAACCATTTGATGCATTTTTTTAGAACGAGGATGTTCATGAACACGATAAATAAAAGGTAATTTCATATCAAATACAGTTTTAGCAACTACTTCATTAGCTCTAATCATAAAACTTTCAATTAATTTTTCAGCGATATCACGAGTTCTTAAAATAATATCAGTTACTTCTCCATTATCGTTAATAATTGTTTTTGCTTCATTAATTTCAAAATCAATTACTCCAGCATCTTGTTTAAACTTTCATAAAATTTGGTGCAATTCTTTTGCTTTTAGTAACATTTCTCAAATTTGTGGATGTGTTTTAATAAAATTTGGATTTTTACCATTATATCCATCATTTACTTCCTCATAATTCATTCTTCTTGCTGATTTCATAAATGCCTGATAAATTTTATGTTTTACTGTTAAACCATTCTTATCAATTTCCATATCACAAACCATACATAAACGTTCTACTTGTTCATTTAAAGAACAAATACCATTTGATAACTGCGTTGGTAACATAGGAATAACACGATCTGCTAAGTAAACAGATGTACCACGAGTAAATGCCTCTTCATCTAAAGGACTATTTTCTGTTACATAATGACTAACATCAGCAATAGCTACAATTAAACGATAATTACCATTAACTAGTTTAGTAACATAAATAGCATCATCAAAATCTTTAGCATCTTTACCATCAATTGTAACTAATAACTCTTTAGTCAAATCAATACGACCAATTTTATCTGATTCTAAAACTGTTAATAGCACCTTATCTGTTGCTGTTAATGTTTCAACATCAAATTGTGCTTTAATACCAATTTCATAAATAACAGCTAAAATATCAACACCAGGATCATTAATATTACCCAAGATTTTAGTAATAGTAACATTAAAAATATTTTGTTCAAAATTTTTAATTTTTGCAACAACAATATTATTTTCTAACGCTTTATCGGGGTTTAAAATATTAACTTCATACTGTTGTAACTTTGCATTTTGAATTAATAATGTTTTTACTTTCGTATCTGCATTAACAATAACAGTACCAACAAGAAGATTAGTATCACGTTTAATAATTTTTAATACTACAGCCTCATAATTCTGATTATTAATTTTTACTAACTTACATAATACTTCATCATTATTTAACGCATTATTTATGTTTTTTATATTAACGTAATATTCTTCTTCACTATTTAATAATTTAACAAATCCAAATCCTTTTTTAGTAATTTGAATTTTGCCAATAAATAAATTATTATTTTTTAGCATATAAAATTGTTGTTCTTTATTTTCCAAAATAATTTCACTATTTTTCAATTCTTCTAAATCAGCAATAAGTTCTTGCTGTTGATGATGATTAGTAATATTAAGTTTCACTGTTAAATCAACCGTTGATAAAGGTGTAATACTATTTTGTAACTCATTAATAATCTCTTGCTTCATTTCAATCAATCCCAACTTTATCCTAATTATATAATTAATTATAATCTATCTTTTAAAATTTATAAAAAGGCACATTTTAGTGTGCCTTTTTATAAAATAATTATCATTAATTTATAACTCCAATAGTATTAATAAGAATTCTTACTATTATTGCCATAGTAAATAACGATATACCTAATACTAAAGTGGCAATAGAAAATAACTTACTTCAACCACGTTCTTTAGTACTAGCAAATAATTCTTGATTACCCCCACTTAAAGCACCAAGTCCATTATGATTTTTTTTACCTTGTAATAAACCTAAAATTACTAATAATATAGCGATAATTAAGGCAATAATTTCAAAAGCAAAAATAATGTTTTGACTCATTTTGTCACTTCCACTTCTTTATAATATTATTAATTTTACACTTAATTTTACTAAAAATAAAAAAAATTTCATAATTATTATTATGACTTATTCCAAAATTAAAATTTTAATTATGAAATAATCCTAATATGTTATGTTTTATAATTCTTTTACAGGAAAAATTTATTAACTTTATTCTGGTTCAATTTCTAAGTAATTTCCAACAGCATTTGTTACAATCTTTCATCCATGTTGATTTGTCATCATATAAAAAATGTTTATTTCTGAAAAATTATTATACATAACTTTAACTAAATTTTTTAAATTACTATCACTTAAACTATTTGCTAAGGTTCCTATAAATTGCGGAAATTTAGTAATTTCACTTAAAATTTTTTTTTCAAAAAGTTGATAGTCATCTTTATTATCTTGATAAATTTCTGCTAATCTTATTCACATATCATTACTAATACCTAATTTAATTTTGCTTGATTCTGTATATTGTGGAGTTTTATTGTCTAAAGGTACGTAATATTTTTCTATTTTATTATATTGATTATGGGAATTGATATCAGCATTATGAGCATGGGATCAATTATACGCTAAATATGCTATTCCACCAACTATAATTACTCCACCCACAACTCATCCAATAGGTCCTCCTTCAATCATAACAGATGCACCACCTTCAACAACCTCTTCGCCAATAGCAATGGCTCCTTCCTCACCAACTTCTAATAAAGGCACCGCTTCTTCTGTTTCAACTACTGTTGTAGCTTGTGGAGAACTTATTCATTTAACAACTTTATATGCAGGTGGAATACTCATAGTTGTGGTAGTGGCTAGACCTTTTAATAAATATTCATTTTTATTAGGTGTTATAAAAACGATTCCGTATTTATGCAATTCAACAATTTTTTCAAATTGTGCTCAACTAGCATCAGTAAAATGTTGTCCATAAATTTCTGTTAGTTTTTTTCTTGCATTATTTTTACTTTCTGTAGATGTGGTGTGATAAATATCTAATAATTTTTGATCAATAATTTGTGTTTTTAAAATATCACACTTTGGTTTCTGATTTGTTCTAGAGTATGTACTTTGATTACTGTGTTGATTTCTATTTCTAGAACTAGTTCCAATGTTAAAAGATTGTTCAGATGTTGATGGCAAAACAGCGCTTCCACCTGCTGAAGGTGAAGGGGTTGTTGTTGTAGTGGTGTGCGAATTACTTGGTCTATAATTTGATATATCTTCAAGGGTAGTAAAAGTATGGATGGGTTACACTTTATTGGACACTAATTACATAGACAAGTGAACAAATTAGTTAAAAGAAAGGAATTATAATTATGGTCACTATTAACTCATATTCAGATGAATTTAAAAAACAAATAGTAGCTTTATATCAAAGTGGCAAATCAGTATCTTGCCTTGTTAAAGAATACAATGTTACAAGAGCAGCTACTTACAATTGAATTAAGCAATTTACTAATTCAGGTAGTTTTAAAACTAAAGATAATCTTTCAGATTTAGAAAAACAATTAATTCAAGCAAATAAAGAATTAAAACAGTTACGAATGGAAATTGATATTTTAAAGCAAGCAGCACTAATAATAGGCAGAAAGTAGAGATTATTGCAAATAATAAATCTAAATATAAAATTCGCACAATGTGTCATTTTTTAAAACTCTCTAAATCAACATATTATTTTAATTTAAAGAAAAAAAATAAAATTCAAAATAATATTTATGAACAAGCTGTTATTAGTGCTTTTAAAGAAAATAAAGAAGTTTATGGTACTAGAAGATTAAAAGTCATACTAGCAAACCAAGAAATTTATTTATCACGCAGAAAAATTAAAGAAATTATGAATAAGCATAATTTAATATCAAAATACACTAAATTATCATTCAAAAATTATCATAATAAAGTCAATGATAGTCAAATAACCAATCTTGTTAATAGAAACTTTAATAATAGAATTAAAAATGAAGTTATTGTTAGTGATTTAACTTATGTTCAAGTTAATGGTAAATGAAACTATATTTGCCTATTAATCGACCTATTTAACCGCGAAATTATTGGACATAGTGTTGGAGTTAAAAAAGATGCATCATTAGTATATCAAGCATTTATGCAATCAAATCACTGTTTAAAAGATATTGAAATATTTCATACTGATCGCGGTAATGAATTCAATAATAAAACTATTGATAAACTTTTATTAGCTTTCAACATAACTCGATCTTTAAGCAAAAAAGGATGTCCTTATGACAATGCTGTTGCTGAAGCAACTTTTAAAACTTTCAAAATTGAATTTATTAATGATAAAAATTTTACATCATTAATCCAATTAAAATTAGAATTATTTGATTACATCAATTGATATAACAACATAAGAATTCACAGTACTCTAAACTACCTAACTCCAGTTAGTTATCAAAAACAAATGTCTACCAAAAAATAGTCCTAAAAAGGGTTGCCATTCCACTATACCAGCCGCAAAATCGAAATGAAAAACTAAATCAGGATTTAATTCTCATAATCTCTCCATAATAGTACTCGGATCATTACGTCTAATTTGTCCTAAATTAGTATTTCTAAGTAAAGTTGATAATCTTACGCTTTGTTCATTAATAGTAAAAGTTACATTTAAATCACTATCAAAAACAATATGAGGATTATTCTGTTGAAAATCATAAACATTTTCTGATAAAATTTGAAAATTATTTATGCCTATAGGATGTCTATTTGTAAAACTAGGATAACGTAAATGCAAATCGGGATTTAAAAAATTTAGTCTCTCTATTATTGTTAATGGTGCATTATCTAACAATTCTCCTAACTCAGTTCTAATAAGAATCCTTGATAATGTTAATCTTTGAGGTGTAAAGTTAATAGTAAAATTTAAATTTTTTGGAATATTTCTTGCGGGATTTTGATCGTAAATGTTAATACCAGCATGCACTGTTGCATTAATATTTGTAATGTTTTCAAATTCAATATTTTCTAAAAATCTTCTCTAGATAAAATTGGATGATTAATTTCTCTTAATCTTTGAATAATATGTTGTTTATCATTCGATTCAATTTGACCAATATTAATTGTTGTCATTGTTTTTTGTAAACTTGGTGGAGTTTGCCTTTTAACTTTTTTTTTGTAGAATTTACTCTTTCATCTTTTTCTTCTAATTCATTTTCTATTTCAGTTTCTATTTTAGTTAAAGTACCACTTTCAGCAGGAATACCACTAGTTAATGCAGTTGATGCAATGATTGTTTTAATAATTTTCTTTTTCATAATATAACCCTCTCTTTAAATCTTTAAATTTTTCATAGTGTAATCATTTTATATGATTTATGAAATAAAACAGATTTGATATAAAAATATCGGGGTTTTAGAAATTTAAAATATATTCTTTGATAATTAGAAAAAACACAACATATTGATTTATATCATTAATATTTTCATCAACATTTCAATATTGATTTGAGTTTTTAAGTAGTCATTAATTTATTTGGATTTTTTTATTTTTATTACTTAATGAGTTTTATTTTTTAACTTTTTTAATAAATTTTTCTTGATTTTTAAAAAGTAATATGATGATAGTTTTGGTTTAATATATTTTGTTAGATATTTAATTATTTTTTTCCGTCATTAATAATTTTTAATTTTGAAAAAATATTTAATTTATTAATAAAATCCTTTCATGTCAAAACTAGTGTTAATTATATAACCAATTGTTTTTAGAATACATTCAGTTTTTTTAAAATTAATGTTCTGGTAAAAAATCTAAGAAACAAGAATAAATTATTCCAAAAACAACATATTAACTATTTTATATATCTTTCAACGATGAAAGTCCATTTTTAAGTAAAAAATATATGTTATAATTTAATAAATAAGTAAAAAATATTATAGTTAGGGTGAGAAAATTGAAAAAAAAAATTGGTATTGTTGCTGATTCCTCTTCAGGATTTTCAATTAAAGATTTAAAAGAAATGAATATTGGATTTTGTCCATTATTAATCACTTTTAGTGATGATACAACTATTACTGATGACCCTAACATTCTAAAGGATGAAGAATTCTATAATAGAATAGTTCATGAAAAACAATCTGCCAAAACTTCGCAAACACCACTTGGTCAAATGAGTATAATTTGAGAAGATGCTTTAACTAAATTTGAAAAGATTATTTTTATTCCTTTATCAAAAGGGTTATCAGGTCAATATAACACTGCTACTATGTTATCAAAAGAATCTAATTTTAAAGATAAAGTTTTTGTTTTTGATAGTAATGGTGTTTCAGTTATTAACTGACTATTAGTTAAAAAAGCATATCAAATGTCACTTAACGAAAAAAATAATGTTAATGATATTATAGAAGCACTAAAATTAATAAGAGATAACTATATAGCATTTATTTTACCTTATGATTTAAATTATTTAGTTCGTGGTGGTAGAATTTCAAAATCAGCAGCAGCCTTAGCTACTATGTTAAAAATAACTCCAATTTTATCTTTTGACGGAACCATTGATAAATTTGATAAAACAAGAACATGAGATAAAGCTATTAAAAATACTCTTAAAGAAATTAATAAAAATAAAAAAATAGAAAGTATTACTCTTTTTTACATTATTCATGCTTTTGCTGAGGCAAAAGAAATAGAAAAAGTTACAAAATTTGTTAAAGATTATGGCATTAAAAACGTCAAAACTATTAATTTAGCAAATGTAATTTGTGCTCATACAGGAATTGGAACCTTCAGTTTTGTTGCTTTTAATTTAGATAAAGATAAATTACCAAAATTATAATAATAAAAAATTCACTTTTATGAGAAACATTTAAAAGTGATTTTTAATAATGGCAGGGGTGGCAGGACTCGAACCCACAACACTCGGATCTGAAGGCCGATGTTCTACCATTGAACTACACCCCTAAAATATTTAATTTAAATAGTACATGTTCAATTTTACGCGAAAGAAGTTTTAAGTTCAATTAAAATTTCATTTTTTTTATTTTTAATTCACATTTATCACAAATTCCATGAATTTCTAACTTATAATGTGAAAAATAAAAATTATTTTTAATCGCTAATTTTTCAAGTTTTTCTTCTTGTAATGGTGAAATTTGTTGTTTATCTTCGAAAGAGGCATGAATAATTTTATTACAAAAATTACAAATAATATGAACGGTATTTTCTGATAGTTCATAAATTATTTGTTTTCCTTCAAAAACATTAGCATGAATAATATGTTCTGTCATTAATAAATCAATAGTATTATAAATACTCATAATATTAATATTATCATTACCTTCTTTTGTTAAAAAACTAATAATATCATTAATACTAACATGTTGCTTAAGCGTTAATACTTTAATAACTGCTTTACGAACATCAGTTAAACGATAGTCTTTATCTTTCAACTTTTGGATAATATTTTCAAAATTTTTATTCATACTAATCTCCTGATAAAAGATAATCTTACTTTTTTTTATTTTCTGCTGATTCTAATCTCTCAATTTCATTTATTAAATCTTGAACTGTTTTTGTTTGTAAATCCAGTAATTTATTATCATCAATTTTTACATGATGCTCTTCTTCTAATTTAAGAACAATCATTACTAATCCAAGAGAGTCAATTTTTACATCTTTAAATTTAGTTTTCGGTGTAATTTTTTCTTTAATCTCTGGATAATCCTCTTTAACAATTTTATGAATTTCACTTAAAATATTCATAAATTCACTCCTAATTTAAATCATTTTTATTAATAGTTATACTTAGTATAACATAGAGCATTAAATTTTATTTGTTATTTTAAAATATCATTCTAAATAATCTAGTTTTAAATTAGTATTATATTCAACTCATACAGCATTATTTAAAATATTAAAATGAAAAATAAAATTATTAATTTTTCATTGTGGAAATGTTTTAATAATTAACTTTAAAAATATGTATTGAAATAAATCTTGATTAAATTGTATTTTATATATAATCTGTGACTGATTTGCTAAGATAGTACTATTTTTATCTAAAATAATTGTAATACTTTCATTTAATTTTTTAATATCAATAGCTTCTACAACTATCTCTGGATTTAAATTTTCTTTTTTATCATCTACGGTCTCTAATTCTACATCATATTCTTTTACCATTTCATTTAAATTTTTATTAGTTGAAAAATTTTTGATAATAAAAAATAATATAATACTTAATGTAATAGTGATAGTAATAATTAAAATGCTAATTTGTAACTTACGTATAAACATTTTATACATTTATTTGACTATGTATTAAATACTTATAATCAATAAAACTAAAGTTATCACTACTATAAAATTTTAATATTTCATTGTAAGTTAAACTAAAATTAGTAGCTGCCACTCAATTTTCACTATTATTTCTTATTAATTTTTTAATAAAAATAGAATGATATGGACCACCAATAATTGATTCACTACTTTCTTCAATAAATTTTAAATTAATATCATATTTAAAAAAGGTTTGAAAATAAAATGGAATATTTATATTAAAGTGAAAATCTTCAAATCTTGGTAAGTCAAATTGATTTTTTCCTATTTCATCATTCAATACTATTTTATTTACAATGCTATTATAAATAGTGCTATAAAATTCTAAATAATATTCATCAATATTTTTTTTATTACGTAATAAAAAAGCTGGTATTTTATTATTTTGATAAAATTTTGATAGATTTTCATTAATATTTAATGATGTATTTTGTTGTAAATCAAAATTATTATTAAATATTAATATTTTACGTAATATTGTTTCTTTATCATTATATCAATCTTTTACTTTTGGAAAATGCGATACTAGATAACGTTTTATTTTTATTGGCACTATATTTGCAGTATTAATATTATTACCAGAAAACTTAAAAACCTCATCTAATCTTGATTTTCCACCAACTATCATGTTCTTCATAATCGTTTTAGAAAAAATATGATAAAATCCTTTATCAGAGAAATTTGTCGTTAAAATAATGGGATTTTTAATTTCTAAATTAAAATTTGTTGTAATAAACATTTTTGGTTTAATTTGTAATTGATACTGTGGATTACTATTAAAATAAAAACTAAGTAATCCATAATTATGTTTATTATTAATATGACGAATTTCCTTTATAAATTACTAGGTTTTTTACAATTAAAACTATAATTTAAAATATTTACATTATCTTTTTTAATTGCTATTGCTGGTAAAATTATCTTATAAGTTTTCATAACCATATGCAAAAAAGAAATATCAGCATATGGACCAAGTTTATTATTTTCAAGTAATTCTAAATATGAAGAAGTAAGAAATACTCACTTAATTGATTTAGATATCACAAGTTGTCCACTTGCTTGCTTAATACTACTATAATTCAAATCATATTGAAACGTTACATCGTCAAGTAATCCTTCACTTGGTTCTTTGTTAATATCAAAATCATAACTATATGCTTCTACAATTTGAAGTTCAATATAATAATAACTGCTTTTTTGCAAAGTTTGGATCGGAAAGCCAACCACTGTAAATCTTGGAATTAAAAATAATTCTTTTTCATAAATGGGGCTGTTTTTTACATCACTTGTTAAATTCATCTTTTGTTCTAAAAAACTACGCGAATTCAATAAATCAATGCTATTAATATTCATTTTATATCCTTAAATTAAATATAAGTATAAAAAACGCTTAATAGCCGTTTTTTCTAATTTTTCATATTCTTTGATATGATAATATTTTTTTCATCAATTTTTATTTGATTTAACTAAGAACGTTCTAATAATATAACTATATTCATTTTTTGGTAATAATGCTAAAACTGTATCAACAATTTGCACATGTTTTTCATAATTTTTTAAATCCTTATTTATCACTATCTTATTAGCATAGTGAACACTATCCTCTTTCAAAACATAATTTTCTTTAAAATTATTATTTGCTAATGTTAATTTTGCTTGTTCATATTTAACAAAAATAGCAGCAATTAGTTGCTTATCAGCACTTATTTGTTCTTTCATTATTATCACCTCAATAATAATTTAAAAACAAATAATTATTTTTCCTATATTTTATTTCTATTTAACTTACTAATTTTAATATGATCTTGCAAAATAAGTTCAGACACTATTAGGAGTTTGACACTTAAAACAATTACTTGGTTTTTTATACGGTTCTAAAGGAATACAACGTGATGTTGTACCAGTTAAACTTTTAATTTCTTCTTCACACTTTATTTGATCACAAAAAGGTACAATAAAGAAACCTTTATGAATTTTAACTAATTTATGATATTCATTAAAATCTGTTAATTCTTTTAAACTTGTATTTAATTTTTTTTGTGAACTATTAAATAAATCTTTATTTAATTTATTTAATTGATTAATAATAGTTGTTACTAATAATTTTTCATTATTAATTTCAACATCAATAGTATCTAAATTATGACGTAAAATTAATTTAATTACTTGGTTTTCAATTTCTTGCTCACCAATTGCAATAGTAATTGGAATACCTTTAATTTGACTTTCACTTTTCTTATAAGAAAAACTTTTATTATCTTCATTTATTAATACTCGGAAATGAGAACTTAAAATTTTAAATATTCTTTCAACAGTTATTTTAACTTTATCACTTTTAGGTGATAAATTTAAAAGCATAATCTGATGCGGTGCAATTGTAGATGGCAATACTAAACCTAGATCATCGCTATGTGCCATAATTAAAGCACCAATTAATCTTGTCGATACACCTCATGATGTTTGATATCCTAATTCTTGTTTATTGTCTTTATTGCTAAATTTAATATTAAATACCTTTGTGAACTCTTGGCCAAAATAATGACTAGTACCGGCTTGTAATGCTTGTCCATCTTGCATCATAGTTTCAATTGTATATGTCATTTTTGCCCCAGCAAAACGTTCGTGAATTGTTTTTGCACCAACAATAACTTTAATTGCTAATTGTTGTTCAACAAAATCAGCATACAACTTAATCATTTTTAATGTAAAGTTTTTTGCTTCTTCATCGTTATTATGCATTGTATGTCCTTCTTGTCATAAAAATTCACTAGTTCTTAAGAATGGTTTTGTATTTTTTTCTCATCTAACAACATTGCATCATTGATTATATAATAATGGTAATTGTTTATATGAACTAATTATTTTTGAAAAATGACGACAAAATAAAACTTCTGAAGTAGGACGAATAATTAGTTCCTCTGATAATTGATTATTTCCAACTTTAGTTACAGTTGCACATTCTGGTGCAAAACCCTCAATATGATCTTTTTCAACTTGAAATGCTTTTTGACTAATTAAAAGTGGTAACATTGCATTTTCAATATTTAAAATTTTAAATTTTTGATTTAATAAATGTTGAATATTTTCTCAAATTGCATATCCGCGAGGACGAAAAATAATGGTACCGGCTGCCGAACCATTTTCTGCACCATAATCACAAAGTTCTGCTTGCTTAATAACATCAGTATATCATTTGGCAAAATCAATCTCTCTTGCTGTAATATTTTTATTCTTTGCATTATTCATAACGATCTATTCACCTTTCGTTGATTGACTTTTATGTCATTTCCAATAATTTGGATAATTTAAAGCATCTAGCACTTTATTTGCTTGTTCTGATTCTAATACTTTTCCTAGTAAATAGTCAACCTTTAATCCTTTTAAAACAATAATTTCAGGAACATTAATAATACCACGAGCTAAAATATTTTTAATACCTAAAATTCTTAAATAATGCAAACAAATAATAACATCAATATATTTACTAAAACTAAAAGTAACTTGTTCTAATAAATTAGAAGTTAAAACTACATAATTAGGCTTAAAATGATTAATTAATTTAAAATTATCAATATGACGTAAATCATGAGTAAAAGAAATTTTTATTTTATTACTACGAATAGTTTTAATAATTGAATCATACTTATTCCAACTATTAATTTCACCAATATCTTGAAAATCAAAAATTAAATCACAATTTTCAAAAAGATTTTTTCTCTTATTAACGAGAGCAATCAACTTTGTTAAAATAGTTTTATCTTGTAACTCAATTAAACTAACAGGAAGAATAAGGTTTTTTTCTTGTTTTAATTTCGCAAATTTTTCAAATGTTTGAATAAATAAAGGTTCATTTACTTTTCATCACAATCCTGAATCTTGAATATTACGCATCAAAACAATAAACGAAACATAATAAGAGTTTTTAACAAAATTTCATCAAGCATAGTAACAATTTGGCTCATTTGAATTATCACTTTTATACACTGGTCTAATACTAACACTTAATAATTTTTCCATTTGCTCTGATTGTAGAAGCGAATAATGATTATAATCAGGATAATTTAAAATATCATTTGTCTTCAATTTAATTTCAATTAAGTCTCTACTTTGTACTACTTCTAATTGATTCTTATCAATAATTTTATTATATAATATATAGACATTTGAAGCATCAGTTTTTACTGAAGCATAAACACATAATATTTGACTTTGAATCTGCAAATAACTACTTTTTTCTACTAAATTACGTTTAATATAACTATTTATTTTTTTTTGGAATCGATATAAATTTATTTTCTTATTTCTAGAATAAATTAAAAACTGACCATCATAATATTTACAAATAATAGTATTATCTAATCCTAAAGTTATTTTACTATAATATGAAATTAATAACTCCATTCGTTCAATATTATTAACAGTTAAAATATTTTCTAATGCTAAATAATTTTTTATTTTTATTAAAATCATATATTCAAATTGACTATTTATTTTTTCATTATATTTTTTTTGACTAAAATTATCTAAAATAGTTTGCACAAAAACTGACTTTACCACTGTTAACTCATTTTGTTGTAAAATAATTGCTTGTGAAATAGCAAAACGATTATAACGAATATTACTTTGCATTTGACCATACAAAACTTTATTATTATTATCAAAATAATTAATTGATAAATCATAAACAATAACTTTACTTCCTAATTGAAAGGAAACCGAAAAATGACACGGCTCAAATGGAACTTTATTCACTAATAAATCTTGAATAAAAATTTCAATTTTTACTTTAGTTTTACGATTCATCATTGATTTAAATACAAACAATGAAATTCTTTTTTTACGATTTAAAACTTCTAAGCGTTCAGAAAAAGTAATAATTTCATTTTTTAAATCAATTTTCAATGGAACTAAACTTAACAAATCACCATGGATAACATTATAATATTGATTATTACGATGATTTAAACGCATAAATAAAATAATTATTATTGTCATAAAAGGAATTAAAGCAATAATTACAATTGCAGATCAACGCATAATTTTACCTCCATTTAATCAGAGCCTAAAGTAATATTACCATTATTTCCTTGGAAAAGTTTTAACTTTAGTCTTTGATTATCAATATATAATTTAGCTAAACGAAACATTTTGCGATCTTTAACCAAAATTCAATCAATAGCTTCAACAGGAATTGCTTCATATATTTGAACACGATTAGTATCAACATTTAAACCTCAATCTTTAACAGTGTTTTGAAATAATTTATGAATATCAACAGAAATAATAGCTATTTTATTAACATCAACATTTTGCTCTGCACATCACTTTCAAAAAAAATGACGTGTTGAATTACCTAACTCTAATTCTAAATAAGTAGCATGTTCTAAATAAGTTCAAACAATATATTCTTGCTTTGGCAATAATTTAATTTGTGAAGAAGGTTTAATTCCTTGTTCTAATATTAATGTAATGTTACTAACATCAGTATAAAAAAATAAGTTAAAAATATTTTTATTTTCTAAATGTTTAATAATTTTAATAGTTGATCTTCTTCTAAAATTTAAAAAAATATTATTGCGCTTTTTATTATTCGTTAAAGTAGAAGATTTATTAGTTTTTTTTTGTTTTTTAAACCTATTAAAAAAAGGAGTTTTTTTTTCATTGTCTTCTGATAATTTAGAAATATCCAAATTAGGTTGATTTTCATCACTAAAATATTCTTTAATTTTTTTAATTCGTCGACTTCAACCCATAAATTATGACCACCTTATTATTAATATTTACCTAATTATACTAAATTTTTTTAAAATAATGGTGCTAAAATTCTAAGCAATAATAAAAATACACCCCGATAGGCAAAACTACGATGTAGTAGTGGATTACTAATAATTAAACTAGAATGAATAAAATCTTTTTCAAATGAAGCAGATAAATCACTATTTGTTTTACTATCATAAACAATTACTAAAGTTTGATGATCTGAATAAAGACTACGATAATCAAGATTAGTTGAACCAATAATAGTAATATCATCATCAAAAATACCAGACTTAGAATGGTTAAAAACATTATTATATTCATAAATTTTAACACCTGACTCAATCAATGAATCATAATAAGTTCTTGACATATCTAATGATAAAAATTTATCAGTAATTCCGGGTAATGATAATCTAACATCAACACCAGAATAAGCACTATTACGCAATGCAGTAATTAAATCGCTAGTTGGAATTAAATAAGGAGTACTAATTCAAACTCGCTTTTTAGCATTACTAATAAATTTAATAAATAAATCTTTTTGAATTGTTTCTTTAGTAATCGGTCCATCATCAATTACTTGGACAATAATATTATTTTTAATTTTTATTTCAGATTTTTCAGCACTAATATCAAGAATATTACCAGTAATAAAATGCCAATCTTGTCTAAATATTAAATCAATTGATTTAACAGCTTCCCCAACAATTCTAATTTGGGTATCTCTTCAAAAGCCATACTTTGCAGAAAGATAAATATAGTTATCTGCTAAGTTAACTCCACCAGCATAGCCAATATTCCCATCAATAATGATATCTTTACGATGATTACGAAAATTATAATTTCCTGTCATAAATGGTAATCTAACTGGTGAAAATTTATGAATAATAATTCCCATTTTTTTCATTTTTCATATTTTATATTTAGATAAACTAAAATATGAACCAACAGCATCATAAATCATATAAACTTTAACTCCTGCTTCAATCCTTGCTTTTAAAACATTAATAATTACTTCTAATAGTTCCCCTTCACCAAGAATAAAATAATTAATAAAAATATAACTTTTTGCTTGTTTTAAATCTTCAATTAATTTAACAAATTTATTAGGACCATTATTTAAAATTTGAACATCAGTATTATTATAAAATGGTCGATGAGAAATTCTTGTTGTATAGTTAAATAAAGATAAAGTATCATCACTCAAAGTTATTTTTTTTGATTCTAAAATTGAATTAGCAAAAGTTCAATCTTCTTGGGTATAAAAATAACTATTTGTTTTTAAATAAGCTTTTTGTTTTCGTCGATAACGATAAGGACGACCAAAAGTTCAATATAAAAAAATACCGATGATTGGCAAACATAAGGTAACCATAATTCATGATAGTTTTGCATCTTGCATACGATTGGTAATAAAAATAATAATACCAGTTAAAATAGTTAAAGTAATAATTATCATCAAAATAATTCATGAATATTTAATATAATTAAATATAACGAAAACTATTGTTGCAATCAAAGCAATATATAAGATTAATGATAAAAGTAAGTTTACTCGTTTACGCATGATTTCTCCTTAATATAAAGAGTTCTTTATTAAATTATATCTAATTATTAATAAATTTATTATTTAAAAGTAAAAAAAAGCAATTAATGCTTTTTAAATAATGGCGGAATGGGAGAGATTCGAACTCTCGCGACAGTTTCCCGTCCTAACTGATTAGCAATCAGTCCTCTTCAGCCTCTTGAGTACCACTCCAAAGTTATAATAATTATTTTTTTTACAATTATTATTATAACTTTAATTTTAAAATTTACTATGTATTTTTTAATTTTTTTTTAAAAATCCTATATTCCAAAATAAAATTTCACTATTTTTTAAATTAAATAAATAATATATTACTAAATTTGTTACAAATTTATTTATTACTTGAAACCACTATTCAATAATCTAATTAATTTATACAACACAAACATTGCATTGATAATTTTCACTATCCTCTAAAACCTCTTGACGAATACGAACATAATAAATTGATGAACAACCTTTTTTAAAGGCTCTAATATAAGCTTTATTTAAATCACGAGTTGTCGCTTTATCAGTAATAAATAAAGTTAAAGAAATTGCTTGATCAACGTGTTGTTGTGCTGCTGCTACAATATCAATAATTGGATTAGGGCCTAATTCATATCCACCTGCAGTGTAATATGCTAAATTATTATCATCAATCTTATAAGCAGGAACATAAACACGACCTAATTTCCCTTCTTTTCGTACCTCAACAGGAGCAACTACCGGTTGTAGACTTGGTGTACATGAAGATAAATAACTAATTGAACCAGTGGGTGCTACTGCCATTAAATGTGAATTAGCCAATCCTGTTTCTTTAATTTTTATTACTAATTCTTTTCATTGCTTCTGAGTTGGAATCATAATGTTATATTTTGCAAATAATTCTTGTATTTTTTTTGTTTCAGGAGTTCATTTATCTGACTGACATTTTATATATTTATCAAAATATGAACCATCAGCAAATTTTGAATTTTTAAATCCACTAAAACTTCCAAATTTTAATGCTAATTTATTTGAAGCACTAAAAGCATGATAAGCCATAACATAAAAGAAAATATTAGTAAAATCAATTGCTTCTTTTGAATCATAAAAAATATGATTTGTTGCTAAAAATCCATGTAAATTCATAGCGCCTAAACCCAAAGCATGATTTTTTTTATTTCCATATGCAACTGATGGAGCACTAGAAAAATCACTACTTCTTGATACGTGATCTAATGAATGAATTGCTTGAAAAATAACCTCACCAAATTCACTTCCACTTTCCATTACTTTTGCAATATTAATACTTCCTAAATTACAACTAATATCTTCACCAATTTCTTTAAAACTTAAATCACTATTAAATTCACTAGCTGTACTTACTTGAATAATTTCACTGCACAAATTACTCATAACAATTCTACCAGGATGAGCATTATTTTTATTTACTGTATCATCAAATAATAAATAAGGATATCCACTTTCAAAATGTAATTCAGCAATCATTTGAAATAATTTGCGAGCACTAATAAAATTTTTACTAATATCAGGGTTTTTTAACATATTATAATACTCTTTAGTAATAGAAATATCTGTCATTGCTTTACCATAAACTTTTGCAATATCATAAGGACTAAAAAGTGCCATCTGTTCATTATTTTTTGCTAATTCAAAAGTAATATTAGGAATAACTACTCCTAAAGACATTGATTTAATACGAATTTTTTCATCTGCATTTTCACGCTTTGAATCTAAAAATAACATAATATCTGGATGATGAACATTTAAATAAACTGCCCCAGCACCTTGTCTTTGACCTAGTTGATTAGCATATGAAAATGAATCTTCAAGAATTTTCATAACCGGGATAACCCCTGTTGCTTGATTTTTAATATTTTTAATTGGCGCTCCAAATTCTCTTAAATTTGTTAAACACAAAGCAACTCCACCACCACGTTTTGATAACTGTAATGAAGTAGTAATAGCTCGAGCAATTGATTCCATGTTATCTTCAATTCGTAAAAGATAACATGAAGTGTATTCACCTCTTTGTTTTTTCCCTGCATTTAAAAATGTGGGAGTAGCTGGTTGAAATCTACCAGACATAATTTGTCTTAAAATTTTACTAGCATGTTCAATATTACCATCAGCAAAAAATAAACTATTCATAACAACTCTATCTTCATAATTTTCTAAATATTGTTTACCATTAAAACTTTTTAAAGCATAAGAATTATAAAATTTTAAAATACCCATAAAACTTGTAAACTGATAATTAAAACTGTATGCTTCATTTGTTAATCGTTCAATTTCCGTAATTGAATATTTATTAATTATTGTTTCATCATAATATTGATTTTTTACTAAATATTCTATTCTTTCTTTAACGGTTTTAAAAAGCAATAAATTTGGTTTAATATGATTTTTCATATAAGATTGTGCTGCTTGCAAATCAAATTGTGCATTATTAGTAGTTTTTGCTCTAGCATTTAAAGTAACATATTCATCACTTTCTAAAGTTCCAGATAAAGTATTTATTTCATTAGTATTTTTTTTATCTTTATCTCAAAAATCTACTAATATATTTTTTATTGTTGATACATCATTTTGAGTTCCTAATAATTCAAATTGAAATAATAGTGGGACATTTAATTTTTTTGAAAGAATTGGCCCAGCAATTGCAAAAGTATCACCAAAATTAGTATTCCCCGACGCAATAACACCACGACAAAAATTACGATTTTGCTTATTATTTAAAAATTTAATTACCTGTTTAGGAACTGCCCCTTCTTTAATATCACCACCCCCACTATATGTTGGTGTTATTAACACATAATCTTTATCAACTAAAATTTCCTCTTGTAAATCGTGAGGAATTCTTGAATTTAAAACCTCTAATTTTTGAATAAAACGATGAGTATTATTTGACAAAGAAGAAAAATAAACAACATGAATTTTTCCTTCTGGCTTTAATATTTTTTGGTTTGAAACTTTTACAACATCATTATGCATTTTTTTACTCCTTTAAAATTAAAATTCTCAATCTTCATCTTGCGTTTCTACAGTAATGCCCATTACATAAGATGAACCATTACCTGAAAAGAAATCGTGATTTTCATCAGCTCGAGCTGATAATTGATTAAAAATTTCCGGTTTAATTCTTGTTTGTTCTTCACTAAAAGGTGAATCATATCCTAAATTTTGTAAAAACTTACCAGCATTATATAAACTAAACTTAATAGCGTCTTCAGCTAAATTAAATTCTTGATATAATTCTGTCAAATATTGCTTTTCTAAATCAATTAATTTAAACAATAAATCAAATACAAATTTTTTCATTTCTTCTTGTTTTTCTTTTGGTAACTTTTCAACTTTTCTTTGATATTTATAGCCACTATAATAATTATGAATAACTTTATCACGTAAAATTAATCTAATAATATCTGAAGTATTAGGTAATTTACTACGAGCAGATAAATAAAATGGTAAATAAAAACCACCATATAATAAAAAACCCGGCATTAAAGCGGCAGCTACTTTCGATTTTAAAGGATCATCACTTGTATAATAAGGAATTAGTGCACGTGCTCTGGCTTGTAAACTTTCATTATTAATTACTCACTCATGAGCAGATTCAATCTGCTCACTAGAACATAAAGTTGAAAAAATTGTTCCGTATGATCGAGCATGAACTGCTACCATAAAAGCAAAATTTGTATAAATAACTTGTTCATGATCAGTTAAAGAATTAGGTATTTGTGCAATATCACCAACCGTTGCCTGAATTGTATCTAATAAAGTTAAACCTGTAAATGTTCTTGTTATTAACTCTTGTCATTTTGGATTTAATGTTTTTCAAGAAGTCAAGTCATTAGAAACAGGAATTTTTTCTGGTAACCAAAAATTTTGAGTAATACGATTTCAAACTTCTAAATCTTTTTCATCATTGATTACATTTCAATTTACAGATCGCATTTTTCCATTAAAATTTTTCATAATATACTCTAATGGTGACTGTGATTGTTGAAAATATTTGTTATCTTTTGCCATTTATTATTACCCCTCTACTTAATTAAACAACTAAAACATCCCCTATATTATATAAAGGATGTTGTCATTATTAAAAATTACTTGATTAAAATTACAAATATTAAAAAATAAAAGTAATTATTAAAAATAATCATTAATTCACGCCCAGGAATATAATATCACTTAAAAAATTAGACCGGTCTACTGGCTTAGCTTCATTTTACTTGTTACCCTTCTCAAAGTTTTATCTTCAATGGTTTTGTAACGTTCATCAACATCACAGTTGCTGGGGCAGCAAAGAATTCTCATCTTTTTCCCGAACATCTAAAGTTCCTTGTTATTTAGTTGTATAAATATTCTACTACAAGAAAAACAATTTTGGTAATTTATAAATACATTACTATGTATTTTTTTAACCTCAACTATTTTAAAATTATTCTTAATTTTTTTATTATGAAAATTTTCATTTTAATATACAAAAATAATTTAATATATTTTACTATTGTTTTTTAAAGTAAAAAAACATTAATCTTTATACTTTATTTGTTAATAATTTTTTTCAACTTTTTGTAATTGTTTAATAAAATCATTAATAGTGCCGTTATTTTTAACAATAAAATCAATATCTTTATTTAAAATTAAATATTTTTTTTGTTGATTTAATAGTGAAATAACTTGTAAATCATTAACATTATCACGTTCTTTTATTCGTTGGATTTTTTTATCTTCCTCAGCCTCAATTAAAAGAATTTTATCAACTAATAAATTTAAATTTGCATTAAATAATACTGCACAATCAATAACAATTAATTCTTGGTGTATTTTATTACGAATAATATCTTCTTCAACAATTTTTACGATTTTTGGTCAAATAATATTTTCTAATTTACGTAAAATATGAGGGTGTTGAAACGCTTCATACCGTAATTTTATTTTATTAATTGTTTTATCACTATTAATAAAAGTATTACCGAATTCATTAATTAATGCTTTTTTTGTTTCTTTTAGTGTATAAATATGTTTAACAACTTTATCAACAAAAATAACATACGCACCTTTATTTTGAAAAAAATTTGTAGCGGTTGTCTTACCTACTCCCGCTTCACCAATAATACCAATAATCATGAGTTCACCCTTACTTATGTTCAATTTGATAACTTGCAAGAATACCAATCATTGCTGCATTATCAGTACAGTATTCTAATTTTGGAACAATTATTTTTAAATTTGGATATTTATTTTTTAAATCTAATACTGCTAATCTTAATTGCTGATTAGCACTAACTCCTCCTGCTAAAACTAAAGTTTTTGGATTATTTTTTTTTAATGCTAATTCAATTTTATTAATTAACACTTGAATAACTGTTGTTTGAAAAGAAGCTGCAAAATTATTAAATTGTAACTTACCTTTTTCTTTATTTATCAAATTAGCACATGCTGATTTTAAACCACTAAAACTAAAATCTAAACTATTATCATTTTTAGGTAATGGTAATTTATAAGTTGGCTTTCCCAATTTAGCACTTCGTTCAATTTCAAGACCACCGGGATATTTTAAACCTAACATTCTTGCAACTTTATCATAACATTCACCAACAGCATCATCTAATGTTTGACCAAGTATAGTGAAATTTAAATGTTCATTTGCCAACATCAACTGTGTATGACCACCACTAACTAATAAACCAAGTACTGGAAATTCTCATTCATTATTAATTAAAGAAGCATACAAATGTCCATACAAATGATTACATGGAAGCAATGGCTTTTCTAAATAAGCAGCAATAGTTTCTGCTATAATTTTACCTACGTGTAAACAACTAGCAAGACCAGGAGTATTAGTATAAGCAATAAAATCAATATCCATAATTGAAATGTTAGATTTTTCAATTGCTGTTTGTAAGACAGTAGCAATATTTTCACTATGAGCTCGTGCTGCTAATTCTGGAACAACACCACCATATTGTTGATGAAGCTTAATTTGTGAAGCAATAATATTACTTAAAACATTTTTATCTTTAATAACAGCAACACTAGTTTCATCACAACTAGTTTCTATTGCTAAGATTATCATCAATATCCTCTTCTTTATAATAAGCAACTGCTGATTCTAAAGCTAAAATCATCATTTTTTTAAAACTAGTTTCGCGTAATGTTGCTGAAATTGATTCACCGGTAATAAAAGAATCAGAAATTGTTAATAAACAAGCAGCATTTTTTTCTAAATGTTTTGCATTAGCAAATAAAGCAAAAGATTCCATTTCTACTGCTAAGCATTTGCTAATTAAAGGATTAGTTTTATAATCATTATCATTAATACGATAAAATACATCACTTGAATGAATTAAACCTGATCTTAAATTTATTTTTTCACTTACTATATACGAAGAATTTTCATTTTTTTGCTGATCAAATTCATTATCAATTTTTTGTGCCACTTTATTAATAATTTTGCTAATATTACCAACAGATTCAATTTGATTTTCATCAATATTAGCAGCATATTTAGCGAAAGTAGATTCACTATATACTTTAGTAGTATTAATAATATCATAAACTTTAACATCTTTTTGATATGAACCAGCACTACCAACACGAATAATACAGTCAACATCATAAAATTTAAATAACTCATATGAATATATACCAATTGAAGGCATACCCATACCACTAGCAGCAATAGTAATATTATATCCTTTATATTTTCCAGTAAACATTAGCATATTACGAACATTATTTACTTGTTTTCAATCTTGTAAAAAATTAGAAGCAATGAATTGAGCACGTAATGGATCGCCTGGCATAATTACTACTTTTGCAATTTGATCACGAGCAGCTTTAATATGAGCTGTTGGAATTTTTTCTTTATTTTCCATATATTCTCCTTTTTTTAAATAATAATAGTTATTATAATATATTGTTAATTTAGTAACAACATTAATATTTTTAATGACTGGTTTTTTATTTTAAAAATTAAATTTAATTTTATAACTTTTCATACTAATTAAAGAAAATAAAAAATAATCTAAAAAAGTTTAATCAACACCTTTTTAGTTTTTTTAGTATAATTTACTAAAACTAAATAATGTTTAGTTTATAAAAAACTCATTACTTTATTTTAAAGTAAATGAGTTTTTATTTTAAAAAGGTGGGAAACATAAATGTTTAAAAATTTAACTAAAGGAAATAAAAAAGAAATAGAAGAATGCCAAAGAAAAATGAAAAATTCTTCTGAAAATCAAAAATATTTACAACAAAAAATATATTTTGAATGAGAAAAATTAGATAAAATAAATTGGATAACAGAAGCAGAACGAGTAGTTGAAACAAATAATACTATAAAACCATTAGAACAAAAATTACGAAAAGAAGAAAAAAAATGAATAAATAATTATAAACAAATAGAAGTAATAAAAAATAGACCATATTGTCAAGAAGAAAGAAAACAACGAGAAGCATTAAAAAGTCAAGAATTTGCAAAATTAAAACATGTACGTATGAATGAACCATCTATTTATCATGATGGAACTTTTGGTATAGTGGAATGGCAACCCTTTTTAGGACTATTTTTTGGTAGACATTTGTTTTTGATAACTAACTGAAGTTAGGTAGTTTAAAGTGCTGTGAATTCTTATGTTGTTATATCAATTGATGTAATCAAATAATTCTAATTTTAATTGGATTAATGATGTAAAATTTTTATCATTAATAAATTCAATTTTGAAAGTTTTAAAAGTTGCTTCAGCAACAGCATTGTCATAAGGACATCCTTTTTTGCTTAAAGATCGAGTTATTTTGAAAGCTAATAAAAGTTTATCAATAGTTTTATTATTGAATTCATTACCGCGATCAGTATGAAATATTTCAATATCTTTTAAACAGTGATTTGATTGCATAAATGCTTGATATACTAATGATGCAGGTTTTTTAACTCCAACACTATGTCCAATAATTTCGCGGTTAAATAGGTCGATTAATAGGCAAATATAGTTTCATTTACCATTAACTTGAACATAAGTTAAATCACTAACAATAACTTCATTTTTAATTCTATTATTAAAGTTTCTATTAACAAGATTGGTTATTTGACTATCATTGACTTTATTATGATAATTTTTGAATGATAATTTAGTGTATTTTGATATTAAATTATGCTTATTCATAATTTCTTTAATTTTTCTGCGTGATAAATAAATTTCTTGGTTTGCTAGTATGACTTTTAATCTTCTAGTACCATAAACTTCTTTATTTTCTTTAAAAGCACTAATAACAGCTTGTTCATAAATATTATTTTGAATTTTATTTTTTTTCTTTAAATTAAAATAATATGTTGATTTAGAGAGTTTTAAAAAATGACACATTGTGCGAATTTTATATTTAGATTTATTATTTGCAATAATCTCTACTTTCTGCCTATTATTAGTGCTGCTTGCTTTAAAATATCAATTTCCATTCGTAACTGTTTTAATTCTTTATTTGCTTGAATTAATTGTTTTTCTAAATCTGAAAGATTATCTTTAGTTTTAAAACTACCTGAATTAGTAAATTGCTTAATTCAATTGTAAGTAGCTGCTCTTGTAACATTGTATTCTTTAACAAGGCAAGATACTGATTTGCCACTTTGATATAAAGCTACTATTTGTTTTTTAAATTCATCTGAATATGAGTTAATAGTGACCATAATTATAATTCCTTTCTTTTAACTAATTTGTTCACTTGTCTATGTAATTAGTGTCCAATAAAGTGTAACCCATCCAGTTTTATGGTGCTTCAGCATTTAACCAAGACCTTTCAACATGAAATACTTCTAATGTAATATATATGAGTTGCATGTTTTATGGTGCTTCATCATTTAACCAAGACCTTTCAACCTGAAATGTAGAAAAAGTAACAGAGCATAAACATTTTAGTCTTAATTCAGGAATTGATAATTCTAATAAATTACCAAAATTTAAAAACTAAAAATTTTTTCCTAATATTTATATAAAAATATCTTTGTATTTTACAAAGATATTTTTATTTCTATCATAAACTAAACACTTATTGCATTTATTTTTAAACGACTTAAAATATAATTAACTTCTTAAGTTTAAGAAGTTATTGGGGAAAAACAAAAAAAAGGAGAACTTAATGAAAATATTAATCAAAACATTAAGTGTTTTAACACTTGCAACAACCACAGGAAATTTAACGAGTTTCTTAAACTCAACTATACAAAAAAATAATATTACAACTAACTATATTCAAAATAAAACTCAACAAGACACAATTTATATTGACAAAGATGGCAAACAAATAACAACTAGTGAAAGAGATTTGTCAAATATAAATAGTAAAGAAGTTATTCAAATTGGATTTTTTAAAAATAATCAACAAATACAAGTAGTAACAATGCCAGAAACTATTGAAAAAGTTCCAAAACAATTACCACCAGAAATAACATCCTTGAGAGAAATGTTCATAAAAGCCAAATCATTTAATCAAGATATTTCAACATGAAATACTTCTCACGTGACAGATATGGCTTATATGTTTTATGGTGCATCAGTATTTAACAAAAATATTTCATCTTGAAATACTTTTAATGTAACTGATATCAGTTACATGTTTACACGTGCTTCAGCATTTAACGAAAATATCGGAAACTGAGATACATCAAAAGTAATAAACATGAGTAGTATATTTTTTGAAGCAACTTCATTTAACCAAGACCTTTCAACATGAAATACTTCTAATGTAACAAATATGAATAGTATATTTAATGGTGCTTCAGCATTCAATAATGATTTATCAAAATGAAATACATTAAATGTAAAAAATATGCATGCTATATTTTGTAATGCCACTGCATTTAATAAAGACCTTTCAACATGAAATACTTCTAATGTAACAAATATGAGTTCAATGTTTTATGGTGCTTCATCATTTAACCAAAAAATTCTAAATTGAAATACTTCTAATGTAACAAGTATGGATTTTATGTTTTATAATGCCACTACATTTAACGAAAATATTTCAAAATGAAATACAAAAAATGTAACAAACATGAATTCAATGTTTTATGGTGCTTCATCATTTAACCAAGATCTTTCAAAACGAAATGTAAATAAAGTAACAAGTCATGAAGAATTTGCTATTGGTTCACAAATTGATAATTCTAATAAATTACCAAAGTTTAAAAACTAAAATCAAAAATTTTAATAAAAAAGTAATATCTTATTGACATTAAATAAATAAAAATGTCTTTAAATTTTTAAAGACATTTTTATTAAACTCATTTATTAAACAATATTATCAATTTACAAAGATAAATCTTTTTTAATAAGAAAATAATTTCCTAATGGAAATAAACCAAGAGGTACTATTAACATTATTGGATATTGTCAAGCAAAATCTAATGCTCTAATAGAAAAAAGTGGTGCTTTTGCTACTTCTGTAACACCGGGAGCAGGTGTTATATTTGGAATATCACCAAACTTAAATGGAGAATTTAATAAAGAAGCAATTGTCATATATTTAAAATATTTAAGGTACTCAACTTCAGGAATAAAAGAGAATAATGTCATTGTTTGAAATAAAATAAATACCGTTGAAATACCTGTTGCTACTGAAAGAGAAATAACTGACTTATTAAAGTAACTAATAAAAGTTCAATTAATTGATGCTCAAAGTAAAGCCAATAATATTAACCCCAAATTATATAAAACAAGATATCCAAATTCTTGAAGTTTAAAATCTTGAAATCTAATTGGAAAAATAATTAATTGAAAAACAAAAGCCGAACCATATAATATTAATATTGAAGAAAGCAAAACAAAAAGTTTTGAATTTAAAATAGTTTTTCTAGACATTGGCATTGTTAATCATGAAGCTAAATAACATTTATCAATTTCTTTAGAAACTAAAATATGATTTAAAATTAAACTAAAAGAAAAAATTAATATTAACCCCGGAATACCAAAAAAAACAAAATTAAGATAAGTCATGCCACCTAATCCACCTAAACCTGATACTCCATGTTCTTCGCCAATGAATGTCATAGTTGGAGCAAGATAATCTTGTGTTAAAATGGGAACTATTAAAATACATAAAATTATAAAAAATAATATTAATGGAATTTTAACATTTTTAAATTGTGATTTAACAAATCTAAAATTAATCATTAAAATTTACCTCATCCTTATAAAATTTAATAAAATATTATTCTAAACTAAATGGTAATTCTTTAAAATTAGCAACTTTATAAAGTGATAATTCTTTTAAAAACTTATCAACATTAGTACTTAAAACATTCACTTTAATAACTTTTGTTATATTATTTTTTTCAATAATATCTCATTTTTTATTTAAGAAATCATTATAATCTTTCACTGTTGAAAATTTAATTTCATAATTTTTCTTAGCAGAATTTTGTATTTCCTTAATTGATATTTCAGAAATTATTTTCCCTTTTTTAAAAATAGCAACTTTATCACATATATTTTCAATTTCGCCAAAAATATGGGAACTCATAAATATTGTTGCACCTTCATTTTTAGAATTTCTAATTAAAGTATTAAACCTTTCTTGCATTAAAGGATCTAAACCTGAAGTTGGTTCATCTAAAACTAAAACTTTTGGTTTATGCATAAAAGCTGAGATAATCGCTACTTTTTGTTTCATACCCTTAGACATTTTTTTAATTTTTCTTTTTGCATCAAGTTCAAAATAATTAATTAATTTTTCAACATATGCCCAAGAAATATTTTTTCTAATAGTAGCTACTGTCTTTAAATAAGAAATTCCTGACATATAATCAGGCAATGTTACTTCACCAGCTAAATAGCCAAGAGATTCCATAATTTTTGCCGATTCTTTTCAACAATCATAATCTAAAATATTTGCAAAGCCAGTATCAGATTTAATAAAACCTATCATTTGTCTAATAACAGTAGTTTTTCCAGCACCATTAGGACCAATAAAACCATAAACTTCACCTTTGTTGATTGAAAGATTAATATCAAAGCAACCAATATTTGGAGAATATTCTTTAGTTAAATTTTTTAATTTAATTATATTCATATTTCCTCCAAACTAAATTAATTCATGAAATTATTATAAACGAAAAAGGGGAAAATATAAATAATGATATGTTTCTCTTTTATAAGCGAATCTTTAATATACTTATTTTCAAGTTTTATAAAACATTATCATTTAATTAAATTAAATAATTAAACGTTTCCTAACTCACGAAAACGAAATGAAGTTTTATTTAATTTCTTTAACTCTCGTTTATTTAAAATATAAATAATTATTCCGGCAATTAAACCAACTAAAACACAAACGATAGCAATAATTAATAAAATTTGAATTCCCTGCAATGAATAATTTCGATGACCATCAACCACATAAGAATTATTTGGCAATTTTCCAATGGCTGAAGCAACATAATTAAATCAAGCATCTGGAGTAAAAGCAATTCAAGAAATTAATGATATTGTACTAGCATAACTGTTCTTTTCCATTGGTAATTCTCCAACTTGAACAAATCTTAACGTCAATAATGCTCAACCTACACAGCCAATAAACATAAAAAGTAAACACATTATAACTTGAAATAAAACTTGAACGAGGCTTTTTAATAATCTGTGTATCTTTGTTTTACAAAGTTACTAATTTAGATTAATTCTGTCTTCAAATTTTATCATAAAATGAGCAATTGCTGTATTTCAATTTTGAATAGGCAATGTTCATTTTTTTGTTATATTTTCAATTGCCAAGTAAAATATTTTGAAAACTGCCATATCATTAGGAAAAACTTTTTTATTTCTGATGATTTTTCGTAATTGACTATTAACAGATTCAATAGCATTTGTAGTATAAATCACTCTTTTGATTTCTACTGGATAACTAATAAAAACCATTAAATTATCTCAATTTTTATATCAAGATTTAGCAATTTGAGGATATTGTTTATTTCACTTATTTTCAAATGATTCTAAAGCCTGCATTGCTTGTTCTTCACTACATGCAGTATAAATTGGTTTTAAATCTGCAACTAGAGATTTTCTATGCTTATATGAGACATATTTAAAACTATTTCTAATTTGATGAACTATGCATAATTGATGTTCTGTTTTAAGATAAACTGATTGTATTGCTTCTGACATGCCTGTTAAATTATCACTACAAGCAATAAGAATATCATTTAAGCCATGATTTTTCATTTATGTTAAATTTGCTAATCAAAATTTAGAACCTTCATTTTCACTAATTCATAATCCTAAAACATCTTTTTTGCCTTCTAAATCAACTCCTAATGCTATATAAACTGATTTGTTAATAATCCGTTTATCTTGTCGTACTTTAACTACTATACAATCAAAATAAACAATAGGATAAATACTTTCTAATGGTCGATTTTGTCATGCTTTAACATCATCAATAACATCATCAGTAATTTGACTAATAACACTTTCACTAATATCAGCACCATGATATAACTCTTGCAACTGCATTCTAATGTCAGATAATGTCATTCCTTTTGCATACAAGGAAAGAACTTGTTGATCAAAACCATCAAATCTTCTTTGCCTTTTAGGAACTATTACAGGAGTAAAATTACTATTGCGATCTCTTGGTACATCAATTTCAATTTTACCTTGTTGAGTTATTAATTTTTTTGAACTTGTACCATTACGAGCATTTTCAGTAGTACTATGTTGATTTTTTTCATATCCTAAATAATTTTGCATTTCAGAATTCAACATTTTTTCAACTAATCTTTTTGTTAATTCTTTATATAAACCGCCAGATTTAAAAACTGTTGTTAAATCTTCAGTATTTTCTAGTAATAAATCTACTGCTTTTGATATTGGATCATTATTATTAAAGTTATCTTTTTTAGCCATCTGTAACTCACTCTTTCTAGTCATTTAATTATATTTACTAGAATTAATTAAACATAGTTATTTTTGTAAGTTACACAGATTACTAAACATTTCCACTTGAACTGCTTTTGATGACTGTAAAAATCAAGCATTACCTCAACCAGGGATAACTACATATAAAGAACATGCAATCATTCCAACTAATAATAAAAATATTAAACCCAAAACGTAAGACTTTCACTTATCAGCTCAACGACCAATTGGACTAGCAACTAAAAATCTTAAACCATATGACCGAATTCCACCAAGAATAGTTACTACACCAACAGTAACACCAACTTCTGTTAAAGCGTCCTTCATATAATATGCAAAAGTAGACTGGAACATGTACATCCCAAAAACAAAAATACCACAAAGTCAAACTCGCAAAAATTTCATTGGTTGAAATAGTGAAATTATTTTTTCTTTTCAAATAATTTCTGTTTCTTCACGTTTTTTATTAGGAATAAATATTCAAACTAATAATGCCATTATAAATACCATACCACAAATAAAATAAGCAAAAACTAAAAATGGTATTTTTGTAATAAAATCATTTTGACCATATTGATTTTGTAAATTTTTAGTTAAAATTGTTATTCCTGTTGCAATTCCAGCAATAAAAATTAAACCAAATAATCCCAAAACTGTGCCTTCAAGACCATAAGCAACACCTTGTTGTTCTTTTGTTACATTCTGTGATACTAATTTTCAAAGTGGTGCTCAAAAAAGTCCCGCAATCGAAATACCCCATATTGTATAAATAATATACAATTGAATCATTCGTATATTTTTATCCATATTAAGTTGAATTATTAACGTTCATCATAAACCACATAATCCAGTTATTATAAGTGATACTATCATTATTTTTTTTGCACTAAAACGATCAGTAAGTCAACCACCTGGAATTCTAGAAATAAGAGCAACAAAACCATAAATAGCAACAACAAAATCAAAATCATCTTGATTTAAATTAATATACTGATTAAAGTTGGGAATAATATATCGTAAATAAAGCACTCCACTAAAAACAAATAAATCAGATAAAGCTAAAATGCTAATAATCAAAATAGTTTTACTATCCAAGTCATGTGTAAAACTTTTTCAACATTTACTTAAAAATATCTTCATTATTTATTTTTCTGCTTTCATAATAATTTAGGATTATCACTAATATAGCCAGTTACTTGATTACCATATATTTCATTTATCTTCACGGCTTCTTCATCACTCTTAAATGTTCATATATTTAACGGTTTTTTTAATTTTTTTAACTTACTAATCATTTCAAAATCTAAAACTACGGAAATTGAAGGATGCAAATAATCAAAGTTTTTAATATACCTCTCACTAAAATCATTTTTATTTTCAAATAAATAACCTTTTTTCATAGGATATTTAATTCTTTTAACAATTTCGTTTAATAACTGGTGATTAAATGAAGAAACAATAATTTCGGCTTTACTTTTTTTTTCTAATTTTTTAATTTCTGAAAAAATAACCATTAATTGATTTGAAGTATATTTACGATTAATTTCTTCTTTAATTTCAACATTAATCATTTGATAATTTTTACTTAATTTTTCAATAAAATCATTAAATAATGGTGGAATTCATTCTTTATTATTTTTAAAAAATTCCAAATTAATAATTTCTTCATATAATAAACTACTAACCTCACTTTTATTATTGGCAATTCTTTCAAATGTATCATCATGAAAAATAATTACTTTATTATCTTTTGTTAATCGAATATCAAACTCTACTGCTTGGCAAATTTTCAAAGCATTTTGGAAATCAATGATTCGATTTTCACCTTCTGTAGAACGAAATCCACGATGTGCCACTAATAATGCCATAAAATAAACACCCCCAATATTCCTATACCTAATTATTTTACACTAGACTTGTTTTGTAATTAAAAAAGTACTTTGTGTTTCCCAAAAATTCAACTATAAAATTTTATTTTTTTAAGTTTAAGTAAAAATTAACAATTAAAATTAATATTTAATTAAGGAATAAGTCTAGTTGATAAATTATAATCATAAATATCATTATCTAAATTACTTGTAACTACAATACTATTATTTCATTCAACATTTTGTTTTGCTATTTTTTCATTAACTAACAATTGTTCAATAGTTTTATCTAATAAATTTAATTGTTCTAATTCTAAATTATTTGATATATCTTTTACAATTTCTTCACTATACACATCATCAAAAATTAAATTAGATGACAAATTTTCACTACTCATTACTGAACTTTGTTCTTCATTAACCATATATTCAAATTCTGCTTCCTCTAACAACTTATCTAATTCTGTTTCTTGTGTTTCTGAATAAAGTTGTAATTCTAAAACATCTCATGCAATATTTTTTATTTGTTCACTACACATATCATCACAATTAAAACTGCTTAAATCAAAATTTTGTTTTAAAGTAGAAACACGACCAGATTGCAATTCTTTTTGTTTTTGTTTTTTTTCTTTATGGCGTTGATATCATTTTTTATTATATTCTTTCATTTTTGCCTTTATCTCAGGCCTTTGAGTATACTCTCGTTTTTTTTCTTTATTTTGATGACATCATTTTTTATTATATTCTCGCTTTCTTGCCTTCACTTCAGATTTTTGAAAATATTCTTTAATTTTTTCTTTATTAAGTTGATATCTTTTTTCCTCATATTCTTTCCTTCTTGCTTTTACTTCGGGTCTTTGAAAATATTTTTTCTTTTTTGCTTTTACTTCAGATCTTTGATTATATTCTTTCCTTCTTATTTTTACTTCGGGTTTTTGTTCATATTCTTGCTTTCTTGCTTTCACCTCGGGCCTTTGAGCATATTCTTTAATTTTTTCTTTATTACGTTGATATCTTTTTTCCTCATGTTCTTGCCTCCTTGCTTTCACTTCAGGTCTTTGATCATATTCTCGTTTTTTTTCTTTCATTTCAGGTCTTTGCTCATATTTTTTTCTTCTTGCTTTGACTTCAGGTCTTTGAGTATACTCTCGTTTTTTTTCTTTATTAAGTTTATATAACATTTTTCTATATTCTTGTATTTTTTCTTTATTGCGTTGGTATCTTTTTTTCTCACATTCTCGCTTTCTTGCCTTCACTTCAGACCTTTGATCATATTCCCTTCTTCTCGCCTTTACTTCTGGTCTTTGAGCATACTCTCGTTTTTTTTCTTTATTTTTTTGATATAATATTTGACTTTTTTTTAATTTCTGTTCTAGCATAACTTCTTCATCATTTTGAAATGAAGAAGTTACATTAATAACTACACTTCCATTATCCATATTTTTGCCCTTCTAAATATAATTTTTTTGTTATTAAAATAAAAATATTTTATAATAAGATTCATACTTTTTATTATCTTTATTTTTCTTATATTCCTATGCTTTTTTAAGTAAAAACCTTAATTTAAACTTAAAAATATTATTAACAATTAAAATTAATTAAGGAATAAGTCCAGTTGATAAATTATAATCATAAATATCACTATCTAAATTACTTGTAACTACAATACTATTATTTCATTCAATATTTTGCTCCGCTATTTTTTTACCAACTAATAACTGTTCAATAGATTTATCTAATAAATTTAATTGATCTAATTCTAAATTATTTAATACATTTTTTATAACCTGTTCATCATACATATCATCAAAAATTAAATTAGATGACAAATTTTCACTACTCATTACCGAACTTTGTTCTTCATTAACCATATATTCAAACTCTATTTTCTCTAACAACTTATCTAATTCTGTTTCTTGTGTTTCTGAATAAAGTTGTAATTCTAAAACATCTCATGCAATATTTTTTATTTGTTCACTACACATATCATCACAATTAAAACTGCTTAAATCAAAATTTTGTTTTGAACTAAAAACATAATCAGATTGTAATTCTCTTTGTTTTTGCTTTTTTTGCTTATTAACTTGATATCTTTTTTTATCATATTCTCTTCTCCTTGCTTTCACTTCAGGTCTTTGTTTATATTCTTTTTGCCTTTCTTTATTGCGTTGATATCATAATTTACTATTTTTTAGTTCCAGTTCTTTATTAAGCTGATATCTTTTTTTATCATATTCTTGTTTTTTTGCTTTCACTTCAGGTCTTTGAGCATATTCTTGTTTTTTTTCTTTATTTTTTTGAAATAAATAAGGTACATTAATAACTACACTTCCATTATCCATATGCTTTGCTCCCCCTATAAACATAATTAATTTAATTTAAACTTTTACCACATTTTTTCTATCTATAAAAAATTATATTTATTTTTTAAATAAATAAAAGTCTTAGTTTAAACTTAAAAAAATTATTATTAATACTTTAAAATTAATTAAGGAATAAGTCCGATTGATAAATTATAATCATAAATATCACTATCTAAATTACTTGTAACTACAATACTATTATTTCATTCAATATTTTGCTCCGCTATTTTTTTACCAACTAATAACTGTTCAATAGATTTATCTAATAAATTTAACTGATCTAATTCTAAATTATTTAATGCATTTTTTATAACCCGTTCATCATACACATCGTCATAAATTAAATTAAATGAGAAATTTTCACTATTTAATAACAAATTTTGTTTTAGTGTTGGTTTACCAACTAATAACTGTTCAATAGATTTATCTAATAAATTTAATTGATCTAATTCTAAATTATTTAATACATCTTTTATAACTTGTTCATCATACACATTATTATAATTAAAACTACTCAATTCAAAATTTTGTTTTGAACTAAAAACACGATCAAATTGCAATTCTCTTTGTTTTTGCTTTTTTTGCTTATTAAGTTGATATCATTTTTTATCATATTATTGTTTTTTTGCTTTTACTTCAGGTCTTTGAGCATATTGCCGTATTCTTTCTTTATTAAGTTGATATCATTTTTGATTATTTTTTAGTTCCTCTTCCTTATTGGTTTTATATAATGTCTGTCTATATTCTTTTTTTCTTATTTTCACTTCACGTTTTTGAGCATATTCTCTCATTTTCAATTTTACTTCAGACCTTTGAGCATATTTTTTCTTTTTTGCTTTTACTTCAGGTCTTTGAGCATATTGCCGTATTCTTTCTTTATTTTTATGATATCACTCTCGATCATATTTTCTCCTTCTTTCCTTCACTTCAGGTCTTTGCATATATTCTCTTCTTCTCGCCTTTACTTCTGGCCTTTGAGCATATTTTTTCTTTCTTACTTTTACTTCAGGTTTTTGATTATATTCTTTTATTTTTGCTTTTATTTCAGGTTTTTGATCATATTTTTGTTGTTTTTCTTTATTAGATTGTTTATTAACTATTTCATTAATTTGAAATGAATAAACTGTATTAATAACTATACTTCCATTATTCATGTTTTTCCCTTCTAAATATAATTAATTAAATTTAATTTAAACTTTTACCACATTTTTCTATCTATCAAAAATTATATTTATTTTTTTTGATAAATAAAACTGTATTATTGTGAATTTTTTTTCAAATTCTTAATAAAATAAAAAATTTTATAGTATAAAATAACCATAAAATTTTTTATTTTTTATTATATTTTTAATTAAGTCTTGGAAAATATTACTAAAAAAGTAAAATTTAATTTCAAAATTAATTCATCATTAAAATTATTAATAACTAATTTTATCGTTTAGATTTATTGAAAGCAATACCCAATGCTTTTGGTGTTTTACTTCATTTTGATGTAAACACTAAAACTAATAAAGATGTTACAAAAGGCAATATATTCCATATATCAGAATTACTTGATATTCATTGAGGAATATTTGGTAAAAACGTAATTCTGGCACCTGTTGTTTCAACAATAGCAAATAAGGCAGCACCAATTGTAATCAATGGTACCCTTCATTGTCCAAAAATTAAAATAGCTAAAGCAATAAAACCATTTCCACTAACTGTTCCACGAAAAGTTTGACTGGCATACATTGGAAAAATACCACCAGCAATTCCTGCTAAAAAACCAGATAATAATACAGCAACATATCGTTGTTTAATAACATTAATTCCCGCAGCATCAACTGCATTGGGATTTTCACCAGTCGCAACATGATGTAATCCTCATTTAGTATATTTCAAAATAATAGCAATACTGACTAAAACTATAATTGCTAAAAATAAATATAAATTAAAAAATTCATTATTACCAATTTTTGGTAATTGATAAATATTTGTTAATGAAATAAAACCATTATTCCCTGGTAACTGAACAACAAAAACTGCAATTGCTGCTGCTAAAATATTAATTGCAACGCCAGAAATAATTTGATCAGATTTTAAAGTAACTGATGCAAAAGCATGGAAACAAGCAAATCCCATTCCCGCTAATCCACCTACTAATAAAGCAATAATTTGTGATCAATTACCTCAATTAACAGCTATATTTTTTCCAAATGAAGAAAAAGCAAGAGCACCAATCGTCATCATTCCTTCAATACCAATATTAACAACACCAGCACGTTCTGAAATTAATCCAGATAATGCACCAAGTACTAAAACAACAAAAATTAAACTAGAATGTTCAAGAATTATTTTGAGTGCTTCCATTAACTTTTTCCTCCTGTTCTTTCGGTTTTTATTTTCATAATTGCTTGTTGTTCATTTTTAAATATATCAGTAAATTTATTAATAAAAGTTGTCTTTTCAATTTCCGCTTTTTTAGTAAATTGTTTGGTTAATATATTAATATTACTATTAATTGGGATAATTTGACTTTTTAATTGCTGTTTGTTAATTTTATAATTTTTAATTAACTCTTTAACATTATTTTTATAATTAGTTTGAAGTTGATGTTTTGCTAAAATTAATTGTTTTTTTATTTTTTTATCATCAGTTTTAACTTTTTGATTTTTTAATGACTTTAATTCATCACTTAATTCTTGTTTCAATTTATTAATTTCTCGATAAAGATTTAATTTTAAGTCTTTTACTCTTGACTTATCTAATATTGCTTTTTGTTTTTTTAATAATGTTATTTCTCGAATTAAATCTTGCTTATAGTTATAAACATTATTTTCATATTTCATTTTTTCATTAATATACATATTTAAACTTTCACTATAAATCGTTTTTATTTCTTGTTGAAAATTATTTCAATTACCAATTTTACCTTTTTTTCAAATTGCATTATATTGTTTATATATATAATGATTTAAAGCTTTATTTTCTTGGAAAAATTGTGCTCAATTAACACCAACTTTATCATTTTTATTATTAATAACTGCTTGTAACTGTAAGTTGATATCACTATTAACTTTATTAATTTCTTGTGAAAGATTTTGTTTTAAATTTTTAACTTTTGACTCATAATCTGATAATGATTTATTATATTCTACCTTTAATTGTTCTTTATCAATTTTATATTTTTTAATTAATTCCTTAATTTCAATTTTATAAGTAATTTGAAGTTGACATTTTTTTAAAATTAATTGTTCTTTTAATTTTTTATCATTAGTTTTAACTAATTCATTTTTTAATGACTTTAATTCATCACTTAATTCTTGTTTCAATTTATTAATTTCTTGTGAAAGATTTTGTTTTAAATTTTTAACTACTGACTCATAATCTGATAATGATTTATTATATTCTATCTTTAAGTGATTAATTTTATTAATTTTATTATTTTTTTCTTTAATTAAATCTGATTTTAACTTATTATATTGTCTCTTTATTTTAAAATTTTCAATAAAATGATAGTACATCTTGGCAATAAAAATATTTGTAACTTTTCGTTTTTCTCCATCAAAGGCTATATTTAAATAACGAATTAAAAATTTAATTGGCTGTAAACGAGATAATAAAACTGCACAGGCAGCTGAATAAATAATAACACCAAAAATAATATCACCAGTTGCTGTTGGTAATGTTAATACTGAACCAATTGAACCACCGCTCTTAATTAAACCTCAAAGAAAAGCAGAACCCACAACACCTATTGGATTAATTTGACCAACTAAAGCAACAGCTATACTATCAAAACCAATAGTCGGCAAATCATCAGTTAAAAAACTAATTGAAGGATTTTTGGCAATGTAATAAATAACAGCCATTACTCCTGCTAATGCTCCTGAAATAACAAATGATGTTATGCAATAATGTTTATGATTAATACCACTATAAACCGCAGCAAATGGATTTAAACCTACTGTTCGAATTTTATAACCTAAAGTTGTTTTTTTCAATAAGAATCAAACTGTTATTATTAAAATAATAGAAATTAATAATGGTAGTATACAATTATAACCATTAATACTCATACTCATACTATCATGAATAGTTGCTGATGTTCCGTGATCAGCATCATATAAATCTTTATTGATTTTAAATAGTCATTTTACTAAATATCAAATTGTTCAATTTAATAAAATAGAAGTAACAACCTCATGAACATTAAAAAAAACTTTTAATAACACTGTTACCAACGCCACCAATATTGCTGCTAATACTCCAGCAAAAAACGCGCTAATTATAGCTAATGGTTGTGATAAGTCATAACGAACACCAATTGCGATAACAACAGCTCCTGCTGCTAACATTTGACCAGCAACTCCAATATTAAACATTCCTAAGCGGAAAGAAATAACTAGTGCTAATCCTGCTACAATATAAATTGCTCATCAAACTAAAGTATTATCTCAATTATTAGCTGGCCAACTTGTAAAAGCATATGTTAATAACAACTGAAAATAAGTAAAAGCATTTTGACCTGAACCAATTATAACAAAACAAGCAATAATTAATCCAAAAATAATGGCAAAAATTGAACCCTTAAATTTAGTAAGACTACTATTCATTTCTTTTGAACCAAGATATAAACGACTTCGTCGTTTTAAAAATCATGTTTTTTGTTTAAACATTATCTTCATTTCCTTCCATTAACATTTTTTGTCCTACCATCATTAATCCTAACTGTTCACGAGTAACATTTTTAGCACTAACATTACCAGTAATTTTACCAGCATGTAAAACAACAATTCGATCTGCTAATGACATAACTTCTGATAATTCATAAGAAATTAATAATACTGCATTACCTTCATTTTTTTCATCAAGAATACGACTATGAATATATTCAATAGCACCAATATCCAAGCCACGTGTTGGCTGAGCAACAACTAAAATTTTATGTTTTCTTGTTAATTCTCTACCAACAACCGCTTTTTGTTGATTACCACCCGACAAACCTCTAACTAAAGCAAAACCACTTTTACTACCACGAACATCATAATTATTAATAATATTTTGTGCATAAGATTGAATAGCTTTACTGCGAATCAAACCATGCTTAGAAAAAGGATATTCGCTAATATTTTGTAAAAACATATTATCAATAACATTATAATCTAAAACAAGTCCATATTTATGACGATCTTCAGGAATATGACTTAAACCATTTTTATATAAACTTTGAATTGAACTGTGTTTCATATTCTTATTACCAAAAAAAATATCACCTTTTTCTGGCTTAATTAAACCAGTAATTGCTGAAATTAATTCGGTTTGACCATTACCTTCAATACCAGCAATAGCCACAATTTCTCGTGACTTAACTTCTAAACTAAAATCAGAAAGACCCATTATTGATTTCTTATTACCAATTTTATGAACAAATAAATTATCAATTTTTAATAATACTGGCCCTAATACAACATTACCTTGATTTCTAATATCAACTAAATCTCTACCAACCATCAAAGTAGCAATTTCTTCTTTAGTTTTACTCTTAGATTCAAAAGTTTCAATAACTTTACCTAAACGAATTACTGTAACATTATCAGCAACTTGTTTAACCTCTTCTAATTTATGACTAATAAAAATAATAGTTTTACCATCACGTCTAAGTTCTTCAATAATTGTTAATAAACTAGTAATTTCTTGTGGTGTTAAAACCGCGGTTGGTTCATCAAGCACAATAATACTAGCACCACGATAAAGAACTTTTAAAATTTCAACACGTTGTTGCATACCAACACTAGCATTCTCAATTTTTAAATTAAGTTTAATGTCTAATTTATATTTTTTTGAAATTTCTAAAATTTTAGACTTAGCTTTTTTATAATTAATTCACTGTCATTTATGAACTGGTTCACTACCTAAAATAATATTTTGTAAAATAGTGAAGTTATCAACTAATTTAAAATGTTGATGTACCATTCCAATACCTAATTCACTTGCTCTAATTGGTCCTGATATTACTACTTCTTTACCATTAATTTTAATAATACCTTTTGTTGGTTGATATAGTCCAAATAAGATTGACATTAGTGTCGATTTACCTGCACCATTCTCACCAACCAAAGCATGAATTTCTCCTTTTTTAATTTTAATAGAAATATTATTGTTAGCAATAATAGTATCTAAAAAAACTTTAGTAATACCTTCCATTTCAACAGCATATTGTAAGTTCTGTTTTTCAATATTTACTTGCATTTTATCACCCCTCTTAATTATTTAAATGGATCATATTCTTTTTTAATACCATTAATTCAATAATGATCTTTTAAATTGAGTACTTTTTGTCATCCAGCAGAAATTTTATCTAATCAATTAGTAGTTTCTGTCATTAATGGTGTGTAAATATCTTTATCACCATCTTTAATTGCTTTATTTGGTGCTATTCCAGTAAAATTAGGTCCACCTCTGTATGGTGCATCATCAATAAATGTTTGATCGGCAGTTGGATCAGTTGGATGCTCTGGATTCTGATTAGTTTTACCAACTGATTTTCAGAGCATAAGTTTAATTGAACTAATTAAATCTTTTTCTGCAGAAGTAATAAATCTATCTGCAGATTGTGGATATTGAAGTTGTTGATCTGTATCAACACCAATAATTTTACCTTGACCAGATTTTTTTAATGATGATAAAGTATCTTCGGTTTGTGGTCCTGCTACTGGAAAAATAATATTAGTTTTTTGTCGAGCAAGATCATCATTAATTGCTTGTGAACCTTTTGAACCTTGAGTAAAATCACCACTAAATTGAGTACCTGAATTTATAAATTTAATATTTGGTAATGGTTCTTTAAAATCTGAATTTAAAATTTTAACTCATGATATTAATTTTTCTTCATCTTCTTTATTTTTAAATTTATTATTAAAAAACTGTATGGCTCAATAATAACCATACATATAATTAGTAACTGCTGGAATATCAAGTCCACCATAGGTTGACATTTTTAAATTATCAAGTCCACCATATTGATTAGCATGAGCAGTTAACCATATTGCCCCTGCCAATCCGGCTAAAAAGCCTGATTGTTCTGCTTTGTAAAGTAAACCAGCCAATTGCTTATTAGATTTTGGTACTTCTTTATTTGGAGTATCACCATCAATAAAAATAAATTTCACTTTATGTTTTAAAATAGTATTTTGTGCTTTAACCAAAGCATTATGATGTAAAAATCCTGAAGCAATAATTACTTTACTATTTATGAAAACGGCTTTATTATATGATGTCATTAAATCATCAGTATTAGTTAATTGGGGATTATCTCAAGAAACCTCAACTCTTTTATTTTTATATTGAGGATCAACATAATCACTATGTGTTCAATCATTAAACTCTTGTTTAAACTTGAGAGAAGCATTATATGATGATTCATTAAAAGAAGCATCATTAATAGTATGTCCATCAGTTACAACAGTTATTCGATAAATATTTGGATCATTAAACTGACTATTGCAAGCAATGATTGGTAATATCATTATTACTGACAATGATATTGCACTAAATACAGTAAAAATTTTACGCATACTATTATATTCCTCCTACAAATATATATAAATATTTATATAAAAAAAATATAAAAAAAGAAAGCAAAAACATTGCTTTCTTAATTCAATTATTCAAAATAAAATAAAACTGTGTATAAATAAATTTTGAAAATAAATAGGTGGGAATAACTTACTATTAAAAAATACAGTATATATGTATTTAATATTAATTATTTTCTTATTTTCACAATTAACTCTAAACACTAGTTTCTCCTTTAATGGCATAACTACCATTATATAAGATAATAAAACTTATTCTTTAAAAATTCAAGAATAATTATAATTTTTTTAAAATATATAGTAAAGTTTTATTAAAACTGTGGTTTATACTTTTCAACACTTTCATCAACATAATTTTTTCAAGCATTTTCTCACTTATCACGAGTAGAATCATTAACTAAATCAGCAACTAATTTATTATAAGCGTCAGTTACTTTTTGTGCTAAACGTCAATAATCATTACTATCAATAATTAAGTTATTATAAATAGCACTAATAGAATCATTATTAGCAATTCCAAGATATTGCTGACCACCTAATGCTGGTTGTGATATGCTGCCATCAAAGTATTGTTCACCATTAATAGGTTTAATAACTGAATGTTGATCATCCTTATTATAATCTAAATTAAAAGAATGTCATAATCAAGTATTAACTGACTTATGAATTCCTTTTAAAGCTGATGTAATAAAAATATCTTTAGCATAACTATATTGAACACTTTGATCAACATCGACACCAATAATTTTTGCTTTGCTATTAGTAGTAGAGTTTTTAACAGCTGATACTAAATCAATTGTTTGTGCTCCTGCAACAGGCATTACAATATCATCTTTATATCCATCAATTAATTGTGAAGTTATTGCTTTTGATGATTTTGTACCAGATTCAAAACTACCTGTAAATTGTTTAGCAATTTTATCAAAATGAATATCAAATTTATTAGTTCATTTTTCAATTTTTTCCTTACCCTCTTTAATTCTAATGGCATTAGTCATTTCCAATAAATTATCATTGCTATTACGATATTTATTAAAATAATATACACCTCAATAATAACCCATCATATAACTAACAATAGTATCAGCTGGTAAACTACCAAAAGTTGACATTTTTAAACCATTATCATCATATGTTTCATGATTAGCTGCTAATCATATTGCTCCTGCTAATCCTGATAAAAACCCTGATTGTTCTGCTGAATAACTTAAACACGCTACATCAACTGGTTTTTCTAATTTAGCATCAACTAAAATAAAACGAACACCTAACTTTTTATATTGATTTTGAATAGCTGGTGTTAATGCACCAAGATGATTAAACCCAACAACAATAATTGTTTTAGCACCAGCAAATGTTGCTAAATTATAATTATTTTGTAAAGTTGAAACAGTACTATCTCGTGAAATAATTCAACGTGTTTTCATTTTTTTATTTTTTCAAACTTCATTACCGGGTAAATTACTAATCATAATACGATTATCATTAAATGTTTTAGTAAACTCTTTTGAACCTTCTAATACTTGCTGATTAAAAGCTTTATCAAATAAATCACCACCATCAGTAATTATTCAAATATCACCAACACTAGGAATACTACATCCAATTAATCCTACTGACGAACTATTTATTAACAAAGTAATAATTAATAATTTTAAAAAATATTTCATAAATTTCTCCTATAAATAAAAAAATGTACTACAGTAAAAATATTAATATTTATTTACAATTTTTTTATACTTTATTTTTACCATATTTTTCATCAAAATTAATAATTCCTCTATTATATGCATCAATAATAATTCGTGCGCAATGAACAGGATTATATAAAATATTAGTTTTTAATTGTGAATTAGCCATTAACAGTTTAATAAATAGTTCAAAATCATTTTCTTTTAATACAAAATCATGCGTAAAACCTTTTATATCATTCATATCTACTAATAATGCTAAAAGAATTTTATGAATTATTCCTCATGAAGAATTTTTAGCATTACTCTCAATTCTACTAATTGTTGCTTGACGAACACCTACTAATTTCCCCAAATATGCTTGCGTTCAACCAAGTCTTAGACGTATACGCCTAATTTCTACTTCAATTGCCATTTTATTTCCCTCTCTAATTTTAGTTATTCCCAAACTTATTATGTTATGAAAAATTATAAAAAGATAAATTTTATTCTATATTTGCATAAAATATACTAAAATTAATATGGTGATACAAAATGGAAAATGAATTAATTAAATACTGAACAAAAAAAAGTTTTTTTTATGTTAGCATTTTGTGATTAATTGTTCAAATTATATTTATAATAATAGGTTCAATTTTAATAAATACTACTAGCGAAAAAATAATTAATATTTTATTAATAGTTGGCATAAATAGTTTAATTCTATTAATTTTGTTTGCTTTTTCTATTAATCATTATACTTATGAAACGGTTTATCAAATTAAAGTCAAAGGTAGTACTTTTCAAACTAAATTTTATCGTTATCTAATTATTCTATTTAGTTTTGGTTGATTAATTTTTTTCATTTTAAATGCATTATTTATGTTAGTTGAAACTGCCGTTTTTAAAAGCAAACTTGATTATTTTAATACTTTAAACGATCATTGATGAATTTTACTTATTGTAACAATATTTAACGTTTTAATTATTAGCATACATCGACAATTAATGCATTATACATTAACAAATTTACAATTACCATGAAGTAAATATATAAATAATAAAAAGTAGATTATATCTACTTTTTCTTTGCATCTCATAAATTTATAATGTTTTTTGCACTAATTAAACCAAATAATGATCCACAAGCAACTAAACCACCATTCAATCCAATAAAAACAAATGATAATCCTAATACTAAAGTTATTACTCCATTGCCAAGACTAGCAATACTAACAATAATTAATGGTAATAATGTAACAACAATTGAAGCAACTCCAATTACTAAACCAAGAATATAACCAATTCTTTGTTCAAATGCTTTTCTTGAATTTATCATAACTAAAATAAATATAAGAATACCATAAGTTGTTAGACAAGCTATCAATATAATTCATCCCAATCATTGAATAGTACTTAATCCAAAATCAAAAACTTCTTGTAATCATTCTCCAAACTTCCATAATAATTCATAAGAACTTTCCATTAATCCTTTTAAAGAAATCATAATTATAGAAATAACCATTACCGGCATTAATGTTGTCAAAAGTAGATAAATACCAATGTTAGATAATGTTTTTGAAAATTTTAACATCCTTTTTACCTCTTTATAATTATTATTTCGCAATATTTCTAGTAAACTATTCGTACTTTATCTTTAACATCTTATGCAAAAAAAATTTAAAATCTATAAACAATAATTTTATTTATCAATCATTTTTAAAATTATTAAAAACTAAATGTAATTAATAATTAAGTATCTAATTTTACATTTATCTTAACATTTAGCCAATATAAATCAACAATAATACGTAATTTAAATAGTTAAAAATAATTATATCTTGTCTTTTAAATTTTAAAAATAAATATATTATCTTTATTGATTGTAAAATTTCAAAAAAAATGTTAAAAAAACTACAAACTAAATATAGTTTTTAACCTATTTACTTTGTTTCTCAAAGTAAATAGATTTTTATTTTTAAAAGGAGAAAAAACATGAAAAAAATATTAAAAATAATAAGTGGTTTAATAATTATTACAAGTACAAGTTTAAGCGCTATTGGATGTTATAAAAATAACAATATTTATGATTTAAAAGTGTTACAATCAATAATTTGACAAGAATCAGCAGAAAGAAAAATATCATTATTAAATACTTTTCGTGCAGCAATAAAACAGTATGATGATGTTATAGAAGCAAATAAAAAACATTTATCATTAGATGTTATTTACGCAACCGCAAATAAACCTAATGCCAAAAATGATGAAGAAGATAAAAATTATACTGTGCATTATAATGAATCAAAAATTGAAGCTAATAAATATGTACCTATTGTTATTACTGATTTGGATGAAACATTCATAAATAATATTGGTTTTTCAATTTATAAATTTTTTAATCCAAAAATGAAAGATATGGATTATGAATTTAAAAAATGAGTTGATCATCAAGTCAATTTTGAAGAACAACTTTATAATGGAGTTTTAGCATTTGTTAAACATGTATGAAAAAGTGGTGGTATTGTTTTATTTGATTCAAATCGTTTTCAAGGCGAAAATATCAAGTATGGAGATGAAGCAATACCAACTAAAAAACTACTAGAAAATAATTATTATCCAAAGGCATTTCTTGATAGTTATGTTTGATGAATGCAAGGAGTAACTAAATATGATTCAAATAATTATAAAGATTTAATATCAAAAGAAAATCGTTTTAATTATATTAATAATAACAATTTTAAATTATCATCAAAAGATAAAAATAGTATGCAAATAAAAAATTGAGAAAATGATTTAGTACCAATAAAAAATGTACCATCACATATTGTAATGAGATTGGGTGATAACATTAATGATTTTCATTCTAATTTAACTAATTCAAAATTAATTGATAAAATATCATTAAAAAATGAATTAATAAATAATAAAAATTTTAATAACTTAATTGGTAAAGTGGGAGATGAATTTTGATTTACAAAAAATGAAAATGGAGAAATAATAGAACATTATTGAAAAGAAAATGAAAAAAATAGTTTAATTGATAGTGATCTAAAAAACCTTGGTTTTGTAAAAGAAATTAAACTAGAAGAAGGAAAAATTAATTGAAAAGAAACTTATGTACTGGTTGGTGGTAATGATGTATATGGTAATTTTTTATGAGATTTAGAAAAAAAATATGGTTCTAATTTAGATAATTGATTAAATTTACTAAAACATTATTTCAAAAAATATGAAAATATATGAAAATAATTTACAAAAATTAATATTCAATCTCTAAATAAAATTAATATATATATATATATATTAATTGTAAATTTTCAAAAAGATGTTAAAAATAACTATAAACTAAATATTGTTTTTAACCTATTTACTTTGTTTCTCAAAGTAAATAGGTTTTTATTTTTAAAAGGAGTAAAAAAATGAATAAAGAAATTGAACAAGAAATAAAAAACTTAATGTTTAAAGAAATAAAAAAATTAAGAACATATGCTATTAATTATCATAATTACAAAAAAAACGTACAATTTAATGATATAGATATTCAAAATATAAATAATGGTATTGAAAATAAAAGTAAAAAAAGTAATATAAACAGTATTATGAGAGAACATAATTATGCAAAAAAATTATCTATTTTATAAAAAAATTTAATTTAATTATAAAAAGTTTTAATATAAAAAATAGTAAGAACATATGTTCTTACTATTTTTGTAAACTTTGGTTTTGGTAATTTTTTCAATAATTTAAAATTACATCATCATTAAATAAATTAATTTCATTTTTTTTAACTCCTTTTTTTAATTTATTTATATTTTGTCATAATATATTTTGTAAAGGTATTGGATACTTTCATATTCGACGATTAGTTTTAAATTCTTTCAAATCTAACAGTTTATAAGAACGATTAGGAAATACTTTAATATCTAAATCATAATCAATGTATTTAACTGTTTGCGAATCTAAAATAAAGGGACTGGCAATATTACAATAATAATGAACACCATCATTACGAATCATACAAATAATATTGTATCAATCATTTTTAAAAAATAACCAAATTGCTGGATCAACGGTTGTTCATTTACGACCATTAATTTCAGTAATTGTTACATTCTCATTTACTAAAACTAAATATTTTTCAGTATCTTCTAAAACAATTGAATTATTTCAACTACGATATAAATAGCCATTATGCTTATATGCATGAATTGAAAGTATTTGCCCTTCTTTAAGGTACATATACATTTAAACCTCAACTTTCTGCAAATCATAAACAAGTATATAGGGGCGTTGCCCCTAGTTGCTTCGCAACTTACCCCAGTGGCGTAAACGCCACGGCCAACCAAGGTTCTGGTTGGCTTCGACCAATAATATAGGTTTACTCTATTTTAACATCTTTCTTATTTTTCTTAGAATATTTATTTCTATAATAACAAGCACGGCATACAGTATTTTCAGTTTCTTTCTTTTCAGTTTGTAATATATTATCCAACTTATCTAATCCTACTACTCTAATATCATCAACAGTAAAATCTAATGCTTGTGATTGTTCATAGTCTTTAACAGTACTTAATTCACTCTTTAAAGAATGAATATAATTTAAAGCACGACTATTATATCTTTGTAAATAAGACCTAGGAAATCATAAACTAAAAGTCATAGTTTCACCACTATAACTTGGTGGTAAACCACCACGTTTAATTATTCGCTTTGTTTGTCTTTTAGATAATACAACTTTATTATAATCATCAATATTAGTGTAAATATTTAGTTTAAACTTAACTAAAAATAACAAAATACGCATTCTTTTAACTTGCACAATATATTCCACTTTTTCACGTGCTTGTTTTGGTATTCTATCGGGGTGTTGTTCAATCATATACATAATTCCATTAAAATTATGACCTATTAATTTACAAAACATTCCCAAACTTTCTTGTGTTTCTTTAAATTCGGGTGACAAATCATTACTATTAATTTTCAAACCTAACTCATCTAAAACAACCATATCACACTCTTTAAAAGAATAATTACTATTTAATTGATTAAATTTAAAAACATCATCATAAGAACAACGATAACTATATTCATTACGTACTTTATTCATTACGTACTTTAATAGGAATAGGACTTACTACTCTACCTTTATGTTTTTGTGCTAAACAACAAGCAAGAGCAGATTTACCAGTTCTTGGAGGTGCAGAAATAATATAACTACCTACACGTTGTAATATCTTTATATTTTTTCTAGTTATTAAAAATGGATACAATATTATTAATAATAAAAGTCCTAAAAGAACATAACCATATCAAGGCATTATTTCAACTCCTAACCAACTAAAAACCCAACTGCTTTTAAAAATACTCACAATGTTAAAACTTGTTCTAAACCACTAGTAAAATCAACATTTAAAACAGAACTAATAGTATCATCAAAAATACGTCTCAATAATCCGTCAAGTTTAGTAAAAAACTCTCTTAATGGTTCTACTGGTAAAACTTTACCAACAACGCCATAAAGTACTCACCTAAAAGAATTACGCAAATGACCAAAAACATCATATCAACTAACACGCTCATACTCAGGATTAAAAGGACTATTTGGTGGTACTGGGGTTACTTTCTCACTTGAAAAAATATTAATTTGACCAAAATTTAACCGTGGTGACATATGTGAAAATGAATCACCATGAACATCAAAAAATACTGTTAAATGTCTTAAATTTGGAACACGAATAGGCATAGTAACAAAATTATATAAATCTTGCTGATAAATATCATTATCAACCTTACCTTTAAAAACATACTTTGTATCACCAACATTATCTAAAAAACTAAGAACAAAATTAGCAGTAAAAGTTTTAAAATATTCATATTCAAAATAAAACATAAAACCTTGAATATAAAAACTTAAAGGTTTATCAATTTCAAAATTTAACTGTGTTTGAAAATTTATAACTCTCCTATCAGCATTAACAAAATTCAAACGATTAGTATTCTTTTCTGCAACATAATTATGATTAAACATAATACGTGAAAATTCATCCAATTGTTTTCTATTAAAAGTATAAACACCAGACCCCATATTTATCTCTTGTGACGGAACACCAACTGTATCACTATAATAAGAACATATATAAGTACCCTGATTACCAATAAATTCACCACTTACTAATTTTAAATCCGGTTGGTCAACATCAAAATAAGCAGAATTTCATGGAATTGTTGCTCAATCATCAAAACTATGGTATTTGGAATGGCAACCCTTTTTAGGACTATTTTTTGGTAGACATTTGTTTTTGATAACTAACTGGAGTTAGGTAGTTTAGAGTACTGTGAATTCTTATGTTGTTATATCAATTGATGTAATCAAATAATTCTAATTTTAATTGGATTAATGATGTAAAATTTTTATCATTAATAAATTCAATTTTGAAAGTTTTAAAAGTTGCTTCAGCAACAGCATTGTCATAAGGACATCCTTTTTTGCTTAAAGATCGAGTTATGTTGAAAGCTAATAAAAGTTTATCAATAGTTTTATTATTGAATTCATTACCGCGATCAGTATGAAATATTTCAATATCTTTTAAACAGTGATTTGATTGCATAAATGCTTGATATACTAATGATGCATCTTTTTTAACTCCAACACTATGTCCAATAATTTCGCGGTTAAATAGGTCGATTAATAGGCAAATATAGTTTCATTTACCATTAACTTGAACATAAGTTAAATCACTAACAATAACTTCATTTTTAATTCTATTATTAAAGTTTCTATTAACAAGATTGGTTATTTGACTATCATTGACTTTATTATGATAATTTTTGAATGATAATTTAGTGTATTTTGATATTAAATTATGCTTATTCATAATTTCTTTAATTTTTCTGCGTGATAAATAAATTTCTTGGTTTGCTAGTATGACTTTTAATCTTCTAGTACCATAAACTTCTTTATTTTCTTTAAAAGCACTAATAACAGCTTGTTCATAAATATTATTTTGAATTTTATTTTTTTTCTTTAAATTAAAATAATATGTTGATTTAGAGAGTTTTAAAAAATGACACATTGTGCGAATTTTATATTTAGATTTATTATTTGCAATAATCTCTACTTTCTGCCTATTATTAGTGCTGCTTGCTTTAAAATATCAATTTCCATTCGTAACTGTTTTAATTCTTTATTTGCTTGAATTAATTGTTTTTCTAAATCTGAAAGATTATCTTTAGTTTTAAAACTACCTGAATTAGTAAATTGCTTAATTCAATTGTAAGTAGCTGCTCTTGTAACATTGTATTCTTTAACAAGGCAAGATACTGATTTGCCACTTTGATATAAAGCTACTATTTGTTTTTTAAATTCATCTGAATATGAGTTAATAGTGACCATAATTATAATTCCTTTCTTTTAACTAATTTGTTCACTTGTCTATGTAATTAGTGTCCAATAAAGTGTAACCCATCCATTTACTAAATAACAAAGAATTAATACTTCCCAAAATTGGGTTTTTTAAATATTGACCATAATAAGCACTAACTCCTACCATAGCACTTAATGGACTTAATCCAGTTCTTAATATTTTAGTTAAAGTATAATTACTAGTTTGTTCTAACTCATTAGGCATAAATAAAACTCCTTACTTTTATATTAATAAGGAGCATATTTATACTAATTTGTATAACATGGGAGCAAAGTACACAAAAAAGTATAAATATGCTCCCTATTTAGTTTTTAATTTTATTTTTGTTGTAATTGTTCTTTTTGTTTAACCAAAGCAATATCTAATATGCAATTTGGACAATAATATTTTCCAGTATATAAATTTTGTAAAACTCTTTTTGGACAAATAATTTGGTCACAAAGTTTGCATACATACATTGCTAAATGAAAATGTTGTTCACAAGCACAATTATTAATTTTTGACATAACTTAAATCCTTTAAATAATTATTTAATAATTACCCTATAATAAATAACTATTTAGTTTTTAAATTATGTATATCAATAATTTTTGCTTCTCATGTTATTTCAACATCATAATAAGAACCAAGACTTAAATTCATTTTAGAAAGTTTAGTATATAATTCACTATCATGTAAAACTCATTTATCCTTAGACTTTTCACCAGTTGATATTTTAATACCTTTATCAGTAACATAAAACGGCGAAAAAGTAAGTACATCATAATTTTTGGACTTACCACTTTTCTCATCTTTAATTACTTCATTACTTCTAATTTTTGTCAATTGACATAAAAAATACATCTTAACCTCCTCGACAGAGACTTAATTAAAGTCAGATTAATAATGCGGGTAATTAACATTATTAATTATAATATAACATAAAAAAATAAAAAAACAACAAAAAAACGCCATAAAGAAAAATAATGTCTGTCGAGGACACAATAAATATCTTTATGACAATAACCATTATATATATACAAGTATTTTAACCAAAATTTTATTTTTAATTAAAAATAAAAATACTATAATATTTATATAAAAAGGTGGTGATAAAATGCAAAAATGTGATTGTTATTATGTTAAAAGAAACAATGGTTTAAATGAAAATGATTTTGATGAAAAAAAGTTCAATAATATAAAAATATGAAAAGAATATAACGGATTATTAGGAATAGAATATATTGTTTATGAATCAAAATGTAACTTTTGTAAATTACAACATAAATATAAAGAAATTATGACTAATAATATAAATCCTGTAAGTAATGAAAAAACACAATTACTCAGAAATTTATGTGAAAAATACTCTAAAAATAAAATTTAATGTAAAATTTTCGGTATAAATTTAATTGCATTCCTAAATCTAATACTATCAATTGAAAGATATTCATCATAATCTTTAAAATTATCACCAAAAACAGTAGTATCAAAAATACCCCCAAAAAGTATAGTACGACCTAAATTATCAATTTTCTTTTTAAAAAATTGTGTATGTAATGCATTAACAGAAGCGTCAATTAAACGTTGATATAACATTATCTTTTGACCTTTAACTACTTTTGGATTAGAACAATTACGAGAAAAAGCATAAGCACGAACACCCAAATCATATTGATTTTGAGATTTTATAGAGGCTTTTTAATAATATGTGTATCTTTGTTTTACAAAGTTACTAATTTAGATTAATTCTGTCTTCAAATTTTATCATAAAATGAGCAATTGCTGTATTTCAATTTTGAATAGGCAATGTTCATTTTTTTGTTATATTTTCAATTGCCAAGTAAAATATTTTGAAAACTGCCATATCATTAGGAAAAACTTTTTTATTTCTGATGATTTTTCGTAATTGACGAGGCTTTTTAATAATCTGTGTATCTTTGTTTTACAAAGTTACTAATTTAGATTAATTCTGTCTTCAAATTTTATCATAAAATGAGCAATTGCTGTATTTCAATTTTGAATAGGCAATGTTCATTTTTTTGTTATATTTTCAATTGCCAAGTAAAATATTTTGAAAACTGCCATATCATTAGGAAAAACTTTTTTATTTCTGATGATTTTTCGTAATTGACGAGGCTTTTTAATAATCTGTGTATCTTTGTTTTACAAAGTTACTAATTTAGATTAATTCTGTCTTCAAATTTTATCATAAAATGAGCAATTGCTGTATTTCAATTTTGAATAGGCAATGTTCATTTTTTTGTTATATTTTCAATTGCCAAGTAAAATATTTTGAAAACTGCCATATCATTAGGAAAAACTTTTTTATTTCTGATGATTTTTCGTAATTGACGAGGCTTTTTAATAATCTGTGTATCTTTGTTTTACAAAGTTACTAATTTAGATTAATTCTGTCTTCAAATTTTATCATAAAATGAGCAATTGCTGTATTTCAATTTTGAATAGGCAATGTTCATTTTTTTGTTATATTTTCAATTGCCAAGTAAAATATTTTGAAAACTGCCATATCATTAGGAAAAACTTTTTTATTTCTGATGATTTTTCGTAATTGACGAGGCTTTTTAATAATCTGTGTATCTTTGTTTTACAAAGTTACTAATTTAGATTAATTCTGTCTTCAAATTTTATCATAAAATGAGCAATTGCTGTATTTCAATTTTGAATAGGCAATGTTCATTTTTTTGTTATATTTTCAATTGCCAAGTAAAATATTTTGAAAACTGCCATATCATTAGGAAAAACTTTTTTATTTCTGATGATTTTTCGTAATTGACTATTAACAGATTCAATAGCATTTGTAGTATAAATCACTCTTTTGATTTCTACTGGATAACTAATAAAAACCATTAAATTATCTCAATTTTTATATCAAGATTTAGTAATTTGAGGATATTGTTTATTTCATTTACTTTCAAACGATTCTAAAGCTTGCATTGCTTGTTCTTCACTACATGCACTATAAATTGGTTTTAAATCTGCAACTAGACCTTTTCGATGTTTGTATGAAACATATTTTAAACTATTTCTAATTTGATGAACAATGCATAATTGATGTTCTGTTTTAGGATAAACTGATTGTATTGCTTCTGACATGCCTATTAAATTATCACTACAAGCAATAAGAATATCATTTAAGCCACGATTTTTCATTTCTGTGAAATTAGATAATCAAAACTTAGAACCTTCATTTTCACTAATTCATAATCCTAAAACATCTTTTTTGCCTTCTAAATCAACTCCTAATGCTATATAAACTGATTTGTTAATAATCCGTTTATCTTGTCGTACTTTAACTACTATACAATCAAAATAAACAATAGGATAAATACTTTCTAATGGTCGATTTTGTCATGCTTTAACATCATCAATAACATCATCAGTAATTTGACTAATAACACTTTCACTAATATCAGCACCATGATATAACTCTTGCAACTGCATTCTAATGTCAGATAATGTCATTCCTTTTGCATACAAGGAAAGAACTTGTTGATCAAAACCATCAAATCTTCTTTGCCTTTTAGGAACTATTACAGGAGTAAAATTACTATTGCGATCTCTTGGTACATCAATTTCAATTTTACCTTGTTGAGTTATTAATTTTTTTGAACTTGTACCATTACGAGCATTTTCAGTAGTACTATGTTGATTTTTTTCATATCCTAAATAATTTTGCATTTCAGAATTCAACATTTTTTCAACTAATCTTTTTGTTAATTCTTTATATAAACCGCCAGGTTTAAAAACTGTTGTTAAATCTTCAGTATTTTCTAGTAATAAATCTACTGCTTTTGATATTGGATCATTATTATTAAAGTTATCTTTTTTAGCCATCTGTAACTCACTCTTTCTAGTCATTTAATTATATTTACTAGAATTAATTAAACATAGTTATTTTTGTAAGTTACACAGATTACTAAACATTTCCTTTATCAACCGGACTTACTCCTTAATTAATTTTAATTATTAATATATTTTAAATTTAAATTAAGAATTTTTAATTAAAAAAAAATAATAGTGAGTATAAGAAAAAATAAAAATGATAAATATTATGACTCTTGTTGCAAAATTTTTAATTAAATTTAATATTAATAACATTTAAAATTAGTAAAGCTAATTCATATACGTTTATTATTGTGAATAATAATCATCAATAAATGGAATTCTTCAAAAAATTTCTGGATGATAAGTATAAGATATAAGAAATGCTAACAATCCTAAACCAATAATAAAGAAAAATATATCTTTAAAATCAATATGGTATTGACAAAAACGTGTTCTTTTACCTTGTGGATCATAACCCCTTGAATCCATAGCGTACGCTAAATCTTCTGCTTTTTGAAATGAAGAAACTAATAAGGGAATAATTAATGATACTAACGATTTAACTTTTTCTTTAAAATGACCATTTTTTAAATCTACACCACGTGATGCTTGCGCTTTTAAAATTCTACCGGCTTCATCTAATAATGTAGGAATTGAACGAAGAGCAATAGAAATAATCATTGAAATAATATGTACTGGAAATTTAATTAATTTTAATGGTAACATTAAATCTTCTAATGCTAATGTTAAATCTAATGGTTGTGTTGTGGTTGTTAAAATTGTTGTAATTAAAATCATTAAATAAATTCTAAGAGCAATATAAATACTAACAAATATAGCTTTATATGATACCTTAATACCATGCCAACGTCAAATCATTCCAACATTAGGGCCATCAGTTAAAAAACAGTTAATTATAAATAAAATAAATGCCATAAATAAAATGGGACGCATTAATTTTAATAACATCATAAAAGGTAATTTTGCACAAAAGAAAATTGTTATGACAGTAAAACCAATAAGAGCGTAACCTTCAAAAGCAGTATGAAAAAAAAGTGAAGCAATTAAACAAATTAAAACTAGTAATTTAATTCTTGGATCTACACGATGAATGATTGAATTTAAAGGTAAATAACGACCAAAACTAACTTTCATTATTTATTACTCCTTACTTTTTATTGTTATTTTTTTTGGATAATATTTTTGATAGCTGGTCAATTAATTCTGAATCACTTCTAGCAGTAATTTTTGATGTATCAAATCCTGCTGCTTCTAATTTATATAAAAAACTATAAATTTTTGGTGGTTCAATTCCGGTTTCGGTAATTAATTTTTTATCTCTAAAAATAGTAATTGGATCTGCTTTTTTATAAATCTGTGTATTATGTAATACAATAACTTCATCAGCAACCATTAGTACATGATTCATATTATGAGTTACTAAAATAATAGTTTTGTTTTCTTTATGATTTAAATCATAAAATAAATTAATTAATTCTTTTTCACCATCGGGATCAAGTCCTGCTGTTGGTTCATCTAAAATTAAAGTATGACCTTGTAATGCCAAAATACCAGCAATAGCAACTCTTCGTTTTTGACCACCAGACAAATCAAACGGACTTCTTGATAAGTATGTTTCGTCTAATCCAACCAAATTAATATATTTTTTTGCTAACTCTCGTGCTTTATCTTTTTTCTCACCAAAATTAACTGGTCCAAACATAATATCTCGTTCAATAGTTTCTTCAAATAACTGATATTCGGGAAATTGAAAGACTAAGCCAATTTGTTTACGTATTTTTTTAATATCACGAATTTTTTTTTGATTAGCCTTAATAATAAAATCATTAATGGCAACTGAACCTGCCATTGGAACTAATAAACCATTAATATGTTGAATCATAGTTGATTTACCACTACCAGTTTCACCAATAATAGCAACTATTTTTTGTTCAACAATTTCAATAGTAATATCTTTTAATGCTTGATATTGATAAGGGGTTTTTGGAGAATAAGTATAACTTACTTCTTTGAATTTAATTGACATAAGCTAGAAATCAACTCCTCTTCACTTAATATTTCATTAATATTAATCCCCTTATTTTTTAAACCTAACGATACTTTTAAAACAAAAGGAATATCTAAATGAATACTTTGTAAAAACTCTCATTCTTTTAATATTTCAGATGGAGTTCCATAACGAACTAACTTACCTTTATTCATAACAATAATTTTATCGGCATTAATAATTTCATCCATATCATGAGTAATAGAAATAATAGTTTTATTGCGTTGTTCTTGTAATTTTAACATAATTTCTTTAACTTCTCGTTTACCTTTTGGATCAAGCATACTAGTTGCCTCATCAAAAATAATAATATCAGGTTCTAAAGCTAAAACTGAAGCAATAGCTACACGTTGTTTTTGACCACCAGATAATCATAGCGGTTCATGATCTAAATATTTTTCCATACCCACTGCCCTAGAAACTCTGTCAATAATTGCTGGCATATCACTGGGTTCAACTAAATGATTTTCCAAGCCAAAAGCAATATCATCACGAACAGTTGAACCTATAAATTGATTATCAGGATTTTGAAAAACAATACCTAAGTGACGACGTAATTGTTTAATGTTTTTATTAGTAATTGTTTCACCAAATAATTGAATTGTACCTTTTTGTTTGTGTAAAACACCAATAATAATTTTTGAAAGTGTTGACTTACCACTACCATTATGACCAATTATAGTAATATATTCACCATGATTAATATCAAAACTAACATTATCAACAGCGTTATTGTATTCTTGTTTATAACGAAATTCAACATTTTTTAAACTTAATGAAATTTTAGATTTACTCATATTACTTCTAACTCCATTTTAAATATTATGCTAGTAAAATTATAACAGTAATTTTATATATATCAATTTATAATTTATAAAAATTATAAAAAAAGAAAAAAATGAACAATATCTGTTCAAAATTGAAGTAAAATTATTGTTCATTTTCTAATAAAATTTAGTTTATAAATTAAAGTTATATAAATTTCTATTCTATAAAATTAATGTAAAGAAATATCCGGATTTTTAGAATTTTCTTTTAATAAAGAATCATTTTTTGTTACTTCTTCTGTTGATTTCAATAATTTGTCACTTCAACTTTTAGATGAGCTGGGTACTGCTGATGAAGTTGAAGGTTGCGGATCATTATTTGAAATATTATTTTTTGATAATTTTTCTAGTTCTTTTTTAATATCTTTTAATTCTCGTTTTTTTTCTTCTATTTTTCTTGTTGTTTTACCATGATTATTATAACAACCACAGCTCATAAGTAATCAAAATTTATTTCAAAAATCTTTTAATTTTTCAGCTTCTAATTTCCTAATTTCCGCTTCTAAAGATTTTTCTTTTCTTTGATAATATCCTAATGTAAGTTTTTGTTTACTACTTCTATAAAGTTTAGTAAATGGTTTATATATACGTTTAAATCATGGTTTTGCATTTTGCTGAGTAGAAGTAACATTTTCTTCTGGTGAAATTATTATTGATTCTTCTAATGAATTATTTTTTATTCGTTTTAAGACATCTTTTTTTTCTGTAATTTATTTGACAATTTTTATAGAAGATTTTTCAAGCCTACATATTGTCAAAAGTAAACTTAAAATTTTTGAATTAATATTTGCTTCATCTATAACCACTATATTTAGTTTATGCTGTAATTAATATATTTCACAAATTCTCTTGTTTTTTTTGATCTCCAATTCTGCTATTTTAACTTCATTTTCTGTTTTTTTATTTGAATATAATTTATGATTTGCTTTTATTAATTGTTCTTTATTTTCTAAAATAATTTGTGGAATGGCAACCCTTTTTAGGACTATTTTTTGGTAGACATTTGTTTTTGATAACTAATTGGAGTTAGGTAGTTTAGAGTACTGTGAATTCTTATGTTGTTATATCAATTGATGTAATCAAATAATTCTAATTTTAATTGGATTAATGATGTAAAATTTTTATCATTAATAAATTCAATTTTGAAAGTTTTAAAAGTTGCTTCAGCAACAGCATTGTCATAAGGACATCCTTTTTTGCTTAAAGATCGAGTTATGTTGAAAGCTAATAAAAGTTTATCAATAGTTTTATTATTGAATTCATTACCGCGATCAGTATGAAATATTTCAATATCTTTTAAACAGTGATTTGATTGCATAAATGCTTGATATACTAATGATGCATCTTTTTTAACTCCAACACTATGTCCAATAATTTCGCGGTTAAATAGGTCGATTAATAGGCAAATATAGTTTCATTTACCATTAACTTGAACATAAGTTAAATCACTAACAATAACTTCATTTTTAATTCTATTATTAAAGTTTCTATTAACAAGATTGGTTATTTGACTATCATTGACTTTATTATGATAATTTTTGAATGATAATTTAGTGTATTTTGATATTAAATTATGCTTATTCATAATTTCTTTAATTTTTCTGCATGATAAATAAATTTCTTGGTTTGCTAGTATGACTTTTAATCTTCTAGTATCATAAACTTCTTTATTTTCTTTAAAAGCACTAATAACAGCTTGTTCATAAATATTATTTTGAATTTTATTTTTTTTCTTTAAATTAAAATAATATGTTGATTTAGAGAGTTTTAAAAAATGACACATTGTGCGAATTTTATATTTAGATTTATTATTTGCAATAATCTCTACTTTCTGCCTATTATTAGTGCTGCTTGCTTTAAAATATCAATTTCCATTCGTAACTGTTTTAATTCTTTATTTGCTTGAATTAATTGTTTTTCTAAATCTGAAAGATTATCTTTAGTTTTAAAACTACCTGAATTAGTAAATTGCTTAATTCAATTGTAAGTAGCTGCTCTTGTAACATTGTATTCTTTAACAAGGCAAGATACTGATTTGCCACTTTGATATAAAGCTACTATTTGTTTTTTAAATTCATCTGAATATGAGTTAATAGTGACCATAATTATAATTCCTTTCTTTTAACTAATTTGTTCACTTGTCTATGTAATTAGTGTCCAATAAAGTGTAACCCATCCATACCATTAACTTGAACATAAGTTAAATCACTAACAATAACTTCATTTTTAATTCTATTATTAAAGTTTCTATTAACAAGATTGGTTATTTGACTATCATTGACTTTATTATGATAATTTTTGAATGATAATTTAGTGTATTTTGATATTAAATTATGCTTATTCATAATTTCTTTAATTTTTCTGCGTGATAAATAAATTTCTTGGTTTGCTAGTATGACTTTTAATCTTCTAGTACCATAAACTTCTTTATTTTCTTTAAAAGCACTAATAACAGCCTGTTCATAAATATTATTTTGAATTTTATTTTTTTTCTTTAAATTAAAATAATATGTTGATTTAGAGAGTTTTAAAAAATGACACATTGTGCGAATTTTATATTTAGATTTATTATTTGCAATAATCTCTACTTTCTGCCTATTATTAGTGCTGCTTGCTTTAAAATATCAATTTCCATTCGTAACTGTTTTAATTCTTTATTTGCTTGAATTAATTGTTTTTCTAAATCTGAAAGATTATCTTTAGTTTTAAAACTACCTGAATTAGTAAATTGCTTAATTCAATTGTAAGTAGCTGCTCTTGTAACATTGTATTCTTTAACAAGGCAAGATACTGATTTGCCACTTTGATATAAAGCTACTATTTGTTTTTTAAATTCATCTGAATATGAGTTAATAGTGACCATAATTATAATTCCTTTCTTTTAACTAATTTGTTCACTTGTCTATGTAATTAGTGTCCAATAAAGTGTAACCCATCCACCTTACTTTTATATTAATAAGGAGCATATTTATACTAATTTGTATAACATGGGAGCAAAGTACACAAAAAAGTATAAATATGCTCCCTATTTAGTTTTTAATTTTCTTTTTGTTGTAATTGTTCTTTTTGTTTAACCAAAGCAATATCTAATATGCAATTTGGACAATAATATTTTCCAGTATATAAATTTTGTAAAACTCTTTTTGGACAAATAATTTGGTCACAAAGTTTGCATACATACATTGCTAAATGAAAATGTTGTTCACAAGCACAATTATTAATTTTTGACATAACTTAAATCCTTTAAATAATTATTTAATAATTACCCTATAATAAATAACTATTTAGTTTTTAAATTATGTATATCAATAATTTTTGCTTCTCATGTTATTTCAACATCATAATAAGAACCAAGACTTAAATTCATTTTAGAAAGTTTAGTATATAATTCACTATCATGTAAAACTAATTTATCCTTAGACTTTTCACCAGTTGATATTTTAATACCTTTATCAGTAACATAAAACGGCGAAAAAGTAAGTACATCATAATTTTTGGACTTACCACTTTTCTCATCTTTAATTACTTCATTACTTCTAATTTTTGTCAATTGACATAAAAAATACATCTTAACCTCCTCGACAGAGACTTAATTAAAGTCAGATTAATAATGCGGGTAATTAACATTATTAATTATAATATAACATAAAAAAATAAAAAAACAACAAAAAAACGCCATAAAGAAAAATAATGTCTGTCGAGGACACAATAAATATCTTTATGACAATAACCATTATATATATATATATATATATATACAAGTATTTTAACCAAAATTTTATTTTTAATTAAAAATAAAAATACTATAATATTTATATAAAAATGTGGTGATAAAATGCAAAAATGTGATTGTTATTATGTTAAAAGAAACAATGGTTTAAATGAAAATGATTTTGATGAAAAAAAGTTCAATAATATAAAAATATGAAAAGAATATAACGGATTATTAGGAATAGAATATATTGTTTATGAATCAAAATGTAACTTTTGTAAATTACAACATAAATATAAAGAAATTATGACTAATAATATAAATCCTGTAAGTAATGAAAAAACACAATTACTCAGAAATTTATGTGAAAAATACTCTAAAAATAAAATTTAATGTAAAATTTTCGGTATAAATTTAATTGCATTCCTAAATCTAATACTATCAATTGAAAGATATTCATCATAATCTTTAAAATTATCACCAAAAACAGTAGTATCAAAACTACCCCCAAAAAGTATAGTACGACCTAAATTATCAATTTTCTTTTTAAAAAATTGTGTATGTAATGCATTAACAGAAGCGTCAATTAAACGTTGATATAACATTATCTTTTGACCTTTAACTACTTTTGGATTAGAACAATTACGAGAAAAAGCATAAGCACGAACACCCAAATCATATTGATTTTGAGATTTTATATCATTTTGTACTTTTACAACATATTTACTTAAATACTTAACTATATTTTCATTAGTACCTTTTTGAACAACTCTTACATCATTAAAACCAAATGGTCATCATTGTGGTAACATACTTTTATGTATTTTTCTATTAAATAGTATATGAAAATGTATAGCACCACGTTTTTGATATTCATAAACATACATATATTTTAATTCACCTAAATATTTAGAACGTTTAGGGTCATTTCATCAACGCTTTAAACGTTTAAAGAATATAGCAATATCATGTTTTGCTTTATTAATATCTTGCATATTATCAGCATAAGTCAAAGTAACAAAACTTAAAACTTTTTAATTATAAAAATTATGATACGCTTTATGTATTAATTTTGTTTTAGTCCGAATTGCATTATTACGTAATTTTTTATCATTAATCCCTAAATTTTTAATACCAATTTCATTGCGCTTATTATTTAAAATAGCACTCATAGGCAAAACTATATTTTTAACATAAGCACCATAATAAACTTTTTTAATATAAAAATTTTCTTGCATATATAAAAATCCTCGACAGTATTATTAATTTTATATATTTTTACTAACAAAATAATCATAACACAAAAAACAAAATAATTAATAAATTATCTTGCGGTGAATTGTGATACTTAATTTAATTTAATACATAATAATTATAGCATTATTTATTTAGTAAATAAAAAGCGAAAAATAAATTTATAATAATATTTATTTAAAAAAGAAAAAACTCCAAAAAGGAGTAGTAAAAAACATAATTTTATTAAATGGGGCGACTGACGGGATTCGAACCCGCGAATGTCAGTTCCACAAACTGATGCGCTAGACCGCTACGCCACAGTCGCCATATTAGTTTCTATAAGTAAAACCGTTAAATATTATACAATAAATTTATCATTTTTTAATATTTTTTTTCATAAAACTACAAAAATAATCATCTAATTTTCATATATAACAGTAACAATAATAAAAAAACAATGCTACTATTAACAATTAGAACACAATTTAAAATTAATAATTATGGTTAATTATTAATTTAAATACTCTTAAAATAAAGTTTTATGCCCTTAATAAAAAGCATAAAAATGTAATAGATAATATCTTATTAAATCAATTTATTAATCAAATTTTATTAACAATACTAACTTACAAGTAATTTAGATACTAATACTTATGATTAAAAATTTAGCAATATACTGATTCCTTTCTCAATTAATTTTAATTAAGAACACCAAAAACAAAACAAATACCCTGATTTACAGATTGAAAAAACATTTAAAATTGGTATAATTTATATAATTTTAATTTATATAATTTTAATTTATATATCTTATTAATCTTATTATTAAAACTTTGAAAAAGTTATAATATGCATTTTTATGTATCAAAAAATATTATTTTTAATAAATAGCAAAATATATATAATAAAAGTTTAAATAAAATTAACTTTAATTATATTTAGGGGAAAAAACATGAATAATAGTTTAAGTATAGTTACTAATACTATTTCTTCATTTCAAACCAATGAAGAAATAGTTAATAAACAATCTAAAAAAAGAAAATGACAAGAATATGAACAAAAACCTGAAGTAAAAGCAAAAAAGAAAGAATATAGACAAAGACCTAAAGTAAAAGCAAAAAAGAAAAAATATGATCAAATGTGATACCAAAAAAATGAACAAAGAAAGAAAAAATATGATCAAAAACCCGAAGTAAAAGCAAAAAAGAAAAAATATTATCAAAGATCCGAAATAAAAGTAAGAAAGAAAAAATATGACCAAAAAAGAAATCAACTTATTAAAGAAAGAGAAAGAGAATTGCAATCTGATCATGTTTCTAGTTCAAAACAAATTTTTGATTTAAGTAATTCTAATTGTGATGATGTATATGATGAACAAGTTATAAAAAATGCATTAAATAATTTAGAATTAGATCAATTAAATTTATTAGATAAAGCTATTGAACAATTGTTAGTTAGTGAAAAAATAGCACAACAAAATGTTGAATGAAATAACAGTATTGTAGTTACAAGTAACTTAGATAGTGATATTTATGATTATAATTTATCAACCGGACTTACTCCTTAATTAATTTTAATTATTAATATATTTTAAATTTAAATTAAGAATTTTTAATTAAAAAAAATAATAGTGAGTATAAGAAAAAATAAAAATGATAAATATTATGACTCTTGTTGCAAAATTTTTAATTAAATTTAATATTAATAACATTTAAAATTAGTAAAGCTAATTCATATACGTTTATTATTGTGAATAATAATCATCAATAAATGGAATTCTTCAAAAAATTTCTGGATGATAAGTATAAGATATAAGAAATGCTAACAATCCTACACCAATAATAAAGAAAAATATATCTTTAAAATCAATATGGTATTGACAAAAACGTGTTCTTTTACCTTGTGGATCATAACCCCTTGAATCCATAGCGTACGCTAAATCTTCTGCTTTTTGAAATGAAGAAACTAATAAGGGAATAATTAATGATACTAACGATTTAACTTTTTCTTTAAAATGACCATTTTTTAAATCTACACCACGTGATGCTTGCGCTTTTAAAATTCTACCGGCTTCATCTAATAATGTAGGAATTGAACGAAGAGCAATAGAAATAATCATTGAAATAATATGTACTGGAAATTTAATTAATTTTAATGGTAACATTAAATCTTCTAATGCTAATGTGAAATCTAATGGTTGTGTTGTGGTTGTTAAAATTGTTGTAATTAAAATCATTAAATAAATTCTAAGAGCAATATAAATACTAACAAATATAGCTTTATATGATACCTTAATACCATGCCAACGTCAAATCATTCCAACATTAGGGCCATCAGTTAAAAAACAGTTAATTATAAATAAAATAAATGCCATAAATAAAATGGGACGCATTAATTTTAATAACATCATAAAAGGTAATTTTGCACAAAAGAAAATTGTTATGACAGTAAAACCAATAAGAGCGTAACCTTCAAAAGCAGTATGAAAAAAAAGTGAAGCAATTAAACAAATTAAAACTAGTAATTTAATTCTTGGATCTACACGATGAATGATTGAATTTAAAGGTAAATAACGACCAAAACTAACTTTCATTATTTATTACTCCTTACTTTTTATTGTTATTTTTTTTGGATAATATTTTTGATAGCTGGTCAATTAATTCTGAATCACTTCTAGCAGTAATTTTTGATGTATCAAATCCTGCTGCTTCTAATTTATATAAAAAACTATAAATTTTTGGTGGTTCAATTCCGGTTTCGGTAATTAATTTTTTATCTCTAAAAATAGTAATTGGATCTGCTTTTTTATAAATCTGTGTATTATGTAATACAATAACTTCATCAGCAACCATTAGTACATGATTCATATTATGAGTTACTAAAATAATAGTTTTGTTTTCTTTATGATTTAAATCATAAAATAAATTAATTAATTCTTTTTCACCATCGGGATCAAGTCCTGCTGTTGGTTCATCTAAAATTAAAGTATGACCTTGTAATGCCAAAATACCAGCAATAGCAACTCTTCGTTTTTGACCACCAGACAAATCAAACGGACTTCTTGATAAGTATGTTTCGTCTAATCCAACCAAATTAATATATTTTTTTGCTAACTCTCGTGCTTTATCTTTTTTCTCACCAAAATTAACTGGTCCAAACATAATATCTCGTTCAATAGTTTCTTCAAATAACTGATATTCGGGAAATTGAAAGACTAAGCCAATTTGTTTACGTATTTTTTTAATATCACGAATTTTTTTTTGATTAGCCTTAATAATAAAATCATTAATGGCAACTGAACCTGCCATTGGAACTAATAAACCATTAATATGTTGAATCATAGTTGATTTACCACTACCAGTTTCACCAATAATAGCAACTATTTTTTGTTCAACAATTTCAATAGTAATATCTTTTAATGCTTGATATTGATAAGGGGTTTTTGGAGAATAAGTATAACTTACTTCTTTGAATTTAATTGACATAAGCTAGAAATCAACTCCTCTTCACTTAATGTTTCATTAATATTAATCCCCTTATTTTTTAAACCTAACGTACTTTTAAAACAAAAGGAATATCTAAATGAATACTTTGTAAAAACTCTCATTCTTTTAATATTTCAGATGGAGTTCCATAACGAACTAACTTACCTTTATTCATAACAATAATTTTATCGGCATTAATAATTTCATCCATATCATGAGTAATAGAAATAATAGTTTTATTGCGTTGTTCTTGTAATTTTAACATAATTTCTTTAACTTCTCGTTTACCTTTTGGATCAAGCATACTAGTTGCCTCATCAAAAATAATAATATCAGGTTCTAAAGCGAAAACTGAAGCAATAGCTACACGTTGTTTTTGACCACCAGATAATCATAGCGGTTCATGATCTAAATATTTTTCCATACCCACTGCCCTAGAAACTCTGTCAATAATTGCTGGCATATCACTGGGTTCAACTAAATGATTTTCCAAGCCAAAAGCAATATCATCACGAACAGTTGAACCTATAAATTGATTATCAGGATTTTGAAAAACAATACCTAAGTGACGACGTAATTGTTTAATGTTTTTATTAGTAATTGTTTCACCAAATAATTGAATTGTACCTTTTTGTTTGTGTAAAACACCAATAATAATTTTTGAAAGTGTTGACTTACCACTACCATTATGACCAATTATAGTAATATATTCACCATGATTAATATCAAAACTAACATTATCAACAGCGTTATTGTATTCTGGTTTATAACGAAATTCAACATTTTTTAAACTTAATGAAATTTTAGATTTACTCATATTACTTCTAACTCCATTTTAAATATTATGCTAGTAAAATTATAACAGTAATTTTATATATATCAATTTATAATTTATAAAAATTATAAAAAAAGAAAAAAATGAACAATATCTGTTCAAAATTGAAGTAAAATTATTGTTCATTTTCTAATAAAATTTAGTTTATAAATTAAAGTTATATAAATTTCTATTCTATAAAATTAATGTAAAGAAATATCCGGATTTTTAGAATTTTCTTTTAATAAAGAATCATTTTTTGTTACTTCTTCTGTTGATTTCAATAATTTGTCACTTCAACTTTTAGATGAGCTGGGTACTGCTGATGAAGTTGAAGGTTGCGGATCATTATTTGAAATATTATTTTTTGATAATTTTTCTAGTTCTTTTTTAATATCTTTTAATTCTCGTTTTTTTTATTCTATTTTTCTTGTTGTTTTACCATGATTATTATAACAACCACAGCTCATAAGTAATCAAAATTTATTTCAAAAATCTTTTAATTTTTCAGCTTCTAATTTCCTAATTTCCGCTTCTAAAGATTTTTCTTTTCTTTGATAATATCCTAATGTAAGTTTTTGTTTACTACTTCTATAAAGTTTAGTAAATGGTTTATATATACGTTTAAATCATGGTTTTGCATTTTGCTGAGTAGAAGTAACATTTTCTTCTGGTGAAATTATTATTGATTCTTCTAATGAATTATTTTTTATTCGTTTTAAGACATCTTTTTTTTCTGTAATTTCTTTGACAATTTTTATAGAAGATTTTTCAAGCCTACATATTGTCAAAAGTAAACTTAAAATTTTTGAATTAATATTTGCTTCATCTATAACCACTATATTTAGTTTATGCTGTAATTCATATATTTCACAAATTCTCTTGTTTTTTTTGATCTCCAATTCTGCTATTTTAACTTCATTTTCTGTTTTTTTATTTGAATATAATTTATGATTTGCTTTTATTAATTGTTCTTTATTTTCTAAAATAATTTGTTTATGTTTAAATTCTTCAAATTCTAATAATGTTATTTCTTTCTCTTTTCTTTTTAAACTAGCAGATAAATTAGCAATTTTTAATCTTACTTCTAATATTTCATTTTCTTTTTCTTTAATCAAAAGTGGAATGGCAACCCTTTTTAGGACTATTTTTTGGTAGACATTTGTTTTTGATAACTAATTGGAGTTAGGTAGTTTAGAGTACTGTGAATTCTTATGTTGTTATATCAATTGATGTAATCAAATAATTCTAATTTTAATTGGATTAATGATGTAAAATTTTTATCATTAATAAATTCAATTTTGAAAGTTTTAAAAGTTGCTTCAGCAACAGCATTGTCATAAGGACATCCTTTTTTGCTTAAAGATCGAGTTATGTTGAAAGCTAATAAAAGTTTATCAATAGTTTTATTATTGAATTCATTACCGCGATCAGTATGAAATATTTCAATATCTTTTAAACAGTGATTTGATTGCATAAATGCTTGATATACTAATGATGCATCTTTTTTAACTCCAACACTATGTCCAATAATTTCGCGGTTAAATAGGTCGATTAATAGGCAAATATAGTTTCATTTACCATTAACTTGAACATAAGTTAAATCACTAACAATAACTTCATTTTTAATTCTATTATTAAAGTTTCTATTAACAAGATTGGTTATTTGACTATCATTGACTTTATTATGATAATTTTTGAATGATAATTTAGTGTATTTTGATATTAAATTATGCTTATTCATAATTTCTTTAATTTTTCTGCGTGATAAATAAATTTCTTGGTTTGCTAGTATGACTTTTAATCTTCTAGTACCATAAACTTCTTTATTTTCTTTAAAAGCACTAATAACAGCTTGTTCATAAATATTATTTTGAATTTTATTTTTTTTCTTTAAATTAAAATAATATGTTGATTTAGAGAGTTTTAAAAAATGACACATTGTGCGAATTTTATATTTAGATTTATTATTTGCAATAATCTCTACTTTCTGCCTATTATTAGTGCTGCTTGCTTTAAAATATCAATTTCCATTCGTAACTGTTTTAATTCTTTATTTGCTTGAATTAATTGTTTTTCTAAATCTGAAAGATTATCTTTAGTTTTAAAACTACCTGAATTAGTAAATTGCTTAATTCAATTGTAAGTAGCTGCTCTTGTAACATTGTATTCTTTAACAAGGCAAGATACTGATTTGCCACTTTGATATAAAGCTACTATTTGTTTTTTAAATTCATCTGAATATGAGTTAATAGTGACCATAATTATAATTCCTTTCTTTTAACTAATTTGTTCACTTGTCTATGTAATTAGTGTCCAATAAAGTGTAACCCATCCACTTTTGGTTTTAAACTTTGACCATCATTTAAATTTTTATAACTTCCTAATTGTCCAATAAAGATGCTAAGTAAAGATTCATCATTTTCTAATAATTTTATTGTTATTTTTGATCCTTTAACTACAAAAATTCCTGTTGGAGTAAATTTAGAATGATTAAGTACTCTTTGTTCCTTAGTAAGATTTTCTTCAACAATACCTTGTGCATTAGCAATAATTATTTTTTTCATGTTTTATTCTCCTTTATTTGAGATAAATATTTAAAAATTACTATATCTAATAAATTTCTTTACAAAAATAATTTTAATTATTGACTGATATTTTTTTGATAATTATTGTTTTAAATACAAATAATCCAAATACTACCCCAATCAAATATATAAGTTTTACTTTTTATTAAAGAAACTAAAAACTCCTTATAAAAATAAGGAGTTTTAATTATAAAATAAAACTTACATATATAATATAACATTGAAATAATAAAAATACCATAAAAAATATTTATCAATAATTGTATTAAAAAATACAATTTTATTTAAAATTGTCAACCATATAAAAAAGAGAAAACATAAAAATGCTTTACTCTTTCCAAAATTTTCTTGCTTTAATATTTTTAATTAAACAAAAGTAATTAATACCATTGGCGCATTATCACCAGTTCTATTATCTACTTTAATTAACTTTGTATATCCACCTTTACGGTCTTTATATCTTTCAGCAATATTGCCAAATAATGTTGGAATAACACCATCCTTTGGATGCTCTTTAGTTGTAATTTTACGTAATTTAGCAATTGCCATTCTTCTTGAATGCAAATCACCACGTTTAGCTAATGTTACTAAAGGTTCAATAAATGTTTGTAATCTTTTTGCTCTTTTTTCTAACAAAACTAATTTTCCATGAACAATTAATTCACTTGCTAAATTACGGATTTCAGCATCTACTTTAGCACTATTTCTTCCGATATCGTTAATATATGACATTTTTTCTTATCCTCCTTCTTAGTTTTTAATAGAAAACTCTAAATTATGTTTTGATACACAATCTTCAATTTCTTTAATTGATTTTGAACCTAAATGTTTAATTTGTTTAATTTCATCTAAACTTTTACTTACAATATCACCCAAAGTTTTATAACCATCACGTTTTAAACAATTGTATGAACGAACAGTTAAATTCAATTCTTCTAAGGCTTTGTTTAAATCATTATTTTCTTGCTCATTAGTAATTGAAATAACTTCAAAGTTTTTAACATTATCATCTAAATTAACAAAAAATTCAATATGACTCATTAAAATTTTAGCTGCCATTGCAATAGCTGATGCTGCTTTAACTGAACCATTAGTTTGTACACCAAGAATTAATTTTTCATATTCAATACCTTTTAATGTTTTAGTTACAGGTTCAATTTTATAATCAACTTTTTCAACGGGTGAAAAGTTTGAATCAATAGCAATAATGCCTGAACTATTAGCAATTTCTTTTTTATTTTCCTCAAATGAAGAATAACCACGAGATTTCTTTACCATTAATTCCATTTCAAAAAGAACATTTCTTGAAGTTGTTCGAGCAATAATTAATTCTGGATTAACTACTCTAACATCAGTTGGACAACTAATATCTCCAGCAGTAATATCTTGTTCACCAGTAATACTAATTTTTAAATTAGCAATTTTTTCGTCCTTTTGAATATCACCATCAAAGGCTAAAACTAAGTCCTTAACATTTAAAATTATTTCAGAAACATTTTCAATTACACCTTTAACTGCAGTAAATTCATGAGATACACCACTTATTCTAATTGCATATACAGAAATACCTGGTACTGAAGATAATAATGTTCTTCTTAAGGCATTAGCTAAAGTTGTTCCATAACCACGTTCTAATTGACTCACAATAAATTCACTGTAATTAATAGCACTATTTTCACTGTTTAAACTAAATTTTGGTTTTAAAAATTGTTGTTCCATGTTTTATTTTCACCTACTTTATTTTCTTGGTTTTTTTGGTGGACGACAACCATTATGAGGGATTGGTGTCACATCATTTAAATCTTTGATTTCAAAACCTACTGCTTGTAAACTACGAATTGATGGTTCTCTTCCTGGTCCTGTTCCATTAACAAAAACACTTAAAATTTTAACTCCGTGTTCCATAGCAGTTTTACCTGCAGCTTCAGCTGCTAACTGTGCTGAGTGAGGAGTTGATTTACGAGTTCCTTTGAAACCTACTGCTCCAGCACTTGATCAAGCAATAACATTACCATTAAGATCAGTAATAGTAACAATAGTATTATTAAAACTTGCTTTAATAAATGCTTTTGCTTTAATAAAATTAGGATTAACTTTAATTTTTTTCTTTACTGTTGTTTTTATATTCATTATTTTTTTCCTCCTAATTAACTTGCTTTTTTCTTGTTAGCAACCGTTTTACGTGGTCCCTTGCAAGTTCTTGCATTAGTTTTTGTTGATTGTCCTCTGGCTGGTAATCCTTTACGATGACGAATACCACGATAACATCCAATTTCCATTAATCTTTTAATGTTTAAAGACACTTCACGTCTTAGTTCACCTTCAGTTTTATATTTCTTTTCAATTAATTGACTAATTGAACTTAATTCTTTTTCTGTTAATTCATTAATTTTTTTAGTTTCTTCAATTTTTAGTTCTTTTAATATTTCTGAAGATTTGCTGCGACCAATTCCATAAATTCTTGTTAAACCAATTACTGTATGTTGATTACCAGGAATATTTACTTGCGCAATTCTTCGACTTGCATTGTTAGTATTTGATGTCATATTTATTTTTCCTCCTTAATATTTCTATCCTTGACGTTGCTTATGTTTAGGATTTTCACAAATGATTACATTACGTTTTTTACGTTTGATTGGTTGACATTTGTCACAAATTTTTTTAACTGATGCTTGTACTTTCATCATTTTCCTCCTGTTAAACTATTAGTTTTCTTTGTTTTCATCATCTTTATTTATCGGTAAATGTGTAGTAGCCATTCTGTTACGAAAAGTAATTCGTCCTTCAGTTAAATTATAAGTTGATAATTCAACTTTTACATGATCACCTTTGATAATTTTAATTTTATGTGTTTGCATACGACCCGATGGTCTTACAATAGGAGTAAAGTCATATTCATTCAACTTTACTTTAAATCTAGCATTAGGTAAGACTTCTATTACTATACCTTCACATTCAATAGTACTATCATTAGTTTTTTTTACTTTTTGAACTTTGGGTTTAACTACTTGTTTTGGTTTAGCCATTAATTACATTCCTCATTATTTTTTTGATTTTCATTAAGTATTGTTAGTACTTCACATCCATCATTAGTTACTAGGATAGTGTGTTCAAAGTGAGCAGTTTGTTGTTTATCAGCAGCAACTACTGTTCACTTATCACTTAAAACCAGAATTTTATCAGTTGTTGTTTGAACCATTGGTTCAATACAAATTGTCATTCCTGACTGCAATTTTATTCCGGTGTTGGGCTTACCAACATTAGGAATAGCTGGGTCTTCGTGGAGTTTTTTACCAATACCATGCCCAGTATATGATGTTGGTAAATAAAAGCCTTCGCTTTCTACATAAGTTTGAATGGTGTTACTAATATCACCAATTCTAACTCCTGGTGCAATAATTGCTATTGCTTTATTTAATGACTCTTTAGTCACATTAATAAGTTTTGCTTGTTCTGGTGTTGGTTTACCACCAACACACATTGTAAAGGCAGCATCTGCATGATAACCATTAACAGCAGCACCAGCATCAATTTTCACAATATCATTCATTTTAAAAGGTTTATCATTAGGAATGCCGTGAATTAATTGTTCATTAACTGAAACACAAATCGTGGCAGGAAAACCATGATAATTTAAAAAAGAAGGTATAGCATTATTTTCTTTAATAATTTGTGCTGCCACTTTATCAAGCATTTTACCAGTTATTCCAACTTTTATTATCTTTGCTAACTCTTTATGAATAAGTGCTACAACTTGACTAGCGGCTTTGATATTTTGAATTTCACTTTGACTTTTAATGCTAACCATTATTTTTATTTCCTTTTAATGATGATAAATATGATTTAATTTGTTTTTTAATATCACTATTATCTTGGTTGGCATCCACCGTTCTTAACAGTCCACGTTCTTGATAAGAATCTACCAATGGTGCCGTTGCTACTTTGTAAGTTTTTAAACGATTGATAATTGTCTTTTCATCACTATCATCAATTCGTTTAATTAATTTTACCCCATCATTATCACAAATACCAGTAATCTTTGGTGGTAGGAAATTAAGATTATAAATTGCTTTACATTGAGGACAAGTAACTCTTGAAGACAAACGTTTAATAACTGTTTCTTCATTAATATCTAGATACAATACCATTGAAAGCGTTTCATTCAAACTTGTTAATACTTTATCTAATGATGCTACTTGTGAAATTGTTCTTGGATAACCATCAAGAATAAAATTATGTTTAATATCTTTTAAAGTATTACTAATAATCTCGTTTGTAATCTCATCAGGAACATATTGACCCTTATTAACATAAGTTTGAGCTTTTTTACCTACTGGTGATTGTTTTGTGATTTCATCACGAAACAAATCACCAGTTGATAAATGCATTAAATTATATTGTTCTTTCAGAAACTGTGACTGTGTCCCTTTCCCTGATCCTGGTGGACCTAAAATAATTAAATTCATCGTTACCCCCTAAGACCATAAGTGTTCTTTAACATCTTTGTTTTCCTTATAATTTAAGAATGAATGTTGAGTAATTCGTCCCTTAATTTGTTTTGTTGTATCTAGTGCTACTCCAACCATAATTATTAATCCAGTTCCACCAACTGCTAATGAAGAAGGTAGATTAGTAAATTTAGAAATTAAAAATGGGGTTACTGCAACAGCAGTTAAGAAAAAGGAACCAATTGTACTTAAACGATTTAACATTCTTTTAATATAAATTTCTGTTTCCTTCCCTGCCTGAACGCCAGGAATATAAGTTCCTGATTTTTGAAAATTCTTAGCCATTTGTTCGGGATTAATTTGCACTTGTGCATATAAAAAGGTAAACATAATCGTCATTATAGCAAAAATACTAATTCCCGGTCACGACTGTAAAGATAAATAATTTCTAGCAAAATTAGCAAAACCACTATTTTGATCAACAATTTGCGCCACTGTCATTGGAGCAGTAATTAGTGCCGAAGAAAAAATAACAGGAATTACTCCAGCTGAGTTAACTTTTAAAGGTAAATAAGAACTTTTATCACCCTTTAAAGTTAAACCACTACCAGTTTGTTGAATTGGTAAGTGTCGCTCTGATTCACTAAAGAATACAACAACAAGAATAATCAGTAGGAAGGCTGCAAAATAAAGAGCAAATTTTAAAGCCCCTTGAAAAATAACACCATTATTAGTATCTGGTCCTACTCAATACTTAAAAGTTGAAGCTAAGTTAAATGGTAAATTAGCAGCAATTCCACCAAAAATAATTAGTGAAATTCCATTACCAATACCACGATTAGTAATCTGATCAGCCATTCATAATGATAACATTGTCCCTGCTAGTAAAATAGCTGGAATCAATACATAATAGAAAACTTCTGGTCCAGCTGCTCCCGATCCCGAACTTCAATCAACACTAATAATATGTTGAGATTGTAAACCAAAGATTGTGGCAAAACCTTGCATAATAGCAAAGGGGACAGTTAATACTCGATTCATTAACTCTAATTTTTTCTTACCTTTTTCTCCTGATTTAGCTCATCTTGTTAAAGTAGGGACAACATCAGTTGATAATAACTGCACAATAATTGATGCAGTAATGTAAGGTGACACTCCAAGTGCAAAAACAGAAAATCTGCTAATAGCACCACCACCTAACATTGAAATTAAATTAAAGAATTCAATACCACTACTATTACTGCTACTTAAATCTTCATTCAAAGTTACTCCTGGAACTGTAATAAATGCTCCAACACGAAAGATAAATAAAATAAAAATGGTAAATAAAATTCTAATTATAACTTCTTTATACTTTTTTATTAATTCACGGGTTGTTGTGAACACTTAGATCACCTGCGCTTTTCCTCCGGCTTGTTCAATAGCAGTAATTGCTGATTTTGAAAATTTATGAGCTTTAATTGTTTTTGGTGTTGTTAATTTACCTTTACCAAGAACTTTAATACCATCTTTTTTACTTCTAATCAATTTTAATTGAAATAAAAGTTCAGGTGTTATTTCATGCTCTTTAATTAAATCAATTTGTTCTAAGTTAATAATACTATAATTGGTTGTAGTAAAGTTAGTAAACCCTCGTTTTGAAATACGACGATATAGTGGTGTTTGTCCTCCTTCAAATCCGGGTCTTGTTCCACCACCGGTACGGGCATTTTGTCCTTTTGTCCCTTTACCAGCCGTTTTACCTTTTCCAGATGAAGTTCCTCTACCTAAACGTTTAATGTCTTTACGAGAACCTGGTGTTGGTTTTAAGTTATGTAATGTTGTTTCCATAATCCACCTCTAACCATTACTACGCTTAGTAGTAAGATTTTTATTTTTTATAAAATATTCTGCTGGTTTAACATTGCCAAGACCTACAATTGTTGCTCTAGCTAAATTAATTTTATTTCTAGATCTAAATGCTTTTGAATAAATATTATGAATACCAGCTAATTCTAAAATATCACGAGCAGATCCACCAGCTTTAATTCCGATTCCTTCTTTAGCTGGTTTTAATAAAATTTCACTTCCACAATATTTACCTTTAACTTCATGAACAATAGAATTACTGTTTTTAGTTATCGTAATTGTTGTTAAATTTTTGTGAGCAGCTTCAATTGCCTTTTTAATTGCATCAGGAACTTCATTGGCTTTAGATATACCAAAACCAACTACTCCTTTACCATTACCAATAGCAACAGCAGCAGAGAAACGCAATCTTCTTCCCCCAGTTGTTACTTTGTTAATTTTTCTGATTCAAATCACTTTTTCAATAAATTCACTTGGAGTTTTTGGTTTACGTTCAAAATTTTTACGTGGTTCACGAACTTTATTTTCTTTTTTATCGTGGCTATTTCTTGGTTGTGATGAATTAGTATGTCTAATTTTATTTTCATTACCAGTAGGATTTTTTACTTCTGCTTTAACAGAAGGTTTTGCTACTGATTTTTGAACTTCAGTATTTTCTTTATCATCAATAATTGTTTTTTTATTTTCTAAACTCATACTTTTAATTCTCCTTTTTTAGAATTCTAATCCAGCACTACGCGCTGCTTCTGCGAATGCTTTCACTTTACAATGATATAAATATCCACCACGATCAAAAACCACTTTTTTAATTTTTTTCTTAATAGCTAAATTAGCAATTGTTTCTCCAAGTTTAGTAGCAGCATCTATATTGCTTTTTGATGCTAAATCTTTAAATGTTAATGTTGATACACCAATAATTGTATTTGAAGCAGTATCGTCAATAATTTGAGCATAAAAACTATTATTAGATTTAAAGATATTTAAGCGTGGTCTTTCACTAGTACCCATAATTTTACTACGAATACGATAATGACGAACTTTACGAGCTTGTTGTTTATTAATCATTTTCTATTCTCCTTAAGTGCCAGTATAAGATTATTTACCTTTACCAGCAGCTTTTCCTTCCTTACGACGAATGTGTTCATTTTTATATTTAATTCCTTTACCTTTATATGGTTCTGGTTTACGGAATTTACGAATTTTGGCTGCAACTTCTCCAATTAATTGTTTATCAATACCACTAATTTGTAATACTGTTGGTTTAGGAGCAACAATGGTAATTCCTTGCGGAATTTCAAACTTAATAGGATGAGAATATCCTAATGTTAAATTTAAGATATTAGCTTGGACAGCAGCACGATATCCAACACCATTTATTTCTAATTCTTTCATGAAACCTGTTGATACACCAACTAACATTCCATTAATTAATGAATTAGTTGTTCCGTGAAGTTGTTTATTTTTTTTGTTATCATCAGGTCTTGTTGTAGTAATTGTTTTTTTCTCTTCATCAACGTTAATTTTAATAACATTTGGTAATAGTTTTTTTAAAGAACCTTTTGCTCCTGTAACAGTTAACAAGTTACTTGCATCTAGCGTTATTGAAGTATTTACTGGAATGGTAAGGATACGGTTACCAATACGTGACATATAGTTTCCTCCTTATCATACATAAGCAAGAACTTCGCCACCAAGACCAAGTTTTTTTGCTTGTTTATTTGTCATAATACCTTTTGATGTAGAAATGATTGCAATTCCATAACCATTTAACACACTTGGTAAGTCTTCACATTTTGCATACATTCTTAATCCTGGTTTAGATATTCTTTTTAAACCAAGAATTGGACTTTTACCAGTATGAACTAATAAAATTTCTAATTTAGGTTTGCTAGGATTTTCTTTAGTAACACGATATTTTTCAATATAACCATTTTTTTGCAAGATATCGGCTATCTTAACTAGTTGTTTTGAAGAAGGTACACTAACTACTCGATGTTTACTGCTATCCGCAGCGCTAATAGCATTACGAATAACTGTTAAAATATTACTTATTGGATCTGTCATCATAATTATATACCTCCTATCATGATGCTTTTCTAATACCAGGAATTTGTCCTTGGTATACTAAACCGCGAAAACAAATACGGCATAACATAAATTTACGAATAACCGCATGAGGACGGCCACACTTTTGACAGCGTGTATATGCTTGCGTACTAAACTTTGATTTACGGGCTTGTCTTACTTTTAATGAAGTTTTTGCCATCTTATGCCACCTGCTTTCCTTGTTTTTTAAACGGTAATCCTATTTTTTTTAATAACAATAATGCTGTTGCATTATTTGATGTTGTGGTAATAATTGAGATTTCCATACCACGAACTTTATCTACTTCTTCATAATTAATTTCAGGAAAAATAATTTGTTCTTTAATACCAACAGTGTAATTACCATTTTGATCAAATGCTTTAACTGATAAACCTTGAAAATCACGAATTCTTGGTAAAGAAATTGAGATAAATTTATCAAGGAAATCATACATTTTTTCGCCACGTAATGTAACTTTACAACCAATTGGCATTCCCGCTCTTAATTTAAAGCCGGCAATTGATTTTTTCGCTTTAGTGATAATTGGTTTTTGACCAGTAATTTTTGATAATTCAGATACTGATTTATCAATGGCTTTTGGATTACTACTTGCATCTCCAACACCAATATTAATAACAACTTTTTCAATTTTGGGTACTTGCATTATTGATGTAAAATTTAATTCTTTTTGCAATTGGGGAATAATAGTTTTATTATATTTTTCTTGTAAACGATTCATTTTTATGCTGTTACTCCTTTATTATCGTAATTCTGTTTCAGATCTTCGTGCAATACGAACTTTTTTGCCATCTTTATCAATTTTATACCCAATTTTTGTTACTTTTTTATCTTTTTTACCATCAAGGATCATTACATTAGAAATGTGAACACTAGTTTTTACTTCCACAATTCCACCTTCTTGATCATTTTGAGTAGGTTTTTTATTTTTCTTAGCAGTAATACCTTCAATAATAACACGATTTTTTTCACGAAGTACTTGGATAATTGGTCCGGTATGACCTTTATGCTTTCCTGCAATGATTTTAATTTGGTCGCCTCTTTTTAATTTAGTATCAAGACTAATAACTGGTTTCTTTTTGCTTGCCATTTATTTCATCCTCCTAAACAATTTCTTCTGCTAAAGAAGCAATTTTATTATAACCACGCTCTTTAACTTCACGAGCCAAGACACCAAATACTCTAGTACCACGTGGCGTTTTATCTTCTTTAATAATTACTACTGCATTATCATCAAATTTTACACAAGAACCATCATTACGTTTTACACCAAATTTACTACGTACGACAACTGCTTTAACAACTTGTCCTTTTTTCATTGCACTATTAGGTGTTACTGATTTTGCTGAACAAACAACAATATCACCAATTTTAGCAAATTTTTTAGTACTACCACCCAAAACTCTAATAACCATAACTTCTTTAATACCAGTGTTATCAGCCACATTGGCTCACGATAGATTTTGTAACATCTTTCTTATCCTCCTGGTTAATTAAGCTTTTTTATTTGTTTTAGATTCAATAATCTTTAACAAACGGAAGCGTTTTAGAGCTGAAAGTGGACGAGTTGAAATGATTTCAACCTTGTCACCAATTTTAGCTTGGTTAGTTTCATCATGGGCATGATACTTTTTAGTTGACTTAAAACTTTTATGGTACATTGGATGTCGTTTTGAAGTTTCAACAACAACAGTAATTGTTTTATCATTTTTGTCAGAACTTACAATTCCAACAAAAGTTTTACGTTGTTTGTTTGGAATAATATTTGTCATTATTCTTTGTCCTCCTTAGCTGGTGTTACAGTTTTCTTAACTGTAGGTTTTTTAGATGGTTTTTCTACTTTAGTAGCAGTAACTTTTTTAACTTCTTTGTTTGATGATTTTGCTTTAGTTGTTTTTTCAGTAACTTCTTTTTTAGCAATTTTATCTGATTCTTTAATAACTTCTGATTTAGTTATTGTTTTAACTTTAATATCTTTTTTATCATCAACTTTAGCAACTTTTTTAGTTTTTTTGCTTTCTTTATTTTCTTCTGGTAATACCATTTTATTAATATGTAATGGTTTGATTTTTTCACCATTATTAATTCTGATAGTTAATTCAGTTTTAATACGAGCAATATCCTTACGAAGATTATTTATCATATGCGGAGTTTCTAGTTTACCTAACGAACTTTGAATTCGTAAAGCAAACAATTGTGCACGAAGAGTTTCTTCGTCTTGTTGTAATTCTAAAGTTGATTTATTTTTAATTACTTGCATTTCCATTTGCTTCACCCAATTCTGTTGTTAAATTTTTAGCAACCTTTACTTCTTCTGTTGGTTTTATTTCTCTAGTAACAATTTTACATTTGATTGGCAACTTGTGCATTGCAAGACGCAATGCTTCACGTGCTGTTGCTTCATTAGGATATGATACTTCAAACATAACTGTTTTTGCTTTTACTACTGAGACTCAATGATCAATTGAACCTTTTCCTGAACCCATACGTACTTCCGCTGGTTTTCTAGTAATTGGTAAATGTGGAAAGATTCTAATTCAAACTTTTCCACCACGTTTCATGTAACGTGTCATTGCTACTCTGGCTGCTTCAATTTGTCTTTCAGTAATGTAAGAACCTTCTTCAGCACGAAGTCCGTAAGTTCCAAAAGCAACTGTTTTACAACCTTTTGCAGTTCCTTCATAACTTAAACGGTGGACGCAAGAGTGTTTATATCTCTTAGGTATAGCCATCTTACTTTACCTCCTTACGTGGTTGTTGTGGGTAATTATTTCGGCGATTGTTATTATTTCTTTGATTATATTTTGAAATAATTTCAGGTTGAGTTGAGTCAGTTCCTGATAAAATTTCACCTTTATATACTCAAACTTTAATACCAATTTGACCAAAAGTTGTTTTTGCCTCAGCAGTAGCATAATCAATATTACTACGTAATGTTGCTAGAGGAACACTACTTTCTGAATAACCTTCAACACGTGCCATATCCGCTTCACCAAGTCTTCCTGAAACACGAGTTTTAATTCCCTTTGCTCCAGCACGAAGTGCTTTACGAATTGCTAATTTTTGTGTTGTACGATGTGACATACGATTGCTTATTTGTTGTGCTAATGTATTAGCAATTGTTTGCGCATCAATATCAGGATTTTTAATTTCAACAACATTAATTCTAATACCTATTTTACGATTTTTAATTGTTTTACGAATTAATGTTGTTAATACTTCAATGTTTGAACCGCCTTGCCCTAAAACTGAACCAACACGAACACAGTGGATAAATAAGGTAATTTGTGATTTAGTTCTTTCGATTTCAATTTTAGAAACACCAGAAGTTTTTAAATGCGCAAATAGTGCTTTTCTAATTTTGTGGTCTTCTAAAATTCATTTTGCTAAATCTTCATTACTAGTTGCATATCAACGTGATTGTCAATCTTTATTGATACCATATCTTAATCCATTTGGACTAACTTTGTGACCCATATTACTTATTTACCTCCTAATTATCGCTAACCACGATAGTGATTTTGCTTGTTCTTTTTAAGATTTGATATGCTCTACCATGAGCACGGGGCATAAATCTTTTCATAGTTGGACCTTCATTTACAAATATTTCCTTAATACGTAATTTGTTGGCTTCCATTCCATAGTTATTAGCAGCATTAGCAACTGCTGAATTAATTAATTTTATAATTGGCTGTGCTGCGCGTTTTTTTTCATGAGCTAGAATTACTAGAGCTTTGGCAACAGCATTATCACGAACTAAATCGGCTACTAAACGCACTTTTCTTGGACTAATGCGTAATTTATCTAAATGAGCTTTTGCTTCCATAATTTCTATCTCCTAACGCTTTTTCTTGTCAGAACCGTGACCACCAAACTTACGTGTGGGTGCGAATTCTCCTAATTTATGACCAACCATATCTTCTGTTACATATACAGGTAAATGTGTTTTGCCATTATGTACACCGAATGTATGTCCAACAAATTGTGGGAAAATTGTTGAACGACGAGATCAAGTTTGAATAATTTTTTTTGATTTATTTTTATTTTGAGTTTCCACTTTGTTTAATAAATGACTATCAGCAAAGGGTCCTTTTTTTAAAGATCTTGACATATATTACTTTCCTCCTACTTTGTTGCATTTCTTCTTCGTACAATTAATTTATTTGATGCTTTTTTACTATCATGAGTTTTTAAACCTAATGCTTTTTTACCTCATGGTGTTACTGGAGCTTTTCTTCCGATTGGGGCTTTACCTTCTCCTCCACCATGTGGGTGATCATTTGGGTTCATAACACTACCACGAACAGTAGGTCTAATTCCTTTTCAACGATTTCTTCCTGCTTTACCAATATTTACTAAGTTATGATCATCATTTCCAACTGTACCAATTGTAGCTCGACAATTACTTAATACTTTTCTAACTTCACCTGATGTTAATTTTAATAATGTATACTTAGCTGTTTCATCACGACCAAGAATTTGAACACTACCACCAGCACTTCGTGCCATTTGTCCACCTTTACCTGGCTTTAATTCAACATTATGAACAACTGTTCCTTGTGGAATCTGTGATAATGGTAAACAGTTACCAACAGTAATATCAATTTTAACAGTATCACTGTTTTCACCACTTAATAACTTATCTCCTACTTTGATTCCTTTTGGTGCTAAGATATAACGCTTTTCACCATCAAGATAAGAAATAAGACAAATGTTAGCATTACGATTTGGATCATATTCAATTGTTTTAACTGTTCCAACTACATTGTCTTTGTTACGTTTAAAATCAATAATACGGTATTTAACCTTATGACCATTACCTTGATGCCTTACTGTAATTTTACCTTGATTATTTCTACCAGCTTGTTTAACTAAATTTACTAATAAAGATTTTTCAGGGCTATTACCAATAGTTAAGTTCTGTTTGTAATCCAGAACGGTCATATTACGTCTTCCTGCAGTAGTGGGATTAATTTTTCTAATTGCCATTGTTTTTTTCTCCTTCCAATCTCATTAGCTTTGTTCTTCAGAACTAAACAAACTTAATTGTTCACCAGGAGCTAATTTAATAAGAGCTTTTTTTACTGCCGATGTTTTTCCAACAAATCTACCAACAGTTTTAGTTTTTGGTTTACTATTAATAATATTAACGTCTGCTACTTTAACTTCAAAAATCTGTTCAAAGGCTTTTTTAACGTGACTTTTATTAGCTTTACGGTTAACAGTAAATGTATAGATACCTTCAGCCATTTGTTTATAAGTTTTCTCAGTTAATACTGGTTTTACTATAACTTCACTTAAATGCATATTAAATTAAAGCCTCCTCAACGATTTTAATTGCCTCAGTAGTAAACAATACTTTTTTAGCATTTAATAAATCGTAAATATTAATACTATTAGCAGCGATTGTTGTTGTTCTAGGTAAATTGCGACCTGATTTAATAACTGTTTCTTTATTGCTTATTCCTGAAACAATTAGTGTTTTATTGTTTGCTAATTCTAAAACTTTTAAAGTTTCTAACATAATTTTAGTTGAAGGTTTTTCAAAGTTTAATTCATCAATTACAACTATGTTTTTATTTTGGAATTTGGCAGCCAATGCTGATTTTATTGCCAATCTTCTTACTTTTTTTGGTAATCCAATTAAATAATTACGATCAGTATTTGGTCCAAAAACAATCCCCCCACCTTTTCATTGTGGTGAACGAATTGAGCCTTGACGCGCATTACCTGTTCCTTTTTGTTTTCATGGTTTTCTACCACCGCCAGCAACTTCAGCACGACTTTTAACAGCGTGTGTTCCTTGACGTTTTGTAGCATTATAACTTAATAAACTATCAAACTGCGCTTGCTTGTGGGGTTCAATTCCTCAAATTTTTTCGTTTAAAGTTAATTCGCTAACTTTTGTTCCAGCGTTGTTAACAACATTAATTTTCATTTTGCTATCCTCCATAATTAACTTTATTGACTATCAGTAACTTCGGTTGTAGTATTTTGATTTCTAACAACTAATGATACTGGGGTTTTGAGAATTGGTTTTTTAACTGCTTGTTTAATAACAAGCAAGCCTTGTTTTGGTCCTGGAACTGAACCTTTTACTAAAAGATAATTATTTTCTTTATCTACTTTAATAACTTCTAAGTTAGCAACACTACGTTTAACATTTCCCATTTGCCCTGGCATTGGTTGTGATTTAAACACACGGTTAGCATTAATAGAACCTGTTGAACCCATTTGACGATGTAAACCTGATCCATGACCCATTGGACCACGTGATTGATTATGACGTTTAATGCGTCCTGTAAATCCTTTACCTTTAGAAGTTCCTTGAACATCAACGAATTCACCTACTGTGAACACGTCAGCAACATTAATAAGATCTTTATGATTAAATCCGTTCATGTTACGAATTTCTTTCACGAAGCGCTTAGGTTGACTGTCGGCTTTTTTAAAGTGTCCGATTGTTGGTTTGTTTGATAAAGTAACACGAAGATCGAACGTTGCAAGTTGTAAACTACTATATTTGTCTTTTACATTTGTTTTAACTTGACTTACTACATTTGGTTGTACTTCGATAATTGTTACTGGAACTAGTTGTCCGTTGTTTAAGAAAACTTGTGACATTCCTAGTTTCTTACCTAAGATTCCTTTCATAATTTCCTCCTTGGAATATGTTGTAAATAATTAATATTTATCGATTTTAATAATTTTTTTTATTAATCTTTTTTGATACTTGATTTAAAGTTGATTTTTTTTCATCTTTAGATTCGATTATCAAAGAGATACTAACACTATTAGGGATAGTAAGTCCACTTAGAGCATTTAAAGATTTTGGTGATAATTGAGCACCAATAATTCTTTTGTGAGTTCTCTTTTCAAATTGTTCACGTGAATCTTTATGTTTATGCGGTGAACGAAGAATAGTGAAAATTTCTTTATGAGTTGGTAATGGAATTGGACCTACCACTTCAGCACCTTCTTTTTTTAACACATCTTTAATTTTCTGTGCTATTTGGTCAATAGCTGAGTGATCATAACTTTCTAAACGAATTTTTACTTTGTCTCCTATGATTGCCATTGGCTATATCCTCCTTAGAACGATTTTTAATAAAATAAAGAACAAAACATGTGATATAATGACAACTGATATCAGTGTATCAGCATTTATACATAACAATCACGCCTTGTAAGTATAACATAGTGTAATGGTAAAAGGGAATAGCAAAATACAAAAAAACAAAAAAAATAATGGGTTTTTTGCTCATAATCTTTTAACTATTAATTTAGTTGTAAAAAAATAAAAATTTTTATTAAAAAAATAATAAAATACCATTATTTTTTTATTATTTTCTTACTTTAAAAAAGTAAAAGGTAATATATAATTATAATATTTCACAAAATTTATTTAAATAAAAATATTACATGATATAAATATAATAATGAAATTCTTTTAGCAAAAGATATTTAAACTTCAATTTTGATATAATTCTAAAATTAGTAAGTTACACTTTTATAACAACTATGTTGATTAAATTAGAAAAGGAATTACAATGAGAGTAAGAAATAAGCCATGAGCAAAAGAATTTATTTTAATACATAATAATTTATGTATTAATGATCCCTATAATTACAAAGGGAAATGAAATAAAAAAATATTTCAAAATAAAAATCCAATCAATATTGAAATTGGAAGTGGCAAAGGAAATTTCATTATAAATCTTGCTAAACAAAATTCAAATCAAAATTATATTGCTATTGAAAAAAATATTTCTATTGTAACTATATTATTAAAAAAATTAATTGAAAATAAATTATGTAATTTAAAAAGAATTATAGAAGATGCCATAAATTTAAAAGATTTTTTTGCCAATAATGAAATTAATAAAATTTATTTAAATTTTTCTGATCCATGACCTAAAAAAAGACATTTTAAAAGAAGATTAACATACCAAAAATTTTTAGAAATATACAAAAAAATTTTAATAAAAAATGGTCAACTTCACTTTAAAACAGATAATAACAATTTATTTAATTATTCACTTTTAGAATTTCAAAAAAATAAATGAAATTTATTAGAATATACAATTAATCTACATCAAGATAATAATATAATAAAAAATGATGAAGCATTTATTAAAACTGAATATGAAGAAAAATTCATTAAACAAAATAAAAACATTAATTATTTATTAATACAAAAAAATAAAATTGAAGTTTAAACTTCAATTTTATTAAAAAAAGTTAATGATTAACTAAGATTATATTCATATTAAACTATAAAGATTTTTCATCAAATGTTACATTTAATTTTCCACCCTGTGAATCTCAAGAAATAGGTAAATTTAAAAAAACAGTTTTTGGGTTATCGGGATTATCTGTTGAAATAATTGAATAAGTGTTAGAACCAATTTTAAGTTGTTCTTTATAACCGTTATCAACTAAAAGTTTAATCAAATCTTTAATAGTATAGTCACTTTTACTTCATTGACCCGTTTGTGATCAATAATATGAAGAACTAATAGTATCAGTTAAATTTACTGAATAACTAATTTTCCCTTCATTATGATACGTTCCTTGCTTAATAGTATATAAAACTGTTCCTATTGAATGTGATTTTAATTTAAATGATTGACTTGGATTAGTTAATGTTTCACTATCACTAGTAGTTTTAGTTCCTTGTTGCTCTGAACCAAATTCAGCACTAGTTTCAACATCACTTTTACCAACTAAAGGAATTTTAAATTCAGCTTTAACTTTAACTCCAATTTTTTCTAATGTTTTTCAAGAAAAAGTATTAGTATTAGTAATAGTTTTAGATTGTGATTGAGTTTGATAAATTTGTTCGGTATTAGAACTATTAGTATAAATGTCTTGAAAAGAATCTACTATATTTTCATCTTTAGCAACAGTCTTTATTGGTTTTAAAGTACCTTCTTTGCCAGTAAAATATTTATCATATTCTTTTTGAATCAAATCCTTCATGGAAATTGGTATTTCATAATTACCATCTGCTACTCATCCATTTTTTGGAATAATTGTATTATTGATATCTTTAATAATATTTTCCATATTATCTGGTGGATATCAAGTAAGTCCATTCTTTTTTGTTTCATGTTTTATAGAAGTATCAGCAGAAGTACAAGCAACTACATTCGTTACTGTTACTGTTGAAAATCCTAAAATAGACATTAATGATAATAATTTCCTCATATTTTTGATCATATATTATTTTCCTCCTAAATATTTATACAAACATGTTTTGTGTGACCATCTTAATTAGCAGAACAAATAATGATTTAAAGATAAATGAATGATATACAATAAAATAGTTAAAGTCAAAAAAATTAATGAAATTATTTAAAATTAACATTATTTTTAACAAATTTTATCTTTTTATTCTTATATAAATAAGTAATAATTAATTATTTAATTTATACGAAAACTTATAATATTGATAATAGTAATCTTATAAATAACATTAAAAGTAAATATTGTATAAAATATTTTATTTGAATTTATTATAAAGATTAAAAAGAAAAACAAATATTTTAAGTAATTAAGGAGAATACTAATGCCATTATCATTAATAACTGAAACCACACCTTTATTACCACTATCAAATAATACTAGCACATGAAAACAAACTATTAAAATTGAACTAATGGATTTTACCAAGAAATTAAACATTTAGTTTCGGGATCGCTATGAATATCATCAGCTATTATTACAATTGCTAGTTTAAACATTATTAGTACTCAAGTAAATAGTAATGAGGATATAGATTTTAAAAAGGCATTTACTACTTTAATTAAATGAGAAGTACTTGGCAATACTACTATTTCACTCTTTGTTTCATTTCTAAAGAAATGTTTAACAAATTTCGGTAATAGTCAATTAGAAAAAACTTTATTTTATAAAGTATGAAATAAAATAAAAGATAAAGTATTTACTAATACTACTGAAATAACTAACCTTAATTTTGAGGAAATAAAAACTAAAATTAATATTCTTGAAACAAATAAAAATACATTAGAAACACAAATGAAAGAGTTTTCAAACTTATGTCAACAATTAGTTACAAAGTTTAAAACTCTTTTAAATAATAATACTGAAAATAATATTATATTAACCATTGAAGAAAACATTAATAACAATCTTAAAGCATATTCAATAATTACTAATGAATTAATAAAAATTATTGCTACTTTCGCAGTTTTCACTAGCGGAGTATCTTTTGCTAGTTCTATAAGTATTATAAAAAACGATATAGCCAATGATTTACCTTTAAATCCAACATCCTTTGTTAAAACTTTTACTGCTCTTGAAACTATTATTGTATCCTTTTTAGCATTAATAATTTTTAAATTAAAATTTAATCTATTTGAAAATGGATTAAAAAATATTAAACACTCATTATTATGACAATGCATTAAAAAAATTATTAATAAACCTACTGTTAGTGAAGCAGATATTGAATTAGAATATGAAAAAATAACTGCTTTAAAAGATGATATGATTTAAATTTTATTAAACTAGAATTTAATTTAAATGAAATACAAAAAATTTTAGAAATACAAACTTTAAATCCTAATAATGACTACAATAACAATATTTGTAAAAATATTAAATATTTATTTACTTGATTAATATCAATAGTATCTTCGATGACACTTGATAGTTATTTTGATATTATTACTGCTCAAATAAGTGCTAACAAAAAAATAGATTTTATAAAAGATTTAAAGCTACTAATAACTAAAGAAAATATAATAGTTGCAATAATAGCCCAAATTGGTTTTTCATTTAAACTTAATATTACTGATTTTTGTTGAGAAAGATTTAAAAATACATATACTTATCAAGTATTAAGTTATATATGTAATTTTCCTAAAAAATGTTATCAGTCTGTTTACTCAAATAATTCAATTTTCCAATTAAGTTCAAATATTACTGAAGAAAATTTAGAAAAATTAGTCAAAAATTATTATGAAAAAATTGATAAAAATATTAAAATCTTAGAAAAAATAAATATTAAATTAAATGATACTATTGATACAAGTAATCGATTAAATATTAATAAAATTAATAATTCTCAACTACCACCATTATTAAAAACACTACAAAAAATAGAATCAAATATTATTTCAATACCAATTAACTAAAAATATTGTCAAATAACTTTTTTATAAAATAAAAAAGGAATGATTGTTATGATTATTCCTTTTTATAACTTTATTTACTTGTACTATAATTTTTCATATATTGAACTAATGTTTTAATTAATATACCCATACCACGATCATTTTTATAAGCAGTTCCTGCAATATCTAAATGTAAAAATGGTTTATCTTCACTAAATTCTTTTAAAAATGCAGCAGCATTTGATGAACCACCATATGGATCTTTAGAAAGATTACTTAAATCAGCTATTTTAGATGAACGCATATTTAAAATATTTTGTTGATGAATTGGCATTCTTCAAATTTCCTCATTAGTTTGTTGTGATGATAAATCAAAATCATTAAATAATTTATCATCAGTAGCAAAAGCACCAGTCATATAGCTACCTAATGCCACTAGCATTGCGCCAGTTAAAGTTGATAATTCAATAATACGATTTGCTTTTCCTTTACGTAAAGCATATGTCATACCATCTGCTAATACCAATCTTCCTTCTGCATCGGTATTATTAATTTCTACAGTTTTACCATTCATTGAAGTAAAAACTGTTTCTACTAAAGTAGCATGACCACCAATCTTATTTTCTGTTAAACAAGCAACAGCGACAAAGTTTATTTTTAATTGTAATTTAGCAGCAGCAATGGCAGCATTACATACACTAGCTGCACCCGACATATCAAATTTCATACCTTTCATTGCTGAAGAAGGTTTTAGTGAATAACCACCACTATCAAAAGTAATTCCTTTACCAACTAATCCCAAAATATCATCGGCATGCTGTGGATCACCTTTATATTCCAAAACAACAACACGAGCATCAAAATTACTTCCAGCATTAACTGCTAATAATAAATTCATATTTAGCTCTGTTATTTCTTTTTGCCCTAAAACCTTTACTGATAAATTTTTAATACCTTTTGCTGCATCTTGAATTTTTTTTGCAAAAACTTCGGGATATAATAAATTAGGTGGCATATCTTGCAAATTACGTGCTAAATTAATACTTTCTCCTTGAATTTCGATCTGTTGTTGTGAAGTATAGCTAGGGAATTTTGCTGTTGAAACAACATTATATTTAACTTTTTTTTCTTCATTCTTTTTACTTTTTAAAGTATATTCTTTAAAAGTACCGAATCATAATGCTTCATATATAGTTTGTAAAAGTATACTTTCATTTAAATTACTCGTAACAAAAGATTTGACATCAATATCCAAATCTTGACTATTATTACTACTAAAATTTACAAAAAAATTATAAACATCATTACGAGTTAAACCTTTACTATCACCTAAATATAGGTAATAAGTTTTATCTTCAGAAATTAATGTTAATTTATTTTTTTCTTTAGCAATCAATTCATGAGGAACTTTATCAGCAAATACCGCTGTTAATTTTAATTTTAATTCAAGTTTACTACTAACATTAAGTAGAATATTTTTATCCATATTTTCACTCCTAAATGGTAATATTAAAATAATTACAATATATCTGAATTAATATTTTCGAAAATTACAACAAAAATAGATAAGTTAAACAATATTATTGTATTATTATTGTATTGTAATATTACCATAGAATGGAGCAAAAACTATGAAGCGTTCTGAATTAAATGAAAAAGATAAAAAAAAGTACTGCTGAGATTTTAAGCATTTATTTATTAATAATGAATCTTGAAAAAAAGCTTTACCTAAGTTTGATAAATTTGCCAATCAACTTTTAACTTTTAAAGGAAAATTAAATAATATTGATAACTTTAAAAAATATTTAGCAATTAGCAAAGAAATATCAATGTTAGGATCTAAAGTTGTACAATATTTACATTATGGAGATTTAGATCAAACTAACTTAGAATTGCAACAATTATCTAGTTTATTTGCGACTCAACAAAGTAAGTTATCGGAAAAATTAGCATGGATTGAACCAGAAATTAAAACTATTGGTTTACAAACTATTAAAAACTGGATTAATAATGATCCCTCATTAATGATATATAAACATGATATAGAAGTTTTCTTTAAATTTGAAAAATTTATTTTAAGTGAACACGATGAAACTTTACTTAGTAAAGTTAGTAAATCAAGAAGTGCTGCTGGTGGTTTATATGATAGTTTGGTTTATGCTGATAAACAAAAAACAATGTTTAATTATCAAAATAAAGAACAAGAATTAACACAAACTTTATATTTAGACATTTTAGAAAATAGTAATCCAGTAAAAGATCAACAATTAAGAATTGATATTTCAAAAAAATTTTATGAAGATATTAAAAATAAAAAACATTCATTAGCACAAGTTTATGAAAGTATTTTAGAAGTAGCTGTTGAAGAAATAAAAATTCGTAACAACGATAAAGAAAAAGATAATAAAAAACATTTAACTACTTTAGAATATAGTTTATTAAGTGATGATGTACCATTAATACTATATGAAAATTTAATAAAAACGGGACAGAAACACGCTATTTTAGTAGAAGAATTTTATAATTTAAAACGTAAATTTTTTAAATTTAAAAAATTTTATAGTACCGATACTAGTTTAAAAATGACAACAATACCAACCAAAAAATTCAGTATTGAAGAAGGTATTAATTCAATCAAAGAAATTTTAAGTATCTTAGGTGATGAATATTTAGAACAATTAAACTTAGCATTATTACCAGGTAGAATTGACTATTATGAAGACACAAATAAACGAACTGGTGCTTATTCAACAGGTGGTAATGGCGTAGAACCCATTATTTTAATGAATTGAGATGATACTATTAATTCACTTAATACACTAGCTCATGAATTAGGTCATTCTGTTCACACCCTATTTTCAGAAAAATATCAAAAATATCCAAATGCTGACTATCCAATTATTTTAGCTGAAGTTGCTTCAACAGTTAATGAACATCTAGCATTTTATTATTTATATAATAAAGCGTCAAATAATCAAGAACGCATTTACTTACTACAAACTCATATTGAAACTGTAATTGGTACTTTTTTTCGTCAAATTCAATTTGCTGAATTTGAATGAGAAGCACATAAATTAGTAGAAAAAGAAGTGCCATTAAACGCCGATATTTTGGCTGATTTATTTGAAAATACAGCTAATAAATATGGACAAAAAGCATTAGATAAATACGAAGAAAAAGCAAAAGGATACTCATGACCACGAATTCTTCATTTTTTCCACTCACCTTATTATGTTTATAAATATGCTACTTCAATTACCGTTTCTTATAAACTTTATGAAGATGTTAAAAATGGTAAAAAAGAAAATTTACTTAACTTTTTAAAAGATGGTGGCAGCAAATATCCATTAGATATTTTAAAAGATGCGGGTGTTGATTTAACACAAATTGATGTTTATAACCCATTAATTACTAATTTAAAGAAAATGATTAACCAATTATCAGACTTAATTAATAATAAAGATAATTAAATTGCAAAAAAATAATATATAATACTAATGGTGTTTTAGTCCTTTAGCATTTTATTTAAAACGTTATAAAATAATATGTACATATTTTGACTATTACAATTAGTAAAGACTAAGGAGAATAAATAAAAAATGAATGTGAAATTTGATTTTGAAGATATAAATCTAATTGCAAATAAAGGAATAGTTAAATCGCGAAAAGAATGTGATACCAGTGTTAAACTAAATGGTTTTACTTTTAAAATTCCAATTATTCCGGCAAATATGAGTGCTGTCATTAACCAAGAATTATGTATTTGATTGGCTAAAAATAATTACTTTTATGTAATGCACCGTTTTAATATCGATCAAATTAAATTTATTAAAAATATGCATGAACAAAAATTATATGCTTCAATTAGCATTGGTGTTAAAAAAGAGGATAAAGAGTTACTTGAACAATTAATCAAACTGAATCTAATTCCTGAATTTATTACTATTGATATTGCTCATGGTCATAGTAATGCTATGGAAGAAATGATTAAATTTATAAAAACTACTTTTACTAAAACAAATACCAAACCTTTTATTATTGCTGGTAACGTTATGACAAAAACCGCTGTTAAAGATTTAGAAAAATGAGGCGCTGATGCAATTAAATTTGGTGTTGGTCCAGGAAAAGCTTGTATTACTAAACTAAAAACTGGATTTGGTACAGGTGGTTGACAATTAAATGCTTTACAAGATGTTGCCAATAGCACCACTAAACCATTAATTGCAGATGGTGGTATTAGATGTAATGGTGATATTGCTAAAGCAATAGCTTTTGGTGCCACTATGATTATGGCAGGAAGTATTTTAGCGGGTTATGATGAATCACCTGGCAAAATTGTTACAATAAATGGTCAATCTTACAAAGAATATTTTGGATCAGCAAGTATTTTTAACAAAGCGGAAGCGAAAAATATTGAAGGTAAAAAAATACTTGTTCCATATAAAGGTTCAATTGCTGATACTTATAAAGAAATGGAAGAAGATTTACAATCTGCTATTTCTTATGGTGGCGGTAAAGATTTATCTGCATTAACAAAATGTGATTATGTTATTGTTAAAGGTACTATTAATAATGGTGATGATCGTTAATAACTTTTAATTTTTCTTTAAAAACAATTCTGGGTACCGAGAATTGTTTTTTATTAAAATAGAAGCAAATCAAACTGCCTATGATGATAATTGAATTCACAGTGATAATTGTTTAATGATATTAAAGAATCTAATAATTAAATTATTTTTAATATTTAAACTACTTTGTCTAAAACTTTTTTTCTGATTTTTCTGCCATTTTCTATCCCCTTTATTATCATTTATAGTGAGCAAAGGCTTTATTAGTTTCTTCCATATTTTTTTGCTTTTTAGTTTATATTCAATTTTATTTTAATAAAATATAATGAATTAAATAAACTTTATTTAAAATACCAGATAAAAATATATTGTGAAATACGTTTTATTTCTTTATAATAAATATAAAAATTAATATAAGTTTTTTAATCCATTTACTTTCATTTCAAAGTAAATGGTTTTTTATTTTGAAGGGGATGAAAAGATGATTAATACAGAAAAATTACCTTTATTAGAAACAAGTGCACATATTAATTATAATGGAATTAATAATTCAAATATGTCAATAAATCATAATGATTCATCTAGTACTGAAAGTATTATAACTTTAGATGATGATCAAATAACAAATGGAAGAGAAAATAATAATTTAAACAATTTATTATTTGATGGTGATTCAGTAAATACTATTGTTAATTTTAGCAATGATTGAAGGGATACTGATGATCGTTATGGTGGAAAAACACAGAAAAGATTAGATATTAATGGTAATTGAGAATATAATACGAAATTTATAACAGGTGATATTTTAAATGAAAAAATAGCAAATATTGATAATCAATTATATTTAATGAAAGAAATTATATTAAATGATGGCAGAGTTATTTTAGAATTATCAAATTTAAATGAAAATAAAAAAATTGAAACAAAATATAAAATATACAATAATGAAGAAGAAAGAGAATACAATAATAATTTAAATGACTTGGATTTAACTACTTTTTTACCAATAAATAAAGAAAAAACTAATTTTTTAAAAAAATTTTTCAGTTCAAAATATATGTTTTTACCTAATACATTTTTTTTAAATTTTGCTTTCGGATCAGTATTATTATTTGAAGCTAAAAATTATTTTCATAAAGAAAAGTTACCTGAAAATCTTTATCATAATTTTTGAGATGTATTAATGAGTGGTATTAGTGGTATTACAGTAATGAATTTATCGTATTTAAATTACAAACTTATTTCTTTAAAAAATAAATGAAAATACTTATCTTTTTCTTTAGTAATTGGTGGTATTAGTATTTGAGATCAATTTTTATATTTATATGTTAGCGAAGAAAATTTCAACTTCATCTCTTTTATAGAAAGAATAAGTATTTTTTTTATTAGTATTTTAATTGAAGAATTAATTTTTGATAAAATTGCTCAACCTTGCATTGAAAAATTATGACAAAATTTAAAAAATCAAAACTTTTCAAAAATTATTAAATATGGTAGTACTGTTAGTATGCTTCTTTTTGTATCAATTTTTAAAAATATATTAACTGGTCTTTATGGCGAAGAAAAAGAAATAAATTTAGAAAATATTAAAAAAGCACTTCCACTAACACTATTGACAGTAATTCTTGAAAATACTCTTACTTCTTTTTCTTTTTCTTATTTTGATTGATTTTGAACAAAAATTTCAATTGCAAAAGAAATAGCAACCAATAGTATAAAAGGAATAGAAAGATTTGCTAATCAACAAGCACAAAATTATAGTTTTAAAAAATTAATAAAACAATTTAATTTTCAACCATTTAATGCAAACTTAATAAATGAAAGCGAATCGATAGATCATCCAGATTCAAATCAACCATCTATCCAAGTTATGTAAAAGTAAAGTCATTAATTCATCTTTTGATGAAATATAAAAAAATAACACATTTTAGTTTAATATATTAAAAAGAAGAAGTAAACCCCCTATTATCGTTATATCCAATTTCATTGAAACAACGATTGGGATCCATTTCATTTCAAGATACAGCATGTCTAGATGTTGAAGGTTGAGATTGCATAGTTGCTTGACTTCTTAATCCAGAAATCTTTTGTTTAATTTCATATAATTTTGCAATTTTTTGTTGTTTAATTTCATTACTTCTACTATTATTAAAACGACCACAACTAATAATAACTCAAAATTTATTAGAAAAATTTCGCCCTCCTTTATCTGTTTCTAATTTTTGGATTTCTTTTTCTAATTTTTCTAATTGAGCTTGATATTGATTTAACGTTACTTCATATTTATATTTTTGAAATTGTTTATTCAATCAAATAAAAGGAGATTTTAATAATATTTTTATTTGTGTTTTTATACTTTGTGAATTATAAATTTGTCTTACTGTTGCAAGACAACCATTAATTTCGATATTTTTTTTATTTATACTAACATTTAATTTTGCAATTTTTTTATCTATTTTTGCAATATCTAAATTTCTTCTACTCATACTACGATTTAAATCGCAAATATTTTCCATCTTCAATTTTAATCTTATTTTTAATCTTGCATCTAAAACCTCTTTTTCTAATTTTAGATTTGGACATAATCATCAATTTTCTTGTTTTATTGAAAAAAATTTATTTGCTATTTCAAGTTCATTTCTAGCAATTTTACAAAATATTCTTTTTGTTTTGTATGTTCTTCTTTCTAACTTAACAGCTAATCTTGCTGTTTTTAATTTTAACTTTGATAAAATTAATTTTTTATTTAAATCATGAGCATTAAAATTTTCAATTTGATGTTCTATATTTGTTCCTTCAACTTCCAATACTCTTATTTCACTATCTAATTTCTCTTCTCGTATCATTTCTTTGGATATTTCTTCATCTAATGCTACTATGTTTTCTTTTCATTTTTTTATCATATATGTTGTTTGTAATTGTTTATTTGGTAATTGATTTTTTAATTTTAATATTTCTTCTCTATTTTTTTCTATTTGTTTTTGGATTTCATAAAGTTCATTAATATTTATAATCTTGTCTATTTTTTTAATTTGTTCAAAATGTTTTTTTCTTTCTTTTTCTAATTTTTGTTTTTCAATCCTTAAAACTATTATTTTGTTTTGTTTTGTTTTTATTACAGTATCTATTTTTTTGATTTCTTCTTTAAAAATTTTTGATTCCTTTCTAATTGCTTCTATCACTAACTTCTTCCTTTCTTTTTTATTTAATATAAAAAAAATCATTACTTTCTTAAAAAAATAATAGATTGAAAACTATATTTAGTTTTTCTTTTACATTGTATATAAATATAATAAATTTACATGATATATACATTAATACTATTTTCTATATACAATTCAATAACTTATAATTCTTTTAAAATAAATTATTAATAATCTAATATTTACTAACAAAAATAAATTATTTTTTAATTTATATTAATTTTATTATAATATTTAATATCATATACAAACACTAAAGTAGGTTAATAATGTTAGAAATCATAAGTCTTAATAATAAACATATTACAATTAAATTGAAAAAAAATAAAAAAGAAATTTTAAATTCACTAGGTATTATTGATATCAATAATACTAATGAATTTAAAATATTTAATACTCCGTTTGCTCTTGAAATACTACTTAAATATACAAATAATAATGATAAATTAAAACAAATATATGAACACTCACTAATATCATGAAAAAAAATCCAACAAGAAAAAAACTTAAATGATTATCCAGGTAATCCTAAACTAAGAAATTATCAACGTGTTGATGTTGCAATTTTAAAAGCAAATAAAAGATTTGGCTTATTTAATGAAATGCGAACTGGTAAAACACCCACCATTTTAACAGCATTATCAGAAATGAAAACTAATAAAATATTATTTGTTGTTCCTAAGTCAACTATTTTATTAACATGGGTTCCCGAAATTAAAAAATGAACTACCTATAATTGTATTACTATTAAAGATGATATTACTAAAGTGCGAACAGAAAAATATAATCAATTTAAAAATAGTAATAATTGTATTTTAGTAGTTTCTAAAAACACTTTTAAAAATGATATAAAAAATAAATTATTAACTAAATTTGATTTTACATTAGTTATTGATGAAGCACATTTTTTAAGAAACTACAAAACTGCACAAAGTTCAACAATTTTGGAAGTTGCAAATAAAGTATCATCAGTTTATTGTTTAACTGGTACTCCCGCCAACAATCATCCTAGTGATATTTTTGGTATATTAAAAATTATTGATAATAAACTATATAAAAATATTGATTATTGAGATTTTGTTGCTCGTTACTTTGGAATAATTAGAAAACGTATTACTAATTTTGTAACTATTAATATACCAAAACCAAATGTTAAACCACAACTAGCAGCAGAATTTGATTATTTAGTTAAAAAAATATCAATTATGCGTAAACAAATTGATGTACGTAATGAAATGCCAAAAATTATTAAAAATGATTTAATTTTAACTATGCCCAAAGCACAAACTGCAATTTATTGTGATACTCTTGAAACTATGAAACAAGAATTATTTTATAATAAAAAATCTAAAATAACTTTTTTACAAATATTTACCAAATTAAGAACTATTTGTTCAACACCTATTAATGAGGGAATGAAAGAATTAGGAGCAAAATTTAATTGATTACTAGACTACTTACATGATAATGAAAATGATTCAATTATTATTTATAGTAGTTTTAGTGATAAAGGAATTAACATTTTAAGTAACATTTTAGATAAACATAAATTAAATCATCAATTAATTACTGGTAAAGTAAATCATGAACAAAGACTTAAAGCTATTAGTGATTTTCAAAGTAAAAAAGTTAAAATTATTTTATGTAACATTAAATCTACTAATGTTGGTATCACATTAGATCAAGGTGATGTTATGATTTTTCTAGATCGTGAATTAAACCCAACCGAAAATGAGCAAGCTGAAAGTCGCTTTTTTCCAACTCAATTAAACGATAATAAAACTAGAGAAATTATTAATTTATATTGTGCTAATACTATTGATTTAAAAATTAGAGACATCCTTAATAATAAAATTGATATTAATAAAGTTATTAATGATCAATGTATTAAATTTTTTGAATAATTTTTATTATATTTAATAAACTAAACGAGGATTAAAAACAAGATCTGCATTATTATTAGGAATGAATTGTTCATCATTAATTTCAAGAATATATTCTTGCAATAAAGGCGCAAATTCGTTTGAAGATTGAAAAGAATGAGTGTTATCAATGATTTGTTGACTTTCAAAAAATTCTCTATAATCACCATTATCTTCTCCATCATTTAAACAACAAAAAAGACCTGAAATAAAACCAAAAAGAGCACCAGCAAAACACCCTGAAAACACTGTTACAGCTGAAGTAATATCAAATTCAAAAATATTTTGTTCTCTTTTTTGATATAAATCAGAAAGAGCAAACAAACTACCTCCAATAATATTCCCTAAACAACTTGCTAATATTATTTTTTTATTAATCATGTTATTTACCACCTTTTTAATATTTAAATTATTGGTTTAGATATTTTTTTTAAATTAAATGCTTTTCAAGCAAGAGCATCTGCTTCATCATTATATATATCACCACTATGACCTTTAACTCATTTAAAATAAATATTAACATCTTTTGCTATTTTATCATAAAATGCTTTATATGCCTTTGTTTCTACTTTAGTAGTTTTTCATTCACCAGTACATCATTTACTAATTCCAACATAATCATGACAAATTAAAATTGATTTTATATTATTTTCCAAAGCTAACTGCATTGCCTTTTGTGCACCCATTATTTCTCCAGCAACATTTCTTAATTTTGCTCAATTTTCATCATCAAATTTTTCATAAAATATATCTTTTTTGTCATTATTTAAGAAAACAAGTCCATAAGAAAATTGATTAATTTCTTCTTTAAAACTACCATCAGTATATGCTATTACTTCATATTTATAGTGATTTTCAGATTTTATTTGAATTTTATCATCTAAATAATCTTGAGCTTCTTTTTTAGTTGCAAATTTTTTATACTGAGCACCAGCAAAACCTCTAATTTGTATTTCACATTCATTCCAGTTTTCAAATATTCCAATGACTCTACCTTTTTTTACTGCATAAAATTTACTTGCCATAATTATGACTCCTCTATTGTTTATTTTAATTTTACAATAATATTAAATTTTATCTAATTAAAATGACAAATTAAAGCAAAAATATTGCTGATGCTAATTAGCAAGTGACTTTACTAATTAAATAAAATGACACAAAAAAATATTTATTATTTTAAAATTTTAATTTTTAAATTTGGGTCATTTGTTAGGATCGTTTTCAAATCCTGAATTTTTAGCAAATCATCCATGTCATAATACTTCATTTACATTTCATTTTGATAAGTCTTGATTAAATAACGAAGCTTTATAAAACATATAACCCATATCCACCACTTTTGAAGTATCTCACTTTGAAATATCTTGATTAAATGCTACTGCTCCAGCAAACATACAACGCATGCTTGTAACATCATTTACAATTCATTTTGAAATATCTTGATTAAATGATAAACAATTTCGAAACATATTATTCATATTTGTTACATTATTATCATAGAGTAAATTTGTAATATTACCATTAAATAACGAAGCACCATAAAACATTGAACTCATATCTCTCACATTAATTATATTTCAAGATAAATTTTGATTAAATGATAAAGCACCATAAAACATTGCATGCATAGTTGTTACATTAACTACATCTCAGTTTGAAATATCTTGATTAAATTTTTTTGCTCCAGCAAACATCGAACTCATATTTGTTACGTGTGCAATATTTCAACTTGATAGATTTTGATTAAATGATGAAGCATTACTAAACATATAACTCATATCTACCACATTTGATGTATTTCATTTTGAAATATCTTGATTAAATTCTCTTGCATCCATAAACATATTTTTCAAAGATCTAATTTCTGATGGTAATTGATCAGATACTTTTTCTATTGTTACTGGCATTTTAACAACTTGAATTATTCCTTCTCGATTTTGAAAAAATCCAATTTGAATAACCTCTTTGCTATTTATATTTGATAAATCTACTTCACTCGTTTTCACTTGTTTTCCATCTTTGTCAATGTAAATTGTATCTTGCTGAATTTTATTATCTAAAAGTTGAATTTTTTGTGAACTTGTATTTAAGATAACATTAGTTAAATTACCTGTAATTGCTAAAATACTTAATTGTTAATAATGATTTCATAATTAATCACCCTCCAAGTTTTCTCCAATAACTTCTTAAAGTTTAAGAAGATAAATATATTTTAGTATTTTTTAAAAAAATAAATAAACAATAAATTATAAAAAACAAAGCATTACAATTATCTTTAAATTTAAATTAAATAAAAAGTTATCAATGTACTTGCAAAATGTTCACCGATAACTAAACTATTTTTAAATTGAAACTATTTTTTATTATTAAATTAATAAATAAAATAAAATACCGGCACTAATGATATTGCAATTAATAATGATAAATATTTTTTCATAAATTAATCCTCCTCAATTTTTACCAATAACTTCTTAAGTTTAAGAAGATAAATATATTTTACATACTTTTAATTATTTTTTAACACTTTTTTCATAAAATTGTATACTAATAACTTATTAACTAAATCTATTGCACTATTTAAAATAATATAAATTTTAATATATAAAACACTTAAAATATAAAAAAATAATTAATAAAATGATAAAACAGAAATCATGTAAAATATATAATATAAATTTAAAGGGGGTTAATTAGATTATGCCAATTATTACAACTAAATGCTATATTTCATCATGTGAGAAAGAATATACATTTGACTCTTTATATTGCAGTGGTAAATGTTATCAACAAGCATTCAATAATACAGTAACAAAATATACACAAAAATAATAAGTTAGTTTTGGAGAGATATTATGAAAAAAGAAAAATTAATAGAACTGATTAACAATAAAATATTATAAGGTTTTTAAAAATGAAAAAAAAGATATTTAAAGAAACTGTTGATGATAATTATTCAACAAAGAAAAGTATTAACTATTATAATAATTGACTTATTATAATTTTTTCATGATTAACAAGTATAACTTTAATAATTAGTTGAGTTTTATGAATTATTTTCTTTAAAAGAGAAACTACTGATTTATTAATCCTTATTGATAATTTAATCACTAAGAAATTTTTTAAATTCAATTTAACTTTTCCAACTCTGACAATTGCAGTATTGGCCTTTGGCTTCATAATTTTAGGTATTGTTGCTTTTCCTTTTATCTTTTTAAAAAATAATGACTTTATTTCTCTAATATTAACTAGAATTATGTTATGAATATCATTATTTTTTATTATTGGATCAATTTTATTTTTTTCCTTTGGTGGATATGCTGCTTTTTATAAATTTGCTTCTGTGATAACTATTCGTAAAAAACTATTTTTCATTATTCCATGAGGATTAGAATTTTTTTATTTTATAGTTTTAATAATTTCTTGTATATGCTTTATTAAAAAAAGTAGAAAAAAGAAATATATGTCACTAGAAGCAAAAGCACTATATTCACAAAATGAAATTAATCAAAACATAACTTCTTCAACAAATAATAATAATAATGAACAAGCAATATGAACGCCACAACAAATTGAAGAAGTATGAAATAAAGGAGAAATTATCAATAATTTTAATCCACAATTATACCGTCGAGATTATGCGGGTGCCTTAATGTTTTGACATAATTTTATTGCACAACCGAAGCTTAATGATCCAATTGAAAGTTTAAATTGAACTATTATTTATGAACGTCCCACCACAGCAGATGGAACTAATTATATTAAAAATTTAGTACCCATGAATAATAATAATGCTGTTACTAAAGGTAATAATTTCCCCCATTGAACAACTTCAGTCACTTATGACAGTAAAAAAAATAAAAACATATTTAAAAAGAAGTCATGAAAACATAAAGAAAAAAATCAAATAGAATAAAAAAACATATTTAAAAAACTAAGTATTTTAATACTTAGTTTTTTAAATAAAGATTAATTATCCAATTTTAGTTTTAGTTTCAACATTACTTGCTAATACTGTATCCAATACATCTTGACCACCACGAACCTGATGTTGTTCTGGATCAATACTATGTAACATAATAATAACTTGATGAGCAACATTGATTTTCATACGATTAAATAATTTTGAAGCTTCCTCAATATAAGCTTGTAAGGGATTTAACTGCGCATAACCACGCAAATGGATTCCTGCACGCAGTTTGCTTAAAGCATCAATGTGATTAGTTCAATATTGATCAAAAGTTTGTAAAATAACACTATTTTCAATTTGTTTTATAATAACATCATTTAATTTTTCTCTTTTTTCAAGATAAAAATTATAAGATTTTTCAACAATTAAATCAATATTTTCTTCAATACTTAATCGATTTAACTTTTCTGCAATTAAATCATTAGGTTTAATTAATTTATTTTCAATACCTTTAACTAATTCATCATAATCAATAAACTGTTCTCTACCAACAACTTTATTAAAAATATTTAGTAAATCACGTGCTACTGTTCTGTGCATATTTTTGATTAAATCTAATAAATCATCAGCAAGTAAAATATTATCACGTTGATGATATGTGGCTTCACGATGCTGAGCAATAACATTATCATAATCTAATAAGTTTTTTCGTGCATCAAAATTCATACCTTCAATTTTTTGTTGTGCTCTAGTAATTGATCTAGTTAACATTTTTGATCTAATATAGTCTTCACCTAAACTTGCAAAAGCTTTTTTTAATTTTTCACCACCAAAACGTAACATCAAATCATCTTCAATTGAAACATAAAATCGTGAAAATCCAGGATCACCTTGTCTTCCGGCTCTTCCACGTAATTGATTATCAATTCTTCGTGCTTCGTTTCTTTCAGTACCTAATACAGCAAGGCCACCAAGTTCAATAACACCCTTACCAAGTTTAATATCTGTTCCACGTCCTGCCATATTGGTTGCTAAAGTAATTGATCCTTTTTCACCAGCTCTAGCAATAATATCAGCTTCACGAGCATGATTTTTAGCATTTAAAATCTCATGCTTAATTCCTTCCAAAGTTAACATATTAGCAATTCGTTCTGATACATCAACATTAGCAGTACCAATCAAAATTGGTTGTCCTTTAGTATGTCGTTCTTTAACTTCTGCAATTAAAGATTTAAATTTAGCATTTAATGAAGCAAAAACATGATCGGGTTTATCTTCTCGAATAATTGGTTTATTAGTAGGAATCTTAATTACTCTCATATTATAAATTTTTACAAACTCTTCTTCTTCGGTTTTAGCAGTTCCTGTCATACCACTTAGTTTATTATATAAACGGAAAAAGTTTTGATAAGTAATAGTAGCTACTGTTGTTGTTTCTTGTTGAATTGTAACATTTTCTTTAGCTTGTAAAGCTTGATGAAGTCCATCACTATATACTCTACCAGGCATTAATCTACCAGTAAACTGATCAACTAGCACAATTTCACCATCTTTAACAACATACTCTACATCTAATTTGAAAACATGATTAGCACGAAGTGCATTTTGAATATGATGAAATAATTCCGAGTTATCAATATCAAATAAATTTTTTAAATTAAACTGTTTTTGGGCTTTATTAACACCCGTTACTGTTAATGCAATTTGACGTGATTCTCAATCAATTTTATAATCTTCAGGTATTAAAGTTTTTGCAAAAACATCTGATGCTTGATATAAAGGAGTACGATTTTTTGAACCACCAGAAATAATTAAAGGTGTTCTTGATTCATCAATTAAAACAGAGTCCGCCTCATCAATGATAGCATAATTAAGCTGACGTTGAACTTTTTCTGGATAAACCTTAACCATATTATCACGCAAATAATCAAAGCCTAATTCTGAATTAGTTGTATATGTAACATCTTTTAAATACGCTTCACGTTTTTGATTAGTAGAATGATCACGAAGACTAACGCCAATAGTAATTCCCAAAAATTCTAAAATTGGTCGATTTAATTCGGCATCTCTTGCTGCTAAATATTCATTAACAGTAATAACATGAACACCTTTACTACTTAAAGCATTTAAATAAATTGGCATCACAGCAGTTAAAGTTTTTCCTTCACCAGTTCGCATTTCAGCAACATCGCCATTATGAAGAACAATACCACCAATTAATTGAACAGGATATGGATGTAATCCACTAATTCTTCGTGCTGCTTCTCTAATTGTCGCAAAAGCTTCAACTAAAATATCATCTAAAGTCTCACCTTCTGCCAATCTGGTTCTGAATTCAACTGTTTTATTTGCTAATTCTTCATCTTTAATTTTTCTCATTGTTTCATCAAGGCTAATTATTTCCTTAACTTGTTTATTAATTTTTCGTAAAATTTTACGATCTCACATAAAGTAAATCACCATTTTTTTCTTTATTATTACTTATACTTATTATTACTTGTAAGGTAATAAAATCTTTATTATTTTAACATAAAAAAACTTAGAAAACTTAGTACCCAAAAAAAAATTGTATTTATATTATATTTTTTTCTTTCTCTTCGAAGTTAGAAAAAATAATTTACTATAATTATTTTAATTACTATAAAAAACTTGATTATTATATGATTTAATATTACTTTTATTAAAAGATTCCTAGTTAATTTCTGATTTTGTAAGTTCAATAAAATTAATTTTAGATTCTAACATTTTATTTAAACTATTTTCATTAAAGTTGTCTTCTTCTTTTTTTAATTTACTTTTTTTTGTAAGTTGATTTTTATTTTTTTTAAAAATTGGATGGGTTACACTTTATTGGACACTAATTACATAGACAAGTGAACAAATTAGTTAAAAGAAAGGAATTATAATTATGGTCACTATTAACTCATATTCAGATGAATTTAAAAAACAAATAGTAGCTTTATATCAAAGTGGCAAATCAGTATCTTGCCTTGTTAAAGAATACAATGTTACAAGAGCAGCTACTTACAATTGAATTAAGCAATTTACTAATTCAGGTAGTTTTAAAACTAAAGATAATCTTTCAGATTTAGAAAAACAATTAATTCAAGCAAATAAAGAATTAAAACAGTTACGAATGGAAATTGATATTTTAAAGCAAGCAGCACTAATAATAGGCAGAAAGTAGAGATTATTGCAAATAATAAATCTAAATATAAAATTCGCACAATGTGTCATTTTTTAAAACTCTCTAAATCAACATATTATTTTAATTTAAAGAAAAAAAATAAAATTCAAAATAATATTTATGAACAAACTGTTATTATTGCTTTTAAAGAAAATAAAGAAGTTTATGGTACTAGAAGATTAAAAGTCATACTAGCAAACCAAGAAATTTATTTATCACGCAGAAAAATTAAAGAAATTATGAATAAGCATAATTTAATATCAAAATACACTAAATTATCATTCAAAAATTATCATAATAAAGTCAATGATAGTCAAATAACCAATCTTGTTAATAGAAACTTTAATAATAGAATTAAAAATGAAGTTATTGTTAGTGATTTAACTTATGTTCAAGTTAATGGTAAATGAAACTATATTTGCCTATTAATCGACCTATTTAACCGCGAAATTATTGGACATAGTGTTGGAGTTAAAAAAGATGCATCATTAGTATATCAAGCATTTATGCAATCAAATCACTGTTTAAAAGATATTGAAATATTTCATACTGATCGCGGTAATGAATTCAATAATAAAACTATTGATAAACTTTTATTAGCTTTCAACATAACTCGATCTTTAAGCAAAAAAGGATGTCCTTATGACAATGCTGTTGCTGAAGCAACTTTTAAAACTTTCAAAATTGAATTTATTAATGATAAAAATTTTACATCATTAATCCAATTAAAATTAGAATTATTTGATTACATCAATTGATATAACAACATAAGAATTCACAGTACTCTAAACTACCTAACTCCAGTTAGTTATCAAAAACAAATGTCTACCAAAAAATAGTCCTAAAAAGGGCTGCCATTCCAAGTTCAAATATTGAACCAGTAAATGTCAATAATTTTGATTCATCTATACGAAATACAGTAAACCAACAAGAAGCACATCCTAAAACAAGTACAATATATCATTCAAATTTCATGTTATAGTTTATTTTATTTCAAATCACTATTCTTTATTATTTTTTACACATTTTTTGTTTTAAAAATATATACTTTTTGTGTTAATATTTTAAAGGTAAAAAAAATATTCAAAAATAATAAAGGAGAATATAAATATGTGAAGATCATGTAATGAATGAAGTCAAGACAGAAAAGATGCTCATAATAAAAAAGCCGATGAAGTAAACAAAGCTTGAGGAGAAAGTAAAGAGAAAGAAAGACGAGAAAGAGTTGCTAATGCTCTTGGATTTGAAAAAGATAAATCAAAAGTAAACAGTGAAGCTTCAACAAGTAAAAGTCAAAGTTCTAGTAGTAAATCACAAAAAATGTAAATATTTTAAATACTTCAAAAATGCACAATTGTGCAGTTTGCTTAACAATTTTATTTGTATAATTTTAATGAAAATATTTAAATTAAATAAGTGTTAAAATTTAAAATAAAATTGTTATAATTAAATTGTTCTTATTTTTGTATAGAACAAAATAATTATAACAAATGAATATAAAATTTAGATAAACATAAATTCAAAAATTCCAAATAACCCCTAAAACTTTAGTTCCAAATTTTTATTTGCTAACTTTTTTTGTATAATTTAATTAAACTTAATATAAGTTTTTAACTCATTATTTTATTTTAAAAGTAAATGGGTTTTTTTATAAAATTGAAATAAAAATAAGAAGAGGAGAGGTATGAAAAAATATATGAATACAGAAAAAATATTAGAATTAGTTAATTCAAAAGAAATAAATGATTGAATGAATCTTTTCAAACAAAAAATCGAAAAAGAAGAAATAAAAAATTCAGAATATATGAAATTATATAATAAAAATTATAATTTAAATTATAATTTTGAATTTCTTGAAGAAGAAAAAATATTAAATATATTAGAAGAATTAGAAAAAAAAATTAGAAAAAAAGAAAATTCAAAAAACAAAATTGCAAAAAAATATCAAAAAGCAACTGAAAAAATAAATGAAAAGTTAATGCAACAATGTGAAAATATAATGACTGAAAAAAAGAAAAAAATCAAAACATTAAATTTGATTAAAGAAGAACATTTAGAAAAGATTAAAAATTTAGAATTAAAAAGATGTGAATTACTAAAAAATAGTGATAAAAATGAAATTTTTTTATCAAAAGAAGATAGAGAAATACGAAATCTAGAAAATAAAATATGAAAGAAAGTATTAGATGATTATTTTCAAGATAAAAACCATAGAATTCTTAAATTAAATCAATATGAAAATTGATTTGGTGAATTTAAAATTAAATCACTAAAAATACAAATAGAAGACACTATTTTCGAAAAACGTTTAAAAACATTGTCAGACATAGTTAAAACATTATATCTTGATGTATCTAGAGACAAATCTTTTTTAGAAAGTGAAAATATAAAAACAGATGATTTTGAAGAAATAAGTCTAAATTCTTTTGATGATGAAGGTATTGGAGAATGAATAAATTCGATAGATATACAAAATCAACCTTCAATAAGTGGATATAAACCAAGTTCATCACAAATGTAAAAATAAGAGATTGCAACAGCAATCTCTTATATCTTTAAAATTAATTTTAAGGCACCAAATTTGCTCATATACAAACGATTTAAAAATTTATATGGTTTAGTATTAAAAAAATAAACAGCCCTAATTTAGGGCTGTTTAGAATGAATTTAAGATAGTTATTTTTGTATTTCACTTTCATATCTTTTTTTATCTTCTAGTGCTAAATTTTGATATTTAGATTTCTCTTCGCTTGTCATTTCTTTTCAATGATTACCAATAAGTTTGGCAACTTCTGCAACTTTTGATTTAAGTTCTGGTTTTTGTTGAATAATCTCTGATCTTTTTTCTTTACTAAAAATCATATAAGCATTCATTGGTCTTTTAACTTTATTTGACATATAAATATCCCCCTAAGTTTTCTTAATATAATTTTACATGATTTATAAAATATTTTTTCACATATTGGTTTTTAGTAAAGAAAACTATCCACGATTACAAGTTTTTGATTTAGAATTTTTCAATAAATCAATCTCATTTTTAAGTTGTTGAATTTCTTGTTGTAAATCTTTATTTCAATTAGTTAGTTCATTCATTTGTTTTCTTATTTTTAATACTTGGCTTTGATTAATAATACTATTTTTAAGTTCTAAATATTCTTTTAATTTTAATGTTATAGAATTTGCTTTATAAGGGTTACTTTCAATAATTTTCATTAATTTACTTGATTTATTCAAATAAATAGGTTTTCTAGTATTATAGTCAAATCAAAACCCTAATACTTGATTTTTTATAATATTTCTTAAGTAAATTGGCCTTATATAAGAAATTTTGTTATTTATGGTTAGTGTTCCTAAATCATGATCACTAGGTTGAGTTGATAATAACTGTATAACTATATAAGGCTTTTCTCCCTTTATGTACTATTTTAATTTTATCACATAAATGCTGAGAAAAGCCTATCTACGGACTTCTCCCCACATTTTTAAATCAAACATAGCATTACAGTTTCAAAACTAGGTATCTTGTTGAATTTATATGCAGCTTCTTTAGCATATAAATGAACATGATGTTTTGCAACTTTGATATGTGTTTTAAATGTTCTTCTTATATGTTTTCAAACTGATTCAATTTGGTTGGTATTTACACCAATTTTTGAAACATAGCCATCTTGATGGTTAACTGTTTCATGCTTAGTGAAAACTGATTTAAAATCGCAATATCCTTTTCAAGAATCAGTATATACAAGACATTTTGAAGAAATGTGGTTTTTTGCAAACTGCAAAAGATTTTTACTCTTTGCGTTTTTCAATACTTTCACAATTAAATTATTGGTTGTTTTTTGATAAATGCCAACAATCAAGGTTTTATTCACCAAGGATCTTCCTTGTTTTTTAAAACCCATATGTGAAAGATACATTTCATCAATTTGAAATGTACCTTCAACAATAAATTGAGGTTTTTGTTTTGCAATACGTGTTCTGATTTTATGAGTCATTCTTCAAGCAGTTTTCAAAGTCACTCGCAATTCTTTTGCAATATCTGTTGATGGAATTCCATGTTTGGTGTTTATTCATCTAAAGATAAGATAAAACCAAGATGTTAAAGATGTTTGTGACCTTGAAAATATGGTGCCTGTGAGAATGCTAAATGTTTGATTACATTTTAAACATCTCATTCTTTTTAAATCAGAAGTATTCAAATTAAAACTAAAACACCTAATACATTTGTTTTCTTTCAAATTTGCTATATATGCAAGACATTGCTGTTCAGTTTGAAAAGCATTGTTGAATTCATTCAGTTTCATTATTACCTCCACAAGTACATGTGGGGAGAAGTCCGCTATATAATTAGGATGGGAACTTAATACAATTCCTGGCCTTTTACTTTGTATTCCATTATGTTCATCTCCTGGAATACAAACAAGAATTCCCATTCCTTTTTTATATGATTTGTAATTATTCGATTGCATAATATAATTCCAATCTATGTAATTGTTTATTCCTTAGTTAGTGATATTATTGCATTCCTAATACTTATATGCTATAACTTAATTGTGAGTACGATAGTAATATTGTGCAAGGGAGTATATCTCTCGTAACTGCCTAATTATTTCTGATTAGGTAATTTTTTTATATAATTTTTGCAATAAGTTCTTCATAAGCTTGTTTTTGACGTCAATAATAAGGATTTGTTCAAATACTACTTTAGTCACAATTTCAATTTCTCAACTCAAGAAATTTTTAAATTATAAAATTATTAATTCATTTTTCTCAAATTCTTCAACTAATAATTCAATAACTTCTGCAAAACTACGATTAGTATTTTTTGCTAATTTTTTGATTTTTTTTACATAATCTGATTTTATATAAATGGTTTTATATTCTTTTTTGATTTTTTGTTTCTTTTGAAATTTAACAGCAAAATCATTGATATCTCTTTGAACTTCGATATTATTTTTAATTGATTTTTCAACTTTATTTTTAGATTTAACATCCACATTTTTAATTATATCTATGCTGGGGTTGGTACCTTCTGCATCATAATTAAAAAGTAAATTAGAATTATTTGCATTTTTCATTAAATTATCTCCTTATCTTTTAAAGAAAATAAAGAAGTTTATGGTACTAGAAGATTAAAAGTCATACTAGCAAACCAAGAAATTTATTTATCACGCAGAAAAATTAAAGAAATTATGAATAAGCATAATTTAATATCAAAATACACTAAATTATCATTCAAAAATTATCATAATAAAGTCAATGATAGTCAAATAACCAATCTTGTTAATAGAAACTTTAATAATAGAATTAAAAATGAAGTTATTGTTAGTGATTTAACTTATGTTCAAGTTAATGATAAATGAAACTATTGGAATGGCAACCCTTTTTAGGACTATTTTTTGGTAGACATTTGTTTTTGATAACTAATTGGAGTTAGGTAGTTTAGAGTACTGTGAATTCTTATGTTGTTATATCAATTGATGTAATCAAATAATTCTAATTTTAATTGGATTAATGATGTAAAATTTTTATCATTAATAAATTCAATTTTGAAAGTTTTAAAAGTTGCTTCAGCAACAGCATTGTCATAAGGACATCCTTTTTTGCTTAAAGATCGAGTTATGTTGAAAGCTAATAAAAGTTTATCAATAGTTTTATTATTGAATTCATTACCGCGATCAGTATGAAATATTTCAATATCTTTTAAACAGTGATTTGATTGCATAAATGCTTGATATACTAATGATGCATCTTTTTTAACAACACTATGTCCAATAATTTCGCGGTTAAATAGGTCGATTAATAGGCAAATATAGTTTCATTTACCATTAACTTGAACATAAGTTAAATCACTAACAATAACTTCATTTTTAATTCTATTATTAAAGTTTCTATTAACAAGATTGGTTATTTGACTATCATTGACTTTATTATGATAATTTTTGAATGATAATTTAGTGTATTTTGATATTAAATTATGCTTATTCATAATTTCTTTAATTTTTCTGCGTGATAAATAAATTTCTTGGTTTGCTAGTATGACTTTTAATCTTCTAGTACCATAAACTTCTTTATTTTCTTTAAAAGCAATAATAACAGTTTGTTCATAAATATTATTTTGAATTTTATTTTTTTTCTTTAAATTAAAATAATATGTTGATTTAGAGAGTTTTAAAAAATGACACATTGTGCGAATTTTATATTTAGATTTATTATTTGCAATAATCTCTACTTTCTGCCTATTATTAGTGCTGCTTGCTTTAAAATATCAATTTCCATTCGTAACTGTTTTAATTATTTATTTGCTTGAATTAATTGTTTTTCTAAATCTGAAAGATTATCTTTAGTTTTAAAACTACCTGAATTAGTAAATTGCTTAATTCAATTGTAAGTAGCTGCTCTTGTAACATTGTATTCTTTAACAAGGCAAGATACTGATTTGCCACTTTGATATAAAGCTACTATTTGTTTTTTAAATTCATCTGAATATGAGTTAATAGTGACCATAATTATAATTCCTTTCTTTTAACTAATTTGTTCACTTGTCTATGTAATTAGTGTCCAATAAAGTGTAACCCATCCATAATGCAATTACTAATACCATTACCACTGTTAAATCTTTAAATATATTTACCGCATACAATAATTTTCGAAGTTCAAAACTAATTTTTTGATCAGTTTTATCAATAACAGTTAATAATATTGAAAGAATTATTGAAAATATTGATAAAAACAATGCTAATATATCCATAATTCTAATTTTTTGTGTACATTTTAATTTAATATATTTAAATAAATCTTTAACAACAATATTAACATCAATTGTTAATGTTAAATTTTGTATATTTGTTTGTATTTCTTCATACCTAGCTTCTTCTAACTTTTCTTCTTCATCATCAAAAAACATAGTTTTCCCTCCATCCTATATTATAATTTTAACATTATCCGTAACTAAAACTAAAAAAATGAACAACTCAAAAAGTTGCTCATTTTTATATTTTAGTAATAGTTTATTTTGGAGTTCAAGTTTTTAATAAATCATTTTTAATATTACCTACTTGTGGCCCATAAATTACCTGAATAGCTGTACCTTTTTTAAAGATACCAACCGCACCAGTTGATTTTAAAATATTATCATCAATTTTAGTTTCATCAAAAACTGTAAAACGCAATCTTGTAGCACAATTGTCTAATAATTTAACATTACTTCGTCCACCAAGACCTTTAAAAATATTTTCTAACATATCATTATTTTTATCTTTATTAGTATCAGGTGTTAATGTTTGTTTCTTTGTCATTTCTGCTTGTAAAGTTTTATGAATAGACTCTGCACCATCAAGATAGGTAATTTCAACTTTATTGGCAATTACTTTAATATTTTTAGTTCCACTTAATCTTAATAAAGCTTTTGAATAAATATTTGCATCTTTTAAAGTTGCAACTAATACTTTATCTTTAGCGTTAACATCAATGATATTTAATGCTCCACCAAGTCCAAGTAATAAATTTTCTACTTTTGTTCTACCTTTTTTTGAAGACTTATCTAAAGAACTTTCAACACTTTGTAAAGCTAAGTTGGTTGCTAATTCTCCTTCTTCACGACCTAAAGTTTTGTAATTTCTTCACTTAATAATGTAATAGAACCCAAAGAAATAAGCAGGTGCCATAATTAATCCAGTAACAAATACTCAATAGAATCCTGTTTCTTTACCAAGAATACTTGGTAATATTCCAAAGAAAGAAAAATCAATAAATCCAGCAGCAAAACCTTGACCAACAACTATATTTAATAAATACGCCATCATAAAACTAATTCCTGCCATAAATGCATGGAAAACAAAACATAATGGTGCTACAAATAAGAATGAAAACAATAATGGTTCTGTAACTCCTGTTAAGAAAGAAGTTAGAGCAGCAGATCCTAAAATACCACCAACCATTTTTTTATTTTCTGGTCGTGCTAACATTCACATAGCAAGTGCTGCAAAGGGATAGCCATATTGCATATATGCAAATCGCCCACTCATAAACATTGTTCCCGGTGTTTGATTCATGTGTCCTACTGCATTAGAAGCAAATTGTCCAAAGAAAATATTGTACGCTCCAACAAAATGATCACCAGATTCATTAATTCAATTTCCACCAATTCCAGTATATCAGAAAGGCGCATATTGAACGTGATGCAATCCTGTTGGTATTAATAAACGCTCAGTAATTCCAAAAAACATTGCAATAAATGCTCCACCAACTGTCGGATGAAAATTATCACCAGTTAACTGTCCATCAGTAAGTTGACCTGTATTCATACCAGCTGCTAAGCCATTACCAATTTCTCTAAAAGCAATTAATAACATTGGTCAAATAAAGAAAAAAGCTAATCCCATTCCTATTCCAACAAAAACAGCTAAAATTGGCACAAAACGTTCACCACCAAAAAAAGCTAATACTCTTGGCATACGAATATTGTATGAATGATTATGAACAATTGATACTAATCAACCAACAAGAATGCCACCTAAAACTGAAGTATCAAACGTAGGAAATAATCCTAAGACAGAAGAAAATAAACCAGAAGATTTACCACTTTCTGGAGTAATCTTTGCACCTTCACCTAAACCTCATGGATCAAACCCCAACATTCCTGTTTTAGGATTTCAAAAAAACATGCCACTAATAACTGAAGTCATAACAATAAAAGTAATAAATCCAGAAAGAGCAGCTACACCTTTACTAGCTTTTGCAAAACCAAAAGCAATAGAAATAGCAAAAATCAATCCTAAATTAGCAAAAACAACGTTTCCGGATGATTGCATAATTGAAAAAATATTAATAATAGCAACAAGACTATCATGATTAGGCAATTGCTTTAAAGCACTAGCAACTCCACCACCAATTCCTAACAATAAACCAGCTATTGGTAATGTAGCTATTGGTAAAACAATGGCTCTTGATAAGTTTTGCATTTTACCAAACATTTTGCCACCTAATTTATTGAAAGTTCCTTTAAAAGTAAAACTAGGATTTTTCTTATCCTCAGGAGATGTTTGTTTACTATGAAAAAATTTACTCATTTTCTCACCTCCATTCTATATTGTTCTATACAGATGAGAATTTTATTCTATACAGATAAAAATATTATATATATAATAGTAAAAACAACCATAAAATAAATAGGGAGCGTACCGATGTTGTCAATAATATTCAAATTTGTCTTTAAATTATAAGATTAGACGAGAATCAATATGCAATTGTATGTTAATCTTAACACTTGTAAAATATTAGTCAACAATAATACTTACTTTTATAACTCAAAAATTCTTATTAAATTTTACTTTAATAAGTTTTATTTTATTTTTAGTTATCTTTAAATTGAAATGGTTAATTTATAATAATTGTATTGCTGTATTTATTTGATAACATTTAAAATTAACCATTTTGGTATACATATCAATGTTATAAGTTCTATCACCAATCATATGCTTTAAAATTTGTTTAATATTAGTTTCAGTAAAGCAACCAATATTTTCAACTAATGCTTGATTTAATACGCCATCTTTTGCATTAACAAAATAACCAACTTTTAATTTTTTATATTGTAAAGTCAATGATTGTAAAAAATCAATTAATTCATAATATTGACCTTTGGAAAATAAATTTATTGCATTTTGATAGTGTAATTTAGCAATTTTATTTTTTCTTCTTCCAGCCATTATGCCAAGAAATAAAACATGAAAAGCATGGAATTTATCTAAAATAAATTTAGCATTTAAAATTGTAGCAGTTTTTCTAATTCATTTTGCACTATCTCCACAAACTATTAAATTTGCTTGGTCAAAATTTTCAAAAAATAAATTACCATATTTTTCAATTAATTTGGCAGTTTTTTCAGCACCAATTTCTGTTTTTGATACTCTAATTTTACATACAGCTCTTTTATTAATTAATTTTCCATTCTTCTTTTTACCAGTACAAAATACTAATAATCTCATTGAACATTTTTTACAATTTTTAGTATTATGTTTTTCATTAAACTTAAATTTTCTATGTCCATCATCAATATTTACATATAAATTTTGATATGGTTGTAATGGTATTTTGAGGATATTGGCTTTTGGTAATTGAAACTTTTTATATGTTCTACAAACTGTACTATTACTTATTAAACCTTCAATAAAAGTATCACAAACATCATGATACTTTTTACCATCTGCAAAATATTTCAAAATTTGTTTAATAACATTAGGTGCAAGTTTACTATATTTTTTAACACCAAGATAATTATCTAACAATGAAAGAAATTCCATTTTTTGTGTTTTTGGGTTATAATATGTACAAATACGTCGTTTATAAGTTAATAAACCTTTTTTTGTTTTTAATTTTCTTTTTCTAAATCTATATGACTTATATACAGATTTATCACATGCATTTCATAAATAATCATCTATTTTTTTAAATAATTCTTCTGTTTGTTGTAAATTTAATTCATCTTGATTAAAATTGTGTTTGTCTCAATCAAAATGATTTACAAATGGTAATATAAACATTTTTAATGTTCCTTTCAAAATTTTATTTGTTAATAATTTAAGTTTAATTTTTTTTAAAAATAAGGAGTAAATATGGCTTTTATCACTAGTTATGTACAATTAAATAAAAAATATAATCTTAATTTTAGTGATAATAATTATGGTTTTAGTTGGGATATTTTTAAAGAATTTGTTGGTGATGAATGAGCAGAATATTTTACTACCAATTGTTTTTATCGTTTTGTACCAACAGCACGTGGAACAAGAAAAACTTGAAATTGTTTAGCATTTGATTTATTTATATGTTGTAATTTTAGTGATAGTAGTGTTCAAGAAGTAAGAAGATATGAAAATACTCATAGTGAAACTACAATTGGTGCTTTAATGAATGTTTGTCAAGTTTTATTAGATACATATAATATTAATTTATTACCTAATAATCCACATGGTATTAAATGAAAAATAACTAAGGATGGTGGATGTATTATTTTTCCTAATAATCAACAAATTGACTTTATTGGTTATGCTAATGGTAATAAGATTTTTGGAAAAGAAGCCGGTGGTTCAAGTTTTTTAGGTTCAAGAACAGATGAAATTATTATGGCAGAAGAAAAAGAAACACTAACAGAAAAGCAATTAACATATCGATATGAACGTTTACAAAACTCTATGTTTAGAAGTAATCGTATTAAAGTATCAAAAGAACCTATTAAAGAATGAAGTTGAACGTTTATTGATAAAAATATATATAGTCCTAATTTTGGAAAAAAAATTACTAGCTATTTTTATAAAAGTTTCTTTATTACTTTTACATGTAATCCTTATGATAAATATCATCCATTTTATTTAAAATACTGTACGCCATTTTTACCATTAAATGATAAAGTGATGGAAAATCTTAAAAAAAATGGCAAAATTTATTATGAAAATCAAGATATGTTTAGTGGTTTAGGTTTATTTGTTTTAAGATTTACTATTCAACCATTTTGAAATAAATTACCAGATATTCAAAAAAGAACATTATTAGAAATGAAAAAAAGTAATCCTGATGAATTTAATACTGTTTTTTATGGTTTTGAATTTTTAGATAGTGATGCAACAATTTTCCCATTTCAAAAAACTGTAAAGTGCTGACAACCATATGATTTAAAAGAATTTTATAATTCAAAAAAAGATATGTATAAATTTGATTTTTATTCAGTTGGTGTGGATTGAGCAACTGGTCATAAAGACCATACTGTATTTATAGTAGTGGGTTTTAAAGAATATAATAATACTGGTTATTATGATGCTTATATTATTTGTGAATTAGTAGTTACTCCAAATGATTTTATAAATGAAAATGAAAAAATTAATGCTTATGTTAATGAAATTTTAGGATTAATTGATAATTTTGAAAATTTTGAACAAGCAATTTATTTTTATGATGATAAAGCACGAACTGCCATTGATTGATTAAATCAAAAATTAATAGATGAACATAATACTATTTTAATCACACAAACTGCTATTAAACATGCTTCAAATTTAAATCAAGAAGCAGGATTAACTAATAGAGTAGTTTGAATGAGAAACATTATGAGTTATGGAAACTTTTATGCAAATAAAGATGATTTACCAAAGACTACTCAATGTTTAGAAGAATTACGTTATGACCAAACCAAAACTAACATTCCTGATAAAAATATGTATCAAGACCCGTATGATGGATTATTTTATGCATTGTATCCATATAAAAATGTAATTAGGGGTAAAAATAATGCTACTGTGAAAAAAAGCATCTTCACATTTGCCATATAATAAACAACTACAATATCATTAATAGTATAGGTATCACAAAATAAACGCCTTTTATTTAGGCGTTATTTTGCGTTTAAAAACGTACTTGTAAAAATAATCAAAAATAGTACAGTTTATAAGTAAAATCAAGGAAAAAAGGAGTAATTTAATATGAAAACATGAATAAAAGCAAATTTAAGTAAAATAACATTAGCATTAGCACTAACTGGTGCTACAACTGGAACAATAGGATTAATCATGGGAGGTGCTTACCCATAATCTTAGTGGACTTAAATATTATTTAAATTCATATAAAAAACCTATAATGGGTGTTCAGAAAATATGAATGTCTGACATTCATGGTATTTCAGTTTCTATAAAAAGTGAATTTAAAATATACTTTGCTGATAATCCTAAAAAAACAAAATTTTATAATGGTGGAGATACTATTGAAAGAATAGATATACCATGAGATGGCAATTATCCATATGGTTATTTTAATAAATAACATTTAAATTTCTAAATTAATATAAGAAATATTTTCATTATATTTGTCAAATAAATTAATATTAGTTAAGTTTATTTCTTGTTTGTCAGTTATTAAAATTAAATAATAATTACCAGCACCAAATATTCCACTAATTTCAATCCGATTTAAATTATTAATTGGATTTTTAATTTGCAATTCAAATTCATTTTTATTATCAATTTGTAATATCTCTTCATAAAATTCTAATTTAGAAAATAATTGAGATTTATTTGAACCATATAAATTTAAAGCATTCTCAATTTTATTGTTACTAATAATTACTCTTGTAAAGTATTTTCCATATTCGCCATTTCCTAATGTTCAATCTGCTGGAATTAATGACGGAATATTATTGCTTTCTAATTCATTTGTAATAGATAATCAATTAAATTGATTATCATCAAGTTTAAATAATTCATTTTGACTAATATCATTATTTTTTAATTTAATATTATTCATATCTGTAAAATCAAAATATTCAGATTTTAGTATTACTTTTACATCTTTATATTTTCAACTATTATCCTTATTAGAATGTATAGGATTTGATTTTAATTCAAAATAATAAGGTAATAAAATTTTATTATCATCATTTAGACCTTTATTTATTGATAATGTTGAATAAATATACTTTGATAACATAATAAATACTTGTTTAAATATTTTAACTTGTTGCAAATTTATGTAATTTGGATAATCAAGTTCTCATTTTCTAAATAAATTAGTAATAACTTCATCAGGTTTTTGACCTGAGAATTTATCACGTAATTTTGCTATTTCATTTTTATCATCATAATCTGCGCCATCAAAATTACGATTATAATTATAGGTATAACTTAGCATATCTAATAATAATTGTTGTAAGCTATCAATAGTTGGTGCATCTTTAATTTCAATTTCAATATCATTAAATTTATTATTAGTTGCAATATAACTATAAAATTGACTTTCACCTACAAAATCTCAAACTTCTTTATCCTTTAATTCTTTTTGACTTTTTAATGGTCATTTACCACCTAAAACATTACTAAACTCATATCCTAATCAAGCATGAGTTATTCTTGCATTATTAATAACTTCTCTTCTTGTTACAGAACCACTACTAATTTTAATTAAATCTAAAACTGATTTTTCTTGTCCGATAAATTGTTTTGCTAAATTTCAAGGTAATATTTGCTCACTAAATCATTGTTGTAAAATTCTAACTTTTGGTTGAGTTTCAATAGGCATTGATAACAGCGGAAATGCTATCTTATTTTTAACAAATAACTTTGGGTATACTTCCATATTGTCAACTTCACCAAGTACCTTTATATTGCCAAAAATCATGCTTCTAGGGGCTTTAATTTTTAAACCAGTAACTTTTGTATCTTTATCTAATGGTTTTTGTAATTTAATAATGATTGGATAACCATCTCTTGTTTTAAAATCTTTAATTTTAATAATAGTTATACTTTTAGTACTTCTAGTTTTTGGATTTTGATAAGGTTGTGAATAATTATTAATTATATATAAATTATCAATATTATTTTCAGTTAAAGGTTCATTTATACTAACTGCACATAACTTAAATTGATTTAATAAATTTATTTCTTGAAATATTAAATTTTTAATATCAGTCATACTATATTCAATTGTATTATCATTAATATTAGTACTTGCTCTTTGATTTAATTGCATAGTAAAATCAGATGTTTCAACAGCAGTAGTTTTTAATACTTTATCAATATCAATAAAACCTATTTTAATAGTATTTGCTGAAAATTTTAAACTATTATTTTCATTATTTTTAAATAAACGTTCAATTTCATAAATATATATCGTTCTTTTTTTAAATTCATCATATGCTCTATTAATATCTGGGTCACTAGTAGCACGCATCATATTAGTAAAGTCATAAGGAATGTTATCAATTAAATAATCATTTTCTACTTCTGCTTGATTAAGTTTAGTTTGTTTCTGTGGAAATTTCGTTTGTGGTTTGTTGTTGTTTTCCATTGTTCTCTCCTATTAATTGGTTATTTTCGGGATTAAATAATTTTAATTTAACTGTTAAATTATTAATTTCTTGATCATCATTAATATTAAATGTTTTACTATTTAATAAATCTTTATCTACACTTACTAATATTTGAATAAATTTAAGAATATCAATATTAAATTGTCATAATTTTTGTTCAATATAATTAATAGTTGAAATATTTACTGCTGTACTTTCGGGAACTGATTGTTGTGCTGATTTCTTTTGACTTGGTATATGAATACCACAACGTTTAAATATTTCATTAACATTTCAATCATATATATCAGTTAAATTTTTACCTTTAAAATTACTATTTGTCATATTGATATTTTCGTTTTGTTCATTATTATCTCCACCGCTTTTAAATATGTAATTTTTAGTAACTAATGTTCTTACTGCGTCTTCTATTAAAGATTGAACATTGCCATAAGTTTGACTAAATATAAATTTAGGTGAGTTTAAAATAGTATCTAAAACAATTTGTTCATAAATAACATCTAATGCTTTAATTTTATCCATTACTTTATTACAATCTGCTAGCTCATTTGCTTTATTTCTCATAATTGCTATTGGTATATAGTTAATATTTAGTGTTTGTTCTTGTGCTAAATTAGGGTTATTAATGAATGATTTAAAATCTAATGGAAATTGTTTTTTATTATCACTAATACTATAAATTGCACGATTAATAGTTATTTGTTCATTATTTAATGTATAAACTTCAAATAATCTTACCATTTGTGCATTTTGTTCATAACTATCATAAAAAATAGTACATTCAATTAATTTACCAGTAATATCATAAACTCTTTGTTGTATATCTACTACTTGAAAATATAAGTCATCATTAGCAATATAAATTAAATAAGCACTAATTCCTAATTTACTTAATTTAAAAATTGAATTTCAATTTTTTCTGTAAAATTCTTGTTGAATTAAATATTGTTTAATAGTTTCATTATTAATATCTAATGGAGCATTATATAAATTAGCATTATTTTCTGCTACAAAATCAGTGAAATAAGTTTCATGGTTAAAATCATTAAAACCAAAATAATTTAAAATTGAAGCATGAGTACTTTTATTTTTATTAGTTAAAAATTTTACTTTTTCATTTTGATTATCACTAATATTACTTTTTTCTTTTCTTTTAAATAGACTTAACATAATATTCACCACCTTTTTTTAAAATATTTGATTAATTTTTAATACAATTTTTATAATAATAAATATAATTAAACCTGCTGTTGCTGATGATAAAATTACTCCTATTAAACCTAAAATAATTTTTATAATTTTAAAAAACATAATATTATTCCTGTAATTCTTCTAATTTTTTAAAAATATAATCTCTACCCATACCCCGCATTATTCTATTATTATAAATATTAATTTCAGTATCCGCATTAACATTATTATTTGATATTCATAAACTACTTTTTAAAACATTTGTATCTAATTGATAATAAAAATTAATTATTTGTCAACTATAATTTTTATTATTTTCTTTACTAGTATAATCACCAAAACTATAATATATTCTATAATGTGTTTTATCTTTAAATATATATTCTATATGTGTAATATTATTTTTATCTACTACGACTTTACCTACTTCTTTTCAATTTGAACCACTTGGACTGGGTTGTGGTTGTTTTTCTAATATTTCATTAATTGCTTGTAATAATTTTTTATTTTGAGTTTTTAATAATTTATATTCATTATTTTCTAATAAATCTTTACAAAGTAATGAATTTTCTTCATCATTTAATGCAATTTCATTTGTTTCAGTATTATATTTAAAATAATCATTTGAAAATTTTTTATCTTTTATTTTTTCTTTTAATTCATTAATAGCACCGGCAATAGTTTTATCAGTAGTTTCTAAATTAGGAATTTCTGCACTAATAGCATTTATTTGAAATGCAATAGGAAATTGTGATTTTACATCTTCTAATTTTTTATCTACTTCTTCTTTTTTATAATAATCAGATAAATTAGGAATTTTATTATTGATTTCATTAATTGCAGGAACTATTTGTTTAGAAACTTTTTGTAAAGCATCATCATTGATATTTTGCTTTTTATCTAATAAATTATTAGTTTCTAGTTTTGTGTAATAATCATGTTCAGTACTTTCTTCTGTTATAAATTCAGTTGGTGTATCTATTCCTTGATATTGATATATTTCTTGTATATCACCAATTAAATTAATTTTTCCACGTTCAGGATAGGAATTACCTCCACCACTAAATTTTTTATTTCTATTGTCATAGTAAATAGTTCCAATATTTAAAATATTTTCATTTTGTATTTGTTCTTTATAAGTCATGGAATCAACATTTAACAATTCAAATTCATGAAAAATATTATTTAAATAAATTTTAATTATTTTATAAAATTTCATAAAGTTATTTTCTGTTGAATAGTGATAACTGATTTTAATAAAATATCATTTCAACATTTCTATATTATTATTTTCAACTTTTTTTCATAAAGGACTAGTTTCAATATTAAATCAATTATTTTTGATATCATCAATGTTTTCATTTGTTTTAGTTAATTCACTATTTAATTTGGTAATTTCATTTTCATTAGTAGTAATTCGTTTTTGTTGTTTAGCAGAAAAATCACAAGTTGGTGCATGAGTAAAATCACCAATTTGCGGATTATTTTGTAATGCTTCTGGTGGTAATGTTCCAATTTCATCTGGTCAATCTAAAATCATTGTTTCAGTTTCTTTATCATAACCAGTTGCAACATAACCTTTATTAACAAATTTACTAATAGGACCTCTATATATTTCATTTTCATTATCATCAACTAAATCATCATATAATTTAATTTGTTTTAATAATGTAAATTCTTTTTGTTCTTTAATTAATTCATCAACTTGATTTCTAGTATAAAATGCTTTTAAGTCAATTTTTTCAACATCTATTTCATCATTATTATAACTTGAAAATATTTGTTTTAATTCTGTTAATCTTGCTCATATTTTCATTCTACTAGGTGCTAAATCTCAAACATTAATTGTAGGAGTACTATTTGCACTAAATTGATTACCATTATTAAATTGAATAGTAGCATCAACATTAAATTCAATTGGTGTACGATTAAATACTCAATGTTCAACCATAACATAAACCATATCTCTTAATGTTTCTTTAATTAATTCATCTTTAAAACTATCAAAAGGAAATTTAGATAAAATAAAATCAAGATAAGCATTAATATCATTTTGCGCGCGAATAGCAAAAGTTATAAATCAATCATTAATATTTGATCATGTTTGTATATATTGTTGTGGAGTTTCTGTAATTTTTCCAGTTAATGGATATCAGTTATTATAATTTTCAAGACTGACATCAGTTCAAAGTTTATTAATCATAATTTATCATTCCTTAAAAAATGCTTGTTTATAATGATGAGTATGTTTTTTTGTTTTTTTATGTGTTATATGTTCAATTTCTTTTTGTATTTTATTTTTTTCTTACTTTTTGTTACAACTTGACTATATGCAAACTTTTCTAAATGATGTAATAATCCAGTACCAAATAAAGTATTAACACTAAATTTTAAACCAACATTTTTAAATGATTTGTTAATATTTTCAATAGGATTATTAATAACATTTACTACTTTATGATAAGTTCTAATAGTTCTAAATATTTCTCTATATACTTTAAAACTATCTCTAATTACTTGTTGCACCACTGGTGGAGCAAATGCTATTGCTTTTAATCATTTATTTTGATTAACTCCATAACCAATGTATCAACCACTATATCAACGATATCAATGGAATGGATGTATTTGAGTAACAAAAGTTTTTGCTTTAAGAATACTATCAACAACTGTAATTGGGTTATATTTAGGATTGCGATGATAAATAGTAATTGCACATTTATCTAATGACAAAGGTTGAATTTTACAACCCATAAATACTGGTGAATTTAATGGAATTAATTGTGCGTGTTTAATTGCTCTTTTTTCTGCACTAGTAAATAAATCAGTTGCTTTTTCTTTTAATTTCTGAATTTTTTCAAATACTTGTTTTTCTAACTTTTCAAATTTTTCTTGTAATTTATATATACTTTCTCGTATTTTTTCAAAATATGGTGTATCTTTTCAAAATTTATTTAAACCTTTTTTTAAATAAAATCTAATATCAAAATATTTAAAAGTTTGATTTGCTTTTAAAACAAGTTGATGAATAACATTATTTTTAAAATTAAATTTAATAGCATTAGCACGAATTTTTTGTAAATCTAAAATTAAAGTTTTTCCATATCTATTTTCTGTATGTATTGTATGAACTAAATTTAATCAATCATGTTGATTCATTTTTAATACTTCTTTTAAATCAGTATTAAATTTTTTTAAAAAGTTATTTGCTTTTTCAATATCTTTAATTTTAAATTTAGGAGTTAATTGTGGACTTAATTTTATTAATGTATTTTGTAATAATAAGTGTTCCATTAATTTTTCTGTTTCTAGTTTTTGAAAATTATTCTTATATTGTCTTTCAGCAACATATCCTAAATCTCGTAATACTGTTTCACGATTAGGAGTAAAACTATACTTCATTAAATAACGTTTATTACCAATAATTTTATCTGTTAAAATTTCTTTTCCACTTACTTGACTAATAATTTCTTGTAAGTTTTTTGCTTCTTTAATACCAACTTGTTCTAATGTTTTAGTTTTTTGTGCTAACTTAATAAATTTAGTTGTACGATAACCACGACTAATTTTATTAAGTCCAGCAAATGCTGGTAATATATTAAAAAAAGTATTTAATGGTGTTACATTTCCTTTTAAATAATCATAAACTTGATTAATAGTAAAATCAGTTAAAAATTCTACACCAACAGCACTAATACTAGCAATTAAATCACTTGCACCTAATCCAAGTGCTAAATCTTCACTTAAACCACCAGTAAAAGGAGCAAGTGCTACTACTATAACTTGTACACCAATCATTTCTAAAATTTCTCATCATAAACTTTTATGTTCTTGTTGTTGACTAATTCTGGTATGTTTGGGTTTATTTATTTTTAAGAGTGTGGCTGTATTTGCTGTACCAATAGGCATAATTAATGTCCTTATTATTTAAGAGTTATTTTTATAGGATTTGTTGAACCTTGATAATTTGCATCATTAATATCTGCAGTAATAATTACATATAAATCTCCTGCTTTTTGATTTTGATTACTTACATCAGTTTTGCCTTGTGCATCACTAAAATATTTAATATTTGCATGTACTAAATCTAATGCTGGATTCAAACCAGTAATTTCTCTTGCATTTTTTATTGCTGTATCTAGTAATTGATTTTTTCTATTCGTATTAGCAGTAATATCAGTTGTTAAAATTGTAAGTTTACTACTTAAATCTGTTTTAGTAATAATTCCACATAGCATTCAACGTGATGTTGTTTCTTTTTTTGACATATAAGGAATTGATTGACCTAGTACTTCACCACCAACTTTATATGCTCTACCAAGTTTGCCATCAGCAATTTCTTGAACATAAACAATTGTTTGTTGTAACATATATCTTTTCATTGCTCTTGGTGTTGCTAAAATAAAAGGTATAATTTGTTTTTTATTTTCACTATCAGTAAATGTCATATAATCATCCATTACAATTTGACATAATACACCTTTTATATATAAATCATTACCATTTAATCTTAGTTGTTGAGCAATTTGGTTATCTGTAATTAAACCTTTATTATTAGCCAAATAAACAATAGTATCATAAAGATTATTTGTAATAAAGAAACGACAATTTGCACTATTTCTTAATTGAAATAAAGTATTTCAAGCAGATAATATTGCCTGTATATGTCCTGTTGGTGATGTGTCACTAATTATTACTTTAGTTCCGTTATCGCTAATTACTTGTATATCATCAGTTGCTAATTTATCTGCTAAATCATTAGCGACTTCATATTGCATACTTTCTAATAAATTTTGTCCATTTTCAGCATTTAAGTCAACTGCTGCAATAGTTTCACCAGCAACATATAATTTTTCAATTATTTTTGGAATAGTATCAGTTTGTGCATAAGTTACATCTATTCTTTGACTTTTATCATTTCATGCAATAACTTTAATTGATGGGTCTTTCGGAACTTTAATAATAAATTCTATTTTAGTAGAATTAACTATTTCAATAGGAAAAAAGTTTGCTCATGGACTATTTGATTGTTTGAAAAATTCAATAAATTCTGGTGCTTCAACTAGTTTTTCTGTATTATTTAAGTTTGTTTGAATATTAATTGCCATTTTTATTTTCCTTTCTGTTATAAATTATTTTTCTTTTTATAATCCAATAAACTACTTTTTATTGAATTCGATTGATTTGTTAATATTGTTTCTTGTTTACCACCTGTATTAATTGGTTCTTTAAATACTGGTTGTTCTTTAATCATTTTTTTAATAGTGTCTTCTACTTTTGAATTTTCTATATTACTTGTTTTAAATTTTAAAAAATCATAAAATTCTTTTTTAACTTGATATTTTTTAAATATATTAAGCATTTCTTTTTCTTTAATTTCTTCATTAAGTTTATTTAACTTATTTTCTAATTCAACAATCTTAGTTTCTTGTTCTTTTTGCAAATCATTATTTTCAGTTAAAGGTTCAGTTGTTTCTTGAACATTAGTTTCATTTTCTAACATTTACATTACACCTTTATTTATTAATTTTTTCATTTAATTTTGCTAATTTTTTTTTATGTTTTATTACTTTATTATTTGCTCGAACATGTTTTGGAGTTGTAATAAATCGTTTAAATCAAACAATTAATTCTCTGCAAATTAATGTTCCTACACTTGTTCCAATAATGATTAATTCATGCAATAATTCTTTCATTTCAATATTTTCCTTTCAATTATTTATTTTTTAATTATTCGTCAAATTGACCACCATTAATTCTTTCAACCATTGACTGATAATTACTTATAATAGTTACTAATAAAGAAATTTCTTTATTTAATTGTTCCATCCTTTCTTTATGTATTTTTATTTCGTGATTATAATATTCAATTAATTTTTCTTTATTCATAAATTACTCACCTCCTTTATAAACTGTCATAATATGTAGTTGGTCTATATACTGGTGATATTCTATCTACAACATCATTAATTAATCTTGCATTTTCACTAGTAAATGTTGTTTCTTGCATTTCTTCAACATGATTAGTTGTTTCCATTGGTAGTAAATTATGGATAATTTCAGATGCACCAGCAATAATAGTCGGAACTGCATAAGCATTCATAAAATCATTATTAATACCCATAGCAACACCACTACTAATCAAACAACCACCAGTTGCCATATTTGCTATTTTACGTATAGTTTCAAATTTACTTGGTATTAATTCTGTAATTCCAGCAACCAAATTTGCAATACCATATGAATTTAAAGATATATAAGTATCTCAATCCATTAAAGATTGGTCATTAACATTATTATTAGTTACTGATAATGTTAATGCTGGTCATGGCGGAGTTTCTGTAGTGGTTGTAGTTGGGGTGATAGGATTTATTGTTTCAGTAAATTTACTATAATTTGCTAAACCAATTGTTCCTAATCCTAATGCTATTTTTTTACTTGAATTTAATAGTTTACTTTTTAAATTTGGCATTTGATTTAAATTTCATATATCAATTCCTAATTTTTTAGAAAATAATAAAGCATTTATACTACCTAATATTGGATTACCAATAAGTTGACCATAGTATGCAGAAGTTCCTATCATACCAAATAATGGACTTGCTCCAGTTCTTATTAATTTTAATAAATTGTAATTACTTGATTGTACAGTTATGTCATTTGGCATTTTCTTCTACTTTCTGTTTAATAAAAACTTCTATTCAACCTTGATAATTAAAGTTATCTCCAACTAAAATTGCAGTATTAGCATGTGGTTGAGAAACAATTAAATATTTAGCAATAACATTGGGATATTTTCATAAAATCAATGCTTTTATATCATTACTATCTGTTAAATCTTTGGGATTTGGTGAAAATATTTCTATTTTATCTTCACCAAATAAATCTTTTAATTTAATCATTATCAAATTCTCCATTTTCAATTCTTTCTTTTAAAGAAAAGACATATTCTGTATAAGTTCTATGTGGATTTTTATCATTTATAATTTCATCGATATCTAAAATTAATTTTTCTTTATATTCATTAATATATTTTTGGGCAATTTTTCTTCTTATATTTTCAACTTTTATCATATGTTTATCACAAAAATATCTTACTTGAACATTATCTTTATCTAATTTTGTTGGTAAATTATTACAATTTGTTATATGTTTACCAAGTTCATTAACTTCACTAAAACAACATGGTATATTTTCTTTATTCATTATCAATGTTTCCTAAATTTCTTCAACTTCTTCTATTTCATTTATTAACTGATTCTAATCAACAACTATTACAGGTATTGGATAAAAAGTTTTCTTTTACTTTATTGTACATAGAACATTTATCTTCATATTTCATATTATTTCTCCTTATTTTCAATTTGATTAGCAATTTCACTTAATATTTTTAATACTTTATATTCATTTTTTAATTCTTTACTAATAAATATTAAAAATATTATTAGTGTTATGCTTGTTATTAATATTGGTACTATTAATAAAATTTTTCATAATATCATTTTTTACTCTTTTCATTTTTTAAATCATTTAACATTTATTGAACAAAATGCACGATTTTTAGGAATATTTAAAGTGTTAAAAATTTGACCAGTTACAATAATTTCATCGTTTTTGTTTAATAAAATACAGCGTCTATAAAATTTTGGGTTGTTAAAAATTAAAGTAACATAGTTTAATCCATTTCATTGACCTCGAACACTATAATATAATTCTTTATTACCTTTTTCGTAATATTTTGTTTCAATAGTGTTACTCAGTTTTACTGTTAATTTGACATAATTGGCTTTCTCTTTCATTTTTATAATTCCTTAAATAATATTTAATATGCTTATATGCATCTTGTTCATGTTTTGTTAATTTTATATTTCCTTTATAATTTTCTATTTTGTTTTTATTTTTTGGTTCACTTTCTAAATAATCTCAATTCATAACATCTTCTGCTAATACTATTAAAGCACCAATAATTTTAGGAGTTGCTAATGGATTTGTTAATAATTGTTTTGAATTTAAAAAGAAATTTTCTACAATAACTAATATTTTTTTATTATCAAAATGTTTTTTAATTAATAAAAAGTATTCTTTAAATAGATTTTTGCTTTTTAAAACTGTTTTAGTTTTAAATGTTTCATTAAAAACAATATTATTAGTTTCATTTGAGTATATAATAATTCCATTACTACCAATACCAGCAGGGTCAATTCCAATAATTAAGTCATATTGCATTAATCAAATTAACCTCTAACAATTGTTTTAATAATTTCTAAATCACAATTACTTCAGCAATATTTACATTCTTCGATAAACTCTTTATGTCCACAAACTAAATTATTTTTTTGTAAACTATCAATTTGTTTGATTAATCCTACTTTATATTCAATAATCTTTTTTTCCATTATGTAAATCATCCTTTTCAATTATTTTTGCTGTTTGTTTAAGGTATTTAGGTATTTTGTTATAACAACTGTCACATATTAAATAAGGTATTGGTCAATTTTTATATTTAATAGTTTTAGTAGAATTATTAATACATTCTTTTCAAACTTTATCCATACAAACTCTTAATTCACATTTTTTATTTTTATTATTCATAGTTTTTTTCTTTATAAATAAAATATCTTTTCATTATGAGTTAAAATATGTTTATAAGAAGTGACTATATAATTAATTGACAAATCATTATGGTTATATGGATTATTTAGTTTAAAACCTTTTCTGTTTTCTTCTCATGTAACATTATATTTAAAACAAGGATTAGTAATCTTTGTTTTACTATCAGTTATTTCACCAATAAATCAACTATTATGCTGTTCATAAAATGTTAATGGTTCAAGTTTTATATCATTAAGATAATATTCTTTGGGTGTTTCTGGTTTATTAACAGTTATTTTCTGTTCAGAAATATATGGTTCTAATAATTTTGTTAATTCATCACCATTTAATTCTCTTTTAATATTTTCAGAATTAAAAACCCAATATGTGTAATTATTATCAACAATAAAAGAATTATTTTTAATCATTCATTTTGGAAGTGATAATTTATATTCAACATAATCAATAAGAATAGATTGTGGTTTATCTTTAACAATTTGTTCTTTTTTAAATTCTATTTGCATAATAATCCTTTCCTAATATGTCCTGTTGCTTCTAGCATAAAGGACATATATTTTGATTTTTAAATTATTAATAATACTATTATTAGTTTTATTCATTCCAGAAATTCTGGGCTCAAAAATAAATTGTGAAATTTTAAAAAACATTGAGGCATTCGATTCAATATTTATTTAATTTGCATTTAGCAAATTAATATTTTAATTGAACCGGCACCGCTCAATTTTTTTTACAAGTTTGAAATTTATTTTCTCGCCCAAAAATTTTTCAAAAAAAATAAAAAATAAAACCAACACTTGCTCACTGGTGAGTGGCAAGGTTGGTTAAATAAAGAATAGAATTAATATAGTAGGTTCCCTAAGCAGGTCTATATATACTAGTTTCCAATCCGCTCCCACCCCAAGAATTACCATTAAATGGTTAGTATATTTTATTAGGTATCACTCCACTTTTTATTTATCCATGCAAGTCCACATGCTAGCTACTATTTTTAACAACTGTGTTGTAGTTCACTTTTTTAGTTCCCTAACACGTGTTGATAATAGCGTTAAAGAGGGTTATTAAAAATTTTAAAATTTTACAATTACAAAAAAAGACAAGATTTTTATTCTCATCTTTTGTCATTTATTTTTAATTTAAGGATTTAAAAAAGAAAGGAGCTATTTTTAAAACTTTTTAGTTATCGACATCTTCGGTACGCTCCCAATAAATAAAAACGATTTTTTTACTACTATAATAGTAATTTCGGAGAAATTTTATAATCTATATAGATATTATTAATAACTACTATAAATTTTAATAGTATATTGTAATTAAAAAAATAGTAAATATTTTAAAACACTTACTATTTTTATTTTTTTAATTTTAAGTATTAATTTAAATTAAATCAAATATCTAAACCAACAAATTTAATAATTAACGTACCAATACAATAAGTAAAAACTAAAGTTGTTAACATATATAAAATTCATGATTCTTTTACTCTTTTATGATCAAGAAATTTATTAAAAGGAATTGCTTTTACAGCAAATCCGCTAGCAATAAAACTAAAAAGATAAATACTTATTTCAATTATTCATTTTATTAAATGTGAATCATGCATATTTATTAACCTCCACTAACCCTTTTAATACGTTCATCAAATACCTTTGTTTCTTGCTCTTTTAAAATTGATGTATATTCAACTTTATCACTAATAATACGAACCATATGTAAATCAGTTACCAAAAGTCCACCAGAAATCGTTAAATTACGAATTTTTTCTTTAATTTTAAATGACATTTTTGATATTTGAATATTAGCAATCAAAGGTGTATGCCATTCAAGAATACCAACATAGCCTTCAGTTGTTTTAACATTAACTCACTGTACTTCTCCATCGAAAAAAATACCATCAGGAGTAATAATTTTAAGATTTAATGCCATACTATCACCTTCAATTATCTCAATTTCTTTGCCTTTTCAATTGCTTGTTCAATAGTTCCTACATATAAAAATGCTTGCTCTGGTAAATCATCACATTCACCATCTAAAATTTGTTTAAAACTATTAACAGTTTGACTAATAGGAATATAAATACCATTTAAACCCGAAAATTTTTCAGCAACATGAAATGGTTGTGAACAAAAATTACGAATTCTTCTTGCTCTAGCTACTATTTTTTTATCTTCTTCACTCAACTCATCCATTCCTAAAATACCAATGATTGGTTCTAATTCAGAAAAACGTTGAATTGTTTCAATAACTCTTTGTGCAACATCATAATGTTCCTGACCAACAATAGCAGGATCTAACATTCTTGATGAAGATTGTAAAGGATGAACAGCAGGATAAAGCCCTAAAGCAGCAATATTACGATCTAAAACAATTTTAGCATCCAAGTGAGTAAATGTTGTCGCAGGAGCTGGATCAGTTAGATCATCGGCTGGTACATATACTGCTTGTACAGATGTAATAGAACCACGTGTTGTTGATACAATACGTTCCTGTAAAGCACCCATTTCTGTCGATAATGTTGGTTGGTATCCTACTGCTGAAGGCATTCTTCCCAATAAGGCCGATACTTCACTACCAGCTTGTGTAAAACGAAATATATTATCAATAAATAATAATACATCTTGCTGTTTTTCATTACGGAAGTATTCAGCAATTGTTAAACCAGTTAATGCAACACGCATTCTAGCACCTGGTGGTTCTGACATTTGACCAAACACTAAAGCAGTTTTACTAATAACACCTGACTCTTGCATTTCATAATATAAATCATTACCCTCACGTGTTCTTTCGCCAACTCCTGAAAAGACAGAAATACCACCATGTTCTTTAGCTATGTTATTAATTAATTCTTGAATTAAAACTGTTTTACCAACTCCAGCTCCACCGAATAAACCAATTTTTCCACCTTTAGCATAAGGTGCTAATAAATCAATAACTTTAATTCCTGTTTCTAAAACTTCTGATTTTGATTGTAATTCATCAAAACTAGGAGGTGTACGATGAATAGGATATTTTAATTTAGTTTTAAGTTCTTTACCATCATCAATGACTTCACCCAATACATTAAAAAGTCTACCCAAAACTTCTTCACCAACAGGAACACTAATTGGTATTCCTAAATCAACTGCTTCAAGACCACGTAGTAATCCTTCAGTTGGACCCATTGAAATACAACGAACACTATCATCACCAATATGTTTTGCAACTTCAACAATTAATTTTTGACCATTATTATCAATACTAATAGCATTATTTAAATTAGGTAAACTATTATCATTAAAACGAATATCAATAACTGGACCTGAAATTTGAACAATTTTTCCAATATTTCGTTTAGTTGGTAATTGTTTACTAGTTTTAACACTTTCTTTGCTATTAACTACTTTTTTAGTGACTTTTGCTTTTACTTTAGCAATAACTTTAGTATTATCCTTTTTTAAAGAATTTTTATCACTAACTTTTTTTTCTTTAATTGTTATAGGTTTTTTACTAGTTGCATTTTTCATTTTAGTTTACTCCTTTATTATGATGATTGGGCATCAGCGCCACCAATAATTTCTGAAATTTCTTGGGTAATAGCACCTTGACGGGCACGATTATAACTTACTAATAATTTATCTTTCATTTCTTTGGCATTATTTGAAGCATTTTCCATTGCTAATCTTCGTAATGCTTGCTCTGACACTTGTGATTCTACTAATGCACCATAAACAATGGCACCAACATATAAAGGAATAGCACTATTAATAACAGTATTAGCGTCTGGTTCAAAATCGGTTTTAATTAAATTACTTTCTTGATTAGTTTTAATAGAAACAATTGGCAATAAATCAATAATTGTTGGAATTGTTGTTACCGTATTTACATATTTTGTATATGCAATTTTAATAGCATCAGTTTCTTTATTATTAAACTTAGAAAGTAACAACAAAGATATCTCTTGCGAATCATTATATGATGATTGAATGTTAATTTCAGTATAAGATTGCATAATTTTACAATGATGATTAGTAAAGTATGAAACTCCTTTACTACCAATAACAACTATTTCATCTTGTGGTTTATATTGTTCTAATACTAATTTATTTAAATTATTATTAAAACCACCACATAATCCTAAATTAGAATTAAAAACTACTCATATTGTTTTATTAATAACTTGATCTTTTGTTTTTAAATAAATTGAATTACTTAATTTAGGTATTAGTTGATTGAATGTATCATAAACTTCAGAATAATAAGGTTTAATCCTCTCAATTCTTTTACCTACTTTTTTTAATTTAGCTGTTGATACTAGTTGCATTGCTTTAGTAATTTTATAACTAGTATTAACAGATTTAATTTTTTGTCTAATTTGTTCCATGCTTTGAGCCATGATATTTCACCTTACCTTCCTAAATACATTATTTGAATGTTTTAATTAATGTTTCCCATTCTTCAAGACTACCATATATTTTAGGATTATAGTCATTTAGCTTATTGGTCAAATTATAAACAACCTGCATAATGCCTTGACTAATGCTCACTTGTAACTCTTTACTAAACGCTTGATCTTGCTGTAATTTTAAATAACTTTTTCGTTGTTGTTTTTGAAAATAAGTTATTACTTCCTTTTTAAAAGAATCCATCATTTCTACTGGTAATCATTTAATTGCCTTATTTTTAATTGCTAATAAAATAATTGCTTGATCAATTTGATTTAATGGTTCATTTTGTTTTTGTTTTAAAATTTCAATGGCACGTTTACCATGTTCAATAACAGCTCTAGTATTTTCATCTAAATCAGAACCAAATTGTGAAAAAGCTTGTAATTCACGAAATTGTGCTAATTCTAATTTTAATGTTCCACCTGCTTGTTTTATTGCTTTAATTTGTGCTGATGAACCTACCCGTGAAACTGATAAACCCACATCAACTGCTGGACGAATTCCGGCATTAAATAATTCTGACATTAAAAAAATTTGACCATCAGTAATTGAAATAACATTAGTAGGAATATATGCAGAAATATCACCGGCTTGTGTTTCAATAATAGGTAAGGCAGTAATACTCCCACCACCATGTTTTTCATTTAATTTAGCTGCACGTTCTAATAAACGTGAATGAAGATAAAAAACATCTCCTGGATAAGCTTCTCTTCCTGGTGGTCGTCTTAATAATAAAGAAATAGCACGATAGGCCACTGCATGTTTACTCAAATCATCATAAACAATTAAGACATCTTTACCTTCTTCCATTCATTCTTCGGCAATAGTTACTCCTGTATAAGGAGCAATATATTGCAAAGGAGCAACTTCACTAGCAGTAGCAGCAACAATAGTTGTATACTCCATTGCCCCTAATTGTGTTAATTTATCAACAATTTGAGCAACAGTTGAGGCCTTTTGACCAATAGCAACATAAACACAAAAAACATTTTTACCCTTTTGATTAATAATAGTATCAATAGCAATCGTTGTTTTTCCAGTTTGACGATCACCAATTATTAACTCTCTTTGACCTTTGCCAATCGGAATCATTGCATCAATTGATAATAATCCTGTTGCTAAAGGTTCTGATACAGATTTTCTAGTCATCACACCCAGCGCTATTCTTTCAATCGGTCTAGTTTTCGTAGTTTTAATTGGACCTTTACCATCAATCTTTTGCCCTAGTGCATTAACAACTCTTCCTAAAAGCATATTACCAACTGGTGTTTCAACAACATTACCTGTTCTACTAACAATATCTCCTTCCTTGATACCCGTGTCATCCCCCATTAAAGTAACACCAACAGCAGTTTCTTCTAAACTCAAAACCATACCATAAATATTACTTTTAGGAAAAAATACTAATTCACCATTAACAGCCTTATCTAAACCATGAATTAGTGCAATTCCATCACCGACAGTAACAACAATGCCTTCCTCATTAGCACTAATTTTTTTACCATAATTTTTAATTTGACTTTTTATAATTTCTGAAATTTGATTAACGTTTAAGGACATTTGTTTTACCTCTATTCATGACTTAATAATTCTTGTTTTAATTGATCAATTTGACCTTTAACTGAACCATCAAAAACTTGATTCCGTACTTTAACTTTAATACCGCCAATTAATGATTTATCAATCTTGTTAACGACTTTAATCTTATGTTTAATGACTTTCTCAATTTTCAATTTTATTTGATTTATTTGTTGGTTTGAAAGTTCTATCACTGAATAAATAATGCCATAGTTTACATCTTGATATTCATTACATAATTTGCGAAATTCTTTTAAAATGAAACGAACACACTGGAAATGATGTTCATCAATCAACAAAAAGAAAAAATTTAACATATATGGTTCAATATGATTTTTAAAAGTTTCACTAATAATTTGTTTACGTGTTTCAATAGTTAAATTACTACTACTAGTAATATCAATAAATTCTGGATAAGTAGTAAAAATATCAATTAATTTATTACTTTCTTCAGCAAATTGAGTAATTTTTTTTATTTCTCTTGCTAATTGAAAAAGACCATTACTTCATTGATTAGCTAATCCTTCATCTATCATTTAACTTCACCACTATTCCAAATTCTTAATAAAATCAGTAATTAATTGTTCATGTTTTTTAGCATTCATTTCAGCACCAATAATTTTTTTAGCTGCTTCTAATGCTACTATTTTGATTTCTTCGTTAATCTTTGCTTCTGCCTCTTTACGAGCACGAACTAAATCACGATTTGATTGATTAGCTAATCCTTCATCTATCATTTAACTTCACCACTATTCCAAATTCTTAATAAAATCAGTAATTAATTGTTCATGTTTTTTAGCATTCATTTCAGCACCAATAATTTTTTTAGCTGCTTCTAATGCTACTATTTTGATTTCTTCGTTAATCTTTGCTTCTGCCTCTTTACGAGCACGAACTAAATCACGATTTGATTGATTAGTAATACGCATACTCTCTTCTTGCGCTTTATCAATAATTTGTTTACGCTTATTGTAACCATCATTTTGTGCATTAGCAATAATTTCCTGAGCTTCAATTTTAGCAGCTTTTAATATTTGACTAGCTTCACCACGATCTTGATTAGCTAATGATTGCTTGCAAGCAGCATCATCAAGTTTTTCTTTAATTACTAAATGTCGCGAATGTAAAGCCTTACGAAACGGAGCATAAACTCATCTTCAAAGTACCATTAATAAAATTAATGTTGCAAAAATATGAGCAATAAAAACAAGAAGATTGGGAAATAATTGATTAACAATATCATCACCTGATACTAAATCATTGAAATTAAAATTCATAAAATCACCTACTTTTTAATATTTTTTAATACCTTATGCTACAAATATTAAAATTAGAGAAACAACTAAACCATAAATAGCACCTGATTCGGCAATAGCTGCACCAATAACAAATTGTGTTCTAATTTTAGATTCTACTTCAGGATTACGAGCAACCGCTTCAACAGCTTTACCAGCAGCAAAACCTTGACCAATTCCACTTCCTGCACAAGAAATAGTTGAAATTCCAGCTCCAACAAACTTTAAATTCATCAATCCATTAGGATCAGCTGCTAAATGATTAAAAAAATGAAAGACATGTGTCATTACTGTTGTTAATAATTCCATAATAAATAAATTCTCCTTTTTGTATTTTATTTTTTTTCCATAATTGAACGTTCGGTATAAATTTCTTCTTCATGATTTATTGCTTGTTGTTTACGAAGTTTTTTTGGTAATTTAATAGTAAGTTCTCCCTTATGAGAACTTCCTTCTTCCATTTGTAATTTCCAATAAACAAGAGTTAAGGTGCCAAAAATTAAGGCTTGAATGCTTCCAGCAAATAAATCAAAATAAATATGTAAGAATGGTCCAATTACACCAATTAATAAATTCATCTGACCAATAATTGGGATATTACTTCAAATATTAGCAGTTACCCCATAAAGCATTGCCAAAATAATACTTCCACCTAAAATATTACCAAATAAACGAAAAGATAAAGAAATCAAAGGTGCAAATTGAGTAATTAATTCTAGAGGGTTAATAATAAATTTTTTAAAAAATAAAAGTTTCTGAAATTTAATAGCAATATAATATATTCCAATAAAAGTAACTAATGCCATTGATAAAGTAACCGTATACATTGATGACTGTGGTTCAAGACCAATAATCGATAATCAATTACCAATTAAAATATAACCCATTACATATAACAAATAAACTGTCAAGTTTTTATACTTTACACCAAGAACATCAACAACAATTTTTTCAACTGATTTAATTATTAATTCAACAACTAAAACAATACCTCTTGGATCTTCATCAGGCTTCATTCGTTTTACTTTATAATAATAAATATAACTAATAACACTGATAAAGACTGTTGTTATCAAAATTGTTACCAATTGTGGCATAATTTGTAAATAATTCCAACTTTCCAATCCAGCTAAAGTTTCCATTTAAATTCCTTCTTTTAAGTTATTTTTTTGATATACACATAACGTTGCAGTAATAGTAGCAACCATCAATATTGACATTCCGGCAATTATAGTAAAAATATTAGCAAAATTAAAGAAAATATTCAAAACTATAATTGAACCATAAATTAACATTCTTAATAAGAATCCAAAATATGCTAAGGTTTGTTTTAAATGTATTCCACTGGTTAATCATTTTGACGATAAATATAAAAAGCATAACCCAATCATACTTCCTATAAAACCAATATTAAATCCAGTAATTAATAACCAATGGTTTGTATTAATTATAACAGTTATAATTAATACTACATTAATTAATAATCAATAGCATAACATTGTAAAAAGTATTGAAAGAAAAAGGTTATTTCTAATTTTTTCCATTAAAATATTTATTTAGTTCCAAAAATTCGATCACCAGCATCACCCAATCCAGGTACAATATAACCATCATCATTTAATTCTTTATCCAACGCTGCTAAAAAAATCTTAACATCAGGATGATTATGATTAATTTTCTTAATAGCTACTGGTGCTCCTACAATGGAAACTAAAGTAATGTTTTTAAAACCTACTTTTTTTAATTCTTTAATAGCAGCATCAGCAGTACCACCAGTAGCAAGCATTGGATCTAAGATAAATACTAATGCATCACTTACATTTTTAATATTTTTGGGATATTTAAAAAAATATTTTTGTGGTTTTAAAGTTTCTTCATCACGATAAAGACCAACATGACTAATAATTGCATTAGGTACTACATACTCAAATCCATTTGTCATCCCTAATCCTGCTCTTAAAATCGGAGAAAGAATGATTGTCTTGGTTAATGTTTTACCAATAACTTTAGTAATGGGTGTTTCAACTTCAATTTCATCAACAGGAATATCTTTAAATACTTCATAAGCCATTAACGTTGCAATTTCGCTTAAATTCTCTTTGAAATCTTTTTTTTGGGTTAAGTGATTTCTAATTCTTGTTAATTTATCTTGTATTAAAGGATGATTAACAATAAACAGATTTTTACTACTTTCCACTAAAAACACTCCTTTATCTTTAATGCGTATATTTTCAATAATTTAAAATATATACTAATATGAAATTTTACGCCTTTTAATTTATAAATCAATAAAATAACAATAAAAATAACGAAAAAAGATAAAAGATTTATTCAAAAATTATTTTTTTAATTGTTAATAACATTCTTATAGTTCAAAATTAACTAAATAAAAATATAATTTATAAATTTTATTTTAATAACTTTGTTTTTATTTTAAAAAAATTATAATCTAAAATATAAATTTAATAAATTTCTTTTATTGATATAGAAAATTATATATTTGAAATAAGCTATTAATAGTAATTTTTGTCTTATTTTTATCAAAAAAAATCTTATGGAATGGCAACCCTTTTTAGGAATATTTTTTGGTAGACATTTGTTTTTGATAACTAATTGGAGTTAGGTAGTTTAGAGTACTGTGAATTCTTATGTTGTTATATCAATTGATGTAATCAAATAATTCTAATTTTAATTGGATTAATGATGTAAAATTTTTATCATTAATAAATTCAATTTTGAAAGTTTTAAAAGTTGCTTCAGCAACAGCATTGTCATAAGGACATCCTTTTTTGCTTAAAGATCGAGTTATGTTGAAAGCTAATAAAAGTTTATCAATAGTTTTATTATTGAATTCATTACCGCGATCAGTATGAAATATTTCAATATCTTTTAAACAGTGATTTGATTGCATAAATGCTTGATATACTAATGATGCATCTTTTTTAACTCCAACACTATGTCCAATAATTTCGCGGTTAAATAGGTCGATTAATAGGCAAATATAGTTTCATTTACCATTAACTTGAACATAAGTTAAATCACTAACAATAACTTCATTTTTAATTCTATTATTAAAGTTTCTATTAACAAGATTGGTTATTTGACTATCATTGACTTTATTATGATAATTTTTGAATGATAATTTAGTGTATTTTGATATTAAATTATGCTTATTCATAATTTCTTTAATTTTTCTGCGTGATAAATAAATTTCTTGGTTTGCTAGTATGACTTTTAATCTTCTAGTACCATAAACTTCTTTATTTTCTTTAAAAGCACTAATAACAGCTTGTTCATAAATATTATTTTGAATTTTATTTTTTTTCTTTAAATTAAAATAATATGTTGATTTAGAGAGTTTTAAAAAATGACACATTGTGCGAATTTTATATTTAGATTTATTATTTGCAATAATCTCTACTTTCTGCCTATTATTAGTGCTGCTTGCTTTAAAATATCAATTTCCATTCGTAACTGTTTTAATTCTTTATTTGCTTGAATTAATTGTTTTTCTAAATCTGAAAGATTATCTTTAGTTTTAAAACTACCTGAATTAGTAAATTGCTTAATTCAATTGTAAGTAGCTGCTCTTGTAACATTGTATTCTTTAACAAGGCAAGATACTGATTTGCCACTTTGATATAAAGCTACTATTTGTTTTTTAAATTCATCTGAATATGAGTTAATAGTGACCATAATTATAATTCCTTTCTTTTAACTAATTTGTTCACTTGTCTATGTAATTAGTGTCCAATAAAGTGTAACCCATCCATGTTTTCCAACAAATATTTCTGATATTAATGTTGAAAGTAATAACGAACAACAAATATCTGAAAGAACTCCATTATTAAGAAACAACGATATAACAAGTATTAATAGTGAACAATTACCAATAATTAATCAAAATCATTGTCAATTAACTTTTTAATAAACTTAATAAAAATAAATGTTAGTAATTTACTAACATTTTTTATTTATGATTAAATAACAATAAAAAAAGTTACTGTTTAACACCCATTTTTTTCATTTCTTCATATAACTTATTATTATTTCTATTATTTCATGTACCAAATTGATGATTAAAAAAAGTAAGCAAAGGATAAGAAAACCCAAGTTCTACTAATTTTTTAATACATTTAAAATAATCTTCTTTTAATGGTAAAACAACTTCAGCAACTTTCTGTTTTCATGGTTGTTTATATTGAATACCACTATAAATATCATTTAATTCAGGAACAATAAAAGCATAAATTCCACCAACACCAACTTCCATAAAATTATGTTTATTTGGATGAGGATATTCAAAAATTTTAATATGTAAAACCAAATGTTCTAATAAATTACAATAAACTAATCGATCAGCATATTGATAGGCAAATGGTGACTTTTGAGCTCATTTGGGAGTAGATAATAAATTGCTTTATCTTCATCAATATGATGAATATATAAACCTTCTTTTCCCCTTGTTATTCCTTGTGATTTCTTAGACATTGTTGCATCTGAAAAATAATTTTTTGAAATACATCCATATTTATTTTTTAAAAAATTACAAACATTTTCATAATTCATTGTTAATAACTTTTCTACTTCTGACATGCTTACCCCATACTATACTACTTTATTTTTATGATAATAATGAAAATTAAGTTATCTTTTTTATTACCCAAAATAATATAAATTAATCTTTAGCAAAGGCTAAGAAAAAACTAAAACTACCATGTAATAAAAAATGATAATCATCTTCAATAGCATTAACATTAATATGAACATCATCAAATGTTTTAATAGATTCTGATAAAGTATGACCTTCTACATTAACAACATAGTCACTATCTTGTTTTGCTGTTGGAACAATAGCGTTAATTTTACTTTCAATTAATGATAAACAACGTAAAGCAATTGCTTCACCAAAAGTAGTGGTATTAATTTTAATTTTTTCTTCTTGCTTATCAATATTAATATTACTAATGTCTTTAGCCTTTGGTACTAATTTTACACAAGCATTAAAACTACCTTTTAAAATATTACTATTATTTGAAGCAGATACATTAACAGTAAGTGATTCAAATTTATTAATTTTAGCATACATATCATTATGATTAAGAATTGTTATTTTATAATCAGTACCATTTTCTGGCTTTTTTCCTTCTGGAACTAATTTACTAATTTCAGTTTGTACTTTAGTTTTAAATTTAATTAAAGCTATATTATAAATATCTTTATTTAATTCAACAGGAGCATTAGTAACTTCCATATTAATATTACTAATATCAACATATTTTTGATTTGCATCATTTACCTTATCACATGCAATAAGTGGTAAAGAAATAATGCTCGTTAAAAACATCGCTTTAAATACTTTTAATATTTTTCTCATAGTTTTTCACCTATTATTCTCTCGAAAAAACTAATCTTCTTAGTTTTAACTTTATATTTCTTAATTATTTTTGATTATTAACTTATTATTATTTTGTTTTCTTGAATATTTTTTATAACTATTTGTTCCAATAAAAATATAGTAAATTAAAATATTAATAGAACCTATTAATACTGATACTAAACCAAAATATAACAATAGGCTAACTTTAAAAGAAGAAAAAGAAAAAATAATTCCTAAAGTAATTAAAAAAAGCCAGTAAATTGAATAAACTTTCAAGTATTAAATTTAAAATGTTTTTTTGACATAATTTTGCTCCTAATAATATATTTTGTATAATTATATCATTTTCACAAAAAAAGCAAAATTTTTAATTATTAAATAATAATTGTTATAAACTAATAACATGAACAGCAAAACTAATTGCTTCTTCATATTTATTAAAAAGAAAAAATAAACGTTTATTTTGAAAATTAATTTCAATACCAATATATTTTTGTTTATTTTTTATATAATTATTTTTTTCTCAAAAAAATGTAATACTTTTAACATCAACTAATGGTATTATTTGTAGTTCAAAAGAATCAATAAAATAAAGATTATTTTGTGAAATTAACAAGTCTATTTGATTTAAAGGTATAAAATCTGATGATTTGATAAGATTAACGTCTTTAATTTTATAACGTAAAAATAATTTTTTGGCAGCACTATATTCAGTTTTTAGCAAAATATTTTGGCCAGAAATCTTATTAAGTTCTTCATACTTTCCCAAAATGACTTTGTCACTATAATAAATATCTTCTTTAATTTTTTCTATTGAGACTGGTAATTCTTTAGTATTTATTTTTTTTAATTTTAAGTATTTATATAAAGTATTTATATCTTTAGTAATTTTTAATATTTTCTTTTGTTTATTTTTTTTAATTAATAAAATTAGTGCAATTAATAAAATCAATATTGTTGTGCACGCAATAATAATTAAAATTATTCATCAATTCATAGTATTATCTCCTTTTTTAATACTGTTATCTAATTATTATCTAATAATTTTATCATTAAAACTATTAAAAATAGTTGATGGTTTATTTGTTAAAATCTCACCTGCTACTCTATACCTTAAATTAGGCAAGTTTATATTATGATAATCGTTAATTGGTTGTTCATTACTTAAATTACAACTTGTAGCTACTAAAGGCCCTGTTAATTTAATTAATTTTTGAATAAAATGTGAAGCACTAACTCTAATTGCTATTGTCTTTTTATTTATTCAATATGATGTGTTTAAACTAGGTTGTTTTAAAACTATAACAGTAACTTTACCAGCACTAAAATTATTTATTAAAAATGACTGTAATTGATCGCTAATTATACCAATGCTTTTAGCTTGCTCTCAACTAGCAACTAAAATTGGCAGTTCTTTACTATAATCACGTTTTTTAATTTGATAAATTTTATTAATAGCTTTGTCATCATCAAATTTACAAACAAGACCATAAATTGTATCTGTTGGTAAAGCAACCACTTCGCCATTAGCAATGATTTGGCTAATTTCTTTAATTTGATTTTGCTGTAAAGTTATCATGAAAACACCACTATAAATTTTAACTAAATTATACACCTATTATTTTAAATATAATAGTTGTTTCAAAATAATGAATAAAAAACTTATAAATAATATTTGTAATTTAAAATAAACCTTAAAATTACTAATTAAGGATTGGAAAATCATTAATTAATGGTTTAATAAACATCTTAATTTAATATAGATTAATATTTATATTAGATTTTTATTAAATTAAATATAGAAGGAGAATCAAAAAATATGCCCAAAAGAAAAATAGGAATACAACATACTAATGAAGAAATTGAAAAAATAAGAAAAGAAATTGAAGATAATGATAATAAACCATTTATAATAGAAACAATTTGTATTCAAAATATCATTGAAAAAACAATTGATAAAAAATTTAATAATAATGATTTTACAAAAATGATTTTTCCCAATAAAGAATTAGATAGTACTATAAAAAAAAGAAATTATAAAATTAGAAACTCAATTTAAAGATGCAGAAATAGATTATATTAAATTTAATTCTTATTTACCAAAAATATAATGAAAGTTAAGATTTATCTTTCTGATGATTATTTAACTAAATGATCATTATTAAATTTATTAAAAATAAATGATTTCATATTTGTTTTTTATATAAAAATGTAAGGGAAATTAACATTAAATTGTCATGATTGATTGTATTATTTTATATATATGACTAATACTTTTAATATTAGTATTAATCATTTTCTTAAATAAAGAAATTCACAAATTGATTCAATTATAATTTTGAGTATTGTTTTTATTAGTAAATAAAATGAAAATAAAATGAATTTTAAATTTGTTTTGAAATATCAAAGGGTTTTTTATATATAAAAGGATAATAGGGAACTCGTAATTAGGAATAGGTAGTAATTGATTTATTAATAATATTTTTTCATAAATATGATTTTTAATTATAGAACATTCATCAATATCTAAAAATTCGAAATTTAAATTATATTTTTTGATAAATGTTTTTTGAAATGCTCACAAAATAGATTTAATACTATAAAATTTTTCTTGGATATAAAAATTAAATACCCAATTGAATATTGAATTCTTTTTAACATTACTTGTTTTATTTTTTCATTAATATTTTTTTCTAATTCATAATTTCATGAATTTTCATTAATATTAATAACAGAAATATTCTTATATTTATCTAAATTATAATTACTATAGATATTTACCTTTTCAATTAATATACAAGGTTTTTGATTTAGTAAATGAAGTTTAAAATTATTACTTAAGTTATTTTTTAGGGAAATAATTAAAATATTAGGGAAATTTACTTTTATAAATGAAGTTATTTGAATTTTATTAGCATAGGAGTCATCAATTAAGAATATATATAAGGGAATGTTTCAGTTCTCGTTTGCTATAAAACTTTTATGAAAAGTAATTATTAAAAATTTATTTTGTAAAAGATTAAGATTGGGAAAATAATTATTTTTTAATTGCGAATTTATAATAAAAAGGAGTTGTTGCCCTCATTGGTAGTCACTTTCTATTTTAAAAGTATCATCCAAGGCAAAACCAATATCACTATAATAATTAAATTGTAATTTAAATCAATTATCACTAAGAAAACTATTCAAATTACTTTTAAAAGTATTTGAATATAAAGACACCTGATATTCATAAGTAATAAAAGAAAATATTTTTTGAGTAATGTTACTAATTTCTGAAGTTATATTTGGAAATAATTGACTGTCAACTTTAATATTAAGTAAACAAATGAAATTAAAATAATTGGTTTCAAACTTATCAAACTCAATAGCAAACTCTTTAGCAATTATTAATCTAAAATGTTCGACTTCTCTTTTTATACTTAAGTTTAAATTAAATTCAATTTGTTCATCTTTTTCAAGAAAAAAATTAAATTTAATTTTTCGTACATGAATTGTTAAAAATCATATTAGTTGATCATCATAATATTTTTTATAACCGATATTGATCATTATAATTTCTATTTTTTTGTATATATAGGTTAGGACTTTATCATTAGTTAAGAGATTTTTTTTATCTTTACTAATAAGTTTTATAATAATAATAGCGGTTATAAATCTTAAATGTCATTCATAACCATCTAATTGAAACCCTTTATTATGTTCAAATTTTAATTTTAATCTTAAATTTTGTTCAAAGAAAAAGTTATTCAAGTAAATAATGTCTTTTTTTAAATTATACTTATTTGTGTTACTTATATTGATAAGTCACTCACTACTTAAATATTTTTTTGTCATACACATATTAAGAACAAATTACTCATTCTAACAAAAGGATATTCATTGGATATGTGGATAAACTGTGTAAGCAAAGTATTTATTGCTACTATTTCATTGTCACCATTAATTACAAAGTAATCTTGCTTTCTGGAAATATTGCAATTACTAATTTTTATTAACATTGTATTAATAAAAGTAATATTTCTTTGTAAAGTTCGAAATGTAACATTAAATTTTTCCATTAGAAATGCTATATTAACCGAACAAGAATACTGAAAATATTTTAATATTTCAATGATACGCCACATTAAAACTGCCCCCGTTATCATAATTGAAAGATTAAATGAGATTTTCCTTTTCAAAAAATAAAATAGTCACCTTTTGAGTGATAAAATTATTGTTCTTAAATTGTTTTTATATGTTATAATGTTTGCCAAATAAATAGCATTCTTCATTTATTATTAATATCTTTAATAAATTTGTAATTATATTGTGGTAAATACTTTTTAATAAGAATAGTTAGTGCTTCTTTTTGATCAAAACCAAATTCAAATGCTAATAAAAAAGATTTTTCTAAAACTGCATGACATTGTTGAAAAATTACTTCATAAAAATATAATCCTTTATGATCAGCAAATAAAGCTAATTTTGGTTCATATTGTAAATTATGTTTTGAAAAAGTATTCGCTGTCTCATCAATATATGGCGGATTTGAAATAATAATATTAAATTTATGATTTTTAAGATTTGTAAATATATCGCTTTCAACAAAATTAATATTTTTTAGGTTAAAATTATCATTATTAATGATAGCAATAGTTAATGCATCTTTGCTAATATCACTTGCTACTATATTTCAATTAGGTTTCTTTAACGCTAAACTAATAGCAATAGCACCACTACCTGTTCCTAAATCTAATACTTTTAAATTATCATTATTAAAAATGTTTTGTGCATAGACAAAAACATTTTTAACTAGTTCTTCAGTTTCATTACGAGGAATTAATACTCTATTATCAACAACAAACTTATGATCAAGAAATCATTGATAACCAATAATATATTGTAAAGGATAGCCAGCAACAAATTTTTTAACTAGTTGTAAATATGATTCTAAAAAATCTATTGCTATTGTTTGACTAAGATTTGCATATAATCAAGATAAATCTTTATTAATAAACTTTAATAAAATTATCTTATTAATTTGTTCATTTTTTTTATTAATTTTTTTTGCTAATAAAAGATAATCTCTATAAGTCATTAATTTATACTCCAAAAATAAATATTTTATTGAAAATTAACAGATGAATTATTATTTCTTGAAGTTTTTTTTATTAAATTATTAACAACGAGAATTAAAACAATAATACTAAAAATAAATAATTGGAAAAAGAATAATGTAACTACAAATACTAATAATAAAACCAAAATTATTAATATTGTTACCATTAATATTTCGTAAAAATTCTAAATTTTTTCATAATAAATAATGAAAAATTAAACTAGATGCACTAGCAAATCATAATGTTAAAACTAAAAATAAAATGTGAATAATACCACTACTAAAAGTTAATGTAATAAATGTTCCTAATGTCGCATATAAAAAAATAACTGATATTAAAAACAAAATTTTTGTTCTAGAGTCTAAAATCTTAAAATCCATAATAATTTCTTCCTTCTTTACTTTAATACTGTAATATTTTCATCAATATTTTCTAATTTTTCTTTTTGTTCACTACTAATTAAAGCAATAATAATTTCATCAATATTACCTTCCATAATACGATCTAACTTTAATAAAGATAATCCAATCCGATGATCGGTTACTCTATTTTGTGGATAATTGTATGTTCTAATTTTTTCTGAACGATCACCGCTACCAACAGCTGTTTTTCTTAAATTACCAATTCTTCCCTGTTCTTCTTCAACTTTTTTTTCATAAAGTTTAGCTCTTAATACCCGCATTGCTTTATCTTTATTATCATGTTGACTTCGTCCGTCCTGTGAAGTTACAACAACACCCGTTGGAATATGAGTAATTCTAATTGCTGAATCGGTAGTATTAACATGTTGACCACCAGCACCACTAGAACGATAAGTATCAATTCTTAAATCAGAATTATTTATTTTAATTTCAACTTCATTAACTTCTGGCAATACAGCAACCGTTGCAATTGAAGTATGAACTCGTCCTTGTGATTCGGTTTTTGGAACTCTCTGAACACGATGTCCACCAGCTTCAAACTTTAATTTAGCAAATACATGTTTACCTTTAACCATAAAAGCAATATAACTAAATCCACCATTTATTGCTTCCTTTGCCTCAATAGTTTCAATTTTTCATCGTTGAATTTCACAATACTTACTATACATACGATATAAATCACCAGCAAAAATATTTGCTTCATCACCACCAACAGCTCCTCTGATTTCAATAATAACATTTTTATCATCATTTATATCTTTAGGAATTAGTGTTAGTTTTAATTCATTTTCTGCTTTTTCTAATTCTATTTCATTTGCTTTAATATCTATTTTAAGCATTTCACAAAGTTCTTGATCCTGTTCGGTTGCTAATGCCTTTTTTGTTTCAATAATTTCTTTGTTAATTTTTTCATATTTTCAATATTGTTCAATAATTGGTTCTAATCTACTATGTTCTTTTGTTAATTCAGTGTATTTATCACGAGGAATTAATTCGGGATTTTCTAACTGCTTTTCAATTTCACTATATTTTTTAGTAAGTTGCATTAACTGTTCTAATGTTTTTTCATTCATAATATCACACCTGATTTATCTATTCTGATTATTTGTTAAGACACGATGATGACTACGACATCGAGCTTCATATTGTTCTTGCGCACCAATTAAAATAATTTCATCATCATATCTAGCTTCTCGGCCATTAATAATACGTTGTGTCCTTGTTGCTGCTTTACCACATTTTACACAAACAGCATCTAATTTAGTTACAAATTCTGCTAAGGCTAATAATTCTTTAGTAACAAGAAATGGTTCACCACGAAAATCTTGATCTAAACCAGCAACAATAACTTGCTTATTTTGATTTGCTAATGTTTTAATCACTTCAATAATTGATGGTTTAAAAAATTGTACTTCATCAATTGCAACTGCTTCTATTTCTTTATCTACATGTTTTAATATTTGCATTGGATCATCAATTACTATCGCTGTGATAGATACTCCTTTATGACTTACTACTTTTTTAGCATCATAACGAATATCAACCTTGGGTTTAAAAACTAGCACTTTGCGTTTAGCATACTGTAAACGATTTATACGTCGCATAAACTCTTCGGTTTTTCCAGCAAACATACAACCAGTAATTACTTCAATTCATCCCTCATTATAACGACTATACATTTATATCCAACTCCATCTCTAATTTTAATTGTTTGTTAATTCTGGTGATTTACTAGCAATTTTATCTAAACTATCAATCAATTTTTCAACTTCATTAATATTTTGTAAATATGCACCAGCTGCTGTCTGATGACCACCACCACCAAACTTGGCAATAGTATCATTAATTATTCATCTTGCACTACGAACACTAACTTTGATTTTACTATTCATTTGATCATAAGCAGCAATTAATCAAATTTTAATACCATCAATATTTGACATTACATTAACTTGGCTAGTTAAATCTTCTCTAGTTAAAACAACTTCACCTTTAATATTTAATATTTTATTTTGAGTAATAATTTTTGTTTGTAAGTCAGTAATTATTTTATCGTTAAATATTATATAAGCAACACCATTATCAGTAATTTTAAAATTTGATAATATATATCCTTTCAATCTTGCGATTTTTAAATTTTGAATATATAAACTTTGATATAAGTCTAATAAATTAAAATTTTGTTTAACTAAAAAACTAGCAATCTGAAAAGTTTCTTCATTAACAGAGCGATACAAAAATCTACCAGAATCAGTAACTAAACCAAGAAATAAATTTCTAGCTGCTAAAGCAGAAACTTTTAAATTCAATACTTGTGCTCATTTTGCCACTACTTGGCAAGCAGCAGAAGCCTTTTCTTCAATTAAATCAATATCACCATATTTATCAACAATTGGATGATGATCAATTTTAATTATCTTTTTTCCTTCTTCTCAAAATTCGCCACTAATTCGTTCGCGATTAGCTGTATCAGTGACTATTACTAGTGCATTTTCATAATCTTCTTTTTTAACAAAAGTTGGTTGTGGAAATAATGATGCCATATGTTCATTTGTTTCACCTGGAACAAGTACTTTTTTATTTTCAAAATTATCTTCAATAATTTTTTTTAATCCTCATTGTGAACCCAAAGCATCTCCATCAGGATTAATATGACGATGAATAATAATTGGATTACTAATTTTTATTAATTCATAAATTGCTTGTGCTTCTTTTTTAAACTTATTCATATTATATATCCTTTCTATCATGTACCAATTAATTGCTTTGTTTCATCATCAAAAACAAAAATTGAATTTTTAGTAATACTAATTCAACCAACAGTTCCCACTTCTAAATTATCATTATTATTAGTTAAAACTTCAAATTGTTCTGATTTAGTAGTTTCAACCAATAAATATGCTTTTTTATCATCAACTTTAGTAATATTTTTAATAACACCATTAATAATAATTGAATTTTTTAAAAAAGTAAATCGTGGTTTCTTTGCACTAAACAAAATGGCATTTGATTTAAAAGCAATAGTAGAAGCGGTTTTAGCACCAAACTTACCTAAATTTACATTATAAAAATATAAATTATGAGCATTTCATTCTCCCTTTGCGATATTAATATGCTGTTCATTTATTTCTTTTAATAAATTTAAAGATAATGGTTTATCAGTGATCTCACTAACATTTCCTTGTTGAATAATTATTTCATTTTCAATAACAGTAACATTAGTTGCTAATAAATTAATATCAACTTGATTATTAGTTGTAAAAATAATAATTATTTTAAAAAATTTTTGTAATTTTTTAATTCAATTTGCTAATTGTTCTTTATTATCAACATTTAAAAGTTCAAATGGGTTATGTAAAATTAAAATTTTAGTAGGCACAATTAATTGTTGAATGATTTTTATTATTTGTCGCTCTACTATTGTTAATTGTGTTAAACGTAGTGACAATAAATGACTTAGATCTAAATGTTTAAATATCATAACAATATTTTCACTAATTAAATCACGGACATCAATTAACTGTGAATATAAAGTTTGTAATTGTTGTTGATATGTTTCTTTATCTTGTAACTGTGGATTTTTTAAAATTTTATCATGATAGATTTTAATTTCATCTTTAATATTTTTTAAAAGTAAATGCATTTCATCTGGTAAAAGTTGCATTGCCACAAAATCTTGTTTCATATTAAATTTAATTCTTTGTACTTCTGCTAAGTCAATTCACTGGTCTAAAATTTGATCAATTTGACTACGAGTACATTTAATTTGTTGATATGAAACTAAATGATTAAGTTCACTATTAAAATTTTGATTATGATTGTTACAAGTTTTTAATGTAGTTCTAATTTCACTTCTAGTAGTACTAATCTCTCTATTTAAATAATTATTTATTTCTTTAATAACAAAACTAATTTCTCGTAGTTGAAACTCTCATTTTCTTTCTTTTGGTGGATTACATCCACAAAAACATGGTCCCACTAAACTTTCCAAACTAGAAATACGATCTTGCAAAGATTGTAAAAATAATAAGTTATTATTTGCAATAATATTTTTTTCTTCGGCAGTGAATTTTTTAATTAGAATATCTGTTAATTTTTCACTTCCAGCAAAATTAAATTTCTCTTGAGCAAAGTTTTTATGAAAATGATTAATTTGATATTGATATTCTTTAATAAAATTATTACGAGTGCTTTGTGTCTCATTAATAAAATTTTTAATAATATTAATTAATTTTTCTTTAAAATAACCACTGTCTAAATTTAAACCTGTATTTTTTAAGTTTTCAATATCAGTCTTAATTTTTTGATTAATATTACTTATTTCTTGTAAAAAAGGTTTATTAGTAACTGCTGTTCTTGCTAAGTTACGTTGAATACTAAATAATTTATTTCAACTCTGTAAATGCATACTAACATAAGCCATTTTTCGTTCAAAACCAATACTATTATAAGTAACATCAATATCATCAATTAAAATTTTACCCTCCATAATAGCAGAAGAACCTGCTAGAGCATTAATTAATTTTTCAATATTATCTTCATCATTACTAAAAATTGCCAAGCAACTAGGATATTTTCCTTCAAAACTTCAATCTTTTACGGCTTTTTCAACGGATAAATTAATAATACTAAAATTAAAGTTACTAGTTTGCTCAGTATTATATCTAATACCTTTACTTATTACCAATTTATTAAAATCAGATGATTTTTCCATAAAACCATTCCCTACCTTAAAGTTTTTTATTTCATATACTATTAAAATTATATTCTATATTTATTGGGTTGTATACATACAATATTTTAACTTAATTAATGTTAAATATGTCTGTAAATAATTTTATTTTTAGAGTATAAAAAAAGAAACTATGATTAGTTTCTAGTTTAATTAAAATTATTTTTTAACTTGTTTAGTATCAGTTAGTTTTAGAACATCTTTTGCTGTTTCTAATACAATAGTTTTAGTATTTTGTGGTTTTGCTTTGTTTATTTCAACAGTTTTTGTTTTTGTTTCAACTTGTTTACTTGCTTTTGTATTAAAGCGTTCAACTCTTCCTTTTGCTGAAACAAATGATTGTTTTCCAGTATAAAATGGATGACAACTTGAACATGTATCAACACGGATTTCTTTACCCTTAGTTGAACCACTTATAAAATTATTGCTACATGTTATACATGTTACTTTAGTTTGAAAATACTCTGGATGGATGCTTGCTTTTGCCATGGTTTCACCTCACTTATAAAATTACTATTAATAAAAAGTACTTAAAAATAATATCATTAACAATATAAAAAAGCAAATAAATATTAATGATGGATAGAGTTTTTATTTTGGTAGATTATGTTGTAAAAATGTGGAATGGCAACCCTTTTTAGGACTATTTTTTGGTAGACATTTGTTTTTGATAACTAACTGGAGTTAGGTAGTTTAGAGTACTGTGAATTCTTATGTTGTTATATCAATTGATGTAATCAAATAATTCTAATTTTAATTGGATTAATGATGTAAAATTTTTATCATTAATAAATTCAATTTTGAAAGTTTTAAAAGTTGCTTCAGCAACAGCATTGTCATAAGGACATCCTTTTTTGCTTAAAGATCGAGTTATGTTGAAAGCTAATAAAAGTTTATCAATAGTTTTATTATTGAATTCATTACCGCGATCAGTATGAAATATTTCAATATCTTTTAAACAGTGATTTGATTGCATAAATGCTTGATATACTAATGATGCATCTTTTTTAACTCCAACACTATGTCCAATAATTTCGCGGTTAAATAGGTCGATTAATAGGCAAATATAGTTTCATTTACCATTAACTTGAACATAAGTTAAATCACTAACAATAACTTCATTTTTAATTCTATTATTAAAGTTTCTATTAACAAGATTGGTTATTTGACTATCATTGACTTTATTATGATAATTTTTGAATGATAATTTAGTGTATTTTGATATTAAATTATGCTTATTCATAATTTCTTTAATTTTTCTGCGTGATAAATAAATTTCTTGGTTTGCTAGTATGACTTTTAATCTTCTAGTACCATAAACTTCTTTATTTTCTTTAAAAGCACTAATAACAGCTTGTTCATAAATATTATTTTGAATTTTATTTTTTTTCTTTAAATTAAAATAATATGTTGATTTAGAGAGTTTTAAAAAATGACACATTGTGCGAATTTTATATTTAGATTTATTATTTGCAATAATCTCTACTTTCTGCCTATTATTAGTGCTGCTTGCTTTAAAATATCAATTTCCATTCGTAACTGTTTTAATTCTTTATTTGCTTGAATTAATTGTTTTTCTAAATCTGAAAGATTATCTTTAGTTTTAAAACTACCTGAATTAGTAAATTGCTTAATTCAATTGTAAGTAGCTGCTCTTGTAACATTGTATTCTTTAACAAGGCAAGATACTGATTTGCCACTTTGATATAAAGCTACTATTTGTTTTTTAAATTCATCTGAATATGAGTTAATAGTGACCATAATTATAATTCCTTTCTTTTAACTAATTTGTTCACTTGTCTATGTAATTAGTGTCCAATAAAGTGTAACCCATCCAAAAATATTATTTACATAATTGATACATTTTTCAGTTAATTAAATACAATAAAAAATATTTACTTTCAGTAATTAAAGATAAAACTTTAATTTGTAAATGATTAGTACTGCTTTGATATTTTTTAATACCTAATGCTAAATTAGAAAGATAAACATAACGATATTTATATTTATCTCAATGTTTATATCGATTGATGGCTATAAGTTAAAATCACCAAAGATATTATTAATTTTCCTTTTTTTGATTTTGAATGGAATGTTTCTTTATCTTCATATTCAAACTTTAAATCTTCTAATGCTCTTTTAAAAACATCAACTAATTTTTGTGATAAAAAACAATACTAATTTGTTCTTGTATTGATATCAATTTCCTATTCTGCTTTTAAAAATTAATTAATACTACATTAATTTTACTAAGTAAATAAAAAATACCCCACTTAAAAGTTTAACTCTAAGTGGGGAATATGGTGTTACAATTTTAAATTAATAATTCTTTTTTTATTTTTAAAATATCTTCTTTAATTAATTTAATTTCTCTATTAAATATATTTGCAAATGTTAAAACTATTTGATTATTTATATTTTCTTTATCTTCTTTAATTAAAGATAAATTAATTATTTCGCTTTTTTCTAAATCTTTTTCTTCTATATTTCATAAATTATTTGTAACATTTTCAAAAATATTTGATATTTCTTGTTCATTAGCATTAAATAAAGATAAATTAATATCCTCATTTGTAATTAAATTTTTTACAATTAAAATATTTTCTTTATCTTTTAACTCTATTTTATAAAGATAATTATTTTCCATAGTAATTTGATCTGTCATTAAATGCTTCCTCTCCACCTTCTAAAATTTTTTCACAAATATCTGCTCAAATAAAATCAGTTTCTTCATTTTGAATATTATGCATAGTTTCTTTAAATGAATTTCCTAAGTATGTCTTATTTTCAGTATTTTGGTTTTTATTTAATTCTCTGTAAATTGTTAAATATGGCAGTGTTCTAACTCCAATATTAGCATTATGTGTAACTATAATAACAGCTTTGCCATCTCTGGCTAATTTATTTATTTTTTGAACGATAATTTCGTTTATAAAGTGATTATCTAAACCATTTTCTGGCTCATCTAAAAAATAACAATCTTGTTCTAACTCTAAATAATTAGTTAATTTTAAAATAGCTTGTTCCCCAGGGGATGGATTATGTTCATTACCATTTTGATCTTGTATAATATCTTTGTACCAAATAAAATCATCTTTTTGTAATGAGTTAATTTCTTCATCATTCAAATATTTAATTAGTTTATTTATTTTTGTTTGTAATGAATTTTTTCAAATATTTTCATTAATTTCTAATAATAATTTTCTTATAGATTGATATTTTTTAAAGTTTAACGAGCCCATATTTTTATATCCTTCTACTTTTTCTACAGGATAATAAAATTCTCTTTTTAAGTATAAAGTTTTATTATTTAAAACATCTCCCAAAATTTGTTTATTTGTAGAAGTTTTTTGAAAGTTTAAAATTTTTTCAATACTTTTATGCAGTCTTTCTCTTAATTTAAACATGTGAACAAAACCTAATTCAGAGGGCATAGCTTTTTTGCTAGTCATATTTTCAATTACAGATTTTATATTTTCAATAACATTTTTTGTAATAGTTAAAAGACTTATTTTTTATGAATAATTTTTTTAGTTCTTCAACTTTTAATTCAATTATTTTATTTATATAATTCTTAACTAAAATATAATTATCAGTTAAAAAATTACTTTGATTTTTATTTAGTTCAATTATTTCTAAAGTTTTTCTCAAATTTAAAATATCTAATTTTATATCAGAATAAAAATTATTAAAATAGTTATAATCAGAAGTATTTTTAATCAAATTAGAAGAAAACTCAATTTTGGTTCATGCATCATAATTAGTAATTTTTTGATTTTTGTAAAATTTGCCTATAGATAAAAAATTCTTTAGAATTTCATTAAAATTAAAACTTGACTTAGTTTTTATAGTAAAAATACTATTTAAATCATGAATTTCATTCTGAAAGTCTATTGTGCATTGAAATTTAGAAGTAATTTCATTCAAAATTTGATTATAATTATTATTATTTTGCTCATATGATAAATATTCTTTTGAACTTCTTTCATTTATTTTTGTTTTTATTTCTTTAAATAATTCACTTTTGCCAACTCCTCTAGGACCAATAATGACATTAACATCTTTAAAAATAGGAAATTTCTGATTTTCACTTCATTTTTTGGGACAAACTTCTATTTCCATTAACACTTTTTCTTCCATTTCCTTTCTTAAAAAGAATAAATCTTTATTTAAGAATTTTAAAAGGTTTGCAAAAGAATCAATTTTTATTTTAGAATCAGGTAAATCTTTATATTTTGGATTAAAAATATCTTTTTCATCTGAACCATAAAAAGTTCTTTTGCCTTTATAACTTAAAATATGAGAAGAAATTTTATTAGTTGTTTCAAAAAATCAAATGCCATTTTTATCATTTTGAATTATTTTTAAATCATCTATTGGTAATTCTAAGTTATTATTGGATTTTTGTTTATTTGGTACTAAAAAAATTTTTTCTAATGATTCAATTTTTTTAATTAGATCAGACAATTTAATTGCAAATTTATCACAATATTTATCTGAAGTTAAAAATTCAGAGCATATTTCATTTCATTCATCTTTTTTATAGTTACTAACTATTATTCCTAGATTATGGGACTTAGAATTAGTATCTAAAATGTCAATTTCAATGCCTGGCAAAAGAAGTATTCCCTCTTTTTTGCATCTTTCTTCTAATATATCAAATGATTTCTTATCAAAAAAATTATGATTAGTTATTTCAACTATACCAACATCTCAATGCTTTAAGTTATTAATGAACAAATTTATATGTTCTTCATTATTAATATCTAAATTCCTTGTTTCAGGCTCGCTTTTCTTTGTTCTTTTTGTATGTTGATGTAAATTTATTCTCATATAGCCCCCTTAGTACAAATAATTAACACTAAAATATTAACATGATTTTAAATTAAAAATAACCCCTAGTTAGCTTAATTTTAGCTAACTAGGGGTTATAAATTAATTATTATCAAAAGCTTTAAATTCACTGTTTAAAATATTAATATTCAAGCAATAACGTTCGTAACTATGAACAATCATTAAAGTATCACCTTTACCTGCTCTTTGAATAAAATCAGTTTCTTCAGGTGAAAGACCACCATATGATTGATATAGTAATTTAACATCATTTAGATCACTTGGAGTTAAGTTGAAAATAAAAGTATATTGGGTTTTATTAATCATTGCTGTTGTTTTCTTTTTAATATCTTCAGTACCTGTAAAGTCATTAATATTTTGAGTGGTGATAATAATTCCAGAATGGTACTTACGACAACGTTTTACCATTTGATACATAAAGTTAAGAGATACAGGATTGTTCTTATCAATAGCTAAGTGGGCTTCGTCAATAACTATGATTAATTCTTTATCTTTTTTAAATCGATTACGTTTAACTTCACCTTTAATAAAAGCAAGAACTAAATATAACTGCGCAGCTGTAATTTTAGGAATATCTTGATCAAATAATGTTCAAACATCATAAACGACAAATTGATTATTAAAATTTAATGTTGTGTGACCGTTTCATAATTTACTATATTGACCATCATTACAAAAGTCATACTGAATAATATCCATTAGTTTTATTTGGCTTTTCTTGGTAACTGTGACAAATAGTTTCATATAAATTTTGTAAAGTAGGGAATTGCCCTGATTTCAATTTACTAATATCAGTAGCGTTAGTAATTTGAAATTTAGTATATGTTTTTTGAATTTCATTAATTAGAACTCGTAATTCTCTTTCTTTTAAATCATGATATAGTGTTCTAAATCATTGTGTTAGTGTTCGCAAATGATTAGATACTGGAGATTCATTAATTTCATCAAAGTTTTCAGTTGTAGCTTCATCTAATTCTTTAAAATTATTATCTAAAACTTGCAAAGGATTAATACGGCCGATAGTAGCATTACCAGTATCAATTCATTGACCTTTGTAATAGTTACATAAGTTTCGATACTCCCCCGCTCAGGGTCAATAACAATAACAGTTCGCCCCATATTTAAGTGAAAAACAATTTCTTTTTTAGTTAAGGTAGATTTACCACTACCACTAGTACCAATGATAATTTGATTATGGTTCTTACGTTTATCATTAAGCAGTCACCCAATAATTGGGTTTTAATAAAGTGTTCTTTTACTACACAATCATAAGGAACTAACAAACTAGTATCTTGTTTAGTTTTTTCTTGATATTTTCTGGGAGCAATTAAATATTTGATTCATAATAAAATAACTTCTCACCCTCTTAAATGTCCCATCATTGGACAAATTAAAGGTGCTACTAAAAATGAACCAAAGAGAAAGATTGGAATTCGAATATATCATTGTAGTGGCAAAATTAAAAATATTGCAGCCGCTAACACAATTCATATTATTGCTAATACGAATTCAATAATTGATATGCCACGAAAGAACTCTAAGCGAGTTCGACGAATAGCTTTTGGGATTAAATTTTGCATATTAATCCTCCTTTCTGAAATAAAAAATAAGGTTATATTTAACCTTATTATTTGCGATAATAAACATATATAAATTCATATTTGAAACCGAGGAATTATAAAGTGTTAAATTTAAATAAACTTGAAGATTATATAATTGCAATTTTACTAACTTTTGAAAATAGAAAAAAATCTATCAATAGTTGAGATTCTGATTATTTAATTGAAAACATCATTATTAATCAATTTTATAAATTTTTTAATGAAGTAAACTTTCAAAATACAAATGCAATAAATTTAAGAAGTATTATTGAGTCAGAAATTAGTGGAGTAGCAAAAAATATAAGAAATTTAAATAAAAAATTAGGCATTGAATATATTTCTGAAGAATTTTTAGATCAACATTATAAAGAACTCAATCAAAGACTTTCGAATAGAGATTCACTTAAACAATTATTTAATGAATGAATAGAAATAAATGCTTTTCTAAATAACTTAAAATCGGATAAAACTAATATTAGAGAATTAGAATTTGGAAACAAAAATGAACAAATAATCAATTATGCTAATAACATATATTCTATAAATGAAAGATTTCTTAAGAAAATAAATCAAGTACTTGTTAATAAAGAAAAAAAATATACTTTAGACTATTTAAAAGTATTGATTTCAAATGATATCGCTCATCCAGATTTAAATATTCTAAAAAAATACATTGATTTAAATAAGGAAGTAATTGACGAAATAATAAAATTTAATAGTAAAAAAAATAAAGATAAATTTAGGAATGACCCAGAGCATAATGATTTTATTACGAATTACTCTTATAAAGAGTGCTTATTTTATCTTTTCATTCGAGGCTTTTTAATAATCTGTGTATCTTTGTTTTACAAAGTTACTAATTTAGATTAATTCTGTCTTCAAATTTTATCATAAAATGAGCAATTGCTGTATTTCAATTTTGAATAGGCAATGTTCATTTTTTTGTTATATTTTCAATTGCCAAGTAAAATATTTTGAAAACTGCCATATCATTAGGAAAAACTTTTTTATTTCTGATGATTTTTCGTAATTGACTATTAACAGATTCAATAGCATTTGTAGTATAAATCACTCTTTTGATTTCTACTGGATAACTAATAAAAACCATTAAATTATCTCAATTTTTATATCAAGATTTAGTAATTTGAGGATATTGTTTATTTCATTTACTTTCAAACGATTCTAAAGCTTGCATTGCTTGTTCTTCACTACATGCACTATAAATTGGTTTTAAATCTGCAACTAGACATTTTCGATGTTTGTATGAAACATATTTTAAACTATTTCTAATTTGATGAACAATGCATAATTGATGTTCTGTTTTAGGATAAACTGATTGTATTGCTTCTGACATGCCTGTTAAATTATCACTACAAGCAATAAGAATATCATTTAAGCCACGATTTTTCATTTCTGTGAAATTAGATAATCAAAACTTAGAACCTTCATTTTCACTAATTCATAATCCTAAAACATCTTTTTTGCCTTCTAAATCAACTCCTAATGCTATATAAACTGATTTGTTAATAATCCGTTTATCTTGTCGTACTTTAACTACTATACAATCAAAATAAACAATAGGATAAATACTTTCTAATGGTCGATTTTGTCATGCTTTAACATCATCAATAACATCATCAGTAATTTGACTAATAACACTTTCACTAATATCAGCACCATGATATAACTCTTGCAACTGCATTCTAATGTCAGATAATGTCATTCCTTTTGCATACAAGGAAAGAACTTGTTGATCAAAACCATCAAATCTTCTTTGCCTTTTAGGAACTATTACAGGAGTAAAATTACTATTGCGATCTCTTGGTACATCAATTTCAATTTTACCTTGTTGAGTTATTAATTTTTTTGAACTTGTACCATTACGAGCATTTTCAGTAGTACTATGTTGATTTTTTTCATATCCTAAATAATTTTGCATTTCAGAATTCAACATTTTTTCAACTAATCTTTTTGCTAATTCTTTATATAAACCGCCAGGTTTAAAAACTGTTGTTAAATCTTCAGTATTTTCTAGTAATAAATCTACTGCTTTTGATATTGGATCATTATTATTAAAGTTATCTTTTTTAGCCATCTGTAACTCACTCTTTCTAGTCATTTAATTATATTTACTAGAATTAATTAAACATAGTTATTTTTGTAAGTTACACAGATTACTAAACATTTCCGCAATTTACTAATTCAGGTAGTTTTAAAACTAAAGATAATCTTTCAGATTTAGAAAAACAATTAATTCAAGCAAATAAAGAATTAAAACAGTTACGAATGGAAATTGATATTTTAAAGCAAGCAGCACTAATAATAGGCAGAAAGTAGAGATTATTGCAAATAATAAATCTAAATATAAAATTCGCACAATGTGTCATTTTTTAAAACTCTCTAAATCAACATATTATTTTAATTTAAAGAAAAAAAATAAAATTCAAAATAATATTTATGAACAAGCTGTTATTAGTGCTTTTAAAGAAAATAAAGAAGTTTATGGTACTAGAAGATTAAAAGTCATACTAGCAAACCAAGAAATTTATTTATCACGCAGAAAAATTAAAGAAATTATGAATAAGCATAATTTAATATCAAAATACACTAAATTATCATTCAAAAATTATCATAATAAAGTCAATGATAGTCAAATAACCAATCTTGTTAATGGAAACTTTAATAATAGAATTAAAAATGAAGTTATTGTTAGTGATTTAACTTATGTTCAAGTTAATGGTAAATGAAACTATATTTGCCTATTAATCGACCTATTTAACCGCGAAATTATTGGACATAGTGTTGGAGTTAAAAAAGATGCATCATTAGTATATCAAGCATTTATGCAATCAAATCACTGTTTAAAAGATATTGAAATATTTCATACTGATCGCGGTAATGAATTCAATAATAAAACTATTGATAAACTTTTATTAGCTTTCAACATAACTCGATCTTTAAGCAAAAAAGGATGTCCTTATGACAATGCTGTTGCTGAAGCAACTTTTAAAACTTTCAAAATTGAATTTATTAATGATAAAAATTTTACATCATTAATCCAATTAAAATTAGAATTATTTGATTACATCAATTGATATAAAAACATAAGAATTCACAGTACTCTAAACTACCTAACTCCAGTTAGTTATCAAAAACAAATGTCTACCAAAAAATAGTCCTAAAAAGGGTTGCCATTCCATATTTCATGACATCTTTATCAGAATTTAATAAAACAAGTTCATCTAAATCACTATCTTCTCAATATCTAATTTTTAATCTAGGGGTTTCAAAAAATATCATATTTTTACTCCTTTGTTATGATATTTTTTCTATTAACAATTTGTTAGTTTATTTAATTAATAATATTAACTTCAATTTATTTCACTTGGTTTCATTGGTTTTTCATTATTCTTTACACTAATAATTTTACCATTTTTAACGTTAATAACAGTATTTGCAACATATTGGAAGTTAGGATTATGAGTAACCATAATAATTGATGTTTTATATTCTCGATTAACATCCAATAAAATCTCTAATACCTTACGCCCCATTTCCTCATCAAGTGCTCCTGTTGGCTCATCACAAAATAAAATTGTCGGATTTTTTGCTAGTGCTCTACCAATCGATACTCTTTGTTGTTGCCCACCTGATAATTGACTTGGAAATTTATTCATATGTTCATCCATTTCAATAACTTGAAAAATATCATCAATACTCATATTTTTATTTTTAGCAAGATTTTCACCAACTTCAGCATTTTCACGAGCAGTTAAGTTAGTTAATAAATTGTATTGTTGAAAAATAAAACCAACATTATCTCGTCTAAATTTAGTTAAATGACTATCTTTTAATAAAGATAAATTGTATCCCGCCACAAAAACATCACCAGTATTAGGTTTATCCAATCCCGAAATAATATTTAATAATGTTGTCTTACCACTTCCCGATGGTCCTAAGATAACAACAAAATCACCTAATTTAATTTTTAAATTAACTCCTTTTAATACTTCATATTCTAAGTCTCCAGTTAAGTAAGATTTTTTAACATCAAATAATTCAATAACATTAGTTTGAGTATCAGGAGTATTATTAGTCATTGATATAATTTTACCTGCTAAAATTTCTTTTGAATGAGTTTTTGTTAATTTTTTAATTGCTTTTTGATTATCTTTAAAAGCTTGCAATTTGGCTTTATTAGCTTCTATTTCTTCCTTTGATTCTGCTTTATCATGAGATTTATGGGTTACTGGTGGTATTGTAGCTTCATTTTTAGATACTGACTTCTTTGTAAAACTAGATTCTAACTTATTTTTAGTTACTTGTTTACTTCCAATGTCTTTATCATCTTTTTTAATTTCCTTATTATCTTTTTTCATAATCATTTCTCCTTTTTAATTCCATGCTTTTATAAACAACACACTCATTTTATCAATTACTTTACCTTATTTATATAGAAATACTTAAAAAATATTTTAACTTCCTTGTAATAAAGCTGTTACTGGTTTGTATTTAATTAAATATAACCCAACAGCATAGCCAATAACCATTATTAAAAATACCATTCCAAAGCAAGATAAAATTGTAACTAGATTAGCAGCCAAATTAAAAACAACGCCTGCTTTAGTTGCAATAATTAAAGTAATAATATTCCACACAACATAAGAAATAATAGTACCTAAAATAAAAGCAACCAATAAAGCAATAATATAGGAGCCAATAATCAATCTGTTAATTTCATTTACACGATAACCCAAAGATTTCATCATTGCAATAATTAATAAATTATTATCTAAAATCATATTAACGATAATTACCAATACAAAAGCTACAGCAAATAATGTTAAAATTTTTGTAATATTTATAATTGTTCTAATTCCATCAAATATTTCAACTAATAATCTTTTAACTAAATCATTAATAAAAGGTATTTTATTAATAGGTTCTAAATTTTTTGCTAATATTTGTTCTTTAGTATATTCTGCAGATGGTTGCAAAATATTTATATAATTTAATGGAAAAATATTGCTATCTTTAGATAATCAATGATTAAAAGAATCTGATATTGGTTTTGGATCTTCTGACGGGGAAGGTTTTATTAATCCAATAGATGTTCGTAAATCATCAAGATTAATATAAACATTCGAATTGTCTAAATTATTTTCAATAATTCCTTTAACTTGATAAATTACTGGAATTGTATAATTATATCAACTTGCTAACATTAAAAAGTGATCATCAATTTTATAATCATTTAAAATTGATAATGTTTTTGAAATAACTGCTGGTAAAATATAAGCTGTAGTTGTTATATTTTGTCCTTGATTATCAGTATAAGTAACTTTTTGTGATTGTAAATTATGAGAATTATTAAAAATAGGATCAATATCACGATTTTTTGCTTCTTTAAAGTTAAATCAATTTTTTCAAACTAAATCTTGATATGGATCATTATAAAGTCCTGTTGCTTTAATTTTTTTTGCAAGCATGCGACCTTGATTATGTCCTTTTCATTCATTAGGAGGTCTTAAATTTATTTCAATAGTTGGATAATACTTATTATTATAAATATTTAAACCTAAACTAATACCAGGAAACGGGTTTATTTCTGGATTAATACCTGTATTTGTTGAAATATAATTAAATATTTGATGAATATTTTGACAAATAATTTTCATTAATGGTTCAGGTATTATCTTTTTTGGATTAATAAAATCTTCACAATCAGATTTGTTCTTAGTTTTTTGATAAAGGATATTAATTTCTTCACTATTCATAAAATAATTTTTAAAGTTATTATTATTAATAATACTTTCAATTTTTTTAGCTTTATTATCATTATCAATATGAAAATCATCAGCTATTCATTGATGATATTTATTAGTATCGGTTTCTTTATCTTTCGTAATATCTTTTTCTGAAACTCAATCAAAAACCTGCTTATCAATACTTAAATTAGAATCATTAGTATATGTATACATTGATGAAGTTGATGTATTTCATTTAACATCTTTATTGTAATATCCATATAAATTATTTATTTTATTATCAAATAAATCAGTAGCTGAACTTTGAAATAGTAATAAAAAACTAACAAAAATAAAAGTAAAAAATACTAAAAATAGTTTTCCAACCGATTTTAGAGTGAAAGCAATTGCTAAACGCTGTTTAAATGGTCAATAACGAAAGGGGTATTTTAAAACTGAAATTAGTTTAGAACTTGAATTACTTGGTCTATCATAAATTAATAATAATGGACTAACGCGTAATTTTGTTTCCGATTGCATATAACTAATTACTATAAAAATAATAGGAATAATTATTAAACTTACAATAAATACTATCCAACTAAAAAATAGTATTGGTAATGGCATAAAAAACCCAATGTTATTTAACGAATTAAATCATATTTGTAACCCTAGACCAATACCTAAACCAATAATACTAGAAATGAATGTTATCGAAAATATTAAAATTACAAAACTAATAGCAATTTGAAAATTACTATAACCAAGGGCTTTTAATAATCCTATCTGTGGTTTTTGTAAATCAATTTCTTTTCTAACATATGACATAATGATAAAAATAATAACTAATAATACTACAAGAGTAATTGCTGTAAACATTATATTTTCCATTTTAAAACTCTCTAGAATTTGTCCTGATCGAATATCTTCGCTATCACTACTAATAATTGAACCAAAACTAAAACTAAAAGTTTTAATTAAAAGTTCTTCTAACTTACTAACAAAATAGTTATCGTTATTGTTAACTTTTAATAAAAATATATTATTTAAATTAGTTCTAAATGTAGAGTCTTTTATTAAATTATTAAACCATTGATTTGACATATAAACAGGACTTGTATTTTCAGATGTCGGATTAGGATTTGTTGCAGTACGACTACCAGTAATTCCCCAATAAGCATAACCAAAGCCAACAACTTTTAACTTTTCAACTTTATCAATAACTGTTATATAATCATTTAATTCAATATTATTAATACGTGCAAATTCAGGATTGATTACTATTTCTAATGGATTAATAGGCTTAATACCTTCGGAAATATAAACTTCATTAATATTATTTCTTTTTGGAGCAAAATCAAAAGATTCACTTTTTTCTGAAGTATAAAATCCATTTTCTAATGAATAATAAATTTTTTTAAGAGAACTAACGTTTTCATAATCAAAAGTTTTAAAAAATGATTTAGCAAGTTCATAATGTTGCAAATTATAAATTTCATCATTTTTAACTTCGTTTTCTAAAATATCATTAAATAGTATTCCTTGATAACTTAATCCTCAATTTAACAAATAATTTTCAAAATCTTTATTAATATCTACTCCCGAAGGAAGGATAGGAAAACTATTATTTCTAAGATTATTTTCTTTAATTTCATCTATCTGTTTATAAATTTCTTGCTTTTGCAGATGATCTTTAAATTGTTTTTTGATAATTGTTTGGATTCTTGATGTTGCAGTAGCAGTATCTTTATAATTATTTAATAATTGTAAATTAATACGATAGTCATATTTACCACTATTGTTTAATACTGTATAAAAACCTGATTCAGCTCTTGATGCTGTACCATAAAGTGCAGAAAGAGTAGAAATTACAATAACTAATAGTATTATAATACCTAAATATTGTAATAATCTTTTCTTGATTCCTCTTAAAACATTAACAAAAAGATTGCTCATTATAACTCCAATATTCTTATACAACTTAAAAAATGCTAATAGTATAATTTTATCATAATAAAATAATGCTAATTATATTTGAACTATATTAAAAAATAAAAATTTTAATATTATTATTAAATTCTAAACTTATTTACTTAACTACTTTTTTTACATTTTTCTAAAATTGCAATTTTATTAAGGTCAGCAATACCAACATAAGGTAAGTTTCTCAATTTTTCATCATAATCAAGACCATATCCTACTAAAAAATGATCAGGAACTTCAAAGCCATATCAATCAGCTTCAATTTTAGCAACTCTTTTAGATTTCTTATCTAAAAGAGTAATTATTTTTACCGATTTTGCTCCAAGTTCTTGTAAATGATCACGAATTTTAAATAACGAATTACCTGAATCAATAATATCTTCAACAATTAATAAGTCACGACCCTTAACATTATGAATAACATCCATTCTTATTTTTGGTTTATTTACCGCCTTTGTTTGTCCTAAATATGACTCTACATACATAAAATCAACCAAACAATCAATCTTAAGGTTTAACATAAATTGTGATAAAAAAGGTAAACATCCTCTTAATATCCCTACTAAAATAATGGGCTCTTTATTATCTTTATAATAACTATTAACTGATTTTGCAAGTTCAATAATTTTATTATTGATTACATCAGTACTTAATAATATTTTTTCTACTAATTCATGTTTTTCCAACATTGTTTTTTCTCCTTATTACTTTTTATATTATATTTACCAAATAAAAAAAGAAAATAAAACAAAACTTACACATTATCGAAAATATTAAAATAGTAAGTTTTGTTTTTTTATTATAATAACTTAATTATTTCTTCTTAGGAACAACTGATATTGTATCATCATCAGTCCCTGAATTATTATCTTCCTTTTTATCATTTGATTCATTATCCTCTTTGGAAGGATTTTTACTATTTTTTTGCATTTCTTTTTGCATTTCTATTACTTCAATTGGTAATTTATTATATTTATCAATATATTCTATTTGTTCAGCAGTAATTGTTTCTAAAGTCATTAATGACTTAGCAATTAACTCTAATGTATCTTTATGTTTTTTAATTGTTGCTACTGCTTCAATATAACAAACATCTAATAATTTTTTAATTTCTCCATCAATTTTAGATGCAATATCATCAGAAAACTTATTTGCTGCAAAAGGTGAATACTCATTACGTGGACTTTCAAATTGAACTAATCCTAATTCAGATGACATTCCATATTCAGTTATCATTTTTCTGGCAATATTTGTTGCTTTTTCTAAATCATCATGAGCACCAGTAGTAATATTTGCATTACCAAACATAATCTCTTCTGAAGCGCGACCACCTAAATAACCAGTAATAGTTGCTCTTAAATGTACTTTTGAATAAAACATAGTATCTTCTTTAGGAGTCATAATAGTATATCCACCTGCTTGTCCACGTGGTATTATTGTAACTTTTTGAACTTTAGAAGCATATTCTAGTTTTAAACCAATAAGAGCATGTCCAGCTTCGTGATATGATACTATTTTTTTATCCATATCAGTAATTACTCTTGAAGTTTTAGCAGGTCCACCAACAACTCTATCAATAGCTTCATCAATTTCTACTAAACCAATAACTGTTTTATTATGACGAACAGCTAACAACGTTGCTTCATTTAATACATTTTCTAATTGTGCACCACTAAATCCTGGCGTTCTCTCTGCTATTCTTTGAAAATTAACTTTTGGCGAAATATTTTTATTACGAGCATGTAATCGTAAAATTGCTTCACGTTCTTTAATATCAGGTCAACTTAAAGAAATTTGACGATCAAATCTACCTGGACGTAATAACGCTTCATCAAGTACATCAGCACGGTTAGTAGCAGCCATAATAATAACTCCCAAGTTAGTTTCAAATCCATCCATTTCAACTAATAATTGGTTTAAAGTTTGTTCATTAGTTGCAGTTGAAGCTGAGGCACGTTTTCTTCCTACTGCATCAATTTCATCAATAAAAATAATACAAGGAGCACTTTTTTTAGCAGTAGTAAACATTTCTCTAATTCTTGAAGCTCCAACTCCAACAAAAATTTCTTCAAATTCAGAACCAGAAATTGAAAAGAAAGGAACACCTGCTTCACCAGCAACTGCTTTTGCTAATAAAGTCTTACCAGTACCAGGCGGTCCTACAAGAAGAACTCCTTTTGGCACTCTTGCACCCATTTGTGCATATTTTTGTGGAAACTTTAAAAAATGAACAACTTCTTCTAATTCCAATTTTTCTTCTTTAATACCAGCAACATCAGTAAATCTAGTATCTGATGTTCTAATCTTAGCACGACTTTTTCCCATTGAAAAAGGACTCATGCCACCACCGGCACCCATTTTATTCATTTTAGAAAATAATCAAAATGAACCACCAACTAATACTAATATTGGAAACATACTAATTAAAAATGTTTTTCAAAAGGGAACTAATTCACTAATAATTGTGGGATTAATATCAAAGCCTTTACCATCTTTATCTTTTCTGAATAATTTTTCAATAACATCATGATAAAAACCACCTATAGCAGTTCCAGAAACTGTCGCTTCAAATCGTTTTACCTTACCATTAATTCCTAAAAAACCTGTAATATAAGTAGTATGATCAAAAAATTGAACTTGTACTCCATCAATTTTGCTAACAGTGTCACTACTATTGCTAGGGAGTTTACCATCTCTAAGTAGTGTTTCTAATTGAAATTGATCTAAAGTTAAAGCATTTCCTCTTAAAAAATATCACAATAAAATTCCAACAAATACTAAAAAAGCAACGAATAGTGCAACAATTATTCAATTAATTTTAATTCGCGTTTGCATTATTTTTTCACCTACGTTTAATTTCTAATTTATTTTCTTAAATAATACCATAATATTTTAGCACATACAAATTAGGTTTCTCACTAATATTGTTTTTATTTACTGATAATTTTGGAATTGCCACTACTTTTCCGCTTGAATTTATGATTACTGGTCATATAAGACGTTCACGATATGGAATTTTATTATCAATAAATAAACGATTAATTTTTTTTGTACCAAATGGTGTCTCAATTTCTTCTTCACCATTATTAGTTCTAATTGTTAATGGAAAATCTGATTTATTAATATATAAAGCTTGAAATTCACCACCTGTTGGTTCAGTTTTAGAAATAGTAATTTCCTTAAAATTATAGTTATTTATTTTAGAAATTTTATAACTAAATTGTTTTGGTTCATTTTTTTCACTAATATATGCAAAATTATATTCTTTAATAACTCAAGTATTTTCAGAAATACAAATAGTAATATTTGGTTTACTAGATTTAGTTAAAACTCTAACTATTTCTTTAATTTTAGCCTTTTTTAAAGATAAAACTAATTCTTCATCATATTGGCTTAAAAATTCATAGATAATCATTTGTTGTAATTTAAATTCATATTTTTTAAACTCATTAATAGCGAGCACATCATCATTAATAATAGTATTATAAATTACTTCAAGTTCATCTTTCAGTAATTCTTGTTCACTATTTAATTCTTTAATTTCACTTAACATTAAATTAATATCAAAATCAGTAAGTTTATTAATTTGTTGTTGTCTAATTCGATTTCTTTCATAAATAATTAATTCATTTGTTTCATCAAATCCATATTTAATATGATACAAAGTTAAATAGTCAATAATATCTTCTTTTTTTAATTCTAACATTGGACGATAAACCGATAAAGATTTATATGTTGTTTTAAATTTTAATCCATAATAAGAAACTATTGCCTTGCGTTGTTTTTGAATAATATATGTTTCAAGTAAATCGTAAATATGATGTGCTACAACAAGATTATAAACTTGATATTTTTGAGCAATTTCATTAAAAAAATCATATCTAAGTACACGTGCTTGACTTTGAAAATTTTGTTTTTTATTGTATTCCTCTTCTTTAATATTTTTTACTTCTAAAGTTATTTTATTATTTGTACAATATTCTCGAACAATTTGCTCATCAACATTACTACTTCAACGTTTATGATAATTAACATGACAAACAATAATTTTAAACTCATTACGTACTAAATTATCTAATAAAAACATACTATCTGGACCACCTGATACAGCTAATAAGTAAGTTATTTTTTTATTAAGTTTATTTAATCAATTAATATTCATTTTAAACACCTAACCTTACACTTATATTAAGATTATTTATATCACTTTGCTATTTCATCAATATAAGTATTATTTTCATTATGACAAATCAATGGTGGCAAAACAATCATTCCTTCTTTCGCTAAAAATCCTGCTTCAATTAAAAAAACATTGGCAGCCTGATTAATTTTAGGATAAACTATTTGTAATTTTTTAGGTGTAATTTGATATTTTTTTAATAAAAGTAATGTTTCATTTATTCTTTCTACACTATTTATCATAACCAATCGCCCTTTGTCTTTTAATAATTTACTTGCACTAGCAATAATCTCCTCTAAATTAATATATACTTCATGTCTTGCTGGAATTTTTAAAGGTTGTGCTTTTACTTTGCTTTTATCCCATAAAGGGAAAAAAGGTGGATTGCATACAATTAAATCAACTTTTTCTTTTTCTCTTTGAGCATAAATTTTTATGTCTTCATGAACAATGACAATTCTTTTTTCTAAATCATTAAGTTTTATATTTTCTAAAGCAAGTTCAACAGCTGGCTCTTGAATTTCAATACCAATTACTTTTCCTTGAAATTTTGCCGATAAAATTATTGGAATAACAGCATTATTAGTTCCAAAATCAATTATTGTTTTAGTACTAGGTTTTATTTTAATAAAATTACTTAATAAAATAGTATCTAAAGAAACACAAAACATATCTTTTCTTTGAATAAGTTTAATTTTTTTATCATCTTGATTTAAAATTAAAATTTTTTTTGTACTTTCCATAGTTTAATTATCACTTACCTTAATAAGAAAAGAATTTATTAATAAATTTAAGTTAACATTAAATTTTAATTTGGTAATTGTAAATGAAATTTGTTCTAAAATATAGGCTATATTTTTTAAATTACTATTTTTTCATAAATTAACTAAACTTTCGATAAAAAAATTATTAAAATCATACTTTTTAAATAAAAGAAAAGTTAATTTATTAAAAACTACTAAATTAAAAAATCTAAAAAAGTAAATAATTTCTTCTTTTAAACTAACTATTTTTTTATTCAAAAGTTGATTGTTAACCTTTTTATCATTATCATTAATAATAAATTGTTTAATAATTTCAATATATTTTTTTAATTTAAGTTTACTACTTTCATCTGTCAAAAAAATAGTATTTGAAAATATTTTTAATATTAATAATTGTTCATCATCATAATTGTTACTAACAAATATATCATTTTCTTTTGAACAATTTATCAATTGACAACGAGATTTAATAGTAGGGAGTATTTGATTAATATTAGTGGTAGTAAAAATTACATAAATATTTTTAGATAATTCTTCTAAAGTTTTAAGCATAACATTTGAAGCTGAAATTGAAGAAAATTCAATTTGATTTATTAAATAAATTTTACTAGCATCTTTTTCTAAATTAGTTTTAGAAAAATCATTAATAATTTCTAAAACAATATTTTTATTCATAATATTATTTTTACTAAAATCAAATTTTTTAAAATCAAAATAACTATTAGTTTTAATTTTAAAACAATTTTGACACATATTTTCTTCAGTACATTTTTTTAATTGATTATTATTTTTACAAATAATTTTTTTTATTAACTTATTACTAACATTTATATTTAATATTTTATTTTTCGAATACAATAAAATTACCTGTGGAATATTTTCCATTGCAAAAATAGAAAAATTTTCTGATTCTTCATTTTCAAATAAAATTACATTATTTTCCTTCATTAGATCCTCTAATTTTAATTTTTTTTCTTTAAAACCTTTTTCTTCAACTAAATTTATGATTAGTTCATAAACACTATTAAAAACTTTTTTTTCTGATAAATTAGCATTTATTGTATGAACGCGATTTGGATTACTAATAGCAATTTTTTTATAACCATTATATACTTTTTGATGAAATTCTAATGTTTCTTCATCTAATCTATTTAATTTTTCACCTTTTCTTAATAAAATTCGTTGTAAACCTGTTTCTGGTTTAATATCAAATAAAACTGTCAAATCAGGTTGATAATCTTCAAAAATAAGTTTTTGAATAAGATTTATTTTATCAATATCTAAATTTCTAGCATAACCCTGATATGCTAAAGTTGAGTCAGAAAAACGATCAGAAATAATGATTTTATTACTGTTTTTATTTGGCAGAATTTTTTCAATTAAATGTTGTCTTCTAGCTGCAATATAAAGCAAAACTTCTGTTCATGGATCCATTAATGTATTTTCTTTATTTAAAATAACTTGTCTTATCTGTTCAGAAATTTCGCTACCACCTGGTTCTCTCGTAATAATAACATCAAAACCATCTTGTTTTAATTGTTCTTTAATCATTTTTAAAACTGTAGTTTTACCTGCACCTTCTGGCCCTTCAAAGGTAATAAATAACATTTTTCTACCTCTTTCTATGCTAAAATTACTAAACTCTTCTAAAACTTGCCAGCAATATTTTTTTCTTTTTCATCTATTTGTTTTAATGCTTTATTTAGTTCTGTTTGTAACATATCATTAATACTTGAATAATCATTCTCTGCTTCTTTCAATAATCCTTCAATATTAATTGAAACTAGTTTACGTCCACCTGTTATAATAATTTTAACCAAACCATCAATATCAGAAAAAGTAAATTCTTCTTTTTTAAATTTTGTTAACTTTCCTTGAATTGCTTGTGCTTGTGCTAACATTCTTTTCATATCCATATTTTTTTCACCTCATATTTTTATATTTCTTCAATTTCAGTAAATATTTTTTTAATAAAATTTAAAGTCGGATCTCTATCTACGTTGGTAAATGACTCAATTACAGGTTTTGATATTACAATATCTACTGGTTTTGGTAATATTTTTTTTGTTAGTAACTCTTGATATTTTTTTCTTGTTTCCTGTCATTGATTTTTATCAAGGGCATAAATCATATATTCATTTTCTAATAAAATATTTAAAAATTCTCTATGTTCTTTACTTAAAAAACTTTGATTTATTAAATCAGATTGAATAATGTTTTTGGTAATAATAATAATGCCATTAGTAGATGCTGCCGCAATAATAGTATTTATATAAACTTTAGTTATGTTTCTAAATTTATTATCATTAATAAATTTAGAAATATTTTTTCACTTTTCACTAACTTCTTTTCTAATATTTTTATCAGCTTGTAAAATTAAATTAATGGCTTTATCAATTATCTCATCATTTTTTAAATTTTTCACAGTTGGTACATCAAAAATTTCTTTTTCTTTAATATTAGTATTTTCTTCTTTTACTAAAATTGAAGTTAATTCTTCATTATTTTTATCTATTTCGCTTTTTTTTAAAATTTTTGTTATTTCATCTTTACTATTTAAATTTATACTTTTATTTTCTATATTCATAATAGATATTTTTGCTTTTTCTAAATAATTTAATGAATATTTATTCTCAAAATTTTTAATTAAATTTAATATTTTTAGTATTAATATTGGTTTTAAATCATCAACATCTTCTTGAATTAAAATTTCATTAAATGAATTTAAAATTAAAAGTAAATCAGATTTTACTACTTCAGAAAAAATATTTACTTGTTGAATATTTATCATTTTAAGTAATTCTGTTTTTTTAGTAATAGCATAAATTAATATTTCTTCAAGAATATAAATAAAATCAATAATATTTTTTTTATATTGAATAGTATATTCATCAAATAATGTTAATTGTTTTATTACTTGCTCAATATTACAATTAAATATATTAATTAAAAATAATATTTTATTTTTTGTTGATAAAACAGAAAATATTTTTTCAACATTTTTAAGTGTTATATTGTTACCATAATTAAATGTTTTTTCTAAATAATTTAAACCATCACGTAAAGAACCTTCGGTCAATATTGCTAATTCCTCTATTGCTTCAACCTCAAAATTAATTTTTTCTTTTGTTAAAACATCAATAAAATGTTTTTTAGTTTCATTTACATTAATTTTTTTAAATTCAAATCATAAACAACGAGAAATTATAGTTGGAATTACTTTATACGGTTCTGTTGTTGCTAAAATAAAAATAATATGTTGTGGTGGTTCTTCTAAGGTTTTTAATAATGCATTAAAAGCAGAAGTTGTTAACATATGAACTTCATCAATAATATAAACTTTATATTTAAAATTCATCGGTAATAAGTTAATATTATCTCTAATACTTCTTATTTCATCAACACCATTATTGGAAGCACCATCAATTTCTAAAATATCAATACAATTATTTGAACTAATGTTTATACAATTTTCACAAGTATTACATGCATCTCCATCAATGTTATTTTGACAATTAATTGCTTTAGCAAATATTTTAGCCGTTGATGTTTTTCCTGTACCTTTTGAGCCTGAAAATAAATAAGCATGATTAAAACTATTATTTAAAATAGAATTTTTTAATATTCTTACAATATTATCCTGACTAATTATTTCTGAAAAAGAATTTGGTCGATACTTTCTATAAAAAGATTTATGTTTCATTTAAATCACCTATATTTATCCTAACAATTTTTTATAAAATTTGTTATAAAAACAATTATTATAAATTACGAATTTCTCCAAAAAAACTTTGTAACATTTCTTTACTATCTAAGTTTAAAGAATAAGTATATTCACTACGATGATTAAATCTTTTATCTAATGTTAAATTATAGAGTGATTCAACACATCCAAATTTACTATCTTTTAAAGCAAAAACAATATGTTTTATTCTTGTTTGTAACAAAGCACCTACACACATTAAACATGGTTCTAATGTTGTATAAATAGTACAATTTAACAAACGTCAATTATTAATTTTTTTACATGCTTTTTTTATTGCAATAATTTCCGCATGTTGAGTTGGATCTTTGTCTTTTTCCTTTTTGTTAAATCCTCTACCGATAATATTATCATTTTCATCAACAATAATTGCACCAATTGGAACATCACCATTAATAGCAGCTTTTTTAGCAAGTTTTAAGGCAATTTCCATGTAATTTTGTTTTTTCATTTAAAGAAACCTCTTTTTTATTTTTCAAAATAAAACCACCGCACACAATCCTAATCCTTATGGCTGCTACCTTTCGGTCCTGACCCGGTTCGAATGTAATTGTTGCAGTGGCATTATTAATTATAACAATTTTTTTTATAAAAAAATACATTTTTTTTAATTTATAATGTTTCACGTGAAACATTATAAATTAAATAGTTTTTAAATTATTCATATAATGTTGTAAAATAATAGGTATATTTACAACATTATCTTCTTCAACATAAAAATTTTCTAAAATTGCTGCAACAACTCGATCAATAGCTAATCCTGATCCATTTAGTGTATGTGGAACTACTTTCTTATTATCTTGACTAACTCTAGTTTCCATTCTTCTTGCTTGAAAATCTTCACAATTACTACATGAAGAAACCTCACGATAACACATTTGAGAAGGTAATCATAATTCTAAATCATAAGTTTTAGCAGCACTAAAACCAATATCACCACTACATAAATTAATAACTCTATAAGGAATATCTAATTTTTGTAAAATTAATTCAGCATTTTTAGTTAACTCTTCAAGGGCATCATAAGATTTTTCAGGATCAACAATTTGAACTAATTCTACTTTATTAAATTGATGTAACCTAATTATTCCTCTTGTATCTCTACCAGCAGAACCAACTTCTGAACGAAAACATGGTGTATAAGCGCACATTTTTATTGGTAATTCAGAAAAATTAATAATTTCATTGCGATAAATATTTGTTAAAGGAACTTCTGCTGTTGGAATTAAATACTGTTCATTATTTAATTGAAATAAATCATCTTTAAATTTAGGAAGTTGCCCTGTACCAAATAAGTTTTCTTTATTAATAATTAATGGTGGTAAAAATTCAGAATAACCATTTTTTAAATGAGAATCAATCATAAAATTCATTAATGCTCTAACTAATAAAGCACCTTTATTTTTATACATAATAAATCTAGTACCACTTAATTTAGTTGCTTTTGAAAAATCAATTATATTTAATTTTTCAGCAATTTCTCAGTGTGGTTTACTATTTTTTTTAATAATTTTCCCTCATTTTCTAACTTCTTGATTATTAGTTTCATCGTTTCCTTGTGGAACTGAAAAATGTGGTATATTAGGAATTACTAATTGTAATTCATATATTTTATCTTCTAAATCTACAATTTTTAAATTATTTTTTATAATTTTTTCTTTTAAAATAATCATATCATCTTTAATTTTTTTTATTTGATCATTTTTTTTATTTTTTAATAATTCACCAATTTGTTTAGATTGCTTATTTCTTGTTTCTTCTAATTTTTGATTTTTTGTTTTTAAAATTCTTATTTCTAAATCTAAATTAAAAATTTTATTTATTTCATTTTTATAACTTTGGCCCCTTGTTTCTATTTTATTAATAGTTTTTTCCAAATTATTACGTATTTTTTCTATATCAATCATTTTAGCACCTCTTAAATTAATCAATAAAAATAGTTTTTTCTTTAGTGATTGGGATTGTTACAATTGAAGAAATTGCATCTTCTTCTGTTTTAAATCTAATTAATTTAACACCTATAGTATTTCTACTTGTAGTTCTTATATCTTCTAAAGAAAATCTAATAACTGTACCTTTTAAAGTCATAATTAATAAATCATTACTATTATTAGTGTTATTTATTGAATTTATACCAATTAATTTTCCTGTTTTTTGAGCTAATTTCATTGAAATTACACCCTTACCACCACGATTTGCTAAACGATATTCTTCAAATCGTGATATTTTTCCATAACCTTTCTCACTAATAGAGACAACTAAATCACCATCTTTATTAGAACACATCCCAATTACATGAGTACCTTTTGTATCTATTCCTTTTACTCCGCTAGCTATTCTTGACATTACTCTAACTTGATTTTCATTGATTCTAACTGCTCGTCCATTAGCCACAGCAATAATTATTTCATTATTACCTGTAGTTTTCAGCACATCTACTAATTGATCATTTGAACGCAATTTAATAGCTATTTTACCATTTTGGTAAATAGATTTAAATTGATCTAAAGTTGAACGTTTAATAATTCCTTTTTTAGTAACAAAAAATAAATTAGCATTTATATCATAATCTTCTGATATAGCAATTATTGTTTTAATAGTCTCATTTTTTTCTGTTGCTATTAAATTAACAATTGGTGTTCCTTTAGCCGTTCTTGAATAATTTGGTACCTTATGAGCACGAATTCGATAAACTTTCCCTTTATTACTAAATATTAACAAATCAGAATGAGTTGAAGTAATTAAAACTTTATCAATATCATCAGTATTAATATCAGTGCCACCAGCACCTTTAACACCAACACCACCACGATGTTGAATTCTATATGTGTCTAAAGGTAAACGTTTAATATAACCGCTTTTTGAAAGAGTTATAACCACCTGTTCTTCTTTAATTAAAGCTTCATCAATAATTTCACCTTCATAATTTTCAATAATTTCAGTTCTTCTATCATCACCATAATTTTCTTTAATTGTTGTTAACTGAGAAATCATTAATTCTATTTGCTTATAAGGTTCATTAATTAAAGTTCTTAATCGAATAATTTCTTCATTAATAAATGATAATTCATTATTTAATTTTTCTTGTTCTAAATCTGTTAAACGTTGCAGTTTCATTTCTAAAATTGCTTTAGCTTGCTTTTCAGAAAATTCAAATTTATTCTGTAAATTAGTTAATGCTTCTTCTGTTTTCTTTGATTCCTTAATTATTTTAATAATTTCATCAATATTTTGTAATGCTTTAACAAGACCAAAAATAATATGATATTGATGTTCATATTTTTTTAATTCAAAATTAGACTTATTAAGAATAATTTCAATTTGATGTTCAATATAAATTTCAATCATTTCTTTTAAATTCATTACTTTAGGTTGTTTATTATGTAATGCTAATAAATTTATTGTGAATGTTGTTTGTAATGAAGTAAATTTATATAGTTGATTTAAAATAAGTTCAGCATAATCAATATTTTTAATTTCTAATACTAATCTTATTCCTTCACGATTAGATTCATCTCGCAAATCAGTTATATAATTTACTTTTTTTTCTTGAACTGCTTTAACTATATTATTTATTAAATTAGTTTTATTAGTTTGATAAGGTATTTCTTCAACAATAATTGCAGGTTTACCATTTGATAATTTTTCAACTTTAGTTTTACTACGAACTGTTATTGTTGATCTTCCGTTTAAATAAGCATTTTTAAATGAATTTACACCTAAAATCATTGCACCTGTAGGAAAGTCAGGTCCTTTAACAATATCTAATATTTCCATAATATCACAATCAGGATTTTGAGCTACAAAAATAATTGCATCAACTATTTCTCTTAAGTTATGTGGTGGAATACTTGTTGCCATTCCAACAGCAATACCTGTTGTTCCATTAACTAATAAATTAGGAAAATAAGCTGGTAAAACACTAGGTTCTTTTTCAGCACCATCATAATTTTCAACAAAAGTAACTGTATTTTTATTTAAATCTTTAACCAACTCTCCTGCCATTTTACTCATTCTAACTTCAGTATATCTCATAGCAGCAGCACTATCACCATCAATTGAACCAAAATTACCTTGGCCATCAGCTAAAGGATAACGATAATTAAATTCTTGTGCCATTCTTACCATTGTTTCATAAACTGCAATATCACCATGAGGATGAAATTTTCCAATACATTCTCCAACAATACGTGCTGCTTTTTTATAAGGTTTATCATGTGTCATACCTAAAATTGCTAAAGAATATAAAATTCGACGATGTACTGGTTTCAATCCATCTCTTGCATCTGGTAAAGCTCTTGAAACAATAACTGACATTGAATATTCTAAAAAACTAGTTCTCATTTCATCAGATATATTACGAACATATTTATTAGAAATAAATGTTTCATTTTTTTTAGTTATTTCACTCATATATAAACTCCTAATTTTATTTTATTAACTTTTAAGCATCAATGTTTTTTACATATTTAGCATTTTCTTGAATAAATTCTTTTCGTGGAAATACATCTTTCCCCATCAATATTGAAAAAGTTTCATCTGCTTCTGAAGCATCATCAATACTTACTTGTAATAAAATTCTATGTTGTGGATCCATAGTTGTTTCTCATAGTTGTGTGGCATTCATTTCTCCTAAACCTTTATAACGTTGAATGTTAAAATTAGTTCCATTAAAATTATCTTTAATTTCTTGCAATTCTTGATCATTATATGCATATTTAACAAATTTACCACTATAAAATTTGTATAAAGGAGGCTGAGCTATATATATATAACCAGCATCAATTAAGGGACGCATGTAACGATAAAAAAATGTTAATAATAATGTTTTAATATGTGAACCATCAACATCAGCATCAGTCATAATAATAATTTTATGATAACGTAATTTAGTAATATTAAATTCTTTACCAACACCACAGCCAAAGGAAATAATAAGATTATTTATTTCTTCGTCAGAAAAAACTTTTAAAAGTCGTGCTTTTTCAACATTAATTATTTTTCCCCTTAATGGTAAAATTGCTTGAATTTCTCTACTTCTTCCCAACTTTGCAGTTCCACCAGCTGACTCACCTTCGACAAGAAAAACTTCTGTTTTAGTTGGATCTTTAGAAGAACAATCTGCTAATTTACCAGGTAAATTAGAAAATTGTAAAGGATTTTTTCTCGAAGTCATAATATTCTCACGTGCCTTTTTAGATGCTAAACGTGCACTTACTGATAAAATAACTTTGTTAATAATAATTTTTGCTTCAGCAGGATTTTCCAATAAAAATTTATTAATTATTTTTCCAGTTACATTAGAAACAATTTTTCTAACTTCAGAATTACCAAGCTTTGTTTTAGTTTGCCCTTCATATTGTGGATTAGGATGTTGAATTGAAATAATTGCTAAAATTCCTTCTTTAACATCATCACCAGTAAATGTTTCATCATTATTTTTTAAAAGATTATTTTTTTTCGCATAAGAATTCAATTCTCTTGTTAATGCTAAACGAAAACCATCTTCATGTGTTCCACCTTCAGGTGTATTAATATTATTACAAAATGAAAATATTTGAGATTCTTCACTTTCATTATATTGAAAAGCTATTTCTGTGTTTATACCATTTATTTCAAAATCTCCATAAATAATTTCATGTTTTAAAGGTTCAAATTTATTATTTAAAAAGGCAACATATTCTTTAATGCCCCCTTCATAACAAAAAGTTTCTTCTTTATTTTCACGTTCATCAATAACTTGAATAGTTAAACCTTTATTTAAAAAAGCAAGTTGTCTTAACCTTGTTTTAATTATTATAAAACTAAAATTTACAGTTTCAGTAAAAATACTTTCATCAGGTTTAAATAAAACAGTTGTTCCTTTTTTATCACTTTGTCCAATAATTGCCAATGGTAATTCTGGTTTACCACCTTCAATATATTTTTGAAAAAAAATATTACCATCACGGTAAATAGTAACTTCCAAATACTTACTTAAAGCATTTACTACTGAAGCACCAACACCATGTAAACCACCTGATACTTTATAAGAACCATTATCAAATTTTCCACCAGCATGTAATGTAGTAAAAACCGTTTCTACTGTTGAAATATTAGTCTTTGGATGTATATCAGTAGGAATACCTCGACCATTATCTTTTACTAATATTTCATTATTTTTAGTAATAGTTACAGAAATTTTTGTACAAAAACCAGCAATAACTTCATCAACAGCATTATCAACTATTTCTCAAACTAAGTGATGTAATCCTCTTTCTGCAGTGGAACCAATATACATTCCAGGTCGTTTTCTAACTGCTTCTAGTCCTTCTAAAACTTGAATTGAGTTAGCATTATAATCATTTGGAGTCCTTGTGCTCACTATTTTCACTCTCTTTCATCATTAAATATTTTCATTATTAAATTAATGAAAATATTTAAAATTTCAAAAATAAATTCAAAAAAAAGACTTTTTATTCTTTAAAATAAGCATATTATTTTACATTTTATGTATAAATTATACATTTTTTTTGATTTAAAACAACATAATTTTTTTAAAAGAAAAATTAAAAAATCTTTATTCAAAAATAATAAATTACTTTTTTTAAAAATATTTAACAAAAAATCTATTTAAAATTTTCTATTAAACTAATAATACTATTTGCCATTTGTTGATGAAATCACATACCTGGATGAAATTCATCAAAATAAAAATATTTATTTAAATTACTTTCATTAACTCCAGAATTAAAAACCGGTTTATAAGAATATTTTGTTTCTTTAGACATCATTTTACAAATTGTAGCACTAGTTTCAACAAATCCATCTGGAATTTTATTTTTAAAATTATTCATATCAGTTGCTAATTCTTTTGAAAGAAAAAAAGGTGTAATAATATTTTTATAAATTATTTTCATTTCTAATATCATTTTCTTTCATTGTTTTTGATATTCAATACATGTTTTACGTGCTATTTGTATTTTTTGTTGATTATTATGCAATATCTTTTTAATTTTTGGTGTTAATGTTAAGTCAGGAACATCACTAATAATAATTTTATTTGCACCATTTTTAATTAATAATTTTATTGCTTTTTTTTCTTCATTTATTACATTATTAATTTTACTGTTAATAATACTAGGATCTGTTTTATTCATTAAATTAGCAATATCATTAGCTCCCATTTCTATTCAAATAACATCTTTTTTTTGTAAAGAATGTTGTAATAACAACATTTGTGTTTGATGAGACAAATCAAAAGTTTTAATAATATCTAAATTATTATCACTGCTATCAGCAACTTCTCCTCCATAAGCATAATTATTACCCAAACTTTGAAATGTTTTACCATTGATGTTAAATAATCACCCAGGTTTAAAATTAATATTTAATTTTTCAGCAATTAATTGTGAAGCTACTTTATTACTACTTCAACAATTATTATAATAAGGTTTATCTAATTGAAAATGTTTACATTTACTATTACTATTTTCTAAATATTGATTTTGTGCAAATGTTCCTGCACCAGTATCTGACAAACTATCCCCTAAAACATAAAATTCACTAATAGTATCTTGCTTATTTTTACAAGCAATTATATTTAAATTAGTAAAAATTAAAATAGTAAACATACTTAACAATCGTAATTTCTTCTTCATTATTTTTTTACCCTTTCTTAGCTTATTAATTAAAAATAACTATTTTATTTAGTTATATCATATTATTTTTCTCCAATTGGTAAAACTAGTTGTAATAACCCAGTTTCTTCTTCACTATCAATAATTGTATAATTTTTTGGTCAAGAAATTTTCAAATTTACTTTTTTACATTTATTAAAAGATTTTAAAGTATTAATAATTAATTTTGAATTAAAAACTACTTTTATTTCTTCTTTTAAACTTTTAGATTTTACAATATGAAATTTTTTAAATTGTTCAATTACTTCACCTATACTATCATTATTAGATAAACAATTAATTTTAAAATCATTTTTTTCTACATTGATTCAAAATTGAATCATAGGTGAAGTATCTTTTTTTGCTAAAATTATTGATAATTCAATAATTTTTAAAAATTCTCTAACGTTATTAATTTCAATAATATTTTTTTCTTTTTCTATAATATTTTTAATAATATCATCCGTATTTGGATAAGTACCCTCAATCATTCGTGTTTGAAATAAAAAATTTTCAATTTCAATAATTAAATTATAATCATTTTCAAAATAAAAATTTATATTTGAATTTAAATCACTAGTAATTTTATCAATTTCGTTTAATAAATGAACTGGAATATTAAACTCTTTATTATTAAATTCTAATTTTTCTTCAAAAGAAAATCACTTTTTTGCTAAACAATATCCATCAGTTGCTGTAACAAATAACTTTTGATCATTAAATTTAAAATTAATTCCACTTAATGCTGGTTTATTATTGTTTGTATTTGTTGCAAAAGCAATTTGTTCATTTATATTTTGTAACAAATTTTTATTAAAAGATACTTTATTTTTAATATTTTTGTTAAAGTTGATTTTTGGAAATTTTTCAATTGTCATTGTACTTAATTTAAAGATAAAATCATTATTATCATTTTTAAAATTACTAATGATTAAATTATTAATTTTAAGTTCAAATAAAATTCATTCATCTTCTAGTTTACTAAAAATATCATAGATAATTTTAGTATTAATTAATACTGAACCGATGTTTAATATTTTTAAATATTTTTCATTATTATTTAGTTCATATTTTAATGATAAATTACCATTAGATGCAGTTAAAATTATTTTTTCTTTTTCAACTTCTAATAAAAAACAAGATAATTCTTCATAATTATTATTAGAAATTGTTATTTTTATTATTTTTTTTATTATTTTGAATAATATAGAACTTTTGATTTCAATTTTCATAAATATCTCCCATTTTTAAACATTAATAATTAATTATATATTATATATATTAATTATTATTATTTATTTAATTATTAGTAATATTATGATGTGGATTAATGTGGATAACTAATTTTAACTTATAAAATAAAGAAAAAATAAGAATTTTATATGTTAATAATTTATGATTAAAATAGTGGATTAATTGTGTTTTAAACATTCACGTGATAATCTTTCAATATTTTTTTTAAATTCATAATTAGTTTCAATATTTTTTTTAATTTTGTTATAAGCATTCATTACTGTTGTATGATCTTTACCTCCAAATTCAGAACCAATTTTTGTATATGATTCGTTTAAAAGTGTTTTTATTAAATACATTGCTACATGGCGTGCTATTGTTATTGTTTTAACTCTAGAAGTACTAATCAATAATTTGATTGGAATATTATAATATTCAGATACGATTGTTTTAATTTTTTTAATAGTTAGTTTTTCTTTTAATGAAGTATTTGATGTTTTAAAAGCTTTCATAACGTCTTCAAGCACTATTAAATGATTAGGCTTTATATATAAAATGCTGTAAAAAATTAATCTATTTAATGCTCCTTCTAATTTTCTAACATCACTATTAAAATTTAAAGCAATAAAACTTAAAGATTCTTCAGTAAAAATGCTTGGATCATAATTTAAAGACTTATTTTTTTCTTTTAAAATGATTAATGAAGTTTCAAAATCTGGTGAATCAATACCAACACTTAAACCACTTTGAAATCTTGAAACATTTCTTTCTTCAAAACCATATAAATCATCAGGATGTTTATCTGATGTAATAACAATTTGTTTTTGTTTGTTAACAAAGCTATTAAATATATGAAAAAATATTTCATTTGTTTTACTACGATTAGCTAAAAATTGAATATCATCAACGAGAAGAACATCGTATTGATTAAATGAATCTTTAAATTTTTCAATATCATTAATATTTTGTTTAATAATTTCTGGTACCATACGGCCAAATTCTTCAGAAGATAAGTAAAGTACTTTTTTTTGATTATTATATTTTGTTAATATTTCATTTTCAATAGCATGAAGTAAATGTGTTTTTCCTAATCCAGAATTACCATAGATAAATAAGGGATTTCAATACCTACCAAGTTCTATGGTAATTGAAAATGCTGCTTGATAAGCATCGTTATTTGATTCTCCTTTAACAAAGTTATTAAATTGAAATTGTTTTTTAATTTGTTGCAATTTATTAAATTCAACAAAATCTTTTTCTACATATATTTTTTGCTTCTTTGCTTCATTAAGTTCTAAAAATTCAATTTGAAGATTTTGTTGAATAATTCTTTCTAAAATTTCTTTAACTTTAAATGTTATATTTTTAGTTAAAATTTCTTTTGCGAATAGTGAATCAACAATAATTAAACATTTATTTTCAAAAATATCATAAATATAAGTGTTTTTAATATAGTTATTAAAAATACTTGGATCAATCATTTCATCATATTGAAGAAAATTTCTAACTTTATTTCAAATGTTTTGAAAGTTTTCTCGATTATTATCAGTGTTATTCA